>CAWGZN010000005.1:0-180000 GCA_963827075.1 uncultured Acidimicrobiia bacterium | reverse complement strand
AAAGTACCCCGGGAGGGGAGTGAAATAGTACCTGAAACCGTTGGTTTACAAGCAGTCAGAGCGTCGTCGGCTTCGGCCGGCCGCGATGGCGTGCCTTTTGAAGAATGAGCCTGCGAGTTACGGTGTGTGGCAAGGTTAACCCGTTGAGGGGCAGCCGCAGCGAAAGCAAGTCTGAATAGGGCGTATAGTCGCTGACCGTAGACCCGAAGCCAAGTGATCTATCCATGGCCAGGCTGAAGCGGAGGTAAGACTCCGTGGAGGGCCGAACCCACGTCAGTTAAAAATGGCGGGGATGAGCTGTGGATAGGAGTGAAAGGCTAATCAAACTTGGCGATAGCTGGTTCTCCTCGAAATGCATCTAGGTGCAGCGTCATGTGTTCAGCATCGGAGGTAGAGCACTGGATGGGTACGGGGGCCTACAAGCTTACCAACCCCAGCCAAACTCCGAATGCCGATGCTCCAGAACATGGCAGTGAGACCACGGGGGATGAGCTTCGTTGGTCGAAAGGGAAACAGCCCAGATCATCAGCTAAGGCCCCAAATTCAGGACTAAGTGGAAAACGATGTGGGATTGCACAGACAGCCAGGAGGTTGGCTTAGAAGCAGCCACCCTTGAAAGAGTGCGTAATAGCTCACTGGTCGAGTGATCCTGCGCGGACAATGTAACGGGGCTCAAGTCCTGAGCCGAAGCTATGGGCTTCCACTCTCGAGTGGGAGCGGTAGAGGAGCGTCGATGGTGCAGCGAAGCCGCGGCGTGAGCGCGCGGTGGAGCGCCATCGAGTGAGAATGCAGGTATGAGTAGCGAGAGAGGGGTGAGAAACCCCTCCGCCGTAAGCCCAAGGGTTCCTGGGGAAGGCTAATCCCCCCAGGGTGAGTCGGGAGCTAAGGCGAGGCCGAAAGGCGTAGTCGATGCACAACTGGTTGATATTCCAGTGACCTCCGTGCCCGCGCCAGGCCCAAGAGTGGCAACGTGGGGGCTGTTCCCTTCCGGGAGCGATCTCACCGAGCCGCTGGCGGGTAGCTGACGGGGGACGCAGGAGGGTAGGTGAGCCGGGGCGATGGTTGTCCCCGGGTAAGCGTGTAGGGGGGTTCCGATGAGAGTTGGGGCCATAACCCCGAGACGTGATGCCGAGCCGCAACAGGCGAAGTCACTGATCCCATGCTGCCAAGAAAAGCCCAGCAGTGAGCTGGCACGGAGCCCGTACCCCAAACCGACACAGGTGGGCGGGTAGAGAATACCAAGGCGATCGGGAGAACTATGGTTAAGGAACTCGGCAAATTACCTCCGTAACTTCGGAAGAAGGAGGACCCTCTCGGGTGACGATCTTCGCGATCCGAGCTCTGGAGGGTGGCACAGACCAGGGGGTAGCGACTGTTTACCAAAAACACAGCAGCGTGCGAAGCCGCAAGGCGCTGTATACGCTGTGACGCCTGCCCAATGCTGGAAGGTCACGGGGAATGGTTAGCCGCAAGGCGAAGCTGTGAACCTAAGCCCCAGTGAATGGCGGCGGTAACTATAACCGTCCTAAGGTAGCGAAATTCCTTGTCAGGTAAGTTCTGACCTGCACGAATGGCGTAACGACTTCCCCACTGTCTCAACCATAGACCCGGCGAAATTGAAGTACGAGTAAAGATGCTCGTTTGCTGCGGAAGGACGGAAAGACCCCGTGGACCTTTACTACAACTTGGTGTTGAGTTTTGACCTGCATTGTGTAGGATAGGTGGGAGACTTGGAAGCGTCGGCGCCAGCCGGTGTGGAGTCATCGTTGAAATACCACCCTTTGTATGTCGGAGTTCTAACCTCGGTCCGTGATCCGGACTGGGAACAGCGCCAGGCGGGTAGTTTGACTGGGGCGGTCGCCTCCTAAAAAGTAACGGAGGCGCCCAAAGGTTCCCTCAGGCTGGTTGGCAATCAGCCGTCGAGTGCAATGACACAAGGGAGCTTGACTGCGAGACCTACAAGTCAAGCAGGTGCGAAAGCAGGGCATAGTGACCCGGCCATTGCGTGTGGAAGCGTGGTCGCTCAACGGATAAAAGGTACCCCGGGGATAACAGGTTAATCTTCCCCAAGAGTCCATATCGACGGGAAGGTTTGACACCTCGATGTCGGCTCATCGCATCCTGGGGCTGAAGCAGGTCCCAAGGGTTGGGCTGTTCGCCCATTAAAGCGGTACGCGAGCTGGGTTCAGAACGTCGTGAGACAGTTCGGTCCCTATCCTCCGCAGCCGAAGGAGTGTTGAGGAAGGCTGTCCCTAGTACGAGAGGACCGGGACGGACGTAGCTCTGGTGTGTCTGTTGTCCTGCCAAGGGCACGGCAGATTGGCCACCTACGGAAGGGATAACCGCTGAAAGCATCTAAGTGGGAAACCCGTTCCAAGATGAGCACTCCCATGCGGTCAACGCAGTAAGGCCCGTGACCAGACCATCACGTTGATAGGCCGGAGGTGTACGCACAGCAATGTGTTCAGCCGACCGGTACTAATCGGCCGAGGGCTTGGATTGAACGCTCGTGCTTGCTCTGGAGTCCTCGAGCGCGACGCGCTCGTTGACAACTGATTTCGGTGGCCATAGCGGCAGAGTCACACCCGTTCCCATCCCGAACACGGAAGTTAAGCCTGCCAGCGCCGATGGTACTTGGGGGTTGACCCCCTGGGAGAGTAGGACGCCGCCGGATTTCGCTCGAGGGGCGCCCACCGTCTGGTGGGCGCCCTTCGTCGTTTTCCGCTCGGGCGCGGAACTCACCCCTAGCATCAGGACGATGTCCTCGGGTTCCTCCTCTCGTCCGGCGCGCCGGAGCGGCGCCGGCCGGGCCGGTTCGGCGCCCGCGGGCAAGCGTCGTCCACCCACCGCGGCCGGGCGCCGGGCCGCCGACGGGCGCACGTCGCCCGCGGGCAAGCGTCGCCCACCCACCGCGGCCGGGCGCCGGGCCGCCGACGGGCGCACGTCGCCCGCGGGCAAGCGTCGCCCACCCACCGCGGCCGAGCGCCGGGCCGCCGAGGTGCGCAGGACCCGCGGTCCTCGGCCTCCCCGCGATCCCGAAGCAGAACGCCTCGCCATCGAGAGCCGCAGCCGGGAGGAATGGATCGACGAGGGAGCCCTGCGGTCCGAGGCCGCCGGCGCCGCCGGCCGGGCTCAGGCGCCGGCTCACCCGTCGTCGTCGCGGCGCGCCCGCAGCGTCGATGCGGACGCGGCGGCCGAGATCCGCGGCTCGGCCCCGGATCGCCGACACGCGGCGCGGGCGGTGGAGCGACTGGCCCAGGCGCAGCAGGCGCTCGAACGGGAGCGCTTCGACGAAGCCCGACGGCTCGCGACTCCACTGGTTCGGGAGTTTCCGGAGGTCGCCGGTGTGCACCGGGTGGTGGGGCTCGCCGCGTACCGGTCGGGTCGGTGGAAGCAGGCGGTCAGCGAACTCGAAGCGGCGCAATTGCGGCGACCGTCCGTGGAGCTCATGCCGGTGCTCGCCGACGCTTACCGGGCGCTCGGCCGGTGGCGGGACGTGGACCGCGTCTGGGACGAGGTGCGGGCGATCTCACCGGCGCAGGACGTCCTCGCCGAGGCTCGGATCGTCGTCGCCGGCGCCGAGGCCGACCGCGGCGACCTCCAGGCCGCGTTGCGCACCATGGAGCGGGCGAAGCAGGTGCCCAAGCGGGTGCGCGACCACCACCTCCGCCAGTGGTACGTGCTCGGCGACCTCTACGACCGGGCCGGTGACCCGATCGAGGCGGCGAAGTGGTTCGAGCTCGTCGCCCGCCACGACTCGGATTTCGTCGACGTCGGCGATCGCCTGCGCGCCCTCGGGCGCTGACGCCGCTCCGGCCTCGTCGGACCGGCGAGGGATAGCGTGCCGGACGTGCCCAGTCGCCACTTCCGCGCCGGCGTCGTGATCGTCGTGCGCCGCGACAACGGTGACGTCCTGGCGTTCGAGCGGGTCGACCAGCCCGGGCAGTGGCAGCTCCCGCAAGGTGGTCTCGAGCTCGGCGAGACGCCCCACGACGCCGCCTGGCGCGAGCTCGGGGAGGAGACCGGGCTCGGACCCGACGCGGTGGAGCTCGTCGGCGAGCACCCCGGATGGGTGGCGTACGAGTGGCCGGCCGAGGTGGTCGCGGGCGGGAACCGCCTCGGGCAGGTGCAGCGGTGGTTCTTCTTCCGACCGCGCGACGGCGCGATCGAGCCGGCGCCCGACGGGCGTGAGTTCCGGGCGTGGCGGTGGGCCGACCCCGGCTGGCTCGTCGACCAGGTCGTCGCCTTCCGCCGGCCCGCCTACGAGACCGTGCTGGGGTGAGCCCGAAGGTGGCCGGCGACCAAGGCGACCCGCGCGACCTGTTCGACGCGGCGGCGGAGGAACGGCTGCGCAGCCAGGCGCCGCTCGCCGCCCGGCTCCGCCCGCGCACGATCGACGAGGTCGTCGGCCAGCCCCATCTGCTCGGCCCGGGCCGGCCGCTGCGTCGCCTGGTCGAGCAGGACCGGATGTCGTCGGTACTGCTCTGGGGCCCGCCGGGGACGGGCAAGACCACGCTCGCCCTGGCCGTGGCCGGCACCACGGTGCGGGCGTTCGAGCGCCTCTCGGCGGTGAATTCGGGCGTCAAGGACGTGCGCGACGTGATCGAGCGGGCCCGGCGCCGGCTCGGCGAGCGGGATCAGGGCACGATCCTGTTCCTCGACGAGATCCATCGCTTCACCAAGGCCCAGCAGGACGCCTTCCTCCCCGCCGTCGAGGACGGCACGCTCGTGCTCATCGGAGCGACGACGGAGAACCCGTTCTTCGAGGTGAACCCACCCCTGCGCAGCCGCTCGACGCTGTTCCGCCTCGAACCGCTCGACCCGGCCGCCCTCCGCATCCTGGCCGACCGCGGCCTGGAGGCGCTCGGGACGACGGCCTCCGAGGACGCCCTCGATCTCGTCATCCGCCGGAGCGGCGGGGACGGCCGCCAGGTGCTGACGACGCTGGAGGTCGCCGACGCGCTCGCCCAGCCGGGGCCGATCGAGCTCACCCACGTCGAGGCCGCGCTCGGGACGAGCGCGGTGCGCTACGGCCGGGACGACCACTACGACGTGATCAGCGCGTTCATCAAGTCGATGCGCGGCTCGGATCCGGACGCCACGATCTACTGGCTGGCCAGGATGCTCGAGGCCGGTGAGGACGCGCGCTTCATCGCTCGACGAATGGTGATCTTCGCCAGCGAGGACGTCGGGATGGCCGACCCACAGGCCTTGGTCGTGGCGACATCCGCCGCGCACGCCCTCGAGTTCGTCGGCCTGCCCGAGGCCCAGCTCAACCTGGCCCAGGCCGCGATCCATCTGGCCACTGCGCCGAAGAGCAACCGCAGCGCGATCGCGATCTGGCAGGCCCGTGGCGACGTCGCCGGTGGGGCCCTTGGCGAGGTGCCGGCGCCCCTCCGGTCGTCCGGCTACCGGGGTGCGAAGAGTCTCGGGCACGGCGTCGGCTACGAGTACCCTCATGACCACGAGCACGACGAACTCGGCGCCTGGGTGGCCCAGCAGTACCTGCCCGACGGCCTACGGGCGCACCGCTGGTACCGGCCCAGCGGGCACGGGTACGAGCAGGAGGTCGCACAGCGGATGGAGGCGCGCCGGCACGGCGGGGACGGGGACCGTGAGGAATCTGATGACCGGGCCTGAACTGGGGTGGACGCCGTGATGCGGCGACTCGTCTGGTTCGCCGGCGGCGTGGTCGCCGGCGCAAGCGGCGCCGGCTACGTCAAGCGCAAGGTCTCGGCCACCGCGGAGCGACTGACCCCGGCCAACGTCGCCAAGGGTGTCGGGGACTCGGTGCGACGTTCCGGCCGGCGCGTCGCCACGGCCGTGAAGAGTGGGCGCGATGCCTCCCGGGCACGAGAGCGCGAGGCCCGGGCGGAGCGGGAAGGCCGCCTCGTGCGGCTCGGCGAGTACCTCCACCCGGGCGACGAAGTCCTCGTCGACGGCCGCCCGGTCGAGTCGGGGCGGGTACTCCTGATGCGGCGGCGCGATCCGACGAACCGATGAGCGGCGCCGGGCCCGTCGCCGACCTCCGTCGGGCCCTTGCCCCCGAGCGCGTCCGCGACGGCGCCACGGAGCTGTCGCTGTACCGCCACGACGCGTCGCACATGGAGGGCGGAGCGGTCGCGGTGTGCTTCCCCGTGTCGACCGACGAGGTCCGGGCCTGCGTCGAGGTCGCCAACCGCCACAGTGTGCCGTTCGTCGCCCGCGGCTCCGGCACCGGGCTCGCCGGTGGGGCCGTGCCGCCCGCCGGGGCAATCGTCGTCTCGACGACGAAGATGAACCGGGTGCTGTCGGTGGATCCGGTGGCGCGGCGGGCATGGGTGGAGCCCGGGGTGCTCAACCTCGACCTGAGCCGACACGTCGCGAGCCACGGCCTCCACTTCGCGCCCGACCCGAGCAGTCAGCAGACGTGCTCGATCGGCGGGAACGTGGCCAACAACTCGGGCGGTCCGCACTGCCTGTCCGAGGGCGTCACCGCCGCCCACGTGCTCGCGCTCGAGGTCGTGCTCCCGGACGGCAGCGTGACCGTGCTCGGCGGTGAAGACCCCGAACCACCCGGCTACGACCTCCGCGGCGTGTTCATCGGCAGCGAGGGCATGTTCGGGATCGCGACCAAGATCTGCGTCCGGCTCACCCCGGACCCTCCGGCGGTGTGCACGATGCTCATGGACTTCGCCACGGTCGAGGCCGGGGCGTCGACCGTCAGCGCGATCATCGCGGCCGGCATCGTCCCGGCGGCGATGGAGATGATGGACCAGCTGTGCCTGGAGGCCGTCGAGGCGTACATCCACGCCGGCCTGCCGGTGAAGGCCGCGGCCGCGCTGCTCGTCGAGGTCGTGGGCCTGCCCCACGGTGTCGCCACCGACGCCGAGATCGTGCGCCGCATCGCCGGCGAGCACGGTGTGGGTCAGATCCGCATCGCCGCCGACGACGAGGAGCGGGCGCTGTTGTGGAAGGGTCGCAAGTCGGCGTTCGGCGCGATCGCCCGGATCAAGCCGAACTATTACCTGCACGACACCGTCGTGCCCCGCCGCGAGCTCCCCGGAGTCCTGGCGCGGGTGTACGAGATCGCCGCCCGCCACGAACTGCTCGTGCTCAACGTCTTCCACGCCGGCGACGGCAACCTGCACCCGCTGCTCGTCTACGACGGGCGCGAGCCGGGTGTGATGGAACGCGTGCAGGCAGCGGGGGAGGAGATCGTGCGGGTGTCCGTCGAGGCCGGCGGGGTCTTGAGCGGGGAGCACGGCATCGGGCTGGAGAAACGCGACCTCATGCCGCTGATGTTCTCGGCCGTCGATCTCGACGCCCAGGCCCGGCTGCGCGCCGCGTTCGACCCTGCCGAGCTCGCCAACCCGGGCAAGGTGCTCCCGAGCCCGGCGCGCTGCGCCGACATCGCCGCGGTCCCGCAAGGCGCGTGGATCTGACCGCCTTCGCCGACGAGGTCGGCGACGCCGGGCCGGTGACGATCACCGGCCTCGGTACTCGCGGTGGCCCGGTCCCCGGAGTCAGGGTCGTGGGTGCGCCGGCGGGCATCGACTGGATCGAGCCCGCGGAGATGACGGTGTGTTGCGGTGCCGGCACGATGGTCGCCGAGCTCGACGACGCCCTGCTCGACCACGGCCAGTGCGTGGCGATCCCGCCGACGGGCACGGTCGGGGGTGCGCTCGCGGTCGGCCGGAGCGGAATGCGTCGTCTCGGCTATGGCCCGGTGCGCGACACCCTGCTCCAGGCCCGTTACGTCTCGGCGGAGGGTGACGTCGTCAAGGCCGGTGGCCCCACCGTGAAGAACGTCAGCGGGTTCGATCTGTGCCGGTTGCTGGTCGGGTCGCGTGGAACCCTCGGGTTCCTCGGCGATGTGATCCTGCGGACACGGCCGCGGGCGCGCTATGAGCAGTGGTTCAGCGGCCCCGTCGACCCCGACGAGGCCCTCGCGCGGCTGCACCGGCCCGTGGCGGTGCTGTGGAACGGCACCACGACGTGGGTCTTGCTCGAGGGCGACGAGCGCGACGTCGAGAGCCAGGTCGCCCCGCTCGCGCTGAGTCCGGCCGAGGGCGCGCCGCCGCTGCCACGGGGCGGGCGATGGTCGATCCCGCCGGGGTCGTTCCGCGAGCTGACGGGCGACTTCGTCGTCGAGGTCGGCGTCGGCGTCGTCCACCACGCCGAGTCGGCACCGCCGCCGCGGCTCCTCGATCCGGCCGTAGTCGCGCTGCACCAACGGATCAAGGAGCAGTTCGATCCGAGCGGGCGGCTGAACCCCGGTGTCGACGTACTCGCCGATGCGGTCTGACCGCCCGTTCGTCGACCGACCGCCCGGCTCGGTCGCCGACGCCACTGCGCTCGCCGGGCGGGCGGCGAAGTACTGGGAGCTTCCCGAGCCCATCCTCATCCGGATCTTCATGAACGCGATCTTCTCGGCGGGTGACGTGGTCCTGCGGGTCGGCCGGCCGTCGGCTCCCGCGGAGGCCGCGCTCGACCTGGCCCGCGTGCTCGCCGGCCGCGGCGTGCGCGTGGCGGCTCCCGCTCGCGACGACGCGGTCCGCGACGGCGAGCTCGCCGTCACCGCGTGGGAGCGGCTGGAGCTCGTCGCGGCCGACCCGGATTGGCGGGCGGCGGGGCGCATGGTGGGGGAAGTGCACCGGCTCGCGGAGGCCGATCTCCCGCCGGCGTATCCGTTGCCCCGTGGCGAGGACTTTCCGTGGTGGCAGTTCGACGCGCTCCTCGCCGACGTGGGCGAGCTTCTCGACCCAGCGGCGCGCCATGGCATCGAGGCGGCGATCGAGCGGCACGGCCGGTGGGCTGCGGGGGTCGCTCGGGTCGTCTGTCACGGCGACATCCACCCTGGGAACGTGGTGGCGACGACGAACGGCACCGTCCTGCTCGACTGGGACCTGCTTTGTCTCGCCCCACCCGCCTGGGATCACGCCGCGCTGCTGCCGTGGGCGGCGCGATGGGGCGGACCGCCCGAGTGGTACGCCCGGTTCGCCGAGGGATACGGCCGCTCGCTCGCCGACGATCCGGTGGCCCAGTCTCTCGCCGAGCTGCGGCTGGTGGCGGCGACGCTGATGCGGGTGCGGGCGGCGCATGAGAACCCGGCGGCCATGCCGGAGGCGCAGCGCCGGCTGGCGTACTGGCGCGGGGACCCGTCCGCACCGACGTGGAGCGCTGTGTGAGCGAGACTCTCCGCATGCCCGAGCTGAAGACCGAGGCCGAGCTGGCCATGATGCGGGAGGCGGGCCAGATCGTCGCCGCCGCGCTGGCCGCCGTGAAGCGCCACGCCGCCGTCGGGATGACGTTGCGCGAGCTCGACGACGTGGCCGCCGCGGTCATCACCGCGCGAGGTGCGCAGCCGCTCTTCCTCGACTACCACCCGCGGTGGGCGCCGACACCGTTCCCCGGTGTCATCTGCGCGAGCGTCAACGACGTCGTCGTCCACGGGATCCCGTCCGACGAGCGGCTCGCCGACGGGGACCTCGTGTCCATCGACTGCGGCGCCCGGTTCGACGGCTGGTGCGGAGACGCCGCGATCAGCTTCGTCGTCGGAGAACCGGACCCGCGCGATCTCGACCTGATCGTGGTGACCGAACGCGCCCTCGATGCCGGCATCGCTGCGGCCCGGCCCGGCAACACGATGGGCGACATCGGCGAGGCGATCGGTTCGGTCGCCCGCGGGGCCGGGTACGGGCTGCTCGCCGATCACGGTGGACACGGGATCGGGCGCCGGATGCACGAGGACCCGTCCGTGCCCAACGAGGGCCGAGCGGGCCGCGGCATGCGCTTGGAGCCGGGGCTCGTCCTCGCCCTTGAGCCGATGCTCGTGGCCGGCGGCAAGGATGCCTACAAGGTCGACCGCGACGGCTGGACCATTCGCACCGATGACGGGAGCCGGGCCGCGCACGCCGAGCACACGGTCGCCGTCACGGCCACCGGACCGCGAGTCTTGACCTCCCGCTGATGCCCACCCCCGACCTGCTCGACCTCCATCTCGACGACGAGGAGCTCTCGTCGTGCGTGGCGTGCGGGCTGTGCCTACCGCACTGTCCGACGTACCGGGTCACCGGCGAGGAGGGGCTCTCGCCACGGGGTCGCATCGACGCCATGCGTAGCGTGCAGTGGCGGGGCGCGGCCGCCGACGACGAGTTCGTCCGGTTCATGGAGACGTGCGTGCAGTGCCGCGGGTGCGAGCCGGCGTGTCCGAGCGGCGTCCCGTTCGGTCGCCTGATGGAAGGGACGCGCGCCGCGCTCGCCGCCGATCGGCGGACGGCGCCGCGGTGGCTCCGGGCCGGCTACGGCGTGCTCGGCCGGCACCGGACGCTGCTTGCCGGATCCACCCTGCTCGCGGTCGCCCAGCGTTTGCGCCTGGTCCCGGCTCGGGCCGGCCTCGGCCGGCTCCCGCTGCGCCGTGGGGCCGCGGTCACGTCGACGGGCGGCGAGGTGTGGTTGTTCACCGGGTGTGTGATGGACGCCTGGATGCGTCCCACCCACCGGGCGACGGCCGCCGTCATCGACCGCATGGGGTTGACGTACTCGGTGCCAGGTCGCGGTGGCAGCTGTTGCGGCGCCCTTCACGTCCACGCCGGACTGGAGGCCGAAGCCCGCCGGCTCGCCGAACGGGTGATGCGGTCGATGCCGGGCGACGCGCCGGTGCTCGTCAACTCGGCGGGCTGTGGGGCGGCGATGAAGGACTACGGCCACCTCGTCGGCACCGCCGAAGCGGCCCGCTTCGCGGCGCGGGTGCACGACGTCCACGAGTGGCTCGCCGCGCACCTCGACCGGTTGCCTCCATCTCCTCACCGCGTTGGGCCCGTCATCGTCCACGATCCCTGTCACCTGCGGCACGTGCAGCGGACCCACGCGGCGGTTCGCACGGTCGTCCGGCACGTCGCCGACGTCGTCGAGCTCGACGACGAGGGGCTCTGCTGCGGTGCCGGCGGTGCCTACGCCGCGCTCCAACCGGCGCTGGCGGGCGAGATCCGTGACCGCAAGCTGGCCGCGATCGGCCGCGCCGCCGAGCGATCCGGTGCGTCCACCGTCGTCAGCGCGAACCCGGGGTGCGTGTTCCACCTCGCCGCCGCCGGCGTGAACGTCCGGCATCCGGTCGACCTTCTTGCGGAGGCACTCGAGACGTGACCCGCTACGACGACCTCGCTGAGCGGCTGGAGGCGATCGGGGCCGAGCTCGACGAGCTCTCCTTCGACCTTCTCCAGCAGGCGGTGGCGGACGGGCGGACGGAGCGCCCGGCGGCCGACCGGACCCTCACGCAGGCGCGGCGGGCGGTCGAGAAGGCGGCCGGCCTCCTGCGTCAGCTCGAGGGATGATCCAGTTGTTGACGAGGTCGATCAGGGCGCGCAGGTCGCCGTAGCGGTGCTTGGCGAAGGCGAAGCGAATGCGGGGAAGTTCGACGTGGTCGCCGTGCCGCCGTTCGATGTCGAGCGGCCCGGTGCGCTCGATCGAACCCCGGGCGACGAGGTAGCCGAAGCGGGCGTTGAGCTCGGCGAGCTGCTCCGCGGTCGGCTCGTGCTGCAGGCGCAGGATGAGGAAGTCGCCGACGTACCGGATCGAGTGGTAGTTGGCGTAGAAGCGGTCGATCTCCGCCGCCGCCGCCTCGCACGAGTCGGTCACGAGGTACAGACTGCGGTCCGACTCCGCCACCAGGCCGCGCTCGACGAGCTGGTGGAGGATCATGTCGTCGATCGCCTCCCAGTACGGGTCGCCGGGCGTGTCGAGGAACACGATCGGCACCGGCAGCCCTTTGCCGGTCTGGGTCAGCGTCAGCAGCTCGAACGTCTCGTCCAGCGTTCCGAAGCCTCCGGGTAGGCAGACGAACGCCCGGCTCTCCTTCACCAGCATCAACTTGCGCGTGAAGAAGTACTTCATGCTCACGTACTTCTCGTCGCCGGCGATGACCGGGTTGGCGCCCTGCTCGAACGGGAGCCGGATCGACACCCCGATACTGTTGGCCCGGCCGGCGCCCTCCATCGCCGCCTGCATGATCCCGGGCCCGGCCCCGGTGACGACCATCCAGCCGCGCTCGGCGAGCATCGACGCGATCCGGTTCGCCTGCTCGTAGAGCGGGTCGTGGGTCTCCGTTCGGGCGGAGCCGAAGACGGTGACCTTCTGGACGTCCCGGTAGGCGGCGAACACCGCGAACGCCTCGCGCATCTCGGTCATCGCGGCGGCCGCGATCTTGAGGTCGAGCGGGTCGGGGTGGTCGGTCAGCAGGCCGAGCGCGGAGCCGAGCAGCTCGGCGGCGATGCGGTGGTCGACCGGCTGACCGAGCTCCTCCACCAGCTCGCGCGCTCGCGCCTGGAGGTCGGCCGTGATCTGCGTTGCCATCGCTCGAGGGACAGGTTGCCGGAGCGGTTCAGCGCTCGCTGAGCTCGGCGGCCTTGGCCTGCAGGGCGTCGAGCAGCTCAGTGAAGCTCTTCTGGAAGCTGGCCACGCCCTCGCGCTCGAGCGTGTCGGCGACATCGGCCATGTCGACGCCGACTTCACCGAGCCGGCCCCAGACCGCTTCGGCCTCGTCCAGGTCGGCGTCGACCCGTCGGCTGAGTGTGCCGTGGTCGGCGAACGCCTCGATCGTCGCGTCCGGCAGCGTGTTCACGGTGTGCGGACCGATCAACTCGTCGACGTACAGCGTGTCGGGGTATTCGGGGTTCTTGGTCGACGTGCTCGCCCACAGCGGTCGCTGCAGGCGCGCGCCACGAGCGGCGAGCGCCTCCCAGCGGGGACCGGCGAACGTCTCGACGAACTGCCGGTAGGCGAGCTTCGCCTGGGCGACCGCCGCCTTGCCGCGCAGGGCGAGGGCCGCGGGGGTTCCGATCGCCTCGAGCCGGCGGTCGACCTCGGTGTCGACGCGGGAGACGAAGAAGCTGGCGACGCTGGCGACCTTCGACAGGTCGGCGCCGTCGGTCGCCGAGTATGCCTCGAGGCCGTCGAGGTACGCGTCCATCACCTCCTGGTGGCGTTCGAGGCTGAAGATCAACGTGACGTTGATGTTGCGACCCTCGCTGATCATCTGGCGGATCGGGTCGACCCCGGCCGAGGTGGCGGGGATCTTCACCATCAGGTTGCGCCGGGCGATGCGCTCGTGGAGGTCACGGGCTGCGGCCTCGGTGCCGGCCGAGTCGTTGGCGAGGCCCGGATCCACCTCGACGCTGACGAACCCGTCGCCACCACCACTCGCCTCGTACAGCGGGTCGAACACTTCGGACGCGGCGGTGATGTCGGACAGTACGAGGGTCCAGTAGTCGTCGAGGACCGGCCCGCCGTCGGTGGCGATGCCGCTGAACTGCTCGTCGTAGTCCGTCGAGCCGGAGATCGCCTTCTGGAAGATCGTCGGGTTGGACGTGAGGCCACGGATCCCGCCGTCGCGCCACTCGGCCAATTGTCCAGAGGTGAGGAAGCCCCGCGTGAGGTTGTCGAGCCAGGGACTCTGTCCGAACTCCTCGTACAGGCGGATCAGTCGTTCCATCGATCCTCCTTTCCCCCTCCAGGCTACGAGCCGATCAGAGCGCGGGCACGGGCGAGAACGTGGTCGACGTTGATGCCCAGCTCGCGCAGCACGACGTCGCCCGGCGCGCTGGCGCCGAACCGGTCGATTCCGATCGAGTCGTCGGCGAAGCGCTCCCACCCGAACGTCGTCGCGGCCTCGACCGACAGCACCGGCACCCCGGCGGGCAGCAGCGAACTGCGGTACTCGGCGTCCTGCCGGGCGAGGCGGTCCCAGCTCGGCAGGCTCACGACCCTCACCGCCGTGCCGTCGGTGGTGAGCTGCTCGGCCGCGTCGATCGCAACCGACACCTCGCTGCCGGTGGCAACGATCACCAGTGCCGGGGACGTACCGCCGTCGTGGACGATGCCGGCGCCGCGGTCCACGGCGGTGCCGTCGGTGCACACCGGAACGCCCTGGCGGGTGAGCACGATCGCGGTCGGCCCGTCATGGTCGACGGCCGCCTTCCATGCGGCCACTGTCTCGTTGGCATCGGCCGGACGGATGACCTGCAGCCCGGGGATCGCGCGCAACGTCGCGAGATGCTCCACCGGTTGGTGGGTGGGGCCGTCCTCGCCGACCCCGACGGAGTCGTGGCTGAACACGAAGACCGCCTTGGCGCGGGACAGCGACGCCAGCCGGACCGGCGGGCGCATGTAGTCGAGGAAGACGAAGAAGGTGCCGCCCACGGGGAGGATGCCGCCGTGCCGGGCCATGCCGACGAGCGCCGCGCCCATCGCGTGCTCGCGGATCCCGTAGTACACCTGCCGGCCTCCTGGAGACTCCTTGGTCTGCTGCACGGCGTCGGCGAGCTTGGTGCCGGTGTTGCCCGTGAGGTCGGCCGCGCCGGAGACCAGTCCCGGGAACGTGGGCACGCACGCGCTCAGAACTTTGGCGATGGCCTGACGAGTAGCGATCTTCTCGCCCTGCTCGAACGTCGGGAGGGCGTCCTCCCAGCCCTTGATGCCGGTGCCGTGCCACGCCGCGTCCCAGGCCGCCCGCTCGTCGGAGTCGAGGGCATCGAGCGCCTCGGTCCAGCGCGCCCGGGCTCCGGCGCACCGTTCGGCGGCGAACGTCCGGTAGGCCTCGACGACGTCGGGCGGTGACCAGAACGGCTCGTCGGGGATCCCCATGACCGCCTTGGTCCTGGTCACGTCCTCGGGCGTGAACGGGTTGCCGTGGGCCTCGTGGTCGTCGGTGTGGTCCGGCGACGGGTAGCCGATGTGCGAGCGCAGGATGAGCAGGGTCGGCCGGTCGTCCGCCTCGCGGGCGGCCAGCAGCGCCGCCTCGAGGGTGTCGCAGTCCTCGGCGACCTCACCGAGGTGTTGGACGTTCCACCCGTAGGCGGCGAAGCGCCCGGCGACGTCGTCGCTGTAGGCGAGCGAGGTGGGCCCGTCGATCGTGATCTTGTTGTCGTCGTACACGCAGATCAGGCGGCCGAGCCCGAGGTGCCCGGCGAGCGAGGCCGCCTCGTGGCTGACGCCCTCCATCAGGCACCCGTCGCCGGCGATGACGTAGGTGTGGTGATCGACGAGCTGCGACCCGAAGCGCTCGCGCAGCACCCGCTCGGCGAGCGCCATGCCGACGGAGTCGGCGAAGCCCTGGCCCAGCGGGCCGGTCGTGGCCTCGATGCCGACGGTGTGGGCCGCTTCGGGATGGCCTGGGGTGAGCGACCCGAAGCTGCGGAACGCCTTGATGTCGTCGAGCTCGAGGCCGTAGCCGCAGAGGTAGAGCATCGAGTACTGGAGGATCGAGGCGTGGCCGTTGGACAGCACGAAGCGGTCGCGGTCGGGCCACTCCGGGTCGGTCGGGTCGTGCTTGAGCACGCGGCTGTAGAGCACGTGACCCAACGGAGCGAGGGCCATCCCCGTGCCTTGGTGGCCGCTCTTGGCGTGTAGCGGAGCGTCCATCGCGAAGCCACGGATCAACGAGATGGCCTGGGCCTCGATGTCGGGGGAGAGCGAAGCAGGCATCGCCCGGACCCTACCGTCAGGCCGGCGGGAGCAGCGTGAAGGGCACCACCAGCCACGGGCCGCGGTCGACGCGGCAGTGGGCGAACACCTGGCCGTAGGTGGGGAACTCGAGCTCGCCGCGGACCAGCCGGTAGGTGAACTTGCCCGGCTCGACGGTGAACGGGCTGACGTTGCGCGCCACCTGGTCATCGTCGGGCGCCGGCGCGTCGGGGTCCGGCGTGCGCCGGAACACGACCTCGAACACGCCCTGGCCTGGCTCGTCGGGCGGGCAGAAGATGAGCGCCAAGAGGTGTGGGGCCACGGTGACCGGCGCCGGCGACGGCGCCGCCATCGAGAACATCGCCCCGCTGATGTCGATGCGGGTGGACGGTCCCGGCGCCTCGCGCAGCTCGAAGTTCTCGACGAAGAGGGCGGAGACCACGTGCACCGCGGGCAGGGTAGTGAAGGCGGTGATGGCTGGGCGTTGGCGGTCCATGTTTGGACCGGCTATGCCATGGGGACACACCCGTCGAAACGATCGCGGAAGGAAACACGATGGCCATCACGTTGCCCGAGCTCCCGTACGCCTACGACGCCCTCCAGCCGTACCTGTCGGCCGAGACGTTCGAGTACCACCACGACAAGCACCACAAGGCGTACGTCGACACGACGAACCAGCTCATCCAGGGCACCGACGACGAGAACGCGAGCCTCGAGGACATCATCAAGAAGGCCGAGGGCAAGCTGTTCAACCAGGCGGCCCAGGTCTGGAACCACACCCTGTACTGGAACTCGATGGCGCCCGGTGGTGGCGGCGCACCGTCCGGCGCGGCAGGCGACGCGGTCAACGAGCAGTTCGGCAGCTACGACGCCTTCCGCGACCAGTTCAAGACCGCGGCCACGGGGCAGTTCGGCTCGGGGTGGACCTGGCTCACCTATGACAACGGACAGCTCGCCATCTCGGCCACGGGGAACGCCGACCTCCCGATGAAGCACGGTCAGACCGCCGTGCTCACGTGCGACGTCTGGGAGCACGCCTACTACATCGACTACCGCAACGCCCGCCCGAACTACATCGACGCCTTCCTCGACCACCTCATCAACTGGAAGTTGCTCGAAGAGGCCCTGTAGGCGGTCGTCGTTCTCCTGGCTACGCGGCCTCGCGGGCGGGGGTCTGGCGCTTGGCGATCTTGAGGTTGGTCAGCCGGACTCTCGCCAGGCGCGTCCAGGTCAGCAGCTTGATGATGTACCAGCCCCAGTCGATCTCGAACCAGCGGTGGGCGAGCTTGGCCGAGGTCGGCGCGGCGTGGTGGTTGTTGTGGAGTCCCTCGCCGGCGGTGACGAAGGCGAGCCACTGGAGGTTGCCGGCCGTGTTGTTGTAGGGCTTGCGACCGAAGTGGTGGGCGATCGCGTTCACCGCGGCCGAGCCGCCGAGGTACACGTTGACGTGGACGAAGGCGGCGAGCAGCCCGACCTTCCAGCCGAACAGCGCGGTGAGCGCGGCGACGCCGAGCCCCAGGCCGAGGAGCGCATGGTCGTAGAACAGCCGGTCCATCCGGGTCGGCGGGAGATCCTTGGCGTAGCGGGCGAGCGTCTCGGGGTTGCGCGCCTCCCGCCGGTACATCGAAACGTTCTGCATCTGCACCTTGACCCACCCGTTGAGCACGGGAGAGTGCGGGTCGCCGGGTACGTCGGTGTAGGCGTGGTGCTTGCGGTGCACCGCTACCCACTGCCGGGGACGGATCCCGGTGGTCACCCACGTGACGAACCGGAACACCTCGGCGGCGGGCCGGCGCAGCGTGAGGGCCCGGTGGGACAGGGCCCGGTGCAGGTAGATCGTGGTGGCCGCGTTCGCCACGCAGCTCACGAGGACGCCGATGACGAGGCCGAGCAGCAGGATTCGCGCCATTCCGAGCAGGATACCAGGACTACCGACTGGTCGGTAGGCCGCTCTGAGCGATACGGTGGGGGCGTGACCGTCGACCCCCCGATCGCGGGTCACGAGGTGGTCCCGCCGCCGGTCCGTTCCACCCGTGAGCTGATCCTCGACGAGGCGGTCGCCTGCTTCGCCAGCACCGGCTACGAGGGTACGTCGCTCAACGACATCGCCGCAGGCGTCGGCATCCGCCGGCCCAGCCTGCTGCACCACTTCCCGTCCAAGGAGGCGCTGTACGGGGAGGTGTTCGAACGCCTGCTGTCGGACTGGTTCGCCCGCCTCGACGACGCCGTGGCGTCCGAGGAGCAGGGATGGGCGAAGGTCGAGCTGATCCTGCGGGCCGGGTTCGGCTACTTCGTCGACAACCCCGCCTACGTGCGCCTGGCCCGGCGGGAGGCCATCGACGGCGGCGCCCACCTCGGCATCGACTTCGCCGCTGTGCTGCGGCCCATGTTCGACCTCGCCGCCGAGTACTTCCGGCGCGAGATGGCGGCCGGCCGGTTCCGCCAGCACGACCCGGAGCAGCTCCTGATCACCGGCTACGGCGCGCTGCTCAGCTACTTCTCCGACTCGCCGTTCCTCGAGGGGCTCCTCGACATCGACCCGCTCGACCCGCGCGCCCTCGAGCAGCGCCTCGAGCACATCCTCGCCTTCTTCTCCGCCGCCCTCGTCCCCTGAACCCCTGAACCCCTTCGTTCTGTCGGTCGAAATCCGCGGCATCCGGACGGTCCCGAACGACAGAATTGGGGATGGTCGTCGCTCGCCGGTCGTTCCTGGCCTTCTTACCGTCCGAGCACGGCTTCGGCTTCCGCAACTCCTGGCCGCGTGTCCCGGTCACCACGGTCGCGGTCGGCAATCTGCGGATCCCGATCGGCAGCGCGGCCAACGGGATGTGCGGCGGGATGGTGTTCGCCGCGCTCGACTACTACACGGCCGGGCGGCCCACTCCGGCCGGTAACCGACCCGAGTCCGGCACCCCGCTCTACGACTTCATCGCCCGCCGGCTGATCGACTCGTTCGACCTCCCGACGGGGCCGCTGAAGTATCTCGACTACATGAACCCGGCCCGGCGCGACCAGGACAACTGGTGGAGCTGGCTCACCCGGCTGCGCGGGCGGGACTGGCTGATGCTGAATCGCGAGTGGCCGCGGCTCCGCGAGCGGCTCGACGAAGGTCCGTGCCCGTTGGCGTGGGTGCAGGCGCGCTCAGCCGATCCCTTCGACCTCGGGGAGAACCACGTCGTGCTGGCGTACCGGTACACGATCGAGGGTCCGGTCGCCAAGATCCACGTCTACAACCCGAACGTCGTGGGGGCCACCGCCGACGACCAGTGGATCTCGTTCCGCATCGACTCCACCGACGCCCTCGACGTTGTCACTCGCAGCCACGGCGGCAAGCAGATCCTCTGCTTGTTCCCGCTCGACTACGCCGCAGTCGAGCCGCCTTTCTAGGGATCGCGTCAGCGTTTGGCGATGAGCGTGAGCCCGTCCGACACCGGGAGGATGTAGCTGTCGACCCGGTCGTCGCCGGCGACGAGGTCGTTGAAGCGCTTGATCGATTCGGTGTTGGTGTCGCCCGCCTCACCCTCGACGACCCGGCCCGACCACAGCGTGTTGTCGACGGCGATCAGGCCGCCGGGGCGCAGGCGGGCGAGGAGCTCCTCGTAGTAGGCGGCGTACTCGGACTTGTCGGCGTCGATGAAGGCGATGTCGACCACGGGCTCGGACGGCATCGCCCGGAGCGTCTCGAGTGCCGGACCGATGCGCAACTCGATGCGATCGTCCACACCTGCCTCCTGCCACGCCTCGCGGGCGATCGCGGTGTAGCGCTCGCTCACGTCGCAGCACAGCAGCCGGCCGCCGGGCTGGAGCCCACGGGCGATGCAGATCGCGGAGTACCCGGTGAAGGTCCCCACCTCGATCGCCTGGCGACCCCCGGCGAGCCTGGTCAGCAGCGTGAGCAGGGAGCCCTGGTCAGCGCTGATCTGCATCTGCGCGGCGGCGCCGAGCTGGGCGGTTCGCTCGCGCAACGTCACGAGCACCGGATCGGGCGCGGCGGTGTGGTCGGCGATGTACGCGGCGAGGTCGGGGTCGATCAGCACCGGGCGGACGGGGTCGGCCATGACACCCGACGGTACCGTGGGGCTCGTGATCGACCACGGGTCGCTGTACGAGCGCGCCGGCGGGATGCCGTTCTTCGAACGGCTCGTGGACGTGTTCTACGACGGTGTCGCGGGCGACGAGACGCTCGTCCGCCTCTACCCGGGCGCACCGGACCTGAGCGACGCCCGGCACCGCCTCACGCTGTTCCTCGCCCAGTACTGGGGTGGCCCGACGACCTACTCCGAGGAGCGTGGCCATCCGCGGCTGCGCCTGCGCCACATGAGGTTCCCGATCGGTCCGGTCGAGCGCGACCGCTGGCTCCAGCACATGACGGCGGCCGTCGACACGGTGACCGCGACGCTCCCGCCGCCGCACGCGGAGGAAGTCAGGGCCCAGCTGCTCGGGTACTTCGTGCCGGCCGCCGAGCAGCTGCGCAACGACACCGGCCTGCCCATCTCATCGGCCCGGCGGTAACTGGCGCCGAGCATGGCCGCGATCAGCACCCGCGGGCTCACGAAGCGCTACGGCCCGCTGACCGCCGTCGACGATCTCTCGTTCGACGTCGCCGAGGGCGAGGTGTACGCGCTGCTCGGGCACAACGGCGCCGGGAAGTCGACGACAGTCGAGATCCTCGAGGGCCACCGCCGTCCGACGGTTGGCGAGGTGCGCGTGCTCGGCCACGACCCCGGCTCGGCGGGGCGGGAGTTCCGCGACCGCATCGGGATCGTCCTGCAGACATCCGGGGTCGAGCACGAGCTGACCGTCGGCGAGGCCGTCGCCGTGTACGGGTCGTGCTACTCCCGGCGCCGCGACGCCCGCGAGGTGGTCGACCTCGTCGGTCTCGGTGAGAAGTTCGATCAGCGCATCCGCTCGCTGTCGGGCGGCCAGCGCCGGCGCCTCGACCTCGCCATGGGCATCGTCGGCCGGCCCGACGTCCTGTTCCTCGACGAACCGACCACCGGCTTCGATCCGGCGGCGCGACGCAATGCGTGGGAGCTCGTCCGCGAGCTGGGCAGCGGCGGCACCACCGTGCTGCTGACGACCCACTATCTCGACGAGGCCGAGCACCTGGCCGACCGGGTCGGCGTGCTCGTGTCCGGCCGGCTCGTGGCCGAGGGCACGCCGGCGGAGCTCGTCGGCGGGGCCGGCTCGACGACCGTTCGGTTCGAGGTCCCGGCCGGTGTCGACGCCTCGGAGGTGGTGGCCGTGGTGCCGGCCGGTGCGATCGTCCACCACGGGCGGGTCGAGTTCACGACCCGCACACCGACCGCGGACGTCAACGCCATCACCGGCTGGGCGCTCGCACGCGGCCTCGAGCTCCCCGGCCTGGTCGTGGCCCGCCCGACGCTCGAGGACGTCTTCCTCGGTCTGGCCGGCGCCGAACAGCCGGCGGAGGCGGCGACGTGAGCCCGTTCCCGGCGACGCCCGCGCTCGCCGCGCGCCAGGTGCGCTACCAGCTCCTGGTGTTCGTGCGGACGCCGATCGCGCTGTTCTTCACGCTCGCCCTGCCGCTGATGATGCTCGTGCTGTTCAACGCCCTGTTCGGTGACGCCGAGGTCGACACGGTGGGCGGGACGTGGCCGCTGAGCCAGTTCTACACGGGCTCGCTCGCGGCGTTCACGGCCGTGTCGGCGACGTTCACCAACCTCGCCAACGTCGTGCCGATCCGCCGCGAGGAGGGCGTGCTCAAGCGCTGGCGAGGGACACCGTTGCCGCCGTGGGCGTACATCGGCGGAGCGATCGGGGGCGCCGTCGTCGTCGCCGCGGCCGGGGTGGTGATCACGCTCACCCTCGGCGTCGTCGCCTACGACCTCGAGATCGAGGTGGCCAAGCTGCCGGCGGCGGCCGTGACGTTCCTCGTCGGTGTCGGCACGTTCGCTGCGCTCGGCATGGCCGTCGCGGCGGTGGTGTCGAGCCCGGAGGCGGCGCCCGCGGTCGCCAACGCGATCATCCTGCCGCTCGCGTTCGTCAGCGATGTGTTCATCCAGATCGACGAGCCGCCGGCCTGGGTCGACTTCCTCGGCGACCTGTTCCCCCTGAAGGCGTTCGTGCAGAGCTTCCAGGCCGCGTTCAACCCACACATCGATCCTCCCGCCTTCGAGTGGGGCAAGCTGGCATTCGTGGCCGCATGGGGAGTCGTCGGGATGGTCGTGGCCCTGCGCTGGTTCAAGTGGGAGCCGACGACGCGTGCCGGCACCCGCCGCCGCCGACGCCAGCCGGTGACCGCGTCATGAGCGGCCAACCCGAGCTCAGCGAGGAGCACGAGGCGCTGCGGTCGATGGTCCGCGAGTTCGCCGACGCCGAGATCGAGCCGTATGCGGAGCAGTGGGACCGTGACCACACGTTCCCCGTCGACACCGTGCTGAAGATGGGGGAGCTCGGCCTGTTCGGCATCCCGTTCCCGGAGCCGTACGGCGGGGGCGGCGATCTCACCGGGCTCTGTGTGGCGATCGAGGAGATCGCCCGCGTCGACCAGTCGCTCGCGATCACGCTCGAGGCCGGCGTCGGCCTCGGGGCCAACCCGATCCACAAGTTCGGCCGCGTCGAGCAGCAGGAGCGCTGGCTGCCCGATCTGTGCGCCGGACGGGCGCTCGGCGGGTTCGGACTCACGGAACCGGATGCCGGCAGCGATGCGGGGGGAACCCGCACCCGGGCCGTCCTCGATGACTCGTCGGGGGAGTGGGTGATCGACGGCGAGAAGGCGTTCATCACCAACTCCGGCACGCCGATCACGTCGATCATCACGATCACCGCGCTCACCGGACCGGGGGAGATCTCGGCGATCGTCGTCCCCGCCGGGACGCCCGGACTCGAGGTGCAGCCGCCCTACCGCAAGATGGGGTGGCACGCGTCGGACACCCACGGACTGACCTTCGTCGAGTGCCGGGTCCCGGAGGAGAACCTGCTCGGGCCGCGCGGCCGCGGCTTCGCCCAGTTCCTGGAGATCCTCGACGAGGGCCGCATCGCGATCGCCGCGCTCGCCGTCGGGGTGATCCAGCGCTGCGTCGACGACTCGGTGGCATACGCCACGGAGCGCCACGCGTTCGGCCGGCCGATCGGCGCCAATCAGGGCGTCGCCTTCCGGTGCGCCGACATGCAGGTCGCGCTGGCCGCGGCCCGCCGGCTCGTGTACCACGCGGCGTGGCTCCGCGACACCGGCCGCCCGTTCTCGACCGAGGCCGCGATCGCCAAGCTCCACGCGACGGAGGCGGCGATCGAGGCGACCCGCTCGGCCACCCAGGTGTTCGGCGGCTACGGCTTCATGGACGAGACACCGGTGTCGCGTCACTACCGGGACGCCAAGATCCTCGAGATCGGTGAGGGCACGAGCGAGGTCCAGCGGCTCGTGATCGCGAGGGCGCTCGGCCTGCGCGTCTCCTGACTCAGAACACGATCGTCTTGCGCCCGTGCACCAGCACGCGGTGGTCGAGATGGGCCCGGACGGCGCGAGCGAGCACGACCGTCTCGAGATCGCGACCGGCCCGGGTCATGCGAGCGACGTCGTCCCGGTGGCTGACGCGGACCGTCTCCTGATCGATGATCGGCCCTTCGTCGAGATCGTCGGTGGCGTAGTGCGCGGTCGCCCCGATCAGCTTGACCCCTCGGTCGTGCGCCTGGCGGTACGGGTTGGCGCCGGCGAACGCGGGCAGGAACGAGTGATGGATGTTGATGATCCGGTTCGGATAGGCGGCGATCGCATTCGACGACAGGATCCGCATGTACCGAGCGAGCACGACGAGGTCGACGGCGTGCTCGGCGAGCGTCGCCAGCACCGCCGCCTCCTGGGCGTCCTGATCGCCGTCTCCCGTGACCGGGTGGTGCACGTACGGAACGCCGAGTCCGGCGCAGAGCCCGGCGTGGTCGGGGTGGTTGGCGACGACGACGCGGAGATCGCAATCGAGCTCGCCGGAGGACCAGCGCACGAGCAGGTCGGCGAGGCAGTGCGGTTGCCGTGACACCATGATCGCGGTCGGGATCCTCACGTCGGTGAAGCGCAGTTGGACGTCCATCCCGAAGCGCGATGCGAGCGGTGCGAAGGCGGTGGCGATGTCGTCCCGGGCGACGCCGAATCCGTCCAGCTCGAACTCGACGCGTTGGAAGAACATCTCGCGGCCGTCGGGCGCGACGTCCACGTGCTGATCGGCGTGGACGATGTTGCCGTCGTGCTCGGCGATGAAGTTGGCGACGGCGGCGACGATCCCGCGCTGGTCGAGGCAGGACAGGAGGAGGACGCCGGTCGACTTGTCGGGCCCGGGCATCAGAAGTGGTACGGGTACGCCGACCAGTCCGGCGGCCGCTTCTCGAGGAACGCGTCGCGCCCCTCGGCGGCCTCCTCGCTGGCGTAGGCGAGGCGGGTCGCCTCACCGGCGAAGAGCTGCTGGCCGACGAGTCCGTCGTCGACGAGGTTGAACGCGTACTTGAGCATGCGCACCGCGGTCGGGCTCTTGCCATTGATCGTGGCCGCCCACTCGAGAGCCGTGCGTTCGAGCTCGTCGTGGGGCACCACCGCGTTGACGGCGCCCATCTGGTGGTAGTCGGCGGCCGAGTATTCGCGGGCGAGGAAGAAGACCTCGCGGGCCCGCTTCTGCCCGATCTGGCGGGCGAGATAGGCCGAGCCGTAGCCGCCGTCGAAGCTGGCGACGTCGGCGTCGGTCTGCTTGAACCGACCGTGCTCGGCGCTGGCCAGGGTGAGGTCGCACACCACGTGCAGGCTGTGGCCGCCGCCGGCCGCCCATCCGGGGACGACGCAGATCACGACCTTGGGCATGAAGCGGATGAGCCGCTGGACCTCGAGGATGTGCAACCGGCCCGCCCGGCCCGGGTCGATCGTGTCACTCGTCTCGCCCGCTGCGTACTTGTAGCCGTCGCGGCCCCGGATGCGCTGGTCGCCGCCGGCGCAGAACGCCCAGACGCCGTCGCGGGGCGACGGCCCATTGCCGGTCAGGAGCACGCAGCCGACGTCGGTCGACATGCGCGCGTGGTCGAGGGCCCGGTAGAGCTCGTCGACCGTCTGCGGGCGGAAGGCGTTGCGCACCTCGGGCCGATCGAAGGCGACGCGAACGGTGCCCTGATCGACGGCGCGGTGGTACGTGATGTCGGTGAAGTCGAAGCCCTCGACGGGCCGCCACGCCTCCGGATCGAAGAGCTCGCTCACCATCGTGACCATGGGCCCATGTTGGTCGAATGATCTAGGTTGCGCGGCATGCCGTACGCCGAGGTCAACGGGCAGCGGATCTACTTCCAGGACACCGGCGGTGACGGCCAGGTCATCGTGCTCGCCCACGGCTTCTTGATGGACCGCTCGATGTTCGCGCCGCAGGTCGACGCGTTCGGCGACGAGCACCGGCTGATCACGTGGGACCAGCGTGGCTTCGGGCAGACCGAGTTCGACTCCCGGCCGTTCACGTACTGGGACTCGGCCGCCGACTGCCTGGCCCTCCTCGATCAACTGCAGGTGGAGGAGGCAGTGGTCGGCGGCATGAGCCAGGGCGGCTTCATCGCGCTGCGGGCCGCGCTCACGGCGCCGGAGCGGGTCCGGGCGTTGATCCTCATGGGCACCCAGGCCGGCCTGGAGGACCCGGCGAACGTCCCCCTGTACCAGGGGATGCTCGACGACTGGGTCACGAACGGGCCGAGTGACGAGATCGCGTCGTTCGTCGCCGGGCTGATCGTCGCCCGGCCCGGAGAGAACGAGCGATGGATCGCGACGTGGAAGGCGCGGCCCAAGGAGCTCCTCCGCGAGCCCGGACGCACGCTGCTCGAGCGGGACGACGTCTCGGAACGGCTGGCCGAGATCACCGCGCCCGCGCTCGTCATCCACGGCACCGAGGACACGGCGATCCCGATGGAGAAGGCCGAGGCGCTGGCGGACGGGCTCAGCGGCGCCGGCGAGGTGATCAAGGTGCCGGGCGCCCACGCCGCCAACCTCACGCACCCGGACGCCGTCAACGCCGCGATCGGCGCGTTCCTCGCCACGTTGTGAGCGGCGTCGAGGTCATCGCGGTCGAGGGCCTGCCCGAGATCGGCGCCGGCGACGACCTCGCGTCGCTGATCGCCGACGCGATCGAGCTCGCCGATCACGACGTCGTCGTCGTGACGTCGAAGGTCGTGTCCAAGGCGGAGGGCGCCGTCATCGAGCTGGCGAGCGTCGAGCCGTCGGCGTTCGCCACCGCCTTCGGTGAGCGCTGGGACAAGGATCCCCGCCTCGTCGAGGTCGTGCTTGCAGCAGGCGCAGCGGGTCGTCCGCATGATCGGACCGGTCCTGATCACCGAGACCCACCACGGGTTCGTGTGCGCCAACAGCGGCGTCGACCAGTCCTCGAGCGGCGCGGCGGGCCGGGTCGTCGTGCTGCCGGCCGATCCCGACGCGTCCGCCCGGACGTTACGGCAGCGCTTCGTCGCCCTCGGTGTCGACGTGGCGGTCGTCGTCAGTGACACGTTCGGCCGGCCGTGGCGGGAAGGGCAGACCGACGTGGCCGTGGGCATCGCCGGGATCGCCCCGCTGGCGAGCTACATCGGCCAGCACGATCCGCACGGGCACGAGTTCCGCGTCCAGGAGCTGTGCGTCGTCGACGAGCTCGCCGCCGCCGCCGAGCTGGTGAAGGGCAACACGAGCCGGATCCCGGCCGCCGTCGTCAGGGGCTACCCGTGGCAGCGCGACGAGAACGCGTCGATGGCGCCCGTGCTGCGCGACCCGGCCAAGGACCTCTTCCGGTAGCGCCGCCGACTCACGTCAGGCGGCGGATGGGCGTTTCCTGGCGTTCGGTGGGGCGGATCGAGATCACGGCGTCGGTGACCCAGACGCCGTGAGCCGACACGATCACGGGGTTGAGGTCGACGAGCGCCACCTGATGGTGGTCGACGGCGAGCTGCGCCACCCGCATGAGGAGGTCGACGACCTCGGCCGGGTCGAGCTCGGCCCGTTCGAGTGCCGGTCCGGCGCGTGACCCTGCGATCAGGGCCTCGGCCGCGATCGACGAGAGCGGGGCGAGCCGGGCCGCCTCGTCACCGATCAGGTCCGCCTGGCTCCCGCCGAGCCCGATCGCGATGAGCGGCCCGGCCCGCAGGTCCGACGAGCTGCGGACGCGCAGGTCCAGCCCCGGCGGGACCATCGCTTGCACGACGACACTCTCGGCGTCGGAGCCCAGGGCGGTGCCCATCACGTCGACGGCGGCCTTCACGCCGCCGGCGTCGGCCAGATCGAGCGCGATGCCGGCTTGCGCCGACCGGCCGACGTGCCGGTGCCGGGCTTTGACGGCGACGGGATAGCCGATCGTGTCGGCCATCGCCACCGCCTCGCCGGCCGGGGCTGCCGCGGTCGCGGGCACGCCGATGCCGTAGGCGGCGAGCAGGCGGGCGCTCTCGTCGAGGTCGAGCGTCTCCGCTTCGCGAGCGACCGCGTCGGCGATGAGCGCGGCCGCGCGCGGCACGATCGATCGTGACCACGTCGACCGGCTCGGCGGCGGCCTCCGTCCGCAGCCACCGGCCGTACGCGTACGAGCGGCCGAGCACGGCCGCCGCCGGCTCGGGGAACGAGAAGCTCGGCACGTCGGAACCGGGGCGCAGGGGGCCATCGCCACCGCCCAGCATCACTGCGACCACCGGCTTGATCGCCGCGGCGGCGGCATTGTCGATCTCCTCGACCGGCGCCGCGACCGACTCGGCAAGAGGCGGGGCGTGGAGAACCAGGATCCCGTCGACGGTGGGGGAGGCGAGTGCGGCCCGCAGCGCATCTCCGTAGTCCGCCGGCGTGGCCCGCCAGTCGAGCGGCTCGGGAGCATCGACCGGGACGAGGCCGGCCGTGGTGAGCGCCGCCCGAGCCAGTGTCTCCGGGCTTCGCGAGTTGGCCAGAACGGCCACATGAGGTCCAGCGAGCACGGGCTGCGAGGCGAGCACCCGTACGGTGTCGAGCATGGCGGTGACGGTCGGCACTTCGATCAGCCCGGCCTGCGTGTACAGGGCACTGCCCGACGGCTCGATTGCGGCCGCGCCGGTCCGCACGGCGACGATCGGCCGGCGCCGCGACACCCGACGGGCGATGCGGCCGAACTTCCGCGGGTTGCCGAACGACTCGGTGTACATCGCGATCACGCGCGTCGTGTCGTCGTCCTCCCAGAACTGGAGCAGGTCGTTCCCCGAGATGTCGGACTTGTCGCCGAGGGAGACGAACCAGGAGAGTCCGATCCGGAGACGGTCGGCGTGGGTGAGGAGGGACGCACCGAGCGAGCCCGATTGCAGCGAGATCGCGACCGGGCCCGGGGGCAGGGTGACGGGCACCAGCGACGCCTGGAGGCCGATCTCGGGCCGGGAGGAGGCGACCCCCATGCTGCCCGGCCCGATGATCCGCATGCCGTAGCTGCGAGCGTGCGCGACCAACGCCGGCAGGTCGACGTCCGTCCCGTCGACGGAGGTGACGACGACGGCGCCGCGGACGCGCGACGCGATGCAGTCCTCGAGAACGGCGGCGAGTGACGGCGCCGGGACGGCGATGACGGCGAGAGAGATGTCGTCGGGAACGACCGCGATGGTCGGCCAGCACGGCCGGCCGTCGACGGACGTGCGGTTCGGGTTGACCGGGTAGACGGTTCCGCCGGCCGCTCTCGAGACGTTCTGCCACAGGGCGTGGCCGATCGAGTCGGGGCGGTCCGACGCGCCGACGACCGCGATCGCACGCGGGAGCAGGATGCGGGCGACGGCGCGGGAGTCGGCCCGCTGCTCGCGCCGTTCGACCGAGTCGAGGAACTCGTGCGTCTCCTCGAGCTCGAAGTCCAGGTCGATGACGCCACTCTCGAACCGGCGCTGGACCGGCCAGCCGACCCGGCTGAACACGGTGAGCATGGGGCGGTTGTCGGCGAGCACCTCGGCGGTGAAGCGCCGGATGCCGTTCGATCGGGCGATCGTGGCCAGGTGCTCGAGCAGCAACGTGGCGATGCCCTTGCCCTGGTGGTGATCGTCGACCATGAAGGCGGCGTCGGCGTCGTCGCGCCCGGCCCACCGCTCGTAGCTGGCCCAGGCGATGAACTCACCCCGGCGCTCGACGACGAGCGCCACCCGGTCGACGAAGTCGACGTTCGTGAAGTGCTCCAGGCTCGGCGCGGACAGCTCTGGCTTGGGCGTGAAGAAGCGCCGGTAGATGCTCTCTGGCGACTGGCGGCGGTGGAACTCGGCGAGGACGGGAGCGTCGGTCGGTCGGATCGGGCGGACGTGGACGGTCTCACCGTTGCCGAGGACGACGTCGGCCGCCCACCGCTCGTCCAGCTCGGTCGCTGACCAACCTCCCACGCGCGTCGATGATGTCAGGCCGGCGCGCCGGCCGCACGAGGTGGGTCAGGCGCGGCGACCGCGCTCGGGCGGGTGCTCGTCCAACTCCACCTCGACCACGGCTCGACCGCTGCGCACGGGCGGCGTTGTCGCGGCAACCGGCGGCACGACGGCGAGCCGGCGGGCGGGGCGCGACCGGTAGCGGGTGCGCGGCGGGTCGCACGGGGTTGGACGCCCGACGTCGTCGCGGAGCTGTTCCCGGATGGTTTCCACGAGCGCCGGTCCGCCGATCTCGGACGCGACGACGAACGCGGCGTCGAACGTGCTGGCGAGGCCCGAGCACGTGACGAAGGGGCGGTCGACGACGAGCCGCTCGGAAGACGGGTGCGCGCCGTACCGTTCGAGGAGCGGCCCGGCCAGCCAGTGGGTGGCCGCGGTGCGCCGGCGGAGCAGCCCGGCCGCGGCGAGCAGCGCGGAGCCCGTCGAGCTGGCGAGCACCCAGCGGGGGCGGATGCGCCGCAACCACAGCGCGATCTCCGGATGCCGGTGGCTGCCCAGGCCTCCCGGAACGACGACCACGTCGGCCCGGTCGAGGTCGGCGAACGTCTCGTCGACGAGTTGGGCGCCGCCCGGGCCGGCGACGACACCACGGCAGCCCCCGACGGTGATGACCCGAGATCCGGGCACCCGGCTGAGCACCCCGCGGAACGCCTCGGTCTCGTCGGCGAGGACACCGTGGTACGCCACGATCGCCACCACGAGCACGTCGGGCCGTCGCTGCGTTCCGTGGTCCGGTGTCATGCCCGACCTCCTCGTCGGCACAGATTCTCGCACAGTCGGCACAATGGCCCCGTGGAAGTTCCTCGCATCGCAGTCGTACTGGGAGCGGGCGGCATGGTCGGTCACGCCTTCCACGCCGGGGTTCTCGAGCGCGCTGAGCGAGGAGCTGGGCTGGGACGCGGGGCGGGCCGATGTTCTCGTCGGGACGTCGGCGGGCTCGTTGGTTGCGGCCCTGCTGCGCGCCGGCCTGCCTGCCGCCGACCTCGGCCGCCGGGCACGCGGCGAGGCGCTGTCGCCCGACGGAGCCGCGGTGGTGGCGCGGGCCGGACTCGGGCCCCCTCGTCGGCGCGAACCGCGCCGTCCGGCCTCCGGCGTGATCGCGTCACCCGCCCGCGTCGCGCGGGCCTTTCGCGCCCCGTGGGAGATCCGGCCCGGCTCCCTGGTTGCGGCGATGCTGCCGGCCGGCCGCATTCCGACCGACCCGATCGCGGCCCCGTTCGCCGCGCTGTTCGGCGACCGTTGGCCGTCCCGCCCGTTGTGGGTGGTCGCCGTCGAGCTCGACACCGGACGGCGAACCGTGTTCGGCCGGCGGGGCGCGCCGCCGGCGACGCCCGCCGAGGCCGTGCAGGCGTCGTGTGCGATCCCGGCGTACTACGAGCCCGTCGACGTCGGTGGGTCCCGCTTCGTGGACGGAGGGGTGCACTCGACCACCAATGCCGACCTGGTCGCATCCGAGGATCCGGATCTCGTGCTCGTGAGCGCGCCGATGTCCGCCGTCCGCGGCTCGGCCCGGATGGGCTTCGACCTCCCGATGCGGCAGATCGCCCGCCTCTCGCTCGCACGCGAGGTCGCCGGTCTGCGGCGCCGGGGCATCGACGTCGTGACGTTCCAGCCCACCGCCGCCGACCTCCCGGTGATGAACGGCGACGCCCTCGACCCGGCCAAGCTCGGCCCGGTCAGCGCCCGGGTCAGGGAGACGACCCTCGAGCGCCTGGCCCGGGCCGACGTGAAAGCGCGGCTCGGCGCGCTCGACGCGCCACCGGTAGCATCGAGCACCGCCACGGGCTGTGGCGCAGCTTGGTTAGCGCGCTTGACTGGGGGTCAAGAGGTCGGGAGTTCGAATCTCCCCAGCCCGACGGGTTGACCAGGGATGGCGCGACTGCGAGTCGGAACTGGCAGCACTCCCAGCGCTCCAATTCGTCAATGTTGACGAGGCGCGCCGTGCCCGACTGGTCGAAGCTGGACCCGTGAGCGACGGCTACCTCCAGCCGATGTACCCCGACGACGGGCCCGACGGGTTCGCGGCGCGGCTTCGCCCCGGACGCCGGCACCGGACCCGTCGGGCGAAGGCGGAAGCCGAGCACCGCATGTACGACCGGCTGCCGCACCTCAACGAGAGCGAGCGCGTCACGGCTGCCTCGGCACCGTCGCGGTGCTCGTCGCCGTCGTCGCCCTGCTGTGGTTCTACCTGCAGCCGTACCTCGGCGACGTGGTGTCGGGCGGTCTTGATCGAGACGCTCCGATCGGTCTATGGTCCCCGCCGATGGGGTTCTTCGACTTTTGCGCAGAGTTCAGAGCGCTACGCCGGTCACGGCGCCCATGAACCGTCTCGAGCAGCGTCGGCGCTTCATCGTCGAGCCGTACGCCGATGATCTCCGTGGTGCACGCGTGCTCGACCTCGCCTCCCATGACGGTCGCTGGTCATACGCCCTCGCGGCGGCAGGGCCCGCGAAGTGGTTGGGATCGAGGCCCGGCGGGAGCTCATCGATCAGTTCTCGCTGTTTCCGGACGACGGCCACAAGCGCAAAGGTGTCGTTCATCGAGGGCGACATCTTCGACGAAGTCCCGCGGCTGGTAGCAGACGGCGCAGCGGTTCGAGATCGTCGCGATCTACGGACTCTTCTACCACATCATTGACCACTACGGCCTGCTCAAGTTGGTGCGGCAGGTCGAGCCGCGGCTCGTCGTGATCGACAGCATGTTCACGTTGCGCAAGGACTCCGTGATCACGGTGCGCCTCGAGGACACCGGACACCACCGCAACACCATCGCCCACGCGGACGGTCAGGACCGCGCTCCTGTCGGCGTCGTCAGCCGGCGCACATTGAATCTGATGGCGACGTCGCTCGGATATTCGGTCGAGTGGGCGGACTGGTCCACGCTTCCCGAGGACGAGCGTGGAGGTGTCGGCGACTACTTCCCGAACCGCAAGAAGTCGATGATGGTTCGCGATACGTGCGCGCTTCGCCCCCTGCGTACCATCGCACCCCTCGTCGAGACATAGAACCATCCCCACCCGCCCGCCACGGGTGGGGATGAACGGCGGGGCCACGGCCCGAAGGCCAGCGTGGGCCGGCCGGGCTGCCGACGCTCGCGGTCTCCCTCAAGCCCGCAAGTGCGTCGCGATGACCACGCGCCGTTTGAATCCAGCCTCTCGGGGAATCGGCGCGGCGCCATCATCAACAGTGATGAATCGGTGCGTCACTCACCGGTCGTGGGACGCGGAACATCCCCACCCGCCCGAATGGGGATGTTCCCATCGGCCGGATCACCACCGAGAAGCCAGCGTGTACCTCTCGGCAGCCGGCGCTCACGCAATCTCCCTACGGATCGCTGCGCGCCGGGTGACCCCGTCACCCGCCCGGAAATGGCGGGCTCGGCCGACGGCAGACAGCATCACACACGGTCTGACCGGGCGCTTCATCAACTTCGATGAATTACGTGCTCACGAGTCCCGGCAGCGATGCGGTTCGGCGGAGTCGATCAAGGCACCGCAACGGTCGCAGACCTGCTCGAGCCAGCACGCCGGATCTCCACCCTGTTCCTCGGTCGCCCGCCGAAACTCGGCGACCATCGCCGGATACGGGCCCGCCGACGTCTCGTCGGTGGCGAACTCGGCCGGGACGACGTTGTACATCGTCATCAGCAGGCGGTCGGCGCTCCCGGCCTCGAGCGTGATCATCCACTGCCAGCCGCCGCCGTAGTCGGCCGTCAGTTCGAGGCGAGGCCCGTTCAGCGAGCCGGTCAACACGAGGATCGATGGCTTCTGGTGCCAGCTGTCACCCCACCCGGCGCTCACGACCTGCGTGTCGTCGTCCGGTGAGCCGACCAGCAGCGCACCTTCCTGCGGACCGTCGTCGGGATGCGCCCACTCGTAGGTCACGAGAAGATCGTGACCTCCTGCCAGCGTGCTCACCGCCGCGGAAGCCGGCGCTTCGGCGAGCTCGTCCGTCGGCATCAACCGAAACCCGTTGCTCCCGCGCCACCTCCCGGCTGAGTCGCCGAAGCTCGCGGCCATCCTTCCGGTTCCGTGCGTCGCCATGCGGACCAGCGTGCCACGGCGTGACTTGACGCGCGCCCGTGCCGCACGCCAAGGTGTGCCCCCCCGTGACGGGCGGGGCATGAGACATCATCGGAGGGAGAGCATGATGAGCCGGCGGAATGGGGCGCGTAGGCGCGCGCCCCGACTCTTCGGGTTTGCACTGGTGCCGTTGCTGCTGCTGGCAGGAACCGGCGTCGACGCCGGGGGAACTCCGGCACCACCGGACCCACCACCTACGACCGAGGCACCACGACGGGCGGGACCGCAGCCGTGGGCGCCAATGATGGCCGCGCCACCGGCCGGCGTGACGGCTACCGCGTTGGCGGACTGCGACGGCGGCAGCGGGTCGATCGACGGGTACCCGGCGGGCGAGAACCACACCGCGTTCCTGACGCTCACGTACGGCGACCTGACGGTGCAGACACAAGCCTCGTTCCAGGAGAGTTGGGACGGCGCGCTCGCTCGACCGAGCAGCTGGCCGTCGGACGCAATCTGGTGGGTCGCGGTGTCGGTCGACAGTGCCCAGGCCGAGGCATTTGCCGCGGCGCGGGTGCCTCTCGAGTGCCGGCGCCCGCGGGCTCCGCAGGTGTTCGCTAGTGCGTCGGGACCTGGCCGCGTCACCCTCTCGTGGTTCCAGCAGGGGACATTGCCGGTGACCGACTACGTGATCCAGCGCTCGCTCAACGGCACGTCATGGACGACCATCGCCGATGGCGTCTCGACGGCGACCAGCTACACCGCGACCAATCTCACCAACAACGTCAACCACCACTTCCGGGTCGCGGCCGTGGCTGCCGTCGGCCAGGGTGCCTTCAGCACGCCCGTGGTGGCTCGGCCGACCTCGCTCCCGACGGCTCCCCGCAACGTCACGGCGACCGCGGGTCCGTTGAGCCTCGTCGTGCGGTGGCAGGCGCCGACCTCCGGCGCGCCGAGCTTCTATTGGATCGAGTACTCGCGCGACCGCGTGTCGTGGGAGCGACTCTTCGGTTCGACACCGCCCGCGCCGTTGCGCATCACCGGTCTCACTGCAGGCGTCCGGTACTTCGTCCGGGTCGTGGCCGTGAACTCGGCGGGAATGGGGTCCGCTTCGGCGGTGAAGAGCGCGGTGCCGGGCGGCCCCGGCCGGCCGTTGACGCCTTTCGACGTGCGGCTGTTCGATGCCGATCCCAACGGCGACGCCATCGTGTTCATCAGTCCTGACTACGACGGTGGTGCGCGGGTCATCCGGTCCTCGGTCCGCTGCACGAGCTCGAACGGCGGAGTGACGCGGACCGGAGCCTCGACCGGCCCCTCGCCGCACTCCGTCCTCGTCCCGGGGATGACGAGGCTCAAGACGTACCGCTGCACCGGGACCCTCAGCAACCGCATCGGGACCAGTCCGGCCAAGACGGGCGCGCCGTTCGTGATGCCGGCACTCCCGGGCCGGCCGACGGGCGTGACGGTCTCGCTGGCGGGCGGGAACGTGACCGTGAACTTCAGGAGGCTGACCGGACCGAACCCGATCAACGGCTACGTCGCCCGGTGCGTGAGCTCGAACGGTGGACAATCGGCGAGCGGCAGCATCTTCGGGCCGACCTCGGGCGGAATCTTCGTCTTCGGATGGACGCCAGGCAAGCGGTACACGTGCCGAGTGGAGGCGAACAACGTGGTCGGCGTCGGCCCCGCATCGGCCGCCAGCGCGGCGTTCAACGCGCCGAGCTGACGGGAAGGGGCGGTGCGGTCGGCGGGGCCGCACCGTCCCTCGCATGGGATGCCTCGGTCGGGCTGGGGCGATCTGCGATCCTGACCGGGTGGAACCGAAGCCACCGAGGAGCGAGCGGCTGCGCGCGCGGGTGGAGTCCAAGCCCCCGAGCCTGTGGCGGGCGCTGACGTTCATCGTCGTGGCCACCACCGTGTTCGTGCTGCTCGGCGCCATCGCGATGCGGCTCGTCGAGCCCGACGAGTTCAGCACCATGGGCGACGCCCTGTGGTTCTCGGTCGTGACGGTGAGCACCGTCGGCTACGGCGACTTCGTGCCGGAGAGCGGTCCCGGCAAGTTCGTCGCCAGCGTGATCATGATCTTCGGTCTCGCCTTCGTGCCCGCCGTGACGGCGATCGTCATCAACACCACCATGACGAGGCGGAGGATGGAGGCTGCGTCATCCGCTCCTGTCCGTCCGAACGACCCCGATGCGGCCGATCCCGAACGACAGAACGGGGCGTCGAGCTAGTCGCGCACGTGGCGCCGGCGGCGCAGCTTGCGGGCCACCCACACGACCGGGTCGTAGCGGTCGTCCACGACGCGTTCCTTGAGCGGGATGATCGCGTTGTCGGTGATTTGAATGCGCTCTGGGCAGACCTCGGTGCAGCACTTCGTGATGTTGCACATCCCGAGCCCCATGCGGGTCTGCAGGAGCTCACGCCGGTCGTTGGTGTCGAGCGGGTGCATCTCCAGTTCGGCGTAACGGATGAACATGCGCGGCCCGGCGAAGGCGGGCTTGTTCTCCTCGTGGTCGCGGATCACGTGGCACACGTTCTGGCAGAGGAAGCACTCGATGCAGTTGTGGAACTCCTGCACGCGATCGATGTCCGCCTGCTGCATGCGGTACGTGCCGTCCGGACCCTTGGGCCCCGGCGCGAACGGCGGCACCTGCTTGGCCATCTCGTAGTTGAACGACACGTCGGTCACGAGGTCGCGGATCGTCGGGAACCCACCGAGGGGCGCAACCGTCACCGGCTCCTCCAGCGGGAGCTGATTCATCCGGGTCATACACATCAACCGGGGGTGGCCGTTGATCTCGGCGCTGCACGAGCCGCACCGTCCCGCCTTGCAGTTCCACCGCAGGGCGAGGTCGCCGGCCTGGGCCGCCTGGACGCGGTGCAGCACGTCGAGGACGACCTCGCCCTCCTCGTGCATCGCGGTGTAATCGCGGAACTCGCCGCCCGACGCGTCGCCGCGCCAGATCCGCATCGTCACCTCGGCGGCCATCAACCCTCCTTCAGCAGCGCGGCGAGCTCGTCGGGGAGCTGGGGGAGTGGCTCGCGCGCCAGCGTCAGCTCGCCGTCGCGCTGCCGGACGACGATGTTGACTGTGGCGAGCTCCGGATCGGTGCCCGGGAAGTCCTCGCGGGTCTGGGCGCCTCGGCTCTCGGTCCGCTCGCGCGCCGCCATCGTGATGCACTCCGACACCGCGAGCAGCGGGTCGAGGTCGAGGGCGAGGTGCCAGCCGGGGTTGTACTGCCGGTGCCCCTCGACGTGGACGCGAGCCGCCCGCTCCCGGAGCACGATCAGCTCCTCGAGGGCCTTGGCCAGCTCGTCGTCGGTGCGGATGATGCCGACCAGGTCCTGCATGCACTCCTGCAGGTCACGCTGGATCGTGTAGGGATTCTCCGTGCCGGCGGCGTCGAACGGTCGCACGGCGTGGGCGGCGAGCGCGTCGAGCTCGCTCGAGTCCACGTGCACCCCGCCGGCGGCGGCCGAAGCGTACTCGGCCGCGTGCAGCCCGGCGCGGCGGCCGAACACGAGCAGGTCCGAGAGCGAGTTCCCACCGAGCCGGTTCGCGCCGTGCAGCCCGGCGGCCACCTCCCCGGCCGCGTACAGGCCTGGCACGGTGGATGCCTGGGTCTCGGCGTCGACGCGCACGCCGCCCATCACGTAGTGACACGTCGGCCCGACCTCCATGGCCTCCTTCGTGATGTCGACGTCGGCCAGCTCGCGGAACTGGTGGTACATGCCCGGCAGCCGTCGCGTGATGTACGCGGCGTCGCGCCGCGTGGCGATGTCGAGGTAGACGCCGCCGTGCGGAGTGCCGCGACCTTCCTTGATCTCGGAGTTGATCGCCCGGGCCACCTCGTCGCGGGGGAGGAGATCGGGAGTGCGGCGCGCGGTCCGGTCGTCGTACCACCGGTCCGCCTCCTCTTCGGTGTCGGCCGTCTCGGCGCGGAACATCTCCGGGATGTAGCGGAACATGAAGCGCTCGCCCTCGGCGTTGCGCAGCACCCCGCCGTCGCCGCGTACACCCTCGGTCACGAGGATCCCCCGCACCGACGGCGGCCAGACCATGCCGGTGGGGTGGAACTGGACGAACTCCATGTCGATCAGGTCGGCGCCGGCCCACAGGGCGAGGGCGTGACCGTCGCCGGTGTACTCCCACGAGTTCGACGTCACCTTGTAGGCCTTGCCGATGCCGCCCGTGGCGAGGATCACCGCGGGCGCCTCGAACACGACGAACCGGCCGGACTCCCTCCAGTAGGCGAACGCACCGGCGATCCGATCGCCGTCCTTGAGCAGCCGGGTGACCGTGCACTCCATGAACACCGCGATCTCGGCCTGGGTGGCCCGGTGCTGGAGCATCCGGATCATCTCCAGGCCGGTCCGGTCGCCGACGTGGGCGAGGCGGGCGAACCGGTGACCGCCGAAGTCGCGCTGCAGGATGCGCCCGTCCGGTGTGCGGTCGAACAGCGCGCCCCACTCCTCGAGCTCGAGCACGCGCTCGGGCGACTCCTGGGCGTGGATCTGGGCCATCTGCCAGTTCGACAGCAGCTTGCCGCCCCGCATCGTGTCGCGGAAGTGCACCTTCCAGTTGTCGTCGGGGTACACGTTGCCGAGCGCCGCCGCGATGCCGCCCTCGGCCATCACCGTGTGAGCCTTGCCGAGCAGCGACTTGCACACGACGGCCGTGCGGGCGCCCTGGCGGGCGGCCTCGATCGCCGCTCGCAAGCCGGCGCCGCCGGCCCCGACGACCACGACGTCGAACGATTGGGTCTCGTACTCACCCATCAGAAGAACCGTGGATCGTCGATCGTGCCCGTGGCGACGAGCCGGACGTACAGGTCGGTCAGGGCGACGGCGACCAGGCTCGTCCACGCGATCGGCATGTGGCGGGCGTTGAGCCGGGAGACCAGCCGCCACAACCCGTGGCGGCGCGGCGACCGGGAGAACACGTCGAGGTTGCCGCCGCACAGGTGGCGGCAGGAGTGGCACGACAGCGTGTACGCGCCGAGCAGCACGGCGTTCGCGAGCAGGATCAAGGTGCCGAGCCCCATGCCGAAGCCGTCGGGGAAATCGAATGCCCGCAGCGCGTCCCACAGCAGGATCAGCGGGAAGGGCAGGGTCAGATAGAAGAAGTAGCGGTGGACGTTCTGGAGGATGAACGGGAAGCGGGACTCACCGCTGTAGCGAGCCCGGGCGTCGCGCACCGCGCACGCCGGCGGTGACCAGAAGAACGCCCGGTAGTAGGCCTTGCGGTAGTAGTAACAGGTGAGCCGGAAGCCCAGCGGGATCGGCAGGATCAGGAGCGCCGGCGACAGGGTCCACCAGTCACCGACGATGCTCCACGTCGGCTCCGCGCAGTTCTCCGCGAGGCACGGTGAGTAGAACGGCGACAGGTAGGGCTCGGAGTAGTAGTCGGCGTTGACGAGAGCTGCCCACGTCGCGTACACGACGAACACGCTCAGGACCACGCCGGTCACCAACGGCTGCACCCACCACGCGTCCGTCCGGCGGGTCGACGCGCTCCTGACCGATACCTTCACGGCGGTCGTCATTGGGTCACTCCAAGAGGGACTCGGGCTCGTCCGCGCGCGGTTTGAGACCGTGGCGGCGGATCGTGCGGACACACGAGTTCCAGCGCAGCAGGGCTTCGTCCTCGGCCTCGGGACGGATCGAGGCGGCCCGCTCGAACCACGTCATCGCCTCGCGGAACGCCTCGTACGCCGAGGCCCGCGCCATCGAACGGCGGAGGAACGACCGCGCCCGTCGCTCGCAGATGATCCCGGTGTAGTAGTGCCGCTGGTACTCGGAGGACAGCCGGTCGACGTACTCGCGCACCTGGGCCACCGTGGGCGGCGGTTCGGTGACGCCGAACTGGTCGGTGAGGGCGAGGATCAGCGTCACGAGGGCGTCTTGGTTGTCCGGATCGACGTCGAGGATGTCGAGGCAGATGCTCTCGGCCTGTTCGGGGTCGTTCAACAGCCGGTAGCGCATCGCCCGCTCGAGTGCTCGCGGGATCGACGCGGGGGAGATCGCGATCGGGGTCGCCTCGAACGACTCGGACATCTCGGCGGCACCGTAGTCGTCGTCGCGAACGACGTGAGCCGTCGCGCCGATAGGGTCGCCGACGATGTGCGGTCGCTTCGTCTCCGCCAGTTCGCCCGAGCGCATCGCCGAGTACTTCGGCGCCGCGTTCGAGGGTGAGACCCTCGGCGAGAACTACAACGTCGCCCCGACGAACGACATCTACGGCATCGTCGCCGGCCCCGACGGCCAGCCCCGGCTGGAGGTGTTCCACTGGGGTCTCATCCCCGTCTGGGCCAAGGAGGCCAAGGTCGGGTACAAGATGATCAACGCCCGAGCCGAGACGTTGAAGAGCAAGCCGGCGTACAAGGGCGTGTTCAAGAAGACGCGGCTGATCATCCCGATGGACGGCTTCTACGAGTGGAAGGCGGGCGAGCCGGGTGGTCCGCTGACGAAGTCCGGCAAGCCGGCGAAGCAGCCCATGTTCATCAACCGTCTCGACGGCGAGCCGTTGGCGGTCGCCGGGCTGTGGTCGGCGTGGCGCGACCCCGAGGGTGACCCGGGTGCCGACTGGCTCCACAGCGCCACCATCGTCACGACCTCGGCGAACGGGACGATGTCCCCGATCCACGACCGGATGCCGGTCATCCTGCCGCAGTCGGCCTGGGAGGCCTGGCTCGATCCCCAGAACCAGGACATCGAGGCGCTGTCGGGCCTGCTCCTCCCGGCGAGCGACTCGCTGCTCACGGTCCGCGCCGTCAGCACCGAGGTCAACAACGTGCGCAACAAGGGACCCGAGCTGATCGACCCGGCCGACCCGGACGCCTCCTCATCGTGAAGTGAGACACCAGCGGGATCACAACGTCCCGCTCATGTCTCAGGTGCTCGAAACCCTCGGATCGTCGCCCAAGGCGGTCCGGATCGCCACCGCCGCGTTCTCCAGCTCGTCGGGATCGACCGACGGCGCGGCGTTGGCGAACGACACGTCGGCCATCGAGTTGGTCGGGATCACGTGGACGTGGGTGTGCGGGACCTCGTAGCCGGCGATGATCACCCCGACCCGCTCGCAGCCGAACGCCTCGTGCTGGGCGAGGCCGATCCGACGAGTGACCTCGAAGAGATGGGCGACGAGGTCGGCAGGGGCGTCGAGCCAGTGGTCGATCTCCTCGACGGGCACGACGAGCACGTGCCCGGTGGCGATCGGGTTGATCGACATGAACGCCACACACCGCTCGTCGCGCCAGACGAACGTCCCCGGCAGCTCGCCGGCGATGATGCGCGTGAAGACCGTGGCCATCCGGCCGACGGTACTGTTGCCGTACGCTGCGCCGAGTGAACGAGCACGCGCCCCCGGCGAGACCTCGAGCGTGCTCACCGTGCCGAACCTGGTCACGCTGCTCCGGTTGCTCTGCCTGCCGCTGTTCCTCTACCTGCTGTTCGTTCGGGACAACCGGGCCGCCGCCGGTTGGCTCCTCGGCGGGCTCGGCGCGACGGACTGGGTCGACGGCTACCTGGCCCGGCGACTCGGCCAGGTGAGCGAGTTCGGGAAGAAGTTCGACCCAACCGTCGACCGGCTGCTGTTCATCGTCGCGATCATCGCGATCATCATCGACGAGGCCGCGCCGGTGTGGTTCTGCTGGTTGGTGCTGATCCGCGAGCTCCTCGTCGGTGGCGCCGTCGCGATCGCGACCCTGTTCTTCCGGATGCCCCGCTTCGACGTGTCCTGGTGGGGGAAGGTGGCGACGTTCCTCCTGATGTTCGCCATTCCGGGCTTCGTCATCGGATCGAGCGACTTCCCCGGCCACGACGCCTTCTGGATCGCGGCGTGGCTCGTCGGCATCCCCGGCCTCGTCATCAGCTGGATCACGGCCGTCGGCTACCTGCGCAAGATCCGCGCCAGCGTCGCGGCGGGCCGGGCGGCACGGGTCGTGGCGGCGGCCGGGCCGCCCCGTTGACTTCGATACGGTTGCGGCCATGAACGTGCCCGAGGACCTGCGCTACTCGAGCGATCACGAGTGGGTGGGGCGCGATGGCGACGTCGCGCGAATCGGCGTCACCGACTACGCGCAGGACGCCCTCGGGGACGTGGTGTTCGTGCAGGTGCCGAGCGTGGACGCCGAGGTCAGCGCAGGGGACACGTTCGGGGAAGTCGAGAGCACGAAGTCGGTGTCCGACGTGTACGCGCCCGTGTCGGGAACGGTCGTCGAGGTCAACGAGGCGCTTGCCGATTCCCCTCAGCTGCTCAACGAGGACCCGTACGGCGAGGGGTGGATCTGCGCGATCCGGATGTCAGATCCGAGCCAGCTCGACGGCCTGCTCGACGCCGAGGCCTACCGTAAGCTCATCGAGAGCTGACGTGGCCTACGTGTTCTGCAACCAGTGCGGTCACCGCAACCCACCGGACAGCAGCTTCTGCTCCAGCTGCGGGTCACCGCTCGACGTACAGGGCGATCGCACGATCACCCTCGCGCCGGTCGACCCGCTGCAGGACTCGTCCAGCACCGACGACGACATCGTCGTGCCGATGGGGGAGCTGCCGACCGACGCCGCGGTGCTCATCGTGCGGGGCGGCGCCCAGGCCGGTGACCGGTTCACGTTGGGCGGTGGTCGCATCCGCCTCGGGCGCCATCCCGACAGCGAGATCGTGCTCGACGACATCACGGTTTCGCGGCGCCACGCGGCGATCGAGCGCACCGCTGACGGGTACGTGGTCACCGACGCCGGATCGCTCAACGGCACCTACGTCAACCAGGAACGGATCGACCAGGCGGTGCTCCAACACGGCGATGAGCTGCAGGTCGGCAAGTTCCGCCTCGTGCTCTTCGAGCGGACCGATGGCTGAGGCGGGCTCGTCACACCTGTCGATCGGGGAGGTGCTGGGACTGCTGCTCGAGGAGTTCCCGGACGTCACGATCTCCAAGATCCGCTTCCTCGAGAGCCAGGGCCTCATCGAGCCGGAACGCACGCCGTCCGGGTATCGCAAGTTCTTCGACGACGACGTCGAGCTGCTGCGCCTGATCCTGCGCGAGCAGCGCGAGAAGTTCCTCCCGCTGCGTGTGATCAAGGATCGCATCGATTCCGGCGAGATCGAGCCGCCCGCGGACGACGCGCCTGGCCCGGACGAACACGCATCCGAGCACCCGTCGAAGGCGGCGGTCTCCAAACACCCGGCGGCCCGTCGTGTGACCGCGTCGGGCCCTCCGCCCGCGGAGCCCCTTCCGCCGGCCCCCCCGGTCGATGGCGACGCCGCCCCGACGACGACCAGCGAGGCTGATCCTCCTCCGCCGCCGGACACGCCCAAGAAGCGCCGGCGGCCGTCCGAGAAGTCCACCGCCGCGGCGCCGACGCTGCTGCCCGGGGTGCTCGTCAACCGGGAGGAGCTGTGCGCGATGGCGTCGATCACGCCCGAGCAGCTCGCCCAGCTCGAGGACTACGGAGTGGTCTCCCATCGCCCCGGTGTGGATGACCTCTACGGGGACGAAGCGGTCGAGATCGCTTCCGCGGCCGGTGGGTTCCTCCGGGCCGGGGTCGATGCCCGTCATCTCCGGGCGTGGCGCACGTCTGTGGAGCGGGAGGCCGGCCTGTACGAGCAGCTCATCCTGCCCCTCCTGCGCCAGCGCAACCCGCAGGCGCGGGGGCAGGTTGCCGCCCGGCTGGACGAGCTCGACGGCCTCGGCACCAAGCTGCGGTCGGCGCTCATGCGGGCCGCCCTGCGGCAGTACATGGAGGGCTGAACGAGCCTCGCGGGCGCCGGCCGCCGCCCTTCGCGCCGCGACGGACCGCGCCGGGCACGGTACGATCGACGCCGTGGTGCCGTTGGAGCTCCTCGGGGTCCGGGTCGAAGTTCCGGCCAACACGCCGATGGTCCTGCTTCGTGAGCAGACCGGGCGCCAGCGCCTGCTCCCGATCTACATCGGGACCGCCGAGGCGACGGCAATCCACTACTCGCTCGAGGGCGTCACCCCACCCCGCCCGTTGACTCACGACCTCTTCATCCAGACGCTCACCGAGCTGGGTGTCTCTGTCGAACAGATCGTCGTGACTGAGATGCGCGACCACACCTACTTCGCCGAGCTGCACCTGCGCAGCGCCGAGCGGGGGGTGACGGTGATGTCGAGCCGGCCGTCGGATGCGATCGCCCTCGCCGTGCGCTCCGCGGCACCGCTGTTCGCCTCCGAGGAGCTGCTCGACGAGGTCGGGCAGGAGCCGGCGCCCGAGCCCGAGGAAGAGGCGGAAGAGATCATCGACGAGTTCCGCGACTTCATCGAGCACGTCAACCCGGAAGACTTCAAGAGTTAGGTCTCCCGCGCCAGGACATCCAGGTCGCGCACGGCGAACTGGTGGTGCGCCCACTCCTCGTCGAAAACGACGTGGAAGCACGCGAGCACTGTCTGGGTCGTCTCGGGCGGATAACCAGCGGCCTCGTTCTGGTCGCAGCGGCGGGCGAGCTCGTCCGCCGAGATGCCGGCGAGGAGATTCCGCACGGTCGCCATCCGCTCGCCCCGCGCCGCGAGCACCTCGGCGAGGGTCGGATCGGCGCCGGTCTCGATGCCCGAGCCCGGGACGTCGGACACGAACGTCGGCGGCAGCCCGAGCGGGTGGTACGGCCGGGCTTCGTTCAGAACCGTGCGAAGGACCCAGCCGTCGGTGACGAAGATCAGGTGACGGAGCGTCTCGATGAACGACCACTCCTCGTCGACCCGCTGCCGGAGCGTCGCTTCGGGGAGGCCGCGGGCCCGCTCGACCGTCGCCGCCCACATCTCCTCGACCATCGACCACGCCGCCCGCACGCCATCGGGATCGGTCGCCGTCAGCTGCGCCCGCTCCGGGTGCCGCCGCTCCATCTCGGCGGCGATCAGTGGGGCGACCTCGATGTCGTTGATCGTGAGCCCGTCGATCAGGCCGGAGAACGAGGCGTTCACCATCAGCGCATCGACCATCTTCACGCCGCTCAGGTCGACGTTGCGGAAGCGGGCTCCGGACAGGTCCACGCCCGTGAAGCGCACCCCGCGGAACTCGGACGTGTCGCGGATCTCGCGCATGGCGACAGCTTGACGCGGGGCAGCGGGGGCCGTAGCGTCGGACACTCACAAGGTCGTAACTACGCCGGTGTCGCGCTGGCAGAAACACGGAGGTGTTGGGGCCGTGACAGAGACCGGATATAGCGGCACGCAGGCCGCCAAGATCGTCGGGATCACCTACCGGCAGCTGGACTACTGGGCCCGCACCGACCTGCTCCGGCCGTCGCTGGCGGAGGCGACGGGCAGCGGGAGCCGCCGTCGCTACTCGTACCGTGACCTGCTCGAGCTGCGCGTCGTCAAGACGTTGCTCGACGCCGGGATCCGGCTCGAGTCGGTGCGTGAGGTGTTCACCTACCTGCGCCGGCACGTGACCACCGACATCGCCGCCGCCCACATCGTGATCAGCGGCCACCAGGTCATGCTGTGCGACGGCGACCAGCTCGTGGACGTGCTCCGGCGGGGGCAGGGGGTGCTCAACGTGCTGCCGCTGGCCGGGGTGAAGGACGACATCGACGCCCAGCTGGTGCCGTTCGCCGAGGGGGCGGTCGCCCAGGGTTCCCCCCGCCGGGCGATCTAGTCCGGCGGTGACCGTCCACCGTTCACCGCTCGACGGCGTGCACCGCGCCGCCGGGGCGAGGATGGTGCCGTTCGGGGGATGGGAGATGCCGCTCGAGTACCCGAGCGGCACGATCGCCGAGCACCTGGCCTGTCGCAACGGCGCGGTCGTCTTCGACGTCTCCCACCTCGGCACGGTCCGGATCGAGGGCGAGGAGGCCGTGGCGAGGCTGCAGGGCGCCTTGAGCAACGACCTGGCCAAGATCGGCCCCGGACGGGCGCAGTACACGCACCTGCTCGACGAGTCCGACGCCTCGGTGCTGGACGACATCATCGTGTGGTGGCACCCACGCGGCGACGACGAACCCGACGCGTTCGACGTGATGCCCAACGCCTCGAACACCGAGCGCGTGCGCGCCGCGATCGGCGGCGAGGAGACCACCGCTGGGCGCGCCGTGCTCGCGGTGCAGGGACCGGACGCGCTCGACCGGCTGGCGGCGGTGTTCCCCGAGGCGGCCGCGGTCCGACGCTTCCGAGTCGCCTCGGCCTCGTGGCGGGGGACTCCGTGCACCGTCGCCGGGACCGGCTACACGGGCGAGCGGGGTGTCGAGATCGCAGTGCCGGCCGATGCCGCACCCACGCTGTGGTCGGCGCTCGTCGACGCCGGGATCCCGCCCGCCGGGCTCGGCGCTCGCGACACCCTGCGCCTCGAGGCCGGGCTCCCGCTGCACGGCAACGAGCTCGGTCCCGGGATCACCCCGCTGCAGGCCGGCCTCGGGTGGGTGGTGGCGTGGGAGAAGGGCCCCTTCCGAGGCCGCGAGGCCCTGCTCGCCGAACGGGAGAGCGGGGTCACTCGCCACCTCGTCGGCATCGCCACCGAAGGGCGACGGCCGCCGCGCTCGCAGTGCGCGGTGCTCGTCGACGGCGAAACGGTCGGCGAGGTGACCAGTGGCAACTTCTCGCCCGTGCTCGGGCACGGCATCGCCCTGGCGTTCGTGCCACCGGAAGTGGGGGAGGGGGCCGCCGTCGAGGTCGACGTGCGGGGCACCCGCCTCGCCGGCACGGTCGTAGCGACCCCGTTCGTCAACCGCTAATCCCCCCGTTCTGTCAGTCGATTAACGCGTGGATGTGTAGCTCCCGACCGACAGAACGGGACTCAGGAGGACGGCTCCGGGTCGGACCGGGGCGGGACGCGAAGCCCGAACAGCCCGCCGGCCTGCTCGGCGATCTGGCTCAGCGGCGACAAGCGGCGGGAGAGGTCGTTGATGACCTTCATGAACTCGGCGAGATCGGTCGGCAGCGACGTCAGCGCCGGCGAGTTGAGCGTCTCGGCGAGCCGGTTGAGGCCGGGGATCACCTGGTCGATCGGGCCGGACAGCCGGGTGGAGAGGTCCTCGGCCGCCGCCACGGTGCGCCGGACCTGGGGGAGCATCGCCCGCACCGGCTCCTCGAACTCGTTGAGCAAGCCGTTGACGCGTTCGGCGGTCGCGTTGAGGTTCTTCATCGTCGTGTTGAAGTTCTCGAGGCCGCGCATGAGCTCGTCGGCCCCTTTGCGCAGCTGGTCGAAGGACCGCACCACCGCTGAGATCGGGCCCGCCACCAACGAGATCACGTCGGCGAACGGGTCGGTGCGTCCGGTCTCGGTCACGACGGGCACGCTATCGGTCAGCGGTCGAGCGACGTGGCGTACGCCTCCAGTGGTTCGCAGGAGCACACGAGGTTGCGGTCACCGCCGGCGGCGTCGATTCGCGAGACGGGCGGGAAGTACTTTGCCGCCCGCAGTGTCCCGACGGGGTAGGCCGCGAGCTCGCGATCGTACGGGCGCTCCCACGGACCGAGCAGCTCCTCGGCCGTGTGCGGGGCCATGCGCAGCGGGCTCGCGTCGAGTCGCCACTCGCCGGCCGCGATGCGGTCGATCTCGCCCCGGATCGCGATCATCGCGTCGCAGAACCGGTCGATCTCGCTGAGAGTCTCGCTCTCGGTGGGCTCGATCATCAGGGTGCCGGCGACGGGAAAGCTCATCGTCGGGGCGTGGAAGCCGAAGTCCATCAATCGCTTGGCGACGTCGTCCACCGTCACACCGGTCGACCGAGTGATCGCCCGCAGGTCGATGATGCACTCGTGGCCGACGCGCCCGGTCCGCCCGGTGTAGAGCACGGGGTAGTGGTCGGCGAGCCGGTTCGCGACGTAGTTCGCCGAGCAGATCGCGACCGCGGTCGCCCGGGTCAGCCCGGCCGCGCCCATCAGGGCGATGTACGCCCACGGGATCGGCAGGATCCCGGCCGACCCGAACGGGGCCGCAGCGACCGGCCCGACGACCTGGTCGGGGCCACCGAGCGGATGTCCGGGGAGGAACGGCGCGAGGTGGGCACGGACACCGATCGGCCCGACGCCCGGTCCGCCGCCGCCGTGGGGGATGCAGAACGTCTTGTGGAGGTTGAGGTGGCTGACGTCGGCGCCGAAGTGGCCGGGCCGGGCGACCCCGATGAGGGCGTTGAGGTTGGCGCCGTCGACGTACACCTGCCCGCCGGCCTCGTGCACCGCCGCGCAGACCTCGCCGACGGCTTCCTCGAAGACGCCGTGCGTCGACGGGTACGTGAGCATGATCGCCCCGACCCGATCACCGGCTCGTTCGAGCTTGTCCCGGAGATCGGCGACGTCGACGTTGCCGTCGCCGTTCGTTCCGACCACGACGACCTCGAACCCCGCCATCACGGCGCTGGCGGCGTTCGTGCCGTGGGCGCTCGACGGGATCAGGCAGATCGTGCGGCCGTCCTCGCCACGCGACCGGTGGTACGGCGCGGATCGCGAGCAGCCCGGCGAACTCGCCCTGGCTGCCGGCGTTGGGCTGGACGCTGACCGCGTCGTAGCCCGTGATCTCGGCCAGCCAGGACTCCAACTCGGCGATCAGCTCGCGGTACCCGGCTGCCTCGGCCTCCGGCGCGAAGGGGTGGAGGTCGGCGAACTCGGGCCACGTGATCGGCTCCATCTCGGTGGTCGCGTTGAGCTTCATCGTGCACGAGCCGAGCGGGATCATGGTGCGGTCGAGGGCGAGGTCACGGTCGGCGAGCCGGCGCAGGTAGCGCAGCATCTCGTGTTCGGTGTGGTAACGGTTGAACACCGCCTGCGTGAGGATCGGATCCTCGCGCCGCGCCGGCAGGCCGTCCGGGCACTCGTCGACCGCTGCGGGCAGGTCGAGCCCGAACGCGGCCAGGGACCTCGACACGACGTCGAGGGTGGACGTCTCGTCGAACGTGAGGCCGACGGTGTGGTCGTCGATGCGCCGCAGGTCGAGGCCCATGACCCGCGCCGAGGCGAGCACGGGGTCGGCGTCGACGCCCTCGACGGTGAGCGTGTCGAACCACGAGTCGTGGCGCAGCGTGTGCCCGCCGGCCCGCAGCGCGGCCGCGGCGACGGACGTCAGCCGGTGCACCCGCTCGGCGATACGGGCGAGTCCGCTCGGGCCGTGCCACGCCGCGTACAGCCCGGCGATGTTGGCCAGCAGGACCTGCGCCGTGCAGATGTTGGACGTCGCCTTCTCGCGGCGGATGTGCTGCTCACGCGTCTGCAGGGCCAGGCGCAGCGCCGGGCGGCCGGCGGTGTCAGTGCTCACCCCGACGATGCGGCCGGGAAGGGCGCGCGCCGCGTTCTCGTGGGCGGCGATGAAGGCGGCGTGGGGCCCTCCGAACCCCATCGGCACGCCGAAGCGCTGGGCCGACCCGACGGCGATGTCCGCTCCGATCTGTCCGGGTGGGACGCCGAGCACGCACGCCAACAGGTCGGTGGCGACGACGGCGAGCCCACCCACCGCGTGCACCCGCTCGATCGCGTCCCGCCAGTCCGGGACGGCTCCGGTGGACGTCGGCAGGCTGAACAGCGCACCGAAGCAGCCGGCGTCGATCTCCTCGACGTCACCGACGACGAGGTCGACGCCTGTGGGCTCGGCCCGGGTGGCGAGCACGGCGATCGTCTGCGGATGCGTGTCGGGGTGGACGACGAAGCGCAGCCGAGTCGACGCGGGCGAGGCGCCTGGCCATCGCCATCGCCTCGGCGGCGGCGGTCGCCTCGTCGAGCAGGGAGGCGTTGGTGATCGGGAGGCCCGTGAGCTCGCTCACCATCGTCTGGAAGTTGAGCAACGCCTCCAGCCGGCCCTGGCTGATCTCGGGCTGATAGGGCGTGTAGGCGGTGTACCACGCCGGGTCCTCGAGCACGTTGCGGCGGATCACCGCCGGTACGTGGGTGCCGGTGTAGCCCATGCCGATGAGGCTCGTCCGTCGCTGGTTGCGCTCGGCGAAGCGGCGCAAGCGGTCGATCACGGCGGGCTCCGAGCGGGCCTCGGGGAGGTCGAGCGGCGTCTCCGACCGGATCGCGGCCGGGACCGTCTGGTCGAGCAGATCGGCGAGCGACTTGGCGCCGATGACATCGAGCATCTGTTCGAGATCGGCGTCCGTGGGGCCGATGTGGCGGGCGGCGAAGTCGTCGTCGCCGGTCAGCTGAGCGAGAGGTGTGGGTGTGGCCATGTCGGCCTCCGATGCGCGTCGTGGTCGTCTCGCCCCGCGCTGTCATCGGCACCTGAGAGTTTCACCCGGCGTCGTTGCCGGGCTTTCCCCGTCGGTGAGCCCGGGCGCACCCGAACTGCTTTCCAGCGTCGCCTCGCCCGCCCGGTCCGCTTGCCTGAGAGATTCCGGGGTGGTTGCTCCTTCGGCGCCGCCGCTCGCCGGTACCCCGGCGGGCGCCGGCTCTCCCGGGCGGGTTCGTCGGCTCCGCCGAGGCTACCGCGGGTGGGGGACCGGGGGGCGGTCATTCGCCGTCCCCGGGTCAGCCCGGCCGGACCTCGGCCACGTGGTCCGGGTGCACGGGTCCGAGCTCGGCGAGCACGAGGCGGTGGATTCCGCGCTCGACCATGGCTCGCCGCTCCTCGTGACCGCGGTCGAGGAGCGCGTCGTCCCAGCCCGTCCACGCGGTGAGCACGAAGTCGCCCGAGCGTCCGGAGGCGTCGAAGGCGGCGGTGGCCGCGGCGAGGAAGTCGTCACGGTCCCGGGTGATGCCAGCGCACGTTGACTCCGTCCGCCCGCCGGCCGGCGAGCTCGGCGAGGACGACGCTGTTGACGCCGAGGTACACGGGTGGGCGGCGATGGGGGAGTGGGAACGTGGCGAACTGCTCCTCACGGTCCGGTGACCAGATGGCATCGAGCAGGTCGAGCGTCTGTTCGACCCGGGCGTGACGCCCCGACTGCGTCGGCTCGATCGGCTGACCGACGGCGTCCATCTCGGCCGCCCACGGCCCGCGGGGGGAGCTGCCCGCGCCGATGCCGAGCAGCATCGGCCGGTCGGCGATCTCGGTGACCGACGTCGCGGCGACGGCGAGCACGCCGGGCGACCGCGTCGTGACGTTGGCGACCATCGTCCCCAGTTCGATCGTGGTCGTCGTGGTGGCGAGCGCGCCGAGCAGGGTGAACGCCTCGAGCATCCCGTCGCCGCGGAGGCTGCGACCGGCGAGGTGGTCGTACACCCACACGGCACCGAAGCCGGCGGCCTCGGCGGCCTGGGCGGCGTCGCGCAGCACCGGCCAGGAGTTGCGCGCCGGGCTGAACTGGACGTCGATCAGCACGCCTGCATCGTGGCCGATTCAGGCGGAGCGGATTGCGTCAGCAGGCTCCGGCGGCCCGCACGATCGGGGTCGGGTTCACGGCCGAGCCGCCGCCGGGATGGACCTCGAGGTGGAGGTGGGGGGTCGCCGCGTTGCCCGTGCTGCCGACGTAGCCGATGACCTGGCCGGCGGACACGGAGCTGCCGTAGCCGATTCCGGACGCGAAGCGGGCCAGGTGGGCGTAGAAGAAGTAGGTCCCGTCCGACCGGGCGAGCTTGAGCCCGTTGCCGGCGAGGGGATCGTCCCTGACCCGATAGATCTGGGTGATCCGGCCACTGGAGACGGCGTAGACGCGCTGTCCCCTCGCGGCGATGATGTCGACGCCGAGGTGCACCCGGCCGCTACCTCGTGGCGCGAGCCAGGTGTCCCCGTACCAGCACGGTGGCGCCACCGGTTCGTGTTGCAGGCTCACAGAGACGGGCGGCGTGGATGTCGGGGTCGGGAGCGGATCGAGATCGAGGGCGTTCGCCGTCGCCTGATCGACCCGCCCCGTCGCCGGCAACCCGCGGGCGCCCTGGAACCGCATGATCGCCGACGCCGTGCACGAGCCGAACACGCCGTCGACTCCGCCACACGGTGCGTAGCCGGCTCGCACCAGCGCCCGCTGGAGGGCAACGACCCTCGGTCCACGTTCGTCGTAGCGGGCGTAGCCCGGTGCCGTCTCGCCGCCCCCCGAGCCGCCGCTGCCGCCGCTCGCCGCCGCCGCCGCTGCCGCCGCTGCTGCGAGGCCCATCGCCCGCACGGTCGCGGCGTCGACAACCCCGCTCGCCGAGATCCCGTGGGCGCGCTGGTACAGCATCAGCGCGCTCTGCGTCGCCATCCCGAACACGCCGTCGGCCCCACCGAAGAGCCGGATCCCGGACCGCATGATCGCCCGCTGCACGGCCGCGACCGCCGACCCCCGGCTTCCCAGCCGCAGCCCGAGGTAACCCGACGCGTTGCTCGGCGGCGGGGGAGCGCCGCCGCCCGTGAGACCGAGCGCGGCGGCCGTCGTGTTGTCCAGTCGGCCGGTCGCGGGCAGGCCCTTGCGCCGTTGATAGGTCTTCAGCGCCCCCTCGGTGGCCGGCCCGAAGATCCCGTCGGCTCCGCCGGCGACGAAGATCCCGGCGTGCATCAGGGCGAGTTGCAGGCGCCTCACGGCGTCACCCCTCGCGCCGCGGGCGAGCACGTTGGAGTTCGAGCCCGAGCCCGAGCCCCCCGAAGACCCCGAACCGCCCGTGGCGGGAGCACCGCGCCCGAGGGCGTTCAGCGTCGCCGCGTCCCCGCGGCCGGTCACGGAAAGGCCGCGCGAACGCTGGTAGGCCCGGACCGCCGCCTCGGTCGCCGGCCCGAACACCCCGTCCGCGCCGCCGGGAACGGAGATCCCGGCGTTCATCAGCGCCTGCTGGAGCGTCCGGACCGCGCTGCCGGTCGCGCCGCGGGCGAGCCCGGCCGCGCCCACGGCGGGAGCGCCCCGAGCGAGCGCCTCGAGCGTCGCCGCGTCGGCCCGGCCGGTGGCGACCAGTCCACGTGAGCGCTGGTACGCCTGCACCGCCGCCTCGGTCGCCGGCCCGAACACTCCGTCGGCGCCGCCGGGAACGGAGATCCCGGCGTTGATCAGACTGCGCTGGAGCTGCCGCACCCGGTTCCCGACCGAGCCACGCGCCAGCGTCCCGCTGGAGGACGATCCGCTGGACGACGAGGGCGGCGGCGAAGAAGCGGGCGGACTCGCCAACCCGAGCGCCTGCGCCGTCGCCGCATCGACCACCCCGGTGACGCGAAGGTGCTTGTAGGCCTGGAACGCCTTCACCGACGCGCGCGTCGCCGAGCCGAAGTAGCCGTCGACCCCGTACTTCACGCCGACCCCGACCCGGATCAGTGCCCGCTGAAGGACCCGAACGGACTCACCGTAGGAGCCGTACTCCAGGCCGATGACGCCATCCCCGGCGGCGGCGGGCGAGGCGGCAGGCGCCGCCGGGGAGGCGCCGACCACACCACTCTCGGTCACGGCGATCACCGTGGCGAGCGCGAGCGCCGCCGTGATCCGGCGGGCCCGTCGGGCGCGGGCGGGTGGAGCGATGGACATCCGGGCGAGCCTCCTCTGGGTCGACGCAAGAGATTTCGGCCCACCGCCCGTCGCCGACCAGTCAGCGGGGCAGTCGCCCCACGTCGCACCTGTCCGCCCAGCTCACCGAACTTGACATAACGGGGATTATGGGCGTTGCGGCCCTGGCGGCCGCAACGCCCATAATCCCCAAGGACGAAGAATCAGGTCAGCTCTCGGTCACGCAGCGGTCGGGCGGCCTCGAGCAGCCAGTCGAGGATCTCGCGGAGCTCGCCAGCGGACGGCCGGGACCCGGCAGCGGCGAGGTCCCGCTCGGCGTCGTCGACGGCGCAGGCCAACGTGTAGAGGTCGTCGTGCAGCTCGTCGAGACTCGCCTTGGCGATCACCAGCTCGCCTTCGGTCAGCTCGAGCTCGCGGGCCCGCTGACGGGCCACCCAGTCCCACTGGCGGCACCGCTGCGAGCAGAACTCCCGGGGCCGGCCCCGACCGACCGTCGCGGGCAGAACCCGCCGGCACCACCGGCACCGGCGTAATTCCGTCATGACGAAATACTAGGGGATCGAGCGCCGTGCGGAGATGATCGCCGCGGTCGCGTCGAGGACGACCTCCCCGTCCTCGACATGTCCGGCGAACGCGCGCGCCACCGCGTCCCGCACCGTTCGCCGCAGCTCCTCGTCGACTCCAGCCATCACGATCCGGGTCGGTCCGAACTCGAGCGAACCTTCCGCGGCGTCGGTCGGTGACGCTCCCCCGCCGACCGCCAACCGGAGGTGCCGAGGCTCCCACGACACGTCCGACCAGCCCGCACCGGTCAACAACTCGCCCACGGCATCGGCGTCGCTCAGTGAGTACGGGCCGGCGTCCGGAGCCGGCACATCCGGTCGAACACCTGCGCGATCGAGTTCGGCCACGGCGATCGACAGCGGCAGGTCGAACAGTGGGGACCGCGACCGCTCCGCCCACACCGCGACCGTCAGCCGTCCGCCGTCGTCGGTCATCCGGGCGAAGTTGGCGAACGCGGCGGCCGGGTCGGAGAAGAACATCACCCCGCACTGCGAGATCACGGCGTCGAACCCCTCGCCACCGGAGTCCCACGTGACCGCGTCCGACTGGACCCACCGGATCGGTGCCGCATCGGCAGGAGCGGGTGCGGTGCGGGCCGCGGCGATCATCTCCGGTGCGACGTCGAGGCCGGTCACCGAGCCCTGCGGTCCGACCAGCGAGGCCGCTCGCCGGGTCGTCGGCCCGGTTCCGCACCCGACGTCGAGGACCCGCTCCCCCGGACGGAGCGCGGCGGCCGCGAAGAGCTCGTCGCCGACGGGCGTGAGCTGGCGCTCGAGCCGATCGGCGATCCGCACCCACCGTTCAGCCCGATCCCCCGGCCATTCCTCGGGAGGCGTGCTCATGTCAGCCATCGATCAGCGACGAGCCCGCGGCCCAGGCTGTTTCGACGCGCTGGAGCCGATCGGCGGCCGGATCCTTGAGCCGTTCGGCCGCGGCGGCGACGAAGAGGTCGAACAGGGCCAGCGTCCCCACGTGGCTGTCGAACGGTGAGACCGCGGCGGCAGCGATGGCGAACGAGTGGTGGGCGGTCATCGCCAGCGGCGAGAGCAGGCCGTCGGAGAGCGCGACGATCGTGTGGCCGGCCTGCTTGGAGAGCTCGACGGCCTCGAGGACCCAGCGCTCGTAGCGTCGCAGGTCGACCACGACGAGCGTGGACTCGCACGCGCTCAGGGCGAGGGCCCGGCGCACGGTGACGTCGCTGCCACCGACCATCGACACCCCGGGCCGAAGCGCCCCCAGATCGGCGGCGAACTGCAGCGCCACTCCCCGCTCGGCGTCGCCCGCCAGGACGAGGACGTCCCGGTTCACGTCGGCGAGCAGGGCGACGACCGCGGCGAGCGTGGCCGGCTCGACCGCGTCCAGCGTTGCCTGCACGTTGGAGAGCTCGGCGGCCCGGTGACGCTCGATCGGCTGATCGCCGCCGAGCTCGCGGATCCGCTCCGCCGCCGGCCGCAGTTGGTGGGCGAGGTCCCGCTGGACCGACGCCTGCAGGGCGCTGAAGCCGTCGAATCCGAGCTTGGCCGCGAGCCGCACGACGGTCGCCGCTCCTGCCCCGGCGGCCGAAGCGAGGTCGGCGACGGTACCGAACCCGACGAGCTGGGGGCGCTCGAGCACGACTTGGGCGACCCGCCGTTCGGCCGCGGTGAGCTGGGTGCCCGCCTGGCGCACCCGCTCCTCGACCTCCAAGTCCGGCACCCGTGGGACAGTAGTGGTCATTCGTGGCTCACCGGTGGGGCGAGCGAGTGAGCGCCGAAAGTGAACCCCGGTTGCGAGCGACGAGGCGCCAGCCGAGGAGCGGCCACGCGACGCGGCCTGCGTGGCCGGGGAACGCCATGACGGCCTGCGTGGCCGGGGAACGCCGTGGGTGGACGTTCCAGGCGGTCCGGCACGCCGGAGGAGCCGTTCCAGCGACCGGCACCGGGCTCGTCATCCGGGGCCATCCATACTGGTGCGGTGGAGCTCCCGCCGCCCCCGGACCGCTCGTTCGCCAGTGACAACGCCGCCGGCGCCCACCCTGCGGTGCTCGAGGCCGTGGCGCGGGCGAACCACGGCCACGCCCTCGCCTACGGCGACGACCGCTGGACACGCGAGTGCGAGGGCGCGTTCCGCGAGCTGTTCGGTGACGTCACGACGTTGCTCACGTTCAACGGCACCGGCGCGAACGTCCTCGCCCTCGCGACCATGCTCGGACCGGTCGACGCAGTCGTCTGCACGGTCGGCGCCCATGTCGCCTACGACGAGGCTGGAGCGACCGAGCGGATCCTCGGCGCCAAGCTGATGGACCTCCCGGCCCCCGACGGCAAGCTACGGCCCGAGCAGCTCGACGAGGTCGCCCACCTGCTCGGCTCGCCCCACCACGCCCAACCCGCGGTCGTGTCGATCACCCAGAGCACCGAGCTCGGGACGGTGTACACCGCGGACGAGGTCGCGGCCATCTGCGACACCGCTCACCGTCTCGGGATGGCCGTGCACATCGACGGCGCGCGCATCGCCAACGCCGCGGCCGCGCTCGGCGCCGATGTCGCCGCCCTGCGCTCGTTCACAGTTGACGCCGGTGTCGACGTCTTGACGTTCGGCGGCACCAAGAACGGACTGCTCGGCGGCGAGGCCGTCGTGTTCCTCCGCCCCGATCTGGCCCCGCGGGCGCCCTATCTGCGCAAACAGGTCACGCAGCTGGCCTCGAAGATGCGGTTCGTGGCCGCCCAGTTCCTCGCCCTGCTCTCCGACGGTCTGTGGCTCGAGCTGGCCGGACACGCCAATGCCATGGCCGCCCGGCTCCACGCCGCGACGGCACCGCTCCCCGGGGTCAGCCTCGACGCTCCACCCCAGGTCAACAGCCTCTTCCCCATCCTCGCGCCGGAGATCAGCCAGCCCCTGCAGGAGTGGACGTTCTTCTGGCCGTGGGAGCCCAGTCGCCAGCAGTTCCGTTGGATGACCGCCTGGGACACGACCGAAGACGACGTCACCCGCTTCGCCGCCGGCGTCGAGGTGGCGGGTGCGGCGACGCCGTCGCCGGCGTGACATTTGGCACTCCGGACTGCGCTGGAGCAGAATTGACCAGGTGGTTAGTTCGCTCTAACCTGACATTGGCGTCAATCCGCCGCGTCCGGTCATGCGAAGGGGGCATGGGATGGCAGCAGTCGAGTTCGTCGGGCTCGCACCGGCGGAAGAGGAGTGGATGCACGACGCGGCGTGCAAGGGGCTGACCCACCTCTTCTTCCCGTCCTCGGCCGAGCGGCCCCAGGCCCGGGAGCGTCGAGAGGCCATGGCCCGTCACGTCTGCTCGACCTGTACGGTCAGCCAGCCGTGCCGAGAGTTCGCTCGGGGCAACCACGAGTACGGCTTCTGGGGTGGCGAGAGCGAGGACGAGCGCCACGCCGCCGGCTACCGGCTGATCGCTCCGATCGGGGTGCGCGCCCGCGTCAGCTGACGACGTCAATGGCGCAGCAGGAGCGCCGCCCAGCCTTCCCGAGTGACCGAGTCGACGAGCTGCATGGGCGCGAGCGCGTCGACCACGTGCTCGTAGGCGCCGTCGAGCACTCCGCTGACGATCAACTCGCCCGAGGGCGCGACGACCCGGCGTAGGTCCGGGGCCAGCTCGACCAGCGTCGGAGCGAGCAGGTTCGCCAGCACGAGATCGAACGTCTCGTCGATCGAGGCGAGCGGCCGCGAGCTTGCCGAGACGGTCCCGGCGACACCGTTTCGCGACGCATTGGCGGCGGTGGCCTCGATCGCCGCCGGCGCCACGTCGATCGCCTCGACGTAGGGCGCCCCGAGTCGCGCCGCGACGATGGCGAGCACGCCGCTGCCACACCCGACGTCGAGCACGGTCGCCCCGGGCCACCACGTCCGGCGCAGCAGCCGCAGAGTGAGGATCGTCGACGGGTGGTCGCCCAACCCGAACGTGGCGCCGGGGTCGATGTCGATGCGCAGCACCGCGGGCGCGGTCTCGACGTCGAGCCATGCGGGAACGATGACGAGGCTGCGATCCACCCACGACGGGACGGCGTGGGCCCGCCAGCTCTCGGCGACCTCCGGGTCGATGTCCACCGTCCGCCATCGCCAGCGCGCGGGGAACCCCTCGGCCGCCCGCGTGATCGCATCGATGTCGCTGCCGAGTGACGTCCACAGCTCGACGAAGCGGTTCGCCGTCGGGGCGCCATCGTCAGCGTCGGGTGAGCGCTCCTCGACGGCGGCGACGCCGAGCGCCCACAGGGCGTCGCTGGCCAGCTCGACCTCGCTGGCCGGCACCGTGAGGACGAGAGCGAGCATCAGTCGATGCGACGGAGCGCATCCCGATAGTGCTTGGCCCGGGCCACGTACGTCTCGACACTGTGGAGGATGTCGTCCATGCGCGCCCGCCCGGGTTTGATCGTCGCCGGCGCGCCGACGGCGAGCGCGCCCGGCGGCACGTCGACGTCGTAGAGCACCACGGCGTTGGCCCCCACGACCGCGCCAGTGCCGACCACCGAGCGGTGGAGCACGATCGCGCCGTTGGCGACCATGGCCCGGTCCTCGATCGTGCAGCCCTCCAGGTGGACGATGTGTCCGATCACGGACTCGTCCCCGACGATCGTCGGGTGCTCGGGCGTGCAGTGCAGCACGCTGCCGTCCTGCACACTCGAACGGGACCCGATCCGAATCTCGCCGTCGTCGCCGCGCAACACGGCGTTGGGCCAGACCGAGCTGAAGGGACCGATGCGCACGGACCCGATGATCACGGCGTCGGGGTGGACGTAGGCGGACTCGTCGATGTCGGGAACCTGATCGCCGAGCGCGTAGATGGCCATGACCCCGACGGTATCCCGGCCGCGCCCGCGGTGTTCGGGGGCGGGAGCGGTCGGCGGGCTCGGTGTACCGTGGCGGACCGTGCCCACGAGGATCGAGATCGAGCTCACCAGCTCGAGTGCCGATGGCTCGTGGACGTGGCGCGCCGCCGGGGCTCGCGAACCCAGGGGGGTGCTCGACGGCTCGATCCTCCCCGGCGGGGTCTCCGTCGGCGACCAACTGCGGGTCGAGACGGAGCACGACGTCGACGGCATCCGCGTCCTGTCGGTGGTCCCGCCGAAGGAGAAGCCCGCCCGGTCCGATCGGCTCGAGCTCCTGCCGACGGAGGACTCGTTCGAGCCGGTCGTGCAGCAACGGGCCCGCGGCGGACGCACGGACGACCGTCGCTCGCGCCCGCCGCGTCGCGATCGTCCCGACCGCGAGGATGGTGACCGCCGGGATCGGCGCCCCGACCGCCGGGAGCGCTCGGGCGACCGTGACCGCCGCGACCGCAACGATCGTGACCGAGGCCGGCGGTCCGACCGCCCGGAGGGCGACCGCCGGGTTGGCCGGGAGGACGGTGAACGGCACTACCACCGTCCCCACTTCACGCCGCCGCCGGAGCTCCCCCAACGGCCCAAACCCAAGCGGCTGCGACCGGGCAAGCAGCACCGCACCGACGTCCTCGGTTCGCTGCCCGAGGAGCAGCGTCCGATCGCCGAGCTCGCCCTTCAGGGCCTCGCCGCCGTCCGGCAGCGGCTGCGCGAGGACAACGCCCGGCTGAAGGCCGAGGGCAAGCCGGAGATGCCCGAGGCCGGCGTGATGCGGATGGCGGAGGAGCTCATCCCCCGCCTGCGAGTTGCCGACTGGCTCGATCGCGCCGACGCGGCGCAGCGTCAACTCGAGCACCTCGACCTGCGCGACCTCCGCAGTGTGGTCGCGTCCGCGGACGATCCGCTCGTCGCGCGCGACGAGTCGACGCGAACGCTCGCCGCCGAGCTCAAGGCGGCGCTGGCGGCCAAGCAGGAGGAGGAGCTCGCGCTGTGGCTGAGCGACGTCGAGGCCGCGCTCGACGTTGGGCGGGTCGTACGGGCGCTGCGGCTGTCGTCGGTGCCGCCGAAGGCCGGTGTGCCCTTCCCCGGTGCGCTCGCGACCAGGCTCGGCGAGGCGACGACGGCCGCCCTCCAGCCGACCGACGGGCCCGACCGGTGGAGCGCCGTGCTCGAGGCGGCCGCCTTCTCGCCCGTGCGCTCGCTCGTCGCGCCGGCGGCACCGGCCGAGCAGCGCAGCGACGAGCTGCTCGCCACCGTGCGCCGGCTGGCTCCGCTGCTCCCCCAGGTCGCCGCGCTGTACGGCATCGAGGTGCCGGCCGGTGCGGCGGTGCCGAAGCCGTTGCGCCCGACGTCGCGCCGGCGGGAGCCCACCCGCCGTCCGACCGCCGGCGAGGGCAAGGGCCGCCCGGAGCGGACGAGCTCGCGCAGCACCGGCACTCCCCCGCCGGTCAGCCGGTCCGACGCCAGACGCGAGTCGCCAGAGCGGCGGACACGCCGAGCACCTCGCCAGGCGAGCCGACGAGCGTCCGCCGGACGACGCCCGAAGCAGCCGAGCCAGACGCAGCCGAGCAGACTGGCGACAGCTCGAGGCCCGTCACGCCCGAGGCAGCCGAGCAGCCGGCGACCGCCGAGGACCTCGCCCGTCACGCCCGAAGCAGCCGAGCACTCGGCGACCGTCGACAGTGCGCGGACACGCCCGAGGCAGCCGAGCAGCCGGCGACTCGAGGACAGCTGCGCCGGAGACGCCCGAGGCACCCTCGCCAGAGGCAGTCGGCGCAGAGCCCGCCGGACACGCCCGAGGCAGCCGAGCCAGCGGCAGTCGAGGAGAGCCCACCCGGCGAGGGCGACGTCCACTAGGCCCCACTCCCCGACTCGCGCCTACCATCGCCGCCGATGTCGGACATCGTCACCTACGAAGCGAACGGCCGCGTGGCGGTCATCACTCTCAACCGGCCCGAGGCCCGCAACGCCGTGAACGGGGACGTGGCCACCGGCCTCGAAGCCGCGATCGACCGGCTCGAGGACGACGACGACGTCTGGGTCGGCGTGCTCCGGGCCAACACCGAGAACCAGGAACGTCCGGTCTTCTCCGCCGGCGCGGACCTGAAGGAGATCAACGCCGGCAACGGTGCCGCACTGGCGACCGCCCGGGGCGGCTTCGCCGGCTTCGTCTACCGCGACCGGCGCAAGCCGGTGATCGTCGCCGTCGACGGCCTCGCCACCGCGGGCGGGTGTGAGATCGTTCTCGCCGCCGACCTCGTCGTCGCGACGACCCGGTCCGCGTTCGGACTCGCCGAAGCCAAGCGTAACCTCGTCGCCGGCGCGGGCGGATTGTTCCGGCTGCCCCGTGCCGTGGGCCAGGCGACGGCGATGGAGGCGATCCTCACCGGCGAGCCAATCCCCGCCGAGCGGGCCCACGCCCTCGGCATGGTGTCGCGGCTCGTCGAGCCCGGTCAGGCCGACGCCGAGGCGCTCCGGCTCGCCGAGCAGATCACGCAATGCGCACCTCTCGCCGTGTGGGAGAGCCGCGCCGTCGTGCGAGCCGCCGGGGCCGAGGACGACGAGACGCTCAAGCGGATGACCGATCAGGCGATGGGCGTCGTGATGCGCTCGGAGGACCTCAAGGAAGGGCTCACTGCGTTCATCGAGAAGCGTGCCCCGGAGTGGAAGGGCCGCTGAGCCTCGTTCTGTCGTTCGGCAGGCGCGGGATCCGGCTGTTTCCGACCGACAGAACGGTCAGTCGAGGCGGCGGGACACGGTGATCAGGCGGGCGGTGATGCCAGCCCGTTCGTAGAGGTTCTTCGTCTCGCGGTCGCCCGGGAGCGCCTGACCCTCGAGCACGGCCGCGCCCCCTCGCGCGCTGCGCCCTCGGCCCCCTCGATGAGGGCGTCGCCGAAGCCGACCTCGCGGGCGCCGGGGGTCACGAAGACCTGGTCGATGCGGGCGACCGTCCCGGCCACGTCGAGCACGAGATAGCCGACGACGACTTCTGCCTCCTCGACGTCGAGCACGGCGACGAACACCTGGTGCTCCTCCAGCGCGTCGGGCCACTCGGCACCGACCTCCGGGTGCTCGTCGAGCCAGCGGGTTCCGCCCCGGGCGTCGACCAGCGCGGCCCGCGCCTCCCCCTCGAGCAGGCGCAGGGCGTCGACGTCGGCCTGGCGGGCCGGCCGCACGACGGGGTCGATCATGCTCCGGCCGCGACTCCCAGGAGCTGGTCGATGCGACCGAGGACCGTGCGGCGGCCACGGTGGGCGACCTCGAACTCCCGCACCTCCCGCAGCTCGGTCGGGCTGAGGTTCTCCAGTCGGGCGACGACGTGGCTCGCGGCGAGGCTCTCGTACTCCTCGATCGGCAGCTCGTCGGCGTCCGGGCTGGCCGCGTCAGAGCGATCACGATCGGCCTCCGCGTCCTCTGCAGGCGGCGTCGCCGTGGTCCCGCCGCCCGATGTTGACGCACCTGAGGCGAGGTCGAAGAGCGACTTGACCAACCGCACCGGCTCGGCGACCCGTTCCGTCACCGTTGCCATGCGACCGCCGACACACCGTCCGACTCGCCCGATCGCGGCGCCGGGCACGGCGACCGCGGCGGCGACGAACGCTCGCACCCACCGCTCCACCTCGGCGCGCACCGGGTCGTCGGCGGCGGCCATGGTCCTCAGCTGAAGATCGGGCAGGCGTCGTCACCGACGGGGCACGTCGGCGCCGAGGCCCGCACGAGGAGGAAGCACTGGGGACAGAGCTGCTCGTCGGCGCGCTTGGGCTGCAGTCGGTTGCCGCCGTCGGCGCGGTCCTCGGGTTCGTCTTCCTCCTCGTCCTCGTCGTCGTCCTCGTCGGACGTGACGAGACGGTCCTTGAGGATGCGATCGAGATCGGCCTCCACGTCGTCCGGCGAGAGGAGCTCGTCGTCCTCGTCCTCCTCCTCCTCGCCGCTGCGCCGCTTGGCGCGCGTCGCGGCCGTCTCGTCCTCGTCGCCCTCCTCTTCCTCCTCCTCGTCCGCGTCGTCCTCGGCCGCCGTCCTCGTCGTCGAGCTCCTCGAAGCTTTCTTCGTCCTCGAGGTCCTCGGCGTCGGGGCCTTCCTCGAGGGCGGCGTCCTCCTCGAGCTCTTCCTCGTCCTCGGTTGCGGTTTCGGCGCCGTTGCGGATTTCGTCGTCGTCAGCCATATCTCTCGCCCCTGTCCGTCCTCACCGCGGCTACCTCGCCATGACGCGGCCGGAGCCTAGGGCCACCGTTCCCAAGGGCTCGGTTCGCTAATTGTGACAACCGTCACAACGCGCGGCTGCGGGTCACCCGCGGCGCGCCTCGGCCCGCCGTTCCGACGCCAGCCGCGCCAGCTCCGGCTCGGCGGTCGTGAGATGAGTCATCGCCTCGGCGACGATGCGGTGCCCGGCCTGCTCGGCGATCAGCCGATGCATGTCGAGGACGACGCGGCGGTACGCCGGATGACCCTCCGCGCCGGACCGCAACTCGAGCAAGTGGATCGCCTCCCGCGCGTTGAACTGCATCACGAACCGCAACCGGTGCGCCATCGCCACCGCGTACGGGGCCTGCTCCGGGAAGTCGGCGAGGAGGTCATCGTGGAGCTGTGCCGAGCGATGCATCGCCTCGTCGAACACGGCCGCCTGCCCGGCGTCGTCCACGAGCTCCGGGCGGACGTAGCCGTGACGTGGGCTCAACCGTTGCCACTCGATCGTCAGCAGACGGTGACGCTGGAGGTCACGGAACGCGCCGTAGTCGGCGAGCACGTCGAACCGGTAGTCGATCCGCTCGAACGCCCGCCCCGGCTTGTGCCGGCGGTTCTCCCGCTCCCCCACGTACGCCCGCACGAGCGCGAGCCGCTCGGCGGCGCCGAGGCGGGCCACGCGATCCATCAGTTGCTGCTCGGGCAGCTGCGAGTGCGGGTAGCAGATCGCGGCGAGGAGCTTGTTCTCGGCGTCCGGATCGAAGTCGACGAGTGTGACCGAGGAAGCGGATGACGGCGTGTCGGCGGCGAACAGCGAGTCGACCAGTTCGGCGGTGCGCTGGCGGGTCGTGGCGAGGTAGGTCGACCAGCGGCCGCCTCGCTCGGGCAGGTCGACGCGTCGCAGAAAGCTCGGGATGACCTTGCGCAGCTCGTGCAGCATCAGCTCGCCGCATTCGCGTGCCTCGGGCAGCGGGTGGGCGCGCAATCGCAGGAGGAGCGCCTCGAACGCCTGCCCGCTGCCGTAGATGCCGACGTTCGACAGCGATGCCGCGGGCAGCACACCGCGGGCGGCGTCGAGGGCCTTCGCTCGCGTCGCCTGCCGGTACACGAACTCGCTGTCAGCGGGATTGCGTGGCACCGTCGTCCGCACATGGTCCGTGACCGCCGCGAGCACCTGGCCATACGCGTCGAACAGGCGGTCCATGTCACCCACGTACCTCGTGCCGAACCGGCTCGTGAGAACCGCCGGGTCGCGGTAGAAGCGATACCGCCCGCCGACCCGGCTGTCGTAGGCGATGTAGCGCGTGCTCTGCTCGAGGTAGCTCATCAAGCGGCCCCACTCGAGCACCTTGGTCAGGATGTTGGAGGACTGCTCACACGCGACGTGGACCCCGCCGAGCTGGGCGACCGAGTCGTCGCCGTATTCGACGAAGACCTTCTCGTACAGGTCCTCGGCGCGCGTGAGGCCGACGGTGGCGTCGATCGACTGGTCGCCCGCGATGTCGAGCTCGCCGACGAACTCGTCGATGAACAGCCGGCGCAGGCTCTTCGGGCTGCGGCTGTAGCGGGCGAACAGCGCACCTTTGACGACCTCGGGCAGGTTGACCAGGGCGAACACCGGTCCGTCGAGGTTGGTGAAGTAGCGCCGCAGCACGTCGGATTCGGCCGCGGTGAACCGCTCCGGCACGTACGCGCTCATGGCCGCACCTGCTCGCTGCGAGCGACGAGGCGCCAGCCGAGGAGCGTCCAGCCGCGGCCTACGTGGCCGGGGAACGCCATGACGTTCACGGCCGGCGATCCTACGGTTCGGCCCCAACGCCGTCGGGGGATGCCCGTTCACCTGCCCGGATCAGTGTCGCAACACGATCTTGCCGAGCTGCTCGCCGGCCTCGAGGCGACGCAGCGCCTCCGGGTACTCGGACAGCTCGAGCACCTCGTCGATGCGCACCGGGAGGCCCTGGCCCATCAACGTCGTCAGCTCGGCGAACTCCTCGTAGCTCCCCATCGACGAGCCGATGATCTCGAACTGCTTGAAGAACAGTCGGGGCAGGTTGAGCGTCACCTCGGCGCCCGACGTCCCGCCGCAGACGACGAGGCGCCCGCCGGCCTTGAGCGCCCGCACCGACTTGTCCCACGTCGCCGCGCCGACGCTCTCGACCACGACGTCGGCCTGCACCGACCACCGTTCGTCGGCGGAGTCGATCGCCGCCACTGCACCCATCGCCACGGCCTCGGCTCGTTTGGCCTCACTGCGGCTCGTCGCCACGACCTGCGCACCGAGCTGTTGGGCGATGGCCGAGCGCGGCACAGGACACGCCCGAGCCGATCCCGACGACGAGCACGGTCTGCCCGGCGCGCAGCCGCGCCCGGCGCAGCATCCGGTACGCCGTGACCGACGCCAGCGGGTACGCCGCGCACTCCTCCCACGTCCGTCCGGCCGGGCGGGCGACGACATTGCGCGCTGGCGCGACCAGCGAACGTGGCGTGCCCACCCCAGGTGTGCTCGCCGTAGATCGCGAACCCCGGACCCATCGGGCTGTCGATGCCGAGCGCCACGATGTCTTCGAGCGGGGACACGCCGGGGTTGACGACGACCTCGTCGCCGGCCGCGAGTCCGGTCACCGCCTCGCCGACGGCGTCGATCTCACCGGCGACGTCGCAGCCGGGAACATGCGGCAGCGGCGGCTTGGGCAGGCCTCGGGTCACCCACAGGTCCATGTGGTTGAGGGCGCTCGCCACGACGCGGATGCGGACGTCGTCGGGGCCGAGCTCCGGCAGGTCGATCTCTCCCCACCGGTACGCGCCCGGCGACTCGTCGAGGATCCATGCGTCCAAGGGCACGCTCCAGGGGTCGGGAACTAGATGTGAATCGTCGCCCCGTCGGCCTCGACGGTGACGCCGAGCGAGCGTACGGTGCCGATGTCGACGCCGTCGAGCCACAGCCGCCGTGGCGGCTGGAACGCCCAGGCGGTCACGGCGATCCGGCTCTCCTCGATCTCGGGGTGGGGCAGGTAGGTCCCGGTCGGCAGCCGCCGCCACGCCTGCCACCGTCCCCGCACGCCGAGCCAGTCACCGACCTCGACGACGTCCGCCCGGCCGTCGTTGGGGTGGGCGCGCGGGGCGACCTCCCACCGGCCGATCCGGTCGGCGTTCATGACCGCGGTGATCGGGCCCCGCCACCATCCCAACTTGCCGCCGCGGCGGGCGACGACGTGGGCGACGGCGACGAACTGGCGACCGTCGACGAGCAGGCGGAGGACGTCGATCGGCAGGCGCTGCAGACCCGGCCCGCCCGACGGACCTCCCAGCGTCCGGAGCAGGTCGCCGCCCGTGAGCCGGATCGGCCGGGGCTCGCCCCGCCCGATGAGCCGGGCCAGCTCGGCGTCACTGGCGACCGACACCAACCCCCGCGGCACCCCCACCGCCAGGCCCCACATCTGGCCGCGCTTGATCGTCATTCGTCCACCAGCGAGTCGATGACGCCGCCGCCCACCACGACGTCGGCGACCACCCCCCGGAACGCCAGCTCACTCACCTCTCGGGCCCGTTCCCGCGTGGCCGGATCCGGGGCAACGAGCGCGACCTGCCGGGCCAGGTCGACGAGCTGTTTGGTGGTGCGGACGAAATCGCCGCCCGCGACCTCCTCGCCGCTCACGACGTCGGCCAACCCTTCGCCGGCGACCCAGGCGTACGCCGCGGCGGCGAAGCCGGGATCGGGCGGACGGTGCTCGGCCAGCCCCGTCGACGCCTCGTCCGCGGCGAGCTCCTCGCTCGTCGCGCGGATCCGCCGCCAGCGGCCTTCGACGTCCAGTGACGGGAACCACGGGGGCGGCGCCGGCTCCGGGCTGCGGTGCTCGTAGACGAACGTCGACAGCAGCGCCGCCATGCTCGCCGCGTCGAGGGCGGCGCCGTCGAGCAGCCCGCGGTGGAGGCACTCGGCAATCAGCAGATCGCATTCGTGGAACACGCGGGCGAGCACACGCCCGGCGTCGGTGAGGCCCCACCGGCCGCCGCCGGCGGCGCCGGTCTCGACGTAGCCCCGGCGCGAGAGCACGTCGAGCACGCGGTCGAAGTCACGGGCGAGCGATCGGTTGTGGCCCTCCACCCGGCCACCGAGCTCGACCAGCTCCCGCTCGAGCCGCTCGGCCTGCCCGGCGGCGCGCATGCGGGCGCGCAGATCGGGATCGGCCTCGATCGGGAACGGGCCGGCGAGGTCCGGCTCGTCCCGCCGGCGCGGCGCGGACTCGAGATGCGCCCGCCCGAGGGATCGGGCGACCTCCCGGCGGTACTCGATGCGGTTCGGGCTGAACGCCGACGGCAGGCGGATCGAGCCGACAGGACGCGGGACGTCGTCGAAGTCGTCGGCCGTCAGGAGCAACAGATCGGCCCGCCGGGTCACCGTGGTGAGCCGGAGACCGCCCTTGCGGTGGGCGGTGGCGACGACCGCCACCGGGCCTCGATACCTGCCCTTGGCCGCGTGGACGACCTCGCCCGGTCGCAGCCGGGCGATGCCGACCGCCACCAGGTCGTTGCGGCCCCGCCGTCGCGCCCGCATCGCGTCCACCGCGCGGCGGTACTCCCAGATGTCACCGTAGGGGCTCTCCGCCTGCTCCCGGGCCTCGGCCAGGCCCGAGCGCACACGCTCGAGCCGGGCCTCGAGCCGGACGACGTCGCGGTCCGCCTGGTACTGCGCGTAGGAGAGGTTGAGCAGGTGGTGGGCCTCCTCGCTTGTGTACGTGCCGACGAGGTTGGCGGCCATGTTGTACGTCGGACGGAACGCGGAACGGAGATGGAACGTCCGGCTGGCGGCGAGGGCGGCGACCTGCTCGAAGGGCACGAACGGGCTCCACAGCACGACGGCGTGGCCCTCCTCGTCGATCCCCCGTCGCCCGGCCCGCCCGGTCAGCTGGGTGTACTCCCCCGCGGTCAACGCCTCGTGCCGGTCGCCGGTGAACTTGGTCAGCTTCTCGATGACCACCGTCCGGGCCGGCATGTTGACGCCGACGGCCAGGGTCTCGGTGGCGAACACGACCTTGATCAGCCCCTCGATGAAACACGCCTCCACGGCCTCCTTGAACGCCGGGACCATCCCGGCGTGGTGGGCCGCGATGCCGGCCTCCAGCTGGGCGAGGAACTGCCCGTAGCCGAGCACGGCGAGATCGTCGTCGGCGAGCCCGTCCAGCCGGGCGTCGACGATCTCGCGGATGCGGTCACGCTCGGGCCCGGTGGTGAGTCGCATCCCCGCGGCGAGGCAGGTCCTGGCGGCGTCGTCGCACTGGTTGCGGCTGAAGATGAACACGATCGCCGGCAGCAGTTCCCGCTGATCGAGCAGGTCGACCGTCTCGACCCGACCCGGCGTGTAGAGCACCCGGCGCCCGCTCCCCCGCACCGGCCGCTCGTGCCGGGCCCGCCCGCGGCGCACGGCCGAGGCGTCGAGCCGGGCCGCGTCGGGGTTGGGGCGACCGCCGTCGAACGTCTCGAGCAGATGCAGCCGGTCGTTGGTGCGGTCCCCCACCAGGTAGCGGTCGTGAAGGCGCACCGGACGACGCAGCTCGACGATCGGGGTGGTCGGGCCACGGACGGTCTGGATCCACGCCGCCAGCTCACCGGAGTTGCTGACCGTCGCCGACAGGCAGACCAGACGAACGTGGGCGGGCAGGTGGACGATGACCTCCTCCCATACCGGACCGCGGTAGGCGTCCTGCAGGTAGTGCACCTCGTCGAGCACCACCAGTCCCAGCCGTTCGAGCGCCGGCGAGCGGCCGTAGATCATGTTGCGCAGCACCTCGGTGGTCATCACCACCACCGGGGCGTCTCCATCGATCGCGTTGTCGCCGGTGAGCAGCCCGACCTGGCCCGGGCCGTAGCGCGAGCTCAGGTCGCGGAACTTCTGGTTGGACAGCGCCTTCAAGGGGGCGGTGTAGAAGGCCCGCCGGCCCTGTCGCCGGGTCGTCTCGATGCCGTACTCGGCGACGACGGTCTTGCCGCTGCCCGTCGGCGCGGCCACGACGACGTGGTGGCCCGCGTCGAGGGCGTCGAGCGCCTCCAGTTGGAAGCGGTCGAGCGGAAACGGGTACGCGGCGACGATCTCGGCCCGGTCGGCGCCCACCGCTCCAGTCTCTCAGGCTGCGGCGGCTTCTTGCTTCCGCCGGCGACGCTGGACGAGCCAGCCGATCAGGATGGCGACGAAGTACAGCACCAGCATCGGCACGGCCAGGGCGGCCATCGAGATGGGATCACCCGACGGCGTGATCACGGCGGCCACGGCGGCGATGGCGACCACCGCGTAGCGCCAGAATCCGAGCAGCTGTTGCGGCGTGAGCACGCCGACGAGCTGGAGGAACACGAGGAGCACCGGGAACTCCAGACCGATGCCGAACGCGGCCACCATGAGCACGACGAGGCGGATGTACTTGCTCACCTGGAACACCTGGCCGACGTCCTCGCCGCTCCAAGCGATGAGGAACTGCAGCGCCGGATCGAGGGTGAGATAGGCGATCAGGCCGCCAAGGAGGAAGAGCAGGACCGACGACGTGATGAACGGGATCGCGTATTTCTTCTCCTTGGCGTGCAACGCGGGCACGACGAACCGCCAGATCTGCCACATGAGCACCGGCAGGGCGAGGATGATCCCGCCGTAGGTGGCGACCCGCAGACGGGTGCTGAAGCCCTCGATCGGATCGAGGGTGAACAGCTGTGGCTCACCCTCCGCGTTGGGGATCGCGCCGCAGTAGCCGCCCCCCTTCCGCTCGCACAGGTTTTGGTACGGGCCGAGGAGGAATTCGAGGACCTGGTCGTAGAAGGCGACGATCAGGATCGCGAACAGCGTCACCGCGAGGGCGCAGCGGATGAGGCGGACGCGCAGCTCGGCGAGGTGCTCGGTCAGCGTCATGACGTCGTCGGGAGACCTCAGCGTCGGCCGCGATGGACCGCGCCGGAGCGCGGGGCTCATTTGCTGGATCCGGCCTCGTCAACGGGCGCCTGGTGATCGACGTCACCACTGAGCGCGCGGGTGACGACGTCCTCTTCCTCGGGCTCAGCGTCAGGTTCCTCGACCGCCGCCGGCGGGTCCGCCGCCGGCTTCACGGCAGGAGTGGGCGCGGGAGCCGGCTTCGGAGTGGTCGGCTTCTTCTTGCTGTCGGCGGTGAAATCGGTGGCGTCCCGCAGCATGTCGGCCGTCCCGCGCAGCTCGTTCATCGGCTCGTCGATCACGCTGCGCACCTCCGACTGGAAGCTGTTCGCCATCTTCCGCAGCTCGTTGTAGGCGCGACCGGCCTTGCGCATCGCCTCGGGCAGCTTCTCCGGTCCGAGGATGACCAGCGCCAGCAGCAGGATCACGATGATCTCACTGCCGGTCAGGTTGAACACGCGCCGCAGTCTACGAGTCGGCGTTCGCCCGGTTCTGGCGAACGCTCCGGGCGCGGGCTCATGGCAGGTGTTCGGCGCGTCCCGGGCCCCCGGATTGGTCAGGTGTGCCGTCACAATGGCGTGTGTGCAACAACGGCTCCCGTCGCTGCTGGCGCGCCCGATCGCCTTCGCCCACCGGGGCGCCCGGGCCCACGCCCCGGAGAACACCCTCGATGCGTTCGTGCTCGCCCTGCGGCTCGGCGCGACCGGTCTGGAGAGCGACGTCTGGCTGACCGCCGATGGCGTGCCCGTGCTCGACCACGACGGGCTGGTGCGCTCAGGCCGCGCCGGGAGGAAGCGGTCCGTGACGTCGTACCGGCGGGACCAGCTGCCCGAGCACGTTCCCGCGCTGACCGACCTGCTCGAGCGCTGCGGCTCGGACTACCACCTGTCCCTCGACGTGAAGCACCCCGAGGCCGGTTCGGTCGTTCTCGCTGTCGTTCGCGAGTCCGCCCCGGAACTGCTCCCCCGTCTCTGGCTGTGCCAGGCCCGGCTGGCCGACTCGATCGAGCTCCGCCAGCTCGATCCCGACGTGCGCGTGGTGGACTCGACCCGCCTGACGCGACTCAAGGAGGGGCCGGAGCGGCGGGCTGCGACGCTCGCCGCCGAGGGCATCGACGCGATCAACCTGCACCACAGCGACTGGAGCGGCGGGCTCACCACGCTGTTCCACCGCTTCGACCGCGTGACGCTGGGGTGGGACATGCAGTACGAGCACATCCTCCGCCCGGCCCTACGCATGGGACTCGACGGGGTCTACAGCGACCACGTCGACGTGATGGTCGACGCGTTCATGGCCGAGCTCGACGGCCCGCCCTGAACCGCCTAAACCCTCAGAGCCACTGCCAGTGGGACTGCGGCCAGAACACGATGAACGCCCGGCCGACGAGGTCGTCCTCGTCGATCGGGCCGAGGGCGCGGCTGTCCTGAGAGCCGCCGCGGTTGTCGCCCATCACGAACACGTGGTCCTCGGGCACGTTCGTCGGTGCCAGGTCGCCACCGCAGTTCCCCGGCGTCACCACCTCGGGATCGAGGTACGGCTCCTCGAGGTTCTGTCCGTCGATGATGACCTGGCAGTTGCGGATCTCGATGGTCTCACTCGGCAAGGCGATGACCCGCTTGATCAGATCGCGCTCTGACGCCCCGGCGCTCTGGTGCAGCACAACGACGTCGCCGCGGTTGGGGTCGTGCAGCCGGTAGGACAGCTTGTTCACGAACACCCGGTCGTCGTCATGGAGCGTGGAGAACATCGACGTGCCGTCGACGACGAAGTGGGCCAGCACGAACGTGCGCACCATGAACGCGACGAGCAGGGCGACGATGATGACGACGGCCCAGTCGAGCAGGGCGCGGTGGCGATGGACGGGCGACTGCTCCGCGGTGTCGTCGTCATCGCCGGCGCCGCCTTCTGCGATCTCGGGGTCCACGATCTCCGCGGTTGACTGCCCGTCGAGCAACGGGTCGATCGACTCTGTCATAGGGAGTCGATCAGCTTCTCGACCCGTTCGTCACGGCTCTTGAAGGGGTCCTTGCACAGCACGGTGCGCTGGGCCTGGTCGTTGAGCTTCAGGTGCACCCAGTCCACGGTGTAGTCACGCTTGCGTTCCTTGGCCCGACGGACGAACTCGCCCCGTAGGCGGGCCCGCGTGCTCTGCGGCGGGACGTCGGTGGCCGTGTCGATGTCGGCGTCCGTGCACAGCCGCTCGACCAGGCCGCGACCCTGGAGCTTGTAGAAGGGGCTGCGGCTGCGGGAGACGTCGTGGTACTGCAGGTCGAGGAGCTGCACCCGGGGGTGACCGAACGGCAGACGGTGGCGCTCGCGGAACGCCTCGAGGAGCTTGAACTTGATGACCCAGTCGACCTCGCGGTCGAGCTTCATCGGGTCGTTCTCGATGGTCGTGACGCAGTGCTCCCACATCTCCAGCGCCCGCTGCTCGAGCGCCGGGAAGCCCTTGGTCTCCGCGTAGCGCAGCGCCCGGTCGAGGTACTCCCGCTGGATGTCGAGGGCGCTCACCTCCCGGCCGTTGCCGAGGCGGACGTTACGCCGGCACGACGGGTCGTGGCTGATCTCGCGGATCGCCCGGATCGGGTTCTCGAGCGTCATGTCGCGGAGCACGACGCTGCGGTCCTCCAGCATGCGCAGCATGCAGGCGGCCGCGCCGACCTTGACGAAGGTCGTGTACTCGCTCATGTTGGAGTCGCCGACGATGACGTGCAGCCGGCGGAAGCGCTCGGCGTCGGCATGTGGCTCGTCCCGGGTGTTGATGATCGGCCGGCTCCGCGTGGTGGCCGAGCTGACGCCTTCCCAGATGTGCTCGGCCCGCTGGGCGATCGAGTAGGTCGCTCCCCGCGCCGTGTGCAGGACCTTGCCGGCACCGGCGTAGATCTGCCGGCTGACCAGGAACGGGATCAGGACCTCGGCGTAGTGGCCGAGGTCGTCGTGGCGGCTCGTCAGGTAGTTCTCGTGGCAGCCGTAGCTGTTCCCGGCCGAGTCGGTGTTGTTCTTGAACAGGTAGATCGTGCCCCGGATCGACTCCTCGGCGAGGCGCTGCTCGGCCGACTCGACGAGGCTCTCGAGGATTCGCTCGCCGGCCTTGTCGTGGACGACGAGCTCGTACAACGAGTCGCACTCGGGCGTGGCGTACTCGGGGTGCGAGCCGACGTCGAGGTACAGGCGGGCGCCGTTCTGCAGGAACACGTTGGAGCTGCGCCCCCAGCTCACCACCCGGCGGAACAGGTAGCGGGCGACCTCGTCGGGGCTCAGCCGGCGCTGCCCGCGGAGCGTGCAGGTGACCCCGTACTCGTTCTCGAGCCCGTAGATCCTCCGCTCCACGTCGCCAACCTATCTGTGCGATGCCCTGCAGTCGTTGCAGTTGTTCGCCCGAAGGACAGAACGGGGGTCACCCGTCGCGAGCGTCTTTCGCCGCCAATTCCGCCTCGTGTTTGGCCACCATCTCCTCGACGGCTTTCATGTTGCGTTCCGCCAGCCGCTCCCGACCGGCCCGGGCCCGCTCCTTGGAGTCGCGGGTGGCCGCGGCGTGGCCCTGGAACTCGGGGAACACCCGCTGGCTGATCAGCTCGTAGCTGCGCTTGGTCGCCTCGGGGTTCGCCCACTCGTGGGCCAGGCACATGTAGCAGCCGAACCCGCCGGACTGCTTCTGCAGCCGCTCGATCTGCTCGCAGGCCATGTCGGCCGTTCCGATCGAACCGAGCCCGGAGCTGTTGACGAACTCGACCATCTCCTTGGCCGCGTCGGCGCTCCCGACGTCCATCTGCGGGAACGCAGCCGTGTGCTGGAAGTAGTCGAACCACTGGCGGATGCCGTACTCGACGTCCCGTTCCGCCTGCTCCTTGGTCTCGGCGATGTGCATGAGCCCGACGAGACGCCACTGCGACCGGTCGGCGACGGTGCCGAACGTGGCCGCCCGCTCCTCCATCACGTCCCAGTGCAGGCCGAGCACGTCGAATCCGACCGCCTGGGTGGCGCCGATCGAGAGGAGCCCGATCCCGTACCGCCCGGCGAGACGGGGTCCCGACGGCGACGCCACGGCCGGCACGGCGACGGGGAACAGCGGGTCGGAGTACGGCCGCAGGTGCAGACGGGCGTCGGTGAGGGTCCACGTCTTGGTCTGGCTCGACACCGGCTCGTCCGACGTCAGGAGGCGCATGATCACGTCGACACCCTCCTCGAGGAGGGGGCGGGTCTCGGTGGGGTCGAGACCGATCATGATCGCATCGGTCGGCAGCGATCCTGGACCGAGGCCGAGCATGAACCGGCCGCGGGTGAGATGATCGAGCAGCACGGCCCGCTCGGCGATCATGTACGGGTTGTGGTAGGCGACGCTGATTACCCCCGTGCCGAGCTTGATGTGCCGGGTCCGCTCGGCCGCCACGCCGATGAAGATCTCCGGCGAGGCGATCAACTCGGTCCCGGCTGAGTGGTGCTCACCGATCCAGGCCTCGTCCCAGCCCAGCCGGTCGAGGTGCTGGATCAACTCGAGGTCCCGCTCGAGCGCCAGGGTCGGGTTCTCGCCGGCCTGGTGGAACGGTGCCATGAAGATGCCGAAGCGCAGACGATCGCTCATGTCCGGCATTCTTGCCCGTTCTGTCAGTCGGCATCGACCGGAACCGGCCGGTTCCGACCGACAGAACGGGTTACGGAGGGCCGTATCCCCCGCCGCCCGGGGTCTCCACGACCAGCACGTCGCCTGGATGCACCTCCGCCGAGTCGGCGCCGGCCATCTCGACCACGTCGCCGCCGGCCCGCTGCACGTAGTGCCGGCCGAGGGCGCCCGGTGACCCTCCGGCCATGCCGTACGGGGCGACCCGGCGGTGGCCGGCCAGCGTGCTGACCGTCATCGGCTCGAGGAACCGGATGCGCCGTACCGCGCCGTCTCCCCCGCCCCACCGTCCGGCCCCGCCGCTCCCCCGGCGCACGGCGTGCTCCTCCACGATCACGGGGAACCGCCACTCGAGCACCTCCGGGTCGGTGAGGCGAGCGTTCGTCATGTGCGTCTGCACCGCCGGCGCGCCGGCAAAGCCGTCCCCCGCTCCCGACCCCGACGCCACCGTCTCGTAGTACTGGTGGCGCTCGTTGCCGAACGTGATGTTGTTCATCGTGCCCGAGCCCTCGGCCTGCACGCCGAGGGCGGCGTACAGCGCACCCGTGATCGCCTGCGACGTCTCGACGTTGCCGGCGACGACCGCGGCCGGGTACACCGGCGCCAGCATCGAGCCCTCGGGGATGACCAGGCGCAGCGGGCGCAGACACCCGTCGTTGAGTGGGATGTCCGCCGCGACCAGGGTCCGAAACACGTACAGGACCGCAGCCGTGACGACCGACGACGGGGCGTTGAAGTTCGTGGCCAGTTGTGGGGAGGTGCCGGTGAAGTCGATCGTCGCCGAGCGCCGCTCGCGGTCGACGTTGACCCGCACGGCGATCACCGCACCGGAATCCGTCTCGTATTCGAACGCGCCGTCGTCGAGGGCGTCGATGACCCGGCGGACGGATTCCTCGGCGTTGTCCTGGACGTGCCCCATGTAGGCGAGCACGACGTCGAGCCCGAAGTGCTCGATCAGCTTCCCGAGCTCCTCGACCCCTCGGGCGTTGGCCGCGACCTGCGCCCGCAGATCCCCGAGGTTGGTGTCCGGCGCGCGGGACGGATATCTCGCCTCGGTCAGGAGACGTCGCGTCTCGTCCTCACGGAACCGCCCACCGGCGACGAGCAGCCAGTTGTCGAACAGGACCCCCTCCTCGTGCACGTCGCGGCTGCCGGCGGGCATCGAGCCGGGGGTGATCCCGCCGACCTCGGCGTGATGGCCGCGCGAGGCGACGAAGAACAGGATCGCGTCAGACCGCTCACCGAACCCGAACACCGGCGTGACGACGGTGATGTCGGGCAGATGGGTGCCGCCGTGGTACGGGTCGTTCACCGCGTACACGTCTCCTGGGCGGATCTCCCCGCCGCGCCGGCGCACGACCTCCTTGACGCTCGTGCCCATCGACCCCAGGTGGACGGGCATGTGGGGGGCGTTGGCGATGAGGTTGCCGCCGGGATCGAACAGGGCGCACGAGAAGTCGAGCCGTTCGCGGATGTTGACCGACTGGGCCGTCGACTCGAGCGCCGCGCCCATCTGCTCGGCGACCGACATGAACAGGTTGTTGAAGATCTCGAGCATCACCGGGTCGGCCTCCGTGCCGACGCCGGCGCCGGCCTGGGCCCGCACCCGCTCGATCAGCACGTGTCCGGTCGCCGTCATCTCGGCCCGCCAGCCCTCGTCGACGACCGTGGTGGCGTTGGCCTCCGTGATGATCGCCGGGCCGATGACTGTCGCCCCTTCCGGCATCCGTTCCCGCTCGAGCAGCGGAGCGTCGCGCCACTCGCCCGCCGACCAGAGCCGGACGGTCGCCGCGTCGGCGGATTCACCCGCGGCCACGCCGCCGACGCCGGTCAGGTCGGGCTGCTCGGTCAGCCCGGTCGCCTCCACCGACACCGCCTCGACGATCAGCCGCCGATCGAGGACGAACGAATAGGTCCGCCGGTAGAGCGCCTCGAACGCCGCCGCCATGGCGTCGGGATCGGCGAGCGCGACCGCGAGCGCGGTATCCGTGCCGTCGTAGCGCAGGTGCACCCGGGCGGCGACTCGGACCATCTCGTCGGGCACGCCCTCCGCCGCCAGCGCGGCCCGCGTGAGCGCGGTCAGCTCGGCGGCCACTTCGCCGATCCGCGACATCGTGGTCGCGTCGAGCGGCTTCTCGATCGACTGCTCGCGCATGACCGTCGTGTCGGCCAGGCCGATGCCGAGGGCGGACAGGACGCCGGCCAGCGGTGGGACGACGACCGTGCGGATGCCGAGCGAGTCGGCGACGGCGCACGCATGCTGACCGCCGGCACCACCGAACGTCGTCAGGGCATAGCGCGTGACGTCGTGGCCCTTCTCGACCGAGATCCGCTTCACGGCGTTGGCCATGTTTGCCACCGCGATCTGCAGGAAGCCCTCGGCGACCTCCTCCGGCGTGCGGTCGTCGCCAGTGCGCTCCCGCACGTCCGCCGCCAGCTCGGTGAACCGCCGGCGGACCACCTCGGCGTCGATCGGCTGGTCGCCCGCGGGTCCGAACACGCGCGGGAAGTGGTCGGGTTGGATGCGCCCGAGCATCACGTTGGCGTCGGTGACGGTGAGCGGGCCACCGGCGCGGTAGCAGGTCGGTCCGGGCACGGCCCCGGCGGAATCCGGCCCGACCCGGTAGCGGCTGCCGTCGAAGTGGAGGATCGACCCGCCGCCGGCGGCGACGGTGTGGATGGAGAGCATCGGCGCCCGCAGCCGCACCCCGGCCACGGTGGTGTTGAACACCCGCTCGTACTCCCCCGCGAAGTGGGAGACGTCCGTCGATGTGCCGCCCATATCGAAGCCGATCACCTGGCCGAAGCCGGCGAGCTGTGACATCCGGGTCATGCCGACGATCCCGCCGGCCGGGCCGGACAGAATCGCGTCCTTGCCGCGGAAGCGCCCCGCCTCGGCCAGCCCACCGTTGGACTGCATGAACATCACCCGGGTCCCGGGGAGCTCGGCGGCGACCGAGTCGACGTAGCGCCGCAGGACCGGAGAGAGGTAGGCGTCGGCGACGGTCGTGTCCCCCCGCGAGACGAGCTTCATGAGCGGGCTGACCTCGCTCGACATCGAGACCTGGGCGAACCCGACGCCGTCGGCGACCTTGCCGATGGCCTCTTCGTGCGCCGAATGCAGATGGGCGTGCATGCAGAGGACGGCAACCGCATCGATCCCGTCGGCGCGCGCCCGCTGCAGCTCATCGACGAGGTCGTCGGCAGCGAGCGGACGGACCACGGTGCCGTCGGCGCGTACCCGCTCGTCGACCTCGATCACCCGCTCGTGGAGCAGCTCGGGCAGGACGATGTGCCGATCGAAGATCCGGGGCCGGTTCTGGTAACCGATCCGCAAGGCGTCGCCGAAGCCCTTCGTGACGACCAGGGCCGTGCGCTCGCCCTTGCGTTCGAGCAGGGCGTTGGTCGCCACCGTCGTGCCCATACGGACCTGGTCGATGCGCCCGCTCGGGATCGGCTCGCCGGGCGCGAGGCCGAGCAGCTCCCGGATCCCGGCGACGGCCGCGTCGGCGTACCGGCTGGGGTTCTCGGACAGCAGCTTGTACGTCACCAGCCGGCCATCCGGGTCACGGGCGACGATGTCGGTGAACGTCCCGCCGCGATCCACCCAGAACTGCCAGCCTCGGTCGGCCATCGACTCAGTCTCCAGGGCGGGCGTCACGCGAGCAAGGCGAAGCATGGGCACCCTCCCTTCGTCGGCTCAGAACGCCCATCCGGGCGATCTGACGTGACGAAAGCGTCGACGAGCCTCAGTGGCGAGAGAATGCGATCCGTGGACGGTCACGTCGAGCTTCGGGTGTACGCCGAGCTCAACGATTTCCTGCCGCCCGAGCTGCGGGGCACGACGGTGCGCCGGGAGGTGCGGTCGCACCAGACGGTCAAGGACGTGATCGAAGCAGCCGGGATCCCGCACACCGAGGTCGATCTCGTCGTGATCGACGGCGAGCCGGTGGGGTTCTCGCACCGCCCGGCGAGCGGCGACCGCCTGGCCGTGTATCCGGTCTTCGAGAGCCTCGACGTCGCTCCGATCGCGCGGCTACGACCGGCGCCGCTCCGCGACCCGCGCTTCGTCGTCGACGTCAACCTCGGCCGGCTGGCCCGGCACCTTCGCCTCCTCGGCCTCGACGTGCGGTTCGATCCCGCCCTCGACGACGAAGCGCTCGCGCGCGTGAGCGCGACCGAGCACCGGATCCTGCTCACGCGTGATCGCGGCCTGCTGAAGCGGCGCAACGTGACCCACGGGCTGTTCGTTCGAGAGGACCGTCCGTTCGATCAGGTCGTCGCCGTGGTCCGCCGGCTCGACCTCGCGACCCGCCTGGCTCCATTCACGCGGTGCCTGCGCTGTGGCGGCGTCCTCACGGCGGTTGACAAGGACGACGTGCTCGACCGTCTCCAGCCGCTCACCAGGAAGCACTACGACGAGTTCCACCGCTGCGCGAACTGCGGCCACGTCTACTGGCGGGGCTCACACCACGAGCGACTCGCTCGGCTCGTCGACGAGATCCAAGCCGCGCTGTGACTCAGTGCTCGGCGGCGTCGGCGTCGGCCTTGGTGTGGTGCACCGTCTCGGGCGGGTGCTCCGGCGGGGCGTACAACGAGTAGAGCTTGAGCTCGGTGTCGCCCGTGTTGAGCACGTCGTGCCAGGTGCCCGCCGGGACGATGATCGCCCAGTCGTCCTCGACCGTGTGCTCCTCGTCGACGGAGTCCTCCGATCGGCCGAAGCGCAGCCGGCCCCGCCCCTGCTCGATGCGCAGGAACTGGTCGTGGGTGTCGTGCATCTCCCACCCGATGTCCTCGCCGGGCGCGAGGGACATGACGGTCAGCTGCATGTGCCCGCCGGTGAAGAGGACCCGGCGGAAGTCCGTGTTCTCGAGGGTCGCCGCTTCGATGTCGGCGGCCCATCCCAGTTCGGCAACGTCGTCGCTCATGACGGTGTCGTACCCACCTCGAGCAACGCCGCCACTTCGTCGTCGGTGAGACGCTGGAAGCAGCGCCGGCCGTTGCCGCGGCTGAGCAGCGCGACCTCGAGATCGGCCGCGGGCAACTGACGGTCGGGGCCGGAGAGCGCAGCTGTGCCCGCGCGAACTGCTCCCGCTGCGTCGAACCCCTCGGAAAAGGACTCCGCGATCCGGGTCGCGATCGACTCGGCGTCGCCACCGAGCACGGCGTACTTGCGCTGGTCCGTCACCGTGCCGTCGTACTGGATGTGGAACATCTGGTCGCCGTCGGGCGTCACGCCCACCTCGGCGACGAGGATCTCGACCTCCATCGGCTTCATCTCGTGGGTGAAGATCTGCCCGAGGATCTGGGCGTACTGGTTCGCCAGGCTGCGGGCGTCGACGTCGTCCCGGCTGTATTGATATCCCTTCAGGTCCGCGGCCCGGACCCCGGCGACGCGCAGCTGGTCGAACTCGTTGTACCGGCCGACGCCGGCGAAGGCGAGACGGTCGTAGATCTCGCTGACCTTGCGCAGCGTCTCGGAGCTGTTCTCGGCGACAATGGCGATGCCCTCGGCGTAGCGCACGGCGACGAGCGCTCGGCCGCGAGCGATGCCTTTCCGGGCGTAGTCCGCCCGGTCCTTCATCAACTGCTCGGGCGCGACGTAGAACGGGACGGTCATGGCCGGCTGCCGATGCGAGCGAGCGAGCGCCAGCGAGCGAGCGGCCAGCAACGGCCTGCGTGGCCGGGGAACGCAATGAACGGGACGGTCATGACGGGATGCCTCCGACGTCCTGCGCGCCGACCGGTGCCTGGCGCACAGCGTCGGCGATCAACTGGTACCGCTGGGCGAGCTCGTCGTCGTCGAGGCGGGCGAAGCCGGCCGCGGTGACGGTGGCGACCACCGGATAGATGCCGCGGAGTGCGTCAGGGCCGCCCGTGGCGGAGTCGGCGTCAGCGGCCTCCCACAGCGCCCGGCAGGCGAGATCGAGTGCAGCCGTACGCTCGAGCCGCTCGCGGTAGCCGAGCTTGACGACGGTACCGGCGTGCAGACTGCCGGACCCGGTCGCGACGTACTCGCGCTCCTCGTAGCGCCCGCCGGTGATGTCGTAGGCGAACAGCCGGCCGACCTGCCGGCGAAGGTCGTAGCCGGCGAAGATCGGCACGACACCGAGCCCCATCATGGCGGCCTGGAGGTTGCCGCGGATCATGAGTGAGAGCTGGTTGGCCTTGCCCTCCAGGCTCAGCGCGGTGCCCTCGACCTTCTCGTAGTGCTCGAGCTGGAGCTGAAACAGCCGCACCATCTCCATCGCCGGTCCCGCCGCGCCGGCGATCGCCACCGCGCTGTGGCGGTCGGCCTCGACCACCTTCTCCATCGTCCGATGGCTGATCAGGTTGCCCGCCGTCGCCCGGCGGTCGCCCGCCATGACGACACCGTCAACGAAGCGGAGCGCGACGCACGTCGTGGCGTGGGGCACCGCGGCGAGCGCGGCGGCGTCACCTGTGAACGGTGAGTGGGGAGCGCCGGTACGGCGCAGCAATTCAGGGAAGCTCGACCCCGGGTCGTCACCCGGGGTGAAGTAGGGCATGCTCACACCCGTGCTCCGATGCGAGCGAGTGAGCGCCAGCGAGCGAGCGGCCACGCACGGCCTGCGTGGCCGGGGAACGCCATGAAGGGCATGGACATTGACGGCCTACTGCCCGCCTTTCTGGACGTAGGACTTGACGAAGTCCTCGGCGTTGGTCTCGAGGACCTCGTCGATCTCGTCCAGGAGATCATCGAGCTCGGCCTTCAGCTTCTCGCCGCTCTCGGAAACGGGCGGCGCAGTTTCGACCACCTCGGTCTCGGTGGTACGAGGGGTCTGCTTCTGCTTGTGGGTTCGTTCGGCCATGTCCCTCGGCCCTCCTTCGCTGGCCGACCTCTCGCCGCCTAGGACCCCAGCCGGTCGAGGAGTTCGACAGCGCTGTCGCTCTCATCGATCAACCTAGCCACGTGGTCGGCGGTTCCACGCAATGGCTCCATCATCGGCACCCGACGCAACGGCTCACGCCCCACGTCGAACACGATCGAGTCCCAGTTGGCGGCGACGATCTCGTCGGCGTACTTGGCGAGGCAGCGCCCGCGGAAATACGCCCTCGTACTGGTGGGCGGTTCGGTGATCGCCCGCTCGACGTCCTCGGCGTCGACGAGTCGCTCCAGCCCGGCCCGGTCGGCGAGCCCCTTGCCGGGACGCAGGTCGTGGTACTGCAGGTCGATCGCCTTGAGCCGGGACGAACCCGGCTGGAGCCCGTGGCGGTCGGCGTACCCGTCGACCAACCGGCGCTTGGCGACCCAGTCGACCCACGGGGCGACCGACTCCTGCTCGTGCTCGAGCCCCGTCAGCACGTGCTCCCAGCGGGCCAGGACGTCGAAGCCGACCCGCTCGTCGACGCACGCGAGGCCGTGCGACCGCTCGTACTTGTGGGCCCGCTCGAGGAGCCCCCACTGGACCTCGAGCGCGGTGACCCGTCGTCCGTCGCGCAGCATGATCGTCCGGGTCAGGCTCGGGTCGTGGCTGATATGGCGGATCGCGGCCACCGGGTTGGCGAGCAGCCAGTCCTCACCGAGGGCGTCGTCCTCGATCATGGCCAGCACGATCGCAGTCGTCCCGATCTTGAGGTAGGTGGCGACCTCGCTCATGTTCGCGTCGCCGACGATGACGTGGAGGCGGCGGTACTTCTGGGCGTCGCAGTGCGGCTCGTCGCGGGTGTTCACGATCGGCCGCTTCAGGGTGGTCTCCAGCCCGACCTCCTCCTCGAAGAAGTCGGCGCGCTGGCTCAACTGGTACGGCACCTGATCCGTGGGTACGCCGGGCAGCTCGCACCCCACCTTGCCCGAGCCGCAGTAGACCTGACGGGTCACGAAGTGCGGCGTCACCTGGGCGACGATTCGCCCGAACGGGGTCTCGCGGGCGAGCAGGTAGTTCTCGTGGCAGCCGTAGCTGTTGCCCTTACCGTCGGAGTTGTTCTTGTGGACGATCACCTCGGCGCCGCCGCTCGGGCCGGTGGCCAGCTTGGCGCCGGCGTAAACCATGCTGCGCCGGATGATCTCCTCGGCCGCCCGGTCCCAGCGCACCGCCTCGAGCGCGGTGGCGACCTCGGGGATCGAGATCTCCGGATGGGCGTGGTCGACGTAGTACCGGGCGCCGTTCGTGAGCACGGCGTTGACGAGCGTCGTCTCGACCTCGGGGGCGAGCGAGTCGTCAAGTGAGAAGCCGCGGGCGTCGTTGGCCGGCTGCTCGTCGTCGAAGTCCCAGCCCACCCGGCCGGCCCGGCGGCTGGTCGTCGCCGCGACGTAGGCGTTGATCAACAGCGAGGACGCCGAGACCGGGTTGTTCTCGCCGCCACGCACGACGATGCCGTACTCGGTCTCGATCCCGCAGACCTTCGGCAGCGCCATGGGCGAACCCTATCCACACGCGACGGCGAAGGGCCGCCGGCTATCGGCGTACCGGTTCGTGTTACAGGTACTGACCGGTCGCGACACGCTCGATCGCTCGTCCGCCAGTGGGGCCCTCGTCGCCCCTTTCGCTGAGCAGCGTGCGGATGAACACGATGCGCTCGCCCTTCTTGCCCGAGATCTTCGCCCAGTCGTCGGGGTTCGTCGTGTTGGGCAGGTCCTCGTGCTCCTTGTACTCCTGCTTGATCGACGCCACGAGGTCGTCGGTGCGCACGCCCCGGTCGCCGCCGTTGATCACCCGCTTGATCGCCAGCTTCTTGGCCCGGCGGACGATGTTCTCGATCATCGCACCCGACGCGAAGTCCTTGTAGTAGAGGATCTCCTTGTCGCCGTTCTGGTAGGTGACCTCGAGGAAGCGGTTCTCCTCGTTGTCGCGGTACATCTCGGCGACGGTGGCCTCGATCATCTGCGGCACCTTGTGCTCGGCGGCGATCGGGATCTCCTCGGTGAGGTAGCGGGAGAAGATCTGTGTCGCCGCGACGGCGTTGGGCCGCTCGATCTTGATCTTCACGTCGAGCCGGCCGGGACGGAGGATCGCCGGGTCGATGAGGTCCTCCCGGTTCGTCGCCCCGATGACGATGACGTTGCGCAGCCCCTCGACGCCGTCGATCTCGGCGAGCAGCTGGGGCACGATCGTCGACTCCATGTCCGACGAGATCCCCGAGCCGCGGGTGCGGAACATCGAGTCCATCTCGTCGAAGAAGACGATCACCGGCCAGCCCTCTTCGCTCTTCTCCCGCGCCCGCTGGAACACGAGCCGGATCTGGCGCTCGGTCTCGCCGACGTACTTGTTGAGCAGCTCGGGGCCCTTGATGTTGATGAAGTAGCTGCGCCCCTTCTCGTCGCCCGTCGCCGCGGCGACCTTCTTGGCGAGGCTGTTGGCGACGGCCTTGGCGATGAGCGTCTTGCCGCAGCCGGGCGGACCGTAGAGCAGGATCCCCTTGGGTGCGGGCAGGCGGTGCTCGGCGAACAGCTCCTGGTGCAGGAACGGCAGCTCGACGGCGTCGGCGATCTGCTCGATCTGGTCGTCGAGCCCGCCGATGTCGGCGTAGGAGATGTCCGGCACCTCTTCGAGGAGGAGGTCCTCGACCTCGGGCCGGGGCAGCTTCTCGAGCAGCAGGTTGGAGCGTGGGTCGAGCCGCATCGTGTCGCCCGGACGGAGGTGGACGCCGCGCAGGATGTCGGCGAGCTCGCACACCCGCTCCTCGTCGGCCCGCCCGACGATGAGCGCCCGGACCCCGTCATCCATCAGCTCCTTGACGGTCACGACCTCGCCGGTCGTCTCCGGCCGGCGGGCGAGGATCACGTTGAAGCTCTCGTTGAGCACGACCTCCGACCCGCGGTCGAGCGCGTCGAGGTCGATCTCGGGATGGGCAGCGACCTTCATCTTGCGCCCGCTGGTCAGGATGTCGATCGTGCCATCCTCGTTCTTGCCGACGACGACGCCGTAGGCCGAGGGTGGCTGGGTCAGCTTGTCGACTTCGTCGCGCAGCGTGGCGATGTGCTCGCGCGCCTCCCGGAGCGTGTAGCTCAGCTTCTCGTTCTGCGCCACCGCCTGGGCGAGCTGACCCTTGGTCTCGAGCAGTCGCTCCTCGAGTGCGCGCATCCGCTTGGGTGCATCGGCGAGCCGGGCCCGCAGGTGGGCGATCTCCTCGCCCAACGCGTCGACCTGGCCTCGCATCGCCTCGGTGATCTCGTCGCTTGGATCGGGCACGCTCCACCTCCCTTCTGGTCGATCTGGGGGCGACGCTACACGCACCGCACCCAAAGCGTTAGGACCTGCACTGGATGTACGGTTCGCAGCTCCGAGTGGTTCGGAGCCTTCACCCACTCCGGATGCCGGCGGGCGCTCCGGGATACCCGGCACCGGCAGGAAGACGGGTTCATGTTTTCACGCCGTGCACCGTGTAAACTCCCAGTCGTTCGCTGACCGAAGGAGCCACGAAGCCATGAAGGTCTGGATCGATCAGGATCTGTGCACGGGCGACGGCCTGTGCGAGGAGATCGCGCCCGACGTCTTCACCCTGCTCGACGACGGGTTGGCGTACGTCAAGGAGGGCGACAAGGTCTACGCCGAGGCGAAGGGCAACACCCAGGGCGCCGGCGGCCTCGCCGAGATCCCCGACGGGCAGCTCGACGCGGTCATCGAATCCGCCGAAGAGTGCCCCGGCGAGTGCATCTACATCGAGGCGTAGGGTTTCCCGAGGAACCGCGCCGCGGTCAGGAAGCCGGTGTGGGCCACCATCCGGTGGTCCGGGCGCACGGCTTGGCCGTCGATGTGCCAGCCGCGATGGAGCACCTCGACCGTCCGGGAGTCGATCCAGCGACCCCGTAGCGCCTCTCGCGCCTGAATCGCCTGGGTGATCGCCGGCGTGTAGGCCACGAGAATTCCGCCGGGTCGGAGCACCCGCTCGGCGTGCGGGATCACCTGCCACGGCTCGGGCAGGTCGAGCAACACCCGATCGAAGGGCTCGGGCCCGGGCTCGATCCCCGTGTAGCTGTCCCGGAGCTCGACGTGGTAGCGCTCGAGCGCTTCCTCACCGAGGAAACTGGCCACGTTGGCGCGGGCCCGGTTGGCGAAATCTTCGCGGAGCTCGTAGCCGACGATGTCGGCCCCGTACCGCAGCATCGCCATCGACAGGGCGCCGGATCCGACCCCCGATTCGAAGACCCGCACGCCGGGAGCGATGTCGGCAAGCATGCAGATCGGGGCGAGATCCTTGGGGTAGATGACCTGGGCCCCCCGGGGCATTTCGATCACGAAGTCCTCGAGGGTCGGGCGGAGCACCGTGTAGTCGGCCCCGCGGGTCGACCGCACGATCGTCCCCTCGGTCGCGCCGGCCAGATCCCGATGGGCAACGTACCCGGCGTGGCTGTGGAACTCGCCGCCCTCGGTGAGCATGACGAGGTACCGCCGGCGCTTGGCGTCCAGGAGGAGCACCCGCTCGCCGTAGCGCAACGGCTCGTTCACAGCCGCCGGGACCGAGCCGGCAGTGGCCTCAGCCGTTCCGCTCCGTGCGCGGGTCGATCGTCCGGATGCTCACGAACTGCCCCGGCGCGAGGCGCTCGATCGCGACCACCTCGGGCTTCTTCTTGAGGACGTTGGACAGCAACCGGCGGCCGTACAGCACGAGCGCGATGGCCTGCCACACCGTGCGACCGTCGATGAAGCCCTCGCTGACGCTCCGGCGCCGTGTTCTCCACGCCCAGAGCTTGGTGCGCTGCTGCCAGACGTATCGGCGATAGCGAAGCATGCTCAGACCCGGCGGATCTCGACGATCGTCGACTTCTTCTTGCCGCTCCGCCGACCGAGCAGGAACACGAGCAGCACCAGCAGGACCCCGCCGATGCCGGCGACTGTCGCCAGGGTGCTCTTCTGGTCCTGGACCTTCGCTTTGGCGCCCTCCTGGATCGACCGGAAGCTCCGCTCGAGGTCATCGCGCGTGATCTTGGTCGGAACGACCGCTTGCTTGGCCATCGGTTCCCTACTTCGGTTCCTTGTGGAGGCTGTCCTTGTTGATCCTGCTCACGACGACGGCGATCAAACCGATGCAGACGAGGAGCACGATCAGGTACGAAAGCCACGAGAGCGAGCCGCGGGCCGAACGGCCGAACTCGGTCTGCAACAGCCGCAGGACGCCGAGCAACACGATTGACAGCCCGATCCCGAGGGTGACAGCGCCTGCCAGCCCCATCCCGAGCCACCGTCCCGCCCCCTTGATCGGGCCGACCGTCTCCTGCAGGGCGTAGGCCTTGACGAGGTCGACCGTTTCGCCGATCGACGGCGGCTCGTCACGGCGCGGCGTCGTCGCGAGCTGCTGTTGCGTGACCGTCACGGCGGACGTTCTATCACGCCGGACCGTCGGCGCATGGGGGGTGGACGCCGCCCGTCAGTCGGCGAGGCGGAAGCGCAGCATCGCCTCGACGTCGTCGAGGACTTCGATGAGCAGGCCGAGGCGGGCCGCAGGCGACTCCGCGCACAGCAGCCGGTACCGGTCCGCCGGCCCGACCGGAGCCAGCGCGGCCAAGTGGTAGGACGCGAGCAGCGGGTCGTCGCTGATCGCCAGCTCGGTCGGCACGTCAGCGAACCGGGCGGCCAGCTCGAGGACTTCGCCCAGCCGACGCGTCGCCGTCGTCACCTTGGCGGGGAGCTCCGGGGCGTCGGGCTCGAGGTCGCGCCACTCGTCGATGTCGGCGAGCGGATACGGGTCGTCGGGCAGCCACGCGTTCACGCGCAGGCGGCGGGTTCCGACGGCGACCAGCGTGTACCGGCCGTCCGGCAGCGCCTGCACCTGGACCACGCGGGCGATCACGCCGACGTCCGCGCGCTGGTCACCGCCGCCCACTTCACTCCCCCGCTCGATCAGCGTGACCCCGAACTCCGGGTCGCCGGTGTCGTCGGCGAGGCAGTCGATGACGAGCTGGCGGTAACGGGGTTCGAACACGTGCAGCGGCAGCACCCCGCCCGGCAGGAGGACCGTTTGGAGGGGGAACATCGGGGTGACCGCTATCCGACCACCCTAGGTTCAGCGCGGGGCGAGCTCCGCTGCGTTCGGACCGGACGGGTAGCTCGCCAAGGTCGTGGCGAGGGCGTCCCACGTCGGCCGGTACTGGCTCTGGTCGATCAGCGGGCCGGGGCCGTTCAGCAGCAGGGCGAACTGGATCGTGGCGCCGGCTCCCCGGGCGACGGGGAGGTAGCCGGCGAGTGCCTTGACGGCCGGCGGATCGGCGTCGAACGGCGCGTTGCCGAGCGTGCCGGTCTTTCCTCGCAGCCGTCCGGTGACGGGCGAGTCGGTGAACACGTCGGTGAGCGTGCCGCTGCGGCCGGCGACGGGAAGCCCGGCCCCGAGCGGTCGATCGGGTCCGGAGCGGGCGAGCACGCCGACGAGCACATCGCACGTGAGCCGGTTGTCGTTGCTGAGGCCGGAACCGTCGGCGAGCACGATTCCCGGGCTGGCGATGCCCCAGCGCTCGAGCGTGGCGCGGATCGCGGCCAGGCCCGCCTCCCGCGTCCCGGTGTCGTTGGCGGCGAACCCGATCTCCTTCACGAGGAGCTCGGCGGTGTTGTTGTCGCTCGTGGCGAGCATCTCCTCGACCACGGCCCGCAGTGGCGCCGAATCGACCGCGGCGAGCACCTCGGACGCGCCCTCGACGACGCCGGCCCGCGCCGTACCGCCGACCGCGACCCCGCGGTCGGCGAGCAGCTGCGTGAGCTCCCTCGCCGCGGCCTCGGCCGGGTCGGCGGCGCGTTGCGGGTCCCCGGTGACGCGGGCGTCGTTGACGAGCAACGCGTCGTACGGGCCGGCCTCGATCCCGTGCAGGTCGGCGGACCAGCTCGGCGCGTACCACTCGTCGTCGTACCGGGTGGCGTCGCCGACGACGGCGCCTTCGACCCGCTGCACGCCGGTGGCGACGAGGGCGTCGGCGAGGGCGTCGAGCGACGTCGGGTGGATGACCGGGTTGAGGTCGTTCTGGACCGGATAGGAGGCACTGGTGAGCAGCGGATCACCACCGCCCACGAGATAGAGGTCACCGGCGACGGTTCCGTCCACGGGAGCGGCGCCGCGGAGCTCGGTGGTGAACTGGTGGCGCGGGCCCAGCACCTCGAGGGCGACCGCGCCGACGAGCAGCTTCTGGTTGCTGGCCGGGATCAACGGGGCGTCGGCTCGCGTCGCGCCGACGGGAATGCCGTCGAGGGCGACGGCGACGCACGATGTCTCGTTGAGCGTGGCGCCGAACGTCCCCACCGCCTCGGTGAAGTCCTCCAGGCTGAGGTCCCGTGCGAGCACCCGAGGCGTCCGCCGGAACGACAGCAGCGGCGTGCCGAGCGCCGGGGCGGGATCCGGCGGAGCGACGGACGTGCTCGGCGCCGGGTCGGCGTCGCGCGCCGCCCCGTCCGCCCACCGCCAGACCGAGAACAGCGCGATCGCGGGCACCAGGGCGATGGCGGCGAGAACGATCAGCGGGTGGATCCCGCCTCCCCGACGATCGTTCACGGCCGACGGCGGGCCCGGTGGCGGGCGTCCCGGTACAGGTGGCCGAGCGCGGCCACGGCCCGGTGCGCGCTTGCGTAGCAGAGCCGGCCGCTCGCCCGAACGGCGGCCGGTCCGGCGTTGGCCGGGTCGGCGACGGCGAGCTCGGTGGCGGTCAGGATCGGCTTGCCGGTCGTCCGGCTGAGCTCGGCCGCGGCCGTCGGCGAAGCGGGCGTCCTGACGCTCGTGGTAGGCGACGATGCGATCCAGACCGTGGTCACCCGCGATGAAGGGCCCGTCGCGCATCATCCGGGCCTGGTTCGACTGGATGCCGAGGCCGAGGTACACGATCGCGTGCACGTCGGGGTGGGTCGCGAGGATGCGCATCACGTCCGGAATCGTGTCGCGCGTTTCACCGCCGGCGCAGTCAACCGGGTTGTTCCGGCTCCACCGCGGCGGCAGGTGGGCGTCGACCGCGGCGCGCAGGTCGGCGGGCAACGGGAGCAGGCGGAGGTCGCGGTCGTGGGTGATCGCGTCCGCAGTCAACACACCCCAGCCGCCGGCCGTGGTCAGCACGACGACGTTGGGTCCAGTCGGCGCGGGCTGCGTCGCGAACGTCGCGGCGGCGTCGAACGCCTCCTCGACGGTTGCCGCCCGGGTGATCCCGGCGGCGCGACACGCGCCGTCGAAGACCTTGTCGTCGGCGGCGAGCGCCCCGGTGTGGCTGGCCGCGGCCCGAGCCCCGCCTTCGGTGACTCCGCCCTTCACCAGGACGAGCGGCTTGCGCGCCGCGGCGGCCGCGAGCCGCGTGAGCAGGCCGCGGCCGTCGCTGATCCCCTCGAGGTACACGAGCCCGACGGCGGTCTCCGGATCGTCGGCGAAGTAGTCGAGGTAGTCCGCCACGGACACCGCCGCCGCGTTGCCCGCCGACACGGCGCGGCTGATGCCGACTCCGGTGGCCCGGGCGTAGTTCATGAAGCTCGAGACCAGGTTCCCGCTCTGGCTGGCGACGGCGATGCGCCCGGCCGGCGGGTACGGCGCGACGATCTGTGCGCACAGGCCGACGGGCGTGCTCACGACGCCCTGACCGTTCGGGCCGGCGAGCAGGATTCCCAACTCATCGGCCAGCGCCACCAACTCCGCCTCGGCCCGCCGGCCGTCCGCTCCCGCCTCCCCGTAGCCGGCGGACGTCAGGAAGGCCGCCTTCACGCCCCGGGCCGCGCAGTCCCGCAACACCTCGGCATTGGCGGCGGCGGGCGTGCACACGAAGACAAGATCGACGACCCCGTCGGGCAACTCGTCGATCGAGCGGAGGGTCTTGACGCCGAGCACCTCCTCACCGTGAAGGTTCGTCGCGAACACCTCCCCCGAGTAGCCACCGGCGAGCAGGTTGTGCACGGCGACGAAGCCGAACTTCCCCGGATGCGCCGACGCCCCGGTGACCAGCACGCCCCGGGGCTCGAACAACGCTCGCATGTGCTCCTTCCGGTTCTGATCGAGATTTCTCGTCACCCGTGACGGCGAATCGCGCTCAGAATCGGGTTCGGCGAGCTCGACGAGGGCGTCGACGGCGAGCGGCTGGCCGGTCGCGGTGACGATCAAGGGGTTCAGGTCGACGCTGCAGACGTCCGGACGGTCCACGGCGAGCCGGCCGAGGCCCTCGAGGATGGCGACCAAACCTTCTCGGTCGACGGCCGCTTCCCCTCGGAACGCGTCGAGCAGCCGCCGGGTGGCCAAGTCGTCGAGCATCTCGTGGGCCGTGATCGAGTCCACCGGCGCCGGCCGGAAGATCACGTCGGCGAACGCCTCGGCGAGCACGCCGCCGACCCCCACCATCACCGTGGGGCCGAACTGCCGGTCCCGCGTGAGCCCGACCATGAGCTCGCGGCTCCCGCGGACGAGCGGCGCGACGAGGAGTGACACCGCCCCGTCGTCAGGCGTGGCCGCGGCGAGCAAGTCCCGCGCCGCGCTGCGGACGGCGGCCTCGTCGTCCAGCCCGAGCCGGACCAGCCCGCGCTCGGTCTTGTGCGCGATCGACTCGCCGTTGAGCTTGACGACGACGGGAAATCCGAGCGCGCCCGCCATCGCCGCGGCCTCGTCGGGGTCGGCAGCGAGGCACTCGTCGACGACGGGCACGCCGTACGACGCCAGCAACGACTTGGACTCGGCTTCCGACAGGGTGCGAGAGGCCATCGCCCGCGATTCAGGCGGGGCCGACCGTGACGGTGATCGGCTCGACCCCTCCGAAGACCCGGTCGATCGCCCGACGGATGTCCGCGTGGCCGACCCGCTCCCACCGGCGCAACTGCTCGTCGACCGGGATCACATCGCCCCGCGTGACGAGCATCCCACCGAGCCGGGACATCCGGGCACCGGTGTCCTCGAGTCCCATCTCGTAGGCGCCGACGAGGTAGCCGACGGCGACCGCCAGCTCGTCGTCGGTGATCCCGTCGGTGAGGAGGCGAGCGAGCTCGGTGGTGACCAGGCCCTGCACGGTGTCGACGTGCTCGGGCAGCGTGCCCGCGTACACCGACCACATCCCGGTGTCGGCGTAGTTGGAGGTTGCCGAGTACACGCTGTAGGCGAGGCCACGCCGCTCCCGGATCTCGTCGAACAGCCGGCTCGACAGCCCGCCTCCGAGCACGTGGTTGACGACGTCGAGCGCCTCGCGGTCGGGATCCTCGCGGGCGACCGCCCGCCCGCCGACGATCAGGTGGACCTGCTCGGTGTCGTCGTGGATGCGCCGACCAGTCCCCATCCCGTCGGGCTGCGATCGAGCCACGCGGCCGTCCCCGCCAGGCAGGTCGACGAGCGCCAGCTCGACCTGGCCGACGAGATCGTCGTGCTCGACGTCGCCGGCGATGCTGATGATCGTGTTGCCGGCCCGGTAGTGGTGGGCGTGGAAGCGGCGGATGTCCTCACCCGCGATCGAGCTCACGGTCTTGCGATCACCCGCGGTGTCGCGCCCGAGTGCGTGGCCGTCGAAGATCTCGCCGGCGAACGCCCGCATGGCGACGTCGTCCGGTGCGTCGTCGTCCATCGCCAGCTCCTCGAGGATCACCTGGCGTTCGCTCTCGACGTCCTCGTCCTCCATCAGCGAATGGGTCAGGACGTCGCCGAGCAGTTCGATGCCGGTCGCCACGTGCCGGCGCGGCATCCGGCAGTAGAACGACGTGTACTCCTTCGACGTGAAGGCGTTGATGTCGCCACCGACGCGGTCGACCGTGCGGGAGATGTCGCTGGCCGTCCGGGTCGCCGTGCCCTTGAACAGCAGGTGCTCGAGGAAGTGGCAGACGCCGGCGAGCTCGGCCGGCTCGTCACGCGCCCCGACCGCGACCCACGCGCCGATCGCGACCGACCGCGCCCCGGGGACACGGTCGGTGGCGATCGTCAGGCCGCTGGGAAGGCGGGTGATGCGTTCCGCGGTCACCGGTGCCGGCGCCGCCCCCGGTCCCGGTCCCGGTCCCCGCGGCCGCCACGGCCGCCACGGCCATCGCCGCCGGTCCCGGCCCGCTCCCGCGTGGGATCCGGTCCGAGATCCCCGAGCTCGTTGCGCAGCTCCTCGTCGAAGGAGTCCTCGAACGACACGTTGACCACCCGGTCACCGGACGCCGAGGAATCACTGGACGCGCCGTCGCCCTGGACGTCGCCACCGGCGGGCTCGTCGCCGACCGGCGTGAGGCTGACCTTGCCCTTGTCGTCGATCTCGTCGACTCGGACGTCGAGCTCCTGGCCGAGCGACAGGACGTCCTCGACGGACTCGACCCGCCGACCGCGGCCGAGCTTGGAGATGTGGACGAGACCGTCACGACCCGGGAGGATGTTGACGAACGCCCCGAACTTGGTGATGTTGACGACCCGGCCCGAGTAGACCTTGCCGAGCTCGGCCTTGGGCGGGTCGACGATGGCCAGGATCGCCGCCTTCGCCTCCTCCATGCGCCAGCTCTCCACGGCACCGATGGTGACGATGCCCTGGGCCCCGTCGTCGTCGACGCTGATGTCGGCGCCGGTCTCCGACTGGATGGTGTTGATGACCTTGCCCTTGGGCCCGATGACCTCACCGACCTTGTCGATCGGGATGTGGATCGTCGTGATCTTCGGGGCGGTGGCGGCGACCTCCTCGCGCGGCGCGTTGATCGCCGCGTTCATCACGTCGAGGATCTGCAACCGCGCCGTCTTCGCCTGCTCGAGCGCGGCGGCCAGGACGTCGGCCGGGATGCCGTCGATCTTGGTGTCGAGCTGCAGGGCGGTGACGACGTCGGCGGTGCCGGCGACCTTGAAGTCCATGTCGCCGAACGCGTCCTCGGCACCGAGGATGTCGGTGAGCGTGGTGTACTGCCCGTCGGCGTAGACGAGGCCCATCGCGATCCCGGCGACCGGCGCCTTGATCGGCACGCCGGCGTCCATCAGCGACAGGCTCGACGAGCACACCGACCCCATGGAGGTCGATCCGTTGGAGCTGAGCACCTCGGACACGAGGCGGAGGGTGTAGGCGAACTCCTCCTGGCTCGGCACGACCGGCAGGACGGCTCGGGCCGCGAGCGCCCCGTGGCCGATCTCGCGGCGCTTGGGCGAGCCCACCCGACCGACTTCACCGTTGGCCCACGGCGGCATGTTGTAGTGGTGGAGGAAGCGCTTCTGCGTCTCCGGTGAGAGCGTGTCGAGGAGCTGGTTCATCCTCGGCATCGCCAGCGTCGTGACGTTCATCACCTGCGTCTCGCCCCGCTGGAACAGGCCCGAGCCGTGGGCGGTGGGCAGCACGCCGACTTCGGCGGACACCGGCCGCAGGTCGGTGGTGCCGCGTCCGTCGATGCGGATGCCCTCCTCGGTGATGCGCCGACGCACCAGCTGCTTGGTGAGCGACCGGACGGCCTCGCGGATCTCCTTCTCGTGGCCGGCCAGCTCGCCCGGGGCCTCGGCGGTGCCGGCGAGCTCGGCGATGGTGGCGTCGGCGACCTCCTCGATGGCTGCGTTGCGGTCGGCCTTCTGGGCGATCGTGACTGCGCCGCCGAGCTTGTCGGTGGCGACCCGCTCGACCGCCGTGAACACCTCCGGGGCGTATTCGACGACCGGCGTGAACTCGATCGGGATGATCGGGCCATTGGTGGAGATCACGCTGGCGACGAGCTGCCGCTGCAGGGCGATCGACTCCTTGATCCACTGCTTCGACGCGTCGAGGCCACCGGCGAGGACTGCCTCGTCCACCTTGGGCGCGCCCTCGTCGTAGTACTGGAAGCTCTTCTCGCTCCCGCCGGCCTCGACCATCATGATCGCGACGTCACCGTCGCTGAGCTCACGCCCGGCGACGACGAGCTCGAACGTCCCGGCATCGCCCTCGGCGTACGTCGGGTGCGGAATCCACTCCCCGTCGGTCGAGTAGGCGAGGCGCACGGCACCGATCGGGCCTTCGAACGGGATCCCGCTGATCATCAATGACGCCGACGCGGCGTTGATCGCGAGCACGTCGTGAGGGTTCTCCTGGTCGGCGCCGATGACCGTGATCACGATCTGGGTCTCGTTGCGGAAGCCGTCGGCGAAGCTCGGGCGCAGGGGCCGATCGGTGAGGCGGCAGGTCAAGACGGCGTCCTCGGTGGGCCGGCCCTCCCGGCGGAAGAACGAGCCGGGGATCTTGCCGGCGGCGTACGCCCGCTCCTCGACGTCGACGGTGAGGGGGAAGAAGTCGATGCCGGGACGCACATCGTGGGCGGCGTTCGCCGTGGCCAGCACGGCGGTGTCGCCGATCGACGCGACGACCGCGCCCATGCTCTGGGGCGCGAGCTTGCCCGTCTCGAAGGTGAGCGCACGGTCGGTCCCGGACACGGGACCCCGTACGCGGATGGGGTCGGCCACGAAGGCCTCCTTTCCCGCCGGGCGTGCCGCCCTGGCGGCTCTGGAGCGGCCGGCCGGTTCCCAGTCGGCAACCCCCTAGGGCGACCCCACGGGATGGGCGACCGGCAACCGACGGACGGCCGCTCGGGTTTTCGCCAGTGTAGCTGCCCTCCTTCCCGTTCTTGCATCTAGCTAGCGCGCTCTGGCGCGCAGTTCAGGTGCAAGAACGGGTGATGCGACACCCCGTCGTCACGATGCCGGGGCATGAACGCTGACGATGCCCTCTACGACGTCGCCGCGCGGCAACACGGCTTCGTCACCCGACTCCAGGCGCGGACCGCCGGGCTGAGTCGAGATGCTCTCCTCCACCGGATACGAAAGGGCGAGTGGGTGACGCACGGACGGCGGGTGTTGCACCGCAGTGGCACGCCCTGGACCCGGGCGAGCCCGCTGATGCGAGCGGTGCTCGACGCTGGGCCGGGCGCCGTGATCTCCCACGCCACGGCGGCCGCGTGGTGGGGGCTGCCCGGATTCGACCTGTTGACGGTCCACATCACCCGCCCGCGCGGTACCACCTCAGCGCCCGCCACGTTCGCTGGCCACGTACATGAGGTGCTCGACCTGAGCACCGATCAGGTCACCGTCCTCGACGGCGTCCCGATCGTGCGACCCGAGCGTCTGGTATTCGAGCTCTGTGCAACAGCACACCCGCTCCGGGCCGAGCGGGCGCTCGACGCGGGCTGGGCCAAGGCGCTGTACTCCGGCGACTCGCTCCGCCGCATCCATCGCGAGCTGGCGTGCCGGGGCCGTGGCGGAACGGTCCTGCTCCGCGAGCTGCTCGAAGCCAGACCACCCGGCTGGGTTCCTCCGGCGTCCAGTCTCGAAGCCCGCTTCGAGACGATCACCCGCGAGGCGCTCCTCGGCACCTGGCGCCGGCAGGTCGATCTCGGCACCGACGCGGCGCTGGTGCGGTCGCGTCGACTTCGTCTCGACGACGTGGCCGCTCGTCGTCGAGGTGCAGAGCGAGCGCTACCACAGCGCGCTGAGCGACCAGGTCCACGACGAGCGTCGGCGGAAGGCTCTCGAGACCGGCGGATTCGTCGTCGTCGAAGTGTGGGACACCCAGGTCTGGCACGCCCGTCACGACGTCGTCGCCGCGGTCCGCGCCGGGATCGCCCGAGCGCGGGCGCACTCGCCGGCCGCCTGACGTCGTTCTTGCATCTGATCTGCGCGTCCGGACGCGCAGATCAGATGCAAGAACCGGGGGGAGGACGGTTAGCGTCACGGCCCGTGCAGGTCGTCACCGATCTCGATCGGCCGCCGTGGCCCGGCCAGCGCACGGTCGTCACGATCGGCGCGTACGACGGGGTGCACGTCGGTCACGTCGCCGTCATCGAGCAGGTGAAGGAGCTCGCCGAGAACGCGGACGCGCGGTCCGTGGTCCTCACGTTCGACCGCCATCCGGCCGAGATCGTGCGGCCGGAGTCGGCCCCGCAGCTGCTGACCAGCCCCGAGCAACGGCTCGAGCTGCTCAAGGCGAGCGGCGTCGACGCCACCGTCGTGCTCCACTTCGACGAGGCCCAGTCGAAGGAGTCGGCGGAGTCGTTCATCGAGCGGGTCCTGATCGAGAGCCTCGCCGTGAAGATCGTCGTGGTCGGCGAGGACTTCCACTTCGGCAGCCACCGCGAGGGCAACGTGCGCCTGCTCGGCGAGTACGGGCGCTCCCACGACTTCGAGCTCCATCCCGTGCGGCTCGTCGAGCGTGTGGACGGCGTCGAGGAACCGGTCAGCAGCACCGCGATCCGCCGGGCTCTCGCCGGCGGTGACGTGGACGTGGCGGCGAGGATGCTCGGACGCCCCCACGAGGTGCGGGGCATCGTCGTGATGGGCGACCAGCGCGGCCGCCTGCTCGGCTTCCCGACCGCCAACGTCGAGGTGCCCAACGCGGTGTGCATGCCCGCCGACGGGGTCTACGCCGGCTGGTACCGCCGCCCGGACGGCGACGTCCACCCGTGCGCGATCAACCTCGGCCGCCGGCCGACGTTCTACGAGCACGCCGACCACTCACTGCTCGAGGCTCACCTCCTCGACTTCGACAGCGACCTCTACGGCGAGCCGGCCCGGGTGAGCTTCGGCCACTTCCTGCGCAGTGAGCGCAAGTTCGACGGCATCGACGCGATCAAGGCCCAGCTCGTCCACGACGTCGAGCACGCCCGCCAGCTCCTCCGCTGAAGTCAGGCGGCGGGCCAGATCACGGTGCCGGTGTCGTCGTAGACGCCGGCGATGAGATCGACGTCGTAGCGGTCGGCGATCTCCGGCGCCCCGGCGTCGAACGCGCCGACCTCGGCGTAGGCGTCGACCTCCGCCTGCAGCAGCGCCGGATCGGGCACTCCGACACCCGTGCCCTCCGGCGTCTCGGCCTTCATCGTCTCGACGTCGGTGGACCACCGGAAGGTCTCGCCCTCGAGGGACAGGAAGCTGGGATTGCCGCCCGCCTCGACTCGCTCGACCGCCAGGGCCGCGGCCGCTTCGGGATCGGCCATCGCGTCGGCGAGCCCGCGCATCGCCGCCCGGATGAAGTCCTGGGCCGCGGTCGGGTGCTCGTCGATGAACTCCCGGGTCGTGTAGAGCACGCCGAAGGAACCCGGGATGTCGAAGTCCGTCGAGGCGAACAGGTCGAAGTCGACACCCGCCCGCTCCAACTGGCCCGGCTCGTTGCTCCTCCACGCGGTGAACCCGACGATCCCGGGCAGCTCGATGTGGACGAGTGGATCGAAGCCGTCGATCAGCACCGTCTCGAAGTCCTCACCCTCGGCGAGGCCGACCGACGCGAGCATCGCGGCGAGGCTCGGGGCGAGCACGCCCTTGACGCCGAGCGTCGTGCCCTCGAGGTCCTCGAGCCGCGTGGCGACGCCGGGCTTGACGACCAGCGCGTCGATCGCCGAGCGGCCCTCGACGGCGAGCGCCACGAGGTCGGCCTCGTTGGCGGCGGCGAACTTGGCCACCTCGCTGAACGACCCGCCGGATGCGAACTGGGCGTCGCCGGCCGCGACGATCGGATAGTTCGCCGTGGAGAAGCCCGGCTGCAGTTCGACGTCGAGACAGAGGTCGTCGAAGTAGCCACGGTCCTCGGCGACGACGACGTCGATGATCGACGCGGTCGCGGCGAAGTCGAAGCCCGACAGGTAGGTGATCGTGCCGGCAGCCCGGTTGGCCTCGCAGCGCGCGGCTGAGAATGAGGCGCCCGCGTGCACCTCGTCGCGCGATGTGGTCGGGGCGACGGTCGTCGCCGCATCGTCGTCGTCGCCGCACGACACGGCGGTCAGTGAGACGGCAGCAACAGCCACCGCGGAGATCGAGAGACGGGCGCGCTGGCGCATCCTGCATCCTCCTGCATCGAGGTCGTCAGTTGTCTGCCAGCGCACGGCAGCCGGACAGGCGGCGAGAAGAGCCCATCGCGGCCGAATGGTCCGTGCGTCGATCAGCGTAGCGAGCGACGTTGCGATACGTGCCAACGGAGCACGGTGCGCTCGAGGACCGAGATGATCCCGAGCCCGGCCACGCCGAGGGCGACGGTCGCCAGCACCGTGGCCCACAGCACCGGACCGTTCTGGGCGTTGATCGCCCGCCGGCCGACGGCGCCGAGGCCCTCGGTCGTGAGGTTGCCACCTTCGCCGTAGTACGCCGCGGCGAGAGCGAGCCCGACGCTGTAGCGGGCGGCGGCGAAGACCGCCGGGAGCGCGGATGGAAGCCGGAGCCGCCACAACACCTCCCACCGGGCGGCATCGACCGAGGCGAGCAGCTCCCGCGCCGCCGAATCGGCGGAGCGCAGGCCGGCGACTGTGGCGAAGACGAACGCCGGCGTCGTGACGAACGCGACCAGGAAGATCACGGGCGGATCGCCGCTCCCCAGCCACACCACGATCGACGTGAAGTAGGCGACCCAGGGGGCGACGAGGATGAGCACGAGCACGGGCTGGGTCGCGTGCTCGGCGAACCGCGAGGACGCGAGCGCGGCGCCGAGCACGATCGCGATCACGAGCGCGAGAAGGAGCCCGATCGTCGCCTGCCGCGCGGTCACCGCCGCAGCCTCGAGGTAGAAGCTCGGCCGTTCGAGCAATTCGTCGACGATGCGTGAGGGTGGCATCAGGATGAACGGCTTCACGTCGAACACCCGCACGACGAGCTCCCACAGCAGCCCGAACACGAGCACGCCGGTGAGCCCGGCGACGACCATCCCGCGGGTCCTCACGCGCGGCCGGCCCCTTCGTGGAGCAGCGCCCGCAGCCGCGTCTCGACGGCGAAGAACTCGGGCGTGTCCTCCAACTCGGCGTGCCGAGGACGGGGCAGGTGGATGTCCTCGACGCCGACGATGCGTCCCGGGCGGGCGGACAGCACGACCACCCGGTCGGACAGGAACACCGCCTCGGCGATCGAGTGGGTCACGAACAGCACCGTCGCCGCGAGCGGCTCACACAGGGCGGTGAGGAGATGGCGCATGTCGGCCCGCGTGATCTCGTCGAGCGCGGCGAACGGCTCGTCCATCAACAGCAGCGGAGCGCCGAGCGCGACGGCCCGGACCAGCGCCACGCGCTGCTGCATCCCGCCGGACAACTCGTGCGGATAGGCACCGGCGAAGGGCGCCAGCCCGACCCGGTCGAGCAGCTCCGCCACCGTCGGTCCGTCCGGTTCCGGCCGCCGGTTGACGTCCAGCAGCAGCCGGGCGTTCTGCTCGACCGTGCGCCACGGCAGCAGGGCCGGCGACTGCGGCACGAAGCCGATGCGCTTGCCGGCCCGGGCCGCGTGCGGGCTGCCGCCGTCGACCGTGACGTGACCCGCGCTCGGTTCTTCGAGCCCGCCGACGAGTCGGAGCAAGGTCGTCTTGCCGCTGCCGCTCGGCCCGAGCACGGTGACGATCTCGCTCGCCTCGACGGCGAGGTCGATGCCGGTGAGCGCCTCGACCGCGCCGAACCGCATGTCCACTCCGGTCAGCTCGACGGAGGCCGTCACGGGCGCGCACGGTACCGGTTGTCCTCTCGACGCCCGCGGCCGTAGCCTTGCCCGGTCCGTCGAGGCTGCCCCAGCGGCGTCGGCGTGATGCTGCGGCGCACCCCGCGCCCGGCGAGGTCACGACCGGAGCTTGCTCCGGAGAACAGGACGACCCGATGTCCAAGCAGGACACCATCACCGAGTACCGCACCCACGAGTCCGATACCGGCTCACCGGAGGTGCAGATCGCGCTCCTCTCCAAGCGCATCAGCCACCTCACCGATCATCTGCGGACGCATCCCAAGGACCACCACAGCCGCCGCGGTCTGCTCATGCTCGTCGGCCGCCGGCGCCGGATGCTCGACTACGTCCGCTCGATCGACGTCAGCCGCTACCGCGAGATCGTCTCCCGCCTCGGCCTGCGCCGCTAACCGCTCGGACTCACTCCCGCCAGCACGACCGCCGGCTTCGCGCGGCCGGCACCGAACGCCTCGTACACCGCGAGCAGTCGCCCCGTCTCGTCGACGAGCGCCCACGGGCCGATCCCGTCCGGCGCCGGGAGCACCCGGCCGTTAGCGATCAGCGGCACCACGTCGCCGTCGACGACCACGGTCGGCAGCGCCCGCAGCGACTCGACGGGCGGGAGCAACTCGACCGTGTCGGGCGCTCGCGCCTCCTCGATCGTGAACGGGCCGACAGCCGTGCGGCGCAGGTTCCGCAGGTGGGCTCCACCGCCGAGCACGTGCCCGAGGTCGGCGGCGAGCGTGCGCACGTAGGTGCCGGCCGAACACTCCACGTCGATCGCGAACACGTCCGGCTCGTCGGTCGGCGCGACATCGAACGCGAAGACCGTCACGCGGCGCGGCTCGCGGTCGACCTCGATCCCCTGCCGCGCCAGGTCATGCAGTCGCCGGCCGCCGACCCGGACCGCCGAGACCATCGGTGGCACCTGCTCGATCTCGCCGGTCAGGCCGCTGGTCACCGCCTGCTGGACGTCGGCGAGCGTGACCGAGCCCATGTCGTGGGTCGCGATCACCGTTCCGTCGGCATCGAGCGTGTCGGTCTCGACGCCGAGCACGACCTCACCGTGGTACCGCTTGCGACCCTCGGCGACGAAGCGAAGGAGGCGGGTGACCATCCCGACGCCGACGACGAGCACGCCGGTCGCACCTGGGTCGAGGGTGCCGGCGTGACCGACGCGCCGCTCGTTGAAGCGCTGCCGGAGCATCGCGACGACGTCGTGGCTGGTGACCCCGGCCGGCTTGTCGACGATCGCCAGACCGTGCACCAGGGCCGGCCGGCGCCGGGACATCAGTCCTCGCGGGACCGGTCGGCGCGCAGGATGCCCTCGATGCGCTCGGCGGCGCGGATCACCTCGTCGGGGCGGAAGTCGAGCACGGGTGTCTTCTTCGCCCGGATCTGCCGGTTGATCGACGACTGGATGCGGCGGCGGTGCCCCTCGAGCACGTCGATGACCGCGGCATCCCCCTCTTCCCCGGCGAGCGAGTCGAAGTAGACCACGGCCCGGTTGAGCTCGTTGTCCACGTCGATGGCGGTGATCGTGACGAAGGCGAGTCGCTCGTCGTCGATCCGCACGAGCTCCTCGGCGATCACCTCGCGCAGGGTCTCACCGAGGCGTGCCGATCGGGGATAGCGACGCGCGGGCATGGCGAAAACGGTACCGGCCCTCGGACGTCAGGTGCGGGCGATCTCCTGCTCGTCGAAGGTCTCGATGAGATCACCGGATTTGAGGTCCTGGAAGTCGGACAGCCCGATGCCGCACTCGAACCCCTCGCGCACCTCCCGGACGTCATCCTTGAAGCGCCTCAGCGAGGAGATCTCGCCCTTCCAGATGATCGTGCCGTCGCGCAGGAAACGCACCTTCGAGCCCCGGGTGATCACGCCCGAGCGCACATAGCAGCCGGCGACCGCACCGACCCGGGGCACCCGGAACACCTCCCGCACCTCGGCCTCGCCCGTGACGACCTCTTCGTACTCGGGGGCGAGCATGCCGACCATGGCCTGCTCGATGTCCTCGAGCAGCTTGTAGATGATCTCGTAGGTGCGGATCTCCACGCCCTCGGTGTCGGCGAGCTCCCGGGCCTTGCGGTCGGGCCGCACGTTGAACCCGATGATCGTGGCGTTGGTCGTGGCGGCGAGCCGGATGTCGTTCTCCGTAATCCCGCCGACGGCCCGGTGCACGAAGGTGAGCTCTACCTCGGGCCGGTCGAGCCGGCGGAGGCTCTCGGTGACGGCCTCCAACGAGCCGTGCACGTCGGCCTTCAACACCAGGTTGAGGGTCGCCGTCTCGCCCGACTGGATCTGGGCGAAGATGTCCTCGAGCTTGGTGCCGGTCTTGACCCGGGCGTCACCGCGCTGGGACGTGAGGCGCAAGCGCTGCTCACGGGACTCGGCCACGATCCGCGCCGTCTTCTCGTCGGGCGCCGAGCGGAACTCGTCGCCGGCGTGTGGGACTGCCGACAGGCCGAGCACCTGCACCGGCGTCGAGGGTCCGGCGGTCTTCACCTGCTCGCCCTGGTCGTTCGTCATCGCCCGCACCCGACCCCATGCCGCGCCGGCCACCATCGGGTCGCCGACGGCGAGCTCGCCCTTGTCAACAAGCACTGTGGCGACGGGCCCTCGTCCGACGTCGAGGTTGGCCTCGAGCACGACGCCCTTGGCCCGACCGGTGGGATTGGCGGTGAGCTCCTCCAGCTCGGCCACGACGAGAACCTGGTCGAGCAGCTCGTCGATCCCGAGGTCCTGCGTCGCGGACATCTCGACGACGATCGTGTCGCCGCCCCACGCCTCCGGCACGAGCTCGTGCTCGGCCAGCTGCGACAACACCCGCTGCGGGTCGGCGTTGTCCTTGTCGATCTTGTTGAGCGCGACGATGATCGGGACCTCGGCCGCTCGGGCGTGGTTGACCGCCTCGATCGTCTGCGGCATGACGCCGTCGTCAGCGGCAACGACGAGGATCACGATGTCGGTGGCCTCAGCGCCTCGCGCCCGCATCTGGGTGAACGCGGCGTGGCCCGGCGTGTCGAGGAACGTGATCTGGTGGTCGTCCCGCTCGACCTGGTAGGCCCCGATGTGCTGGGTGATCCCGCCGGCCTCGCCGGCGACCACGTTCGTCGAGCGGATCTTGTCGAGCAGCGTCGTCTTGCCGTGGTCGACATGGCCCATGATCGTGATCACGGGTGGGCGCGACTGCTGGTTGACCTCGTCGTCGCTGTCGTCGAACAGCGCCTGGAGCTCGATCTCCTCCTGTTGACCGGGGTCGACGAGCATGATGTCGGCGCCGATCTCGAGGGCGAACAGCTCCATCTGGTCGTCCGTCAGGGTCATCGTGGCGGTGATCATCTCGCCGTTGTTGAGCAGGAAGCGGACGACGTCGGCAGACGTGCGGTTGAGCTTTGGGCCGAACTCCTGGGCCGACACGCCGCGCTCGATCACGATCGTGCCCTCGGGCACCGGCGCGTCACTGCGGGTGTAGGTCATGAATTGCGGCTGCAATTCCTCGCGGTCACGACGACGACGACGGCTGCGGGTTCGCCGCGGTGGGCGACGCTGGCCGCTCGGGCGCCCGCCGGGACCGCCGGGACCGCCGGGGCCACCTGGACCACCGGGACGGGGGCCGCCTCCGGGTCCGGCGTAGCCGCCCGGGCGAGGACCGCCGGGACCGCCGGGACCACCGGGACGGGGGCCGCCCGTGCGGGGACCACCCGGTCCGCCGGAGCGCGGCGGGCCACCCGTGGGCCGAGGCCCGGACGGGCGCGCACTGCCGGGTGGCGGCGGGATCGGCCGGCCCGACGGCGAGAGCGGTCGACCCGGTGGCGGCGGGATCGGCCGGCCCGACGGTGAGACCGGTCGGGGTGGCGCCGGGGCGACGGTCGCCCCTGCCGGCACGGGAGTGCCGGGCTGGCGCGTCCGGACTGCGGGCTCGGCGCGAGCCGCCGGGACCTCGACGGGACGGTGCTCGCCGGGTGCGGGACGACCCGAGGAGATCCGCTCGGTTGGCGCCGGACGGACGGGTGCAGCGGCGGGCGGCGCGGTGGCCGGCTGGGCGGCCGGGATGGGCGCAGCCGCCGCGGGCTGGGCCGCGACCGGCTCGCTGACCTTCGGCGCGGGAGGGGTGGCCGGCTCGGTCGGCGCCGGGGCCGGCTCGGGCGCAACCGCGGGCTCGGACTCAGCGGCGGCGGGCGTGGGCTCGGCGGGCGCGGCCGGCTCAGCCGCCGCGGGCTCGACCACCTCCGCCGCGACCGGCTCGGGCTCGGCGGCCACCGGCTCGACGGCCGCGACCGGCTCAGCGGGCTCGGCGGCCACCGGCTCGACGGCCGCGACGGCCGCTACCGGCTCAGCGGGCGCAACCGGCTCAGCGGGCTCGGCGGGCGCGGCCTTCTTCGCCGCGGGCTTCTTGGGCGCAGCCTTCTTCTCCGGCTTGGCCTCTTCCGGCTGCTCGTCACGAGTCAGACCCTCGCGGTGGGCCCGCCGGCGGACCATGTCGGCATAGGCCTCGTTGAGCGACGACGAGTGGCTCTTCACGGGCACGCCGAGGACTCCGCAGAGGTCCATCACCTCTGCGTTGGTCATTCCGAGCTCCTTCGCCAGCTCGTGAACGCGCATGTTCTTCGCCACGACCGTCATTCAACCTTTCTCATTCGGGCTCGCAACGCTCGCCTCCCGAGCTCGCTTCGCTCGCCCAGCTCAAGTCAATCGCCAACATCGCCATCGGGCTCGCAACGCTCGCCTCCCGAGCTCGCTTCGCTCGCCCAGCTCAAGTCAATCGCCAACATCGCCATCGGGCTCGCAACGCTCGCCTGACAGCAGCGCCCGTAGTTCCGCCAGCGTGTCAGGACCGACCGGCCGCCGCCACGCCCGCTCGAACCCCTTGCGTCGTGCAGCCAGCTCGAAGCACGGGATCGGGGGGACACACAACCATGCGCCCCGACCGGGCGCGCGGCGGCTGACGACGGCTCGGCCGTCGGGCGTGAGCACGCAACGGACGAGGTCCTGCTGCGGGCGCCGGCGGCGACATCCCACGCAGGTGCGGACGGGGTCGTTCGCCTCACGCGGTACCGGATCCCTCGGACTCACTCGACGTCTGCTCCGCGTCCTTCTCGCTCGTCTCCTGCTCGGCTCGGCGGGCTGCTCGTCGGCGGTGGGCTGCTCGTCGGCGGCGGCTGCTCGGCGCTCGGCGGGCTGCTCGCCCTCGGTGGGCTGCTCGCCCTCGGTGGGCTGCTCGTCGGCCGCGGGCTGTTCGCCCGCCGCCTGCGCGTTCCACTCGGTCTCGCTGATGACCGTGCCGTCGGCGGCGTGCCATTCCATCTCGCCGGTCTGCGAGTTCGTCACCCACTGGCCCTCGGCGTACTCGACCTCTTCCTCGTCGCGGCGCGCCGGGACCCCCTCGGCGAGCTGGGTCTCGGATCGAATATCGATGCGCACGCCGGTGAGCCGGGCGGCCAGGCGGGCGTTCTGACCCTCCCGGCCGATGGCCAGGCTGAGCTGGTGGTCGGGCACGATCACGTCGGCCTGCGTGACGTCGTCGCTGATCAGGACCTGCGAGACCTTGGCCGGCGAGAGCGCCTTGGCGACGAAGTCGGCGAGGTCCTCGCTGAACGGCACGATGTCGATCTTCTCGCCGCGCAGCTCGTTCACGACCATCCGAACGCGACCGCCACGGGCCCCGACGCACGCCCCGACCGGGTCGACGTTGTGGTCGTTCGACCACACGGCGAGCTTCGTGCGGTGCCCGGGCTCACGGGCGCACGCCTTGATCTCGACGATGCCGTCGGCGATCTCGGGGACCTCCAACTCGAACAGTCGCTTGATCAGACCGGGGTGGGTCCGGCTGACGACGATCTGCGGGCCCTTCGCCGTGCGGCGGACCTCGACGATGTACGCCTTGCAGCGGTCGCCGGGCTGCGGCCGCTCGAAGGGCACCTGCTCGGCCTGTGGCAGCAGCGCCTCGACCCGGCCGAGGTCGAGGAGGGTGTACCGGGTGTCGGTCTGCTGGATGATCCCGGTGACGATGTCGCCCTCGCGGTTGGCGTACTCCTCGAACTTGCGGTCGCGCTCGACCTCGCGGATGCGCTGGCTCATCACCTGGCGGAACGTCTGGGCGGCGATGCGGCCGAGCTCGTCACGCTTGGGCGTGTCGTCGCGCTCGTTGACCCAGTTGCCGTCCTCGTCGAGGTCGTACGCCGTGAACGTGAACTCCATCGTCTGCGGATCGACCTCCACGACGACCTCGTCAGCCGCGCCCGGACGGCGCTTGTAGGCCGAGGCCAGCGCGTCGACGAGCACGTGCAGGAGCGAATCCTCCGAGAGCCCCTTTTCCTGCGCGAGCAGGCGGATCGCTTCGCTCATGTCGAGGTTGCTCACGAATTCTCCTTCTTGCGCTTCGGACTCGTCGCCGGGCCCCACTCGAAGACGGTGCGGGCCCGATCGATCTGGGAGTAGGGGATCGCCCGCTCGACCGGCCCCTCCGGACCGTCGACCCGCACGGTGGCCGTCGAGTCGTCGGCCGCGACGAGCACGCCGGACACGCGGCGCTCGTCGTGACCCACGTCCGACAACCGGATCGCCACGGGCTTGCCGATCTCGCGGTGGAAGTGGGCGGGCGTTCGCAGCGCCCGCTCGACGCCCGGGCTGGTGACCTCCAGCGTGTACCGCCCCGGGACGGGGTCGTGATGGTCGAGCTCGCGGGAGACCAGCCGGCTCGCCAGGGCCAGGGTCTCCAGCGTGATCCCGCCGTCGCTGCCGGGTGGCGTGTCCAGCGCGACGCGCAGCACGCCGCCGCGCTGCTCGACGTCGTACAGGTCGAGCCCGAGATCGGAGGCGATCGGCGCGATCAGCTCGCGCACGCGGGTCAGCACAGGACTCTCGGCCCCGTTCTCGGCACCCACATCGACCTCCTTTCACGAAACGAGGCGTGGGGCGAACCCCACGCCTCTCGGTTGCGCCCGTCCGGAAACAAGCCACCCGGAACCAACAGAACGAGCGGACAGCATAGCGGCTGGGGTCCCCCGTCACGGCCGGCCGGTATCCTCCCGCCGTGCTTCGGATGTCGACGTTGTTCCTGCGTACGTTGCGTGACGATCCGGCCGAGGCCGAGGTGCCGAGCCACCGCCTGCTCGTCCGGGCCGGGTACATCCGTCGGGCGGCACCGGGCGGCTTCACGTGGCTGCCGCTCGGCTGGATCGTGTACCGCAACGTCGAACGCATCGTCCGTGAGGAGATGGACCGGGCCGGCTTCCAGGAGGTGCACTTCCCTGCCCTCCTCCCCCGCGAGCCGTACGAGGTGAGCGGACGCTGGACGGACTACGGCGACAACATGTTCCGCCTGCAGGATCGGCGGGGGAACGACTTCCTCCTCGCCCCCACCCACGAGGAGATGTTCACCCTGCTGGTGAAGGACCTGTACTCGTCGTACCGGGACCTCCCGCTCGTGATCTACCAGATCCAGACGAAGTACCGCGACGAGGCGCGGCCGCGGGCCGGGCTGTTGCGCGGCCGGGAGTTCGTGATGAAGGACTCCTACAGCTTCGACGTGGACGACGCCGGCTTGGAGCGCTCCTACCAGCGGCACCGCGACGCCTACATCGCGACGTTCGAGCGCCTCGGTCTGTCGTACGTGATCGTGTCGGCGATGTCGGGTGCGATGGGCGGGTCGGCGAGCGAGGAGTTCCTCGCCCCGATCGAGGTCGGCGAGGACACGTACGTGCGGTGTTCGGCGTGCGACTACGCCGCCAACGTCGAGGCGGTACGGGTTCCCGTGCCACCGGCGCAGCCGCTCGACGGGCTGCCGGCCGCGCACGTGGAGGACACGCCGGACACGCCCACCATCGACACGCTCGTGGCGCTGTTGAACGAGCGTGACGACCTCCGGCGCCCCGACCGCGATTGGACGGCCGCCGACACGTTGAAGAACGTGCTCGTCGTGCTCCACCATCCCGACGGCAGCCGCGAACCGCTGGCCATCGGTGTGCCCGGCGACCGGGACATCGACCTGAAGCGGCTCGATGCCCACGTGCTGCCGGCGGAGGCCGAGCCGTTCACGGACGCCGACTTCGCCGCCCACCCCGAGCTGGCCAAGGGGTACATCGGCCCGGGTGTGCTCGGCGAGAAGTTGGCGACCGGCATCCGCTTCCTGGTCGACCCGCGCATCGTCACCGGCACCCGCTGGGTCACCGGCGCCGACGCACCCGGTCGCCACGTCGTCGACCTCGTCGCCGGGCGCGACTTCAACGCCGATGGGGTGATCGACGTCGCCGACGTGCGCGGCGGGGACGTGTGCCCGGAGTGCGGCTCGCCGCTCGAGATCGCGCGGGGGGTCGAGATCGGGCACATCTTCCAGCTCGGGCGGCTGTACGCCGAGGCGCTCGGCCTCGACGTGCTCGGGCCCGACGGCAAGCCGGTGACCGTGACGATGGGCTCCTACGGCATCGGCGTCTCGCGGGCGGTCGCCGCCATCGTCGAGACGACATACGACGAGCTCGGGTTGTGCTGGCCGCGCGAGGTCGCGCCGGCGGACGTCCACGTCGTGATCGCCGCCAAGCCGGGCGGACAGGAGTGGACGGTGGCGGAGAAGCTCGCCGCCGGCGCCGAAGCGAGGGACGTGCGGATCCTCCTCGACGACCGCGACTCGGTCTCCCCTGGGGTCAAGTTCAAGGACGCCGAGCTGCTCGGCATCCCGACCATCGTCGTCGTCGGCCGCGGCCTCGTGGACGGCATCGTCGAGGTCAGGGACCGCCGCACCGGCGAGCGCCGCGACGTCCCCGTCGACGAAGCCGTCGATTTCCTCGCTTCTGTCGGTCGGTAACGGCCGAATCGGGCCGGTCCCGACTGACAGAACGGGAGTTTTGGGGTCAGCTGTGGCGGAGCAGGCCTTGGTCGATCACGGCGCGGTCGCCCACCGACGTCGTGAACACCGCCTCGCCGTCGCCCGTCTCCCACGCCCGGACCGTGAGCTCCTCGCCGGGGTACACGGGCGACGTGAACCGGCCCTCGATGTGGTGGAAGCGTGACGGGTCCGAACCGCAGAGCAGCGTGGAGCAGCGCCCGTCCGGTGAAGCCGTACGTGCAGAGCCCGTGGAGGATCGGACGGTCGAAGCCACCCTGCTGGGCGAACGCCGGATCCGAGTGCAGCGGGTTCCGGTCTCCGGAGAGCCGGTACACGAGCGCCTGGTCGGGTGAGGTCGCGTAGGTGACCTCGTGGTCGGGGTCCCGGTCGGGCGGGACGTTCCGCGGTCCGGACGGACCCCGGTCGCCACCCCAGCCGCCCTCGCCGCGGATGAACGCCGACGACGTGGTCGTGTAGAGCGGCTGGCCGTCGAGCGTCGCCTCGGCCTCGGTGACGACCACCGCCGCCTTCTCCTTGTCGTACATCGCGGCGATCCGGTTGACGATCGTCACCGTGCCCTCGACGGGGATCGGGCGGTGCAGCGTGACCGCCTGCTGGCCGTGGACGAGCAGGGCCGGGTTGAACGTGCCGACCTTGGAGAAGATCCCCTCCCGCCGCGACCCCCCGGTGATGCCGACGACCACCGGGAAGGTCGGGAAGACCTGCTGCGGCGTCCCGGCCGTGTTCTCGGTCGTGAACGCCAGCTCGTCCGTGCCGGCGCCGATCCCGACCGCGTAGAGCAGGGCGTCCTTGCTCGTCCAGCTCCCCTCCAGCGGTTCGCTCTGGGTGCCGACGGCGTCTGGGTTCAGGGGCATCTCAGGACCTCCTCCTCACCGGCGCGACCTGATCCTGCGGCCACGTCCCGGGCCGCCCGTCGATGCCGGAGTTCGCCCGCGCGTCGGCGAGCAGGCGGGTGACGGCGTCGCCGATCTTGGTGGGATCGTCGATGGGCTCGGTGGTCGGACCCCGCTCCCAGCCCTGGGCCACGGCGAGGAACTGCCCCGATGCCTCGAAGATGCGACCGGTCACGCCGCTGGACTCCTCCGACGCCAACCACGTGACGATCGGCGCGATCCAGTGCGGGGCTCGGGCCTCGCGCTCCTCGTCGGTCTCCGGAGCCGGGCCGAGGCCCTCGGTCATGCGGGTGAGCGCGACCGGCGCGACGCCGTTCACGGTCACGCCGTAGCGCGCCACCTCGAGGGCGGCGATGGTGGTGAAGGCGGCGATCCCCGCCTTGGCCGCGCCGTAGTTGGTCTGGCCCGGGTTGCCGTAGATGCCGGACACCGACGTCGTGTTGATGATCCGGGCACTCAGCGTCGCCCCGGCCTTGGCCTGCTCGCGCCAGTGGGCCACGGCCCACCGCGACGTCGCGAACGTGCCCTTGAGGTGCACGTTGATGACCGCGTCCCACTCCTCTTCGGTCATGTTGGCGAGCACCCGGTCGCGCAGGATCCCGGCGTTGTTGACGAGCACGTGGAGGTCGCCGAACGTCTCCAGGGCGGCGCCGATGAGGCGCTGGGCGCCCTCCCAGTCGGCGACGTTCTCGCCGTTGGCGACGGCCTCCCCGCCCTCCGCCACGATCTCTTCGACGACCTGCTGGGCGGGCGACGCGTCGGCGCCCTCGCCGTGCATGTCGCCCCCCAGATCGTTGACGACCACCTTGGCGCCCTGCCGGGCGAGGCTCAGGGCGTGCTCGCGCCCGATGCCCCGTGCCGCTCCGGTCACGATCGCGACTCGACCCTCACACAATCTCGACATGGCCGGAGATTAGGCACGGAGGCCGCCGGACGTTCCAACCGAGTGCGGGTCGTAGCCTTCCCGGCGTGTCAGTGGCGGATGTCGTGGTCGTGGGCGCGGGCCCGGCGGGCGTGGCCGCCGCGGTGACCCTCGCCGCGCGCCGGTCGAGACGTCACCCTCATCGACAAGGCGGTCTTCCCGCGGGACAAGTGCTGCGGGGACGGGCTCACGACGCTCGCCCTTCGCGAGCTCGCCGGGCTCGGCTTCGATCCCGGCCAGGTGACCGACTGGCAGCCCGTCGGCGGGGCCGTCCTGCGCTCGCCGTCGGGCCGTCAGGTCACCGTTCCCCTCCCCGACGGTTCGGGCACGTTCGCCGCCGTCGTCCCCCGCCTGCAGCTCGACGCCGCGCTCGTCGACCTCGCCGTGAAGGCCGGCGTCACCGTCGTCACCGGGGCCGGGTTCGATGGCTCACTCGCCGACCGGAACGGCGAGGCGATCGTCGGCATCGCCGGCCGCGATCCGATCCCGGCCCGCTACGTCGTCGCCGCCGACGGGATGTGGAGCCCGGTGCGCAAGGCCGCCGGACTCAACCCGCCGGGCTACCTCGGCGAGTGGCACGCCTTCCGCCAGTACGCCGCCGGCGTGACCGGACCGGCTCGCGACCACCTCCACGTCTGGTTCGAGCCCGACTTCCTCCCGGGCTACGCCTGGTCGTTCCCGCTCCCCGGCGGACGGGTCAACCTGGGTTTCGGCGTTCTGCGCGACGGGAGCCGCCGGATCCGCGACATGAAGCAGCAGTGGGCCGACCTCGTCGGCCGACCCCACATCAGGCACGCCCTCGGTCCCGATGCGACCCTCGAGGACCGGCACAGCGCGTGGCCGATCCCGGCCCGCATCGACCGCGCCCCGCTCGCCCGCGGCCGGGTGCTGCTCGCCGGCGACGCGGCGATGGCCAGCGACGTGATGACGGGCGAGGGCATCGGCCAGGCTCTGCTGACGGGCCGGCTCGCCGGCGAGGCGATCGTCGCCGCCGGCTGGAACGACCCGGCCACCGCCCGCCAGATCTACGAGCGGTCGGTCCGCCACCACCTCGTCGCCGACCACCGGATGTCGGCCGTGCTCGGCCGCGTGCTCGCCCGCCAGCGGGGTGCACGGGGCTCGATGGCGATCCTCGCCCACTCGGGCGAGTGGGGCCGGCGCAACTTCGCCCGCTGGATGTTCGAGGACGAGCCTCGCGCCGTCGTGCTCACGCCGTCGCGCTGGCATCGCCGCTTCCTCGCCCGACCGGGCGCCTTTGGTGACCGCGTCGCACCGTGCGAGTGAGCGAGCGCCAGCGAGCGAGCGGCTAGCAACGGCCTGCGTGGCCGGGGAACGCAATGGACGGGTACGTTCGCCCTCATGATCCGCACCCGTCTCACCGACCTGCTGGACATCGAGCACCCGGTGATGCTCGCCGGCATGGGCGGCGTGTCGTACCACCGGCTCGTCGCCGCCGTGAGCGAGGCCGGCGGCATCGGCACGCTGGGCGCGTCGACGATGCGCAACGACGAGCTGCCCGAAGAGATGGCCAAGGTCCGTGAGCTGACCGCCAAGCCGTTCGGTGTCGACCTCCTGACGGCTCTTCCCGGTCAGGTCGAGGCCGGGATCGACGACGTGATCAAGGGCGGGGCGACGATCTTCGTCGCCGGCCTGGGCGTGCCCCGCGACGTCGTCGATGCCCTGCACGACGCCCACGTGCTCGTCGGGTCGATGTGCGGCAAGGTGCGCCACGCCGTCTCGGCTGTCGCCAGCGGCTGCGACTTCGTCGTCGCCCAGGGCACCGAGGCCGGCGGGCACACCGGCACCGTGGCGACGATCTCCCTCGTCCCCCAGGTCGTCGACGCGGTGGGCGCCCAGGTTCCCGTCGTCGCTGCCGGCGGGCTGTTCGACGGCCGGGGGCTCGCCGCCTCCCTGATGCTCGGGGCCGACGGCGTGTGGATCGGGACCCGCTTCATCGCGACCCCCGAGGCCCGCTCCGTCGACGGCTACAAGGAGACGCTGCTCGACACCGCCGAGGACGGCACGGTCATCAGCCGCGCGTACACCGGCAAGACGTGCCGGGTCGTGCGCAACGCGTGGACGCAGCACTACGAGGAGCATCCCGACGAGCTCCAGCCCTTCCCGGCCCAGGCGGTCGCCTCGGCGCAGGCGGGCGTCAACCACCTCGGGGCGCCCGACGGCACCGCGGTCGACACCGGACGGGAGTTCTTCCCGTGTGGGCAGGGCGTCGGAGCGATCCACGAGCTGGTCCCGGCCGGCGACCTCGTGCGTCGGATCGTCGAGGAGGCGGAAGAGGCGATCTCCCGCCGCGAGATACTGACGCGGTGACGCTCACCACGAACATCGACGAGTCCTGGGCGAAGGACGTCGTGCCGACGCTGTCGGACTACATCACGATCCCGAACGTCTCGATGGCCTACGACTCCGACTGGGAGGCGCACGGCCACATGGACGCGGCGGTCGAGTTGATCCGGGGCTGGTGCGCGGCCCGACCGATCGAAGGGCTGACCGTCGACGTCCAGCGCATCCCGGGCCGCAGCCCGGTGATCGTCTGCGAGGTTCCGGCGACGGATCCGGCGCTCGCCGAACGCACGGTGTTGCTGTACGGCCACCTCGACAAGCAGCCCGAGTTCACCGGGTGGCGGGACGGCCTCGGCCCGTGGACCCCCGTCATCGAGGGCGACCGGCTGTATGGGCGCGGCGGCGCGGACGACGGGTACGCCGCCTTCGCCGCCCTGACCGCCATCGAGGCGGCGCGGGCCGACGGCATCCCACACGCCCGCTGCATCGTGCTCATCGAGGCGAGCGAGGAGAGCGGCAGCCCCGACCTGCCCGCCCACGTCGAGGCACTGGCCGGGCGGCTCGGCGAACCCGAGCTCGTCGTGTGCCTCGACTCGGGATGTCTCGACACCGACCGCCTCTGGGTGACGACCTCGCTGCGCGGGCTCGTGGGCGGCACGCTCACCGTCGAGGTCCTGACCGAGGGGGTCCACAGCGGCAAGGCCAGCGGCGTCGTCCCGTCCAGCTTCCGCCTCCTCCGCCGGCTCCTCGACCGCATCGAGGACAGCGCGACCGGAGCGCTCCTTCTCTCCGAGCTGCACGTGGACGTCCCGGCCGAGCGCGTCGAGGCGGCCCGGCGTACGGCCGCCGACCTGACGCACCCGATCGCTGACGACTACCCGTGGGCCGGCGCCACCCGGCCGATGATCGACGACCCGGTCGAGCAGCAGCTCAACCGCACATGGCGGCCGACGCTGAGCTACACCGGGGCCGACGGCTTCCCGTCGACCTCCCAGGCCGGCAACGTGCTGCGTCCGTCGACGTCGCTGCACCTGAGCTTCCGGTTGCCGCCCACGTGCGACGACGTCGCCGCCCTCGCCGCGGTGGAGCGCTCCCTGCTCGACGATCCGCCGTCGGACGCCAACGTGCGCTTCACCGACGGTCAGTCGGCGCCGGGATGGAGCGCGCCACCGCTGGCGCCGTGGCTCGCGGCCGCGCTGGACGAGGTCTCGACGGCGGCGTTCGGACAGCCCGCCCGCACGTTCGGCGAGGGCGGCAGCATCCCGTTCATGGGCATGCTCGGCGAGCAGTTCCCCGCCGCCCAGTTCGTCGTCACCGGAGTCCTCGTCCCGGGCAGCAACGCGCACGGGCCCAACGAGTTCCTCCATCTCCCGACCGCCCGCCGGGTCACCGAGTGCGTCGCCCGCCTACTCGGCGCCCACGCCGCATCGCCGTCGCCGTCCTGACCGGGCTGGCGGCCTGCGGCGAGGACGGGCCGTCGTCGCTGCCGAGGGTCGTGGCGGTCGCCGCCCAGCCGTGTGACACGCCGAACCGATCCCTCGGGCTTCGGCGTCGTCGTCGCCGATGGCGTCGTCGCCACCGCCGCCCACACGGTCGACGAGTCGCAGCGCGACCTGAGCGTCGACGGCCAGCCGGCGCGCATCGCCGTGCTCGATCCCCGAACGGATCTCGCCCTGCTCACGGTCGACCTCGACGCCGAGCCGGCGCGCATCGCCGGTGACTCGCCACCGGACGCGACGGTGGTCCTGCCCGCTCGTCGTGTCGAGGTCGAGATCGTCAAGACCGGACCGCTGGTCGTGCGTGACACCACCGACCGCGCCCGCTACCGCCGTGAGGTCCACACGTTCACGCCAGGAGTCGAGGACGGCACCAGCGGTGCGCCCCTCGTCGACCGCGATGGGCGGGTTCTCGGCATCGTCGTCCTCGACAATCCCACGCGCGGCGTCGCGTACGCCGTGACGGGAAAAGAACTCAGCCGCCTCCTCGAGGCCAGCGACGAACTACTCTCCACCGACAGCGGGCCCAGCCAAGGGGAGGATTCATGCGACGTTCGCCCATCCGCTACCTGATCCCGCTCACCGTCATCTCGTTGGTCGGTGTTGCGTGTAGTGATGACGATGATGATGGTCCGGTGGGTTCGCCGGGTGCGACGGGGGGTACGGCGGCGGATTCGGTGGTGACGGGTGATTCGCCGGCGGATACGCCGGTGGTGACTGGTGGGGACACGACGACGGCTGGCACCGGTGCGAGCACGACGCCGGATACGGCTGATGAGGTGCAGACCGGTGAGTCGGTGTTGGACACGGTGCAGGCCAATGATGTGGTGCGGTGTGGGGTGCGGGATGATCTGCCCGGGTTCAACAGTGTGGATGAGGCGGGTGAGCAGGTCGGGTTCGACGCCGATTTTTGTCGGGTGATCGCGGCGGCGGTGTTGGGGGATGCGACGAAGGTGGAGTTTGTGCCGGTGGAGACCGATGCCCGGTTCACGGCGTTGCAGTCCGGTGAGTTCGACGTGTTGGTGCGGAACACGACGTGGACGGCGAGCCGGGACGGGGCCGAGGGGGTGACGTTTCTGCATCCGGTGTATTACGACGGGCAGAGCATGATGGTCGCTGCGGATGCGGGGTTCGCCAGCATGGATGACATGGATGGGGCGGTGGTGTGTGTGGCTGGGGGGACGACGAGTGAGGGCAACGTGGCGGCCGAGTTCGAACGGCGCGGGTTGGGGATCGAGGTGCAGTCGTTCGAGGACGTCGACTTGTTGCAAGAGGCGTTCATCGCTGGTCGTTGTGACGGCTGGTCGAGCGATTTGAGCCAGTTGAAGGGGCTGCGTTCGACGTATCCCCAAGCCGAGGGGGGTCCGGAGGCGTTGGTCATCTTCGAGGAGGAGATCTTCTCCAAAGAGCCGTTGGCTCCTGCGGTGGTGGATGGGGACAGCCAGTGGGCGCAGGCGGTGGACTGGGCGATCTTTGCCACCATCCAGGGCGAAGAGTTCGAGGTCACCCAAGCCAACGCCCAAGACATGGCCGCGGGTGATGATGCCCGCATCGTGCAGTTCTTGGGCGGCCCCGGCGCCGAAGGCGAAGCCTTGGACCCCGGCTTGGGGTTGAACCCGGACTTCGCCCTGCAAGTCCTGTCCCAGGTCGGCAACTACGGCGAGATCTTCGAACGCAACCTCGCCCCCCTCGAAATCGAACGCGGCATCAACGCCCTGTGGACCGACGGCGGCCTCCAATACTCCCCGCCCTACCGCTGACCGAACGAGCTCCGGCCTGAGCGATGGCGACGTCCAGTTCGAGGCCTCCGCTGTGGCGGGACGTCCGCGTCCTCGCGTGGGCGTTCCAACTGGCGGTGGTCGGCCTGGTCGTCGCCATCGTGCTCTGGCTGCTCGACAACTTCCGCGCCTACAGCGACCAGCGGAACATCACGACCGGATACGACTACCTCGACCAGCCGGCGAACTTCCCGATCCCGAGCAACAGCGACTTCCACCAGAGCCAGCCGGTGCGCGAGGCACTGGTCGAGGGATTGCAGAACACGTTGCGGCTCGCCGTCACCGGCATCGTGATGGCGACCGCGCTCGGCGTGCTCATCGGTGTCGCCCGTCTGTCGCAGAACTTCATCGTGCGCAATGCCGCGAAGGTCTACGTCGAGTTCATCCGCAACGTCCCGCTGCTCGTCATCCTGGTGCTCTTCTACAGCGCGATCGTCTTGAACGCCTTCCCGACGCCGGACGAGTCGTGGGAGGTCGGACCGCTCGCCGTGCTCAACGTCCGGGGCGGCAGCGTGTTCTGGTTCGAGGGCGGGACCTGGAAGTTCCTGCTCGTCATCGCGCTCACGGCCCTCACCGGCTGGGCGCTCGCCCGCTGGCGACGACGGGTCGCCGACCGCACCGGCCGGCCGGCCCGCTCCGGGCTCTGGGCGATCGGCGGAGCGGCCGTGGTGCTGGTGGTCGCCTGGGTGGTGGTCGGTCTCGGCGCGACCGCACCGGAGCTCGACGGTCGGCGGGTGACGGGCGGGATCACGATGACGCCCGAGTACTTCGCCGCCCTCGCGGCATTGGTGATCTACACGGCCAGCCACGTCGCCGAGATCGTCCGCGGGTCGATCCAGGCGGTGCCGAAGGGGCAGGGCGAGGCGGCCGACGCCCTCGCCCTGTCCGGCTTCCAGCGGACGTGGTTCGTGGTGCTGCCGCAGGCGATGCGGATCGCGGTCCCGCCCATCGGCAACCAGTACCTCAACTTGACCAAGAACACGTCGCTGGCGGCGGTGATCAGCTTCCCCGAGCTGACCAAGATCACCGAGCTGACGGTCGCCAACCGGTCTCCGGCGGTGCCCTCGTACGCCTTGGTGCTCCTCATCTACCTCATCCTCTCGCTGGTGATCTCGGTGATCGTGAACCTCGCCAACCGGCGCCTGGCGATCGTGGAGCGGTAAGCAGCGATGGCGATGGACACCGTCCTCACCGAGACGATGGCGATCCCGCCCCCCGAGCCGCCACGGCCACCCTCAGCGGGCCCAGGCGACTGGGCCCGGCGCAACCTGTTCCGGTCGACCGGCGACACCGTCGTGACGGTCATCTCCGGGCTTCTCGTCGCCTACGTCGCCTACCGGTTGATCCGATTCGTCTTCGTCACCGGGCGGTGGGACGTCGTCCGGGTCAACCTCACGCTCTTCATGGTCGGGCGCTACCCGACCGACGAGCTGTGGCGCATCTCGGTCGGTCTTGTCGTCATCGCCCTGTACGGCGGTCTGGTCGCCGGCCTCGTCGCCCACCGCCAAGCGGTCGCCGGCACCGCGCCCCCACCCGTCCCGCTCGGGCAACGCGTCGCCGGGCTGCTCCTACGGCTGTGGCCGCTCCTCGTCGGCGTCCTCCTGCTCCTCCTGCTCAGCACCACTCCAGGGCCGTGGCTCACCGCGCTCGCGGTCGTCGCCGGCGCGGTCCTTGGACGGCTCGCAGGAAGTCATCTGCCCCGGCGGTCGATCGCCTGGCTCGTGCTGGCGGGCATCGTCGGCGCGTTCGTCCTCGTGTGGTTCCTGGCCCGACCGATCGGGTGGGACGACTGGGGTGGGATGATGCTCAACCTGTTCCTCGCCGTCGCCGGTATCGCGCTGTCCTTCCCGCTCGGCGTGCTGCTCGCCCTCGGGCGCCGATCCAAGCTGCCCCTGATCCGCGCGCTTTCGATCGGCTACATCGAGTTGTTCCGCGGCGTCCCGCTCTACGTGTTGTTGCTGATGTCGTACCTGACGCTCGGCTTCTTCGTCCCCACCTGGGTCGAGAACAAACCGGGACTCGTCGTTCGGGCGATCGTCGTGTTCACGCTCTTCACCGCGGCCTACGTCGCGGAGATCGTGCGGGGCGGGTTGCAGTCGCTCCCGAAGGGTCAGACCGAGGCGGCCCAGTCGCTCGGGCTGTCACCGGTGAAGACCACGTTCCTCATCGTCCTGCCGCAGGCACTGCGCAACGTGATCCCGGCCCTCGTCGGCCAGTTCATCAGCCTGTTCAAGGACACGACCCTTGCGGGCGCGGCGATGGGCTTGTTCGACGTCCTCCGCGTGGCGGGAGCCGTGACGGCCCAGCCGGACTTCCGCGGGCAGGGGCTCACCGCGGAGACGTACGCGTTCGTGATGTTGCTGTTCTGGGTCGGCTGTATCACGATGAGCCGGGAGAGCCAGCGCCTGGAGCGCCGGCTGGGAGTGGGGTGGCGATGACCGAAGCGACGAACGTATTTGCCGATGCCACTCAGGTGGCCGGCGACCTGATCATCGAGATGCAAGGCGTCGTCAAGCGCTTCGGGTCGTTCACCGCGCTCGACGGCATCGACCTCAACGTCGGCCGCACCGAGGTGGTCGTCGTCATCGGGCCGTCGGGCTCGGGAAAGTCGACGATGATCCGCTGCATCAACCGCCTCGAGGAGCACGACGAGGGGCGGATCGCCGTCGACGGCATCGAGCTCACCCGCGATCTGCGCAACATCCAGGAGATCCGCCGCGAGACCGGGATGGTGTTCCAGCAGTTCAACCTGTTCCCCCACCTGACCGTGCTCGACAACGTCATGCTCGCGCCCCGTCAGGTTCGGCGGATGCCCAAGCGGGATGCCGAGAAGCTGGCGATGGAACAGCTCGAGCAGGTGCGCATCCCGGAGCAGGCGAAGAAGTACCCCGGCCAGCTCTCCGGCGGCCAGCAGCAGCGGGTCGCCATCGCCCGCTCGCTGGCGATGAAGCCGAAGGTGATGATGTTCGACGAGCCGACGTCAGCCCTCGACCCCGAGATGATCAACGAGGTGCTCGACACGATGAAGGATCTCGCCGCCGGGGGGATGACGATGATCGTGGTCACCCACGAGATGGGCTTCGCCCGCGAGGTCGCCGACCGCGTGGTGTTCATGGCCGACGGCCAGATCGTCGAAGTCGGCCCGCCGGAGCACTTCTTCACTGATCCCCGCGAGGACCGCACCAAGCTCTTCCTCAGCCAAATCCTCTGATCCACCGCGTTCTTGCATCTACTTGGCGCGCCCCGGCGCGCAATTCAGATGCAAGAACGGGGGTCAGCGGCGGCGGCGGGCGCGCCGGCGCGGGACAACCGGCTCGATGCGGGGCTGCGGAGGGACCTCGACGTCGTCCCGACCCCCGATCTCCGCCGCGGCGAGGGTGACGCCATCCTGGTCGACGTCGTGGGGCTCGGACGGGGCGTCGACCACTGCGACGCCGTCGTCCCGCTTGGGGCCTTCGTAGATGTCGCGCAGGGCGATCATCGCCCCCGCCATCATCGCCCCGGGCAGTCCTCCGATGCGCCGGCCCTGCTCGACGCTGCTGCGGTCGCGGTCGACCTTGGCGGCCTCCCTCAGGACCTCGATCTCCTCCTCGTCGGGCCCGAAGATGTCGCCCACCTTGCGGACCTCGCGCTCCGGCTCCGCCATGTCCACACGATACGGGCCGGGTGGCCGCCGGCGATCAGACAATCCGGGACTCGGTGTCCCCCCAGTAGCGGTCGCGGAGCAGCCGCTTGTACAGCTTGCCGGTGGGCAGGCGCGGCAGCTCGTCCTCGAAGTCGACGCTCCGCGGGCACTTGAAGTGGGCGAGGTGCTGGCGGCAGAACGCGAGCAGTTCCTGCTCGAGCTCGGGCCCGGCCGCAGCCGGATCGATCGCCTGGACCACGGCCTTGACCTCCTCGCCGAGGTCCGCATTGGGCACGCCGATGACCGCCGCGTCGAGCACCTTGGGGTGGGTCACGAGCAGGTTCTCGGCCTCCTGCGGGTAGATGTTGACGCCTCCGCTGATGATCATGTACGTCTTGCGGTCGGTGAGGTAGAGGTACCCGTCGTCGTCGACGTACCCGACGTCGCCGACCGTCGAGCGCTGGCCGGTCTCATCGCGGCTCTCCGCCGTCTTCGCCTCGTCGCGGTAGTAGGTGAAGTTCGTCGCCCCCTCGAACCAGACCGTGCCGGTCTCTCCCGTCGGCAACTCGTTGCCGTCGTCGTCGAGGATCAGCAGCTTGCCGAGGATCGTCTTGCCGACGGTGCCCTTGTGGGCGAGCCACTCCTCGCTCGTGCAGAACGTGAACCCGTTGGCCTCGGTCGCCCCGTAGTACTCGATCACGATCGGGCCGAGCCACTCGATGATCGCCTCCTTCACCGGAACCGGGCACGGGGCGGCGGCGTGGATGATGATCTCGAGACTCGACAGGTCGTACCGCTGCCGGGCCTCCTCCGGCAGTTTGAGGATGCGGCTGAACATCGTCGGCACCACCTGGCTGTGGGTGATCCCGAAGCGCTCGACGTTGGCGAGGTACTGCTCGGGATCGAAGCGCTCCATGATGATGGACGTCGATCCGAGCCGCAGCGAGCACGCCACCGACGCCTGCGGCGCCGAGTGGTAGATGGGCGCCGGAGAGAGGTACGTCATGCCCGGCCGCATGCGGAACATGCCGATCACGAACTGCATCACCGGCAGGGGCTCGCTCGGGTGGACCTCGGGCAGAGGCCGGAGGATGCCCTTGGGCCGGCCCGTCGTTCCCGAGGAGTACAGCATCGCCGCGCCCAACTGCTCGTCAGGGATGCGCTCGGCGGGAAAGGCGGCAGTTGCGTCGTCGTAGGGCCGGAACGGACCGACATCGGTGGCGGCGTCGACGCACAGGAACGTCTCGACCTTGGGCGTGAGCGCGGCGGCGGCCACCGCGACGTCCGCCTTCGCCGCGGACGTGATGAACAGCCGGGCGTCGCAGTCGTCGACGATGTAGGCGACCTCCTCTGGCGTGAGGTACGAGTTGATGCACGTGTAGTAGAGACCGCTCCGTTCGGCGGCGGCCATCGTCTCGAAGTAGCGGAGGTGGTTCTCCAGAAAGAACGCGACGTGGTCACCCCGCCGCAGCCCGACGTCGCGGTAGAGGTGGGCGAGTCGGTTGGCGTTGGCCTCGAACTCGGCGAACGTCAGCGACTCCCCGGACGCGGCCATGATCAGGGCGGGTTGGTCAGGGTGTTGTTCGGCGTACTCCCCCGGATACATGGCGTCCGAAGGTAGCCAACCGGGCGCTTTTCCGTCGGATCGGCTCGCGGGAACCTTTTACCTGGTCCTCACTTGGAACCTGCGACCCGTTGGTACCGTCAGAGCGCTTCAGGAGGTCCGACCAGATGATGACCGCTCCCCCAAACCTGCCGATGGATGACGCCGGCACCGCCGAAACAATCGAGCGAATCTTCTTTGAACTGCGCAAGGTCATCGTCGGCCAGAGCCGGCTCCTCGAGCGGATGCTCGTCGGGCTGCTGTCGAAGGGTCACTGCCTCCTCGAGTCGGTCCCCGGGCTCGCCAAGACGCTCGCCGCCGAGACCCTCGCCAACGTCGTCGGCGGCACGTTCGCCCGCATCCAGTTCACCCCCGACCTGCTGCCGTCGGACATCGTCGGTACCCGTATCTACCGCGGCAGCAGCGAGAAGTTCGACGTCGAGTTGGGACCGGTGTTCGTCAACTTCCTGCTCACCGACGAGATCAACCGGGCGCCGGCCAAGGTCCAGTCCGCCCTGCTCGAGGTGATGCAGGAGCGCCAGGTCACGATCGCCGGAATCACCCACCCGGTGCCGAACCCGTTCTTCGTCGTCGCCACCCAGAACCCGATCGAGAGCGAAGGCGTCTACCAGCTGCCCGACGCCCAGCGCGACCGCTTCATGATGAAGGTGGTCATGGACCACCCGTCGGCGGCCGAAGAGCTCGTGATCCTCGACCGGATGGCCGTCAACCCGCCGGTGGCCGAGCAGGTCATCGATCTCGACGGGCTGATCGGCCTGCAGCGCCGGTGCGACGAGGTGTTCGTCGACCGCAGCGTCGCCCAGTACGCCATCGACCTTGTTCAGGCAACCCGTCACCCGGCCGGCTTCGGGCTCGGGGAGCTCGGTCCGTGGATCGCGCTCGGCGCGAGCCCGCGGGCCAGCCTCAACCTCGTGCACGGGGCGCGGGCCCTGTCGGTGATCCGCGGCCGCACGTACGCCACGCCGCAGGACATCTTCGACGTCGCCCCTGAGGTGCTCCGGCACCGACTGCTGCTCACGTACGACGCCCTCGCCCGCGACATCACGCCCGACCACTTGGTCAACCGGATCCTGTCCACCGTCCCCGCGACGTGGGTCTCACCAAAGCCCAACGCCGCCCTCTCGTGAGCGGGCGCGCATGAGTGCGGCGGGCACTCCCACGAGCCAGGTCAGCTGGCCGGACGGGCCGCCGACCGAGCAGGTCGCGGAGCTTGTCCGCACCCTCGAGCTGACGATCAACCGCCGGCTCGACAGCGTGCTCCACGGCAATTACCAGGGCATCACCCCCGGGCACGGCAGCGAGCCCGGCGAGGCCCGGCTGTACCAGCCGGGCGACGACGTCCGGCGGATCGACTGGAACGTGACCGCCCGCACCCAGCAGACCCACGTGCGCGACCAGATCGCCGACCGCGATCTCGAGGCGTGGCTCGTCGTCGACACCTCGGCGGCGATGCACTTCGGGACGGCACGGGCCGACAAGGCCCAGGTCGCCCTGGCCGCGACTGCGACCGTCGGGTTCCTCACGGCGCGGAACCAGAACCGGCTCGGCGCCGTGCTCGTCGCCGGCCCTCACCTCAAGGTGCTCCCGCCCCGCTTCGGTCGCGATCAGGTGCGGGCCATCGTGAGCGCCGTCGCCTCCCCGCCGGCGTCCGAGGGGCAAGGCCGCTCCGACCTCGCGTCGGCCATCGACCGGGTCGCCGTCGTCAGCCGCCGGCGCGGCTTCGTCGCCGTGATCTCCGACTTCGCCGGCGACGGCTGGGTCGACCCGCTCGCTCGCCTCGGGCTGCGCCACGACCTGTTCGCGATCGCCGTGCACGACCCGCGCGAACGGGACATCCCGCCGGTCGGGCTGGTCGAGTTCGTCGACCCGGCGACCGGCCGCCATCGTGAGGTGCGCGTGACGCCCGCCGTGCAGCGTCGCTTCGCCGCCGCCGCGGCCGAACGCGACTCCGCCCGCGAACTCGGCCTGCGCCGCGCCGGGGCCGAGCAGCTCGAGCTGGCCACCGACGACGACTGGCTCGCCGCCATCGTCCGGCACGTCCGGCGCAAGCGCGTGCAGGCCGTCAACGCCCAGGTGTTGAGGCGGTGACTGCGGTGTTCGCGCTCGAGTTCCTCAATCCCGAGCGGCTGTGGTGGCTCCTCGCCGTGGCGGCCCTCGGCGTCGCCTACCTCGCCGTCCTGCACTGGCGTCGCCGGACGACGCTGCGCTTCACCTCGGTCGAGCTGCTCGACCGGGTCGCGCCCCACCGACCGGGGTGGCGCCGCCATGTCGTTGCCGGGGTGCAGCTGCTCGGGCTGGCCGCCGGCGTCGTCGCGATCGCCCGCCCGATCGAGCGCTCCGTGGAGCGCACCGAGAGCGAGGGACGGATCGTCGTGCTGTTCGACGTGTCGCTGTCGATGATGGCGACGGACGTCGACCCGAGCCGCCTCGACGCCGCCAAGCAGGCGGCGCGTGACTTCGTCGACCAGGTCGCGCCGGACATCGAGGTCGGCCTGATCTCGTTCAGCGGGACGGTGACGAACGAGGTCGCGCCGACGCTGGACCGGGAGGCGCTCGACCGGGGCATCGAGGATCTCGAGCTCGCCGAGTCGACGGCGATCGGCGATGCCCTCGTGTCCGGCACACGGCTGCTCACCCAGCTCGCCGACTCCGGCGGCAGCGGCGACGACGGCGGCGACGAGTCCGACGTCGCGCCGGGCGCGATCGTCCTGCTCTCCGACGGCGAGACCACGGTCGGCCGGCCGACCGCCGAGGGCGGTGAGGCCGCGGCTCAGGCCGGTGTCCCGGTGTTCACGATCGCCTTCGGGACACCCGAGGGCACGATCACCGATCCGATCAGCGGGGACACGGTGTCAGTCGCGGTCCAGCCCGGCCCGTTGGAGGACGTCGCCGAGGCGACGGGCGGTACCGCCTACGAGGCGGCGACGGGGAGTGAGCTCGCTGACGCCTACGACCGCATCCAGGACACTCTCGGCGACACGTTGGGCGAAGAGGTCGAGACGACCACCGAGCTGACGTGGCAGTGGGCTGCGCTCGCGCTCACCCTCCTCGCCGCCGCCTGGGCTCTCGCCCTGTGGTGGCTCCGCGGCATGGTCTGATCAGTCGAGGAGGCCCCGGAGGGTCTCGACCGTCTTGACCGGGTCCGCGCCGATCGGGGTGATCGAGAGGTGGGTGACGCCGGCTTCACGGTAGGCGGCGATGCGCTCGGCGACGTACGACTCGGGACCGACGAGGTTCGTGCCCGCGAGCAGCTCCCGGGGGACGGCGGCGGCCGCTTCGTCCTTGCGCCCGGACAGGTAGTGGTCCTGGATCTGCGTCGCCTCGTCGACGTACCCGTACCCCTTGGCGATCGTGTTGTAGAAGTTCTTGTCCCGCGCGCCCATCCCGCCGACGTACAGCGCGGTCGTCGGGCGGGCGAGGTCGAGGATCCGGTCGGCGCCCTCGCCGGCGTACTCCTCGCCGATCGCGACCATGCCGCCGGCGGAGATCTGCAGCGGCCCGAGCGTCGGCTCGCGCTCGGCGAGGCCACGCTTCAGGTCATCGCCCCACACGCTCGGGAACTTCTCCGGGTCGAAGAACACCGGCAGCCAGCCGTCCGCGTGCCGGGCGGTCGCGGCGACGCTGCGGCCCATCAGGCTCGCCCAGTAGATCGGGATGTCGGCGCGCTTCGGGCGATTGATCAGCTTCAGCGGCTTGCCCAACCCGCTCCCCTGGCCGGCGGGCAGCGGGACCTGCACGACCTGGCCGTCGTACACGACCGGCTCGCGCCGCCACACCATGCGACACACGTCGATGTACTCGCGGATGCGGGGCATCGGGTGCTCGTAGGGCACGCCGTGGAAGCCCTCGATCACCTGCGGCCCCGACGCGCCGAGGCCGAGCACGAACCGTCCGTCGCTGACGAAGTCGCAGCCCGCCGCGGTCTGGGCGATCGCGGTCGCCGTGCGCGAGAACACGTTGATGATCCCGGTACCGATCTCGACCCGCTCCGTCTTGGCGGCGAGGAAGCCGACCTGGCTGATCGCGTCGAACGAGTACGCCTCCGGGACCCACACCAGGTCGAGCCCGGCCTTCTCCAATTCCTGGATCCTGCTCACGTCGGCGTGGAAGTCGCCCGAGTAACTGATCGACGATGCCAGCTTCATGGCGTCGAACCTACTCACCCGCCTGGGCCGGGGCAGAGGTGGAGACCGGCCCGAACCCCACCCGAACACAGGGTGGTACGTTCCGATCTGGCTGTCCGAGGGGGTAGTTGCGCGGTTGCGACCGTGCCGCTCGACTACGACCGGCCGAACCGTGGGACGACCGAGATCGCCCTGGCCCGGATCCGCGCGTCCGACCAGGCGAACCGCATCGGCACTCTGTTCCTCAACCCCGGCGGCCCCGGCGCGTCAGGCGTGGAGTTCGTGCTCGGCATCGGAGAGTTCCTCAACAGCGAGCTCGAAGGCCGCTTCGACATCGTCGGCTTCGACCCGCGCGGAGTCGGCCTCTCCGACCCGTTGCACTGTTTCGAGAGCCAGGAGGCGCTCGACGCGCATCTCGCCGACCTGCCGGTGTTCCCCTACCGCCGAGGCCTGTACCGCCCGTTCTTCGCCGCCTTCAAGGCGCTCGGGCGCGAGTGCCGGGACGATCGCCAAGCGGTGGCCGCGCACATGAACACCGCCGACGTCGCCCGCGACCTCGACCTGCTCCGGCGGGCGGTCGGTGACCGCAGACTGAACTACCTCGGCTTCTCCTACGGCTCCTACCTCGGCAACACGTACGCCAACCTGTTCCCGCGCCGAGTGCGCGCACTCGTGATCGACGGCGTTCTCGATCCGCGCTTGTGGTCCAGCGGCTGGCAGATCCGCTCGGACCGCGTCGCCACGCAGCAGGAGTTCGACGAGTTCCTCCGCCTGTGCGACGAGGCGGGAGATGAGTGCGCGTTCACCGCACCCGAGGGCTCCGCCGCTCGTTGGGAGGCCCTCGCCCGAGCCCTGCGCCGTCAGCCGCTCGTGTTCCCCGACGGCGCCGTGTACAGCTATGACGTCCTCATCGGCGACGCAACCGGCGCGATGTACGCGCCTGAGGTGTGGGGCGGGCCGGAGGGCGCGGCGGCGTTCTTCGATCTGGTCGCCGACGCCGTGCTCGGTGACCAGGATGCCGTGGCCCGGGCGGCGGAGGTCCGCCGGTCGCTGCTCGATCGACTCACCGCTCCGAGCGCGGAAGGCGACTACGACAACGGGCTCGACGCGTACTTCGGCAACCAGTGCGCCGACACGGAGTACCCCAAGACGTTCCTCGCCTTCCGGATCATCGACGTGTACGCCGCGACCGGGTCCCGTTTCGGGCCGAACTGGTGGTGGTTCAACTCCGGGTGTGCCCGCTGGCCGGTGAACGCCGACCGCCACGTCGGGCCGTGGACCGCGCGCACGTCGGCACCGGTGCTCGTCGTCGGGAACCTCTTCGACGGGGTCACAGCCCACACCGGTGCCGTGGCGACCGACCGGCTGCTGCGCCGGAGCCGGCTCCTCAGCTACGCCGGTTGGGGACACACCGCCTACGCGCGCAACGAGTGCACGCGGGACTACGTCAACGCCTACCTGCTCGACGGCTCGCTGCCGCCGGTTGGGACGGTGTGTCCGGCCAACCCCAACCCGTTCCTGCCACCTGCGGTCCGCGCCGCGGCGGCGCGCCCGCCACTCGTCGGGCTCCCGCCGAGCTGGCTGTTCGCCCGCTGACGGCGGGGCCCGTCAGCCGTTGAGGTTGCCGGAGCGGAACCCCTCGAGGTCCACCGTCACGTAGCGGTACCCGGCGGCCCGAACGCCGGCGACGACCTCCGCCCGTCGCTCGACGACCTGGTCGAGCTCGGCGAGGTCGACCTCGATGCGGGCGGCGTCGCCGTAGTGCCGCACCCGCACCTGCCGGAACCCGAGCGCGTGGAGCGCCGCTTCGGCCCGTTCCACCCGTGACAGCACGGCCACGGTCACCTCCGTTCCGTAGGGCACCCGGCTGGCGAGGCACGCCGCGGCCGGCTTGTCCCACGTGCGCAACCCGAGCCGGCGCGACGCCGATCGGATCTCGGTCTTGCGCAGCCCGGCGCGAACGAGCGGGAACGCCGCACCGGCCTCCGTGGCCGCGGCCTGGCCGGGACGATGGTCGCCGAGGTCGTCGACGTTGACCCCGAGCACCACGGTGGCACCGTCGACGGCTGCGATCGGCGTGAGCACATCCATCAGCTCCGCCTTGCAGTGGTAGCAGCGGTCGCGGTCGTTCACTCGATAGGCCGCGAGCGCGAGCTCGTCGGTGGCCACCGGCGTCCAGCGCAGCCCCCACTCGGTCGCCAGCGCCTCGCAGTCGTCGTGCTCGCTGCCGGCGAGAGAGGGCGACACCGCCGTGACGGCGTGGGCCCCGCTCGCACCGAGCGTTCGATGCGCCATGGCGGCGAGAAACGCCGAGTCCGCTCCGCCGCTGAACGCCACCACGACCGGCGCCAGGTCGGACAGCTCACGCCGCAGGACGTCCAGCTTGGTGTCGAGGTCGTCGAGGTCATCCATCACGGCGGGCACCAACCGAGTGTGTCACGGGTCAGGGGCGGTCCGGGAGCTGCCGCAGATAGGTCGCCATGTGCGGGACGGTGAAGGCGAGCATTCCTCGTTCCGGGGCGTAGATCAGACCCTTGGTCAACAGTCCCTCGCGCTGCGGCGACACCCGACTCGGTTGATCGTGGCCGAGTCGCACCGCCACGTCGGCCGACGAGACGTCGCCGTCCCCGAGCTCGGCCATCGCGTGCATGTACCGCCGCTCGGTCGGGGTCGCCCGGTCGTACCGGGGCCGAAAGAACGAGTCCACCAGCTCCCGGTAGGCGCGGGGGGTCGCCAGCTCGACGTCGTCCAGCGCGATCGGCGAGTCGTCGGCCAGGTCCCACGCGTGCTTGCCGTAGCTCTGGATGAAGAAGGGGTAGCCGCCGGACAGCTCGACGAGCCGGTCGAGGGCGTCGGCGGTGATCGACACGCCGAGCACACCCGCCGGGGCGGCGAACGCTCTGCGGGTGTCCTCGTCGGCGAGCGCACCCACAGGCCGGATGCTGAACAGGCGCTCGGCGTACGAGCGCGCCTCGGACAGCACCCGCCCTACCGGCGGCAGGCCGGCGCCCCCGACCACCACGGGGAGGGACTCCTGGTTGACGCGGTGGGCCGCGCCGACGAGGGCGCTGAGCTGCTCCGGCGGCACCTCGTGGAGCTCGTCGATGAGCAGCGCCGCCCCGACGCCCTCGTCGCGAGCGCCTTCCCCCAGGGCGACGAGCAGCTCGGTGAGGTCGGTCTCCAGCTCGCCGGAGTCGGCGACGCCGGGCTCGGGTTCGACATCGATCCGGAAGCCGCTGTGCAGCAGACGCGCCTGGACGGCACGGGCGAAGCTCGCCGCGATGCGCCCGATCCGCTCGGCCCGCTCCTTGTTCCGCCACTTCTTCGAGACGGTGCGGATCATCGGGGGCAGCGCCTCGGCGACCTGCGACCGCAGGTCACCCCCCGGCCGGGCCTCGAACAGCTCGATCGGCCAGCCGGCCTCCCTGGCGTGAGCCCGGAACGCGAGCAACAGCACGGTCTTGCCGACGCCGCGCAGACCGGACAGCACGATCGGCTGGAAGGAGTTGCCCGCCGCCGCTCGCCCGATGACGACGGCGAAGTCTCCGATGATGACGTCGCGGCCGGCGAGCAGCGGCGGCGGGGTGCCGGCGCCCGGGGCGTACGGGTTGGCGATCGGATCCACTGTGTTCGACGCTAGCGCATTCTGCGCTTCTCTAGCGTGAATCCTAGAAAGCTCGCAGATTCCTCTCGAGAGCCGGGGCGGATGAGCATCAGCAGATCCCACTCCAGCTCGCTGACCCGCCGGCCGCTGGCCGCCATCACGATGCTCGGGACCCGGCCGTCGAGATAGGCCATCGCCTGGCTCGCCAGGCCGGCGGCCCAACGCAACGTCCCTTCGACCTTCCACCAGCGAAAGCGCGCCGCGTCGAACTGCCCGCCGGCCGACTCGTAGCCCTCCACGAACGGCGCCCGCCCGGCGAAGCCGCCGATCTCGAGCGCGTCCTCGCGGAACCGCCACATCCGCAACGCCGGCCACGCCAGGTCCTGCATCGGGTCTCCCGATGCCAGCGCGCCCTCCCAATCGAGCACGGCCCGCAGCCCGTCCGCACCGACGATCAGGTTCCCGTTGCGGACGTCGCTGTGCACGATCGACTCCCGATCGGGCGGTGGTGGCAGGTTCCGCTCGAGCCAGCGCAGCCCGAGCTGCAGCACCGGACGAGGCTGGGGCAGCTCGGCGACCGCGGCGCACATCGCGGCGAGCCCGGCCTCGGCGGGTGGGCCATCGTCCAGCCGGCGCAGCGCGACGGGAGCGGTGGCGGGATCGACTGTGTGCAGCCGGGCGAGGGTCACGCCGAGCTGTCGAGCGACGGTCTCGCCGATCCCGTGCTCGGCCACGAGGCGCAGGACCCGACGGGGCACGGTCTCGCCGTCGACGAACTCCGACACCATGAACGGACCGCCGACGAGCGCGCCGTCCGTGCGCACGAGATGCACGTGGGGAACGGCGACCTCGGCCTGCTCGGCCAGCGTGCGGACGCCGGCCTCGGCCTCGATCGGGTTGATCAGGGTCTCCCCCTCGGGGACGATGGTCGCCACCAGCCGGCGCTTCTCGTCGCCCACCTCGGCCGTGAACAACACGTTGTGGCGCCGGGCGCCGGCGGTCGTGAGCGACAGGTCGGTCACCGTGACCGGCTCGCCCCACGCCTCCTCCAGATAGGTGGCGAGACCGCCCGCGACGTCGAGGCTCACTCCCCCTCCCACCCGTCGTGTCCGGGCTTGGCGATGGCCAGGTCGCCCCGCGTGATCTCGACGAGGGCGCGCCAGGCGGCCCCGGCAAAGTCGTCGTCGCTCGTCGGGATGCGCTCGGCGAGCGCCGCGTTCAACGCCTCGACATCGGCGTCGTCGGCGTCGAGCAGCTCGCCGAGCAGACGCCGTTCCCGCTCGGTCGTCGCCGGGCCCAGCCTGGCCTCCCGCTCCAGGAGCCGGGCCAGGTGACCGGCAACCCGCACCGGGTGCTGGAGGTGGCCGGGCACGGCGCCGAGGACCTGCTCGTCGAGCAGGTTGGCGACGGCCGCGGCGAGCTCGGCGGCCGTCGGGACGAACTGCATCAGGAGGCGGCGACCGTTGGCTCGGCAACCCCCTTGGGCGCCTGCTGCTTCATGTAGCCGAACATGTAGCCGGCGACGCGGCGCATCTGGATCTCCTCCGCCCCCTCCGTGATCCGGTACCGGCGGTGGTGGCGGTAGATGTGCTCGAACGGCTTGTGCCGCGAGTAGCCGAGCCCACCGTGCACCTGCATCGCCCGGTCGGCCGCCTCGCAGCACAGGCGGTTCGCCCAGTAGTTGCACATCGAGACCCGGTCGGACTGGGAGAAGGCGCCGTACGTGTCCATGCCCCACGCCGTCTTGTGGATCAGCGCCCGGAGCATCTCGCACTGCGTCTGCAGCTCCACCAGCGGGAACTGGATCGCCTGGTTGGTCGACAGCGGTTTGCCGAACGGCTTGCGCTCCTTGGCGTAGGCCACGGCCTCGTTGATGCAGAACTGCGCCGCGCCGAGGCTCGCCGCCGCTTGGCGGATGCGGTTCTCGTTGAAGAAGTGCTGCACCACCTGCAGCCCCCGACCCTCCCCGCCGAAGATCGCCGAATGGGGCACCCGGACGTCGGTGAACCGGATGTGGGCGTGGTCGGTCGGCATGTTGAACGTCCAGAGGAACTCGACGATCTCGAACCCCGGGCTGTCCGTCGGGGTGAGGAACGCGGTGATGCCGTCACCGTCGCCCGCCTGACCGGACGTGCGAGCGAAGATCAGGTCGTACTTCGCCTTGTGGATCCCGGTGTTCCACGTCTTCTCACCGTTGAGGATCCACTCGTCGCCGTCGCGGACGCCAGTGCTGTCCATGTGGGTCGCGTCCGAGCCGTGGGCCGGCTCGGTGATGCCGAACGCGAACCCACGGCGTCCGAGGGCCAGGTCGTCGATCCACTCGGCCTTCTGCTCGTCGGTCCCGTACTCGAGCATGAGCAGCAGTCCGACGTTGTTGCCGACGACGGAGTGCTCGTTCTGGAGGTCGTTGTGCAGCCCGAGGCCCTTGGTGGCGAGGTGCTCGCGGATCACCGCCATGCCGAGGTTGGTGCCGTCCTGGCCGCCGAACTCCTTGGGAAAGGCATAGCGGTAGTGACCGGCTGCATCGGCGCGCCGGCGGGCCTCTCCCAGCAGCGACTCCCACTCCTCGTTGGGCAGTCCGCCCCGGTCCCAGTCGGTCCGGGCGTCCTCGCGTCGATGGTCGAAGAACCGGATGTTGTCGTCGGATTCCTCGAGCGGCTTGATCTCCCGCTCGATGAAGTCATCGAGCTCGGCGAGGTAGGCGACGAGGTCGGGCGGCAGTTCGAAGTCCACCGCGGCAGCATTACAAATGACCGATTGACGTCACGAGGCGCGGCGCACCGACCACCGCCGAGGGTGGTGCGGGTCGGGCGCGTAGGTGCACGACCGCCCGGTCGAGATCGTCGCTCGGAGCTCCGAGCCGATCGCCTCGTCCGAGTCGGCGATGGCGTCGATGGCCCTGGCGATCGCCTTGCGCACGGCCGTCCGCGCCCGCTCTGACGAGTCGACGAACCGGCGGGAGCGTCCTGAGACCGCGAGCACCGACGCCAGCTCCGCCCGCAGCGCTTCCCGCTCCTCGCCCAGCCGCCGAATCCGGCGGCGGTCGTCGACGGCCCCGGCGGCGTCGAGTTGGACGTCGAGCTCGGCCACCCTCCTGCGATAGGCGTCGATGGTCGTGCGATCGACGACCTCGTGCGCACCCGCGTCGAGCCCGGCCACGCCACCACACAACTCGACCGCCGAGATCTCCGCGCCCGGGTGGGTGAGGAGCGTGCCGAGATAGCGCACGCCGACCAGATCGGGCGCGACCGCGCACCGATCGCCGGCGAGCACCACCCACTGGTCGCCGTCCTGACGGAGGATGCCGGCGTTCGGCTCGACGACGTCGTGGATGGAGCGGTCGGCCTGGCTCCGCCACTCGTCGGCCCGGTCGTGGACTCCGATCTCGTCCCCGAGCTCGGCCGCTCGCCGCCACGCCTCGGCTGCCCGAACGTGGTCGCCCGCACCGGCCCGTGCGCTCAGCGCGTCGGCGAGCTCGGCGAGGGCGATCATCGTCATCGGACGGTGACCGAGGCGCACGTTGGCGTCCACGGCGCGGGTGAAGTGGTCGATCGCCGTGTCGAGTTGGCCGGTCGTGGTCGCGGCGACCCCGAGCGCCCACTCCGCCGAACCGAAGCAGGTCACGGCGAGTGACGGCATGAGCGGGCGACCGGCGAACGGCAGGAGCAGCTCGTACCCCTCGGTGGCCAGCTCGGCGTCCCCGAGGATCCGGGCGCCGTCGACGATCGCCGCGATCCCCATCAGCCACGTGCTGGAGGGTGGGAGCGCGGCGAGGCCTCCGGAGGTCAGGTCGTGCATCCGGGCTCGCCCCTCCTCGACGTCGCCGGCCTGCGCCGACATCGCCGCCACCGTCGCCCGAAAGGCGAACTCCGGGGCGATCAGGGTCGACGAGTCGGCGATCTCCTTGGCCGCTTCGAGCAGTTCGAGCCGTCGTCCCTGGATCCACCGGACCGTGAGCAGATGCGCGCCGTAGAAGCCCTCGGCGTCGGCGTCGCCGACCTCGACGCCGAGTTCGAAGCACGCAGCCGCCGCCCGCTCGGCCTCGGCGAGCCTCCCGTCGCGGATCATCCGCATGACGTCGATCGCGGCCACGACGTGCAAGATGGTGCGGCATCCCACGGCGTCGGCCCGCGCACGCAGCTCACCCAGGGTCCGCTCGGCCCGCGCGTCGCCGGCGAGGTAGAGATCGACCGTCCTCCAGAGCAGCCCGAACAGGGTGCGCAACTCGTCACCGCAGCGGGAAGCGACGCCGATCAGCTCCTCGGCGATCGGCAACCGCTCGTCGGAATGCTCCGGCGCGAGGAGGGCGTGATGGCCTAACGACAGGGCCTCGGCGAGCACGCGTGGATCGCCGAGGGAGCGTGCCGTCTCCAAGGCGTCGAGAACCGGGCCGACACCGCCCCCGTCGTACACGGCCTCGGCCGCGAGCCGAGCCTGGAGCCGGGTCCGCAGCCCCCGTTCTTCAGCCGGTAAGGCAGCCAGCGCATCGCGCTGCAGCCCGAGGATCCGCTGGCGCGCAGCCTGGCCGCGGTGTTCGTCGAGCCAGACCCCGCCGAGCCCGAGCGCGGCGCGAGCGCGTGCGAGGGGACACTCCGCCCGCTCTGCGGCCCGTTGGTACACGGGGCGAGCGTCGGCAAGGCGTCCGCACGCGAGCAGGGCATCGGCCGACTCGAGCAGCACGTCGACCTGTTCGGCCGTCGGCATCAGTCGCTCGGCGAGGGAGGCAGCGGCCCCGGCCAGCTCGGCGGCGCGTTCGTAGTCAAAGCCCTGGGCGACGACACGCGCCGCGGCCCGGCAGGCCGTCACGGCGCGGAGCGCGTCCTCGTCCGAGCGCCCAGCCGCGGCGAGAGCGTGGTGGGCGCGGCGGACGACGGCGGCGGGCCGGTCGTCGCACGGAACGAGGGCCAGGGCGCGTACGTGGGCGTCCATCGCCTCCTGCGGTGTGAGCACGGCAAGGGCGGAGCGCCGCACGAGCTCGTGGGTGAACGCCCATCCCGTCGGGCCGACATCCATCAGTCCGGCGATGGACGCCTCGTCGAGCGCTGCCCGCACGCCGGCGTCATCACCACCGACCAGCGTCGCGATGTCGGCCGCGGTCGCCTCGTGCTCGAGGATCGCCGCCAGCGCGAGGACGTCGCGGTGCTCCGGCGGGAGAGCGCCGAGCGCGTCGCCGATCACCTGCTCGATGCCGGCGAGCGGGTTCGCCGTCGACGAGTGCGTGACGGCTCGCGACAGCAGCAACGGGTTCCCGTCGGTCAGGCGCGTGAGGGCGGGGATGAGCCCGTACTCCTCCACGTCGACGCCATGGGCGGCGAGGAAGGCGGACGTGTCCTTCTGATCGAACGACCGCAGCGGCACGACCGCGCCCTCCCGCTCGAGCTCGTCGAGCAGGTTTCCGCCCTCCACCCGGGCCGGTGGGTCCCCTTCGCCCGACGGTCGGCGGGTCAGCACGAGCACCGCGGGACTCCGGTCGAGCGAGCGGGCGAGGAACCGAGCGAGCAGAAGGGCCGCAGTGTCGGCGACGTGAGCGTCGTCGATGACCACGAGCAGCGGTGTGACGGCGGCCCGCTCGGCCAGGAGGTCGGCGACGGCCGTGAAGCGGGCGAAGCGATCGGGATCGAGACCGGGGCGCCCCGAGTCCTCGGTCAGCAAGCTCGCTGCCTCGGCGCCGCCGAGCTCCTCGAGCACGACCGGCCACGGCCACAACGGAGGCGCCCCACCGTCGGACCAGCACTTCCCCCACCCGACCGCGAAGCCTTCGGCGGCCGCCTCGTCGGCGGCGTGGGCACAGAGCATCGTCTTGCCGATCCCGGCCTCTCCCCGCACGATGAGCAGGCGGCCGAGTCCCGCGCGCGCCTCGGCGCACGCATCGGAGATCAGTGCCAGCTCTTGACCCCGCCCTACGAACCGGCTGTCTCCCCGGACGGGGCGACCGGCCATCACGTCCACCCTACGCACGGGGCCGTGCCGCAGTTCGTGCCATTAGCGGGCCGCCGGCGTCACGCCCACGTCACGCGTGATCCCGTGCACGGAAGGAGACACGATGATGATCGCTGACCAGAAGCTCTCGCTGCTCACTCCGCTGATGCTCCAACGCTTCGACGAGCGAGCACCGGTGTACGACCGCGAGAACCGCTTCTTCACGGAGGACTTCGAGGAGCTCCGCGCGTCCGGCTACCTGTCGGCACCGCTGCCCACCGATCTGGGCGGTGCGGGACTGACGCTCGCCGAGGTCAACGCCCTCCAACGCCCAGCGGATCGCGATGGAATGGGTGCGGCTCCTCTTCCGCCAAGGGTCGAAAGCAACGATGACGGCCGCATTGCGGAGAACCTTGGGCAAGGCGGGCGGTGCGATCGGTGCCGCCCTGATCTGGTGGGATGCCAAGTCGCAGGCGATCCCGCGCCTCGAGGCCGCCATCAAGGTCGTCGTCTGCCGAGAGCACAAGGTGCTGCGCGCCGAGTTCCGCCGGGGCTACACGCTCGTCTTGAGCAGGTTGGCCGAGCCGAACTGGCGGTCGCTCATGACGGGCATGATGGACAGAAGGCTCACCCACGAGTGGGCACGATTCTCGCAACCGTTCCCGCGCGGCTACGAGAAGTACGAGACGTTCCTCGTGCCTCGCGAGCGCCAAGGCCCGCTGCTCCAATGGATCGCCGGCCCGGGAAGGAGCTTCATCACGGTGAAGGATGTCGACCTCGCGGCGCTGGACTGGGAGGCGGTGCTCACCGACGCGCTCCGCGCGACGGTTTTCGCGCGCCTGTTTCTCGGCGGCAAGGACGACGTCGCGCTCGAGCGGATCCGGAACATCGCCCGCTCGGAAGCGATGCTCTGCGGTGCGGCAGCCGCGTTGCAGGACGTGATCCACTTCATCGGTGCGAACTCGGATCCGACCGGCGCGGCAGGCTCTCCGGTCGACGGCTTCCAGCAGTGGGAGGGCGTTGCTGATCTGTATCGGCTCGAATTCGGGACAGTCCACCGGGATCGGGCACGGGCGTTCGAAGCATTCGTCGACGTTGACCGAGTCCTCCTGTTCCCGTTCGCTGACCAGGACGATTCGCGCGCCGCTAACCCGTGTGACACCTGATCGAGCGCCCGTACGGCGGATTCGGTCAGTGATCGCCGTCGTCGTAGCGGGCGGCGACCGACTTCGGCACGCACATCCGCCAGGCGTCGAGGACGAGCTCGCGCATCTCGTCGACGTCGATCTCGGCCAGCCGCACGACGACCCAGTGGTAGCGCATGTCAGACGGCTCGGGCAGGAGGAACTTGTGCGGCTCCGATGCCACCAACGCTTCCCGCTCCTCCTTCGGGAAGCCGAACCCCATCAGCGTCTCGTCCCGCGAGAACGCGACGAAGACGATCCGGCCGACCCTGAACTTCACCCGATCGCGAACGAGCGCCTCGTACGCCCGCTCGAGGCTGAGGGCGAACGGTCGGACGTCGTCGATCGTGACGGGCACTCAGCTCATTGTGCGCAGATGGACAAGCTCAGTGGACGTGGCGTTCGTAGCCCTCCCAGTACGGGGCGCGGAGGTCCTTCTTGAGCACTTTGCCGCTCGGGTTGCGCGGGATCGCGTCGGTGAACTCGACGCTCGTCGGGCACTTGAACTTCGCCAACCGCCCTCGGCTGAAATCGATCAGCTCCTCGGGGGTCACGTCCACCCCCTCGGCCTTCACCACGATCGCCTTGCCCGTCTCTCCCCACCGCTCGTCGGGCACGCCGATCACGGCGACATCGGCCACAGCGGGATGGGCCATGAGGACGTTCTCGACCTCCGCGGGATACACGTTCTCGCCGCCCGACACGATCATGTCCTTGACCCGGTCGTGGATGTACAAGTAGCCGTCGGCGTCGAGGTAGCCGGCGTCGCCGGTGCGGAGCCAGCCGGCGCCGTCGATCGTCGCCGCTGTGGCCTCGGGCTGGTTCCAGTAGCCCTTCATGTTCTGCGGGGTGCGGGTCCAGATCTCGCCGACCTCACCGGGCGGCAGGTCCCGACCGGTGGCCGGCTCGACGATGCGCAGCTCCACCGCCGGGCCGGCGACACCGCACGAGCGGAGGCGGTGCCGGTTCGGACCGGCGACGTCGTGGTCTTCCGGGGGCAGGTTGACGATCGCACCCGTCGTCTCGGTCAGGCCGTACGCCTGCCAGAACTTGCAGCCGAAGACTTCGACGCTGCGGGCCAGCACGTCCTCGCTGATCGGCGACGCGCCGTACACGATCACCTTCAAGGACGTGAAGTCGCCCTGCTCGTGGCCGGGGACCATGAGCATGAACTGGAGGACGGCCGGCACCACGAAGAGGTGGGAGATCCCGTGCTCGGGGATCAGTCTGATCAGCGCGGCCGGGTCGAGGTCGCGCACGATCACACTGGTCGCACCCTCGTACATCCCGCACGTCGCCCAGCCACCCCCGCCGATGTGGAAGAGCGGCATCGCCACGAGGTTGACAGCGTCGGGAGTGAACTCCCACATGTCCTTGGCGACGGGGAGCAGCCCGAAGAAGTTGGTGTTGCTCAGCATCACGCCCTTGGGGCGGCCGGTCGTTCCGCTCGAGTAGAGCTGGAAGGCGACGTCGTCGCTCGTGGAGGGCGTGTGCGGATCGTCGGGCTCGTGCTGGTCGATCCAGTCGCCGAAGTCCTGGTACTTCTCGTGGCCGCCGACGACGAGGATCGTCGTCACCGACGTGAGCTGATCGGCGATCGCGTCGAGTACGGGCACGAACTCCTGGCCGACGACGAACACCTTGGCGTCGGCGTCGTTGACGATGTACTCCACTTCCGGCGGAGCCAGGCGCCAGTTGACGTCGACGCACACCGCGTTGAGCAGCGCGGCGCCATAGAACAGCTCGAAGTGCTCGAAGCCGTTCTTGTCGAGGAAGGCGACCCGGTCCTGATTGCCCACTCCGGCCTCGGCGAGCCCGGTGGCGACCCGGCTGGCCCGGTCGTAGAGCTCGGCCCAGGTCAGGCTGCGCTCGCCCAGGAGAAGTGCCGTCTTGTCCGCCCGCTCCGCCGCATGCACCCGAAGGATGTCGGCGATGTTGTTGATCCCCATAGGGCGCCGACGTTAGCCGTCGCCACATCTCTTCGAACTTGCAGCTGAATAGCGCGTCAGGGCGCGCAGAGTAGATGCAAGTTCAGGAAGAAGTGGACGAGAGCCCGGCCATCCGGCGTTCCCGCTCGAGGATCCGGATGCGCGAGCTGAGCTCGTCACGCTCGCTGTAGCACCCGCGCAGCCATCGGTCCGCCGTCGCCCACCGCGTAGGCGTCCCGGCCGTGGAGGATCCGCCGGTTGTCGAACGCGAGGAGGTCGCCGGGGGCGAACGAGACGCGGACGGCGAGCTCGTCGCGGTAGGTCAGCTCGAACAGGTGCCGGTAGGCGATGTAGGCCGCCTCGACGTCGTCGAACGCGGCGGCGAGCGGGGCCCGCAGCCAGTTCCCCACCCGCACCTCGACCACGGTCCCGGACCGATCGAGGACGATCGGCGGCGACGACCAGCGGTAGTCGCTGACCTTCGACCGGTTGGCCCAACGCCACGAGCACCGAGGTGAGCACGCGGTAGTCGTCGGGGTGCTCGTCGCGCATGATCTCGGCGACCCGGAAGCCGTCGAGGTAGACGCCGTGGCCACCGGTCGCCGAGTTCTCGATGCAGTGCAGGAATTGCAAGCCCGGCTGGTATTCGCGGGTGGCGAGGTCGACGTGGGGCGGGAGGGAGAGCGGCGTGTTGGCGTTGGTGATCGGCTCGGGCTCCGACCGCACGTCCCACAGCACCCCGAAGTTCGTCTCGCGGACGATGCCGACACGCTCGGCGACGGTCCCGACCACGTCCGGCTCGGTCGGCACGCCGCGCAGCCTCGACACGCCGTAGGCGCGCAGCGCGACGAGCCACTCGAGCAGCGCGTCGTCGTGGGCGAGCACGTCCGGGCCGTCGAACGTCGGCGGCACCCCTGGCGTCGACCCATCCCACACGACCTGCTCCTCACCGGGTCCGGCGAGCGCGCCGTCGTAGCGGTGGGCGCGCAGCCAGCCGGGGTGGTAGCGACTGCGGTGTCCGTCCGCCGACCACTCGACGTCCAGCGCGCCGTCGGCGACCCCGACGCTGCGCGCGGGGTTCGTCGCGGGCGAGGAGACGAGCTCGAACGTCTGCTCCTTGGTGATCGGGTGCACGCACAGATCGCACGCGCAGTTGTCGCGCAGCCAGACGTGGTGGAAGCGGGCTGACGCACCGTCGGCCCAGACCACGTCCACCCAACGCGCCGAGTTGGCCGCGTCCGTGACCTGCGGCTCGGTCGGGTAGACCTCGAAGTCCGGCGTCGGCGTCACGGGGTCACCACTTGGGCGCGGTCGGCGGCCTCGATCTGGGGGGTGTCGGCGAGCAGCCGCTTCGTGTACTCCTGCTCGGGGACCGTGAGCACGGTCTCGGTCGGACCGACCTCGACGATGCGCCCGTCGGCCATCACGGCCACTCGGTGGGCGACCGATCGCACCAGCGGCAGGTTGTGGGTCACGAACAGCATCGAGAGGCCGAGGTCACGTTGCAGGTCGGCGAGCAGTTCGACGATCGCCGCCTGCACCAGCACGTCGAGCGCGGAGGTGACCTCGTCGCACACCAGGACGTCTGGTTTGCTCACCAGGGCCCTGGCGATTGCCACGCGTTGGCGCTCGCCACCGGAGAGCTGATCGGGATACCGGTCGGCGTAGGCGGCGGTCAACGACACCAACTCGAGCATCTCGCCGACCGCTCGGCGGGCCTCGGCCGCACCGGCGTCGGCGATCATCAGCGGCCGGGCGACGGAGTCGCCGATCGGCCGCCTCGGGTTGAGCGAGCTGTACGGGTTCTGGAAGACGTACTGGATCTTGAGCCGCTCGGCGACCGCCCGCTGACGCGCCGACCGGGCGAGCGGTTGTCCGGCGAGCAGGATCTCCCCGCTCCACTCGTGGTGCAGCCCGCCGATCGAGCGGGACACCGTCGTCTTGCCCGACCCCGACTCCCCGACCAGGGCGAGACATTCGCCGTGCGCGATCTCCAGGTCGACATCGTGGACGACCGTGAACCCGCCGTACGCCGCCGACACGCCGTGGAGCGTCAAGGCAGCGTCGTCGCGAGCGGCGTGCCGGCCGGCGCTCGCCGCGACCTCGGGGGCCGATCCGACCCACGAGCGCGGGTGGTAGCACCTGACCAAATGGTCGGCGGCGACCCACCGCACGGCAGGAAACGCGGCTCGGCACTCTTCGGTCGCGGCCTCGCAGCGGAGCGCGAAGGCACAGCCGCCGGGACGGTGACCCGGCGATGGCGCCCGGCCGGGCAACCCAACGATGACCCGCTCGCCCTCGATATCGGGCGCCGCCGCCATGAGATGTCTCGTGTACGGATGGGCGGGGTCAGCGAAGAGATCCTTGGTCGGACCCTGCTCGACCACTCGACCGGCGTACATCACCGCCACCCGGTCGGCCAGGTTGGCCACGACGGCGAGGTCGTGGGTGACGTACAGGGCGGCCACGCCGTGGGTGCGGCACAGGTCACGCACCGTGGCGAGGACGTGGGCCTGGGTGGAGACGTCGAGCCCGGTCGTCGGTTCGTCGAGGACGATCACGCTCGGGCGGCAGGCGAACGCCATCGCGAGTCCCACGCGCTGCTGTTGCCCACCGGAGAGCTGGTGCGGATAGCGCCGCAGGAACTCGGGCGTCGGACGGCAGGAGGACCTCGTTCATCACCTCCTGGAGTCGATCGCGCCGGCGCCGCCGGCGAGCCGCCGAAGTCGTGGGCCTCGAGCACCTCGAGGATCTGCTTCTCGATGCGCAGGGCCGGGTTGAGCGCGGTAGCGGGGTCCTGCGGCACGTAGCTGACCAGCTCGCCCCTCGTCCGGCGGAGCTGCACAGCCTCGAGCCCGAGGATCGGGGAGTCCGCCGATCTGCGACGTTCCCGCCGGCGATGCGCGCGCCCTTGCGGGCGTGACCGAGCACGGCGAGGCCGACGGTCGTCTTGCCCGAGCCGGACTCGCCAACCAGGCCGAGCACCTCGCCGGGGGCGATCGTGAGCGAGACCTCGTCGACAATGTCGTTGCCGCTCGCGGCCACATCGATGCGCAGCCTCTCGATCTCGAGAGCGCTGGTCGCCTCACCGGTCACGGCGGTCATTCGGGTCGCCCCCGGTCGATGCCGGCCACGGCGCGCCCGAGGCCGTCGGCGACCAACCCGATCCCGACGGTCAGCAGGCCGATGGCGAAGATGGGCAGAAGGGTGCCCCACGGCTGGGTGCTCAGAACGGGGCGGTTCTCGTTGATCATCTGAGCCCAGTCCGGCTGGTTCAATCCGATGCCGAGGCCGAGGAAGCCGAGGCCGCCGATGAGGATGAGCGTGTAGGTCAACCGCAGGCTCGCTTCGACGAGCATGGGACCGGCGACGTTGGGGAGCACCTCCCGCCCGAGGATATGGGTTCGCGACTCGCCCAGCGCCTCGGCGGCCCCGATGAAATCGCGTTCGACGACGCCGAGCGCCGCGCCTCGTGTCACGCGGGCGACGCGCGGTAGCACGGTGAGCGCGGCGAGCAGGATGATCACCCACGCATGCCGGCCCAGCGTCGTGATCGCCGCCAACAGGAGCAACAGCGTCGGGAAGGCAAGCAGGATGTCCACCGACCGCATCAGGACGTTGTCGAGCCGGCCCCGGTTGTACGCGGCGACGAGGCCGATGACGACGCCGAGGACCAGTCCGATCGCCGTCGCGGCGACAGAGAGCACGAGGATCGTGCGCCCGCCGTACAAGAACCGCGACCACACGTCCTGGCCGAGGGCGTCGGTACCGAACCACAGCCCTTCGACGTGACGAGTGTTCGGCGGGCCGACGAACTCGGTCTCGCCGTGCGGCGCCAGCCACGGACCGACGACGGCGAGGCCGACCACGATGACCACCAGCGCCAGGCCGATCCGCGTCCGCCAGAGCCCGAGCGCGCTGCGGACGATCCCCCGCGCCCGCGTGGTCGGCGCGGCGGGGACAATGACCTCTTCGGGCAGCGCCGTGATCGTCATCGCACGGCCGTCCTCAGTCGCGGGGTGACGAGGATCGTCCCGATGTCGGCGAGCAGGTTGACGACCACCCAGATCCCAGAGAGGAGCATGGCGAGAACTGGACCACGGGCACGTTGGTGTCTCTCACGGCCTCGCGGAGCGCGACGCCGATGCCTGGGTAGTTGAAGATGTTCTCAAGAAGGATGATGCCGGCGGCCAGATAGGCGACGTTGAACGCGATCACCTGCAGGGTGGGGCCGATGGCGTTGGGAACGGCATGACGCCACAAGACGGTGCGCTCGGGCATGCCCTTGAGCCGGGCCATCTCCACGTAGTCGCTCTCCAGCACCTCGATCGTCGACGCCCGCATGACCCGCGAGACGTACGGCACGACGACGAGGACGAGGGCAAGGACCGGGAGCACCAGCCCTTTGGGGTCCGACCATGGCGATTCTCCGGGACGGATCCGCGTGGTCGCGGGAAGAGGTGCCAGACGTTGGTGGCGAACAGCACGACCAGCACGAGGCCGAGGACGAACTCGGGTAGCGAGGCGAGCACCAGGTCGCACGCCGAGCTCGCCGAGTCGAACGCCCTGTCCCGACGGGCCGCGGCGTAGGCCCCGATGGCGAGCGAGATCGGGATTGAGATCGCCGCGGCCACGGCCATCAGGAACAGCGAGTTCCAGATCCGATCGCCGAGCACGTCCATCACCGGGAGCCTGTTCGTGAACGACAACCCTGGGTCGCCGGTGAGCAGTCCGCTCAACCAGTCCCAGTACTGGGTGATCAGCGGCTCGTCGAGACCGAGCTCCTGCTGCTTGGCGAGCACCGACGCCGGGGTCGCCTCCCGCCCGAGGATGGCTCGCGCCGGGTCCTCGAGGGCCTGGGTGAGCACGAACACCACGACCGACACGATGAACAGGGTGAAGACGCCGAACAGCAGCCGGCGGACGACGAACTTGAGGAGGCCCAGCGAGGAACCTCCTGGGCTGGCCCGTGTCGTGACGCCCGTCGAGGGATCCACCTCAGCCGGAGAACGAGATGTTCTTGAAACCGCGGCCGAAGTGGTCGAGGTTGAGCACGTTCGGGCGGGCGACGAAGCCCTGGACGTTGGTGGCGTAGGCGTCGAGGAGGTTGTTGAAGATCGGGATGATGAATCCGCCCTCCTCGTACTCCTGCTGTTGCATCTCGTCGATGATCTCGCACCGTGCGTCGTCATCGGTCTCGGCGAGGGCTTGACGATAGAGCTCGCCGAAGTTGCTGCCCTCTGGCGGCCAATGGGTCTCCGGGTACGTGGAGTTTCTGAGACTTCCCGCGGCAACCTGGTTGAGATAGGGGCGGGTGCCCCAGAAGCTGGTGGCGAACGTCCGCTTGGTGTACTCGTCGCCCCAGTAGGTGCCACCGTCGAGCACCTGGGCGTTGACGCGTCACGCCGGCCGCGTTCGCCTGATCGGCGAAGACGGCGATCAGCTCGGGCAGCCCGGCCGTGTCGTCGGGCGCGAACAGGTCGATGCTGAGGTTCTCCTGCCCCGCCTCGGCGAGCAGCGCCATGGCCTGTTCGATGTCCTGCTCGCGTTGGGGGATGTCGTCGGCATAGCACGCGTCGAACTTCCCGTACATGTCGTTGCCGACGCTGCCGTGACCGGAGAGCACGCGCTGCACCATCTCCTCGCGGTTGCAGATCAGGCGCATCGCCTGCCGGACCCGGACATCGTCGAACGGCGGCTTGGTCGATCGCCATCGTGATCGTCAGCCAACTGCCAGCCTCCGACTCGAGCAGGCTCAGGTTCGAGTTGCCCTCGATCGTGCTGACCTGGCCGAACGGGACGTCGACGGCCGCGTCGACTTGGCCGGAGTTGAGCGCGTTGACGAGGGCCGGCGGGGTCGGCGAAGTCGATGATCTGGACCTCGTCGAGGTACGGACAGGCCTTCACCCCAGTAGTTCGGGTTCTTGACGTGGACGCTCTCGGCGCCCGGGGTGAAGCTCTGCAGCATGAACGGCCCGGTGCCGATCTGGTTGCTGGCGTCCCCTGTCGGAGGGCGTAGTCGACCGGCACGACCGTGGCCGTGTACTCGGCCAGGCCGTTGATGAACGTCACCGCCTGCTGCTTCAGCTGGACCTCTACGGTGCGGTCGTCGACCTTGGTCAGCCCGCTCGGATCGAGCAGCTCGACGAGGGCGGGTGCCAACCCGAGATCCGGGTCGAGACGACGCTGGAACGAGTAGATCACGTCGTCTGCGGTCACCGGCTTCCCGTCGTGGAACTGGATGCCCTCCTTGAGCCGGATGACGTATAGATCGGCGGCCTTGGTCTCGATCTCCTCGGCCAGGCCGTGCTCGTAGGAGATGTTGAAGTCGGCGTCGTAGTTGACGAGCGTCTCCCAACCCGCGATCAGCCGGGCCTGGTCGGGCTTGGCGACGATGTACTGGCCGTCGATGATGTCGTTCGTCGATCCAACCACTCCGACCCGGAGCGTCCCGCCGGGCGTACCCGCGGCCGCCGCGGTGGTGGCGGGAGCACCCGTCGTCCCGGGGGCACCGGTCGTACCTGGCGCCCCGGTCGTCCCAGGGGCGCCAGTGGTGCCCGGTGCACCGGTGGTGCCGGGCGACTCGGGTCCGCTCGTCGCGCCTCCGCTGACGCCGTCGTCGTCGTCACCGCACGAGGCCAGGAACCACGCCGCGCCGGCGCCGACGATGAGCTGACGCCGGCTCACCCGTGGCAGCCAGATCGGGACCGGTCTCTTCGCGCTTCCCATCAGGGCACCTCCCCCACCGCTCGTCGCGTCCCCAGAACGCGATTACCTTGGTCGGGCGCAGACTACCGAAGCGGCGACGGCCGTGCGGTCGAAGGGAGGTCGAGGTCGCGAGGTGAACTGGGAGGTCTTCATCACGTGTGCCCTCACCGGCGCGGGCGACACGACGGGCAAGAGCTCGCACGTCCCCGTGACGCCGCAGCAGATCGCCGAGTCGGGGATCGACGCGGCCAAGGCGGGAGCTGCCGTCGTGCACGTGCACGTCCGTGATCCCCACTCCGGCGTCGGGGCCCGCGCGACCGAGCTGTACGCCGAGGTCGTCGAGCGGATCCGCGACAGCGGCGTCGACGTCGTCGTCAACCTCACCGCCGGGATGGGCGGTGACCTGGTGCTCGGCGGGGACGAAGCCCCGTTGCCGCCGTCGTCCGAGGGCACCGACATGGCCGGGGCGACGGAGCGGCTCGACCACGTCCGCACCCTGCTGCCGGAGATCTGCACCCTCGACTGCGGGACGATGAACTTCGCCTCGGGTGGTGACTACATCATGGTCAACTCGCCGGGAGTGCTCCGGGCGATGGCCCGGCAGGTGCAGGAGCTCGGCGTGCGGCCGGAGCTCGAGGTGTTCGACACCGGCCACCTGGTGATGGTCAGGGAGCTCATCGCCGACGGCCTCATCGACGATCCCGTGATGATCCAGCTGTGCATGGGCATCGCCTACGGCGCCCCGGACGACCCGACGACGTTGCTGTCGCTGGTCAACCTGCTGCCGGAGGACTGCGTGTTCTCGGCGTTCTCGATCGGTCGCATGCAGCTGCCCTACGTGGCGATGGCCGCCCTCGCCGGCGGGAACGTGCGGGTCGGCCTGGAGGACAACCTCTACGTGGGTCCTCGGCAACTGGCGACCAACGCCCAGCTGGTCGACCGGGCCCGGGCGATCCTCGAGGGGATGAACATCCGGGTGCTCGGCCCGGCCGAGGTGCGCGACCGCTTGAAGCTGACGAAGCGTTGGTGACCCCGACCGTGCGGTCGGTCGGCCTGCTCGGCGGCGGTGTCATCGGCGGCGGGTGGGCGGCCCGGTTCCTGCTCCACGGCATCGACGTCAAGGTCTTCGACCCCGATCCCGACGCGCCCCGCAAGATCGACGAGGTCGTCGCCAATGCCCGCCGCGCGCTCCGCGGCTGCTGTCCGCCGCGCTGCCGGCTGAGGGGCGCCTCACGTTCGCGCCCACGCCGGCCGAGGCGGTGACCGACGTCGAGTTCGTCCAGGAGAGCGCGCCGGAGCGGATCGAGCTCAAGCAGGAGCTCCTCGCCTCCGCCGACGCGGCCGCCGGTCCGGACGTGGTCGTCGCGTCGTCGACGTCGGGCCTGCTCCCGACGCGTCTCCAGTCGGCGATGCACCACCCCCACCGGTTCGTCGTCGGTCACCCGTTCAATCCGGTGTACCTGCTCCCGCTCGTCGAGGTGTGCGGCGGCGAGCACACGGCGCCGGCGACGATGGAGCGCGCCGCCGAGGTCTACCGGTCCATCGGGATGCGCCCGCTGCGGCTCGACACCGAGATCGACGGCTTCGTCGCCGACCGGCTGCTGGAGGCGCTGTGGCGGGAGGCGCTGTGGCTGGTGAACGACGGGGTCGCCACCGTGAGCCAGATCGACGACGCCATCCGCTTCGGCGCCGGCCTGCGCTGGAGCGCGATGGGGACGTTCCTCGTCTACCGGATGGCGGGCGGGGAGGCGGGGATGCGCCACTTCATGGCCCAGTTCGGGCCGGCCCTGCAGTGGCCGTGGTCGAAGCTGACCGACGTGCCCGAGCTCACCGACGAGCTGCTCGACCGGCTGGTCGCCCAGTCCGACGAGCAGGCCGGTGGGCGCTCGGTCCGGGAGCTCGAAGCGTTGCGCGACGACTGCCTCGTGGCGGTGATGCGGGGTCTGCGCGAGGTCGGGTTCGGGGCCGGCGAGGTCGTCGCCGAACACGACGAGCAGCTCGCCGGCCGGGCCTCCGGGGCTTCGATCGAGGGGTTCCACCCGTTCTGGCTCCGCGACAACTGCCCCTGTGCCGAGTGTGTGCATCCGCAGACCCACGAGCGCCTGCTCGACACGTTCGCCCTCGATCCGGGCGTCCGCGCCACGGACGTGAAGGCGACGCCGTCAGGACTCTCGATCGCGTGGAGCGACGGGCACCACAGCGAGTACGCCGCGGAGTGGTTGCGCGCCCACGCCTGCGACGACCTCCCCTCAGCGCGGCACTGGGGTGCCGAGATCGCCAGCGACCTCCCCGAGTTCGCCTTCGCCGACGTGGTGGACGGCGAGGACGCGTTGCTGCGATTCGTCGAGACCGTCTGGGCGCTCGGCTTCGCCTTCGTGCGCGACGTGCCGACGACCGAGGCCGCGCTGCGCACGCTCGCCGAGCGGGTCGGCCACATCCGGGCGACGAACTTCGGGCCCGACTTCCACGTCGAAGCGGTCGCCGACCCCAACAACGTCGCGTACACCCCGGTCGAGCTGCGACCCCACACCGACCTGCCGTACCACCAGAACCCGCCGGGGATCCAGTTCCTCCACTGCATCACCGCTGACGCGCCAGGGGGCGAGAGCGTGCTCGTCGATGGGTTCTGGGTCGCCGACCGGATCGGCGACGACGATCCGCAGGCGTTCCGCGTGCTGTGCGACGTAGCGATCCCGTACCGGTTCCGGGACGAGCACCACGACCTGCGGTTCGCCGCGCCGGTGATCGGCCGGCGGCCGGACGGGACGTACGCCGAGATCCGCTTCCACAACGCGCTGATGGCTCCGCTCGACCTTCCGGCGGGCAGGATCGAGCCGACGTACGCCGCCCTGCGCCAGTTCGACCGCGTCGCCCGGAGCGAGGCGGCCGCGCTCACCGTGCGGTTGCAGCCCGGGGATGCGCTGGTGTTCCACAACCGGCGGGTGCTCCACGGGCGCAGGGCCTTCGACCCCGGTGGTGGCCGGCGCCACCTGTTCGGCCTCTACGTCGACGTCGACGAGTGGGTGTCCCGGATCCGAGTGCTGCGCCTTGCACGCAACGGGGCCTGACGGGTAAGAACCTTCCCGTGGCGGACGAGGGCGGCGGGGTGCGGTCGAAGCGGCGCCGAGTCAGGTACACGATCGAGATGCTGGGCTGGCGGCAGGGACTGCTGGAGACCGTGAGCCAGCGCTTCATGTCGGACGCGGGCGATGACCAGTCCTTCGACCGCCGGTTCGGTACCGACACCGCCGGTGCCGTGGAAGTTGGCGAGCTCGGAATCGGAGACGACGTCCGGCGCGGCCAGGCGATCCGGTACCTGCCGTCCCCGGCCAGGGTCACTCGGTGGATGCTCGCTCACGTTGACGTCGATCACGCGACCAGGACGTTCGTCGATCTCGGCTGCGGAAAAGGGCGCGTGCTGCTCGTCGCGGCCGAGTATCCGTTCCGCCGAGTGATCGGCGTCGACATCTCGTCCGAGCTCAGCACCATCGCCCGGCGCAACGTCGAGCGCTTCCGCGGAGCGTCACAGCGCTGCGCCGAGGTCGACGTCGTCACGACCGACGTCACGGCGTACGAGTTCCCCGACGGAGATCTGCTGATCCACCTCTACCACCCGTTCGAGCCCGAGGTCACCGAGACGGTGCTGCACCGGCTGCAGATCGCCCTCGACTCCGCCCCCCGGCGCGTCACCATCGCCTACCTCGCCTACACCGCCGCAGTCGAGCCGGTACGGGCAGTCTTTGCCCGCTTCCCCTCGTGGCACGAGATCCGCTACGAGCAGTCCGTGCGCGGCCACTACGACTGGCTCTTCTACACCAACTGATCCGTCGGGTCGCTGCTCGGATCGAGCGTGTCAGGGAACCTGCTACTCTCTCAGCGCCAACGCTGGGGGAATCGCCGCGGTGCCGGCACGGGGGTAGCGGGTCCGCTCCGGGGATGCGCGCGTACGACGATCCCAGCCTTGCGAAGGGGAAGGAGCTACGTATGCGCCTGGCAACGATCCCGCGCCGCCACGGACGATCCGCCCTGACCGTTCTGGTGACCGCCGCCCTGGCTTTGGCGGCGTGCGCCGACGATGACGACGACGACGAGGCGCGACCGGCACCACGGGCGCGCCCGGCGCCGAGACGACCGCCGCCGCGCCAACCACCGGAGCCACCGGGACCACCGGTGCCGCACCGACGACCGGCGCGCGTGACCGCGACCACGGGCGCTACGGACACCACCGGCGCGACCGGCACGACCGCAGCAGCCGGCGGCGACGAAGACGTCGTGACCGACTACCTCAGCTTCACTGGCGGCACGGCCGGCGCGGCCGACGAGAGCCTGTCCCCGATCGCCATCGGCTGGGTCAACGCGCAGGGCGGGGCGAACGAGCTCCCCGAGGCGACGGCGGGCGCCCAGGCGGCCGTCGACTATGTCAACACGGAGCTCGGCGGCATCGGCGGGCACCCCATCGAGTTGCACACCTGCTTCATCGTCGAGGCCGAGGAGGAAGGCCAGGCGTGCGCCCAACAGTTGGTGAACGACGATGACGTGGCGATCATCGCGTTCGGCGCGGTGGTCACCGGGAACGAGGCGTTCCACTCGACGGTGGCCGGGGGCAAGCCGGTGATCATCGGCGTCTCCGCCAACCCGGCGGACAACACCGCCGAGAACACCTACGCCCTCTACGGCACCCAGACATCGGTGCTCGGGCCATGGGGCACGTACGCACGCGACGTGCTCAACGCAGAGACAGCAGCGGTCGTCTTCCCGAGCCAGGCGGGTGCCAACACCGCCGCTGATGCGACCACCGCGGGTCTCGAGGCCGCCGGCATCGAGGTCAGCTCCGTCAGCTACGAGCCGGAGGAGACTGACCTGATCGGCCCGCTCACCGCGGCGGGCGGTCAGGACGCAGATGTCGTCATCCCGATGACCGATGTCGTCGGCTGCTCGAACCTGTACAACGCGCTGCAGCAGGTCGCCCCGGACACGCCCGTGGTGTCCAACCCGTTGTGCCTCGCCCCACCGGTGGCCGAGGCGACCGGCGGGGACCTTCCGCAGTGGACGTACGGGATCGCCCAGTCGCTGCCCGGCGACCAGACCGCCCCGGACTCGGCGGTGTACCTCGAGACGTCGGCGCAGCACGGCCTCGATCCGGCCCAGGCCGGAAGCCCGTTCGCCGCCCTGTCGTGGTCGATGATCCTCACCGTGGCCAGGTTCATGAACGCCGTCGGTCCGGACAGCATCACGTCGGAGTCGATGACCGAGCAGGTCCAGGCCTTCGAGGGGCCGCTGATCATGGGCGCCCCGAGCGTCGACTGCGGCTACGACCCGGAGCAGCCGGCCGCGTGCAATAACCAGACCAAGTTCTACCAGTACAACGGGCAAGGCCAGTTCGAGGCCGTCTCGGATTGGTTGCGCCCGCCCGAGTGAAGCGGGTGAGCCGCAGCCGCCGAGCGCGACGCGAGGGTTGACTCGACGTGGACGTGGAGCAGCTTCTCCTCTTCGCCCTGCTCGGCCTCGGCTCCGGCGCGCTCATCGCCGGAATTGCCCTCGGCGTCGTCCTCACGTACCGCGGCTCCGGGATCATCAATCTTGCCGTCGGCGCGGTGGCGATGGTGGCCGGGTACTCGTTCTGGTCGTTGAACACGGGCTTCTTCGGGCCCGAGATCCCCACCGCGCCGGCGCTCGTTCTCACGCTGCTCGTCTCGCTGGCGGTGGGCGCGCTGATCGAGCTGATCGCCTTCCGCCCCCTCCGGACGGCGTCCCCGCTGGCGAAGATGGCGGCCTCGATCGGTGTCCTCCTCGTCCTCCAAGGTGCCGTGCTCCTCTGGTTCGGGACGACGGGGAAGCAGGCGCCCTCGATCTTGCCCACCGGCACCGTCGAGGTGTTCGGTGTGACCGTCCCCATCAACCGGTTCATCCTCGCCGGCATCGTCGTCGCCGTCGCGTGCGGGCTGGCGGTGCTCTACCGGTGGAGCCGGTTTGGCCTCGCGACCAGGGCGGCGTCGGAGCACGAGGTCGCCGCGCTGCTCGCCGGGCTCTCCCCGAACCAGCTCTCGATGGTGAACACCCTGCTCGCCAGCGTCGTCGCCGGCGGGTCTGGGCGTCCTCGCCGCGTCCCTGACCCAGCTCAACGCCGTCACCCTGCCGCTGCAGGTGATCCCGGCGCTGGCCGCGGCCCTGTTCGCCCGTTTCACGTCGTTCGGGATCGCCTGCGCGGCCGGGCTGCTCATCGGCGTGGCGCAGAGTGAGATCACCTACTTGTCGACGCTCAGCTGGTTCCCGAAGGACGAGGGTCACGCGCTACCCGGAGTCACGGACCTCTTCGTCTTCGTCGTCATCGTGATCGCGATGTTCTGGCGGGGGGCGAGCCTGCCGGGACGAGGTGAACTGGTCGAGAAGCGCCTGCCGCTCGCCCCGCGGCCGGAGAACCTGGTGCGCAACTCGATGCTCGCCGCCGTGGTCGGCGTCGTCGCCTTGATCGTGCTCCCGTTCGACTTTCGCCAGGCCTTGACGAACACGATCATCGGGGCGACGCTGATCCTCTCGCTCGTCGCGATCACCGGCTACCTCGGGCAGATCTCGGCGATGCAACTGGCGATGTCGGGTGTCGCCGGCTTCGCCATCTCGCGTCTGGCGACAGAGTTCGGGATCGAGTTCCCGCTCGCGCCGCTGATCGCGGCGGCCGGGGTCACGCTGCTCGGTCTGCTGACCGCCGTCTCGGCCCTTCGGGTGCGTGGCGTCAGCCTCGCCGTCGTGACGCTCGCCGCCGCGGTGACGATCGAGCAGTTCATCTTCACCAACGCATCGTGGGGCGGCGGATCGGGCGGCGCTCCGGTCCCCCAGCCCGAGCTGCTCGGCATCAATCTCGGTACGAACGCTTCGTACCGCGGCCTCGACGGAAAGCTGCCGAGCCCGGTCTTCGGGTTCCTCGCCCTCGGTGTCGCCATCGCCCTCTGTCTGATGGTGGCCGTGGTGCGACGCACCAGCCTCGGTCAGCGCATGCTCGCCGTGCGCTCCAACGAGCGGGCGGCCGCGGCGGGCGGGATCAACGTGCGCAACGTCAAGCTGGTGACGTTCGCCTTGGGCTCGTTCATCGCCGCCATCGCGGGTGCGCTGTACGCCTACAACTTCGGATCGGTCAGCGCGAGCCGCTTCAGTGCCCTCGACGGGCTGTCGCTCATCGCCCTCGCCTACGTCGGCGGGGTGACGTTCGTGTCAGGCGCGATCTTCGCCGGCTTGATCACGCCGGAAGGGCTGTTCCCGCACATCTTCGACAAGTGGGTCCTCCCCGAGGACAAGGTCGGCCCGTGGACACTCCTCGTCGCCGGCGCGGCGTTGATCATCACGTTGATCGTCAACCCCGACGGGATCGCCGGCTCGGATTACGCCAAGAAGCAGCGCAAGCGAAAAGCGGCCGCGGCGAAGACGGCCGCAGCCGTGCGGCTCGAGGACGCGCTCGCCGCCAGCGACGCCTCAGCGCCGACCACTACGGCGGTGGACGCATGAGCGCGGTGTTATCGACTCGCGGTGTCTCGGTGAGCTTCGGCGGCGTCCGCGCCCTCGTCGACGTCGACTTGGACGTCGGTGAAGGGCAACTCGTCGGGCTGATCGGACCCAACGGAGCGGGCAAGACGACGTTCATCGACGCGATCAGCGGCATCGTGCGCAGTCGGGGCCGGATCGAGCTCGACGGCCGCGACCTCACGTCCCTTCCGCCCCATGCCCGCGCTCGACTTGGGCTCACCAGGACGTGGCAGAGCATCGAGCTGTTCGACGACCTCACGGTGCTCGAGAACCTCACCGTCCTCGCGCCGCGTCAAGCCTCGCGGACCGCCGAGGACGTCCTCGGACAGTTCGGCCTGGAACGGCTGAGCGGAGCGATGCCGTCGGAGATCTCCCAAGCGCAACGCAAGGTCGTCGGTCTCGCCCGCGCCCTCGTGACCGAACCTCGCGTCCTCTGCCTCGACGAGCCGGCCGCCGGTCTCGACGTCACCGAGAGCGAGGCGCTTGGTGACCGACTGCGGGGGATCGTCGACGGGGGCACGGCGATGCTCCTCGTCGACCACGACATGGGCCTCGTGCTCGGCATCTCCGACCACGTCGTCGCGCTCGAGTTCGGCAAGGTGATCGCAGCCGGGCCACCCGAGTCCGTGCGTCAGGATCCACAAGTCGTCGCCGCCTATCTCGGAGGCGCGGCGACCGAGGTTGCCGGAGTCACTGAATGAGCGACGCCGCGCTCCAGATCGAGAGCGTGACCGCGGGCTACGACGAGGCCGCGGTCATCCGGAACCTCGACGTCACCGTGGGCGGCGGAGAGGTCGTCGCGCTGCTCGGCGCCAACGGCGCAGGGAAGACGACGACCCTGCGGGCGATCTCGGGGATCGTCCACCCGATGAGCGGGCGGATCCTGCTCGGCGGTGAGGACCTCGCCGGCCGTTCGCCGAGCGCGCGGGCCCGTCTCGGGATCGCCCACGTGCCCGAGGGCCGCGGCCTCTTCTTCGGGCTCACCGTCGCCGAACACCTGCGCCTGGGACACCGGGGCGAGCGCCTGGACGCCGAGATGGCGTACCGCTACTTCCCGGCGCTCCGCGACATCGGCGCCCGGCGCACCGGCCTCCTGTCGGGCGGCGAGCAGCAGATGCTCGCCGTCGCCCGCGCCCTCGCCCGCCGCCCCCGCCTGCTGCTCCTCGACGAGCTCAGCCTGGGTCTGGCCCCGGTCATCGTCGAGCGCCTCCTCCCTCGTGTGCGCGAGTACGCCCAGGAGTTCGGGTGCGGTGTGCTCCTCGTCGAGCAGCACGTTCACCTCGCCCTCGAGGTGGCCGACCGCGGCTACGTGCTGTCCCACGGCGAGGTCGTGTTGCACCGCCCGGTCGAGGAGCTCCGGGCCGACCGTCAGCTGCTCATCGCCAGCTATCTCGGCGAGCAGGAGCACGCCGAGACGGTCGCCGCGGCCACGTCCGACCCGGAAGTGTGAGCTGAGCGTACGGATATCGGTACGGAGCAGCTCACTGTTCTCCTAGGGGCGGGTCGGGGAGCCCGGGTTGTCCGCCGTCACCCCGCCGTCGACCGGGATCGTCTGCCCCGACACGTAGGACGCGTCGTCGCTGAGGAGGTAGGCGACGAGCCCGGCGACCTCGGCCGGATCGCCGAAGCGGCGCAGCGGGACCCGGGCCTGAAAGGCGCCCATGACCGCCTCGCTGCCACCGACCGCGTCCTCGAGGTTGCGCATCAGGCCGGTGACGATGATCCCCGGCGCGATCGAGTTCACGCGCACGCCGATGCGGGCGCCGTCGAGCGCGGCCGCCTTCGTCAGCCCGACCACGCCGTGCTTGGCGGCGACGTACGGGATGATCGCGCTCGCCCCGTGCAGCCCGGCGAGGGACGACGTGGTGACGATCGCGCCTCCTCCGCCCTGGTCGGCCATCTGACGCAGTGCGGCCCGCAGGCCGAGGAAGACGCTGCGCAGGTTGACCTGGATCACCTCGTCGAACTCCGCCGTCTCGACCTCCCGGAACGGCTTGAACGTCCCGGAGATCCCGGCGTTGAGGTGGACGAGCTCGACCCGTCCGAACGTGTCGAGGGCGACCTGCATGTAGCGCTCGATGTCCTCCTCGCGCGAGACGTCGGCGTGCACCGCGACCGAGGGACCCTTCAACGACGCGGCGACGGCTTCCACGCCCTCACCGTTCCAGTCGACGGCGACGACGCTCGCGCCCTCCTCGGCGAGACGCTCGGCGGTCGCCCGGCCGATCCCGCTCGCCGCCCCGGTGACGACGGCGACCTTGCCTGACAGCCCATTCATCATTGCGTTCCCCGGCCACGCCGCATACTGCCTGCGCAGTGGCCGGCCGCTCCCTCGCTGGCGCTCGGTCGCTCGCAGCTGTACTGGTTCATTCCCGGGGAAGACCAAACCGCTCGCGGGCCAACGCCCGATACGCCCAGTCCCGGAGTTGCACGTTGAAGTGGCTGTTGAACATCGACGTGTCGCGGAACATCCGCTCCATCCGCTCCCCCTTGCCCGCCGCACTCGACCCGGCGGTGCGCCAGATGTCCCCCTGCATCGTCTCCCACGCCTGAATGATCGCCTCCCGGCCGATGCACCCGATGCGCATGTCGTCGGCGTAGCTGAACGGGGTGCCGTCATCGACGAACCGCTGGCACAGCTCCATGTGCTGGTCGGCGGCGTTCATCACGGCCGCCTCGGCCGTGGCGATCTTCGAGAGCGCCGCCCCGTACCAGCGCTGGAAGTCGAGGTCGAACTTGCGCAGCACCATCGGCGGGCGTTTGGTGGGCCTGGTCTCCATCAGCACCTCGTACTCGTCGAGGGCGCAGTAGGCAGCGCCGACGATGAGCGCGGCGAGACTCACGGTGAACGGCCCGACGGCCCGCCCGCCGTACATCGGGTTGCCGTGGAGCTCGAGACCCGGAGTCCCACGGCTCACGTCGACGTCGATCATGAACGTGTTCTCGAGCCCCCAGTGGGCGGGGATGCGTCCGTGGTCGAAGACGATGCTCTGCGACCCGCTCCCCTTCAGGCCGAGCAGGTGGCCCCAGTCGTCGAGGATCGTGAACTCGCTCTTCGGCGCGACGAAGAGCAGGAACTGCGGGGCCGCGGGGTCGGTGTCAGGCATCAGCGCCTGGCCCATGTAGTGCGTCGAATACGGGATGCCGGAGGCGTACGAGATCTTGCCGTTGAGCTCCCAGCCGCCTTCGGTCCGCTCGGCCGGTCCGATCGGCATCGCCACCGAGGCGGCCCGGAAGTCGCCGTCGCCGAGGATCTCCGCCTGAGCGTGCTCGGGGAACCACGAGCCGACCTGCAGCGCGTGGTTCCCGGCGAGTCCCATGCACCACGCCGAGTTCGGGCACCCCCGGGCCAGCTCGAGCAGGACACGCGCGTACGTCGGGACGCCGAACTCGTAGCCCCCATAGCGCCGCGGGATGTACGTGCGGTAGAAGCCCGCCCGGACGAACTCCTCGTGCATCTCCTCCGAGTAGTAGGTGCGCTCCTCGGTCTCCGCCTGCGCGGCGAGCAGCTTGTCGCGCAGCCCGACGGCGCGGGCGATCATCTCTTTCGGTGTGAGGTCGGGCTCGGGCGGCGAGATCACCGCGGTCGCGCCTACCTGATCAGTTGACGCCATAGAGCGCCTCCACGTTGTCGCGCAGCACGCGCTTGCGCGCCGCTGGGGTCAGGTCGCGCATCAGCCGTTCGACGACCACGCGCGACTCGGGGAACGTGCTGTCGGGGTGTGGGTAGTCGCAGGCCCACATGACCTTGTCCTCGCCGAAGTGGTGGAGGATGTCGAGGCCGATCTGGTCGTCCTGCACCGTGACCCAGACCTGACGGCGGAACACCTCACTCGGCTTCATCGTCAGGCCGATGCCGCCCCGCGAGTCCCAGTACTCCCGCATCGAGACGAGCCGCGCGTAGCGGTAGTCCATCTCCTGCACGACCCAGGGCGGCCAGCCGAGGCCGCTCTCGGCGAGCACGAGTCGGGCGTTCGGCCGTCGTTCCAGGACTCCCCGCCCGAGCAGGCCGACGAGCGGGTCGAGGAACTGGTTGATGAACTCCTTGCTCGTCTCGAAGATGTTGTGGGCGTCGTCGTTGAGGGCGAGCAGCTGCGCTCTCGTGAGCACGAGGTGGAACGAGGCGATGATCCCGCTCTCGTCGATGACGTCCCAGAACGGCTGCCACTCGGGTGCATAGATCGGGCTCGTGACCCGGCCGATGTGCATGCTCACCTGCTTCGTCGCGCCGCGCTCGGCCAGGCGCCGGAGCTCGTCGATCGCGCCCGCGGTGTCCTCCGCCGGGAGCATCGCCACCCCGATGAGGCGTCTCGGGTCGTAGCTGCAGAACTCGGCGAGCCAGTCGTTGTACGCCCGGTACACGGCGAGCCGCAGTTCGGGATCGGCGACCTCGACGGCGACAGCCGGCCCGTACATCACCGTGGCCTCGATGCCGTCGTGCTTCATGTCGGTGAGCCGCAGCTCGGGCTCGGTCGGCCGGAGCACTCCTTCCTCGTCCAATCCGGCCCGCTCGAGCGCGGTCTGGTACGACCGCTTCTCGGTGCCACGGCGGCCGCCGGCCCACCGGCCGAGGCTCACGCCGTCGCACATCCAGGCCGACGTGCCGTCCGACTGCTCGACAACCTGGGGGCCCCGGTCGCGGAGCCGTTCGGGGAGTCGGGTCGTCCAGACGTCCCGCGGCACGTACTGCAGGTCGATGTGATCGTCGACCGAGATCATCTCGTAGTCCATGCGAGCACCCCCACCGCCCACCGGAGTTTGTCAGCTTTCCTGAGATCGTATAGTCGCCGCGGTGATCGGCGTGGTCGAGAGCCCGGCGGCCTGGCTCGCCGAGGACCTCGAGGGGTCCGACGACTGGTGGCACTCGTTCACGGACGCCGAGCTGGACGAGGTCCATGCCGCCCTGGAGCACGCCCGCGACGCCAACCCGGAACTCGACCTCGCCCGTCTGACCCCTGAGGCGTTCCCGCTGCCGAGGGTCACGTCGCTCGTCGAGGCGATTCGCCGTCAACTCGTCGACGGCAACGGCGTGATGATCTGCGACGGCTTCCCGGTCCATCGCTACGAGCACCAGGAGCTGCGGGCGATCTGGTGGGGTCTCAGCCAGCACGTCGGCACACCGGTCCCCCAGAGCTGGCGCGGCGACGTGCTCGGGGACGTCCGGAACCTCGGCACTGGCATCGAGGGGCGCGCCGGACGCGGGTACACGTCGAACGCCGAACTGCGGTTCCACTCCGACAGTGCCGACGTCACCGCCCTGTTCTTCCTGCAGCGTGCGAAGCGGGGCGGGGACACCCGCCTCGCCAGCTCGGTGGCGGTGCACAACGAGATCGCACGCCGCCGACCGGACCTCCTCGAGGTCCTGTACGAACCGTTCACCGTCAGCTGGCAGTCGAACGAGGCCGTCGGCGAGCAGCCGTGGTACGACCTGCCGGTCTACGGACGGGCCGGTGACGACGTCGCCTGTGCCTACGTCGGCTCGAACATCCTGTGGGCCGAGAAGAACTGCGGGGCGCCGCCGCTCACGCCGTTGCAGGTCGAGGCGGTCGAGTTCGTGGCGCAGGTCGCCGCCGAGCCGCAGTTCTGGATCGAGCGGTCCCTCGAGCCCGGCTCGATGCTCTTCGTCTACAACCACACCGCGTTCCACATGCGCACCGAGTTCGAGGACTTCGCCGACCCGGCGAGGAAGCGCCACCTGCTCCGGTCGTGGCTCAGCCTGCCCAACAGCCGGGCGCTTCCCGCGAGCTTCGCGACGTTCTACGGCGACACCCGTGCCGGCGCCGTCCGCGGCGGCTACGAGAGCCGGGACGGCCAGCGGCGCTTCGCAACGTGAACGGAGGCTCGAAATGACGGAGCTCGCCGGCCGCACCGCCTTCGTCACGGGAGGGGCCAACGGCATCGGTCTGGGACTCGCCCGCGCACTGCTCGACGAGGGCTGCAGGGTCGCCATCGCCGACATCCGCCCCGAGTCGATCGACGCGGCGATGCGCGTGCTCGACTCCGCCGACGCGATCGGCATCCCGCTCGACGTCCGTTCCCGCGACGCCTTCGCCAGCGCGGCCGACGAGGCCGAGGCCGCGCTCGGCCCGGTCTCGCTGCTCTGCAACAACGCCGGGATCAACCTGTTCCAGACGATCGAGGACTCGAGCTACGACGACTGGGACTGGGTGCTCGGGGTGAACCTGCACGGCGTCGTCAACGGCATCGTCACGTTCGTGCCCCGGATGGTCGAGCGCGGCGAGGGCGGCCACGTCGTCAACACCGCGTCGATGGCGGCCTTCCTCGCCGGACCCGTGCCCGGCATCTACAACTGCTCGAAGTTCGCCGTGCGCGGGCTCTCGGAGTCCCTGTGCTACAGCCTGGCCCCCCACGGGATCGGCGTCTCGATGCTCTGTCCCGGCCTCGTCAACAGCTACATCTACGCCAGCGACGACGTCCGTCCCGACTCCCTCAAGGAGCACGCCCGCGACCCGGACCCGGCGTTCGTCGCGCGGCTCGCCGGCGTCCATCAGGCCGGCATGGACCCGGCCGAGGTCGCCGCCCACGTGATCGCCGCGATCCGGGCCAACCGCTTCTACGTGTTCACCCATCCCGAGCACAAGGACGAGCTGCGCGAGGTCTTCGACGAGATCCTCGCCGACTACCCGGACGGTGAGACACCGCCGGACCGGATGGCCGTCGAGCTCGACCGACGCGAGCGGTATCGAGCCGCGCGGGAGGCGGCGCGCAACCGGATCTAGCGATACTCAGGAAGGTGTCGCTGGCCGCTCGTCGGCGCTCAGGGGGCAATGCGGTAACCACCACTACCACCCCGACGACCAAGACCAAGACGACGACGACGACGACCGAGACGCCGGCTAGCGGTTGCGCACGGCCCAAGCGGGGAACGCGACCGGCATGCCGCATCCAACGACTTGGTCGATCGAGTACCAGGTTCGCGAGGACGCCGAGAGCATGTTCGTTCCCGCGGACCTGTTGCCTCGCGCTCAGCCTGGCGACGTCGTCGAGATCACCTCCGCACAGCCGCCCGTGACTCGGCGCGGCCGAGTGGCCGGACCGGCCGATGCCGACATGCGTGGCGAGTTCGTCACCGTGACTTTCGAGTGACCAGCAGCGTCAGAAGAACCGCGTGTCGGCCTCGAGGCCGAGGAGCAGCTTGCCGAGGGTCTCGTCGAGCTTCGGGGCGACCATCAGGTGCTGCGTCGTGACGTGCACGTCGCGGAGGCAGCGCTGGAGGACGTTGGACTCGTAGACGCTCGTCCCGCCGGCGAGGGTGTACGCGGCGTCGGTGGCGGCGACGGCGGCCCTGGCCGCGTGCACGCACGCCAGCCGGATGCCCACCCGGGCCTTGAGGTCGACGCGTCCGCCCTCCCGGGCGACGTCCCACGCCCGGCCGAGCTCGTCGTGGAGGAAGGCCCGGGCCCCCCGTAAGTGGGCCTCGGCGCGAGCGACCTCGGTCTGGGTGAACCCGCTCTGGGCCAGCGTGCGCTGCGAGAACTGCGGGCGCTTCGCGTCGGCGAGGGAGACCAACTCGTCCACGGCCCGACGCCCGATCCCGAGGCTGACGGCGGCGACACCGGCGGCGAGCAGGGCGAAGTTCGGGAATGCCCCGAGGGGCACGTCGAGGGTCGGCCGGGTGATGCCCGGCTGGAACGTGCGGTCGGCCGGCACGACGGCGCCGTCGACGGAGAAGTCGAGCGAACCGGTTCCGCGCAGGCCCGACGCGTGCCACGTGTCGTGGAACGTCACGTCCCGACCCGGGAAGAAGCACAGCCGGAACGTGTCGTCGTCACAGTTCGTGCCACCGACGATCCAGTCGCAGTGCTGCGTGCCGCTCCCCCACTGCCACCGCCCGGACACGCGGAACCCGTCGCCGTCGGCGGTCCCGATGCCGTTGGGGGCGAACACGCCGCCCGCGACGGTCGACGGATCGCCGAAGACCTCCTTCGCCGTCTCCGGTGGGAGGAACAGGGCGAGTGAGGACGTCGTCGCCGCGATCATCGTGCACCAGCCCGCAGCCCCGTCGTCGCGAGCGATGGCCTCGATGACCTCGACGAGCGTCAAGGGGTCCGCTTCCGGACCGCCGTAGGCGGCCGGTACGCACATCCGCAGAACGCCGGCGTCCGTCAGTGCCGCGACGGTCGCGGCCGGAAGGCGCCGGATGCGCTCGGCCTCGTCGGCGTTCGCTCTGACGATGCCGGCCACCGCGGCCGGTGCCGCCCGCAGATCGGTCACCGCGCTCCGGTCCGTTGCGCCTCGCTCCAGCTCAGCCCCTGCTGGACGTCGACGTCGTGGGGCAGGCCGAGCACCCGTTCGGCGACGATGTTGCGTTGCACCTCGCCCGTGCCGCCGCCGATCGTGAGTGCGCGGGAGAAGAGAAACCCGTCGTACCACCCCGGGTGGTCGAGCGTCCGCGACGGGCGGCCTGGTCCGAGGTTCCTCGTCTCGGTGCCGGGGAGGAAGGCGGCCCCGACGGAGTGCGCGGTGCCGTCGCCGCCGGTGAGCATGGCCATCGCACCGGTCAGGTCGCGGGCGAGCTCCATCACGTGCTGGCCGTGCTCGTCGCCGAGCAGCTTGCGGATGCTCGCCTCCGGGCCGGGCTGCTCGCCCTTCAGGCGGGCGGTCAGCGTGCGCATCCGGATCAGTTCGAGCACGGTGTGCTCGACGTACACCGCGGCCAGGCGTTGGCGCAGGGTCGGATCGGTGATCGGACCGGCGGCCTTGGCCGCCTCGACGAGATCGAGCGCCGTCGGGCCGTTGCCCCAGAGCACCCCGCCGGTCGAAAGCGAGATGCGCTCATTGCCGAGCGTCACCTTGGCGAGGCGCCATCCGTCGTTGAGCTCGCCGACGAGATTCTCGGCCGGGATCCGGACGTCGGTGAAGAACACCTCGTTGAACGTGTGCCCGCCGGTCATCTCGGTGATCGGGCGGATCTCGATCCCCGGCGCGTCGATCGGGCAGACGAAGTACGAGACGCCCTTGTGCTTGGGCAGGTCGGGATCCGTGCGGGCGATGAGGATGCCGTACTTGGCGTACTGGGCGCCGCTGGTCCAGATCTTCTGGCCGTTTACCACGAACTCGTCTCCGTCGGGGACGGCTCGGGTGCCCAGGTTCGCCAGGTCGCTGCCGCTGCCGGGCTCGGAGAAGAGCTGGCACCAGAACTCCTCGCCGGCCAGCATCGGCCAGAGGTAGCGGTCCTTCTGCTCCTTGCTGCCCGCGTACAGGATCGTCGGACCGGCCCAGCCGATCCCGATCGGGTTGACCGGGCGGCGCACGCCGGCCCGGGCGAGCTCGTCGTCGATGATCAGCTGGTGGATGGGATCGGCGTCGAGCCCCCACGGCCGCGGCCAGTGCGGCGCGACGTAGCCGGCCTCGGCGAGCTCGCGGCCGGTCGGAGCAGCATGGTCGCCGAGCCACGCCCGCACCGCCAGGCGTCGCTCGTCGTCGTCCGCGGGCAGCTCGAAGTCCACGCCGCGCACGTTCCTGGAGCTCGTTGTCAAGGCCCTCGTGGTGCGCAGTGCTCCGGACCGCAGGTGTTGGTCAAGGTGGAGCGCCCGCAGCGAAGCGAGGACGAACGATCTTGACCAACCCGAGGACCGGTGCAGACTCGGTATGGGCCGGTTGACGGCGGCGTGGGGGCGCCCTGCGTTTCCTGGTGCTCGACGAACAACATGTCGTCGGCGACAACAATCGTGATTTGGGTGTCCCCCGTGGGTGTGGGGAGCGCGGTAGCGTCAGTGTTAGAAGGCCGTCCAGCTCGCAGGCTGGCGGGCATGCGCGTGGCGGGAGCTGACCGCGGTGGAGACCCGTGATGTTGGCGTGGACGATCCGTGCCGTCGCTGCCGGCGATGGTCAGGTGGGGATGGCGTAGACGACGTCGGGGTCGAAGTTGCGCAACAGGTGGTAGCAGCGGCGGGCGAACTGCCGGGCGACGGAGATCGCCGCCAGCTTGCCATCGTGACGCTCCTTCACCTTGGTGTAGTAGACGTGTCGGGCTGCCGTGGCGGATGCGTTGTGCGCCGCTTCGAACAGCGCCACCGCAACGTCGCCGGTCCCTGACGTGACAGTAGCCACCGGCGCGGCGCAGATCGGAGGCGTCGACGGCGACGTCGAGGCCGGTGTGGCGCACGGCTTGGTCGGAACGAGAGAAGCGTCGACAGTCGCCGAGCTCGGACCACACCGCCACCGCCAACAACCCGCCGATCCCGTACTGGCTGTCGACCAGCGCCCGGCACGCCGGCTGACGGACCCCGAACCGAGTCAACTGCTCCTTCAACGGCGCCGCCTCGGCGTCGGTGGCGTCGATCATTGCGTAGCCGACCCGGATCCGTTGCTCGGCCGCTGGTGTCAAGGTCACCTCGTCGCTGGCCAGCCAGGTCCGCGTCGAGGGTGTGCGAATCTGTGCTTCGGGGACGGCGACGCCGTGCTGGAACAGCTCGGCGTGGATCCGCTGGATCCACACCCGACGCTGGTCGACCAACGACTGTAAAGATGGCCGTGCGGACGCCTCGCCGAAGCGGTCGTCGTAAGGTTTCGGCGTGCGGTTCGGGTTCGTGATCCCGTGGGCCGACGCCGACGAGGTCGGTGACCTGGCCGCCGCGGCGGAGGAGTCGGGCTGGGACGGGATCTTCGTGTGGGAGCCGGTCTGGGGCGTCGACGCCTGGATCTCCCTCGCCGTCGCCGCCGTGCGCACGTCGCACATCCGGCTCGGCACGATGCTCACACCACCTTCGCGCCGGCGCCCGGCCGAACTGGCCAGCCAGGTCGCGACCGTCGACCGGTTGTCGAACGGCCGAGTCATCATGTCGGTCGGCCTCGGTGCGCTCGACAGTGGCTTCGAAACCTTCGGCGAGGAGTGCGACAGGCGGATCCGGGCGGAGCTGATGGACGAGTGCCTCGACGTCGTGACCGGCCTCTGGGCCGGGCAGCCGTTCGCCTACGAGGGCAAGCACTACACGGTCAGGCCGACGACGTTCCCGACGATCGGGAACACGGTGCAGCAACCGCACCCGCCGATCTGGTGCGTCGGCGCGCTGAACCGGCCCCGGACGATGGTCCGGGCGCTGCGCTGGGACGGCCTTCTGCCGCAGGTGCTCGTCGACGGCAAGGGCGAGCACGTCTCACTCGAGTCGATCGCCAAGGTCCGGGCCGAGCTCGGCGACCGGCCGTACGACATCGTCATCGAGGGCGAAGGGTCCGAGCACTCACCGGCCGCGTGGGCCGACGCCGGGGCGACGTGGTGGATCGAGTCGATGTGGGGCGCGATGGGCCAGGCGGAGCCCGGCCTCGCCGCGCTCGACCGTCTGCGCGACGGGCCACCGCGGTAGCGCCCGGTCACCGCTCACCGCGGACGGGTCTGGCAAGCTTGCGCCATGTACGAACGCCGGGAGCCGGACCGCGTCGGCGACGACCGTTCGGAGCGATCGGGAGTCTCACCGGTCCTCGTCGTTCTCGGGATCGTGGCGATCCTCGCCGTGATCTTCATCGCCCAGAACAGCGAGCGGGCGAACATCGACTTCCTGTTCCTCGACTTCAGCTCGCCCGTCTGGGTGGCGCTGCTCATCGCCATCGGCCTCGGCATCGTGCTCGACCGGCTCCTCATGTACTGGTGGAACCGCCGGCGCCGGCGCGACGTGAGCTGACCCCCGAGCAGTGCAGCGCGTCCCCTCGTCCGACGGTGTCGCCGTCGCGGTCCACGAGCTGGCGGGAGACACCGGCGCCGACCACCCCGTCGTGCTCATCGCCCACGCCACGGGCTTCCACGGCCACGCCTACCTCCCCGTCGCCGAGGCCCTCGCCCCTCGGTTCCACACCTATGCCTTTGACTTCCGGGGCCACGGCGACACCCCCTTGGAGCCGGGCTGGGAGGTCGAGTGGGAGCGGTACGGCGACGACGCGATCGCGGCCGCCGAGGAGGTCGCGGCCCTGCCCGGGCGCCGATCGCGGCCTGATCGGCTTCGGGCACTCGATGGGCGGGACCGCGCTGCTGCTCGCCGCCCACCGGCGACCGGCCATGTTCGCCGTCCTCGTCCTGTTCGAGCCGATCGTTCCGCCGATCGATGCCAACGCGGCGATGCCGGACAGCCACCCGGTGACCCCGCTCGTCACGGCGACCCGGCGCCGGCGCACGATGTTCCCGTCGATCGAGGAGGCCCGGGCGAACTACGCCGCCAAGCCACCGCTGGACGCGTTCGATCCCCGGGCGCTCGACGCCTACGTGCGCTACGGCTTCCACCCGGATGTCGACGGCGCGGGCGTCCGCCTGAAGTGCGATCCCGAGCTCGAGGCCCGCACGTTCGAGGCCGGCACCACCCAGCGCACGTGGGAGGTGCTCCCGGCCGTCACGGTTCCCGCGGTCGTCGCCTCCGGTCGGGTCGGCGACGACCAGCCGTCCCGGTTCGCCGCCGACGTGGCCACTGCACTGCCCAACGGGCGCTTCGTCGAGCTCGCCGACCTCGACCACTTCGGGCCGATGACCCACCCGCGCCGGATCGCCGATCTCGTCGCCGACGCGGCGCAGGAGCTCCAGATGTGAGCGTCGTCGGGCATCGACCATCCGCTGACACCCCCGCCGTACGATGACCATCGTGTTCGACGTCGCCCCGGTCGTGCCGGTCCACCCGGTCCCCACGAGCCTGTCGCCGAGTCGCGTCGAGCAGTTCACGTCCTGCCCGTTGGCGTTCCGGTTCACCAGCATCGAGAAGCTCCCGGAGGCGCCGAGCATCCACACCACCCGCGGCTCGCTCGTGCACCGGGCCCTCGAGCTCGCCTACACGCGTCCAGCACCCGATCGCACCCCCGAGCTGTTCCGCCGGGCCCTCGCCGCGGCCCGGGCCGAGTACGGGCAGCATCCCGACTTCACCCTCCTGGGCCTCAGCGACGAGCAGGCCGATGCTTTCGACGCCGACTGCCGGCGTCTCGTCGACACCTACCTAGGGATGGAGGACCCGCGGCGCGTCCACCCGATCGGGCTCGAGCTGCGGCTCAGCGCGTCCGTCGGCCCGCTGGAGCTGCGCGGGATCATCGACCGCCTGGAGCTCCGCGACGGCGAGCTGGTCGTCACCGACTACAAGACCGGGCGGGCCCCGTCGCTCAACTGGGAGCAGCGCAGCCTGGCCGGCGTCCACTTCTACTCGTTCCTCTGCGAGCAGGTGTTCGGCCGGCGACCGGTCGCCATCCGCCTCCTGTACCTGAGCAGCGGCGAGACGATCGAGGCCGTCCCGTCGGACCAGTCGACCCGCTTCATCACCACCCGCACGACGGCGGTGTGGAAGGCGGTCGAGCGGGCGTGCGAAACCGGTGACTTTCGGCCTCGACCGGGCGCGTTGTGCGATTCGTGCAGCTTCCGGGCCTGGTGCCCGGCGTTCGGCGGCGACCCCGACCGGGCCGCAGTCGAGGCGCCCGTGGCGCTGGCCCCGCTGGCGACGGCGTGAGCAGCGGAGGATTCGCCGCCGTCGCCCGCTTCGACGAGTGGGCCGACCAGGCGCTCGAGCAACTGCGCGGCAACCCCGTAGCCGACGCCGTGTTCACCACGGCGTCCCGGCTCGGCGAGTTCAGCCTCATCTGGCACGTCGCCAACGTCGCTCGCGGGATCACCGATCCCCGCCGCGCCCGCCAGGTGCCCGTGCTGGCGGTGCTGCTCGGCGCCGAGAGCCTCCTCGTCAACCAGGGCCTCAAGCGGATCTTCCGCCGGGCCCGGCCGACGGTCGAGGGCGATCCGCGCTATCCCGTGCGCCGCCCGCTGACGTCGTCGTTCCCGTCCGGCCACTCCAGCGCCGCCGGCTTCAACGCCGTCCTGCTCACCGGGTGGGACGGGGCGCGCTCGGCCCCGCTGTGGTGGGGAATGGCGCTCGTCGTCGCCACCAGTCGGGCCTACGTGCGCATCCACCATCCTTCCGACGTCGTCGCCGGCCTGGCCACGGGGGCCGTGCTCGGACTGGCCGCCTGGCCGATGGTGCGCCACGTCGGGACGGCGAAATAGCGTGGCCGCGGTGCCGGTTGACCAGAACATGACCCGCTCCTTCGGACTGACCTTCGACTACCGGTGCCCGTATGCCCGCGTCGCCCACGATCACGTGATCGCCGGGCTGCGCGCCGGCGCCGACTGGGACGTCCAGTTCCTGCCCTTCTCGCTCGCCCAGGCGCACGTCGAGGAGGGTGAGCCACCCGTGTGGGAGCGCCCCGAGGTCGACAGCGGCCTGCTCGCCCTGCAGGCGTCGCTGGCCGTCCGCGACACCCAACCCGAGCGCTTCCTCGACGTCCACCACGCCCTGTTCGAGCACCGCCACGCCAACGCCGGGAAGCTGCGCGAGCGCGACGTGCTGACCCCCGTGCTCGCCGCCGCCGGCGCCGACGTCGAGGCGGTCTGGGCCGAGGTCGACTCCGGGCGCCCGCTCGTCACGGTCGAGAAGGAGCACACCGGGTTCGTCGAGTCGCACAACGTCTGGGGCGTGCCGACGTTCATCGTCGGCGACGCGGCGGTGTTCGTCCGCCTCCTGGATCTCCCCGACGGTGACGGCCAGCTCGCGATCGCCACCATCGAGCGGGTCCTCGACCAGATCGACTGGCCGATCCTGAACGAGTTCAAGCACACGTCCATCCCGCGCTGATCACGTGCGGCCTGTGCCAGGATCGCGCGAGTGACCGAAGTGACGGTGACGGCGGCCGATCGCCGGATGAGCGACGCCGAGGGCCTCATGTGGCGGCTCGAGAAGGACCCGTACCTCACGTCGACGTTCGCGACGGTGTCGATCCTCGATCGGGCGCCCGACTTCGACCGGCTGCGCGCTCGCATGGAGCGGGCCACCGCCGCCGTCCCGCGCCTGCGCTGGCGGGTCCAGCCGGCCCCGGTGAACCTCTCCGCCCCGACATGGGTCGACGACCCCGACTTCGACATCGACCTCCACGTCCGCCGCATCGGGCTGCCCCGCCCCGGATCGATGCGCCAGCTGCTCGATCTCGCCACGCTCATCGCCCTCGACCCGTTCGAGCGCACCCGGCCGCTCTGGCAGTTCACGGTGATCGAGGGACTGCGGGGCGGCAAGGCGGCACTCGTCCAGAAGATGCACCACACCATCACCGACGGGGAGGGTGGGGTGCAGATGTCGCTGCAGTACCTCGACTTCGCACGCGACGCGCCCGATCCGGAGCCGATCGCCGCCCCGGCGACCGGCGTCATCGGCCCACCTCCGACGCCGACGACGGCCGAGACTCTCCGCGACCTCTTCATCAGCGGGTTCCGCCTCCCGGTCGGCATCGCCCGCCAGCTCAAGGAGCTGCTCGCCGACCCGACGGCGATCCCGACCGCCGGCGCGGCGACGATCGACACGATCCGCGGGGTCGTCACGCAGTTGTCCGACGTCGAGCAGGCCCGCTCGCCGCTGTGGCGTGAGCGGTCGCTGCGGCGTCGCGCCGAGGTCGCGCGTGCTCCGTTCGCCGAGACGAAGGAGGCGGCGGCCCGCCTCGGCGGCACGCTGAACACGGCGTTCATCACGGCCGCGGCCGAGGCCGCGGCGCGCTACCACATCGAGCTCGGCGAGCCGGTCGAGCACCTTCGCGCGTCGATGGCGGTCAGCACGCGCACGGAGAGCTCGGGTGCCAACGCCTTCTCGCTCGTCCGGCTGCTCGTGCCCACCGGGGAGATGCCGATCGCCGAGCGCTTCGCCGCGATCCACGAGGCCACGACGGCCGCCCGCGGCCAGAGCGCCGGTGCGTCGCTCGCCACGCTCGCGACCGTCGCCGCCGCCCTCCCGACATCGCTCATCACCCGGCTCGCTCGCCAGCAGGCGCAGACCGTGGACTTCGCCACGTCCAACGTGCGCGGCTCTCCGGTCCCGGTGTTCATCAGCGGGGCCCAGCTGCTCCACAACTACCCGATCGGCCCGCTCCTCGGCGTCGCCTTCAACCTCACGCTGCTGTCGTACGACGGGAGCCTCGACATGGGGCTCAACGTCGACGCCGCCGCCGTGGCCGAGCCGGAGCGCCTCTCCAAGCTCCTCGAGAGCGCCTTCACGGACCTGCAGAAGGCGGGCTGACCGTGGATCTCGCCGACCGTCATGTCGTCGTCACCGGCGCCGCCCGCGGGATCGGAGCGGCCCTCGCCCGCCGGTTCCACGCCGACGGGGCGAACGTCGTGGTCGCCGATCTCGACGGCGTCGCCAACGTGGCCGACGAGCTGGAGCACGGAGTCGGGGTGATCGCCGACATCTCGACCGAGGCCGGCAACGTCGCCCTCATCGAGCACGCCGAGTCGATCTACGGCCCGATCGACCTGTTCTTCGCCAACGCGGGCATCGGCGGCGGCACTGACCTCGAGACGTCAGAGGACGTCTGGCAGCACACGTTCGACGTCAACGTGAACGCCCACCGGTGGGCGGCCAAGCACCTCCTGCCCGGCTGGCTCGCCCGGGGCGAGGGCTACTTCTGCTCGACCGCGTCGGCTGCCGGCGTGCTGATCCAGATCGGATCGGCGCCGTACACGCTCACGAAGCGGGCCGCGGTGGCGTTCGCCGAGTGGCTGTCCGTGACGTACGGCCGCCGCGGGCTGCGGGTGAGCTGCCTGTGCCCCCAGGGCGTCAACACCGACATGTTGCGCAGTGCCGGCGACTTCGGCGGCGGCGCGGCAGTCGTGCGGTCGGCGGGGACCGTGCTCGAGCCCGAGCAGGTCGCCGACGTCGTCGCCCAGGCGATCACCGACGAGCAGTTCCTCATCCTCCCGCACCCCGAAGTGCACGACTACATGGTGCTGAAGGCCGACAATCCCGAGCGCTGGCTGGCCGGGATGCGCAAGCTCCAGGCCCGGTTCGTCGACGACTGACGACGCACGCTCACACGAGCACTCGGGAGACGGGTACCGTCGAACCGTGACCGCTACCGAAGGTTCCCCGCCCGCTTCGCCGCACACGGACATCGCCACCCGCCTGCTCGACGGGCGCACGTGGGCCGGCAGCCCCGCCGTTTCGCCGGACGGCCAGGCCGTCGCCTTCGTCGTTTCGACGATCGACCTCGGCGAGAACACGACCCGCAGCCGCATCTGGCTCACCGGACCCACCGGCGACCCGGCGCCGCTCACCGACGGTCCCCTCGACAGCGCCCCGACGTGGTCACCAGACGGCCGGTGGCTCGCCTTCGCCTCCCGGCGCGGCGAGAAGGAGTACGAGTCGACGCTGCACGTCCTCCCCGTCGACGGCCCCGGTGAGGTGCGCACCTTGACGACGATGCCGGATGGCATCGGCGAGCTCGCCTGGTCGCCGGACGGGAAGTGGCTCGCCTACCAGAGCCGCACCCGTGATCCGCGCTACGACGCGAAGGACGAGCGGTGGCAGGCGCCCCGCAAGATCGAGACGTTCTTCACGCGCCTCGACAACGAAGGCTGGGTCACGGACCGGCCCCAGCACATCTACGTCGCAGCCGTCGACGGCACCAGCCCGCCGCGGAACCTCACTCCCGGTGGGTTCCAACACGCGGGCGTCTGCTGGCTGCGCGACTCGTCCGGGGTCGTGACAACCGCCGGCCGCCACGACACGTGGGACCGCGACCTGTGCGAGGACCTCTACGTCGTGCCGCTCGAGGGCGATATCCGCGCCCTGACCAAGCAGACCGGCATCTACGGCCACGCGTCCGTCTCGCCCGACGGCTCCCAGGTGGCCTTCATCGGCGCCGACGACCCGACCACGTACCCGCAGAACGAGAAGATCGGGGTCATCGACGTCACCGGCGGCGAGCACCGCTGGATCTCGACCGATCTCGACCGCACGTTTGGACCGACCAGCGGTTCCCGGTCTCCCGTCTGGCTCGACGACACCACCTTGCTGGCCACGGCCGACGACCGGGGCGAGACCCACCTGTACCGGCTCGTCACCGACGGCTCGGCCGCGCCGGAGCGGCTGACGACCGGCGCGATCTCGGTGCAGGGCTTCGACGCTGCCGGTGGCCGCATCGTGTTGGCCGCGGCGACGGTCGACCGCCCGGCGGAGCTCGCGACCCTCGACGGCCCGATCACGTCCGTCACGCGCCGCTTCCTCGGCTGGGAGAAGTTCGCCGTCCCGACCACCGACGGGACGGGCGAGATCGATGCGTGGATCATGCGTCCGGAGGGCTTCGAGGCCCGCCGGCGGTATCCGGTGCTGCTCAACGTTCACGGCGGCCCGTTCACGCAGTACGGCGAGACGTTCTTCGACGAGGCCCAGATGCAGGCTGCCGCCGGCTTCGCGGTCCTGATGTGCAACCCGCGGGGCGGGAGCGGTCGCGACACGGCATGGGCTCAGTCGATCCTCGGCCCCAAGCACCCGGTCGCCCCCGGCACCGGCTGGGGCAGCGTCGACGTCGACGACGTGCTCACCGTCCTCGACGCCGCGCTCGAGCGGTACCGGTTCCTCGACGGCGACCGCGTCGGGATGCTCGGCGGCAGCTACGGCGGGTTCATGGCGACCTGGCTGGCGGGCCGGCACAGCGACCGCTTCCGGGCGATCTGTTCCGAGCGGGCCGTCAACAACATGATCTCGGAGGAGTGGTCGTCCGACATCGGCACCGCGTTCCGCATCGAGTTCGGCCCGACCCACCTCGACGATCCGGAGGAGTACGCCCGCATCTCGCCGATCCGATGGGTGCGCGACATCGACGTGCCGTTCCTGATCCTGCACTCCGAGAACGACCTGCGCTGCCCGATCGTGCAGGCCGAGGAGCTCTTCGTCGCCATGCGCATGCTCGGCAAGGACGTGACCTTCTACCGGTTCCCCGCCGAGGGCCACGAGCTGTCCCGGTCAGGTTCGCCGGTGCACCGGCGGATGCGTGCCGAGATCATCCTCGACTTCTTCGCCGAGAAGCTCGCCCCCCGTCGCAAGCCCCGCGCCGCCGCTACGACGCGGTCGCGGACGGCGTCTCCGGCGCGGTCTCGTCGACCCACGCGTCGATGAGCCGGCGGGCGATCGAGATCGGCGGCGGGATCATCGGCAGCTCGTCGCGGCGGTACCAGCCGGCGTCGGCGATCTCGGCCGGGTCGAGCACCAGGTCGCCGCCGAGATAGCGGGCGCGGAACCCGATCATCAAGCTGTGCGGGAACGGCCACGGCTGGCTCCCCCGGTAGCGCACGTCACTGACGGTGATCCCGACCTCCTCGCGCACCTCGCGCTCGACCGCGGCCTCGAGCGACTCCCCGGGCTCGACGAATCCGGCCAAGCACGAGTACATCGGCACGTTCCACTGCACGCCGCGGGCGAGCAGGGCCTCCTCGTCCGCGCCCGGCCCACCCCGGGTGACGAGCGTGATCATCGCTGGCGCCAGGCGCGGGAACACCGACAGGCGGCACGCCGGGCAGGTCATCGCCCGCTCGTGGGTGGCGGGCTGGGTCGGTGTGGCGCAGCGACCGCAGTACCGGTGCGTCCGTGCCCACTCGACGAGTTGCACGGCCCGCCCGGCGGCCAGCCAGGCGTCCTCGCCCGCCCGGCCGTGGTAGGCGAACAGATCGACGGCCGCGCCGTCGCTCGGGTCGGATCCGGCGGGGACGTCGACGGCATACCAGCAGGTGCCGTCCAGGAGGCCGACCACGTGCTGTGGCCACGAGTCGTGGGCGGCGACGGGTGCGACCCACACCGACGTGCCGATGACGTGGACGTAGCCCACCGTGATGTCCCCCTCGGGGGCGGCGTGGCGAGGCTCGAACCGAGGCACCCTGCCTTCGTACTACGAGTGGGGCGCCCGGCGGGTGATCAGGCCGGCGCGCACCCCGTTCTGTCGGTCGGCACCTACCGTTTTCGGCCGGTTCCGACCAACAGAACGCGTGCAGGCAGACCGCTCCGCTACAACCGGCTTGATGCGACGGTTGGCGATCGTTCTGTCGCTGCGCCGGAGCGGTCGCCTGCTCCGGCGCGGCGGCGCCGGCCGCTGGGGATGCAGTCGTCGCGCGGGTGGTGGACGGCGACACCATCGACGTCGTCGTCCGTGGACGGCGCGAGGCCGTCCGGATGCTCGGGATCGACACCCCCGAAGTGCACCTCGAGGGAGCGCCGCCGGAGTGCTTCGGACCGGAGGCAGCCGCCTTCACGGCGTCGCTGCTCCCACCGGGCACCCGCGTGCGGCTCGAGCGCGACGTCGTCGGCCGCGATCACTACGGCCGCCTGCTCGCCCACGTCTACCGGCTCGCCGACGGGCTGCTCGTCAACGAGGCGATCCTGCGCGCCGGGTACGCCCAGCCGCTCACGATCGAGCCGAACGAGGTCTTCGCCGAGCGCTACGTGGCGGCCACGGTCGCGGCCGAGGCCGACGACCTCGGCCTGTGGGCCACCTGCCCGGACCGATAGCGTCGGCTGCCGTGGGCGAGCCCGTGGACCCGGAGAGCCGATCCCTCGTCGAGCGACTCGGCCATCCGGCCGACTCCAAGCTGGTGATCATCTCGTGCGACGACCTCGGGTCGTGTCACGCCGCCAACGTCGGTGTCTACCGCGCCCTGCGCGAGGGGGCCGCGACGTGCGCCTCGCTGATGGTGCCGGCGCCGTGGGCGGGTCACGCGGCCGAGATGTACGAGTCCGGCGACGACATCGGCGTCCACCTCACCCTCAACGCCGAGCACCGCACGTACCGGTGGGGCCCGATCACCCACGCCCCGTCCCTGCTGTCCGGGGAGGGCGGCTTCCCTCGAACGATCGACGACCTGTGGGAGCACGCCGATCCGGAGGAGGTCGACCGTGAGCTACGAGCCCAGATCGAGCGCACCCTGGCGTGGGGCATCGACGCCACTCACCTCGCACCGCACCTGACCGCGATCACGCTGCGGCCCGAGTTCTTCGACATCTACCTCGAGTTGGCCGTCGAGTTCACGCTCCCGATCCGGTTGCCGTCGACGATCACGGCCGGGCAGGCCGGGTTCCCGTTCCGCCGGCTGGCGGCCGACGAGGGCGTCGTGTTCCCGGACCACTTCGACCACGACTGGCGAGCCGGCAGCCGGGACCGCGTGTACGCGAGCATCCGTGATCTGCAACCGGGCGTCACCGAGATCCACGTGCAACCGGCGGTCGACACGCCGGAGGTCCGCGCCCTGTCGCCCGCTTCGGAGGGGTGGATCGACGACCTCGCCCTCGTCGTCGACGACCCGAAGCTGCCGATGCTGCTCGCCGAGGCCGGCGCGGTGCTGATCGGCTACGCCGACCTCAGGGACGCGATGCGGGGTTCGCCAGCCGGCTGAGGGCGTCGGCCGCCGCGCCGGACCGCAGCAGCACGAAGAGCGCGCCAGTCGATCCGGTGGACTTGAGCCGTCCCTGCATGTAGGCGACCGTCGGATCGAAGCCGTCGGCGACGACCTCGGCGAGGGGGACCGTGACCACCACGTCGGCGTCGTCGGGGCCGTCGACCAGCTCGTCCCGCTTGCCGACGACGACCCGGTACTGGACCGACACCTCGGGACCGGCACTCACGACGGATCGCTCGGCACCGCGTCGCGGACGCCCGCGAACAGGTCGTGCTCGCCGCCTGCGTCCGGGATCGGACCGACCAATGACCGGGCGAGGATCCAGTCCTCCCACGGGTAGATCGTCGCCAGCTCGGTGTCGTCGAGCGCGAACCAGAATCCCTCGTCCGGGTTCACCTGGCTGGCGTGCGCCCGCAGGGCGGCCGAGCGGGCCCACTGGAAGTCGGTGACGTCGACGCGGGTCGTGATCCGATGGTCGTTGTCGGGACGGTCGAACCACTTCTCCTCGAACGGCGACTTCTCGTCGCGACGCAGCAACTCCTGGTGGATCGCGAACATCCGGGCCCGCGACCACGTCGAGTAGTAGAGCTTGAGCGGCTGATGCGGCTCGCCCGCCTCCGGGTACCAATCGGGGTCGCCGGCGCGGTCGAAGGCGAGCACGGAGATGTCGTGGACCTTGAGGTGGTCGGGGTGGGGGTAGCCCTGCTGATCGTCGCCGTAGGTGATGACCACCTGCGGGCGGGTCCGGCGGATCACGGCGACCAACCGTCCGACGGCCTCGTCGACGTCGGCGCGGTGGAACGACTCGGGGTGGTCGTTGGCCGGTGTGTCCGGCATGCCCGAATCCCGGTACCCCAACATCACGACCTCGTCGAAGCCGATGACGCGGGCCGACTCGGCGAGCTCGCCCGCCCGCATCGCCGCCACCTTCGTCTTCTCCTCCTCGGGGGTCAGCCCGTGGAATGGCTTGCCGGGCTCCCGAAGACCAGGGTTCTGCAGGTCGCCCTCCTCGCCGCCGGTGCAGCAGACGAGGACGGTGTAGATCCCGTCGGCGTGGGCCCGAGCGAGGGTCGGTGCACCCTTCGAGGCCTCGTCGTCGGGGTGGGCGTGAACGGTCAGCAACGTCAGTCGTTCAGGCACGGGATCAGGGTATCCCTGCCCTGAGCACGAGCACCCGATCCCCTACGCTGCGCCGCTGTGACGTTTGCCCGACCCGTCCTGGCGGCGGTGGCCATGGTCGGCGCCGGGATCCTCGTCGGCTGCGATTCGAACGACGGCCGGCAGTTGGAGCCGCCGACGGAGGAGCAGCGGGCGGCAATGACCACGACCACATCCACGCCGCCGACCTTGGCGCCCGGCGTCCCGCCCGAAGCGGGAGCGGTGAGCTCGCAGCCGCCGGCGACCGCCGCGGCGGCGTTCACGATGACCGCGCCGTGGGCCGACGGTGGGGCGATCGAGGCCCGGTTCACGTGCGACGGACAGGACATCTCCCCCGCCCTGAGCTGGACAGCGCCTCCGGCGGGCACGGTCGAGCTGGCGCTGGTCGTCACCGACGACGACGCGGGTGGGTTCGTGCACTGGGCCGTCGCCGGCATCGCCCCCTCGGCGGGCGGCATCGCCGAGGGCGGCACCCTCCCCGGGGCGGTCCAGGGCGCGACCAGCTTCGGCGAGACCGGGTGGGGAGGGCCCTGCCCACCGTCGGGAACCCACACCTACCGGTTCACGCTGTACGCACTGTCGCAGCAGACCGAGGTGGCGGAGGGCTTCGGCGAGTCCGAGCTGGCCGTCTACACGGACACCTCGTCCGTGTCGGTCGCCGAGCTGACCGGCACCTACGCCCGCCCCTGACCCCCATCGCGGGGGTCAGGAGTTGAGGGTGACGCCCTCGAGCGCGTCGGCGAACTTCTCGATCGCCGCGGCGCGGCGGGTCGGGACGTGCTCGACGGGCGGGTCGCTGGCCCGGTAGCGCTTGAGCACCTGGCGGGCGACGGTGACCTTGTGCACCTCGTCCGGGCCGTCGTAGATGCGGGCCGCCCGGGCGTGGCGGTACATCGACTCGAGCGGCAGGTCCGACGTGTAGCCGAGGCTGCCGTGGATCTGGATCGCCCGGTCGATCACGTTGTAGAGGACCTTGGCCCCCCAGAACTTGATCACGCCGATCTCGACGCGGGCGTCGCTGTAGTGCTTTCCGGCAGCGTGGAGCTCGTCCATCGTCCACGCCGCGTGGAGCGTCAACAGGCGGGCGGCCTGGCGCTCGGCGTAGCTCTCGGCGATCCAGTCCTGGATCATCTGCTTGTCGGCGAGGATCGAGCCGTGCGTGTAGCGGGTGAGCGCCCGCTCACACAGCAGGTCGAACGCCCGCTTGGACTGGCCGAGCCAGCGCATGGCGTGGTGGATGCGTCCCGGCCCGAGGCGCTTCTGGGCGAGGGCGAACCCCTGCCCGATGCCGTCCTCGCCGCCGACGATGTTCTCGAGCGGGATGCGCACGTCCTCGTAGAGCACCTCGGCGTGGCCTCCCGGCTCCCCGGTGCGATGGTCCGGGTCGCCCATCGTCGGCACGTCGCGGAGGATGTTGACGCCGGGGGTGTCCGTCGGCACGAGGAACATCGAGAACGACTTGTACGGATGGGTGTCGGCGTCGCCGGTGCGGGCCATCACGACGAGGAAGTCCGCGATCGAGGCGTTCGACGAGAACCACTTGTGCCCGTTGAGGACCCACTCGTCGCCGTCGCGCTCCGCCGTCGTCTTGAGCAGCGTCGGATCGGCGCCGGCCGTCGGCTCGGTCATCGAGAAGCACGAGCGCAACTTGCCCTCGAGGAGCGGCTGCATCCAGCGTTCCTTCTGATCCTCGGTGCCGCCGACGGCGATCAGCTCGGCGTTGCCCGAGTCCGGCGCCTGGTTGCCGAAGATGCTCGGGGCGTAGATGCACTGCCCGAGGATCTCGTGCATCAGCCCGAGCTTCACCTGGCCGAAGCCGAGGCCGCCCATGTCGGGCGGCAGGTGGGCGGCCCAGAGCCCCTGGCGCTTCACCTCCGCCTTCAGTGGATCGACGATCCGCTCGAAGGCCCGTCGACCCTCCGGCGTCCGCCACTCGGGCGCCAGGGTCTCGAGAGGGATGATCTCGTCACGGACGAATCCCTCCATCCAGTCCAGCTTCTGCTGGAACTCGGGCTCGGTCGAGAAGTCCCATGCCATGACGCCGACTGTACGACTGCGCGCTCACCCGGCTCTCACCCGAGCGCCGTAGACCTGACCCGGATCATGGCTCTGCCCCAACCGCCCACACCGACGACGACCACGTGCTTCCGCCACCCCGGCCGCGAGGCGTGGCGGCGGTGCACCCGGTGCGGACGGCCGGCCTGCAGCGAATGCCTCGTGCAGGCGCAGGTGGGGAGCCACTGCGTCGAGTGCGCCCGGCAGGAGCGGCCCGACGTCCGCACGCGGGCTCGCTACTGGAGTGCCCGCCAGCCGACGCTCGTCACCTACACCTTGATCGCGCTCAACCTGGGCATCTTCGCCTGGGTCACGTTCCAGGACCCGTCCAGCCTGTCCGGCACCGGCGGGATCACCCAGGGCCAGTTCGATCTCGGCCTGGCGGAGCCGCTCCTCGACCGGGGCGAGTGGTACCGGCTGGTGACGTCGGGCTTCCTCCACTTCGGGATCATCCACCTCGCCTTCAACATGCTGCTGCTCTTTCAGCTCGGTCAGCTGCTCGAGCCGTCGATCGGGAGGATCCGCTTCGCCCTGCTCTACTTCGCCGCCCTGCTCGGTGGCTCGGCCGGCGCCCTACTGATCCAGCCGGACTCGTTCCACGGCGGAGCGTCGGGCGCCGTGTTCGGCCTGATGGGCGCGGCGTTCGTCGGGCTCCGCCACCGGGGCGTCAACCCGTTGACGACCGGCATCGGCACCGTCCTCATCATCAACCTGCTGCTCACGTTCACGATCTCGAACATCTCGATCGGCGGCCACATCGGTGGCCTCGTCGGCGGCGCCGCCGCCGGGTGGGTCGTCCTCGCCCCCGACTACAAGCGGATGCCCCGCTGGGCCACCTACGCCGCGCCCGTGGCCGTGATGGCCCTCTCCGTGATCATCTCCGTCGCCGTGACCTCAGGCAGCTGACCAGTTCTGAGCCTCCTGGGTCGCGCCAGGCGCGATCAGAACTCCGCAGAACCTCCGCCGCGCTCAGACGTAGCGGCGCAGGACGTCCAGCGCCGCCGCGCCGTAGGAGCCGCCGAACAGGATCGCGTGGACGAGCAGCGGTGGCAGCTGGTACCACCCGACCCGGTCGCGCCAACCCGGCGCGAGCGGCAACGCCTCGTCGTAGGTCTCGTAGGTCGACGCGGCGAACCCGCCGAAGAGCTGCATCATCGCCAGGTCGACCTCGCGGTGACCCCAGTACACGGCCGGATCGACGAGCCAGTTCACGTCGTCCGTGTCGACGACCCGGTTGCCCGCCCAGAGGTCGCCGTGGAGCAGCGCCGGCGGTTCCACCGGCCCACACAGCTCATCCGCCCGCTCAGCGACGCGGTCGACGAGACCGACCGCCGCACCGTCCAGCCGCCCGAGTTCGACTGCCCGTCGCGTCAGCGGGCGGAGTCGCCGGTCGACGAAGAACTCGGGCCAGCTCTCGGCCGGCGTGAGGTCGACCGGCTGCGAGCCCAGGTACCCACCCGGCGCACCGTCGAGCCCACCGAAGTGAGGTCCGTGCACCCGATGGAGGCCGGCGAGCTCGGTGCCGAAGGCGACATCGGCCGAGGGTGTGCGCGGGCCGACGTCGATCCATTCGAGCACGAGACCCGACGACGTCTCCCGCAGGACCTCCGGCACAGCGACGGCTCCGGCCGACCGCAACGCCCGCAGCCCGGCCGCCTCGCGCTCGAACATCGCGGGCTTCGGGTCGGGATGGGTCTTGGCGAACAACGGCCCGGTCGGCGTGTCGAGCCGGTAGGACCGGGCGATGTCCCCGCCGTGAACGGGCGTCAGACGGGTGACGTCCAGACCGTCGACGAGCTCAGGTGGCAGCGACATGAGCGACGAGCGCGTCGCACCCCGACTCGATCACGTCGAACATCTCGGCGTACGCGGCCGGCGAAAGCCCCCACGGATCGGGCACGTCCTCGACGCCGGAACCATCCGAGGCGAAGGAACGCAACAACACGATCTTGTCCCGGGCGCCGGCGTCGGGGGCGAGGTCGCGCAGCGCCCGCCGGTTCGACGCATCCATCGCGACGACGAGATCGAAGCGGTCGAAATCGTCGGCCGTGAACTGCCTGGCGCAGTGCTCGATCACCACCCCTCGGCGGGCTGCCTCGGCGAGCGTGTTCGGGTGCGCATCCTCGCCGAGGTGGTAGCGGCTCGTGCCCGCCGAATCGACGGTGACGGTCAACCCGGCCTCGCTGGCCTTGCGCGCGAACACCGCCGCGGCCGCCGGCGACCGGCAGATGTTGCCGAGGCACACGAAGCAGATCCGCATCGCCGTCCTCACCGCCCCCGGAACACGGGCTCCCGCTTGGCGAGGAAGGCGGCCTGACCCTCGAGGTAGTCCTCCGAGCGGAAGCAGGCCTCGGCGAGCGAGTCGACCTCGGTCGTGTCGGCGACGGCGCCGCCGTCGGCGGCGAGCCGGATCGCCGCCTTGCACGCCCGTACGGTGAGTGGCGCGTTGGCGGCGATCTGACCGGCGAGCTCGTCCACCGCGGCGGACAGGTCCGCCGCCGTGACGACGCGGTTGACGAGGCCGGCGCCGACCGCCTCGGCCGCGCTCAGTCGACGGGCGGAGAAGAGCATCTCGCTCGCGACCGCGGGATTGACGAAGTGCATCAGCGTCCGCACGCCGGCGAACCCGTACCCGAGACCCAGCCGGGCGGCCGGGATCGCGAACGTGCTCGACTCCGAGCAGATCCTGATGTCCGCCTGCAGGGCGAGGAGAAGGCCACCGCCGATGCAGTAACCGTCGATCATGGCGATCACCGGCTTCGTCACCTGTCGCCAACACCGCCACGCCGCGCCGGTCCGGCGGTCGTAGTCGGCCCGATCCTCCGGCGCCGTGCGTCGCGTCCCGAACTCGGCGATGTCGGCACCGGCGACGAACGCCCGCCCGCCGGCTCCCGTCATGACGATCACGCGGACGGTCTCGTCGGCCTCCAGCCGCTCGACGACGGGCGCGATCGCGTCCTGCATGGCGAGCGACAGGACGTTGTGCCGCGCCGGGTCGTTGAACGTGACGCGGGCGACGGCGCCGTCGACCTCGGCGAGCAGCAGGTCGGTGCCGGTGTCGATCCGCACCGGCCGGACCCTACCGGTACGGTGCGCTCGTGGACATCGTCGCCCCGCTGGACGACCTGCTCGTCCTCGACCTGACGATCGCCCGAGCCGGACCCACGGCGGTGCGCCACCTGGCCGACTGGGGCGCGCGTGTGCTGCGCATCGAGCCCACCGACCCCGGCGTCGGCCTGCTCGGCGATCCCGACACGTCCGACTACATCAACCTGCACCGCTCCAAGCAGCTGATCCAGCTCGACCTGCGCGACACCGACGACCGACGGCGCTTCTTCCGGCTCGTCGAGCAGGCCGACGTGTTGGTCGAGAACAACCGGCCACCGGTGAAGGCCAAGCTCGGCATCGACTACGCGGCGTGCGCGGCGATCAATCCACGGCTCGTCTACGGGAGCATCTCCGGCTACGGACAGGAGGGACCGGCGAGCACCAAGGGCGCGGTCGACCAGATCATCCAGGGCGCCGGCGGGCTGATGAGCGTCACCGGGCTCCCCGACCACGGACCGGTGCGGACCGGGATCGCCGTCTCGGACTGCGCCGCCGGACACCAGTTGGCGATCGGAATCCTGATCGCTCTGCACGAGCGGGCGCGCACCGGTCTCGGCCAGTGGGTGCGGGTCTCGCTGCTCGAGGCCATGATCACGTTCCTCGACTTCCAGGCGGTGCGCTGGACGATCGACGGCCGCGTCCCGTCGACCGAGGGCAACCATCACCCGACCGCCCGCCCGATGGGCACGTACCGCGCCGCCGACGGATACCTGAACGTCGCCGCGCCGAGCGACCGCCTATGGGCGCGCTTGTGCGAAGCACTGGAGGCTCCCGAGCTCGCCGCCGACGCACGCTTTGCAACCCCACGCGACCGCTACCGCAACCGCGACGCCCTCAACGAGACCCTCGAGGCGCGGTTCACAACGCGCTCACGCGACGAGTGGGTCGCCGTGCTCGACGCGGCCGGCATCCCGTGCGGTCCGGTGCTGGCCATCGACGAGGTGTTCGCCGATCCACAGGTGCAGCACCTGCAGATGCTCGAGCGTGTCGACCACCCGGTGCGTGGACCCGTCGACGTGCTGCGCAACCCGATCACGATGAGCCGGAGCCGTCCTGTGCCGGCGACGACCTCCCCTCGACCCGGTCGGAATCGCGACGACGTGCTCGCCGAGGTCGGTCTGGCGCCGTTTGACTGACACCGATACTCAGGCCGGGGCACCATCGACCACCGATATGCTGGGCATCGCTCAACCAACGGGGCTGACAGGTTTCGACGTCAGTGACGAGGGCCGAGCACGCGACCCGAGTTGCTCAGACTCGCTAAACGGGGCACCAGAAAGAATTGCCACACCAGAGCAGTTCGCTGTCGCCGCCTGATTCCAGGTGAGTGACAGGAAAATCGTGAGCAGCAATGCCACACGGGGCCGGTCACCCGCAGCCCGGCAACAGAAGCGGGAGATGGCGGTGGGAAAGACCACTGACGGCCGGAAAGACGGCTGACGCTCGGGAAAGACCGAGCGCGGACCACCGCTCGCGGTGGTCGACCGACCCGCCGGTGAGGCAGCGACAGCCTCGGAGCCGGGAATGGTCGTAGCGGGTTCGTCCACCGGCTGGCGGACGGGGGTTCGATTCCCCCCAGCTCCA
>CAWGZN010000004.1:0-161005 GCA_963827075.1 uncultured Acidimicrobiia bacterium | reverse complement strand
GCACGGCCCCCGTGTACTCGACCGACTCCCTGCACTCCGCGGTCGTCGAGATCATCGCCAAGCCCAGCTCGCGCGTCCGCTACACGACGATCCAGAACTGGTCGCAGAACGTCTACAACCTCGTCACCAAGCGCGCCATCGCGCAGGAGAACGCAACGATGGAGTGGGTCGACTGCAACCTCGGCTCGAAGCTGACGATGAAGTACCCGAGCATCTACCTGCTCGGTGAGGGGGCTCACGGCGAGGTCCTGTCGATCGCCTTCGCCGGCGACGGCCAGCACCAGGACGCCGGCGCCAAGATCATTCACGGCGCGCCGCGGACGACGTCCTCGATCTTCGCCAAGTCGATCGCGAAGGACGGCGGCCGCTCGACCTACCGGGGTCTGCTCGAGGTCGCGAAGGGCGCCACCGAGTCCCGCTCGAAGGTCGTCTGCGATGCCCTGATGCTCGACGAGGAGTCCGCGCTCGGACACCTATCCGACGATCCGCATCGACGAGTCCGACGCCGACGTCGGGCACGAGGCGACCGTCTCCAAGGTCGGCGACGAGCAGGTCTTCTACCTGCAGAGCCACGGCCTCGACGAGGAAGAGGCGTCGAAGATGATCGTCAACGGCTTCATCGAGCCGGTCGTCAAGGAACTGCCGATGGAGTACGCGGTTGAGCTCAACCGGCTGATCGAGCTGCAGATGGAGGGCTCCATTGGCTGAGGCCCTCGCCGACGCTCCGCAGTGGCTGGTCGAGAGGCGCCGGGAAGGCGCCTCTCTCGCGCAGTCGCTCACTTTGCCCGGCCCGAAGGACAAGGGCTGGGAGTTCACCGACCTCAGCGGGCTCGCCGAGCACTCCTTCGAGGCAGTTAACCCGACCGTCGCCATCTCCGGCCAGAACGGCAGCGGCTCGGTGCTGCCCCTGGAGGAGGCCGTCACCGGCGAAGAGGGCGACACGGTGCGTGCACAGCTCGGCTCGCTCGTGTCGGGCGAGGACCCCTTCGTCGCCCGCAATGACGCCGCCTGGCAGCGCGGCACGCTCGTCCACGTCCCCGCCAACACGATCCTCGACGCGCCCGTGCGGATCGACGTCGAGGCGCCTGGGGCGGCGCCAGCGCGAGCCGGACCCTGATCGTCCTCGAGGACGGCGCCGAGGCCGACGTCGTCGAGACCTGGACGGGTGGCGCCGGCGGCCTGCTCAATGCGGTCGTCGAGATTCGCGTTGGTGCCGGCGCGACGCTCCGTTACTCGACCCTGCAGCAGCTCGATGAGAGCGCCTGGGTCTTCGCGACCCAGCGAGCCGAGGCGGGCCGTGATGCGACCCTCGACTGGACCGCGCTGGGCTTCGGCTCCGCACGCGGCAAGGTGCGGATGGAGACCGACCTCGCTGGGCAGGGAGCCGAAGGCCGCGTCACCGGCGCGTACGCGGGCCGCGGAGAGCAGCACCTCGACTACGACACCACCCAGGAGCACGCCGCTCCGCACACGACATCCGACCTCGCCTTCCGCGGGATCCTCGGCGATTCCTCGACCGCCGTCTGGCGCGGGATGATCCGCGTCGACCCCGGAGCGCAGCAGACCGACGCCTTCCAGGAAAGCCGCAACCTGCTGCTGACCAAGCAGGCCCACGCCGACGCGATCCCCGGCCTCGAGATCGAGGCCAACGACGTCCGCTGCACCCACGCCGCGGCCGTCGCGCAGATCGACGCCGACCAGCTCTACTACCTGCGCTCGCGCGGCCTCCCCGATGAGACAGCGCGTCGCCTGGTCATCGAAGGCTTCCTCTCCGAGCTCGTCGAGCGCGTCGGCGAGAGGCACGCGCGAAGAGATCGGGCAGGCGCTCGAGCAGCGCCTCTTCGAGGTCCTCGGCTAGCCGACTAGCTGCTGCGGCTGGATGCTGGGCGGCCCGGGACCGTTGCCGGGTCCAGCAGCTCCGGAGCCATGGCCCTCACGGTGGCAGTGTCGCGCCCGACGATGATGACCCCCCAGCACCCGCTCGTGGTCACCATCGCGGCACCGGCGGAGAAAGTGCCGACGTAGGCATCACGACCGGCCACCTCGATGTTGATCGGAACACTGGCTCCCGGCAGTTGGCTGAAGGCCGGCGCGACCTCGTCGCGGTAACGCTCTTCCCCCGCTCCAGGGATGGCGAAGCCCACCCCGGGCGCGGTGCCGCGGAAGATCACCGGCTGCAGGACGAAGTCCTGCGGCTCGACCGGCGAGTCGTTCGGCGGCTCCCAGTTCTGGGTCATGCTCGTCCATATCGCCTGCTGCCCCGGTGTCAGCTGCATCGCTGCGATCCGCGGCTGTTGAAGCTGAAGGGCTGGGTCCCGCTCGCGAGACAGTTCTCGACAGCAACCCTCAGCTCCGACTTGTCATGCTCGCGAAGTACGTACTGAAGGCCCAACTCCCGCAAGGGACAGCACGGAGAGGACGCAGCCGGACGAGCGCGACAGTGCGCCGGACCCTGCGGAGCCCGCGGTCGCCAGGGCGGAGATAAACAACACGATAAATCCGAAGCCAGCTGCGCGCCCAATCGCTTGCCCGAGTCCGACAAGCCCTTCGAAGGAGCCTGAATAGCGCCAGTAGTGATGAGCATCGTAGCGCAAAAAGAGGGAGCGCCAGACACCAGACAGCCGCCCGCCGCCCCGCACCGAGCGGGCTCGAAGGGCCTGGCCGCTCGGCGGCGGCTCATCTCCACGGCCTGGTGCAGGGGAGAGTGGCCGCTCACGGGCCTCTGAACCTCGCGCCAGGAGAATTCGTAGGTCACGTGGGGGCCATCCCGTCGCCGGCGGGGCCCTAACCGCTGCCGGGTGGGGCGTGGAATTGCTCATGGGTAACGACCTGCCTGGCGACGGTATCGGCAGCGCGCAGCGTCCGGGTTTACTGCCCGCAGCGGCTATAGAGGGGATCAGCTCATCCGTTGCCCGCCATCAGCAGCCAGATGCCGAGGCAGGTGAACGAGACCATCACCGCGAGCATCCAGTACTGCGAGCTGGTCGCCGCGCGCGCGTCGCCCCAGAGGGCAATCGCCCTGTCGTGGGCGATCATCAGCCCGACCGCGTGGCCGATCAGCAGCGAGCCGATCTGGACGTACTGGATGAGGTCGGCCCCGATCACCTTGTAGTCGATCCCGCCCGACGCTGTGCCGAAGAGGTCCGTCGTATTGGTCCCGAGCGGGTCGGAGAGCAGGTAGGTGAACTGGGCCTGCTCCTGAAAGACGAAGAGGCTGAAGTAGTGGGCGAACAGGTAGGCGAACGCGATCGGGATCAGCGAGTGCGCGAAGGCCACCGCCAGGTTCGTCGGGCGCTTCGGCGGCCCGACGGTCCGCATCCCCCGCACCCCAAGTAGGTAGACGCCGCCGATCACCGCGATGCAGGCGAGCAGGAAGAGCGTGTCCGTGACGCGCAGCGCGTGGACGAGCTTGTCGGTGCCGTCCCCCAGATCAGAGGGCTGTCGGCGAACGCACTCGAATGTGCTTTGGATCGCGTCCTTGAGCACGCCCTCCTGGGCGCCGTCGAAGGTCGTCGTCGCGATCGAGGCGATCACAACTCCCACCGAACCCGGCACGACCGCCCAGCGCCCCGCCGCCTCGAGCGGCGGCGGACGCCGAGCCTGCCCTCCCGCGCCTCAAGCACGGCCAGCTGGGAGAACATGCCGAAGTAGACGGAGAAGAACTCGCCCGCGCTCGACCCACTTCTCGGTGCCGAACAGGGTCATCATCGCCAGCGTGTAGGCCGTGTAGACGAGCGCGGCCGTCGCCGTGACCTCCGGCGAGAGGCCAACCGACACACCGCCGCCGGGCCCGTAGATTACCTCCAGCCAGACGAATGCGACAACACCCGCCGCCGCAGGCCAGCGCCCCAGCCGCTCCGGGTATTTCAGGTGGGCCGGCTCCTGGCGCGCGACGAGCCCGAAGACCCGCCCCGGCCGCCCGGCCGATCGCCCGCCACGGGTTGAAAGCGCGAAACACGTTGCCGAAAGGACGCTGAACAGCGGGAAGCCGAGCCAGACGGTGACGAAGACGAATGTCAGCGCGAGGTTGCGGTCCGGAGCGGAGGTCCCCTCCAGCCCCGCGTAGATCGCGACCCCGAGCAGAAACACTCCGAGCGCGCCGCAAACGATCTGTAGCGGCAGGCCGAACAGGACGCGCGACAGCCGCTCGCCACCGAGCGGCCGCCAGTGGTCTCCCTCGAGCTTCGGCTGGGTCCAGCCCGCGGCCAGCGCGAAGAAGGAGATGAGGAGGACGAGGGAGGCACCCCACGCCGCGACCCACGGCTCGATCGGCAGATCCGACCGCTCGCCGAGAGCGTGCGCAAACAGCACCGGAATGCCTCCCACATCTCCCATCAGTTCGGGCTTACGTTGATCTCCGCGATCGGGAACTCGGCCGTCTCGCCGTGGACCTCGGCCTCGAAGGACCCCTCGATCTCAGCCAGGAATGTAGACCTCGAGCGGTGTGCCCGGCACGATCCCGTCCTCGACGTCAAAGCCGTGGACGTGAAGCTCCCACGCCTGGTCGGCGATACGCGGAACCGAACCGTCTCCCCCTGGTGACGTCGATCTGCTCGACATCGCCGGCCAGGGCATCGCCCTGGAGCGAACCGTCGGAACGGGCGGTGCCGGAGGCGGGCTCGGCGGCTCGGGGTCGTGCCGCCGTCACCGCCGCCATCGGGTCCGGTGGGGACCGTCGTGGTTGGCTGCTCGTCGTCGAGGGCGCGGTGCTGGCGCTCTCGTCGTCGTCACCGCCCTGAAAGACGATGAACAGGACTATCGCGAGCGCGACGACGACGACTCCGCGACCGCGCGCGCAGTGTCGGAACGCATTGGAAGACTCCTTCGCCTCGGCGGGGCTGTTACCCACGGTCACGCCGGCTCAGAGCCGGCCCTGCAAAACGGCTCCAGCAGGCGGCCGGCGGGGGGCGGCGCGCGGTACCGAGCGCAAGCGGGGAGACGCGGGGCAGGAAGACGATGTGCGGGCGGCGCGGGCGGGAGACTGGCGGCGAGCCCGGTGACGCGGTGGGGCGAGGGTGGCGAGGGCCGACTCAGTCGGCCCAGCCCGGCATCATCAGCGCGGAAACAAATCCGAGCCCAAGGGCAAGCGGACCCGCCAGCGAACCACCGCCGCCGAAAACGGCGCCGAGGCCGTCGCAGGTGGCCTGCGAAGAGGAAGGCCTCGACGGTCTCGTGCGCCGCGAACGTGACGAGGATCGCGCTCGCGAAGACCGCGGTCGAACTGCAGGTGGCCGCGGTGCGGCCGGCGCGGCCGGTGAGCGCCGCCCGCACCAGACAGCCGGCGACGGCGGCGAGCACGAAGGCGATGACCAGCGGCGTGACCTGGCCGAGGTAGCGTGGCCCTGGGCCGCAAGCTCGCGGCCGGCATCGGCGCCGTAGGCCGCCGAAGTAACGCAGCTGATGGACGATCAGCGCTCCGAGCGCGACCAGTGCGGCCGTGCGCGGAAGCGGCGACTTGCGCGGGGTCATCGGTCCTGAATGTTAGGCGCCGGGCGACTCTGGCTCGGTTCGTCGTTCAGCGCCGGATCGTCGATCGTGTCCTCGCTGCCCCAGAACAAAAACGCCGTGAGGATCCCGATCCCGAGCACGATCCCGAGCACGATCCGAGCATGCGGTCAGACCACGGGGTCGGCTCACGCTGCCGCCGCTTGAGCTCGGCCGGGGCCGCCGGCCCCGGCGGCCCGACCCGCCGCGGTTGAAGGTCTCCGCGCTCCGGCTCTTCCTGATCGCCCTCGGGGGCCGTCTCAGACCCCGTCGAGCAGGCGCCAGTTGGCGCTGGAACGTCTCTCGGCCGCGGCGACGAGCTCGTCCTCGTCGGCCCGCGGTCGAGTGGCGCTCGATCAGCTCGCGCCCCGCCGCGGCATGCTCGACGTCGGCACGCTCGTGGACGCGGAAGTACGCGTTGCCGGGCCCGTCGCCGATCCCGTAGTGCGCGGCCAGGCCCTCGCGCTTGGTCTTCGAGATCGCCGGCTGGCCGCTCTCGATCGCGTAGAGCCGGACGAGCTGGCGAGCGAAGTCGCCTCGGCGGTCCAGTCGTCGACGCATTCGAGCGTCTCGGCGTTCGGCTCGGCGCCGATCTCCCGCCAACGGCGTCGACGAAGCCGTCCCAGAGGCGCGACGTGCGCCGTCCTCCTCGGCGGCGTGGCGGCGCAGCGCCGGCGCGCTCCGCGCTCGGGCGCCGCGTCGGCGGCGCGGCGCTCAGCGCGCGAGGGCCCGGTCGCGTGCCGGTACTGGCCGGAGTAGCGCGCGAGCTCGTCGCTGGTCAGCTCGCCGGCGGACCAGCGCTGATAGAAGGGGTGCTCGAGGACGTTCCACCTGCGCCCGCGCCTCCTCGATCTCGTCCCAGATGCTTGCGTCCTGCATGCCTTCCTCCTTCAATCTGACCGGCTCGCGCCGGAACGGGAGACGCAGGATATATCGGCGCCCCGCGGAGCCCCGGGCCGCCCGTGAGGCCCGACCGGCCCGACATCGCCGCGCCCGAGCTGCCACCGCGCCTGCGCTGGATCGGCGAGGCACCCGGCTCGATGGCCGAGATGACGGCGCGGCGGCCCGGTGCTCGTCCACTTCATCGACTTCGCGCAGCTCAACAGCGTGCGGACGCTGCCCTACGTCGCTGAGTGGCGCCAGCCGCTACCGCGAGCACGGCCTGAGCGTCGTCGGGGTCCAGACGCCGCGGCTTCGGCCTTCGCGGGCGGCGACGACGAGGTCCGTCAGGGGGTCGAGCGGCTCGGCCTCAGCTTCCCCGTCGCCCTCGACTCCGGGCGCGACGCTCTGGCTGGACTACGGCTGCCGCGGCTGGCCGAGCATGTTCCTCTGGGCGCCAGGGCGGTGCGCTTGCGCTGGTTTCACTTCGGCGAGGGCGAGTACGCCGCCACCGAGAACGCGATCCAGGAGGAGCTGCGGTCGGCCGACGTCACTGCGCGACCTGCCGCCGCCGATGCGAGCCGCTGCGCGCCACCGACGGCCCGGGGGCCGTCGTCCTCGACCCCACCGCCGGAGCTGTTCCCGGCCGAGGATCGCGCCTGGACAGCGGCACGAGGACGGCGCCGGCATCGACGTCGAATACGAGGCCGGCGGCGCCTTCGCGTCACCGCGGAGGGCGACGGGACGATCGAGGCCGAGCTCGACGGCGAGCGCCGACGCCCGTGGCGGTTGCGGGCGCCGGGCCTCTACGCGCGTCGCCGAGCACCCGCGCGCACGAGCGCCACCGGCTGAGCCTCGACGCTGCCCGAGGGCGTCGCGCTCTGGTCGGTGAGCTTCGCGCCGGGCGTGCTCCCGACGACGGGTAAACCCGCGCCGCCCGGGTAGGGGGCCTCGGTGGCCAAGGCCGCGATCCTCGACATCGACGGGACCCTCGTCGACACCAACTACCACCACGCGATCGCCTGGTACCGGGCCTTCGGCGCAGCTCGAGGTCGAGGTGCCGATCTGGCGGATCCACCGCCACATCGGCATGGGCGGCGACCAGCTCGTCGCGCGCGCTCGCCGGCGATGAGGTCGAGGAGGAGAAGGGCGACGACATCCGCGACGCCGAGAAGGACCTCTACATGGAGCTGATCGACGAGGTGCGGCCGCTCGAGGGCGCGCGCGAGCTGATCGTCCGACCTCAGCGACCGCGGCCATCGCCGTCGTCCTCGCCAGCTCGGCGAAGGAGGACGAGGTCGACCACTACCTCGACCTGCTCGACGCCCGCGACGTCGCCGACGGCTGGACGACCTCAGCCGACGTCGAGGACGACCAAGCCCGAGCCCGACCTCGTCAAGGCGGCGCTGGAGAAGGCGGGCGACCGACGACGGGGTGATGGTCGGCGACACGACCTGGGACGTCAAGGCCGCCAAGCGGGCCGATGTCCCGACGCTCGCGGTCCTCACCGGCGGCTTCTCGGCGAGGACGAGTTGCGCGAAGCCGGCGCGGCCGACGGTCTTCGAGTCGGTGGAGAGCTGCGCGAGAAGCTGGACGACACCCCGCTCGCGGGCGGCGATTAGCCCCGCAACCCCGGCAGGACCTTCTCGCCGTAGATGCGGATCGCGCCGTGGGGGTCGGCGCCGGAGTTGTTCATCAGCGACGACGATCGTCGCACCGAGCTTCTCGACCTCGCGGATCCGCTCGGCGTGCAGCTCGGGGTCCGAGCCGATGATGAACGCCTCGCTCAGGTCGTCGTCGGAGACCTGCCGCTCGCCCTCCTCGTACATCGCCTTCGGGTCGTGCCAGTCGTCGGTGTAGAACTCATCGGGCTGCGCGCCCTTCCAGACCCGCGCCCCCTCGAGGGCCGCGTCGTCGTCCTCGGCCCAGGAGAAGCCCGTCTGCAGCAGGACCTCGCCCGGCTCGCGGCCGGCGTCCTCGGCGGCGGACCTGTAGGCGTCGAGGATCTCCGGCACCGACTCGGGATCCGCAAGCGTCCAGATCCCGTCGCCCCAGCGGCCGGCGACGGCCGCTGCCTGCGGGCCGAAGGCCGAGACGTAGATCGGCGGCCGGCGCTCGGGCCGCGTGTGGAGGTAGGCGCCATCGGTCGCGAAGTGCTCGCCCCGCGCCGCTCAGGCGCTTGCCCTCGAACAGCGCGTGGATCATCTCCAGCGCCTCCTCCATGCGCTCGATCTGCTCGCCGACCGGCGGCCACTCTGCGCCCAGCGGCGACTCGTTCAGCGACTCGCCCGACCCGAACCCGAGGTAAGGGCCGCCCGGGGAACATCGTCTCCAGCGTCGCCCAGGCCTGCGCGATCAGGACCGGGTGGTATCGCGGCCCCGGCGGGGTGACGCCGGTCCCGAACGGCACCTCCTCAGTCGCCTGCCCCACGGCGCCGAGCCAGACCCAGGCGTGGCCGGACTCGCCCGGCTCCCACCAGGGCTGAAGGTGGTCGCTGCAGCCGATTCCGTCGAAGCCGGCCTCGCTCGGCCTCAACCGCCTGGCGCAGCAGATCGTCGGGCGGGAACTGCTCGTGGGCACAAAAGTGGAAGTAGCGCATGGGCGCCCCACTACCCCTCGCGCGATTCCGCAATCGACCATTCATCCGGACGGCGCAAAGAGGCGTACACCTTCCTTACAGCAACCGAAAATTCTGGAGGACAAGATGGCCACAGCTACCGCAGACAGACCCGCGGGCGCCAAGACTCCCGCGCAGCTCTACTCACTGGTGTTCGGAGCGACGCTGCTCCTGGCCGGGATCCTCGGCTTCTTCGTCGACGCGAGCTTCGGCGACCTGGGCTCCGACGTCCAGGGTGACGATCTGATCATCTTCGAGGTCAACGGCTGGCACAACCTGGTCCACATCGCCTCCGGCGCGATCGGGCTCGCCCTCGCCGGCTCGGCCGCCGGCGCGCGCGGGTTCGCGCTCGGCTTCGGCGCCGTGTACCTCGTCGTGGCGATCTGGGGCTTTGCGACCGGCGACAACGTGCTCTTCGGTCTGCTCCCGGTGAACACCGAGGACAACTTCCTGCACCTGGCGATCGCCCTCGCCGGCCTCGCCGCAGGCGCGGCCTCGCCGGCGGACACGCCACGGGCCCGGGAAACCGCCGCGGCGTAGCGAGACCACTGGCCTAACATCGACGGATCGTGTTTCTGCTCGCCCACACGGGCCACTACCTCTGGGCGCTCTACATCCCGCCCTTTTTGATCGTGGGCGTGGCTATCGCACGATCGATCGCCGAGCAGCGCAGGCTCAGGCGCGAGGAGGAAAGGGGCGCGGAGAGCGCGCCTCCTCCTCCCGCCTAGAGCTTGATCATCTGGAGAGCGCTGCGAGCAGAAGGATTGCCGACACGGAGTAGTCGATCGCCGGCTCCGAGTTCACGTAGTTGGGACGCCGGTCCTCGTAGACGATGTTGGAGTTGAAGCGGCGGAACCGGCCCCGTGGCCGGAAGCCCTGATCGCGCACCTGGGACCGCGGTGCCGGCCCGCCGACGACCGCGCCGCGAGGGAGGCCGTCATGGGGCCGGAACACGCTGGCCCAGTGGTGGATCTCGCGCGGGCTTCGAGGGCCGATGCCCGCAGCGAAGCTGGCCCCCCACGGGTTGCGGCCGAACATCCAATCGCGGGCCCCGGCCGCGATCGCACGCCCGCGCCCGAAGCCCGCCCGGGCTGCGAGGGCGGCCTGCGCCCCGAGTCCCGCGTTGACCGCCGTCGTCCCCCACTGGAAGTAGGAGGCCGGCGCGAAGGCGTTGCGGCGCGAGTAGCTGAGCGTGGTCTGAGCGCCATCGCGGAGATAGCGGCAGGCAAATCCCTGTGACTCGCCGTCGCCGAGCGCCGGCGCCCCGAGCACCCCGCAGATGTCGGCGGCGGCGAAGGCCGCCATCGTCGCCGGCTCGAGCGCCGCATAGCGCTCGTCATCGGCCGCTCGCAGATAGGCCAAGGCCTGCGACAGATAGGCGGGATTGCCCGTGACGCGATGGAGTGCCGCGGCGCCGGTTGCCATCGACCCTCGCCAGGTTTCGAAGGTGTAGAAGCCGCCGGTCCCTGGAAGAACGGGTGAGGGGCGGGACGAAGCGCGGCCGGCTTCATACCAAGCAGTTGCCGCGTTGATCAAGGGATCTCTAAACGGCGGGATCTGGGGCACCGCAAACGCAAGCGCCGCGGCAACCTTGCCGGCGATGTCGGCACCCACGCCGTCGCCCCAGTGATAGGCGCGCCTATTGCGGATCGCGGGCACCGAGGAGCTGTCATCCCTCGCGGGGTCGCGGAACCCCTGGTCGTGGTCGATCTCCCCGCCAACCTGGGTGACGAAGACGTCGGGGAACGGGTGCGCCTTGAGTAGCCAGCGGATTCCGACCAGAGCCTCTCCGCCGGGAGCTGCTGGATCCAGACGTCTGGCCGCCTGCAGCAGCAGAGCTGAGAACGCCGTGGTCTGCGTGAAGTGGATCATGTCCCCCGCGTCCATCCAGCCGCCCGTCAGGTCGACACGTTCACCCGCGTGCGGGCCGCCCGCGATGACGGCGTCATTGAGATGGGAAGGGCCGTGCTGCCTGGAACGCTCGGATCCGTCCCGGTTCGCGTTGAAGAAGTTCTGCAACTTGGAGAACAAGCCCCGCCTCGTGTTCGCGCCGACCACCCGCCACGGTCGTGAGGTCTCACCCGCCGCCCTGACTCGATAGCGCCCGATCTGCTCGACGCGGCTCAGGTTCGCTCGGTAGGCGTGGGCCCAGGGCCGCGAGGAGCCCGGCGCCGGTCGCAGCCGCCCCCGCAGCACGACGCTCCCGTCGCGGATCACCGAGAAGGGCCTGCCTCCCAGGTTCCGCTCGGAGGCGACTATCGCCACCTTCGCATCTCCCGGCGCGCTCGGGCCGCCGACCCGGATCACCGTGGGAGTAGCGCCGGCCGCGGCCGGCGTGAGTGCGATCGCCAGCGCCGCCACCGGCACCGCGCCGCTGACCCGCCGGACCCTCAGGGGCCTACGCCGGCGTCGGGGTGCCGCCACGGATCTTCTTCGGCAGCATGAAGCGGACGGACTCATCGACCGTGCGCAGCTCGGAGATGTCCTCGGTGCCGCGGTCGCGGAAGAACTCGACGAGGTTCTCGACGAGCTCCTCGGGTGCGCTGGCGCCGGAGGTGATGCCGACGGTCTCGACTCCCTCGAGCCACTCCTCCTTGACCTGCGTGTGGAAGTCGATCAGGTGCGAGGCGGCGCCGAGGTCGCGCGCGACCTCAACGAGGCGGTTGGAGTTCGACGAGTTGGTGGAGCCGATCACGAGGACAAGATCCGCCTCCTTGGCGAGCTGCTTGACCGCGATCTGACGGTTCGTCGTGGCGTAACAGATGTCATCGGACTTGGGGCTGATGATCTTCGGGAACCGCCGGCGCAGCGCCTCAATGATCTGCGTCGTCTCATCGACCGAGAGCGTCGTCTGGGTGATGAAGGCGACGCGATCCTCATCGGGAACCTGAAGCGTGTCGACCTCCTCGGCGGTCTGCACCAGGACGATGCTCTCGGGGGCCTCGCCGGTCGTGCCCTCGACCTCCTCGTGGCCCTCGTGGCCGATCAGGATGATCGTGTAGCCCTCCGCGGCGAACTTGCGCGCCTCGACATGCACCTTGGTCACGAGCGGGCAGGTCGCGTCGATCGTCCGCAGGTTGCGCGCAGCGGCGTTCTCGTGGACCGCCGGCGCGACGCCGTGGGCGGAGAAGACGACCATCTCGCCCTCGGGGACCTCGGTCTCCTGGTCGACGAAGATCGCGCCGCGCTCAGAGAGCTGCTGCACCACGTGCTTATTGTGGACGATCTCCTTGCGCACGTAGATCGGCGCGCCGTGCATGTCGAGCGCCCGCTCGACGGTCTGCACGGCACGGTCGACCCCAGCGCAGTACCCGCGCGGAGCGGCCAGCAGGACCCGCTTCGGGGTCGCCGGAGGAGCGTCTGGAGCTGAAGTCGCCACGCCCAGAGGGTACCGAGAGTGGCTCTCTCAGCCGCATTCCCGGCGTGCGGATTGGTACTAGCCGTCCAGCTCGACGAGTGCGCCCAGAACCGCCTCGCCCGCCTGGCTGAGGCTGCCGGGGCAGACCTTGTCGATCGTGTCCTGGTCTGTGTGCCACCAGCCCCCCGGCGACGAGCCCGGCCCGAAAACGAAGTCGATGACGTCGACGGCCGGCACGCCCGCCTCGATGAAGGGGATGTGGTCGTCTTCGATATCCGCGACCTCGCCGCCGAAGGCCGGGCCTTCGAGCAGCGCGTAGAGGTCTGAGTCGGAGTTGACCTCGCGGGGGATCGCGAGATCGCAGTCGCCGACCATGTCGAGCAGGAACATCGCCTCGATCTCGTCCAGCGGCGGCGCCCCCTCGCCTCCCCCCTCCTCGGCCAGGGCGACGAACTGGCGGCTGCCGCGGGTCCCGTCCTCTTCGAAGGAGAGATCTCCCCGCGCTTCCTCGCCGTCGAAGAGGACGAAGGTGTAGGAGCCGCTGAGCTGGCCTTCGGACACCAGCCGGCGGACGACGCGCGCGATCTCCAGCACGACGCCCACGCCGGACGCTCCGTCGTTTGCTCCGACGAAGCCAGGCTCGTCCACCGTGTCGTGATGGGCGCCGATGACGATCGTGGGCCCCGGCCCGCCGATGCGCCCGACCACGTTGCGCAGAGGCCGCTGGATCGTCACGTCCTCCGCCCCAGCCCCGCGCAGCCGGGCGGCGATGAACTCCGCCGTGCGGCGCGATGCCCCGCTGCCCGCCGGCCGCGGCCCGAACTCAACCTGCGTGACGACATCCTGAAACGCACGGCGCTCGTCGAAGCCGAGCTCGGGTGTCGGCCCGTTCCCGTCGCCCCCGCCGTAGTCGTCTCCGCAGCCCCCGGCGGCAAGCGCAACCGCGGCGGCGGCAAGCGCCAGCCCTCTTGCCCAACGATTCACCGGCGTTAGGGTAGGCGAGCCGATGTCACAAGGGCACATGGACCGGCTCACCTCGATCGACGCCTCGTTCCTCACGAACGAGTCGCCGACCAGCCACATGCACGTCGGTGCTGTCCTCATCTTCGAGGGGCCGCCACCGCAGTACGACGACTTCGTCGAGCACGTCGAGAGCCGGCTGCCGCTCGTGCCCCGCTTCCGCCAGAAGCTCGCGACGCCGCCGCTGCAGGCCGGGCGCCCGGTCTGGGTCGACGACCACCGCTTCAACCTCGACTACCACCTGCGCCACACCGCGCTGCCCGAGCCGGGCAGCGTCGCGCAGCTGAGAGAGCTCTCCGCGCGCATCATGCAGCAGCACCTCGACCGCTCGCGCCCGCTCTGGGAGATGTGGCTCGTCGAGGGCCTCGAGGGCGACCGCTTCGCGCTGATCTCGAAGGTGCACCACTGCATGATCGACGGCGTCTCCGGCGTCGACCTGATGAACGCGCAGCTCAAGACGACGCCCGACCGCGAGATCCCGGAGGATGCTGCCCTACTTCCCGCGCCCGGCGCCGTCGGCCTCGAGCTCCTCCGCCACGAGCTGCTGCGCCGCGCGGCGCTCCCCTTCGCCGCGTTCCGCGACGTCCGCAACTTCATGCGCGAAGCGGACGACGCGCGCCTCGAGATCGCGGTGCGCGTGCGCGCTGTGGCCGAGACGCTCGGCACGACGTTCCGCCGCCCCTCCGACACGCCGCTGAACCGCCCGATCGGCCCGCACCGGCGCTTCGACTGGATGCCGATGGAGGTGGCCGAGATCAAGGAGGTGCGGCGCGCGCTCGGCGGCTCGCTCAACGACGTGGTCCTCACGGTCGTGACCGGCGCGGTGCGGAGCTTCCTCGAACGCGCGGCGTCTCGCCGCGCGGGCTCGACTTCCGCATCATGGCGCCGGTCTCGGTGCGGAGCCGCGGACCAGCGCGGCCAGCTCGGCAACCGGATTGCCGCCATGCGCGGGCCGCTGCCCGTCTACATCGGCGACCCGGTCGCGCGGCTCGCTGTGGTGCGCGATTCGATGGAGGACCTGAAGAGCTCCAAGCAGGCGCTCGGCGCCGAGGTGATCTCGCGTCCTCGTGCGCGAGTGCCAGCGTCGCGGTGCCGGTGATCCCGGGCCGGAGCCGCCGGACCGGGTCGAAACGGGAGCCGAGGCGGTCAAGATAGCCCGGCACGTCAGGCCTCGGCCCCACCAGGCTCATGTCGCCGGCGAGCACGTTCCAGAGCTGTAAGCAGCTCGTCGAGCTTGTGCCGGCGCAGGAACCGCCCCAACCGGGTGACACGCGGATCGCCCGCTTTCGTGATCGGCCCGAACATGGCCGAGTCCGGACGCATCGTCCTGAACTTCGCCATCAGAACGGCTTCAGGCCGCGTCCCAGCCGCACGTGCCGGAAGATCACGGGCCGGCCATCGGCGAGCAGGATCGCAAGTGAGACCAGCAGCATGACCGGGACTCAGCGCGAGCAGGACGAGCACCGCGACGGCGAGATCGAACGTCCGCTTGCCGTACTGGTGAAGAACGAGCCAGAGCGGCCGGCCCTGTCGGCCCGCGCCGGCTCGTGCCGGTCGACGGCGGCGGACAACCAGGCGAGGGCCGGGTCCTCGAAGGTCGGACCGCATCGCCCGCCTCACATCGCCTGCCGACTTGGGCCGGGCCGACATCAGCTCGTGCGCCCAGCGCACGCGCGGCGGCGCCAAGCCGTTGTTCTTGAACTCGGTCATCGACTTGACGTTCGAATACTGCACGTCCTGGTAGTCCTTGATCGCGCCGGCGGCTGATGGCCGCCAAGACCTGCTTCACCCCGTCCTCGACCGTCCACCGCGTCTTGAACCCGGCCACGCGCTCGATCTTACTGAAGCTCACGCGGTAGTTGCGCTTGTCGTGGTCGTCGCCGAGGCCGCGGAGCGCCGCGTCCGGCACCAGACGCTTGATGGTCTCGCCCACCTGCTGGATGGTGTAGTTCTGCCGGTCGGCGCCGACGTTGAAGATCTTCCGCGCCCTTCCGGGTGGGCAGGCGCGAGCAGCAGGTCAGCCGCGTCGCGGCGTCGTCGACGTGGACGAACGGCCGCCACTGGTCGCCGCCGAACACGGTGATCTCGCCGTCGAACATGGCCTTGGCGGTCAGCAGGTTGACGACCAGGTCGAACCGGGTGCGGCCCGAGAGGCCGTAGATCGTGCCGAAGCGGACGATGATCGGCTGAAGGTGCTCGTCGGCCAGCTCCACCAGGACGGTCCTCGGACGCGATCTTGGTGCGGGCGTACAGGGAGAGCGGATTGAGCTCCGAATTCTCGTCCAGCACCTCGTCGCTGGCGCCGTAGACCGAGCAGGTGCTGGCGAAGACGAAGCGCTTGACGCCGCTGCCCTTCGCCACTCTCGCGATCATCCGCGTGGCCGGCGAGATTGACGTCGATCGTCAGCTCCTCGTCGAGGCGCGCAGGCCGGGTCGCCGACGATCCCGCCCAGGTGGATGACCGCGTCGACGCCGCGCATCGCCTTGACGACCGGGTCGACCTGGCGGAAGTCGGCGCGGATCGATCTCCAGCGCGGGATGGCCGAGGAACTCTGGCGATCGGGTCGGTCGCCGTAGACGAAGCAGGTCGAGGACGCGGACGCGGTAGCCCTCGGCCAGCAGCCGCGGCAGCAGGGCCGAGCCGATGTAGCCGGCGCCGCCGATCACCAGCACGGTCTTCCGGTGGCCGCCCTTCGGTGCTCCCGTGCTCGGCATCAGCCGCCGTCATGCTCCTCCACCCGGAGGACCGAGCGCCAAGCCGCGGACCACAGCCGCGATGCCAGGAACGCCAGGACGGACATCGCCCCCGCCAGCACGAGCACGCTGCGAGGAACGCGAACACGTCAGAGGTAAGGAACGCGATCACACCTGCCAGCACGAAGACGGACGTGACCGACTGGACGATGACGATGGCCTTGTACTTCGTCTGATAGTTGTGAACGTACGTGTAGCAACCGCTGGCACCGAAGACGATGACCAGCAGCACCGTGATGATCGATGACGAAGCCAAGAAATTGTAGATGTACTCGGACAGGATACTGCCTGCCGGGGCGGTGCCCGGGGCAACCTCGTACGTTATCTCCCAGCCGTAGCGGAGCATGAACGTGAACAAGAGCACGAGATTGACGATGGCAACGTCCGAGCAGAACCCGGAACATATAAGCCGGCTTGGCGAACCGATTGAAATCCTGAGTAACTTTGTTCAGCCAGATTGCCAAGCCTAACGAAAGTCCACGACGCAACTTAGCAACGGGCAGACCATCATAAATCTGCATGGATTTATGTCCCCTAATGCGGGAAGACAAGCGACGATGACTTAGCCATCTTTCCGCTGTAAATTGCCCAACCGGTGCCGTCTCAGCAGCCCGCCGATCACTTATTTGATCGTTTTTGTCACTCCGTTACACCACACTTGATAATCCATCCGTCCTGTCTTAGCCATATCAAAACATATCACAATCGCTAAATGAAGGAAGTAGAAAATTGCAGTCTAGATGTTTCATCGTAAGTTGAGTAAGTAGCATAGTCGGCCCAACTCGAACGGGTAGCGCTACATACTTTAGCTTTTGAGTTGGAGCCTCCGATAATTCTCAATTCGCATGGCCTTTGGCCATAGGCAGTATATTAGCGAATGCGCTTGCATGAGCGAGGTGGAGCGGGGAAATGCCTAGCGAGAAGATCGCCGTCATCGGCCTGGGCTATGTCGGGCTGCCGGTGGCCGTCGGCATGGCGCGGGCGCATGGCGACGTGATCGGCTTCGACATCAATGAGGGGCGGATCGCGGCGCTGCGCCAGGGCCAGGACGGAACCCGCGAGTTCACGCGCGAGGAACTCGATGGCCTTCGACCTCCGCTTCACCGCCGACCGCGCCGACCTCGAGGGCTGCACCTTCTTCATCGTCACCGTGCCGACGCCGATCGACGGCAACCGGCAGCCCGACCTCGGCCCCGTCCGGCGGGCCTGCGAGACGGTCGGCCGGGCGCTGACGCCGGGCGCGGTGGTGGTGTTCGAGTCGACCGTCTATCCGGGCGTGACCGAGGAGGTCTGCGGGCCGCTGCTGGCCGCAGGTCTCGGGCCTGCGCCAGCGGGCGCGACTTCAAGCTCGGCTACTCGCCCGAGCGGATCAACCCGGGCGACCGGGAGCACCGGCTCGAGACCATCACCAAGGTCGTCGCCGGCGAGGACGCGCGAGCGCTGCGCGCGGGTCGAGGCGCGTCTACGGGCCGGTGGTGACGGCGGGCCTGCACCGGGCGCCCTCGATCAAGGTCGCCGAGGCCGCCAAGGTGATCGAGAACACGCAGCGCGACCTCAACATCGCGCTGATGAACGAGCTCGCGATCATCTTCGACCGGCTGGGCATCCGCACCAAGGACGTGCTGGACGCCGCCGCCACCAAGTGGAACTTCCTGCGCTTCACGCCCGGGCCTGGTCGGCGGCCACTGCATCGGCGTCGACCCCTACTACCTCACCGCCAAGGCCGAGAGCGTCGGCTACCACCCCGAGGTCATCCTGGCCGGCCGGCGGATCAATGACGGCATGGGCGCCTTCGTCGCCCAGCAAGCTGGTGAAGCTGCTGGTCCAGAACGACGTGCCGGTGAAGCGGGCGCGGGTCGGCGTCCTCGGCCTCACCTTCAAGGAGGACGTGCCCGATCTGCGCAACAGCCGCGTGCCCGACATCCTGCGCGAGCTGAAGGAGTTCGGCATCGAGGCGATGGTGCACGACCCGCTGGCCGATCCCGAGGAGGCGCGCGCCGAGTACGGGATTGCGCTCGCCCCGCTCGAACTGTTCCACGCCCTCGATGCCGTTGTACTCGCCGTGCCGCATGCCAGCTATCGGGAAGCGTTCGCCGAGGGGCGCCTGTCGGGCCTGCTGACGCCGGACCGGCATCCTGATCGACGTGAAATCGGTGCTGTCGCCGGCGACGCTGCCGGCCGCGGGCCAGCTCTACTGGAGTCTCTGAAGCGATGCGCCTCGCCCATGCCGGTCCTGTGCTCGTCACCGGTGCCGCGGGCTTCATCGGCTATCACGTGGCGCGAGCGCCTGCTGCGGCGAAGGCTGCCGGGTCGTCGGCCTCGACAACCTGAACGCCTACTACGACGTGCGCCTCAAGGAGGCGCGGCTGGCGCGGCTGCGCGGCCGCGCCGGGCTTCCGCTTCGCCCGGCTCGACCTCGCCGACCGCGAGCGGCATGGCCGGCGCTGTTCGCGGCGAGCGACCCGACCGCGCGTGATCCACCTCGCGGCGCAGGCCGGCGTGCGCTACTCGCTCGACAACCCGCACGCCTACGTCGACGCCAACCTGGTCGGCTTCATCAACATCCTCGAGGGCTGCCGGCACCACGAGCGTCCGGCACCTCGTCTACGCCTCGTCCAGCTCGGTCTACGGCGCCAACACGAAGCATGCCGTTCTCGGTCCACGACAATGTCGACCACCCGGTGAGCCTCTACGCCGCGACCAAGAAGGCGAACGAGCTGATGGCCCACACCTACGCCATCTCTACGGCCTGCCGAGCACGGGCCTGCGCTTCTTCACGGTCTACGGGCCGTGGGGCCGGCCCGACATGGCGATGTTCATGTTCACCGAGGCGATCCTCGCCGGGCGGCCGATCGAGGTCTTCAACCACGGCCGGATGCGGCGCGACTTCACCTACGTCGACGACATCGTCGAGGGCGTCGTGCCGCGTGGCCGACCGGCCGCCCGCGGCCGATCCCGCCTGGTCCGGCGACGCCCCCGATCCCGGCACCAGCAAGGCGCCCTACCGGCTCTACAACATCGGCAACAACCGTCCGGTCGAGCTGATGCGCGTGATCGCCGCGCTCGAGCGGCAGCTCGGCGCGCAGGCCGTGAAGGAGATGCTGCCGATGCAGCCGGGCGACGTGCCGGCGACCTACGCCGACGTCGACGACCTGCGTCCGCGACGTGGGCTTCCGCCCGGCACGCCGATCGAGGACCGGCATCGCGCGCTTCGTGCGCTGGTACCAGGACGAGTGGCTGCCGATCGCAGGTTGAGCACCGAGACACTTTCGAACGGCCGCCGTCCGCGCTAGTCGTCGCCCAGCGCAACGATTGGGGTCGATGCCGATGGGCGTGTTCAAGGAGCCGCACGGCGGCGAGCTCAAGGACCTCTACCTGCGCCGGAGGAAGCGGCGGACGCGGCAAGGCGGCGCGCGCCGGCCTGGCCGTCCTGGGACCTGACCGAGCGCCAGCTCTGCGACCTCGAGCTGCTGCTGAACGGCGCGTTCTCGCCGCTCGACGGGCTTCATGGGCCGGGCCGACCACGAGAGCGTGCCTCGACCGATGCGGCTCGCGAACGGGCTGCTGTGGCCGATCCCGGTCACGCTCGACGTGCACGCCGCGCGTTCGCCGAGCGGCTCGAGGTCGGCGCAGACGGTCGCCTTGCGCGATCGGCGAGGGCGTGCTCTCGCGGTGCTCACACGTCGAGGAGCGCTGGAGCCCGACAAGCGGGACGAGGCGCTGCGCGTGTTCGGCACCGAGGACCGGCGCATCCGGGCGTGCGCTACCTGCTCGAGTAGGACGGGCGAGGTCTATCTCGGCGGCCGCGCTGCGAGGGCATCGAGGCGCCGCACGCACTACGACTTCAAGCACCTGCGCGAGACGCCCGGCGGAGCTGCGGGCGCGCTTCCGGAGGCACGGCTGGCGCCGGGTCGTCGCGTTCCAGACGCGCAACCCGATGCACCGCGCGCACCTCGAGCTGACCTTCCGCGCGGCCGAAGTCGGCGGAGGCGCAACCTCCTGATCCACCCGGTGGTCGGAATGACGCAGCCCGGCGACGTCGACCACTTGACCCGCGTGCGGTGCTACGAGAACGTGCTGGGGCGCTACCCCGAGCAGACGACGAGCCTGAGCCTCCTGCCGCTCGCCATGCGCATGGCGGGCCCGCGCGAGGCGCTGTGGCACGCGATCATGCGCCAGAACTTCGGCTGCACGCATCTCATCGTCGGTCGCGACCACGCGGGCCCCGGCAGGACCCGACGGCACGCCGTTCTACGGCGCCGTACGCCGCGCAGGAGCTGGTGGCCCGCCACCAGGACGAGCTCGGCATCCGATGGTGCCGTTCGAGGAGCTGGTCTACGTCGCGGACCGCGAGCGCTACCGTCCCCGGAGCGACGAGTGCCGGGCCGGGCGAGACCGTCCTCGAGCGTGTCCGGCACCGAGCTGCGCCGCGCGCCTGCGACGACGGGCGCGACGTCCCCGAGTGGTTCTCCTTCCCGCAGGTGGTCGAGCGAGCTGCGCCGCGCGCACCCGCCGCGCCACCCGCGCAGGGGTTCACGGTGTTCATGACCGGGCTCTCCGGGGCCGGCAAGTCGACGATCGCCGAACGCGCTGGCGGTCAAGCTGCTCGGAGCACGGCGGCCGGCCGGTCACGCTGCTCGACGGCGACGTCGTGCGGCGGCACCTCTCGAGCGAGCTCGGCTTCTCGCGCGAGCATCGCGACCTCAACGTGCGCCGGATCGGCTTCGTCGCCTGCGAGATCACGAAGAACGGCGGCGTCGCGCTCTGCGCGCCGATCGCGCCGTACGACGACGCCCGCCGACGCGGCGCGGGCGCTCGTCGAGGAGCACGGGGGCTTCGTCCTCGTCCACGTCGCGACCCCGCTCGACGTGTGCGAGCGGCGCGACCGCAAGGGCCTCTACGCCAAGGCGCGCGCCGGGAAGCTGCCCGGCGTTCACCGGCATCGACGATCCGTACGAGGCGCCGGAGGCGCCGGAGCTGCGGATCGACACGGGCGAGCTCACCCCCGACCTTGCCGCACACCGCATCCTGGTGAAGCTCGAGAGCATGGGCTTCATCCGTTAGCCCTTCCGGCGCCACCAGGGGCTCAGAAGGTTGAGCCCGATCAGCCGCAAGACGTGGTGGGCACCGACAAAGGCGGCGTCGAGATGCGAGCGCGAAGGCCATGGCCGCCATCGCCTCGACACCGCCCGGAGCGTAGGCGAGCCAGAGCTGCCCGAAGGGCAGGCCAAGCAGGAGAACCGAGCCCCGGCGATGGCGGCCGACAGACCAGGGCGATGAGCACGCTGGCGAACGCGCCGGGCAGGGTCGGCGAACAGCGTCCGCAGGTCGCCCCGCGGAAGCGGACGCCGATTACCGCGCCGGTCGCGACGAAACCGACGGTCGAGGATCGCCGCGGCAGGCGGCCGGACGACCAAGCCCGCTGCCGTGGAGGGCGGCGCTCGCCACCATGGCGCCAAGCAGGGTTCCTCCCGGCGACCCGCAGCCACGCGAGTAGCGTTGCCGCACGCGGTGCTGGCGGCGAGGGTGACCAGGATCTCGACGGGCGTGCTGACGAGTGGCGGTGCCGGTGGCGGCGACCCGGTGCGATCTGCCGAGGACGACGATCACGGCCGGCATCAATGCGACCAGCGTGAACAGGCGGATGCTCTGGGCGAGCGCGACCCGCGGCAAGTCGGCGGGGCCGCTCGCGGCCAGGACGAGGACCGAGCCCAAGGCGCCCGGTACCGAAGCGAAGCGGGCGGTCACCGGGTCCCAGCGGTGAACTCGCTCGAGGTAGCAGCGTGCCGGCGAAAAGAGTCGAGGCCACCGACGCGGCGAGAAGGGCGACGCTCAAGGGCCAGGTGCCGAGCTGGCCCAGCGTCGCCGGCGTCACGCCCGCACCCATCGAGACGCCGATGAGGATGAAGGCGGCGTCGCGGAATAGGCGCCGGCATCGCCACCGGAGTCTTGGCGAGCGCGGCGACCGCGACCGTCGTCATTGACCCGCGAGCCAGGGCGCCGGCAACCCGGCGAGCGCGAACAGGCCGCCGCCGCGGCGCCGATGGCGAGCGCGAGCGCCAGCGGACCTATGGCGCACCCTCGGCCCGCAGCGCGCGCCGCCGAAGGAGGACCGGGCCGACGACGAGCAGGGCGGCGACGATCAGGAGGCGCCAAGCGACAGCGGGTGCGTGAAGAAGACGGACGGGTCGCCCTGGCTGATCGACAGCGCCCGGCGGAACTGCTGCTCGGCCAGAGGCCCGAGGATCAGCCCGACGACGCAGGGTGCGACCGGCACGTCGAGCACCCGCATGGCGAAGCCACGAACGCCGATCACCCACAGAATGACGAGGTCGACGACGTTGTTGTTCAGCGTGTAGGCGCCGAGCGTCGCGAAGACCAGGATGCCGCCGTAGAGCCAGGGCCGAGGAATCCGAGCAGCTTCACCCACACCGGACCATCGGCAGGTTGAGCACGAGCAGCAGCACGTTGCCGATGTAGAGGCTCGCGATCAGACCCCAGACCAGCTCCGCGTCGCCGTCGAACAGGGTCGGGCCGGGCTGGAGGCCGTATTGCTGGAACGCGGCGAGCAGGATCGCGGCCGTGGCCGAGGTCGGCAGACCGAGCGCGAGGAGCGGCGCGAGCGTGCCGGCGACCGCGGCGTTGTTCGCGGCCTCGGGGCCAGCCACCGCCTCGATCGCACCGTTGCCGAACTCCTCCGGGCGCTTCGAAAGGCGCTTCTCGGTGAGGTAGGAGAGGAAGGTCGGGATCTCGCTGCCGCCGGCCGGCAGGGCGCCGATCGGGAAGCCCAGCACCGTGCCGCGCAGCCACGGCTTCCAGGAGCGGGCCAATCCTCGCGGCTCATCCATATCGAGCCCTTGAGCGCGTAGATCTCCTCCTTCTCGAAGCGGTGGCGGGCGGCGACGATACGAGCGTCTCGCCGACGGCGAACAGACCGACCGCCACCACCACCACGTCGATGCCGTCGAGCAGCTCGGGCACGCCCAGCGTGAAGCGCGCCTGGCCCGGTCTGCAGGTCGATGCCGACTAAGCCAACGGCGAGGCCCAGGAAAAGGCTGGCCAGACCGCGCACGAGGCTGAGCCCCAGCAGGCCGACGACAACGGCGCCGGCGACGATGCCGGCGATCAGCAGGAGATCGCTGCGCTGGCGATCTCGTACGAAGAACGCGATCAGCGCTACCACCGCGCCGGCGAGCAGCACCAGCCCGAACGTGCGCAACAGTCCGGACGCCGCGCCGTCGAGCATCGCGGCCAGCGCAGCCTTGCCGCCAGGTCGGTCGACGAGTTCCGGCGCGTCGTCTCGACGCGCCGGACGCCTGTCCGCGCGATCACGATCGCCGCGACGGTCCCGAGCCCCAAGAGCATCGCCGCCCGCCACCGGTTGCGGGCGATGATGATCGTGAGCGCGATCAACGCCACGGTCGCGATGAGGAGGACCCACAGCGCCCGCTTGGCGAGGACGAGCGCGCGCTGGGCGCTCTCCACCGAGGCCTGGGCGTCGGAGAGACGGTCGCTCTCGTACACCACGAGCTGGCCGAAATCCTCCGGCAGGTCACGGCCGAGCGCTGACTCGAGCTCGGCGATCTGCTGCTGTGGATCGCCCTCGGCGGTCAGGTCCGGCAGGTCGACATCGCTCAGCAGCCCGAAGCTCTGCAGGCGCGTCAGCCCACGGTCGAGCAGCGGCAGGAGGTTGAGCGTGACCGCGCCGTCGACGACCGTGATCCCGTCGACGAGACCGTCACCCTGGAGCAGGCGCATCGCCGCCGAGTGGGCTCGCCGCACGAGGTTGATGACGAGGTCCTGGACCTCGGGGTTCTCGAACGCCTCGGTGAGCCCGCGGTCGACGGCCGCCTGCAGCCCTCCCGTCATCACCGGTGCGAGCCGGTCGAGCGAGCTCGGCAGCACGTCGTCGAGCAGCGTTTCGACATCGACGGCCGCGAACACCTCCTGGGTCACCCGATTGGCGAGGGCCTCGGTGACCTCAGGTTCAGCGAGCGCGTCACCGGCCAGCGCGGCGATCTTGTCGCTGTCGAACAGCGTGACCCGTGCCCAGACGGCGATCGCACTGACCAGCAGGAGCAACACCGCCAGCACGCCGACGATGCCGGCCGCGACGCTGCGCAGCCACCCTCCGCGAGGTGTGCCCACGGCCGAATGCTTAGCGCGCCCGGCTGCACCGGGCGCGGACCCATCCGCCCGGCGTGGGCCGCCGCACTTCTAGCATCCGCGTATGGCGAGCCCCCGGACGGTCGTGCGGCCGTTGGCGAGGCGAACGCTCGGGCTGCAGATGTTCGCCTCGGCGCAGGACGAGCCGAGGTCGCGCCGCCCGACCGATGTCGTCCTCGCGATCGTCAGCGCACTCGTCGTGGTGATCGCCGCGCTCACGTCGAAGCTTCTCGTGGAGCTCGAGGAGTCGTTCGCCGACCTCGTCGCCGACGTGCCCGCCTTCTTCGACACCCTGTGGCGGTTGGCGTTCTGGGCGCCAGTGGTGTGGGCGGTGGTGCTCATCGTCGCTGCGGTCCTTCGCGGGCGCGGCGCACTGACGCCGCGACCTGCTCGCCGCCCCGGTGCTGTCGTTCGCGCTGGCCGCGATCGTGGCCGCGATCGTCATGGACGACGACGCGGGGATCAGCGACCTGCTGTTCGACGTCGATGGTCCGCCGTACTTCCCGCCCGGCCTTCTCGTCCTCGCGACTGCCGTGATGTCGACGGCCTCGCCCCACCTCAGCCGGCCGTTCCGCAACTTCGGCCGCTGGCTGATCCCGTTCCAGCTCGTCGGGACGATCATGCTCGGGGTTGCGCTGCCGTCCGGCGCGTCGGCGGCCATCGCGGTCGGCCTGTTCGCCGCGGCGACCGTCCACCTCGCCGTCGGTTCACCGGGCGGGCGCCCGACCGCATCGCGGATCCGGTACGCCCTCGCCGACCTCGGCGTTCGCGTCGACGACTTGGCCCCGGCGTCGATGCAGCCGGAGGGAGTCGTGCTGTTCGATGGCACCGACGCCGAGGGACCGCTGCTCGTCAAGGTGTACGGCAGGGACGCATGGGACGCCCAGCTGCTGGGGAACCTGTGGCGCCTGGTCTGGTACCGCGGGGCCGAGCGCACGGCCCGTCTCAGCCGGGTCGAGCTGGTCGAGCACGAGGGCTTCGTCACCCTGCTCGCCGAGCGGGCGGGCGCGCGTGTGCCTCATCTCGTGACCGCGGGGAGCGCCGGGCGCGGCGACGCACTGGTCGTGGTGCGTCCGCTCGGTGCGACGATCGCGTCGCAGCCCGAGACGGCGGATTCGCCCAACGGGCTCGATGACACAGCGTTCGCCGCGCTCTGGCGAGAGATCCACCGACTGCACGAGGCCGGCATCACCCACGGGCGAATCGACCTCGACCGTGTGGTCGTCACCGCCGACGGGATGCTCGCCCTCGGCGACCTGTCGTCGGCCACGGTCACCGGCGAGCCCGACGACGCGGCGAAGGATCGGGCCCAGGCGCTCGCCCTGTCCATCCTGCTCCTCGGCGAGGAGCGCGGCCTGGCGGTCGCCCGGGCGTTCGGCGACGACACAGTCGTGTTGGTGCTGCCGTACCTCCAGGAGGCGGCGATGCCGCCGTTGATCCGCGCCGCGCTGGATGACCGCAAGGTCGACCTCGACGACGTCCGCACGAGGCTGGCCGAGACGCTCGGCGCCGACGAGCGGCCGCTCATCAAGTTGCGCCGGGTCACGTGGGGTTCGCTGCTCAACCTCGCCCTCCTGGGCTTCGCCGCGTTCGCGATGATCAGCCTCCTCGGCGACATCGATCTCGACGAGTTCATCGACGAGCTTGCCGACGCCGACTGGTGGTGGCTGGCTTTGGCGCTGGTGCTGGCTCAGGTGCCGCGGATCCCTTCGGCCGTGAGCACGATGGGCTCGATCAACCGCCCGCTTCCGCTCGGTCCGCTGGTGACGAAGGAGTTCGCGATCTGCTACGTGAACCTGGCGATCCCCAGCAGCGCGGCCCGGGTCGCGATCAACATCCGCTTCCTCCAACGGTTCGGCGTGGACGCGACGACGGCTGTGTCCGCCGGCGTCATCGACTCGGTCTCCGGGTTTGTCGTCCAGATCTTCCTGTTCGTCGTGCTGTTCTTCTCGTCCGATGTCGATTTCGGGATCACGCTCGACACCAGCGACCTCGACGGCCTCCTCACGATCGCCCTCATCGTGGTCGCGGTGCTCATCCTCCTGGTCGTGCTCGTGTGCGTCATTCCGGCGTGGCGCCAGCGCGCGCTCGACATGTTGCGCAAGGCCCGCGCTGCCACTGCCGTGCTGCGCAACCCGACGAAGGCTCTGCAGCTGTTCGGCGGGAACCTGCTCAGCCAGGTGCTGTTCGCGGTCGCCCTCAGCGTCTGCGTGAGGGCGTTCGGCGAGGAGCTCCCGCTTTCCACGCTCGTCCTGATCAACACTGTGGTCACACTCTTCGCCGGCCTGCTCCCGATCCCCGGCGGGATGGGGGTTTCCGAGGCTGGGCTGACCCTCGGCCTCACCAGCGCCGGCCTGCCGAGCTCGACCGCCTTCGCGATCGCCCTCGCCTATCGCTTCGCCAGCTTCTACCTGCCGCCGTTCTGGGGCTACTTCTGCTACCGGTGGCTGATCAAACAGCGGTACCTGTAACCGGTCAGCTCCTCGCCGCCTCGACGGCGTCTTGCACCGTCGGGTACACGGGGATCGCCAGGGCCCCGGGCTCGCGGTCGAGGACGTCTCGTACCTGACCGAGGTCGCGCGCGATCAGGAAACGCACACCCGTCGACTGGAGCGTGTCGGCGAGCTCGATGAGCATCCGCGCCGCGGTGACGTCGACGAACGGCACGGACTCGGCGTCGAGGATCAACACGTGCGTGTCGGGCCGGCTCGCCTCGGCGCGCAGCTGGTTGCGGACGGCATCGGCGTTGGCGAAGAAGAGCCCGCCTTCGACGCGGGCGATGACCACGCCAGGTGGGGTGTGATTCTCCGGATGGCGGTCGAGATCGACGTACTGACCGGGCGCGCCGGGAACCTCACCGAGCTCCGCGACATGCGGTTTCGACGACCGGTACAGCAACAACAGGACCGAGACCGCGATCCCGATGAAGAGGCCGGGAAGGGTGTCGAACACGAGCACGCCGAACATCGCCGCGAGCGCGGCGATGAAGTCGGGTCGGGCGGCTGGGCCGTAGATCCTCCCGAGGCGGCGGGTGTAGAGCCGGTACAGCTCGGCCAGCGCGGGGAAGTCGACGAGCTCGATCAGCGCGGCGATCACGACGGCTCCGAGCGTTGCTTCGGGGAGCTCTTCGAACAGCCCGGTCAGGAACAGCAACGTCACGACCGTCATGACCGCGCAGAAGATGCCGGAGAGCTGCGTCCGCGGCTCCGGCCGACCCGTTCACGGCCGTCTTCGACAAGCTTCCGTTGACGACCATGCCGGCGCAGAGTCCGCTGCCGACGTTCGCCGCGCCGAGACCGAGCAGCTCGCGGTTGACGTCGATGTCGTAGTGGTTCCTGATCGCGTACGTCTTGCCCGCCCCGAGCGACTCGGCGAACCCGACCAGCATCACGCCGACGGCGGCTCCGATCGTGCGCAGGTAGTCGGACGCCCCGATGCCGTCGGGGAGGCCGACGGAGGGCAACCCGGAGTCGATGTCCCCGACGATGGCGACCCCTTTGGCGTCGAGGTCGAGGAGGTTCACGGCCAGGATCCCGAGGAGCACGGCGACCAGTGAGCCCGGCACCTTCGGAGCGACCTCGCGCAGCACGAGGACGAGCGCGAGCGAGCCCGCACCGATCACCAGTGTCCGCCACTCGGTCTCGCCGAGGTTGCCAAGGAAGTCCCAGGCCTGCTCGAAGAAGTTGCCCTCCTCTTTCTCGAAGCCGAACAGCTTCGGGAGCTGCCCGATCATGATGGTGAGCGCGAGTCCGATGATGAAGCCCTTGAGGACCGGCTCGGAGATCCAGCTGGCGAGGAAGCCGAGCCGCAGGACGCCCGCGAGGAGGGCGAGCACACCGGTCGCCAACGCGAGCGCGACGGTGAACGCGGCGAACTGCTCGGGATCCGCCGACGGCCCTCCGGTGACGAGGTCGGCCACCGCGGCCGCCGAGAGCGCCGCCGTCGCCGCCATCGGGCCGGTGATCAGGTGCCGGGAGCTGCCGAACACGGCGTAGAGCACGAGCGCCGGCGGCGCCGCGTAGAGCCCGACGACCGGCGAGACGCCGGCGATCGTCGCGTACGCGAGCGCCTCGGGCACCAGCACCGCCCACACGGTGAGCCCAGCGACGAGATCGCCGTTGAGCCAGCCGCGTTGATAGCCGCGCAGCGAGGGGAACAGGGTGAAGCCCGGCACGCGGCGATTGTCGCGCTCAACGGCTCCGACCTTGTGTGCGAGGTCGTCGCCGCCCGGCGGCGGCGATTTGTTCTCGGGGCCACGGGGGCGCAGCCCCCGTGGGAGGGGGTTCACGGGGCGGAGCCCCGTGGGAGACCATCCCCGAGCGCGGCGCGCGCCGTGAGTATGGTCAGCCGGTCGGGACCCACGGGGCCCGGCTCGACAATTGAACGGAGGTCAAATGTCCTCACCTGATGAGTACCGGTCGGCGTACACCGACCCCGTCACAGGGTGGGTCGGCTGGATCATCTTTGCCGCCGTGTTCATGATCGTGATCGGCGCGATGAACGCGATCCAGGGCCTCGCCGCCCTGTTCCGTGACGAGGCGTACTGGGTCACGCTCCAAGGCAACATCGTGACGTTCGATGTCACGACCTGGGGATGGATCCACCTCATCTTCGGGATCCTGCTCGTCATCGTCGGCATCATGCTGATGCAGGGGTCGACGTTCGCCCGGGTGATCGGGATCGCACTGGTGTCACTCAACCTCATCGCCCAGTTCAGCTGGACGACCCTCTACCCGTTCTGGGGCCTGATCGCGATCGCGATCGACATCATGATCATCTACGCCCTCGTGGTCCACGGCCGGGAGCTCAAGACAAGCTGACGATCCGGCGCTCGACCGGCGGCCCGTGACCCGAGTCGAGACCCTCGTCCCCGCGGTCGGCTGGCTCCGGACCTACGACCGCGCCTCGCTGTCCAAGGACGTCGTCGGCGGCCTCGCCGCCGGCGCCGTCGTCATCCCGCAGGCGATGGCGTACGCGACCATCGCCGACCTGCCCGTGCAGGTCGGGCTGTACACGTGCATGGTGCCGATGGTCGTCTACGCGCTCCTCGGCGGGTCGCGGACGATCTCCGTCAGCACGACCTCCACCGTCGCCGTCCTGACCGGGTCCACGCTCATCGCGGCCGGCGTGGCGGCGTCGGGCACGGACCCCGTGGGCGACCTGGCGATGCTCACGCTGCTCGTCGGTCTGTTGCTCGTCGTGGCCCGGCTGCTCCGGCTGGGCAACATCGTGGACAACATCTCGGAGGCAACGCTCACCGGCGTGAAGTTCGGGGTCGGGCTCACCGTCGCGGCCGGCCAGCTGCCGAAGCTGCTCGGTATCCCGGGCGATCCGACCGCGGACAACTTCATCGAGGACGTCCGAGTCGTCGTGGATCAGATCGGCGACCTGAGCGTGGTCACCCTCGCCTTCTCCGCCGGCACGATCGCCGTCATGGTGGCCGCCAAGCGGTTCGCGCCGGCCATCCCCGGACCGCTCCTTGCCGTGGTCGGGGGGATCCTGCTGGTCAGACTCACCGATCTCGACGAGCACGGCGTCGCGCTGATCGCCGAGGTGCCGTCCGGCCTGCCGACACCGGTGTGGCCGTCGTTCGACCGCGTCGAGGCGTTGCTTCCGGGCGCGTTCGCGATCGCGATCATGTGCTTCCTCGAGACGGTCGCCGTCGGCCGGCAGCTGCGCCGCGCCGAGGAGCCGGAGATCGACAACGACCGGGAGCTCCTCGCCAACGGACTGTCGTGCGTCGGTGGCGCGTTCTTCCGGGCGATGCCTTCGGCCGGCGGGTTCTCGCAGTCGGCGATCAATCAGAGCGCCGGGGCCCGCACGCAGCTCAGCGAGCTCGTGACCGCGGCGCTCGCGGTCGCCTGCGCCCTCTTTCTCGGCGGGGTCCTCAGCGACCTTCCGCAGGCGACCCTCGGGTGCATGGTGGTCCTCGCCGTGCTCGGTCTGATCGATCCGGCCGAGCTCGTCCGGCTGTTCCGGCTCGACCGGCTGGAGTTCTGGGTCGCGGTCATCACCGCCGCGACGGGACTGATCTTCGGTCTGCTCCCGGCCGTGCTCGTCGGCGTACTGCTGACGCTGTTCCTCATCCTCCGCGCCCTCGACCGGGCCGGCATGACCGAGCTCCAGCCGACGGCCGACGACGGTGATCTGCGTGTCGCGGGATCACCGGGCGTGGCTCCGGTTCCCGGCCTTCTCGTGCTCCGGTACGACGCGCTGCTCTACGCCGCCAACATCCGGTCGATCCACCGCAAGATCCTTGCCGCGGTCGATGCCCATTCGCCGGCGCCCGACGTGGTGGTCCTCGACGCGTCCGCGGTGATGGGGGCGACGGTGAGCGTGATCGACGAGGCGCCCATGCTCGAACGCGCGCTCGTCGCGCGCGGCGTGACGTTCTGGATCGCCGCCCTCCCGCCGCGAGCGGCGGAGACGGCGAACCTCTTGCCGCGCTGGCAGGAGCTCGTCGACGCCGGCCGCATCTACCCGACCGCGCTCGCCGCCGTGCGCGCGTACCGGCAACGCCGCGGCTAGCTCAGGCAGACTGGAGGAAGGCGCAGAACTCGTTGCCCTGCGGGTCGGCGAGCACGGTCCACTCGATGTCGTCGTCGGGCCGGCGCAGCATCGTGGCCCCGGCTGCGACCAACGCCTCGACGTCGGTCGTGGTCACGTCCCAGTGCCACCGGTTCTTGACGACCCGCTCGTCCACCACCGGCACGAACTTCATCGTGATCCCGTCCAGCCCTTCCGCACCGTGCAGCCACCGCCGAGCACCGTCGGATCCCGGCCCGAGCTCGCCTCCGAGCACCGAGGCCCACCACGCGGCGAGGGGCACGGGATCGGCGCTGTCGACGCAGAGCGCGAAGACTCGGGCCGGCGGGCCGTCAGGCCGTCCCGTCATCTCCGGGAACACGCAGAACTCGTTGCCCTCGGGATCGGCGAGTACCGCCCAGGGGCCGTGGTCGACGAGCAGGCGGGCACCGAGGCGCAGCAGGTCGCCGGGCGATCCGGCGTACACGTCGAGGTGCACGCGGTTCTTGACCGTCTTCGGTTCGGGGACGGCGTTGACCCAGATCGTGGGCGCCCGGTCGTCGCGGAGCACGACGATGTCGCGGCTGGCTCCGCTCGCCTCCACGCCGAGCGCGGTCGCCCAGAACCGGGCCGGTGCCCACGGCTCGGCAGCGTCGAAACAGAGATCCTTGAACGCGGCGAGGGGCACCCGCGGGAGCGTACGGCTCACGCTCACCACTCCGTGGTCCGGTCCGCGGCGACCTGGTCCTCTGCCGTCTCGACGAGCGCCGCACCGAGGAAGCGGTAGGTCCACTCCTGGGCCAGCGGGCGAGTCTCGGCGAAGATGATCGGCACCGTGGGGAACCGCGCCTGGGCCTCGCCCAGCGCCTCGGCGACGACGGACGGGCGGACCCGCTCCAGCTTGAACACCGAGGAGTAGCGGTCTTCGACGACGACCGCGGCTCGGGGGAGGGCGGCGAGATCGGCGAGGAGGTAGCGCAACTTGCCGGACGTCGCCGTCGACACGAGGTCGGCCAGGCTCTTGCGCTCGACCGCGGCGACGACGACGCCGTCGAGCTCTACCGCGTAGTCGCCGGCCGGCAGAGCGCGGCGCACGGTCGTGGCCTGCTGGGACCCGAACTTCCAGGCGTATCGCTCGTGGGAGTCGACGAGGATCTCGAGGATCCGGCCCGCAGCCCGCTTCGTGGGGAGCGCGACGTTCGGTCGGGCCTGCCGGCGAGTGCGGGCGCTCTGCCAGAAGATCACGTCACGACCCCGCGCCTTGGCGAAGACGAACTGCGACCGGTTCTCCCGCGCCCGGTCGAGCACGAGGTCGATGGCGGCACCCCGCCGGACGCACGAGCGGATGGGGACCCGCTCGACGATCTCCGGATCGGCGGGCCACTCGGCTCGGTGGCAGTAGACCTTGGCCGCGCGCGGCCACACGTCGCGCACCTTGAGCACGATCCCGTCCGGCCCGAGCGGGAGCCGCACGACGTACGGCAGGCTCGACGCCGCGTCGGGGTTGCGGGCGATGACGAACTCGCGCACGAGTCGAGTCTTCTCCACCGGCGCTACCGTCCGGACCCCATGTTCGTACTCGCGCTCGAGGTCGAGCTGCGCATCGTCGATGCGCACTCGCTGAAGGACAAGCGCCAGGTCGTCAAATCGCTCGTCGAGACCGTGCGCCGGCGCTTCGCGATCTCCGCCGCCGAGGTCGGCCGCCAGGAGAACTGGCAGCGGGCGACGCTCGGCTTCGCCGTCGTGGCGTCGAGCGCCGGCCAGGCCACCGCCGTCATCGACGACGTCGACCGCTTCGTCTGGTCGCACCCGGCCGTGGAGGTCATCGAGGCCGAGCGGTCGTGGCTCGCCTAGCCGCCCCCTTCCGGGTTTGTGTCACCGAATGCGCGGTCGACGGCGTTTCCGGTGACACAAACCCCGGAAGTCAGGCCAGCCGATCGGCCGGGTAGCCCGCGTAGGACTCCTTGAACACGCCCGAGTGGAGCAGCACGACGGCGGCGACGGCCCCGGTGTCGTCGTCGGTGAGCGTGGCCCGGGTCCAGTACGACTCGGTGCGCCGGCTCTGGCTCAGTCCGACGATCTCGCGCTCGACCCAGTAGGGCTGGTCGACGAAGACCGGCCCGTCGACGAAGCGGATCTCGAGGTCGAGGAACAGCCCGAGGGACGGACCGCGGACCGGGAAGCCCCTCCCCGCCTTGTTGGCGAGCACGCTGATCATCTCCACCGGCACGATCGCCCGACCCCACGGCGACGTGCGGCCGCCGTCGGGCGTGTACCACGGATGGGGCTCGGTGATCTGCTCGAGCTTCTGCGCCAGTGAGAACGGGTACAGCGGCCCGTTGCTCTCGTCGTGGGTGATCGCGACCGGCTCGTCGTCCACGACCCGGGAGCCGACCTCGAGCTGGTCGACGATGAACAGCTCGCCGGGTTCGCCCTGCCGGCTCCGACGCGGCCTCGAGCTCCGTCTCCGGGTGGTCGGGCCCGACCGACGCCGATCCCGTGAGGACCGGACGGCCGTCGGTCATGTGCGCCTCGATCGTCGCCGCGCCGTCGCCGGTGGTGGTCAGCGACGCCTGGACCTGTTCGCCGGCGACGACCATGTTCCGGAAGTGGGCGCTGATGCAGCCGTGCTCGAACCACGCCCGATCCCACAGCGCCACGGCGAGCGGATCGAACTGGCTGAAGTGCGTCGGTCCCTCGATCGGCGCCCCGCCGAGGCCGAGGGACGCGGCGGTCGCGCCGTCGTGCACGCTCGCATGGCCGTCGTAGGACTGGTCGGCGAGCATCTGGGCCGGTGACCGCACCGGCCCGGTCAAGGTGATCTCGGTCGCGAAGCGCATCTCCGCGACGCTACGCACGGCCGCCGCGTCCGCCCTCACCGGCGGAGTTCGACCAGCGGTTCGTGGGCGTCGAGCACCTGCTGCAAGGACCGAGCAATCGTCCGCTGTTGGGCGGCGCTGAGGTAGCGGTTGAAATGCGCCTCGATCCCGGCCAGATAGACGGGCGCCGCCCGCCGGAACGCCGCCTTCCCCGCCGGCGTGATCGTCGCCAGCGTCGCCCGGCCGTCGGCAGGATCAGGACGCCGGACGACCAGACCTTCGCCCTCGAGCTCGGTGACGAGCCGGCTGACCCTGGTGCGCGACAGCACGACGCGGGCGCCGAGCTCCTGCATCCGGAGGCAGCCGTTCTCGGCCGACTGCAGTTCGAGCAGGACGTCGTACCACGTGAGCGGGATCAAGCCGGCCGCGGCGAGATCGCGCTCGATCGCCCGGACGACGCGGTCCTGGGTGAGCAGCACGGCGCGCCACGTGGCGACGGGGTCGGAACCGGTCATCGGATCACGATACCACTATTGCGTGCGTTTGCACATATCTGCTACAGTATGTGCCAACGCACGCAAATCCCGTTCCGAGAAGGAGTCCGCCATGACCACGATCGAATCCCCACCGCAGATCGACCGGCCGCCCGCCGGCACCTGGACCATCGATCCCGGTCACGCCGGCGTCACGTTCGTCGGCCGTCACTTCGGATTGACCAAGATCCGCGGTCGATTCACGGGTGTGACCGGCACCGTTCTCAGCGCCGGCGACGTCGAGCAGTCGACCGTCGAGGTGACGATCGACATGACGTCGGTCGACTCGGGCGACCAGACGCGTGACGACCACTTGCGGTCCCCCGACTTCTTCGACGTCGAGCGCTACCCGGAGGCCACGTTCCGCTCGACGGCGCTCACCACGAGCGGCGGCCGGGGCCGGCTCACCGGCGACCTCACGATCAGGAACGTGACCCGGCCCGTCGAGCTCGACGTCGAGTACGCCGGCCAGGTCACCGACCCGTGGGGGAACGACCGGATCGTGTTCAGCGCCGCCGGCGTGATCAACCGCGAGGACTGGGGCCTCACGTGGAACATGGTTCTCGAGGCCGGCGGGCTGCTCGTGTCGAAGGAGATCCGGCTGGAGATCGACGTCGAGCTCGTCCGCGAGACGCCCTGACCGGGCTCAGTGCAGGGGAAGGCCGGACCCGCCCACCGGGAAGCGCCACAGCGTGCCCCGACGTGACTCCGTGACGTAGAGGTCGGTCCCACCGAAGCAGCAGTTCGTGACCATCCCGTCGCCGCACGCCAGCCGGTCGACGATCTCACCGTCGTCGATGACGCTCACGCAGTGGGCATAGGTGGTGGCGACGTACAACCGGCCGTCGCCCGCGACGCAGAGCCCGTCGGGGAAGTGGCGCTCGGGCAGCTCGATGAGCACTTCAGGGTGCCCGTCGACGAGTGCCACGACTCGGCGGGAGAACGACTCGGTCCAGACGAGCGTGCCGGCGGCGAGGAAGGCGATGCCGTTCGGGAACACCGGACCGAGCTCGATCACCAGCTCGCCATCTCCCGTGTTGGTATCGATGGCGAAGATCCGCCCGGGCCGGTCGTTGTGCTGCGGGTCGGCCGATCCGCGCGGGTCGGTGAACCAGAGCCGCCCATCGGGGCCGAAGGCGAGATCGTTCGGGCCTTCCAGCGTCACGCCGGCAACGGCCGTCGTTGCCAGCGTGACGTCACCGTCGAGCGTGACGCGTTGAATGCCGGGCGTGGTCCGCGACTCGCTGGTCATCCCGCCGTTCTGGGTGACGTACGAGCGCGCCGTCCGGCCCGAACGTCGCGCCGTTGGGCCCACCACCGGTGGCGGCGACCCGTTCGACGGTGCCATCGGCCGTCCAGCGGGAGATGACGCCGCCTTCGATCTCTGTGAAGTACAGCGTTCCGTCCCGCCACACCGGGCCTTCAGGAAACTGCAGCCCGGTCGCGATCACGTCACCGTCCATCGACGGATGGTAGGTGGATCACGCTCCTGTACGGTCGCCGCGATGGGTTCTCCGTTGCATGCCGACGTTGCCGTGCTCGCCCCGTTGCTCGGCACCTGGGCCGGCGACGGCTCCGGTCGGTATCCCACGATCGAGTCGTTCGACTACCACGAGCAGGTCACGTTCGGTCACGTTGGCAAGCCGTTCCTCGCATACGCCCAGCGCACGACGGCGGCGGACGACGGGCGCCCGCTCCATGCCGAGACCGGGTACCTGCGGGTGCCGGCGCCGGGTCGGGTGGAGCTCGTGCTGGCCCATCCGACGGGGATCGCCGAGGTCGCCGAGGGAACCGTGTCCGAGGCGGACGGCGCACTGTCGATCAGCCTCCTGTCGACGGTGATCAGCCGCACGACGAGCGCCAAGGAGGTCACCGTCGTCGAGCGCGAGATCCGCGTGGAGGGCGATGAGTTGACGTACCGCCTCGGCATGGCCGCCGTCGGCCACCTGCTGCAGCACCACCTGGCGGCGACACTCCGCCGATCGCCGCCCGACTAGCGATCGCGGCTGCGGGCGACCGTGGCCTCAGGGTCTCGGGTCGGTCCGCTCGACCCCGTCGAGCTGCTCGAGGAGGAGCAGACCGGCGACGTTCATGAAGTCGTGCTCCGTGACGATCCCGACGAGGTGACGGTCGACCACGACTGGCAACGCGCCGACGCCGAACGATCGCATCAGGTGCAGCGCCTGGAGCGGGGGCATGTCGGGCGGCACGCAGACCGGGTCCCGCTTCATCACGTCGCCGACGACCACGTTGCCGAGTGTCCCGGCCGGCCCGCGGGCCAGCAGGCGCAGGATTGCCCGGTACGACACCAGCCCGATGATGCAGTGGGAGTCGTCCTCGACCAACACCTGGCGGATGCGGTGCCAGTCCATCAGGTTCGCCGCCAACTCGACCGGATCGTCCTCGGCCACGGTGAGGAGGTCCGTCGTCATGAGCTGCTCGACGGTCACGAAGTTGTGCCGCCACTGGCCGCCCTCGTCGAGACCCGCCGCTGTCCACTCAGCGACCGGCGAGCCGCTCTGCTGCCGGGACATCATCGCGGCCGTCAGGCTGTTCAGCCGCTGGCCGGCGGTGCCCTGGTTGCGCATCCCGTTGAGCGAGCTCAGGATCCAACGCGACCCGGTGTATCCCGAGCGCACCCGCCGCTCGACGACGCCGAGATAGCGCTCGCGGTCCTCCGAGTCGACGCCGACGGACGCGAGACCTTCGTCGGCCAGCGGCAGCAGGACATCGAGCGCGAGTGCGTCGGCGGCCACGTCCTCGCCGTCCAACCACGTCAGCTTGGCCGCCAATCCCTGGCGGGCGGCAGCGACGAAGTTCGTCCTCGCGACCTCGAACGGCAGCGTGCGGCTGATGTCGGGATGAGCATCGGCGACGGAACGCATCAGGCCGAGCCACAGCGCGGCGTTGGCGATCTCGTCGATCACGCTCGGACCGGATGGGAGCACGCGGTTCTCGATGCGCAGGTGCGGAACCCCCTCAGTGACGCCGTAGCAGCCGCGGTTCCACCGCCAGACCGTGCCCGTGTGCAGCCGCAGTGCGTCGAGCGACGGGATCCGCCCGGCTGCCAGGTCGGCGAACGGGTCGATGTAGTCATCGGGCGCGAGCACCGGCCGGAACCGAGTGATGTCCTCCTTGTACAGCTCGACGACGGACGAGCGCACCCAGTCGGTCCCGAACGTGACGCGCGCGCTGCGCTCCCGGAGGTGGGGGCCGGGGCGCCGAGTGTCGACCGACTGCTCGAAGAGCGCGATGCGCGTCTCCGCCCACAGCCGTTTGCCGAACAGCAACGGCGAGTTCGTCGCGGATGCGAGCACCGGGCCGGCGAGGAGCTGGGAGACGTTGTAGTGGTTGACGAACGACTCCGGGGTCACCTGCAGGTGCACCTGGAAGCTCGCGTTGCAGGCCTCGGCCATCACCGAGTCCTGGCGCACGCGGAGCTCGTCGGTGCCCTTGATGTGCAACTCGTAGGCCTCGCCGCGCAGGTTCATCAACGCCGTGTTGAGGGCGAGGTAGCGCGGGTTCTGGACCATGTTCTCGAGGGACAGGTCGCCCTTGCGGATCGTCGGCAGGATCCCCGCCAGCACCAGGTTCAGACCGACCGAGCCGGCGCACGCCCGCCCGAGCGCCAGGAGCTGGTCGAGCTGCGCCTCCACCCGGCGCAGGCAGTCCCCCGTGAACACCTGCGGATCGAGGTTGAGCTCGAGGTTGAACGCCCCGACCTCGGTCGTGAAGTGGCCGTCGGCGATCGCCGCCAGCACGGGCACCGCACCGGGCGCCGGTTGCCACGACCCGTCGACGAGGAACATCTCCTGTTCCGCCCCGATGCGAGTGATCCCGGTCTCGAACATGTTCTCGGCGAGCATGTGCTCGAGCGCCTGCAGGTCGCGCAGCATCCAGCGGATGGCGGTCTGCCGATCGGTCGTTCCTTGCGCGGTCTGGGTGCCCATCGCTCAGACCAGCTCGTCCAGGTACTGCGGCAGCATCGCCCGCCACAGCGGCCAGTCGTGCTCCCAGTGCTGCCCCCACGGATCGACCCGGTTGGGGATGCCCTTGGCTCCGAGGGCGTGAGCGACAGCCCACGACTCCCCGATGTTCTCGTTGGCGCCCTCGCCGCTCGCCAGCACGACGAACCGTCGACGCAGCTGGTCGAGCCCCTGACCGTCGAGCTGGGCCAGGAAGGCTCCCGCCGAGGCCAGCGTGAACTCGTCGGCGACCGGACCGTGGAAGAACCGACGCAGGTCGTAGGTCCCGCTCATGCACACCGCCGCTTTGAACACGTCCGGGTAGGCGCAGACGCAGGCGAGCGCGTTGAACGCCCCGATGGACGGACCGGCGGCGACGATCTCGATGTCGTCGGACGCGCAGTCGGTCCGGATCGCCGGCACGACCTCGTGACGGAGGAATTCGAAGTACTGCTGGTGGATCCACGCCTGGCGCCCGCTGCCTCCCTCACCCGTCAGCAGGATCCGGCCGTTGAGACTGTCCACGGAGTACAGCTTGACGCGGCCGGCCTCGACGAGCTCGCCACAGGCGGCGACGAGGTGGAAGCGCTCGATCTCCTCGGCGTCGCCGCCTGCGGTCGGGAAGACGAGCACCGGCGTGCCGAACGTCCCCCAACGCACGACGTCAACGTCTTGGCCGACCCGCTCGGAGTACCACGTGGACGACAGCTTCGTCATCGCGTCACGGGTGCCACGTCGGTGCGCCAACGCTGGATGCGTTCCCAGAACAGGGCCGTGAAGTCGTCGATCTCGTGCATCGGGAACAGGGCTGCGACCTTCTGCTCGACGGCGTCGTGAGCGATGTCGGACGCGAAGAACTCCCAGACGACCTGGTCGAGGTGCGGCAGATGGGTCGCGCAGAACGACTCGAACTCGGCGGTCTGGAACCGCTCGCTCGCGATCGCCGCGTACGCCGCCAGCTTCTCCGTGTACGACACGTCGGTGTCGGCGATCTCGAAGTACGGCGACCAGTCGAGGCTCACGCGCATCGGGCGCTTCGTGGCCGCGCAGAAGATCGACCACCGGAGGTTGGCGGCGACGAGCCACGGGAAGTGGTAGTGCAGCGAGGTCACCTGCGAGTCGGGGCAGGCGTTGGCGAAGTCGATCGGGTACCACGTGTCGCCCTGGCGGAGGGCCTCGCAGGAGTTGAACTCCCACCCGAAGAAGGAGTTGATCGTCAACGTCGTGTCGACGATCGTCTGCCGTTGGTCGTCCGGCACGTGCCCGTCGTCCATCGTGTAGCGGTCGTGCAACGGAGCCGACGGGTCGTACCGGACGAGTCGGGTCTGCGGCCCGAATCCGATGCAGCGGACGAACAGGTCGTGTGGCTCGACGGCCCGTTGCAGATGCAACAAGTACGTGCCGCTGGTGTCGTAGGCGCGGTGGAGCTCCTCCCCCGATCCGACCCGGCTGACGCCGGCCCATCCGCCTCCGTCATAGGGCTTGGCGAACAGCGGGTAGCCGATCGTCTGACCGATCTCGTCGAGGTCGAACAGACGGGCGTAGCGGGCGAGGGTGATCGCCAGGTCGGGCTTGAACTCGTAGTCCTTGGGCGGCACGATCCACGTCTCCGGGATCGGCATGCCGAGGCGCATCATGGCGCAGTACGACGTGTGTTTCTCCATCGACTGGATGGCCCACGGGTTGTTGAACACGTAGAGCCCGTCCATCAGCACGGCCTTCTTGATCCACTCGCGGCTCGTCGTGTACCAGTGCGTGAGGCGGTCCACGACGAGGTCGTAGGTCGACGGTTGGCGCAGGTCGAACGGCTCGATCGTCACCCGGTCGACGTCGAACCGCACGGTGTCGCCGTCGATGTCGAGGGCGAGGTCGAGCCGGTGAAGCACCTCCTCGTAGCAGATCGGCCAACACAGGTCGGCACCCAGAGACAGCCCGATACGGCGGCGGACGTCGGCCACCTCCCGAAACGTACTCGCCCCCCACGTTCTGTCGGTCGGGAACCGCCCGATCCGGCCGTTGCCGACTGACAGAACGGCGCTTAGGAGAGGAGCCAGGGCAGGGCGAGGCCGAGGCTGTCCCGCCAGCACGCCCAGTTGTGCCCGTCGAGACTCTCGACGAAGCGCACGCTCATCCCCGCGGCCTCGAGGACCGGCACGAGGCCGCGGTTCTCGCAGATCAGCGACTCGTAGGTCCCGCAGCTCACGAAGACCCGCTCGGCGACCGGGACGGGCGCGGCGAGGAACTCGGCCACGAACCGGCGCACCGGCTGCCAGAGCGGCTCCGGACGGCGGCGGCAGCCCTCGCCCGCCCCGGCGAAGGAGCCGGACTGGAACAGCAACCGCCCGAACTGCCCGGGCGCGCGCCACGCGACCGAGAGCGAGGCGACGGCGCCGAAGCTGGCGCCCATGAGGCAGCGACCGGCGGGGTCGGCGACGAGCGGGAAGGAGGCCTCCAGCGCCGGCACCAGCTCGGACACCACGAACGAGGCGTGCCGAGGATCGTCGGCGTACTCGACGAGGCGCTCGCCGGGTTGGAGGAAGGCGACCACGGTGGGCGGCATGTCACCGCCGCCGATCAGGTTGTCGAGCACGGTCGTAGCCGCCGCGTACTGCAGGTAGTCGCTGCCGTCGTGGACCACGAGCAGCGGGTACCGCGCCGGTCCGGTCTCGGAGAAGCCCGCAGGGAGGTACACCGACGCGGAGGTCGGGCGTTCGAGGACGGCGCTGCCGACGGCGAACTCGACGAGCTGGCCGGGCGCCGCGTCAGGGTCGGGAACGGCCCACGACGGCGCGACGTAGCCGAATGCCTCGCACACCGAGTTGGCGCCGAACGGATGGGACGCGACGACCGGGTTCAGCGGGTCCTCGATGAGCCGGGTGCCGAAGCTGTCGACGATCTCGAGCTTGTACTCGAGGCGTGATCCGTCCGGCACCGTGAGCGCGAGCAGCCACCACCCGGTCTCGCCGACGGGCTCGAACGACAGGTCGTCGGGGAACCCGACACCGAAGTGGACGAGCCGCACCGAGATGACGTGGCCGTGGTGGGCGAACGTGCACATCCCTGGCGTCACGACGGGGAACGGCTGGCCCTCGGCGCGCCGCCGCTCGAGCGACTCTGCGGTGAGCTCGGCCGGAGGCGCGACCCGCTCGATGGTCAGCGGCGAGCTCACGCGTGCACCTGCACCGTGTGCCCGACATCGTCGAGCATGCCGCGCAGGACGTCGTAGTCGGGGTGACGCATGCGCACCCAGGCGTTGGCCATGTAGCCGGCCTCGACCGGTTGGGTCGGTGTCCCGGCCGGCGGCAAGTGCGCGTCGATGACCCACTCGCCGTGCCGGTGCTGGATCGCGTCGAGGCCCTCGTAGCCCGAGATGGTCCCGTCGCGGTCGGGGCGCAGGGCGACGATCCCGGCGGAGAACCGCCGGGACGGGCGGCTGGCGATCTGCCCGTGCACGACCGCCATCGCCCACTCGCGGTAGATGTCGATGTCGTTGCCCGCCGCGTACAGGTCCCAGCAGCGGACGCCCGGCGGGCGGCATCCGATCTCGGAGAAGTACAGGCCCTTGGGCCCGGCGAACCATTCCATGTGCGTTGCCGACGTCTCGATCTCGAGCGCGGCGATCACGGCCCGACCCATCTCGCGCAGCTCGTCGTAGGCGGGCTCACCGTCGACGCGGTTGGTGGCCACGAACTGCGGGGAGATCCACCGCGTCCGCATCGCCTCGAGCACGTTCGGGTAGTAGTGGGTGGCGAAGTCCATGGCGACCTGACCGTCGATGGTGATCGTGTCGTAGAACCCCTCGTGGCCCTCGACGAACTCCTCGACGGCGATCTCGACGCCGTGATCGACACCGCTGCGGGCGATCGCCGCTTCCAGTTCGTCCGGGGCGTTGACCCGTTCGGCGCCCGACGCCCCGGCGCCGGCGGCCGGCTTGAGCACGAGCGGGAAGCCGACGTCGCCGGCGAAGTCGCGGACGTCGTGACCGGACCGGGCGGCGGTGGACGCCGCGCAGCGGATGCCGGCCGACCGCAGGACCTCCTTCATCGCCGGCTTGTCCCGGCACAGGAACGCCGTGCGGGCCGAAATGCCCGGGATGCCGCACGCCTCGCGAACGTGAGCGGCCGCCATCACGTGGGCCTCGACGGCCACCTCGAGGCGATCGATCTGGACGTGTTGCTGCAGGCCGCGGACGATCTCGTGAAGCCGGCCCTCGTCGGTCACCGAGTCGATCTGCTCGTAGTGCGCGAGCCAGCCGGCCACGTCACCGTCGAGCCAGTCCTTGGGTCGCTCGCCGATGCCGATGACGGTCGCCCCGACCTCGTGCAGGCCGCGCACGAACTGCTTCTGGTTGTCGGGGAAGCTCGGCTCGAGGAAGACGACGTGCATGGCGCAGCGGATGATACGGGTCCAATTCTCGCGAAGTGTGAGCTCTCGAGGCGGATATCCGCCGCCGTAGCTCACACTTCCTGTTCCCGCCGACGAGGCACGCGATACGGTCCGCCGTCGATGGCGAACGTGGTGTTCGTGGCGCCCTACGCGCTCGACGCGACGACACGGTTCCTCGGCGCGGTCACCGAGGTGCCAGGGACGCGGGTCGGGTTGGTGAGCAGCGATCCGGTCGAGCGCTTCCCGTCCGCCGTCCGTCTCGCCATCGCCGGGCACTGGCAGACACCCGACTGCCTCGACCCGGACCAGCTCACGACGGCTGTCGGCGCGCTCACCCAGCACCTCGGCCCGGTGGACCGGCTGGTGGCGATCCTGGAGAACCTGCAGGTGCCGCTCGGCGTGGTGCGGGATCGGCTGGGCATCCCCGGGCTTCCCGCCGTGGTCGCCGAGAACTTCCGCGACAAGGCCCGGATGAAGGAGGTGTTCGAGCGGGCCGGCATCCCGTGCGCGGTGGAGCGGACGGGCCGAGTCCGCCGATCAGGTCGGCACCCTCGTCGACCACGTCGGATTCCCGTTCGTCGTCAAGCCGCTCGCCGGTGCGGGGGCCCGCAACACGTTCCGGATCGAGGACGCCGACCAGCTCGAACGCTGGCTCGCATCGGACCCGCCGCGCGCCCAGGTCCCGATGGTGCTCGAGGAGTTCGTGCAGGGCGACGAGCACTCGTTCGACAGCGTCGTCGTCGACGAACGACTGGTCTGGCACTCGATCAGCCGCTACCTGCCGAGTCCACTCGACGTCCTGGAGCACCCGTGGATCCAGTGGTGCGTGCTGCTCCCCCGCGAGATCGACGGTTCGGACTACGCCGATCTGGTGACGACGGCCCACCGCGCCGTCACGACGCTCGGGATGCGCACCGGCCTCTCGCACACGGAGTGGTTCCGCCGCGCCGACGGGACCCTGGCGATCTCCGAGGTCGGCGCCCGCCCGCCGGGCGCCCAGTTCATGACCTTGATGTCCTTCGCCCACGACGTCGACATGTACGCGGCGTGGGCGCGCCTCGCCGTCACGGACGACTTCGACCCGCCGCCGCGCCAGTACGCGGTGGGCGCCGCCTACCTCCGTGCCCAGGGCCAGGGCCGCTCGATCGTCGCGGCTCACGGGCTCGACGACGTGAGCGACGCGACGGCGGGACGCGTCGTCGAGGTCCACCTGCCCCGGCCCGGTGCCGTGCCGACCGGCGGCTACGAGGGCGACGGTCACGTCATCGTCCGCGACGAGAGCACGGAGGCGGTGGCCGCGGCCCTCCAGGAGCTGATCACGACGATCCGCCTGGAGTGCGTGTGACGGACGTGGTGTTCCTCGCCCCGGCGTACCCCGGCGAGATGCCGCTGTTCGTCCGTGGGCTCGCCGAGGTGGGAGCGCACGTGATCGGCGTCGGCGACCAGCCACTCGGGCAGGTCCCCGAGACCGCCCGCCGTGCCCTCGGCCAGTACGTGCAGGTCGGCTCCTGGGCCGACGAGGACGCTGTCGTGTCGACCGTGCTCGACGCCGTACGTGGCCGCAACGTCGATCTCGTCGAGACGCTGTGGGAGCCGACCGTCCTCGTCGCCGCTCGCTTGCGCGAGGCCATCGGCGCTCCCGGTCTGACCGTCGATCAGACCCTGCCGTTCCGCGACAAGGGCCGGATGAAGGAGGTGCTCGACGCGGCCGCGATCCGTACGCCCCGGTCCGCCCGTGCGACCACCGCGGCCGGATGCCGGGAAGCGGCCGAGCAGATCGGTTACCCGCTGATCGTCAAGCCGATCTCCGGCGCCGGGTCCCTCGACACCTACCGGATCGAGAGTGCCGACGACCTCGAAGCCGTCCTTCCCCGACTCCTCCACGTCGCCGAGGTGAGCGTCGAGGAGTTCATCGACGGCGAGGAGTTCACGTACGACACCGTCTGCGGCGAGGGCGCGATCAACTTCTACAACATCGCCGAGTACCGGCCCCGTCCGCTGGTCGGCAAGCAGGTCGAGTGGATCAGCCAGCAGGTCATCGCCCACCGTGACCCGGACCACCCGGCGCTCGCCGGCGGCCGGGCGATGGGCGAGGCGGTCATCGCCGTGATGGGCTTCACCAGCGGGTTCACCCACATGGAGTGGTACCGCACCGAGCAGGACGAGGTCGTGTTCGGCGAGATCGGGCGCGGGCACCGGGCGCGCGCCTCACCGACCTGATGAACTACAGCTGCGACATCGACCTGTTCGTCGGCTGGGCCGAGGCCGTGTGCTACGGCCAATTCAGCCAGCCGTTCGAGCGGCGGTACAACGCCGCCATGGTGATCAAGCGGGCCCAGGGCCAGGGCCGGATCGCGCGCGTCGAGGGCCTCTCGCACCTCCTCGCGACAATGGGCGACCACATCGTCAACATCGACCTCGTCGGCATCGGCCAACCCCGCCGGGACTGGAAGGCGACCGTCTTGTCCGACGGGATCCTCGTCGTCCGCCACCCCGATCTGGAGACGACCTACGAGCTGGCCGACCGCATCGCCACCGAGCTCCACATCTACGCCGAGTGAGCGCAGATCCGCCGACCTCCCGGGCCCGCGTGCCCTTCGTCGCGTCGGTCATCGCGCTCAGCTCGGGCGTGGTGTGGAGCTTCGGCGCGGTGACGGCGCGGCTCGCCGACGGGACGGACGCCTTCCAGTACAACGTGTGGCGCTCGGTCGGGATCATCGCGGTGATCGAGGTGGCCTTCCTGCTTGCGAGACGGCCACCGGCGACACCACGGGCGTTCCGCTCCGGCCCGATGATGCTCGTCGCGGCGAGCTGCATGCTGCTGGCGTCGATCGCCTTCGTGTACGCGGTGAAGACGACGACCCCCGCCAACGCGGCCTTTCTGGCGTCGCTCACGCCGCTCGTCGCCGTCCTCCTCGCCAAGGTCACCGTGGGCGAGCGGCTCACGCGGGTCACGATCGGCGCGGTCGCGATCGTGTTCGTCGGCCTGTGCATCACCGTCATCGGTGATCTGGAGGCCGGCAATCTCACCGGGAACGTCGCCGCCCTGCTGTCGGCGGTCGGCTTCGCCGGCTACGCGATCTGCGTGCGCACCGATCCGCGACGCGACTGGTCGCCGGTGCTGCCGGGCTACGCCGTGATGATGATCGTGGTCTGCGGTGTCGTCACCGCTGTGAAGGGCACCGCCTTCGTCCCGCCGGCGAGTGACATCGGGTACGCACTGTTGCACGGCGGGGTGTTCATCGTCGTCGGCACCCTGTTGTTCAACGTGGCGTCGCGCCAGATCCCGGCGGTGGCGATGGCGGTGTTCGCCCAGACCGAGATGCTGTTCATCCCGATCTGGGCCGTGATCGTGCTCGGCGACCATCCCCGTGCGAGCTCGCTCATCGGCGGCTCCATCATCTTCGCCGCCGTGATCGGCAAGGCCCTGCTCGACGCCCGGCCGGCGCGCGACCGGACGAAGCGTCCCGCCACGGCGCCTGCGCCCGAGCAGCTTGTCGAGGTCAGATCATGCGGCGGAGCAACCGATCGCGGTCGATCAGCTGGTGCTTGAGCACGAGACCGACGTGGGCGGCGACGACGACGAAGAAGGCGACGTGGCTGGCCACGTGGATCACCACCGCGTCGTCGGACACGAGGACCAGCCACAGCCCCGTGAGTGGGATCACGAACAGCAGCGTGTAGAGCGCGCGCTCGGTCCAGTGGGCGAGCGTGCGCTCGGCGGGCGACAGCCCTTCCGCCCACGGTGGAAGCGTGCTCCGGTGGCGCCAGTAGAGGCGGGCCGCGGCCACGACCAGGATCGTCAGCCCGAGCAGCACGTGAACGGTGAGCAGGGCGTCGTCGCCGAAGACGTCGAGATCGCCGCCGCGGCCCCGGCCTCGGCCGCGACCGGATTCGTCGCCCCGACCTCGTCCACGACCACGACCGCGCCCGCGGCCATCGACGTCGAGGAGGTAGCCGACGGTGAACTGGGTGGCGAGGAGGGCGACCGTCAACCAGTGGAACGTCTTCGTCACCCGCCCGTACCCAGGCTCCGGTCGCGAGGACGACGTCACGGGAACTCGATCCGCGCCACCGACGGCAGCGTAGAGATCAGGTGATCCCAGAGACGGGTGGCCCTAGCACTGACGCGTTCGGTGATCCTCGCTCGACCGGGCGAGCACCCACGCCGGATACGACGCTGCCTGGCCGCGGGCATCGAGGATGGGCGCCCACGTCGCGAGCACCTTGCAAGTCGCCTTGCTGGGGGCGCGAGGTCCCGATTTCCACTCGAGCGGTCCATCACCGTTGCGTCGCTTCAAGGACGACTCCCGGCTCAACGAGTCGAGGTGGTACATGTCGGTCCGGCGGCGGGGCCATAGCTCGTCATCGACGTCCCCAGAGACGAACCAGCGAACCTCGGCCTCGCCACCCGGCGGGAGTTCCCCGAACGCGACCGCGGCAAACGCCGCGCCTTCACGCAGAGTCGTCGGCGGACGGGCCCACCGTGTCGGCCGCGTACGCGTTGCGAGCGCCGAGCGGTCGCTCGGGACCCTTCGTGGAGTCGCGGACCGTCTGGCGTTCGAGCTCGCAGTTGATCTCCGCCCCGAGGATGACGACGAGGGCGCTGAGCAACAGCCAGAGCATCACCACGACGACCGCGCCGAGCGCTCCGTACGTCTCGTTGTAGCGGCCGAAGTTCGCCGTGTAGAGGGAGAACAGCAACGAGACGACGACCCACGCGACGGCTGCGAACACCGCACCGGGGCTGGCCCACGACCACTTCGGCCGATCGCGATCGGGGCCGTAGCGATAGATCACGGCGAGTCCGGCGAGGAGCCCGAAGAACAAGACGACGAACCGGAGGATGTTCGCCGCCACGCGACCCGCGGTGCCGACATCGAGCTCGGCGAGGACGGTCGGGAGAAACGCGATCAGGGCGAAGGCAAAGACGACGAACACGATGGCCCCGAGAGTGAAGGCCAGCGACAGCCCTCGGAGCTTGACGAAGCCACGAGTCTCCTCCTCGTCGTACGCCATGTTGATCGCTTCGATGAGGCTCTTGATGCCTGCGGAGGCGGACCACAAGGCCAGCAGGAGGCCGCCCACGACCACGAGGATCGCGCCGGATGAAGCGTCACCGATGTCGCGCAGCTGCTGGCTGATGAGGTCGCGAACTTCGGTCGGGGCTGCGGACAGTGCGTCGACGAGCTGTTCGTCGATGGTCGCGGGATCGGCGACGAGTCCGTAGATCGACATCAACGCGATCAGCGCCGGCACCAACGCCAGCAGGCCGAAGAGCGCGACACCGGCGGCGAGGAGCACCACGTGGTCCTCCTTCGCCGCGGCCTTCACCCTGACGAGGACGTCCTTCCAGCCGCGGGCCGGGATCTGGAGCGGGGCCTCCGCAAGGCGACCCCGCTCCCTCTCCTCCGGTGCGACGGTGGCTTCTGCCTCTTCCTGTGCGACGGTGGTTTCAGCGGAGCTGTTGGTAACCCTCATCGCTGCTGCCCTCCGCCCGGACGTTCTCGGTGCCCTCGCGCGCCGCGGTGCGGGTCGAGTCGGCAGCCTCCTTGGCGGTGTCGGTGACCGCTTGCTGGCCCTCCGTCGCCGCCTGCTTGACACTCTCCATCGCTTCCCGTGCCGGCTCCTTCAGGTGCTCGGCCATCTCCTTGCCGGTCTCCTTGAGATCGTCCGCGAGCGGCTGGGCTTTCTCCTTCAACTGCTCGGCGACCTCTTGCTCCTTGGCGCTCGCCGGGAAGGCGGAGGCCATCAGCACGCCCACACCGAAGGCGACGGCGCCGGCGACCAGCGGGTTGCCCTGGGTCTGCTGGACGACGGCGTCAGGTGTCCCCTTGATGGTGTCGACGGCACTCCCTGCGGTGTCCCCGATGGACTGTCCGGCGCCCGATGCGGACCCCATGACGCGCTCGCGGACGCTCGACAGTCCGTTCATGACCCGGTTCTTCCGCCGCTCGACGATCCGGCCCGGGCTCACCCGGTCACCGATCGCGTCGAGCGTCTGGCCGAGATCTTCCCGGGTGTACTCGATGTCCCGCCTCAGCTCTTCTGCGCTTTGGCCCATTCCACGTCCTCCTTGATCGTGTCTCTTGTCGTTGGTAGCCCACGCACTCGGGTCAGCGTCTTCCGCCCGGCGCGCAGCAGGATCAATGCCGCGACCGCCCACAGCACGCCGACGATGGCGAAGGCCAGCGCCGTGTTCATGGCCTGATCGAGCAACCACGCCAGCGCGAGCGAGAGCAGTAGGGCGGTCATCCAGCCCGCGAGGCCGGCCCCGCCGAACATCCCGGCGGCCTTGCCGGCTTGTTTCAGCTCGTCCCGAGCTTCGGTCTTGGCGAGCTCGATCTCCTTGCGGAACAACGTGCTCATGTCGGAGGTCATCTCCGAGATGAGTTCGCCGAGGGACGCCTCTGGACGTTTCGGTTCGGTCGCCGGGTCGTAGGCGGTCCCAGCTTCCAAACGGTCGGACGTCGGGGTGCTACTCACGGAACGGCCCCAGCGGACTGCGTCGGCGGCGGCAGCGGCGACTCGAATGACGATCCGCTCGCGGGGTACGCCGTGCCGGTCGGCTGGACCGGGGAGGCCGGGCCGGTCGTCTGGGCCCGATATGCCGTGCCGGACGACTGGTCACCGTTTCCCTGGCTCGCCGCGCCCGCCCTGACGAGGCGACCGACGACGAACCCGATGCCGGCTGCGCCGGCGAGGAACATGCCTGGACGGCGCCGGGCGAACCGGGTCACGTCGTCGAGCACGCCCTGGGGGCCGCCTTGCTCCATTCGAGAGGCGAGACGGCGCAGGTGGTACTGGACGTCACTCGCATACCCGACGAGCTGCCCGGCTGCTTCGGGCCGGCCCTGGGCCAGGGCGCTGACCTGCTCGGACAGACTCCGCAGCTGCCCGGCGGCTTGCGACGTGCGCTGTTCGGCCTGCTGGCGGAACTCGTCACGGCCCTGGCTCATCAGCCGATCGATCTGCTGCTTGGCCTCACCTGCGACAGCCTTGGCCTGTGTCCCCGCCTCGCCGGCGACCTCGCGGGCGCCTCCGGCGGCGGTCGAGGCGACGTTCGACGCCTCACTTTTCGCGGTATCGGCCACTCGGCCGGCGGTGGACTGGTCCTCGCCGGACGACCCGAGGGTCGCACCAGTTGGGTCGTGCTGAACGGTCATGCAGCCTCCTTCGACGGCGTTGCGACTTTCCCGAATTACCCCGTGTCTCGCCGCGTCAACCGCGGCTTGCGCCGACTGACCTCGGGTACTTCCCCGCTGACGAGAGGAGTCGACGTGACTGAAGCGCGCAGGACACCGTCAGGCCAGGACAGCCGCACGACCGACTGGTTCGGTCAGAACGTCGAGCGAGACGCTGAGCTCGCCGAGAAGCTGGTCGAGGAACACGGAACGGAAGAAGCCGAGCGGCGCTTCGAGCAGGAGGCCGAAGGTCGGGAGCACGAGGCGGCTCGCCGCGGTGAGCACGTCGATCCGGAACAAGGCGAGGACGCCTATCGCGACGATGACGGATCATGAGCGCGAGCTGACATGCACGTGATCGTCACGGGCGCCACCGGCAACGTCGGCAAGGCCGTCGTCGCCGCACTCCTTCAAGAACGGGGCGTCGAGCGAGTCGTCGGCGTTGCCCGGCGCGCTCCTCGAGAGACACGCCGAGCCCTACGACGACCCCCGGTTCGAGTGGCGCACGGTCGATGTCGCGACGGACGATCTCGACGACGCGGTGCGCGGCGCCGACGCCGTCGTCCACCTCGCCTGGCGGTTCCAGCCGACCCGAGATCGGGTGGCGACGTGGCGGACGAACGTGATCGGCACGACCCGCGTCATCTCTGCTGCGGCCGAGGCTGGTGTCGGCACGGTGCTCTACGCCTCGTCGGTCGGAGCGTACGCACCGGTCGCCGGACGCCCGTTCGCCGGTGCAGTGGGCGAACCGCTCGACGAGCCGGACCAGCCGGTCGACGAGTCGTGGCCGACCGGCGCCCTTCCCGTCGCCGGCTACGGCATCGAGAAGTCGTACCTCGAGCGGTGGCTGGACACCTTCGAGGAACGCCACGGCGACCAGGTACGGGTGGTGCGCACGCGTAGCGCGTTCGTGTTCCAGAAGGACGCCGGCCCGCGAGCAGCTCCGCATCTTCGGCGGGCCGTTGGTACCCGGCACGCCTCGTCGGATCGCGGCTTCGTGCCCGTGTTCCCGCTCCCTGCCGGGCTCCGCTTCCAGGCCGTCCACGCCGAAGACGTAGCCACGGCGTGCGTGAGCGCCCTGCTCCGTCCCGTACGAGGAGCGTTCAATCTCGCCGCCGAGCCGGTGATCGACACTGCCGCGCTCGGGAGAGATCCTCGGGGCGCGCCCGATCGAGGTCGCCCCACGGGCGGTGCGAGCGGCCCTCGGCGCGGCCTTCCGCGTCCGACCTCGCACCCGTCGAGCCGGGCCTGCTGGCGCTGTTCATGACCCTGCCCGTGATGGACGCCGGCCGAGCCCGGCGGGAGCTGGGCTGGTCACCGCGCCACAGCGCGGTCGACGCCCTCGGCGAGCTCCGCGCCGGGCTCAGTGAGGGCCGCGACGCGGCGACGCCTGCGCTCACCGGACGGTGAACGCGCGGCTGCGTCAGCCGCCGGCCGAGACCGTTTGCTCGATCGGTCCGAAGGCGTGTTCCGCCGCGCGGTCGTGCTCCGCCTCCACCCGTTCCAACTGCGCCGTCGCCCGTGCGACGAGCCGATCGAGCTCGGCGACGTCGAGCTCGGCGTGAGTCAGAGTTGCCGCGCGGAGCGAGCTCCAGAGGTTGCGCTTGGTCACGATTCCCGCGGCCAGGCCTTCGAGCTCGACGACGGTGCTCGACGGTGACCTGCGCAGGATGCGACCGTTGGACTTCGCCCGTGCGATGACCTCGCCGAGCCGGCCAAGCGCCGCCTTGAGCTCGCTGGGCATCACGCCGAGCCGCGCCATGATCGCCTCGAGGGCACGCCGGTCCTCGACGATCTCGGTCTCGATGTCGGCCAGGACCTCATCCAACCCGGTGTCCCGGTTCGCTCGGCGGCAACGTTGCACCAGGGCGATTCCCGCGGCCGATCCGGCGAAGTGGTCGCGCAGATAGATGCTCAGCGGGTGATCGGTGCGATTCGGTCGTCGAACTCCGGGCGTAGTCATCGTCGGTTGGATACCCCACCGGCCCGTGACGCATCCTCGAGGTTGCGAAGGCCCGAGACACGGGTACGGATCTAGGCGTGCGGGCTCTCATCACCAACGACGACGGGGTCGACAGCCCCGGGATCGAGACGCTCGCCGGCGTCGCTGCAGAGTGTGACCTCGACGTCATCGTGGCCGCCCCGGCATGGGACAGCAGCGGTGCCAGCGCCTCGCTGACCGCCGTCCTCCGGGACGGCCAATTGTGTCTCGAGGAGCGGTCGTACGCCTCCCTTCCCGGCGTGCCGGTGTACGCGGTGGAAGCCGCACCGGCCTACATCGTGCGCGCCGCCGCCGCTGGCGCGTTCGGACCCCCTCCGGACGTCGTGATCTCGGGCATCAACAACGGCGTCAACACCGGGCACGCCATCCTCCACTCCGGCACCGTCGGCGCCGCCCTGACGGCGGCGACCTACGGACAGCGCGGCCTCGCCGTGTCGATCGGCGCCGCGCCCGAGCCGCACTGGGCGACCGCCGCCGCGTACGCCCGCCGCGCCCTCGATTGGCTGGTCGCCAGTGGCGATGCGGCGGTGATCAACGTCAACGTGCCCAACCTCCCCGCCCACGATGTGCGCGGGTTCGAGCGCGCCCGGCTGGCCGCCTTCGGTGCCGTGCAGACGCACATCACGGAGGCCGGTGAGGGCTACGTCAAACTGGCGTACGAGGAGGTCGCCGAGGACTTCGAGCCGGGGACGGACGCGGCCGCGCTGCGCGACGGACTCGCCTGCTTCACGGCTCTGATCGGGGTCTGTGAGGGGTCCTTCGACGTCCCCGGATGAGCCCTTCGGTACGACCGGTGGCGAAGTTCCCACCAGCCGTACCGCCTCGACGCCGAAGCAGTTCGCCGTAGCCCTCCCGATGCCACGTCTGTGCCCCTGCGCCGCTCGGGTAGGGACCGACCGGTGACGGAGCAGACCCAGGTGAGGAGCCGGACGACCGCCAGCGCCGGGCGGCGCATCGCCGTGGTCCGTATGCTGCCCGGCCTCGGCGATCTCCTCTGTGCCGTGCCCGCCCTCCGCGCCCTCCGCGCCGCCGAACCGTCGGCGCACGTCACGTTCATCGGCCTGCCGTCCGGACAATGGCTCCGAGAGCGCTTCCCCCAGTACATCGACCGCTGGCTGTCGTGCACTACCTGCCCCGGCCTTCCGGAGAGCGAACCGGACGCGCTCACCCATCAGCGCTTCGTCCGCGTGGCCCGTGCGGCTCGCTTCGATCTGGCGATCCAACTGCACGGCGACGGTCGGGTGACGAATGCCTTCACCGCTTCGCTCGGCGCCACCCGTTGGGGTGGGCTTCGGCGCCACGACGCGAGCGCGGGAGACGGGTTGCTCACCGCTGTGCGCCCGGGCCGACACGAGGTCGACCGCTGTCGCGATGCCCTGCGCGCCGTCGGGATCCCCGCCGGCGGAACCCGGCTGGAGTTCGCGCTGGCGCCGGCCGACGTGACCGGGCTCTCCGCGCTGCTCGGGACGCCGCCGCAGCGGCTGGCCGTCGTCCACCCCGGCGCCAGCCGACCGGAGCGACGCTGGCCGGCAGCCGGGTTCGCCGCGATCGTCGACCATCTCGCCACGAGAGGCGACACGGTGGTCGTGACCGGTTCTCTGTCGGAGGCCGACGTGGTCGCGTCCGTCCTCACGCACGCCGCTGCCGCGCCGCGCGACTTGTCTGGCCGGACGCCGATCGGCGTCCTGGCCGCGCTGCTCGCCGCGGCGCGGGTGGTTGTCGCCAACGACACGGGCGTCGTCCACCTTGCCGGCGCCGTCGGCACGCCGACGGTCACGGTCTTTGACCGATCCGATCGGCGCCGATGGGCGGTTCGTGGCCCCCGCCATCGGGGCGTCGGCGGCGGGCACGGAGGCTGGCCCGACGTGTCCGACGTCGCCGCTGCGGTCGACGACGCGCTCGCGAGGCCGGATCGATGACACTCGACGTTCTCACGTGGCACGTGCACGGCTCCTACCTGCTGTCGTTGAGCCGGACTCCGGTGCGCTGGTTCCTCCCGGTCGACGACGGCCGGTTCGGCTACAGCGGGCGCTCGCCCGGGTTCCCGTGGCCGCCGAACGTCGTCGAGGTCCCGCTGACGGAGCTCGGCTCTCGTCGGTTCGACGTCGTCGTCTACCAGCACCACGACCACTACGAGCAGGACCGGATCGAGGTGCTCTCGTCCGCCCAGCGCGACCGGCCGGCGATCTTCATCGAGCACGACCCCCCGCGCCGCAGTCCGACGGACACGATCCATCCGGTGACCGACGGTCGCACCGTCGTGGTGCACGTGACCCACTTCAACCGGCTCATGTGGGACACCCGCAACCCGTGCACGGTGATCGAGCACGGCGTCGAGATCCCCGCCGACAGGGGTTCGCTGCACAACCCCGCCGGCGTCGTCGTCATCAACGGGCTCCGACAGCGCGGCCGCCGTCTCGGCCTCGACGTCTTCGAGGAGGCCCGCCGGCACCTTCCGTTGGATCTCATCGGAATGGATGCCGAAGGCCTCGGCGGGTACGAGGTGCCCCCACAGGAGGTGGTGAGAACGGTCGGCGCGTATCGCTTCTTGTTCTCACCGATCCGCTACACGTCGCTGGGCCTCGGCATCCTCGAAGCGATGGCGGCGGGAGTACCCGTCGTCGGCTTGGCGACGACCGAGCTGGCGACCGTGATCCGCAACGGGAGAGAGGGCTTCGTCCACACTGACCTCGACCAGGTCGTGCGGGCCGGCGCCCGCTTGGTGGGAAACCGCCGTCTCGCCCTCGAGCTCGGCGCCAATGCGAGAGAGCTCGTTCAGCATCGGTTCGGCATTGATCGCTTCGCTCGAGAGTGGCACGAGCTCCTCCACTCGTGTGCGGGAGGGGATGGCGCGCGATCGCGAACGCCGACCGTCGCTCGCGCCGGCGACGGAGACGCGTTCGTCTGAGAAGCGCTTCCCGCGGGTACCGCCGCACGCATGCGAGGGTGTGTCGCCCCCTCTTCAACACGTCCTGAAGCGCTCCTCTGCGACCGCGACGGCACGCTCATCGCCGACGTGCCGTACAACGGCGACCCCGACAAAGTCGAACCGCTTCCGGGAGTCGCCGCCGCACTCGATCGGGCGCGCCAGTCCGGTCTGCGCGTCGCCGTGGTCACGAACCAGAGCGGTGTCGGTCGTGGCTTGATCACGCCGGAGCAGCTGCGCTCTGTCAACACACGCCTGTGCGAGCTGCTCGGACCGTTCGACGCGATCGTCTGCTGTCCGCACGTCGATGCCGACGGCTGCGGCTGCCGCAAGCCCCGCCCGGGACTCGTCCGGCTCGCCGCCGAACTCCTCCAGCTGGATCCGTCGGCCTGCGTGATGATCGGCGACACCGGCGCCGACGTCGCCGCGGCGGACGGGGCGGGAGCCGTGGGCGTGCTCGTGCCGAACGATCGAACGATGCCGCTCGAGATCCGCGGGGTCAGCCACCTGCAGGCCGACTTCTCGTCCGCGGTCGACGCCGTGCTCGCGTGGCGGGCGGCGTCATGACCAGGATCCTGGTCGTCCGCCTCGACAGCGTCGGCGACGTGCTCCTGGCCGGGCCGGCCGTGGCCGTCGCGGCGAAGCGTGCGACCGTGGACGTGCTCTGCAGCTCGATCGGCCGTCCGGCCGCTGCCTTGCTGCCCGGCGTCGACCGCACGATCGTGTTCGACGCCCCGTGGATCCTCAATCCGGCGCCGCCGCTCGCCGCGGACCGGCTGCAGGCGCTGGTCGAGGACCTCGCTTCCCGGCGTTACGACGCGCGCGGCCATCCTGACCTCGTCGCACCAGAGCGCGCTTCCGACCGCGATGCTGCTGCGACTCGCCGGCGTGCCGCGACTCGCCGCCGTCTCCAACGACTATCCGGGCGCACTCCTCGATCACCGGATTCCCGGCGATCCCGATGTCCACGAGGTGGAGCGGGCGCTCGCCGTCATGCGTGCGCTCGACCTTCCGGTTGATATTCCCGCCGCCCATCCGCTCCGACTTGACATCGCTCCGGTCAGCCCGCACGACGGTCGGGTCGTCGTGCATCCCGGCGCCGCGGCGCCGGGCCGCACGCTTCCTCCGATGCGATGGCGGCACTCCGTCGCCGAACTGGTGCGGTGCGGATTCGAGGTGATCGTCACCGGCACGGTCAGCGAGGCGTCGCTCTGCCATCTGGTCGCCGAGCCGTCTGGCGTCGAGCCCGTCGTTCTGTCTCCGGAGGACCTCCGCCGGCTCGCCGAAGTGCTCGGCACCGCTTCGGTGGTGGTCTGCGGGAACACCGGGCCGGCGCACCTGGCCGCGGCGATGGGCCGGCCGGTGGTCGCGGTCTTCCCGCCCACGGTGCCGCCGAACCGGTGGCGTCCGTGGGGAGTCCCGCACGTGCTGCTCGGTGAGTTGGACATCCCGTGCGCCGGGTGCCGAGCGCTCCGGTGCCCGTTGCCCGAACAGCTCTGCCTCGCCGGTGTCAGCCCGACGGCCGTGGCGGACGCCGTGAAGTCCCTTGCCCCCACCGCGACGGTCGCACGAGTCGAGGCGCTCGCATGACCATCCGCGTGGCGATGGTCTCCGAGCACGCCAACCCGTTGGCCGCGCTCGGTACTGCCGACGCCGGCGGACAGAACGTGTACGTCGACGCCCTCGCCCGTCACCTCGCCCGGCAGGGAGCGCTGGTCGACGTCTACACCCGCCGCGACGACACCACGTCGCCGGACGTCGTCCAGGCCGAGCCCGGCGTGTGGGTCCACCACGTTCCAGCAGGGGCGCCGGCACCTCTCGCCAAGGACGAGCTGTTCGCGCTGATGCCTGAGTTCGCCGACCGCCTCACCGACACGTGGCGCTGGCGGCGGCCCGACGTCATCCACGCCCACTACTGGATGTCCGGGTGGGCGGCGCACAGCGGCGCGGCCGGCGCGAGCACCGCTGATCCAGACGTTCCACGCCCTCGGTGTCGTGAAGCGGCGGCATCAGGGCGACGCCGATACCAGCCCTCCCGAGCGGGAGCCGGTCGAGCGTTCGCTGATCGCCGATTCCGACGTGATCGTGGCCACGTGTCGCGACGAGGTGGCCGAACTGCTCGCTCTCGGTGGGACCCGCCAACGCATCGCCGTCGTGCCGTGCGGAGTGGATCCCTGCTTCCAACCGCGGGGACCCCGTCTCCTCCTCGGGCGGCGGCGCCGTCACCGCATCGTATGCGTGAGCCGGATGGTGCCGCGCAAGGGAATCGGTGACCTGATCGGCGCCCTCGCCCTGCTGCCGTCCGACGTCGAGCTGATCGTCGCCGGCGGACCACCGCTCGCAGGATTGGACGAGGACCCGGAGATCCGCCGGTTGCGCGGCCTGGCCGCCGAGCGCGGCATCGCCGATCGATGCCGGTTCCTCGGGTCCTTGCGCCGCCAGGACGTCGCCGCGCTCCTGCGCTCCGCAGACGTCGCCGCCTGCACGCCGTGGTACGAGCCGTTCGGCATCGTGCCCGTCGAAGCGATGGCGTGCGGCGTCCCGGTCGTCGGGACGAACGTCGGCGGCTTGCTCGACACGATCGAGCCGGGCGTCAACGGGATGCTGGTGGCGCCGCGCCGGCCCGACGAGATCGCCGCCGCGATCGGCGCGCTGATCGACGACCCAGAGCGGCGGCGCACGCTCGGGCGGGCGGGCGCTCGCCGCGCCGACCGGCTGTACCGCTGGCCGGCGATCGCACGGGCGGTACTCGACGTCTACCGCAGCGCGCTGTCCACCGGCTCGCGCCGGGCGTCCGCGGTGACCGCGTGACAGGAACGAGAAGGGAGAGACACGTGACTGTTCACAGTGACCCGATTCCATTCGCCGACGAGATTCCCATCTCGACGGTGCGCACGTTCATCGGCTCGGCCCACGAGGCGATCGGACGATTGCGCGCCGAGGCGCCGCAAATCGCACGATGGGCGGGGATCCTGAACTCCTGCCTCGCGGCCGGTGGGGCGGTCGTCACCGCCGGCAACGGGGGAAGCGCCGCCCACGCCGCTCATCTCGCTGGTGAGCTCTCCGGGCGATTCCTCCACGAGCGGCCGCCGTTGCGCGCCGTGTGCATCGCGTCGGACGGTCCGACGATGACCGCGATCGCCAATGACTACGGCTACAACCAGGTGTTCGCCCGGCAGATCCAGGCGCTGGTCCGACCCGGCGACGTGGTCGTGCTCTTCTCCACGTCGGGACGGAGTCCCAACGTCCTGGAGGCGGCCCGAACGAGTCGCGCGTGCGGCGCCACGGTCCTGGCCTTGACCGGGGCGGGATCCAACCCGCTCGCCGAGCTCGCCGACGAGGTCCTCGCCCCCGCCGCCGCCAACACGGCGTCGATCCAGGACGCCCACCACGTCGCCGTGCACGCGCTCTGCGCAGGGCTCGATGAGCTGCTCGGCGTCGTCCCGGCGGTGGCTCGATGAGCCGGGTCGTGGTCGTCGGGGACGCCATCGTCGACGTGGACGTGACCGGACAGGTCGAGCGCGTCGGACCGGAGGGTTGCCTCGTGCTGGAGGCGGATACCGAGCACCGGCGGCCCGGCGGGGCGGCGCTCGCGGCGCTCTTCGCCGCGGCGGATGGCGCCGACGTCGGGCTGATCGCCGCGCTGGGCATGGACGAAGCCGCCCACTGGCTCCGGCGCACGCTCGCCGGTGCGGGCATCCAGTTGATCGACCTCGGGCTGGCCGGACCGACGCCGCAGAAGTGGCGGCTGCGCTCCGCGGACGGCACGCTGCTGCGCGTCGACCGCGACTGCGCCCGCTCGTCGCCGGTCAGCGGTCCCTTCGACCGCGCCGAGTCGACGCTTCCGACGGCGGACGCGGTCCTGGTGTCCGACTACGGCCGCGGCGTCGCCCGGGCCGTGCGGGGTGCTGTTCGGACCGCGGCCGCCGGACGACCGGTGGTCTGGGACCCCCACCCCCGCGGACCGAAGCCGCTGACCGGGCTCGACCTCGTCACCCCGAACGAGCGCGAGGCCGCGACCCTCGCCCGCCTCGGCGCCTCGGCGTCGCCCACCCGGGCCGAGCTGGCCCGCAGCCTCGCCGCTCGCTTGGGCGGTCCCGTGGCGGTCACGTGCGGCGGCGACGGCGCGGTCCTCGTGGAACCCGATTCGCCCACCGTGGAGATCCCCACCACGCCCGCTCACGGTGATCCGTGCGGCGCCGGGGATCGCCTGGCCGCTCGTACGACCGTCGAGCGGGCCGGTGGGGCATCCCGCCGCGACGCCGTCGCCGCCGGCGTCGCCGCGGCGACGCGGTACGTCGCGACCGGGTCGCCCGCCCCGCCCGGCCCGTCCAACGACGATGCGTTCGCTCTGGCGCGGCGCATCCGGGCGGAGGGGGGACATGTGGTCGCCGCCGGCGGCTGCTTCGACCTGCTCCACGCCGGTCACGTGCAGCTGCTGGAGGCGGCCCGCGGGCTCGGCGACTGCCTGATCGTGTGCTTGAACAGCGACCGCTCGGTCCGCCGGCTGAAAGGGCCCGGCCGGCCCGTGGTCGCCGAGCAGGACCGGCGCCGGATCGTCGAGGCGCTGGCGTGTGTCGACGCGGTCGTCGTGTTCGACGACGACACGCCGGTGAGCGTGCTCGACCGGCTCCGGCCGCACGTCTTCGCCAAGGGCGCGGACTACGCCGCCGAGGAGCTTCCCGAACGTTCCGTGCTCGCCGAGTGGGGCGGGCGAGTCGCCATCCTGCCGCTGTCCACCGGCCGCTCGACGAGCCGGCTGATCGAACTGGTCCGGGCGGAGGCGTCGTGAACGGGGAACTGGGCGTGACCGGCCCCCGTCAGGTCCTCGTCACCGGCGGCGCGTCCGGTCTCGGAGCCGCCGTCGTCGAGGTGCTCAGCCGCCGTGGTGACGACGTCGTCGTGCTCGACGTGCGACCTCCCGCGGCGGGTGTCCAGGCTCAGTGGATCGAGGTCGATCTGGCCGACGGACGGGCCGCCGAGGCCGCGGTCGCATCGGCGCGCAAGCTCCTGGACGGAACGCTCGACGTGGTCGTCGCGGCCGCGGGCATCGACGCCTGCGGCCCGCTGTCGGACGTTCCCGGGCCGCTGTGGGAGCGCGTGGTCGCCGTCAACTTGATCGGGAACGCGGCAGTCGTGCGCGCCGCATTGCCCGACCTCGCCAACGAGCACGGCCGGATCGTCCTGGTCGCGTCGACACTCGGGCTGCGGGCGCTGCCGGACGCGACCGCCTACTGCGCGAGCAAGTTCGGCATGGTCGGCTTCGCCCGGGCGCTGGCGGCGGAGAGCGGCGGGCGCCCGACGGTCACGTGCCTCATCCCGGGCGGCATGGCGACGCCGTTCTTCGACGGCCGCCCCGAGCAGTACCGCCCGGGGAGGGACGCCGCGCTGAACGATCCGATGAACGTGGCTCGGGCGGTTGCGTTCGCCATCGACCAGCCGCCGGGCTGTGAGGTGCGCGAGCTGCTCGTCTGCCCGTCAAAGGAGTCGTCGTGGCCGTGACCGCCGTCCTCGGGGTCAACGCCGTGTTCCACGACCCCGCGGCGGCGGTCGTCGTGGACGGCGAGATCGTCGCGGCCGCCGAGGAGGAACGCTTCTCCCGACGCAAGCACGGCAAGCCGGCGGTGCCGTTCTCGACCTGGGAGCTGCCCGTGGAGTCGATGAAGTGGTGTCTCGCCGAGGCGGGACTTCGCGTCGAGGACCTGTCGGCCGTCGCCTATTCCTACGATCCGGCGCTGGCCGCGCACCCGACCGACGTGGTGGCGGATGGCTGGGAGGGCCTGCGCACCCTGTACGTCGAGCGCGCGCCGCACTTCCTCGCCAGCGCCCTGCCCGGGCTGCCGCCGTGCTCGGTCCGGTTCGTTCCGCACCACCTCGCCCATGCCGCGTCGGCGGTGTACGCGGCGCCGTTCCCGGACTGCGCCGTGCTCGTCCTCGACGGCCGCGGCGAACGCCACTCCCATTTCGCCGGCCAGACCGCCGGCGGGACGATCGAGAAACTCGCCGCCCAGCGCTTGCCCCACTCGCTCGGCCTGATGTACGAGGAGCTGACCGAGCACCTCGGGTTCCACCGGTCCTCCGACGAGTACAAGGTGATGGCCTTGGCGTCCTACGCCGAGCCCGACTTCCTCGACGATTTCCGTCGGTGGGTCACGCTGCGTCCTGACGGCGGTTTCCACGTCGCGCCCATCGACTGGTCCTCGTACGCGCCTCGCATCGGACCCGGCGATCGCCTCACCGACGCCCACGCCGCGCTCGCCGCGTCGGTGCAGACCCGGCTGGAGGAGGTCATCCTCGGACTCGGTCAGTGGTTGCACGGACGCACCGGTGCCTCGACGATCACGATGGCCGGCGGCGTCGCCCTCAACTGCGTCGCCAACGGTCGCTTGGCGGCCGAGGGGCCGTTCGAAGACGTGTGGGTGCAACCGGCGGCGGGTGACGCCGGCACCGCGCTGGGCGCCGCCCTGCAGGTGACCCGCGAGCTCGGCTGCCGGCCGCAGCCGATGGCGACGGCGGCGCTCGGGCGCGGGTGGACCGACGACGAGATCGCCGCCGCCCTGCGTCTTGCCGGCGTTGTCTTCGAGCGCCCCGACGATCTCGCCGATGAGGTCGCCGCCGTGCTCGCGGCGGGCGGCGTGGTCGGCTGGTTCCAGGGGCGCAGTGAGTACGGACCGCGCGCGCTCGGTCATCGCAGCCTGCTCGCCAGCCCGGCGAGTCGGGACATGCTGCGTCGCCTGAACGACGTCAAGGGCCGCGAACAGTTCCGGCCAGTCGCGCCGATGGTCCTGCAGGAACGGGCCGCCGAGCTGTTCGACGGCGTGATCCCCAGTTCGTACATGCTGTTCGTCCACCGCGTGCGGGACGAGTGGCGAGCGCGGATCCCAGCCGTGGTCCACGTGGACGGCACGGCCCGCGTCCAGACCGTCGATCGCACCGAGGAGCCGCTCGTCGCCCGGCTGCTCGAGCGCTTCGCCCAGCGCACTGGACTGCCGGTCCTCGTCAACACCAGCTTCAACACGGCGGGACGACCGATGGTCGACGATCCCCGCGACGCACTCGAGTGCTTCGGCGCTTCACCGATCGACGCGCTGGCGCTGGGGCCGTTCCTGTTGCGCAGGCGCGGCCCGTGAGGCGACTCGAGGACATGCTCGACGACGTGTGCGTCGTGGTCCCCACGATCGGGCGGGCGTCGTTGTCCACCCTGCTGGCCGCACTGGCGCGCCAACCGCTCCCAGTCGCGCGGATCGTGGTCGTCGACGATCGGGTGCGCCCCGAGCAACGACTCTCGGTGCCGCGCGCGATCGCCGGTCGGACCACCGTGCTGACCTCCGGTGGACGCGGGCCGGCCGCGGCGCGCAACGCCGGATGGCGGGCGACCGACACGGCGTGGGTCGTGTTCCTCGACGATGACGTCGTCACATCGCCGACATGGTCGTTGCACCTCGCACGAGACCTCGGAAGCGCCGACGGCGTTGGCGCGAGCCAGGGCCGAATCGTCGTGCCCCTGCCGACGAGGCGGCGTCCGACCGACCGGGAGCGGAACGTGGCCCGGCTCGCCGACGCCCCCTGGATCACCGCCGACCTGGCCGTGCGCCGCCAGGCACTCGAGGACGTCGGGGGCTTCGACGAGCGGTTTCGGCGCGCCTACCGCGAGGACAGCGACTTCGCGTTGCGGCTGCAGGGCCACGGGTGGCGCCTCGGGCGGGGCGACCGGGTGGCGCAGCATCCGGTTCAGCCGGCGCCGTGGTGGACGAGTGTCGCCGCGCAGCGGGGGAACCGCGACGACGCGTTGATGCTCGCGCTGCACGGTCCGGGTTGGCGGATGGAGCGAGGCCGGCGGAGGCGACACGCCGCGATCACGCTCTCCGGCCTGGCGGGCGCTGTGCTGGCGCTAACCGGGCACCGGCGCCTCGCCGCCGTGGCCGGGCTGGGCTGGCTCCTCGGCACCGCCGAGTTCGCCGGAGCTCGCATCACCGCCGGCCCATGGGCACCGAGGGAGGTCGCGTCGATGCTCGCCACGAGCGTGATGATCCCGCCGGCGGCGGTCGCCTATTGGGCGGCCGGACGCGTGGCGCACCGTCCGGGACGAACCTCCCAATGGCCGGTGGACTCGACGTCTCCGTAGCGTGACGCCGGTGTTGCGCGTCGGCTGCCCGATGTGGGCGTACAAGGCGTGGCAAGGCCGGCACTTCCCGGATCACCTCACGCGCCGGGAGCAACTGCCGACGTATGCCACGTGGTGCACGGCGGTCGAGGGCAACACGACCTTCTACGGAGTGCCGGCGGCGCGCACCGTGCGGGAGTGGGCCCGCGAGACGCCCGCCGAGTTCCGTTTCGTGTTCAAGCTGCCGCGCCCGATCACCCACGAGCACCGCCTCCGCGACGTCACCGGCGACCTCGCCTCGTTCCTCGACCGCCTCGCACCGCTCGGTGACCGGGCCGAGCAACTCTCCATCCAGCTGCCCCCGTCGTTCGGACCGGGCGACCTGGACACACTGGCCGCGTTCGTGCGGCGGCTGCCGTCGTCACACCGGTTCGCCGTCGAACTGCGGCACCGGTGCTTCTACGAGGACGCCGGTCTCGAGGCCGAGGTCGAACGCATCCTCACCGCGGCCGGCGTCGAGTGGATCAGCCTCGACACCACCACGCTCTACGGCAGCCCGACGCCGAGTGACGCGGAGCGAGGGGCGCGGCGACAGAAGCCGCACCTCCCACGTCGCCTCCGAGCCCTCACGTCGCATCCCGTCGTGCGGTTGGTCGGCGTCGACGACCCGACCCGTACACGAGCGGGATGGCAGCCCTGGGTGCCGGTCCTCGCCAGGTGGGTGGGGGAAGGTCGCAGCCCGACGGTCTTTCTCCACACTCCCGACAACCTGGACGCGCCGGTCCTCGCCCGCACCCTCTACGACGAGGTGCGAGCTACCGCTCCCGACCTCGACCCGCTCCCGGAACCCCGAGTCCCGGATCCGCCGTCCGAACCGACGCTGTTCTGAGCCCGCGGGGCGTCAGCGAGGCTCGTCCGCCGTCGGCACGGCGACCATCTTCATCATCCTGACGAGGGGGATGGACGTGCCGGCCGACCGCTCGGTGACGTGCTCGACGGCGGCGAATCCGTACTCGGCGTAGAGGGGCTCGCCGGCGAGCGTCGCCATCAGCTCGAGGCGGCGGAAGCCCTCGCCCGCAGCGGCGGCCTCGCACAGGGAGAGGACCAGCCGGCCGACGCCGCGGCGCGCGTACCGGGGGTGCGTGTACATCGCTCGCACGCGGGCGGGTTCGGTGGCAGGGTCGAGGAGGGCGTCGTCGCGTCCGTCGGTGTGGTCGCCGCCGTAGAGCGTGGTGCGCCGGCTCCAGCCGCCGCACCCGGCGATCGCGCCGTCCTCCTCGATGACGAAGTACGTGCCGTCGTCGACGAGCCTCGTGTCGATGCCCATGATGGCGTGACTGGCCGCGACCTGATCAGGGTCGAGGTAGCCAGCCTGTAGCTCATCGATGGCCGCGGTGGCCACCGCGCGCAGGGCGGGAAGATCGTCGCGTGTGGCTAGGCGGTGGCTGAACACCTGGTGTCCTTCAGCCACAGCGCCGGCGGTCGGCGAGTGCTCGCTCCATGACGACGACGCCGTTGACGTCGAGCGTCGGTCGTCGGTCGGCCACCTCGAGGAACCCGTGGCGGCGGTACACCGCGATCGCCGGATCCATCGGGCCCCGGATCGTCTTCAACCACACGACGTCGCACCCTCGGTCTGCGGCAACGTCGAGCGCGGCGGGGAGACGGCGAGGCGTGTGATCGCGCTGGCGACGAGCCATCTCGACCCTCGGACGAGCGCCGACCCGCCGGACCCCCGGATACCCTCCGGCGCATGAAGTGCCCGATCGACGACTCTCCGCTGTCCGTGTCCTCTCGGGATGGGGTGGAGATCGACTTCTGCCCGCAGTGCCGCGGCGTCTGGCTCGATCGCGGTGAGCTCGACAAGATCATCGACCGCGCCACGAACGCGCTGGCCTCGGCCGCACCGGCCTACGCCCCACCACCCGAGCGCAGCCAGCCGATGGAGGAGCCGTCCTACGACGACCGCCGCGGTGGCAAGCGCCGCAAGCGCAACTTCTTCGAAGACCTGTTCGACTTCGACTGACCGCCGCCGCACCCGAGGTTTCCCGCCACCCGGGGGGTTCGCGCCCCGCATCCGGAACGGAAACCCTCGGATGGATCGGGTTCGGATGGCCGGCTTCGGATGGGCCGGGCTCAGGCGAGCTCGGCCGTCGCCGAGCTCAGCGCGTCGAGCTCGACGACGAGTGACTCGAGGTCGGCTTCGAGGCCGGCGAGCTCGGCGTCAACCACCTGCGGCCCGGCAAGCGTGAGCTCGGCCGCCCGGGCGATGGCGGTGGCGAGACGGGCTTCGAGCACCGGGAGCCGGTCCCGCAGACCGTCACGGGCGTTGAGCAACCGTTGCGTCGACGCGAAGCGGGCCTGCAAGGCCTCCACCACCGTGGGATCGGCGCCGCTCCGCCGAGCCTGCTTGAGCTCCGCCGTGACCCGCTCGGGATCGAGCGTGGCGGCGACCCGGTCGATGGCGGCGGCCTGCGTCGCGGTCCGCCAGATGGCGAGGACTCCGGCGTCGACACGCGCGCCGAGCTCGGCCATCCGGTCCCGCAGCGGCCCGTCCGCCAGCCCGGACGTGAGGTCGCTGAACTGGGTGCGGGCGCGACGAGCGTCGGCCACCGGGGCGCGGTACACGGGCGGCAGCGTGTCCGGCTCGACCTCGGCGAGCGGATCGGGTCGCGACCGGCGACGGAACACCATCCCGGCGACCTTAGGACTTGAGCACCCGCGGATGACTCCCCCGATCTGGGTGCAGAGCGTCTCAAGGGCCGAGAAGATTCGCGCCCAGATCGGTCCGTGAGAAGGATCGCGCCCAGATGGTGGTGGGCGCGGCGGTCAGACGACGGCGCCGGGCCGGCCGTCCTCGACGTGGAAGGTCCGCTCGGTGTAGCCGGTGCCGTCGGGGTCCTCGACACTCGTGACGAAGCGGAGGTCGACGCGCAGCTCGTCTCTGGTCACGGTCGCCTTGAGGTAGCCGCGGCGGTCGCCCTCGAAGTACTTGATGTGCGGGTTGAACGGCACCATCGGGCCGTAGTACGGGCCGTACGGCGTGCCGTCGCCGCCCGTCGTGATGGCCGGCGTGACGAACTCCGTCGCGACGGTCGGCGCGCTCGGGTTCTTGAAGTCGAGCTTCAGGTCGTTGACGAACGTGGAGTGCCAGTCGCCGGTGAAGAACACCGGGTTGCGCACCCGCTCGTCCACGACAGCGTCCAGCAGACGCTGCCGCGCCATCGGGTAGCCGTCCCAGGCGTCGTTCCAGTAGCGCTCGTCCTCGTACGGGAGGTGTTCGAGCTCGGCGAGCAGGAGCTGTTGGCCGACGATGCTCCAGCGAGCCCGGGTGTCGTCGAAGCCGCCGCGCACCCAGCGCTCCTGGCGCCGGCCGAGCATCGTGTAGTCGTCACGCAGCGCGGCCGCGCAACGCAATGACTCCCCGTCCCCGCAGGGGTTGTCGGTGCGGTACTGCCGGTCGTCGAGCATGGTGAACTCGGCCAGCCGGCCGTAGTCCAACCGGCGGTAGATGCGCAGGGTGTCCTCCGGGCGCATCGCCCGGGCGAGCCGGATCGGGAGGTGCTCGTAGAACGCCTGGTAGGCGGCGGCCCGTCGGGCCGTGAACTCGGGCGACGGCGAGCCCCACTCCGGAGCCAGGCCCGAGTAGTCGTTGGCGACCTCATGGTCGTCCCACACGACGACGAACGGGAAGGCGGCGTGGGCCGCCTGCAGGTCGGGATCGAGCTTGTACAGCGTGTGCCGGAGGCGGTAGGTGCGCAGGTCGACCGTCTCCTCCTCGAACCCGGTCACCGGCTCGGTCCGGTTCGACCCGCCGATGAAGTACTCGTAGGTGTAGTCACCGAGGTGCAGGACGAGATCGAGGTCGTTGGCGACCATGTCCCGGTACGCGGTGTAGTACCCGCTCGGGTGGTCCTGGCACGTCGCGACGGCGAACGTCACCTGGTCGGCCCACCGGTTGCGATCGGGTGCGGTGCGGAAGTGGCCCACCGGGCTCTCCTCGCCGCCGGTGTCGAACTGGAAGAAGTGGTCGGCACCGGCGCGCAGGCCCTTCACCTCGACGTGCACTGAGTGGGCGAGCGCCGGCGACGCCGATGCGTTGCCCGCCGCCACGACGTTCCGCATGTCCTGGTCGCGGGCGATCCGCCAGCGCACCGGGACCGTGACCGGCCCGAGCGCACCGGGGTCGGTCGGGTCCGGCGCCAGCCGGGTCCACAGCACGATGCCCGACGACGACGGGTCGCCGGAGGCCACGCCGAGGGTGAACGGGTTCGTGGAGAAGCTCCGCGCCGCGCGCAACGAGGAACCGGGCATCAGCGCGAAGGCCATTGCGGAGCCGACGCCCCACCACGTGTACTCGAGGAACTTCCGGCGGTCGATCGACGATCCCATCATGAGCGATCTCCTCATGCGTCGTGCCGTCCGCCCACCGGCCCCACGCTCGCAGGTTGCAATGACGTGGTGCTGAACCGGCGGCAACCGCGAGGTTAACGATCGCCGCGACACGGGTGATCTGGCGGCCCGAGGGGCTTACGCTGGCGTGCGGATGACGGTCGCAGGAACGCTTCGTCGGCGTCTCGGCCTGAGCGACGCGATCGTCGTCGGGGCGGGGTCGATGATCGGCGCCGGCGTGTTCGTCGTGTGGGGCCCGGCCGCCGACGCCGCCGGATCCGGGTTGCTGATCGGGCTCGCCATCGCCGGCGTCGTCGCGCTCTGCAACGCCACCTCGTCCGCCCAACTCGCCGCGGTGTACCCGGAATCGGGCGGCACGTACGTGTACGGCCGGCGGCAGCTCGGCCCGCTGTGGGGACGGGTCGCCGGGTGGAGCTTCGTCGTCGGCAAGGTGGCGTCATGCGCCACCATGGCGCTCACCGTCGGCGCCTATGCGTGGCCTGACCGCGCCCGCGCCGTCGCCGTGCTCGCCGTCGGGCTGATCCTCGCCGTCAACCTGGGCGGGCTGTCGCGCACGGTCGCGGTCACCCGCGGGCTCCTGGTCATCACGTTGTCGACCCTCGTCCTCGTCGTCGTCGTCGGATGGTCACGTGGCGGCGCGGCCTTCGACTCCATCGAGCCCGTCGACGCCGGCGCCGGCGCGATCCTGCGCAGCGCCGGTCTGTTGTTCTTCGCCTTCGCCGGCTACGCCCGGATCGCGACGCTCGGCGAGGAGGTTCGCGATCCGGCGCGGACAATTCCCAGAGCCATCCCCCTGGCGCTCGGCGCGGTGCTCGTCGTCTATGCCGCGGTTGGGGTCACCGTCCTCTCCGTCGTTCCACTCGACGAGCTGGCGCGGACATCGGCGCCACTCGACCTCGTGGTCGAGGCGGCGGGCCTGTCGACGCTCGGGTCGCTGGTCACCGCCGGGGCGGCCGTCGCCGCCTTCGGGGTGCTGCTCAACCTGCTGCCCGGGATCGCCCGCACCCTGCTCGCGATGGCCCGCCAGCGGGACGTCCCCCCGTGGTTCGCCCAGATCAACGACCGCGGCTCGTCGCCCGTCCGGGCCGAGGTGACAGTCGCCGCTGTCGTCGTGGCAGTCATCCTCGTGCTCGATCTGACCAGCTCGCTCAGCGTGTCAGGGGTCGCCGTGCTCACCTACTACGCGATCACCAACGTCGCTGCGCTCACCCTTGGCGCGGATCAGCGCCGGTGGCCCCGCGCGATCGCCGTGCTGGGCACGTTCGGCTGCGCCGCGCTCGTCTTCTCCCTCGAGCCGTCGGCGATCGCCATCGGGCTCGGCTGCGTGGTCGTCGGCACCACGCTCGGATCGGCCGGGCGCCGGCTCCTCGACCGGCGGGCGCGACGTCAGGCCGACGCGAGTCCGACGTAGCTGCCACCCACGCCGGCTTCGGCGTCGACCTTCAGCAGGCCGCGTGCGCCGCGGGTGAGGGCCATGACCGCCGAAATCTCCCCACCGGCGCGCGTCGCTCCGGCGTAGCGAAGCTTGGCGTCCACGGGCGTGCCGTCGACCGTGCCGGCGAAGTCGCCGGCGAAGGCGAACACGTCGGCGAACGTCCCAGGCGGTGAGGTGGCCACTGCGTCACAACCGGCTGCGATCAATGCCACCGTCGTGCCGTCAGCGGGCCCGACCAGCGTGCCGGTGAACTGGATGGTCGCGTCGATGGTGAGCTTGCACGCGTTGGCGCCCAGCTCGGTCAAGGTCGCGGAGGTGAAGTCCACCGCCACGGTGAAGTCGCCGCGGGCCACCGAACGCGCCGACGCCGAACTCGGGGCCGCGAGCGCACCGGTCGAGAGCATGAGCGCCGCCAACGCGGCAAGGACAGGCCGCTTCATCGCGCCTCCTTTGGTTCAACCCCGCCGCGACGTTACTCCTCACGTTCGCTCAGGTACCGGTGCACCATCGGCACGCTCATCGACCCCTCGCCGACGGCGGCCGCGACCCGCTTGACGTCGTTGGCGCGGACGTCGCCGGCCGCGAACACGCCGGGGACGCTCGTCTCGAGCGGGAGCGGTGCACGAGTGAGCGACCAGTCCCGCAGATCCAGGGAGGCACCCGTGAGCACGAAGCCGTGATCGTCGCGCCGGATCGCGGGCGGTAGCCAGCCCGTCCGCGTCTCGGTCCCGATGAGCACGAAGAGGCCGGCGGTCGCGATCCGGTCGCGGCGCCCGTCGCGTCGATCGGCGAGCTCGACCCACTCCAGTCGACCGTCGCCACCGCCGTCGACCACGTCCACGCCGGTCCGCACGGTGACGCGTGGGTTTCCCGTGAGCTCGCGGATCAGGTACGTCGACATCGTCGCCTCCAACGAGTCGCCCCGGGCGGCCACCGTGACGTGCCGGGCGTACCGCGCCAGGTGGACCGCGGCTTGACCACCGGAGTTCCCGGCGCCGACGACGACGACGTCCGCGTCCTGCAGGCCCCGCGCCTCGCTGGTCGATGCCCCGTAGAACACGCCCGCACCGAGCAGGTCCTCCAGGGCCGGGACGCCCAATCGGCGATACGTCACTCCGCACGCGAGGATCACGGCCCTGGCCACGGCCTCGGCGCCGTCATCGAGCAGGAGGCGGTGCGGCCGACCTGCCTCGAGACCGGTCGCGGCGCGCGCCATGTCGAAGCGGGCCCCGAACGCGGACGCCTGGATCACCGCCCTCCGACCGAGCTGCCGACCGGTGATGCCGCGCGGGAAGCCGAGGTAGTTCCGGATCATCGAGCTCGTGCCGGCCTGACCACCGAACGCCTCGCCCTCGAGGATCAACGTGGACAGCCCTTCCGATGCCGCGTACACCGCTGCTCCCAGTCCGGCCGGCCCGGATCCGACGACCGCGACGTCGAACACCGTCGTCCCGACGTCGACGGCGGCACCGAACGCGACGGCGAGCTCGCGCCTCGTCGGATCGCTGAGAATCGGGCCGCCCATCACCTCGACGAGCGGCAACGAGTCGGGGCCGCCCGCTCGTCGAGTGATGGCGATGCCCTCGGCGGAGTCGGGACGGTGCAACCCGCACGGGACACCGAGGCGCTCGAGCACGTTGCGGATCTCCCTGCTCCGCCTGTCGTCGGTGCCGACGATCTTGACCGTCTCGAACACGGGCGACGTGGTCCACGCCCACTCACCGAGATCCTCAGTGATCGCCGAGTGGAACTCCTCGTCACGAACGTCCTTGGGCTTCGTCAACACGGTGTCGACCACACCGAGCGCGAGCGCCCGGCCGACCGCGGGCATCTGCTCGCCCCGGAGACCCCACTCGACCAGCAGGACGCAGCGAGCGGTACGGGCGGCCTGACGCACCCCGGCCAGCACGTCGACGGCACCGGACGGAGCGACGGCCAGATCGCAGAGCACCATCGCCACCGCGCCACCGTCGGCCACGACATCGGCGAGCAGGGCGAGCGCCTCGTCGCCCGTCGACGCCGTCGCCAGCCGGTAGTCGCGCTGGTACCGGCCGAGCTCGCCGAGCAACCGCTCCGACTCGCCCGCATCGGCGACGATCAGGATCACCGGGTCCACCGGCGTGGTTCTACACGGCCGGGTGGTGACGCGATGCCCGCCCCGCCCGCTCCTGATGGGGGCTGAGGCTCAGGTCTCAGCCCCCATCGGAGCGCCCGACGCCGGTCAGAGCCTGAGGACGGCGTTGATCGCGGCGAGCAGCTCGTCCACGACGGACAGGAACCGCGTCAGGATGAACCCACCGTCGAGAATGCCGGTGAGTGCGCACAGCAGGTTGCCGAGCAGGTTGCCCGCTCCGGTCTGGCCCGTGATGTTCAAAACGACCCGGTTGAGGTCGATGACGAGGCCGAGCACGTCCAGGTGCAGCGGGCCGAGCACCAGGCTCAGAATGGCGCAGCTGGGAGCCTGCTGGAAGCCCTGCAGGTCGAACACGCCGTCAGCGGTGCGGACACCGATGACCCGCTGGTGGAAGGGGATGGAGATCGCCCGGTTGACGGGCCTGATCACGCCAAACGCCACGACGCGGTGGTTACGTCGCTCGAGGCGGCGGACGTGGATCACGCACCTCGTCGACACTCCACGGAACGTGCACTGCCTGACGGCCCGCAGGCCAACTCGGCCAACACGCAAAGCGGAGCTGGTCGACGCGTCAGCGACGCCCGGCTGGCTCACCGCGGCCACCTGCCCCGACGTCGATGCTCTCGCGAGCTCGACGCTGCGGCGGGGCGCGAGCGCCGCTGGGCTCGAGGTGCTGTCCGCCGTGGCGACGGTTGCCCCACCCAAGAGCCCGAGGGTGACGGTCGCCGCAGCAACCTGAGTTCTCAATTTCATGTTCAGTTGTCTTCTTCCTGTGAATATGCGGCGTCCCACCCGAACACCGATCCCCTTGCCCGCCCGCGTGATCGGCTTCGACCCCGGCCAGAAGCCGGAGCAGAAGCGACAACCCTCTCCTCTCCTCGACCGCAGCCGTACCCCCTACGACTGTGGCTCGATACCCCAACGGACCGAATTGTTGAGAACGCGGGAGGAGTCACCGACGGGATTCTTGGGTTCGTGAGTACCCCGTCCGTTCAGCATTCATTCAGTGAACGTTCAGGCGTCGCTCCCCGGTTCTGATTGAGATTCACCGTCGCGGGTGACCGACTTCGCGCTGGAAGAATCGCGAGCATCGTGCCAACGTCGGTTCTCCCGCGCGTTTTGCGTCGAGGGTGAGGGTGAATCGCAATCAGAACGCCATGGCCGAGTAGGTCAGCTTGGCCATGACCGTCCTTCGTCCAGGTCGAGCGAGCGGATGCGTTCCGGGTCGGCGAGCACATCGATGGCCGACACCTTGCCGTCGGTGACGGTGAAGCCCATCACCGAGAACGGTTGGCTGTCGACCATGACCACAACACCTGCCGCGCCGTTGACCAGTACCGGTCGGAGGGTCGCTCCCGGCAGCGAGAACGCGACGGCCCGGCTGGCGACGGCGGTCGCGCCCCGCACGAGCGCCGAGGCGGACGGGCGCGTCGGTCCACCGTCGGACCGCAACACGACGTCCGGATCGAGGACCGCGACGAGTGCATCGAAGTCACCGTCGCGCGCGGCGGCGAAGAAGGCGTCCACGACCGCTCGCTGACGGGCCACGTCGGGGTCCGGGACGCTCGCGCCCTGCACGCGCCGGCGGGCACGGCTGGCGAGCTGGCGAGTGGCCTCGGGAGAGCGGTCCACCATCTCGGCGATCTCGTCGAACGGCACAGCGAACATGTCGTGCAGCACGAACGCGAGTCGCTCCGCCGGCGCGAGCGTCTCGAGCACGACGAGTAGGGCGAGGCCGACCGAGTCGGCGAGCACGGCCTCGTGTTCGGGCTCGACGGACTCGGCCCGCTGCACGATGGGGTCGGGCACGTGAACGTCCAACGGCTGCTCGCGCTTCGTCCGGCGGCCCCGCAGCATGTTGAGGCACACGCGAGCCGTGACCGTGGTCAACCAGCCGCCCAGGTTGTCGATGCTCGTCGCGTCGGAGCGGTTCAACCGGAGCCAGGCCTCCTGCACGGCGTCGTCGGCGTCGCTGAACGAGCCGAGCATGCGATACGCCACGGCGCGCAGGCGAGGGCGGTGCTCATCGAACTCGGCGGTCAGAAAATCCTCCATCGGTCAACCTGACCCTCCGAAGCCCGAGAGTGTGACCGGCACCGCGCGTGTGCTGACGGGACCGGTGTCGATCACGAGTCGGGCGTCGGAAGCGTGCCCTCGACCAGGCGGCGGGCGACGTCGACGAGCTTCACGTTCATGCGCTGCGACGCATCGACGAGCAGCGCGAACGCGTCGTCCTCGGCGAGGCCCGAGCGGGCCATCAACATGCCCTTTCGCCTGCCCGATCAGGTCCCGGCTGCGCAGCGCCACGTCCATGTTCTCCCGATAGATCGCCGCCGCGAGCGCCGGGGTCGCGTGAGCGGCGAGGATCGCGACGAGCGCCTCCTGCTGCGGCTCGCCGGCGAACCACCCGATCTCCTCGGAGAACAGGTTGAGGGCACCGATCGCCCGCCGGCCGTCATTGAGCTCGGTGGCCATCGAGCTGCGCACGCCGGTCGCGGCCTCGGCTTTCGGCCCATACGTCGAGAACCGGATGTCGGAGCGCAGGTCGTCGACGACGACGACCCCTCCGTAGCGGATGGCATCGATGCACGGACCTTCCTGGGTCTCGGTCTGGATCGCGTCGAGCACCGGTCCGACCCGGTCGTTGCTCGAGGCGCTCACCAGCCGCTTTCCGCGGAGGTAGCTGAGCGACGCGTGGTCGCACCCGGTCACCTCGACCGCCGCCTGCACGATGGCGGTCATCGTCTCCTCGACGCCCTCGATGGCGATGAGCCGGCGGGCCAGCTCAGCGAAATACGGGCCCGGATCGGGATGTGCCACACCCCTCCTTACAACATCTGCACGGGCGTGTGAACCCGCGACGGCCTCAGAACTCGCCGGCCCGCCGCAGGGCGCGGGGACGGCCGTCGGGATCCACGAGCAAGTGGTGGATCGACTGGGCCCACACGGCGGCCAGCCCCCGCACCGGTACCGGCCGATGTTCCCGCAGCCGCCCGGGCGGCCGCGGCCTGCTCGCCCGATCATCGCTCCACTGCTGAAGCTCGGCGGCCGCGCGATGGAGCACCTCGATCGCCGAGACGCCGTCGACGAGGTCGGCGTCGTCGCCGTCGTCCCGACCAAGGTGCTCGCGCCACAGCCGCAGCCGGGTCTCGCGGGCGAGCCTCCGGGCGCCGTCGCCGTGACCGCCGGGGTCCGCCGGCTCGCGCTCATCGCGCTCCTCGTCGATCACCGCGCACGACAGCTCCGAGTCGTTGGTCCAGGACCGGATGTTGAGGTTGTCGCTCCCCACGATCATCCAGACGTCGTCGACCACACAGACCTTCGAGTGCACGTAGATCGGCCAGCCCGACGGAGCCTCGAGATCAAGGAACGTCACCCGCTCGCCGCCCGCCTGGCGCAGGATCTCCATCGCCCGCTGCTGGCCGATCCGGTAGGGCGGGCCGGACAAGCGCCCGTCGCGATCCGGATAGCGCGGGACGACCGCGACGAGGTGCAGGCGGGGCTCGTCGCGGAGGCGCTCGGCGAGGACGCCAGCGGCGGCACCCGACCACAGGTACTGGTCCTCGACGTACACGAGCCGGCGGGCTCGCTGGAACGCCTTGAGGTAGGCCCGGGCGATGCTGCGCTCGCCCTGGCGGGCGAACGGGTGCGACGGCCGCTTGGCCGGGTACGTGCGCAGCACCTGTACGGCGTGGCGACCGACCGGCCGCGGATCGGGCGGCATCGGGGGCAGCGGATCCGGTCGCCGCGGTTCGTGGGCGACGCGGGCCAGACGGGCGCGCCACGGGTTGCGGTGGTCGAGCGGCGTCGGATCCTCCCACCGCTCCCGGAACGTGTAGGCGAGGTCGCCGACCGCCGGGCCGTGGATCTCGAGCTGGACGTCGTGCCACGGCGGCCGCGGGCCGTAGCGAGGATCGAGCTCGATCGGCTGGTCGTCGCCCTCGTGCCGCGCGTCGTCACGGCGACCGTGGCAGAGGTCGATCCCGCCGACGAAGGCGACGTCATCGTCGGGGCGATCCGGATGGCGCACGACGAACAGCTTCTGGTGATGGCTGCCGTCGCGCCGGACCCGCTCGTCGAGCAGGACCTCGCCGCCTGCCTCGTTCACCGTCTCCACGAGGTGCAGGTTCTCCTGCTCACTGAAGTGCGCCTGGTCGGAGTGCGAGCGCCAGACAAGCCCCCGGACGTGCACTCCCCGAGCCGCCAGGCCGGCGAGGACCCGGGCGATCTCGGTCTCGGGACCGTCGAGGCGCTCGTCGGGATCACCGCGCCAGTCGGTGAAGTGGATCCAGTCGCCGCTCGTGGCGTCGCGCAGTGTCGCGTACAGACGAGGGAAGTACTCGCCGCCGTGGACGAGCACACGGACGTCGTTGCCCTCGGTGTACGCGAGCCCGTCCCGCCGGCGCCGGTCGATCTCGGTGTCCGGGTTGCCGCGCTCGTCCGCCGACAGGAACCACGCGGCGCGTGTCATGCGGATTCCTCGGACGGCTCCCGCTCGCGGCGCCGCAGCAACAGCGACGAGATGGCCAGCACCAGGATGACCAGGGCGAGCACGCCGACCTCGATCATCGCCTCGCCGAACTCCCGCCAGCCCTCCTCCTCGGGCCGTTCGGCTCCGGCCACCACGACGATCTCCTTGATCGACGCGATGATCCCGACGAGAAGGAATGGTTCGGCGATCAGCCGACGCTCCCTCATCGTGACCCGGACCGCGCCGAGCAGCTCGACGAACACGAAGACGAGGAGGAGCACGCTCAACAGTTCGGTCGCCGACGCGATGACATCGTCACGGAGGTGGTCGACGAAGCCGACGATGGCGTCGACGAGCAGCGCGAGCGCACCGGCGACCAGCGCGACGGCGGCGACCGCGTAGATCAGCTGCTCGGCCCACATGAAGGCCCGTTGCTCCAGCCCGTCTTCAGCGTCGTCGTGCTCAGGTCGTTCAGTCACTGGGGTGAGACATGCCCATCCCCGCCGATTTCGAACCGACCATCGGGCACGATGGGGGCCGACGTCGGACTGACCGGGAGGTCGATCATGGCCAATGGCACGTGCACCCACCTCGACCAGATCGCCGTGACGGCGCTCCCGGAGCCCATCGAGGGCTGCGAGGACTGCCTCGCGATCGGCAGCCGGTGGGTCCACCTGCGCATGTGCATGATCTGCGGCAAGATCGGGTGCTGCGACTCGTCGCCCAACCGCCACGCCACGCGGCACGCGCGGGAGTCGAACCATCCCATCGCCCGCTCCGCCGAGCCGGGCGAGACCTGGGCCTGGTGCTTCGTCGACGAAGTCGGCGTCGACTTCGAGCCGGGAACGGACCAGAGCGCCGCGACGTGACCGACCCTCCGCCGAACTTCGGTGCCACTCGCGAGGCGCTGCACGCGTTGGCGTGCTACGCCGTCTCGCCGGCGCGGAAGGCCCGGACCGGGCGCATCGGCCTCCGGCCGATCGGGGAGGGGTTCGGAACGCCGCCGTTCGACGACGGGACACGCATCGTGATCCGCGGTGATCGTCTCGGCGTCGAGCCCGGTCGCGACGTCGCCATCACCACCGTGCGCGCCGCCGCCGAGTTCCTTGGCGTCTCGCTGTCGCCGGACCCCGGTGTCGGCCGTGACCTGCCGCCATTCGCGCCGGACGTCGACCTCGAGGTCGACGCGCGACGCGTCGCGGTGGCTGGGCGCCTGGTACGAGTTCGGGGCCCGGCGGCTCGCGCGGTTGACCGAAACGCTTGCCCCCGGCGCCGTCAGCGAGGCCCAGCTGTGGCCGGAGCACTTCGACGTCGCGGTCGTCGTCGAGCTCGATGGGCAGCAGGCGTACGTCGGCTTTTCACCCGGAGACACCATCGTCTCCGAGCCGTACGCGTACGTCGCTCCCCACGATCGGACGGGACTCGCGGGCGGTTACTGGAACGCGCCGTTCGGGGCCGCCCTGCGCCACGACGAGCTATCTCGTCTGACCGATCCCGACGATGGCGCCGATCGCTTCGTCGACGTGGGCCTGAACCTCGTCGCCGCGCGCGCCCATCGGAGGACGTGACCGCGCGGTGGGCCTCAGCCGGGTTTCCGGGCGACGAGGCTGGCGTAGGCGATGTGGCCGAAGAACTCACCGTCGTCGACCCGCCGCCGCGCCGCGGTCGACGATGCTCGCGCCGCGCCGTCATGGGGCGGGCACCCCAAACCTCGTTCTTGCATCCGGAATGCGCGTCCTGACGCGCAGTTCAGATGCAAGAACTGGGTGGTGGCGGCGGCGGTCAGTCCCAGATCCCGCTGCTCGGCCCCGAGCCGCTCAGCACGTCCACGGCGCGGAATCGATCGCCCTCGGTCGTGAGGACGAGGGCCTGGATGGCCCGGACGGCGTCGCCCTCGAGCATCGCCCAGTGGCGCGTGACGGCGACGAGCTGGGCGGTCGTGCCCGTGTAGACGGCCTCCACCTCGGTCCCGAAGCTGCCGTGCGTCACGCGGGACATCTCGGCGAAGCGGTCGAGGACCGCCGCCAGCCCGTCGGTCCGCCCATCGAGGCATCCCCCCGGGCCGGTGAGCACGAGATCGCCCGTGAACTGGACTGATGCCGCGTCGAGGTCGCCGGTCACCAGCGCGTCGAGCGCCTGCTGGACCGTCGCGACGTCGAGGATCGGTATCACAGTGGCCTCCTCCCGATCGAGGAGGCGTGACCGCGATGGTTACAACCGTTCCGTCGGCCGGAGATCTGGACCCGATTTACCGGCGCCGCAGGTGGATCAGAGCTGGACGCCCTTGGTGAGGGCCCCGTCGACGACCAGGTTGGCCCCGGTGATGAAGCTCGCCTTCGGGCTGGCGATGAAGGCGACGGCGTTGGCCATCTCCTGGGGGGTGCCCATGCGGCCGGTCGGGTTGAGACCGAGGGCGGCGGCGAACAGCTCGGGGTCCCCGGTCTCGATCTGGTTCCAGACGCCGCCCGGGAAGTAGGTGTTGCCGGGCGACACCGTGTTGGCCCGGATCCCCTTGCCGGCGAGGTTGTAGGCGAGACCCTGGGTGTAGTGGACGAGCGCCGCCTTGAGCGCCCCGTAGGCGCCGCACGCGAAGTCGATCTCCCGGCCCGACACGCTCGAGATGGTCACGATCGACGGAGCGTCGGAGCGCTCGAGGCTCGGCATCGCCGCGTCCACGACACGGACCGCGCCCATCATGTCGATCTGGAACCCGTTGCGCCATGCGTCCTCGTCGGCCCCGATCGCGAGGGCCGACACGTTGGACACGACGATGTCGATGCCGCCCAGCTCGTCCGCCACGTCCCGGACCCACTCCTGCAGCGCCGGACCGTCTCCGACGTCGAGCGCCCGCCCTGTCGCCCGGACACCCTTGGCCTCCAGCGCAGCCACCGCCTCGGCGACGTCGTCGGCGTGGCGAGAGCAGATCGCGACGTTCGCACCCTCGTCGGCGAGCGTGTCGGCGATGGCGCGCCCGATCCCCCGCGTCGACCCGGTCACGATGGCGTTCAGGCCCTTCAGTCCCAGATCCATGTCACCCTCCCTCGAGGTAGGTCTTGGCGATCGCGGCACCGACCGTGTACTTCGGGTCGACGAAGTTGCCCAACCGCACCCGCCCGCACTGGCTGAGCATCATGTAGGCGTCCCAGCGGTCGAACCCGTAGTCGCGCTCCAACCAGAAGATGAGCTCCCGATAGGCGATCCGGGCGGCGTCCTCCAGCGGGCGGGCCGAGCCGATCGCCATGATGACGTCCGCGTTCTCGAGCCGGGGCCAGTCGATCGTCCAGCCCTTGACGAGATCGACGTGGATCGTGGTCAGGCTGGCGTACTCCACCGCCGTGCCGCACACCTCGCCGTCGCCCTGGCACGCGTGGGCGTCACCGATGAACAGCCGCGCGCCCTCGGTGCGGACCGGGAGGTAGGTCACGCTCCCGGGTCCCATGTCCGGCAGGTCCATGTTGCCGCCGTGGCTGTCCGGGGTGAGCGAGTTGATCGAATCGAGCTCGGGCGACGTGCTGAGGGTGCCGATGTGCGGCCGGTACGGGAGCGTCACCCGGTCGCTCCAGTAGACCTTGTCCGAGTCGAGATCGACCTTGCGCACCCGCTCGGGCAGGGGCGGGTTGAGCGTGGCGGTGAGCGTCGTACCGGTGAGCGCGCCGAACTCGGGGATCATGGCGCACGTGCCCCGCGGGTTCTCCCCCCGCGGCTCCATCGACTCGATGTAGACGGCGAGCGCGTCGCCCTTCTCGGCCCCCTCGATCATGATCGGGCCGTTCTGCGGATTGACGAACGGCATCGTCAGCTTCGCCGTGGGAAGGTCGGCCTCGGTGTGGATGACGCCACCGAACGCGTCCCGGGTCTCGACGACGACCCGGTCGCCGGGCTGGATCTCCAACACGGGTGAGGAGTACGGGCCCATCGTGAAGTGGAACGTGCCCTGGCGCTCTTCGGTCAGCTCGTGGGTGTCGCCGACCTGACCCTTGGCGACGCCCTGTCGCGACATGATCGACTCCTGGAGCCACGACATCGGAGGGACATTAAACCCGTTCTGTCAGTCGGGATCGGCTCGATCCGGTAGATCGCGAATGACAGAACGGGCGCTGCGTCCGCCGTTCGACCATCCCGGCCTCGTAACGTCGCGATCGTGGAGCACCCGCTGCTGCGCGGACTCGCCGATGAGGATCGCCGCGCCGTCCTGGCCCGCATGGCCCGGCGGTCCTATCGCAAGGGTGACACCCTCTTCCACGAGGGAGACCCCGGCGACTCGTTGCATCTCATCGACAAGGGCCGGATCGCGATCCGGGCGTCGACGCGCTCTGGTGATGCAGCCATCCTCGCCGTGCTCGGCCGCGGCCACAGCTTCGGCGAGCAGGCCCTGCTCAGCCCGACCGCGACTCGCACGGCGAGTGCCGTCGCCCTCGAGCCCGTGGAGACGCGCGTCCTCCTTCGCACCGACTTCGAACAGCTCCGCCGCGAGCAACCGTCGGTCGAACGATTCCTCGTCGAGGTCCTCGCCGCCCAGGTGCGGCGACTCTCGACGCAGCTGCTGGAGGCGCTGTATCTCCCCGTCGAGACTCGCGTGATCCGCCGGCTCGACGAGTTGGCGAGGCTCTACGCGTCGGACGAGCCGACGATCGACGTGCCGCTTCGCCAGGAGGAGCTGGCATCACTCGCCGGGACCACCCGGTCCACGACGAACCGGGTCCTCCAGCAACTGGTCGACGACAACGTCGTCCAACTCGCCCGCGGCCGCATCGTCATCCTCGACGCCGACGCGCTGGCCCATCGCGCCCGCTGAGGCGGCGCCGCGAATCCAACCCGCCGGCGCGGGTTGTGTGTCCGCCGGCACTCGTGGTGCGTGCGCGCCGCGACAGAGTCCACGGTCCCGGTCGCTCACACTGCTCGGACAGCCCAGGCGCATCCCTCCGCGCCGGACTGTACGGCCGCCGGCACGTGGGGGCGTGCCGGCGGCCTTTATTCCAGGGCTACCGGTTCTGCAGCTCGCCTGGCTCCCCACGAACTGTGAGTCCTGCGGGCGGATATCCGCCCGCTCAGCTCACACTTCACCCAGTCGGTCGCTTTCCCACGATCCACGGCGAGGCGGATCGGGTCGAGCTACCGCGGCGGTGAGGTCCTCGGCAGTCTGAGCTTCGCCCGACGGTACGCGCGATCGGGGTCGGCGAGGACGGCTACCGTTGCTCGGCCCCCAATTGCCGAACAGGCCGCAGAGGGAGTGCTCGTGAATGAGTCTCGCCCTGATCGGTTCCCCAGCGTTGAGATGTCTCGCGAGAGACATCGGTTGTCCCGTTTGCTGCTGCCCCTCGTCGGTGTGGCAGTCGCCCTCGCGGGGGCCTCCGGGATGGCGTTCGCAAGTGTGCCGCCGACGGAGCCCACCGCTCCCGCGCCCACCGAGCCCACGCCCACCGAGCCCACGACGACCGAGCCGGTCGCGACGACGGAGCCCGCGCCCACCGAGCCGACGACGGCCGAACCAACGACTTCCGCGACACCGCCGACGACTGCCCCGGCGACGACATCGCCCGCGACGACCGTCCCCGAGTCAACGACGACCACGACCACGGTGGCGCCAGCGCCGGTCGTGGACATCGCGCTCGCCCCGCGCTGCACGTCGGCGGAGGACTTCGCCGCCGGAACGCGGACGTTCCGCGTCGACAACAATGGCGGGGAGGCAGTCGACGTGACGCTGCGCAACGTCGACGCCGGAGGGGAAGTCAGCGGCACCGCGCCTCCGGGCAGCTCGACTTGGAACGTTCCGGCCGGTGACGGGCGGAACCGCACGGAAGTCGTCGTCGAGGGGGTGACGGTCGCCAGCGCCGACGCGATCAACTTGATGTGCGCGGCCCTGCACGGGCACGCCGAGTGCGACACCACCAGCGGGACGACGACGATCGAGTGGACGGTCAGCAACAACGACGGATCCCCGGTCATCGTGGTGGGCTCGGCGCGTGGCCTGGAGTACAGCCCCAACCCCGATGCGCCTCACGGAGGGTCGACCGCGACGGAGTTGATCGACGGGCCCGCCGAGGACCAGCAGCTCACCGAGACGGTCACGGTCGAGCTCGCAGGTGGCGGCACTTCGGAGTACAGCGCGGGCGTCACCGCCGCGGCGTGCACCGGCCCGGAGCTGCCGGCGGACGTTTCGTTCACGTTCAGCAAGACCGCCAGCGTGGCGATGGCCGCGGTCGGCGACGAGGTGGAGTACGTCTACTGCGGCCGGAACACGAGTGGCATCCCGCTCGAGGTCGTGCGGCTCGTCGACGATCGCCTCGGTGTCGTCATCGAACTCCCGGACGTGGAGACGGTCGTGGGACCCGGCGAGACGCTGTGCAACACGGACATCGGTCAGCCCATCAGCTACACCGTCGCGCTCTCGGACCTGGGTACGACGATCACCAACCACGCGGTCGTGACCGTGCGCACACAGGAGGATCCACCACGGGTGTTCCAGGCGAGCGCGACCGCTGGGGTGCGCGTGCCGCTCGCGCGCCTTCGCGAGGCCATCCAAGACGGGGACAAGACCTGGGTCTGTCACCGCACATTGTCGACGGACAACCCGTACAACAAGATCACCGTGTCCACCTCGTCGACCGACGCGTCAGGACATGTCAACCATGCAGAGGACATCATCCCACCGGGAGCGTGGGGGCCGGGGCAGAACTACGACCCCGCCAACGGAGGGATCTGGCTCAACGAATGCAAGAACATCACGGTGCTTCCGGTCGCTCCGAGCCTGACCCAGGCCACGTGCGTCGACGGTGCCGTGGTGCCGCCGCACGTCACGCCGGCGACGCTGCCGCTCGGGGTCCACTACACCGTCTCGCCGGCAGTTCTCGGCGACGGGACGACAGACGTCCCGGTGACCGTGACCGCGACACTTGTGCTCGGCTACGAGTGGGGACCGATGCCAGCCGGCTGGATACAGGTCGACGCGACCAAGGCGACGTGGACCGGCCTGCTGACGGGCACAACCTGTTCCGAGGTGAGGCCGGTTGATCCCGACGTGACGCAGGCACGGTGTGCGCTCGGCGTCCTGAATCCGCCGACGTTGACACCGGTGCCGACCGACAACATCACCTACACCGTCAACCCCGAGGGTCCCTATCGGGCGGGCGACACGGTGACGGTGACGGCGACGCTGGCGCAGGGCTTCGCGTGGCCCGACGTGTTGCCGCCGTTGTGGATCGAAACGTCGGCGACGACCGCGACGTTTATGGTGACGTTCGACGACGTTTCGTGCATCGAGGTCACACCGGTGAGGCCGCAGGTCGCGCAGGCGACCTGTGCCAACGGCGTGGTGGTGCCTCCGCTGGTCACGACGGACGACACGGACGACGGAGTGCTCTACGCGGTCATCCCGTCGGAGCTACGGGGACGGCACAACGGACGTCGAGGTCAGCGTGACGGCCACGGTGACCGGCGGCTACGCCTGGATCGATCCGTTGCCGGCCGGCTGGACGGCGACCGAGGCTCCCGGCATCATCAGGTTCACGGTCACGCTGCGCGGCGCGACATGTCAGGAGGTCACGCCCGAGGCCCCGAGTGTGACCCAGGCCGAGTGCGCGAATGGCGTGGTGTCGGATCCGACGCTGACGGTGCCGCCCGACACTGCCGGGATCACCTACTCCGTCGACTCAACAGGCCCGTACGCGCCGGGCCAGTCGGTGATCGTGACGGCCACGTTGGACCCGACCGGGGTTGGCTGGCCGGCGACGTTGCCGGCGGGTTGGAACAGGACCTCGACGACGACGGCGATCTACGTCGTGACCTTCGATCCTGTGTCTTGCACGCCCGTGACACCGGTGGACCCAGTGGTGGTTCAGGCGACGTGCGCCAACGGCGAGGTCACCGTGCCGACGATCGAACCTCAGCCCAGGACCGGCCTCGTCTACGCGCTCGAACCGCCGGGGCCCTATGACGGGACCCAGACCACGCCGGTGACGGTGACGGCGACGGTCGAAGACGGGTACGGCTGGGGAACTCTCACCGATCCCTGGGTGCGGGTCGACGACATCACGGCAACGTTCACGGTGACGTTGGCCGGGGCGTCATGTGAGGAGCGGGTGCCGGCGGCGCCGGCAGTGACACAGGCCGAGTGCACAGGTGGCCTCCTGTCGGAGCCAACGCTGACGTTGGCCGAGACCGACGACATCACCTACGCCGTGGATCGTGAAGGCCCGTATCGGGCCGGCGACTCGGTGATCGTGACGGCCACGTTGGACCCGGCCGGGGTGGGCTGGCCGGCGGACCTACCCGACGGGTGGGAGGAGACCTCGCCGACGACCGCGACCTTCACGGTGACCTTCGAGCAGGTGAAGTGCACACCGGTTGCTCCCGTGGACCCGGTGGTGGTTCAGGCGACGTGTGCCGACGGCGTTGTTGTCGCACCGGAGATCATGCTGCCGACTACGACCGGACTCGAGTACGGGCTTGACCCGTCAGAGCTTGGTGACGGCACACAGGACCTCGAAGCGACGGTGACGGCGACGCTGGTCGACGGATACGAGTGGGGTCAGCTGCCGTCCGATTGGACTCGTGTCGACGAGACGACGGCGACGTTCACGGTGACGTTGAGGGGTGCGTCGTGCGACGAGGTCACACCCGTGGAGCCGGCGGTTACTCAGGCGGTGTGCGCGGCCGGGGTGGTCTCTACGCCGACGCTGACATTGGCGGAGACCGACAGGATCACGTACTCCGTGCGTCCGGAAGCGCCGTACTCCGCCGGCCAGTCGGTGACGGTGACGGCGACGCTGGACCCGGCCGGGGTCGGCTGGCCCGACCAGTTGCCGGACGAGTGGGAAGAGACCTCGGCGACGACCGCGACCTTCACGGTGACCTTCGCCGCCGTCTCGTGTACACCGGTCGCTCCGGTCGAACCAGCGGTGAACCAGGCGACGTGCACCGACGGCGAGATCACCCCGCCCACGATCGAACCTCAGCCCACGACGGGGATCGTCTACGCGCTCGACCCGTCGGATCTTGGTGACGGCACGCAGGACCTCGAAGTGACGGTGACGGCGACCCTGACCAACGGGTTCGGGTGGGGCCAGCTGCCACCCGATTGGACCCGTGTCAACGCGACCACGGCGACGCTCACGGTGACGCTTGACGGGGACGTCGTGCGAGGAACGGCTCCCGGTGGCCCCGACGGTGACGCAGGCGGTGTGCGCCGGTGGCGTGCTGTCGCGGCCGGCGCTGGAGCTGGCAGACACGGACAGGATCACGTACTCCGTGGATCGTGAGGGCCCGTATCGCGCCGGTGAGTCGGTGGTGGTGACCGCGACGTTGGCCAGGGCCGGGGTCGGCTGGCCGGACCCGCTGCCCGACGGCTGGACCCGCACGTCGCCGACGACCGCGACGTACACCGTGACGTTCGACGACGTGTCGTGCGCACCCGTCGCACCCGTCGACCCCACTGTGACGCAGGCGACGTGCACCAACGGAGTGGTGGTCGCCGCCGAAGATCGTGCCGGCAACGACCCCCGGAATCACGTACGCACTCGACCCGTCGGATCTTGGTGACGGCACGCAGGACCTCGAAGTGACGGTGACGGCGACCCTGACCAACGGGTTCGAGTGGGGCCAGCTGCCACCCGATTGGACCCGTGTCAACGCGACCACGGCGACGCTCACGGTGACCTTGACGGGGACGTCGTGCGAGGAACGGCTCCCGGTCGCGCCGGCGGTGACCGAGGCGGTGTGCGCCGGCGGCGTGCTGTCCCGGCCTTCGTTGGAGTTCGCGACGACCGACGGGATCACCTACACGGCGGACCCGGGCGGGCCGTATCGCGCCGGCGACACGGTGACCGTGACTGCGACGCTGCGATCAACTGGCGTCGGCTGGCCCGACCAGCTGCCGGACGGGTGGACCGAAGAGTCGCCGACGACCGCGACCTTCACGGTGACCTTCGCCGCCAGTCTCGTGTACACCGGTCGCTCCGGTCGCACCCGACGTGACCCAGGCGACGTGCACCGCCGGCGAAGTCACCCGGCCGACGATCACGCTGCCGAAGACGCCCGGGATCGTCTACACGTTCGCGCCGTCCGACCTCGGAGACGGCACGCAGGACCTCGAAGTGACGGTGACGGCGACACTGACCAACGGGTTCGAATGGGCGCAGATGCGTTCCGGCTGGAGCTTCGGCGGCCCGACCACGGCGACGTTCACCGTGACCTTGACGGGGACTTCGTGCGCGGAGCGGACGCCGGTGGCCCCGACGGTGACCGAGGCGGTGTGCACCTCCGGTGCACTCTCTTCCCCGGCGGTGACGTTGGCCGAGACCGACGGGATCACCTACTCCGCCGATCCGGGCGAGCCGTACCTGCCTGGCCAGTCCGTCATCGTGACGGCCACGCTGGCCCCGGCCGGCGTCGGTTGGCCGGCTGAATTGCCCGAGGGCTGGGAAGAAACCTCGCCCACCACCGCGACCTTCACCGTGACCTTCGACGAGGTGTCGTGCAAACCGGTCACGCCGGTCGAGCCGGAGGTCACCCAGGCGACCTGCACCAACGGCGAGGTGACCCGGCCGGAGATCACGCTGCCGGTGACGACCGGGATCGTCTACACGTTCGCGCCGTCCGACCTGGGCGACGGGTCCGCCGATGTGGAGGTCATCGTCACGGCGACCATCGAAGACGGGTTCGGCTGGGGAACGGTCAGTGCGCCCTGGGTACGAGTGAACGACGCGACCGCGACGCTCTCGGTGACGTTGGAGGGCACGTCGTGCGAGGAAGTCCTCCCCGTCGCACCGACGGTCGGTCAGGCCGTCTGCGCCGGCGGATTGCTATCTCCGCCCTCGCTGACGTTGGCCGAGACCGACGGGGTCAGATACTCCGCCGATCCGCGCGGCCCCTACACACCCGGCGAGTCGGTGACCGTGACGGCCACGTTGGATCCCGAAGGGGTCGGCTGGCCCGACCAGTTGCCGCAGGGCTGGACCGAAACGTCGCCGACGACGGCGACGTTCACGGTGGTGTTCCAGGACGTGGCCTGCACGCCCGTCACACTCGTGGGACCGGACGTGACCCAGGCGACGTGTGTCAACGGTGCGGTCACCCCGCCGGAGATCGTGCTGCCGCAAACGACCGGGGTCGTCTACGCATTCGACCCGTCGGATCTTGGTGACGGCACGCAGGACCTCGAAGTGACGGTGACGGCGACCGTGGCGGACGGGTTCGGCTGGGGACAGATCCCGGAGGGTTGGACGTCTGTCAACCCGACCACGTCAACGTTCACCGTTCAGCTGGTGGGGACGTCGTGCCGCCAGGTCGCCCCAGTGTCGCCCAAGGTGCGGCAGGCGGTGTGCGTCGCCGGCGTGGTTTGGCCGCCCGAGCTGGCGCTGCCGACGACGGACGGGATCACCTACTCCGTTGATCCGGAGGGCCCGTACGCGGCGGGACAGTCGGTCACGGTGACGGCGACCTTGGATCCCGCCGGCGTCGGCTGGCCGGCGACCTTGCCGCCGGGTTGGACGACGACCTCGGACACGACGGCGACCACCACGGTCACGTTCGACCAGGTTTCGTGCACACCGGGCGCGCCGGCGAGCCCGACTGTCTCCCAGGCGACATGCGTCAACGGTGAGGTCACGACCCCGATGATCGTGATGCCCCGGACTCAAGGCGTCACGTACGTCGCCGAGCCGGCCGGCCCCTATGACGGGACGAAGAACACCACGGTCACGGTGACGGCAACCGCGCAGCCCGGCTACTCGTGGGCGCCGATGAATCCGGGGTGGAACCAGCTCGACACGTATCGGGCCACGTTCACCGTCGACTTGCTGGGATCCTCGTGCGCCCAGCGCTTCCCGACCGCGCCGGCGGTGACCCAAGCGGTCTGCGTCAACGGTGTTGTCGCAGCGCCGAGGTTGACGTTGCCGACGACCGACGGGCTCACCTACGCAGTGGAGCCCAGGGGGCCGCACTCGGCCGGGCAGACGGTGACGGTGACGGCCCGAACGGATCCGGCCGGGGTGCGTCTGCCGCGACCGGCACAGATGCCGCCGGGCTGGACCCGGACGTCCCCGACGACGGCGACGTACACCGTGACCTTCGACCAGGCTGCGTGTGCCGCGGTGGCGCCAGTCGATCCTGCGGTCATCGAGGCCACGTGTATCAACGGCGCCGCGGTTGCCCCGACGATCATGCTGCCGACGACGCCCGGCCTTGACTACACGGTCGATCCGCAGGGGCCGTATCCGGCCCGGCGGGCGACCGAGGTGGTGGTGAGGGCCGGCCTCCGCGACGGGTTCGCATGGGGCGAGCCACCTCCGACGGGGTGGAGGCTGAGAAGCCCGACGCAGGCGACGTTCACCGTGACTCTGCAGCCGGCCCCACGGTGTGCGACGCCGACCACGCCGACCACGCCGACAACACCGACCACACCGACCACACCGACCACACCGACAACACCGACAACGCCGACAACACCGACGACACCGACGACACCGACGACCGTGCCCGGCCCCCTTCCCCACACCGGCACCGAGGAGGCGATCCAATTCCTCCTCGCCGCCGCGGCACTCGGCACGGGGTTGATGTTCGTGGCGATCGGGCGTCGCCGGCGGGTCCGCTGACGCTCCACCCCGCTGCCGGCGCGGCGGCGACGGGGTGAGCGGATTCGGTTCCGGCCATGATTGAACTCATGACCGCGGAGCACCCGGCCTCCGTCGCGCTCGTCGACGACGTCCTGGCCACCACCCGGGCCGTGCGCCGGCGCCTCGATCTCGAACGTCCCGTCGACAACCAACTGCTCCTCGACTGCATCGACCTCGCCGAGCAGGCTCCCACCGGCGGCAACCTCGGCAGCCGCCGGTGGATCATCGTGCGCGACGGCGCGGTGAAGGAGCAGCTCGGCGAGCTCTACCGCCAGACCGCCCTCCCGATGCTGTCGGCCGCCGCCGATCGGCTGCGCGGCACCGGTCACCCGCAGGAGAAGGTGCTGGCGTCGTCGGCGTACCTCGCCGAGCACCTCGCTGAGGTGCCGGCGATCGTCATCCCGACGATCGTCGGCCGTCACGACGGCAGCGGACGGCCGGGCCTGTTCGACTCCGTGATCCAGGCGGCGTGGAGCTTCTGCCTCGCCCTGCGCGCCCGCGGCCTGGGCACGACGTGGGTCACCGCCGCGCTGCAGGACGAGCAGCGGGTCAAGGCGATCCTCGGCATCCCCGCCCACATGACCGAGATCGTGCTGCTGCCGGTCGCGTGGACCAAGGGGACCGAGTTCCGCCGAGCGCCGCGCCACCCGGCCCGCGCGATCACCTACTTCGACCGCTTCGGCACGACGTTCGAGTCCGGTCCGGGTGAGGAGATGCGGTTCGCGGATGGCCCCGGCGCCCTCGCCGAGATCGACATCGATGCGCCACCGGCCGATGTCTGGGCCCTCGTCACCGACCTCGATCTGCCGGCCCGGTTCTCGACCGAGTTCCTCGGGGCCGAGTGGGAGGATGAACGGCGCGGGGTCGGAGCCGTCTTCCACGGCCGCAACCAGCATCCGGCCGTCGGCCAGTGGACGGTCCCGTGCATCGTCGACACGCACGACGAGCCCAACGCGTTCGGGTGGCGCACGTCCGATCCCGACAACCCGGGGGCGCGCTGGCGGTTCGACCTCGAGCCGGCCGCCGGCCGAACCCGACTGCGGTTCAGCTACGTGCTCGGCCCCGGCCCGTCGGGGACGACCATGGCGATCACGGCCAACCCGGGCAAGGAAGCCCGCGTCCTGCGCCGCCGTCTCGACGAGGTGCAGGCGAACATGCAGCGCACCGTCGAGGGCATCAAGCAACTCGCCGAAGGCAGCCGATGACGCTCCGGGTCGGCATCGGCGCGATGCCCTCCACCAGCGCCGGTGTCGAGCTCGTGCGCCAGGCGGAGCACCTCGGCGCCGACTCGGTGTGGGTCCCGGAGTTCTGGGCCGCCGATGCCCTCACGCCGCTCGCCTATCTCGCCGGGCAGACGTCCACCATCCGGCTGGCCACCGGCATCGTGCAACTCGGCGCCCGCACGCCGGCGATGCTCGCGATGTCGGCGCAAAGCCTGCAGGCGCTCTCCGAGGGCCGCTTCGTGCTCGGCATCGGCACCAGTGGCCCGCAGGTGATGGAGGGCTGGCACGGCGTCCGGTTCGACCGGCCCGTTCGCCGCACCCGCGAGACCATCGACATCATCCGCGCGATCACGGCCGGGCGGCGCCTCGAGTACGACGGTGAGATCTACCGGCTGCCGTTGCCCGACGGCGAGGGTCGCGCCATCCGCTCGCTCATGCCGCCGGCGAACATCCCGATCTACGTCGCGTCGCTCGGACCCGCCAACTTGCGGCTGACGGGTGAGCTCGCCGACGGGTGGATCGGCAACTCGTTCTTCCCCGAGACCGCTGACGTCTTTCTCGATCCGATCCGTGATGGCGCTCGGCGCGCCGGTCGTGACGTGAGCGAGCTGGACCTCACGGTCTCGGTCGGCGTCGAGTTCACCGACGACGTCGAGGCCGCCGGCCGCCGCCACGCCGAGGGATACGCGTTCACGTTCGGCGCCATGGGTTCGGCCACCACCAACTTCTACAACGACGCCTTCGCCCGCCAGGGTTACGGCGACGACGTGCGCGACGTCCAGCGGCTCTGGCTCGCGGGCGACCGGGACGCCGCCCGCCGCCGGGTCCCGACCGCCATCGGCCTGGGCACCAACCTCATCGGCACCGACGACCTCGTCCGCGACCGCTTGCGCCGCTACCGGGACGCCGGCATCACCACCCTGCGCGCCGAGCTGCAAGGGGACCCGACCAAGGACCTCGATCGTCAACTCGACGACCTCGCTCGGCTGCTCGAGCTCGTCGGTGAGGTCAACGCCGAAGCGGTGTCGTCGAGCGCGGACTGAGTGAGATAATCCGTCTCGATGGCGAGTGAACAGCACGTCCGCGAGGACCTGGCCGCCGCGTTCCGGTGGGCCGCGAGGCTCGGGTTTCACGAAGCGGTCGCCAACCACTTCAGCGCCGCCGTATCCGGCGACGGAACGAGGTTCGTACTCAACCCGGAAGGACGGCACTTCTCGCGCATCCGGGCGAGTGAGCTGCTCGCTGTTGGACGCCTCCGAGGCCGGCTCGTCAGCGGTGGCGCCGGGTGCCGATCCGACGGCGTGGTACCTGCACGGCCATCTGCACCGGCAGGTGCCGCGAGCCAGGGCGATCCTGCACACGCACATGCCGTACGCGACGGCGCTCGCCTGCCTCGCCGATTTCGAACTGTTGATGATCGATCAGAACGCCTGCCGGTTCTTCGGGCGCGTCGTCTACGACCGTCAGTTCGCTGGGATGGCGCTCGACGACCACGAGGGTGAGCGCCTCGCCAAGCTGATCGGTGACGACCATGACGTCCTGTTCCTCGGCAACCATGGCGTGATGGTCATCGGCGAGACGGTGGCCGAGGCGTTCGACGCGCTCTACTACCTCGAACGGGCCGCCCAGGTGCAGGTGCTCGCGCTCTCGACCGGGCGTCCGCTCGCCCTCGTCCCCGACGAGGTGGCCCAGCTGACCTGTGAGCAGTGGCGCACGTACCCGGACATCTCCGAGCACCACTTCGCCGCCTTGCGGCAGATCCTCGACGAGGAAGCGCCCGACTACAAGCAGTGACCGTGACGACCCCGCCCGCACCGGCGACGGCGATCGTTGCGGTCGCGCTCGATGAACGCGCCCTGCGCGTGACGTGGGTCGACGGCACCGTGAGCCGGTACCACTACGTGTGGCTGCGGGACAACTGCCCGCAACTCGTCCATCCGTCCACGGGGCACCGGATCGTCGACACGGCGTCGGTCCCCGAGGACTGCCTCCCCTCGACGGGCCGAGGTGGTGGATGGATCGTCAGTTCGCGTCACGTGGAGCCACGACGGGCACGTGAGTACGTTCTCCGGCGCGTGGCTGAGGGGCCACGACTACTCCAACGGCGTCCGCATCCACCGGCCGGAACCTGTGCTCTGGGACGCGTCGATGATCGACGAGATCCCGCGCGGTCGTTGGCCGGAGATCAGCGCCGACGCCGCCGCGCGCCGGGGGTGGATGGCAGGGTTCGCCGAGTACGGGCTGGCGCTGTTGCGCGACGTGCCCTGCCGGTCCGGCGTCGTGCTCGAGGTCGCCGAGACGTTCGGTGAGGTGCGGGCGACGAGCTGGGGCCGGGTGTTCGACGTGCGCTCGATCGAGGACGCCAACTCGCTCGCCTACACCAGCCTGCCGCTCCCCACCCACACCGACGAGGGCTACCGCGACCCGACGCCCACGGTGCAGCTGCAGCACGTCCTCGTCGCGGACGTGAGCGGCGGCGCGTCGACCCTCGTCGACGGCTTCCGGCTGGCCGCCGATCTGCGCCGCGACCGACCCGAGATGTTCGCGACCTTGTCGAGCACGGTGCTCGATTTCCGCTACGCCGACGCGTCCAGCGAGTTGGAATGCCACGGCCCCGTGATCGACTGCTTCCCGGACGGCGAAGTCCGCGCCATCCGCTTCTCGAACCACTCGGTGACGCCGTTCCTCCTGCCGTTCGACGAGATGGAATCGTTCTACGCCGCCTACCGCACGTTCGGGGGGATGCGCGAGAGCGAGAGCTACCAGCTGCGCCTCCAGCTCGGGCCCGGCGACCTCTACATGGTCGACAACCGACGAGTGCTCCACGGTCGCACCGGATTCACCGGCGCCGGAACCCGCCACCTGCAGAGCTGCTACATCGAACGCGACGAGCTCCTGTCCCGGCTCGCCGTGATGAACCGAGAATGACTCGACGAATCCTCGCAACAGGCGTTCTGGGTGCGATTCTTCTCGACCGCCGAGAACATCTGCGCCCAGAAACCCCGATGAGAACGATCGCGCCCAGATTGCAGCCGGCTTCCGCTTCCAGAGCTCGTTGCCTGCGTGAACGCTCTATCAGCACCGCGCGCTGCCTATTGGCCGCGCGCTCTGACGCAAATCGAGCTCATTACGACGCATTGATGGGTCATATTCTCCAATCTTTTTGTCTGACCGCCGGAATCGGAAATTGGAGTACCGTCACGGCAGTGCAGGAATTCCTGATCGTGCAGGTGCCGGCACCGCTCCTCGCCGTCGTGCTCCTCACCATCGCCGTCGGCGCCTCGCTCGGCGCGATGTGGATCGTGCGACGCAAGGCCACGTTGGCCACGTTGGAAGCGCACAAGGAAGTCGCTGGGTTCATCATCGCGGTGGTGGGCGCGCTGTACAGCGTGCTCCTGGCGTTTGTCGTCGCCGGCGTCTGGGACCAGTTCGAACGGGCAGCCAACATTGCTGAGCAAGAGGCGGAGCTGGCGATCTCCCTGTATCGGGATGCCGAGGTGTTCACCACGGCCGAGGAGGTCCGATCGAGCCTCCGCGCGATATGCCGCCAGTGTCATCGACGACGAATTTCCCGCGATGGCACACCATCAGGAAGAGGCCGCGGCCACGGATGTCGCGTTGGCCGACCTCTTCCACTCCTTCCAGTCGATCGATCCGCAACGTCCGGGCGAGGAGGTGTTCCAGGGCAACGCACTCGAGCGGCTGGACGGTCTCACGGCCGCCCGGCGCGAGCGCATCGCCGAAGCCTCGAAGGCGCTCCCGGCTCCGCTTTGGTTGGTGCTCGTCGTCGGCGCGGTCATCACGCTCGGATTCACCCTGTTCCTGCCCGTGCAGAACGTCCGGGCGCAGGCCTTGATGGTGTCATCGCTGGCGGCCTTGGCAGCACTGTTGCTCTTCCTCGTCCTGTCCCTCGACCTGCCGTACTGCGGAGATCTCGCCGTCAGCTCGACGGCCATGCAGGACGCAGTCTCGGAGTTCGACGACCTCGACGACCTCGACCGCAGCGGCTGAGCGCGCCCAGATCGAGGGCGACGGTTCTGTGTCGACGAACACGCGTCGGGCGTGACGGCGGCGACGGAGAACGCGGCCGCACACGCGCACACTCGACACCGGGATCGGGCGGTCGGAGTGGCACGTCCTACCCGCAAACACCGAGTGAGTTCCAACGTGTCCACCCAAGTGCTTCCGTTCGACATCGCCGAGTCGGAGCCGCCGCCCGCACCCGAAGAGGACGAGTGGCGGGATACCCGCTCGCGCTGGAAACGCTCCGTCATCCTGCTCGTCATCCAGCTCGTGGCGACGCTCGCTCCCGTCGTGATCCTCGTGATCGCCTTTGCGATCGCGGGCGATCGAATCGCCGCCGCCGAGGTGGCAGGTGTCGCATTGCGAGACATCGTCATCGCGATCGCGGTGATCGTGCCGTTCCTGAGCCAGACCCTCGCCGCACCCATCTACTCCACCCTGAACACGGTGAGCTACCGCGACCGGGGGGAGGTCTCGGCGGCGGTCCTGAGCGTTCTGCCTCGGGGCGCGGTCCTGGCCGTGCCGATCGCCGCCGCCACGGCCTTCGGCGTGGCGGCGTTCCGTGGTTGGGGGATCACGGTCGCCGTGGTGCTGGCGGTATCGCTCGTGCTGAACCTCGTGATGGGGATGCTGATGGTCGTCGACTTCGCGACGCGCAGCTTTCGCGGTCCCGTCCTGGGCTGGCTGGCCTACGGATCACATATCTGTACCCGGAGGCGATCGCGGAGGCTGCCGATCTCTACGGCGAACCGGCGAAGTCGGTCGTCGTGCCGAACGGACTCGAGCCAGGCCCGTACCTCGCCGCCCGGGCGCGGTTCGACTCACGGGCTGCCGATCGCAGCCGGGCTGATCACGTCTGGCGGCTCGCGTACGTCGCCCGGGTGGTCCCGATCAAAGGACTGTTGGATCTACTCGACTCGTTGAGCGATATCCGTGAGCGCGGCATCGACGACTTCATCCTCGACGTCATGGGTCCCGACGGCGAGCAGCCTCAGTACGTCGAGCGATGCAAGCGGCGGGCGGAGGAGCTCGGTCTCGCCGACTGCGTGCGCTTTCGAGGGTCCGTCACCCTGGTCGAAGAGCTGGGCGAGTTCGACATCCTCGTCATGCCGAGCCACAACGAAGGCGTGCCGATCGCCATCCTCGAGGTGATGGCGGTCGGGCTGCCCGTGATCGCCACCGACGTGGGTGGGATCCGCGAGGTCGTCGCCGGGCGCATCGTCGACGGCGACGGCGAGGTGCTCGGCCCGTGCGGGATCGTGATCCCCCCGCGGGACAAGGAAGCGATGACCGACTCGATCGAGAAGGTCGTCGGTGATCCCGATCTCTACGCGAGCTACTCGCGCAACTCGACGACGCGACTCGACCGGGTCTTCAACATCGAGGTCACGTTGGCGCAGTACCACGCCATCTTCGAGGAGTTCGAACTCGTCTCAGCAGGCTTTCCGGGCGCGATTCTTCGCGACCGTTGAGAAACATCTGCGCCCAGAAACCGGTAGGAGGACCGTCAGCGGGATGGTGAAGGGCTGAGGCGCGCGACCAACTCGTCCGCATCGACCGTCTGCACCGGCGCGCCGCGTGTGCCGGACTGACGGACGAGCTCGCCCGCCACCGCGAACCCGACCGCGCCCCACGACGCGCCGCTCAGCTCGACGGTCAACGAGCGCACATGCGTGCGCAGGATCGCCCGCCGTCGATCCGCCTCGACTGCGACCACTTCGTCGAGGTCGAAGGACAGCACGAGCGCGGCCGCGCCGCTCAACAGCTCACCGGACGTCACTGCGCACGTCGCCGTCTGGTCGGTGACCAGCAAGATGCCCTCGCCCTTCCCGAGATCCACGACCTGAGCGTCCTCACCGTGGGCCGGGCGACCCTCGTCGTCGGTCGCCACGCCGGCCATGGCGGTCACCGACCACCACTGCGGCTCGGTCTCGTTCGCACGGGGCTCGGGACAGCCCTCCGTCACCTCGCGACCCAGCGCCGCCGAGAGGGTGCCGTCCGTGGCGTCGTCGAGCAGGGCGAACGACGGGCAGTACGAGGCGCCGTCGGCAGCCAGGCCTGTGTCCACGCCACCTGACTACCAGAGACACACATCCCGTCGCGGATTTCGTAGTCTCCACGCCCGTGAGCGACCCCGACCCGCCGGGCGAGCCGGGTTCGGACGTCCCCGAGCCGCCGCCCTCCGAGCACGGCCTCGCCGCCCTGCCGCCCTGGGCCAGGATCCTGATCGGCGCGGCCGGCGTCCTCGTTCTCGTCCTCATCGGGTTCGTCGTGTGGCAGGCCGTGCGTGACGACGAGCAGGACGCGGCCATCGAGGACGTTCTGGACGAACTGGCGGACGAGGAGCAGACCGCGACGACCTCCATCCCTCCGCCGGTCACGTCTCCGCCCGCGGCGAGCGTGACCGGCACGTCGGTGTCGGCCGAGGCGAGCGAAGCGGGCACGACGACGGAAGCCACGGCCACAACGGCGGGTTCGACGTCCACGACGAGCAGCTCGACCACGACCACGGTCGCGGCGACGACGACCGAGGCGACGACTACCACCGCCGCGCCGACCACGACCACCCTCCCGCCCACGACCACGGTCCGCCCGACAACCACGACCACCGCGCCGACCACGACCACGGTCCGCCCGACAACCACGACCGCCGCGCCGACCACGACCACCCTCCCTCCGACGACGACGGTCGCCCCGACGACCACGACCACCACCACCACCACCCTCCTCCCGACCACCACCACCACCACGCTCCTCCCGACCACGACGACGACGACCACCACGACCACGCTCCCTCCGACGACGACGGAGGCCCCGACGACGGAGGCCCCGGCAACGACGGAGGCCCCGGCAACGACGGAGGCCCCGGCAACGACGGCCGTACCGACCACCACCGCACCGCCGCCACAACTGCCGGTTCCCCCTGGCGCGATCGCCCCGAGCGCGCGTGGCTTGGCCGAGCTCTGGAACGCCAACGCCGCCGGCACCGGCGTTCCCGTTCTCACCGAGAGCGAGATCACCGCGCTCGAGAACGGGCCGGCCGCGACGACGTTCATCGCCCCGCTGTCGGACCGGGTCGGTCTCGTTGGAGTCGTCCGCAACGACGACAGCAGCGTCGCCGAAGTGCTCCTCGTGTGGATCCCGGGCGGCGATGAGGCCGCGAGCAACCAGCTCTACCGGAACGCCTTCGACGTGCTGCTGCGCACCGTGAACCCCGACCTGACCGCCGACGAGCGGGCCCAGCTCGCCACCGATCTCGGGCTGAGCGCACAGGCACCACCGTTCCCGAGCGGCGAGACCATCACCGCGGAAGCCGTCCCGAACCGTTACTCGAGGTACGTCCGCGACACCAGCGCGGCCAACGACACGGCGATCATCAGCGTGGTCGACGCACGACCTCGCTAGTCGTCTCGACGCGTCCGACCGATCACGGCCGCGGCCGCGTCACTCGGGCGTCGTATAGGCGGCGGTGATCCCGCCATCGATCAGCAACGACTGGCCGGTCATGAACGACGACTCGTCCGACGCGAGGAACAGCGCCCCGTAGGCGATCTCCAGTGCCTCGCCGAAGCGACCCATGGGGACGTGGACGAGCCGGCGCTGCCGTTGGGCGTCGTCGTGCAGGAAGGTGGTGAGCAGCGGGGTGAGCACCGGGCCCGGACACAGGGCGTTGGCCCGGATGCCCTGACGGGCGTACGTCACCGCGATCTCCCGCGTCATCGCGAGGACCGCTCCCTTCGAGGCGGTGTAGGCGATCTGCGGCGTCGCCGCGCCGATGTGGGCCACGAACGAGGCGACGTTGACGATGCTCCCGCCGCCGGAGGCGAGCATTGCCGGAATGCCCCAGCGGCAGCAGCGGGCGATGCCGATCACGTTGACGTCGAGGACCCGGGACCACGTGTCGTCGCTCGTCGTCGTCGGTCCGTCGTCTTCGCCGGGCGAGATGCCGGCGTTGTTGTAGAGGACGTGCAAGCCGCCGTGCGTGTCGACGGTGTGCTGGACGGCGGCCCGCACGCTGTCGTCGTCGCCGACGTCGACCGGCGTGGACGAGGCGCGCCCGCCAGCCGCAGTGATCGCCGCCACCGTGTCCGCGCCGTCGGCGACGTCGGCGACGACGACGGTGGCGCCCTCCCGCGCGAAGAGCTCGGCCGCGACTCGGCCGATGCCGCTCGCCGAGCCCGTGATCAGTGCGACTTTCGCGTCGAGCCGGCCGGACATCTGGTGGACTGTAGGGGTCCGTGGGCGGACGAGGGAGGAAGGGTGGCCACCAACCGACACGTGACGGCGGAGGAGCTCCGCGCCGACATCGAATCCGGACGCATCGACACCGTCATCGTCGCCTTCGCCGACCACCAGGGTCGCCTCGTCGGCAAGCGAACGGACGGTGAGTTCTATCTGGCGACGGTCGCCAAGGACGGCGTCGAGAACTGTGACTACCTGCTCGCCTACGACCTCGACGACACCCCGATCCCCGGCTTCCGCTGGGCCAGTTACGAGCAGGGCTACGGGGACATGCGCGGTGTGGTCGACGAGAGCACGATCCGGTACCTGCCGTGGCACGACAGCACAGCCATCGTCCTCGTCGATCTCGTCGACGTCGACGACGGCTCCGCCGTCGCCGTCTCGCCGCGGCGGATCCTGCAGGACCAGGTCGCCCGGGCGACGGCGGCCGGCTACGTCCCGAGAATGGGCAGCGAGGTCGAGTTCTTCCTGTTCAACGAGGACTACGACACCGCCCATCGCACCGGCTATCGCGACCTCACGGCGGCCTCGCCCTACGTGGACGACTACGCGATCGTGCAGACCTCCAAGCAGGAAGACGTGCTCGGCGCGATGCGCCGTGGCCTGCGCGGCGCCGGTTTCCCGCTCGAGTTCACGAAGGGGGAGGCCGGGAGGGGCCAGCACGAGATCAACCTCGGCTATCAGACCGCGGTCGAGATGGCCGACGTCAACCTTTTGCTCAAGGCCGCCGTGAAGGAGATCGCCCACCGTGCCGGTCGCTCGGCGACGTTCATGGCCAAGCCACATATCGACGACTCCGGCTCGAGCTGTCACATCCACTCGAGCCTGTGGACGGCCGACGCGCCGACGACGAGCCTGATGTTCGATCCCGCAGGTCCGCGGCACATGAGCGAGCTCTTCCGCTGGTACCTCGGAGGACTACTGGCGACCGCTCGCGACTTCACCCTCCTCTTCGCTCCGAACGTCAACAGCTACAAGCGCTACCAGCCGGCCAGCTGGGCACCGACGGCCATCGGCTGGGGTGTCGACAACCGCACGCTCGGCTTCCGGGTGGTCGGGCACGAGCAGTCGATGCGGGTCGAGAGCCGCGTGCCCGGTGCCGATGTGAACTGCTACCACGCCTTCGCCGCGATGATCGCCGGTGGACTCCTCGGCATCGAGGAGCACATCGAGCCACCCGAGCCGCACGGCGGCAACGGCTACGTCGCGGACGACCTTCCCCGCATCCCGAGCACGTTCGTCGAGGCGATCGAGCTGTGGCGCGGCAGCGAGGTGGCCCGCCGGTGTTTCGGCGTCGACGTCCACCACCACGTCCTGCGCCACGCCGAGTTCGAGTGGGAGACGTTCAACCGCACCGTCACCGACTGGGAACGGCAGCGCTACTTCGAGCGCATCTAGGGCCCGCGTCCGGCTCCCCGCCCAGATGTCGCGTCAGCGGGAGAACCGCTCGAGAACAACGCCGTGGCGAAGGCCGCGATCGCTCACCATCATCGCCTCGTGGTCGAGCTTGTTGAGGATCGTGCGCACGATGCACGCTCCGGCGAGGATGACCTCGGCTCGGGCAGGTTGGAGTCCGATGATCTTCCGCCGTTCCTCCGCGCCTTTGGTGCGATAGAGCTCGATCTGTCGATCGACCTCGGCGACGTCGAGGACGGTTCCGTGCACCACGTCGGGGTCGTAGTCCGCGAGGCCGTGTCTCACCGCGGCGAGGTTGGTGGCGGTGCCGCCGATCGCCACGATCGCGTCCGGTCGGGGTCGGCCGTCCAGGCCGTCCAGGTCGGTCGCCGAGCGCGGCGAGCGCGCCTGCGAGTGTGTCGGTCGAGACCGCCGCGTCGAGTCCGAATCGCTCCGCGATCCGCACCGCTCCGACGTCGACGCTGAACTGTTCCTCGACGTGGTCGTCTCGGCCGAAGGTGAACTGTGTGCTGCCACCGCCGGAGTCGAAGACAGCGAGCCGGCCTCGCGCCGAAGGCAGCGCGGATGTCGCGGCGACATACGCGACTCGAGCCTCCTCCTCGCCGGAGATGACTTCGAGGGTGATCGCGGCGTGCGCTCGCACCGCGTCGACGAGATCGGATCGGTTGGGAGCGCGGCGCACACCGGCCGTGCCGACCGCGACGATGTCGACCGGACCGGTCCGGCGCGCCTCGTCCGCCATCGCCGCGATGACCTCGACGGTGCGTGCGATCGCCTCCGCCTCGAGCACACCGGAATCGCCTTGTCCCTCCCCCAGCCGTGTGATGTGGGCGCGGTCGACGAGGGTGCGCAGGGACCCGTCCGCGTGGCGCTCGCCGAGGTGGAACTTCACCGAGTTGGTGCCCACATCGAGGACCGCATGTCGACGCCTGCCGAACCCGACCAGCGCCTTGAGCCCGCGGGCGACGCACACGTTGGGGCGGTCGGCCACGCCGAGCCGGCGCATCATCGACAACACCCGACCCGGGTCGGACGACTCGACGCTGAGCGTGTGGGTGGTGACCTGATCGGCGGTCAGATCGGTCAGCTCCACCACGCACTCCTCGAGCTCGTAGTGGGTGCGTCGCTTGTGCACTTCGACGACGACCGCGTCGGGATCGGGCCGAATCACCTCACCGATGAAGTCGTCGAGCCCGTACGACGCTCGCCGGAGTGCCCGTGGATCGAGCCCGAGCGTCGTCAGCACGTCCGCGGCGTCGTCGCGAGACAGCGGGAAGGCTGCTTTCAGCACCGGCTTCCACAGTTCGAGACCATCGTCGTTCACACGAAGCAGGTGCTTGACGTCCATCAGGTCATCGCGCATCTTGACCGACGCGTCGCTGTGGACCGAGAGGAAGTACAGCTCCTCACTGCTCCGCGTCGCGCTGCGGCGTCCGCCCCGTCAGCAGGTCGTCCGCGCCGGCGACGCGATCGCCGAACGTTCGCCACTCCCATCGCGGCACGATCTCGGCCGACGGCGTCGTCGTATCGTCGGACGTCGCGGCCATCGAGCCGACCGTACCGCTCGCGACCCGACCCAACTGGGCGCGGAGCGTCTCACGGACCGATCTCGGCGTCAGATGGAGCGGCGGCGGACGAGGCTCGTCCGCCGGGATGCCATGAACAGCAACGCGCCCGCGCCGACCGCGGCCAGCGCGGCGGCGCCGGCGACGCCTCCGAAGCCGGATCCCGTCGGCGGCAGGGTCCCGGACGGGCTGGTCGGCACGTCGATCCGGATCTCGAGCTCGGCGGTCGAGCACCCGCCGCTGCGGTCGCAGACCCGGTAGGTGAGCCGGTCGGTTCCGTCAGTGCCGAGCGACGCGGTGTACTCGATCGCCCCGGTCGTGGCGTTCACCGTCGCCGTGCCGAGCGTTGGGCCGGCGACGATCGTGACCGAGGCCGGGTCCAGGTCGGTGCGCCCGTCGACGTCCGAGTCGTTGTCCAGCACGTCGATGGAGGCCTCGCCCGGTCCGGCGACGATCACAACGTCGGACACGGCGACGGGCGTGTCGTTCACCGGGCGGATCGCCACGGTCACCGACGCCGTGACGCACGCAGACTTGGCGTCGCACACGCGGTAGTCGAAGCGGTCCTGACCGTGGAAGTTCGGATCCGGCCGGTACCGGATCGAACCACCGACGACGACCGCACGGCCGTGCGCCGGCTTCCTCACGAGCACGACCGAGTCGACGTCGAGATCGCCGTCGACGTCGGTGTCGTTGGCAGTCACACGAATGCGGATCGGCGTGTCCTCGTTGGTGGACGCCGTGTCATCGTTGGCAACCGGCCGATCTCGGACCGCCGCGACCAACACCGTCACCCGCGCCCGATCACACCGACCACTGGCGTCACACACCCGGTACTCGAACCGATCCCGTCCATGGAAGTTCAGATCCGGCCGGTACCGGATCGTCCCGTCCGCCGCGACCGTTGCACTCCCCGCCCTCGGCGGCACGACGATCCGCACGGCCACGGGCACGAGATCGCCGTCGACGTCCGAGTCGTTGGCGGCGACGCGGATGTCGATCGGCGTGTCCTCGTCGGTGGACGCCTTGTCGTCGCCGGCGACCGGCCGATCACCGACCGATGCGATCGACACCGTCACCCTCGCCCGATCACACCGACCACCGGCATCACACACCCGGTACGCGAAGCCGTCCCGACCGTGGAAGTCCGCGTCCGGTCGGTACCGGATCGAACCACCCACGACGACCGCACGACCGTGCGCCGGCGCCTTCACGACGACCAGCGAGTCGACGTCGAGATCGCCGTCGGGGTCGACGACACCGCCGGTCACATCGACCGTCACCGGGCGGTCCTCGTCCGTCGACGCCACCACGTCATCAGCGACGGGCCGATCCCCGACCGCGGCGACCGACACCGTCAACGTCGCCCGGTCACACCGACCACTGGTGTCACACACCCGGTACCCGAGCTGGTCCTGACCGTGGAAGTCCGGATCCGGCCGGTACCTGATCGCGCCTCCGACGACGACGGCCCGACCGTGGGTTGGCTGCCTGACCACCACGAGCGAGTCGACATCGAGGTCGCCGTCGGGATCGGCGTCGTTGGCAGTCACCCGGATGCCGATCGGCGAGTCCTCGTCGGTGGACACCGTGTCATCGCCGGCAACCGGCCGATCACCGACCGCGCCGACCGACACCGTCACCGACGCCCGATCACACCGACCACCGGCGTCACACACCTCGTACTCGAACCGGTCCCGACCGTGGAAGTCCGCATCCGGCCAGTACCTGATCATCCCGCCGGCGCCGACCACGGCGTTCCCGGCGGTGGGCGGAGCGACGACCCGGACGGTCCCGGGCACGAGATCGCCGTCGGCATCGGTGTCGTTGGCGGTCACCCGGATGCCGATCGACGAATCCTCGTCCGTCGACACCGTGTCGTCGCCGGCGACCGGGCGATCCCCGTCCGCCGCGACCGACACCGTCACCCTCGCCCGGTCACACCGACCACCGGCGTCACACACCTCGTACTCGAACCGGTCCTGTCCCTCGAACTCCGGATCCGGCCGGTACCGGATCGTTCCGCCCGCACGAACCGTTGCGTCACCAGCGGCCGGCGGCACGACGACCCGGACGGTTCCCGGCACGAGATCGCCGTCGGCATCGGTGTCGTTGGCGGTCACCCGGATGTCGATCGGCGAGTCCTCGTTCGTGGACGCCGTGTCGTCGCCGGCGACTGGCGGCTCGGCGGGGGCGGGCGGCTGGGTCGTGAACGAGAACACGTGGTCGGCAGCGGGGTTGTCCGGCGGATCACTGCCGTCCTGATCGGCCACACCAGCGCCGATCACCGTCACCGTGCACTCCTCGCCAGCGGCGAAGTCGGACGCTGGATCGAGGACGAAGCGGGTCGGTCCACCCGACACTGCGGCGGCATGATCTCCGCTCGTCGAGCACTGGATCGTGAGCCATCCGCCGGCCACGCTCACCGGCTCGTCGAACGTGACCACGACCGACCGATCGGTGGTGACCCCGGTCGCGCCATCCACCGGATTCGTCGCCGCTACCGCGGGAGCGGCGTCGACGTGCGGGGTGAGGACGAAGTCGTCCACCGCGAGGCCGTCGTCCGGCCCCGCCACGTCAGCGGTCGCCCAGCGGATCCAGAACGTGGCGCCGTCGGGGATCGAGAGATCACCGATCGATGAGGTCACCGACGCTCGATTCGCCCCGTCGTTGCCGTCGCGCGGGCCCGCCGGCGATCCGGTCGACGGACTTGCGAAGTCCAACCCATCGACGTCCGTCCACGTGCCGGTCGTCAGACTCGTCGCGGACGTGCTCATCTGGAAGTCGAGTCGATCAGCGCGGTCCGGCGCGCCCAGGTGCCACAACTCTCCGGTGTAGGCGACGTCGACCGAGGTGATCGTGGCCCCGGTGGCGTTGGTGAACGATGCCCCGATCGTCGGGATCAGCGTGTCGTCACTGAGGCCGCCGAGGGCTCGATCGGCCGAGTCGGCGGGTCCGTAGCTGTACGTGTCGCCGGTGGTGGAGTCGCCAGTGTCGACGGCGTACTGCTCGTTGTCGCGCTCGGCCTCACCGGACTCGCTGAGGTCCCAGCCGACGATCGAGATCGTGTTGGTCGTGCTGCCGGCGACGCTGGAAAGGCCGTTGAAGTCCTGCGTGTACGGGCCGGTCAGCGCGATCGTGCCGGCCGCCCGGACCGGGATCGCGTCCGCCGGCAGCATGCCGGCCACGAGAAGCGTCGCTCCGACCGCCGCCAGACCCCCACGGGCACAACAAGTCCATGCCGACGACCACCCCATGACCCGGGAACTGCGGTCGGCGGCTCGCATGGCCGATTCGACGGGCGCGAGGACGTGGTTGTTCCCGACGTCCGAGAAATCTCCGGCGGGTGGTGGTCCGAGTCGAAACAGCTCATCGGCCAGGAAGGGACCGCGGGAGCCCGAACCACGGGAGAACGCCGGCGTCGAAGTGGGTGAGCGCGCAGATCCGGTCGCGGGCGAGCGTGAAGACGTCGAGGCCGGTGCCGTGCCGGATGCCACCTTCCGGAGCCCGGAGGTAGACGCCGAACGCCAGCTCACCGTTGGCTCGTGTCGGCACGAGGTCTCGGATCCGGCCCTGCCGGCTCACGATGGCGAGGAAGCGGGCCACGGCGTCGCGGCCGTCGTACTCGAGCGGGATCGGCGGCATCGACATGTGCACATCGGCGGTGAGCAAGGGCACCAGTGCGTCGATGTGGCCGGACTCGTACGCCCTCGTGATCGTGGCGACCAACGCCCGCTCGGCCGGCGTGCCCGGCGAGGGCGCCGGATCGCGTTCGGTCGATGGCAGGCGGCGCTGCAGCGTGGCCCGGGCCCGCTTGAGGGCGCTGTTCACGGACTCAACGGTCGTGTCGAGCAGGTCGGCGACCTCACTGGCCCGGTAGCCGAGCACCTCGCGCAAGACGAGCACGGCGCGCTGGCGAGCGGGCAGGACCTGCAACGCGGTGACGAACGCGAGGGAGATGGCTTCGGTCTGCTCGTAGCGGGCCGCGGGCCCGGGCGGCGCGTCGCCCAGCCCCTTCGAGCAGTGCGTCGGGATAGGGCTCGAGCCACGGCACCTCGCCGAACCGGGTCGGCTCGGGCGGCTCGACGTGGGGATTGTCCCACGCCCGAGCCGGGCGCCGGCTGGCCGAGCGGAGGGCGTTGAGGCACCGGTTGGTGGCGATCCGGTACAGCCACGTGCGGATCGACGCCCGTCCCTCGAAGCCGGCGATGGCCTGCCAGGCCGCGAGCAGCGTGTCCTGGAGGGCGTCCTCGGCGTCCTGCAGCGATCCGAGCATCCGGTAGCAGTGCACGTGGAGTTCCCGACGATGCGGTTCGACCAGCTCGCGGAACGCCTCGCCGTCGCCGGCCCGCGCTCGGGTGATCAGGGCGGCGGTCACGACTCCACCCTTGCATCAGGCCGCTCGTCGTGTTCGTCCACGCCGGTATCGACACCGACGGAGCCGCGAGCTGGGCGGTGGCGGCGCGCCCACTTCGTCGACACGGCGGTGTCTTCAGTTTCGAGAACTGCAGGGCACAGAAAGGAACCGAAGATGCTCCTGAAGGACAAGGTGGCGGTGATCTACGGCGCCGGCGGCGCGATCGGCGGCGCGGCTGCCCGCGCCTTCGCGGCGGCGGGGGCGAGGTCGTTCCTCACCGGGCGTCGCCTCGCACCGGTCGAAGCGGTCGCGCACGACATCGTCTCCGACGGCGGCGCCGCCGACGCGGCTGAGCTCGACGCCCTCGACGAAGAGGCGGTGGACGCCCACCTGCGGTGGGTGATCGACACGGCGGGCCGGGTCGACATCTCGTTCAACGCCGTCGGGCTCTCGGATCCGGGAGTCCTGGGTGTCCCATTGGTCGAGTTGGACGTCGACCGAGTTCTCCCTGCCCATCTCGACCTACGCGACGTCGTACTTCCTGACCGCGCGCGTGGCGGCGAGGTACATGATCCCGAACCGTTCGGGGGTGATCATGACGGTGACCACACTCCACTCGCGGACCGGCCTCTTGTTGGTGGGTGGCTACGGTCCGGCGATGGCCGCCAAGGAGGCCCTCACCCGGGAGCTGTCCGCCGAGCTCGCACCGCACGGCATCCGTGTCGTCGGGCTGCGACCCAACGCCATCCCGGAAGCGAAGGCGACCGGCGCCGCTTTCGCATCTCGCGCGCAGGCGATGGGACTGACGCCGGAACAGTTCCAAGAGCGGCTCGCCGGCCGGACCCACCCGCACCGGTTGATGACGCTCGCCGAGGTGGCCGACGTGGCGACCTTCATGGCGTCGGACAAGGCGAGCGGCATGACGGGGACCATTGTCAACCTGACCATGGGCAGCCTGGACGACTAACCCATCCGCTTCTGTCGGTCGGAACCGGCCCGTTCCGGCCGATCCCGACCGACAGAACGGGCAAGTAGGAACCCAGATCGGCGGCCTCTCCAGCCTGGCCTACGACGCCGGACGTGATCGCTTCTACGTCCTGTCCGACGACCCGAGCCAGTTCAACCCGGCCCGCTTCTACACGGTGCAGCTCGACGCCTCCGACGGTCATCTCGACGACGGTGACATCGATGTGGTCGGGGTGACCACCCTGCTGAACGCCCAAGGAGTCCCGTTCGCGACCGCGAGTCTCGACCCGGAAGGTCTCGCGCTCACCAAGGACGACGAGCTCGTGGTCACGACCGAGGGCTTCGCCAACCGCGACGTCGACCCCTTCATCGACCGTTTCGCCCTCGACGGCACGCATCTCGATTCGCTCACCGTTCCGGAGCCCTTCCTGCCGGATCCCGGACAGACGCGCGGCGTCCGGCTGAACCTCGGCTTCGAGAGCGCGGCGACGATCGGCCACTTCCTGTACACGGGGGCGGAGAACGCGGTCGTGCAGGACGGACCACCAGCCACCCTCACTGCGGGCAGCCCGGCCCGTCTCGTGCGCTACAACCTCAAGTCCGGTCGTCCCGACCGCCAGCACCTCTACTGGACGGACCCGATCGCCGAACCACCGGTTCCGGCCGGCAACTTCGCCGTCAACGGGCTGGTCGAGGTGCTCCCGTTGAACAACCAGTACCTCTTGTCGATGGAGCGGTCGTTCTCCGTCGGCGCGCCCGACACCGGCAACACGATCAAGCTCTACCTGGTCAAGGTGGCCGGCGCCGACAACATCAGCGGCATGGACAGCGTCGCCACGAAGCTCGCCAAGATCCGCCCGGTCAGCAAGACGCTCCTCCTCGACCTCGACGAGCTCGGGATCCCGCTCGACAACGTCGAAGGCATGGCGTTCGGGCCCGACCTTCCAGATGGTCGTCGTTCGTTGCTCCTCGTCAGCGACAACAACTTCAGTGCGGCCCAGTTCACGCAGTTCCTGCTGTTCGCCGTGACGCTGTGACCGCCGGGTCGGCGGTCCGACGGCTGACTGGGGGCTTACAGACGCTCGATGATGGTGCCCGTGCCGAGCCCGCCGCCGCAGCACATCGAGATGAGGCCGTAGCGGCCGCCGATGCGCCCGAGCTCGTGGACGGCCTTCGTCATGAGGAACGCACCGGTGCCGCCGAGGGGATGTCCGAGAGCGATCGCGCCGCCGTTGGGGTTGGTCCTGTCGAGGTCGGCACCGACCTCTTGGGCCCAGGCGAGCACGACCGAGGCGAACGCCTCGTTGATCTCCAACGTGTCCATCTGATCGAGCTTCAGCCCGGTCCGCTCCAGCAGGCGGTGGGTGGCGTCGATCGGACCGGTGAGCATCAGCACCGGGTCCACGCCGACGAGGCAGGTGTCGACGATCCGCGCCATGGGTGTGAGCCCGAGCTCGTTCGCTCGCGCCTCGGTCATCATCAGGACCGCCGCCGCGCCGTCGGAGATCTGCGACGAGTTGCCGGCCGTGTGCACCCCGTCCGGGCGGGCGACCGGCTTGAGGGCGGCGAGCTTCTCGAGCGACGTCTCCCGGATGCCCTCGTCGCGCTCCACGGTGTGCGTCGAACCGGTCGCCTGCCCGTCCTCGTCCACGTCGGGCGCCTCGACGGCGATCCACTGCCCGTCGTAGCGCCCCTCCGCCCACGCCCGAGCCGCCCGCTCTTGTGACGCCAGGCCGAAGCGGTCGGTGTCCTCGCGCGTGATGCCCCACTTGTCGGCGATCCGCTCGGCGCCCTCGAACTGCGACGTCATCTCGTAGCGGCCGAAGTACGTCTTCGGGATCGGCACGCCGAGGCCCAGCTTCTTCGACGAGTTGCTGCCGATCGGGATGCGGCTCATCACCTCGACGCCGCAGGCGAGGGCCACGTCGACGACGCCGGCGCCGACGAGCGCCGCGGCCAGGTTCGTGGCCTGCTGGCTGGAGCCGCACTGCGTGTCCACGGTCGTCGCCGGAGTCGACAGCGGCAGGCCGGCGGCCAGCCACGCCGTACGGATGATGTTGAAGCTCTGCTCGCCGACCTGACTCACGCACCCGCCGACGACCTGCCCGACCTCGGTCGGGTCGATGCCCGTGCGGTCGATGATGCCGCGCTGAACGACTCCGAGGAGCTCGGCCGGATGAACGCTCGAGAGACCGCCACCACGGCGCCCGATCGGCGTGCGGACGGCGTCGACGATGACGACGGAGGAGGAGTCGTTCGACATGCGACCGAGCCTAGGCACCGGCCTCCGGTGAGCCCTCAGCCGGTCGTGTTCGGCGTCCGTCCCCGCTCTGTGTCACCGAATATGTCGTCGAGCGCGTGTGCGGTGACACAGACGGGAAGGCCACGTGGACTCGGTGCGGGTCAGACCGGGATGAACCACCGTGACGTTGACGCCCTTGGCGCTCCTCGCTGGGACGATTCGTGGCGACCGTACCCCCAGGTAGAATCGGCCCAGTGGCGGTGGCCGCTCCATTGATCAAAGACTCGGGATGAACGAAGGAATCAAGGATGAAGAACGGCAAGTCGCCATCTGAACTGATCGACGAGCGCATCGAGGAGCTCGACGATTGGCGGGGCGAGACGCTCAGCCGGATCCGCACGCTGGTGAAAGAAGCCGATCCCGAGATCGTCGAGGAGTGGAAGTGGAGAGGGGTTCCGACGTGGTATCACGACGGCATCGTCTGCACCGGTGAGACGTACAAGAACACCGTGAAGGTCACCTTCGCCAAAGGAGCGACCCTCGCCGACCCTGCGGGCCTCTTCAACTCCAGTCTTGGCGGGAACACGAGGCGCGCCATCGACTTCCACGAGGGTGAGAAGATCGACGAGAAAGCGTTGAAGAATCTCGTTCGTGCAGCCGTCGCCCTGAACGAGTCGAAGACGAAGCGGTAATCCTCACAGAGCGCGCGCAATAGGCGCGGGGCAGCTCGACTGGCAATTGCTCCAGAAGGGGAAGCGGGTAGCGGGCGCCGACGACATCTGATGCCTGCGGCCCGAACTGGTCGTCACGATCAGGGCGACCACTGGCATGGCCCAATCTCGCGCCCGCGGCATGAGTGCCACGACCGGCCTACGGGTACGGCGCGGGTGTCATGAGGAGGTGACCATGCCCACGAAGTCGGCCAACGTGAAAAACGAGAAGCAGTACGAAGCGCTGAAGGACAAGGGGATGTCGAAGGAGCGGGCGGCGAAGATCGCCAACTCGCCGAAGGCGTCGAAGCACGGAGGCCAGAAGTCGCATTCCGGCTCGGGGAAGAGCAACCAAGGCGGCACCACGGCCCAGCACAAGGCCGCTGGTCGCAAGGGCGGCAAGGCGGCCGCGAAGAAGCACTGACGGCCCTGGGACGGCCCACGAGACGCCGCGGTCGGTGACGGCTTGACAACGCGGCCGCCGCGCCGTTGACTGTGGTCCGCTCAGGGGGCTGTCCGCACCACGGCGGACGGAGAAGGGGAGAAGGCGGTGCGCAAATCGTCGATGGTCAAGCGGACACTCATTGCGACTCCGGTCCTCGCGGTCATGGCCGCCGGCCTGGCGTGGGGTGATACCTCGGCAAAGTCGGCGAACACGCCGGCCCGATACACGCCGACCGAACGCGACTACTACATCAACTGGGTGGAGCCGAAGGTCGAGCGGTACACCGACGGCCGGGAGGTCCGCAGGGAGCGCGTGGGCGAGACCACCGTGAGGAAGGCCCGACCCGATCCCGTCAGGGCCTACGACCGCAAGTTCTCCGAGGGCAACCCGGTCGCCGGACGGATGCTGTCTCAGATCGAGGCGCAGGCCGTGCGGACCGGAAAGAATCCGAAGGAGATTCGGTACAAGAACGCCGAGGAGACACAGGTCGCCAAGCTGCTCACGATCCTCATCGAGTTCAACCCGAACGCCAACGACGACTTCACGGGCACGATGGTGCCGCAGGCGGTCTTCGACGATCCCCTGACCACGCAGAACGAGCGCGACTGCGTGCAGGGTGGAATCACCAACGGGCCGCTGCACAACAACATTCCGAACCCGGCAGACGCGTCGCACAAGGACAACAACTCGATGTGGGTGCCGGACTTCTCGCCCGAGCTCTACAACCAGATGCTGTACACGACGACCGGCATCCAGCAGCGGGTGCGCCCGGACCTGAAGGGGCCCGACGGCCGGAGGGGCATCGACCTGCGCGGTTACACGATGCACAACATGTACCTGGAGATGTCGAAGGGCGCCTACACGGTCGACGGGCAGGCCACCCCCTGGGTCGAGGTGCCCCACTCCGAGGCCTGGTACGGCCAGGACACGTGCCTGCTCGTCAACGGCGTGTGGGTCGCCGGAGCGAGCCAGGACGACAACGGCCATCCGAACAACCCGGCCGGCGCCGGCCAGCTCGGCGTGGACGCGGTCAACGTCCTGGCGAGCGAAGACCCGGACTTCCCGTGGGCCGATTACGACATCGAGGACGTCGCTGACGCGGACGGCGACGGCGATCTTCTCGAGCCGGACGGCGTCATCGACCACCTGGTGCTCGTCCACGCCGGCGAAGACGCCTCCGGGGGCGGCGGCGCGCAGGGCACGCAGGCCATCTGGGCGCACTCATCGGCGGTCATCCCGGGTCACACCATCCCGGGTACCGACATCATGATCAGCAACTACATCGTGCAGCCCGAGGACTCCGGCGTCGGCGTGTTCGCCCACGAGTACGGGCACGATCTCGGCCTGCCGGACCTGTACGACATCGGCTCCGGCGGCGACTCCGACGTCGACTTCTGGGACTTGATGGGCTCCGGGTCACACACCGGGCCGGTGTTCCAGGGCATCCCGACGCACATGGGTCTGTGGGACAAGTTCGTGCTGGGATGGGCGGACCCGCTGATCCTCGACCCGGGCGATCCGGCCCAGACGGTCAAGGTCGGCCAGACCTCGCGAACCCCGGTCGGGACCGAGGACGGCATCCGGGTCAACCTGCCCACGAAGGTCGTCACCCTGTCCACTCCGCACAGCGGAGCCGGCCAGTGGTGGAGCAACAACGACCAGTCCTGGGCCGACGTTCGCCTGACCCGCACGATCAGCGTGCCGGCCGGCAGCGACATCAAGTTCTGGATGTGGAACAACTACAGCATCGAGGAGGACTGGGACTTCGGCTTCGTCGAGGTCTCGACCGACGGTGGTGCCACCTGGGACGAACAGAAGATCTTCAACGAGGCCAACGAGGAGGTCTCCACCCCGGACGGCTACGCCGACCCGAACGGTCGCATGCGCGACTACGGCGCCGCCGAAGGAGCGGACAAGAAGTACGGGCTCACCGGCACAACCGATGAGTACGAGCGCAACTACGTCAACCTGGCGCCGTTCGCCGGTCGGACGATCCAGCTCCGGCTGCGGTACGCCACGGACGCCGGGCTCGAGCAGGCCGGCTGGTTCGCCGACGACTTCGCGCTCACGGCCGATGGCACTGACGTCTTCACCGACGACGTCGAGGCCAACAACGGATGGACGACGACGGTCACCACCTTCACCGACACGGTCGGCGAGGGCTGGATCATCTCCCCAGGCGAGTTCCAGTTCGCCCACTACTACCTCGCCGAGTGGCGGAACCACGACGGGTTCGACGTCGGCCTGAAGTACGGGTACAACACCAACTACCTCCGTGACGGGGCGTGGAGGGTCGATCGGGTGCCGTACAACGCGCCCGGCATGCTGGTGTGGTACCGGGACACGAGCTACGGCAACTTCAACCTGACGCTCAACAACCTGTTCGATCCGCCGAGCATCGGGAGCAAGGGCGGTCTGCTCATCGTCGACTCGCACTTCCAGCCGTACCGGCGGACCGGCGTCGCGGCGGCCAAGGATCCGTCGCTCCTGAACAACCTGCCGTCCCGACCTCAGTCGTCGAACGCGGCCTTCACGTTCAACAAGACGAATGCGTTCAGGGAGTGCTTCGAAGCGCCCGGTGAGCCGTTCAGCCGCTACTGCACCGGCTTCCCGAAGCAGCAGGGGGTCAAGACGTTCACGGACGCCCAGGGCTGGTATCCCGGCATCGAGTTCCGACCCGACCTCGATCCGGCCGCTCCGCTCTTCTTCCGTGACGCCGACGCGTCGGTCGTGCTGCCCTCGGAGGATCAGGCTCCGTACACGGTGGCCATCGTGGACCAGAACGGCAATCTGATCCCGGACCTGTTCGGCATCGACTTCGGCGGCGGCGTGTTCTCCGGCACGGGCAACCCCGGCGACGACGACGTCAACTTCGGCGTGGGATTCGACCTGGTCAAGAAGCACGCGAAGAACCGGTGGGTGGAGGTGCGGGTCACGCCAGCCTGACGTCGCCGCCCTCCGGACAACTGGGCGCGCACCGTCTCGTTCCCGCTTCTGGGCGCGGACGGTCTCGGATCTGAGACTGTCCGCGCCCAGATCGGTGTGGGGACGGCCGGCGAGTCGTGATCAGAACGGGTCGACGACCTGCTCGCAGACCGTGCCCTCCGGCGGGAGCACGTCCGGATCGGCGAGGTACGCGGCGGTGGCGAGCACGATGCACGGGTTGGCGTCGTTGATGGCGCCGTGACGGTCGCCGTCGTACGTCAGGAGACGGGCATTGCCGAGGTCTTCGGTGAGCCGTTCGGCCCACTGGTACGGCGTCGCCGGGTCGTGCGTCGTGCCGATGACGAGGATCGTCGCGGCGTCCGCCGGGTGCTCGATGTCGCCGCGAAAGGCGTCTCGCGACCGCGCCGGCCAGCGTTGGGCGGTGAACCCGACGAAGACCCCACGCGCCCAGAAGTGGTCGAGCAGTCCGTAACGGTGGCGGAGGTCGTTGAACATGTCCTCGGTCCGGCGTGGGTAGCGCGCGCTGACGGCGTTGTTGGCGATGAAGCTGTCCAGCGCCAGCTCGTTGTCGAAGGCGTCGTCGGCGATCGCCTGGACCAGCGCCCCGTCGCCTGTCTCGGCCCGCACCAAGGCATCGGCGAGGTCGGCCCACCGCCGTGGATCGACCATCGCGTCGGCCGCCGCAGTGCGGACGTCGTCACCGTCGACAGGGCCTGGGTGCGCCGGATCGGACGACTCGATCGGCGTGGCGTCGAGTGCGGCAAGGAGGGCGTCGAACGCGTCCTCCGGGTCGCCACCGCCGAACCCGCACGCATCGGGCTCGCGTGCGCACGCCGCGAAGAAGCGATCGAGTGATTGCTCGTACGAGTTGTCCTGCTCCTGCCAGATCTCCAGTGGGCGGTCGCGCCATCCGGCGACGTCGATGGCGGCGTCGAGGACCATCGCTCGGGCCCGGCCCGGAAACATGCTGGCGTAGGTGGCGCCGATGTCGGTGCCCTGCGACATTCCGACGTAGCTCAGGTGCTCGTCGCCGACGGCCATGCGCAGCAGGTCGAGGTCACGGGCCATCGCCGCCGTGCTCAGGTACGGCAGCAGGTCGCCGTGCGCGCTGCGGCAACGTCGACCGTATTCGTCGGCCGCCGCGACGATCGCCGCCGGGTCCATCGTGGAGGGACGAGTGGCGTTCGAGCTGAACGGGTCGAGCAGCGCCTCGTCGATCCCGCAGTCGATCGCCGTCGGTCCGCTGCCGCGCCCGTCGTAGCCGACGATGTCGAAGCGTGCCAGCAAGGGGAAGAACTGGGGTGGCGTCTGGCGCAAGGCGTCGACCGTTCCGCTGGGATGGCCGAGGAACAGCGTGCCGATGCGGTTCGCTTGGTCGAGCGCCCGGTGGCGGATCATCGGCACGTCGATGGTGCCACGGCGCGGCCGCCGATGGTCGAGCGGCAACGCCGCCGTCGTGCACTCGAAGCCGTCGCCGCAGTCCGACCACTCGAGCACCGGAACGAGCGAGTCGGTCGACTCGGCCGGCCGCGACAGTCGCTCAGCGCAGCGACTCGATCGAGTGCTCGGTCCGGTGCGAATGCCGCACCAGAATTTGTGTCACCGACATCGCCGCATGCGGCGAGAACGGTGACACAAACTCCGTGATGGTGGCGGGTGTAGCGCAACCGCCGAGATCGACGCCAACGGCGAACGGCAGACTGGTGACGTGGAGCCGCTGCACCGGGCTCGTGACGCGTTCGCCGCACGGCAGTGGGACGTCGCGTACGACGCCTTCCGAGCCGGCGATGGTCTCACCGGCACCGACCTGGATGCGGTGGCCGAGGCCGCGCACTGGCTCGGTCGACCGGACGAGAGCATCGTCGCCTACGCCGAGGCGTACCGGGCCCACCGCGATGCCGGCGACGAGCGCAAGGCCTCGTTGTCCGGCCTGCTCCTGGCCTGCCATCTCCACTTCCGGGGTGACCACGTCGAGGCCGAAGGCTGGCTCGCCCGTGCCCTTCGCGTACTGACCGAAGCGGACGAAGGAGCTGAGCACGGCTACCCGCTGCACATGCAGATCCCGTCCCTCCTGTCGGTCGATCCGGTCGCGGCCGAGGCGTCGGCTCGGCGGATGCAGGACCTCGGCGATCGGTATGGCGACGATTCGCTGGTCGCGCTGGGCGTGTTGTACGAGGGCCGGGCGTTGGTCAAGCAAGGACGCGTGCGGGAGGGGTTGGCGAAGCTGGACGAGGCCATGCTGGCGGCGGTCTCGGACCGGCTCAAGCCGATCTGGACGGGCGCGATCTACTGCGGATTGCTCGACGCCTGCCACGAGCTCGTCGACGTGCGTCGCGCCCAGGAGTGGACCGAGGCGATGTCACGGTGGTGCGCTCCGCTTCCGGCGGCGTCGCTCTACCCGGGGATCTGTCGGTTGCATCGGGTCGAGATCCTCGACCTGAGGGGAGCCTGGGAGGACGCCCACGCCGAGGCGTCGGCAGCGTGCGGGGACCTGGTCGGCATCGACGTGTTCGCCGTCGCCGACGGTCGTTATCTGCTCGGTGAGCTCTGTCGCCGTCGCGGCGACCTCGCCGGCGCCGAGGAGGCGTTCTTGCGCGCCCACGAGGCGGGCCGGGATCCCCAGCCGGGGTTGGCGCTGCTACGGCTCGCCCAGGGGCGCGACCGACGCCGCGTGCGCTTCGATCGCGGCGGCGTTGATCGCGTGCACCGGAGGGCGGTTGGAGCGCACCCGGCTGCTGGCGGCCCAGGTCGACATCGCGCTCGTCGCGGGCGATACCGCTCTCGCCGAGGCGGCGGCTGCGGAGATCGCCGAGATCGCCGCGGCGTTCGAGAGCGACGGGTTGGGCGCCGTGGCGAACCAGTGCCGTGGCGCCGTCAGCCTCGCGAACGGTCAGGCCGTCGTGGCGCTCGCTTCGCTGCGCCTGGCCTTCGAGGCGTGGCAGCGGCTGGAGGTGCCGTACGAGGCGGCACGGACTCGGGTCCTGCTCGCCCAGGCGTACCGGTTGCTGGGCGACGATGACGCGGCGGCACGGGAGTGTGCGGCGGCCCGGACGGTGTTCGAGCGCCTCGGCGCGGGCCCGGACCTACGGGATCTCGACGCCAGCAACGCACCGCCGGGCGGCCTGACTCCCCGCGAGGTGGAGGTCCTCCGTCTCGTCGCCGTCCGGCCAGAGCAACCGGGAGGTCGCGGCCAACCTCGTCATCAGCGAGAAGACGGCGGCGAGGCACGTGGCCAACATCTACGCCAAGCTCGGCCTCTCGTCGCGATCGGCGGCGACCGCGTTCGCCCACCGGCACGCCCTGGTGTAGTCCGCCCCGGCGATCTGCACCGTTCAGCCCAGCTGGCGTGGCCCGGGTTTGCACATCGCGCCCGATGCGCAGCCGTTCACTCGACTCGTACCGTCGCAGACCCCGACGACGAACAGGAAGGTCACACGCCATGCCCAGGTTTCTGATCGAGCGCGACGTACCGGGTGCCGGATCGCTCTCGGCCGATGAAGTTCGCATCATCGCCAGCAAGTCGAACCGAGTGCTCGCGGATATGGCGTCGAGGGCCCAGTGGGTCCAGAGCTACGTCACGAGCGACAAGGTGTACTGCGTGTACCTCGCCGAGGACGAGGCCACCATTCGCGAGCATGCCGGCCGAGTCGGTGTGCCCGTCAGCGCCGTGAACGAGATCACGTCGGTCATCGACCCGACCTTCGGCGAATGACCAGCTCCCCCGGTGCAATGAGGACCCGGCGGGGTGAGGGGCGGTCAGAGGAAGACGGCGCGCTCGTCGCGGCGGCGGGCGCGCTCGGCGACGTCCTACGACGGCACGTCGAGGAGGGCGAGCGGGACCGTCGCTTGCCGGCGGCGACCTCCCACGTGCTTTCCGAGGCCGGGATGTTCCGCCTCTGCCGCTCCCGCGAGCTGGGTGGCCTGGAGACGGACCCGCTCACAGTCATCGACGTCGTCGAGGAGCTGGCTCGCCACGACGGGTCCGCAGCGTGGTGCGCGCTGAACTGCGGTATCGCCGGCGTGCTCCAGTCCTTCCTCGCACCGGACGGCGCGCACGAGATCGGCACCGGCCACGACGTGATCGTCAACGGTGTGATCGCGCCGACCGGCCGCGCCGTCGAGGTGGACGGCGGGTATCGGGTCAGCGGACGGTGGTCGTTCGTCAGCAACTGCCACCACTGCACCTGGCTGGCACTGTCGTGCATGGTCGTGGCGGGTGACACCGACGCCGCGGTGGCCGACGGACCACCGATCGTGATGACGTTTGTCCCGGACTCGCAGTGGCAGATCATCGACACGTGGGACACCGTCGGGCTGAGGGCCACGGGCAGCCACGACATCGAGGTGTCCGACGTGTTCGTACCCGCGCACCGGGCCATCTCGATCGAGCTGTCGGAGCCCGTTCGGGACGGAGCGCTGTTCCGGTTCCCGCTGGTCGGCTTGTTCTCCCTCGGCATGGCCGCGTGCGCCCTCGGACTGGCTCTCGCCGCGATCGACGAGGTGCTCCACCTTGCCGGCACCAAGACGCCCTTTGGGATGTCGTCGACGCTCGCGTTCCGGCCGACCACCCAGATCGCGGTCTGCGAGGCGATGGCGACGACGCGCTCGGCCCGTGCGCTGCTGGTGCAGGAGGCCCACCACATGTGGGAGGGGGTGCGGGCCGGGGAGCTGCCCACTCCGAAGCAACGAGCGTTGCTGCGCATCGCGACCACCCACGCGACGGATGCGGCAGTCGCTGCGGTCGGTCGCGCCTACCAGGCCGCGGGGAGCTCGGCGATCTTCAGATCGAGCCCCCTCCAGCGGTACCTGCGCGACGTCCACACGCTCACTCAGCACTTCTTCGTCGCGCCGCCAACTCACGAGATGACGGGCAAGATCCTCCTGGGCATCGAAGCCGACGGGTTCATGCTGTAGCCACCGTCAGCGGCGGCTCTTTGGTCACGGCATTGGTTGGACGCTCAACCAATTCCGTGACCACAGCGAGTGCGGTGATCGGTGAGGACGACGAGCGTGATACGACGAACACCATGCGCGTCGTCGGTGTGTCTGGTGAGGGTGGCTACGGCGGGCCGGAGGCGCTGCGGATCTTCGACCTGCCGGAACGTCACGCCGGGCCGGGCGAGGTGCGCCTGGCGGTCCACGCGGCGGCCGTCAACCCGACCGACACGTTCACCCGGATCGGCGCCCGCCACGAGCAGCTGAAGCAGTACGAGCCACCGTACGTCGCCGGCATGGACGTGGCCGGCGTCGTCGACGAGATCGGGCCCGATACCGAGACCGACCTGCACTGCGGTGACAAGGTGATGGCGATCGTGGTGCCAGCCGGTCAACACGGCGGCTATTCGGACCAGCTCGTCGTGCCGGTCCTGTCCGTCGCGCGCATCCCCGCCGGCGCCACCCTCGTCGAGGCGTCGACCCTGCCGATGAACGGACTCACCGCCCGCAAGGCGCTCGACATGCTCGATCTGCCGCCCGGGAGCACGATCGGCGTGACCGGCGCGGCGGGCGCGTTCGGTGGCTACGTCGTACAGCTGGCCAAGGCCGACGGGCTACGCGTCGTCGCCGACGCCTCCGAGGCCGACGAGGCGCTCGTGCGTTCCCTCGGTGCCGACGTCATCGTGCGGCGCGGCGACGACGTGGCGACCCGAATGCGTGACGCGGTGCCCGGAGGCGTCGACGCCGTGGCCGACGGCGCCATCCAGCACCAGCTCGTGCTGCCGGCCGTTCGTGACGGCGGTGCGGTCGCCGCCGTGCGGCCGTTTCAGGGGGAAACCGAGCGCAACATCACCGTGCACACGGTCTGGGTGCGCGACTACCAGCTCGAACAGGCCAAGCTCGACCGTCTCGGACGCCAGGTCGAGGCGGGCGCCATCACCCTGCGAGTCGCCGACACGTACGCGCCCGAGCGCGCCGGCGAGGCCCAGGCGCGTCTGGAAGCAGGCGGCACACGCGGCCGGCTGGTGATCGAGTTCGCGGCCGAACCATGACCGCTCCGGATCGATAACCCCGGGGAGCACTGAGGTTCGTCGGCGGCGAACGGTGCAGTCGGATTGCAGCCGGTCGGGAGGACTCTCGACGGGTCGCGAAGCGGGCGACGACGTGCTCGACGGGCAGACCGGCATCGACCGCGTCGACGGCGGCACCGGCAACGACTGGTGCTCGCCGCGGCATCGCCTCCGGCGAGACCCAGGACCGATGCGAGCGTCCCTCCGGTGCGATATGCCGCGTCTGAATTGGCACCGACGTCGTCGAGCATCCGGCGAGAACGGTGACCAAGCGTCGAGTGACGCAAGGTAGAAGCGGTCAGCTCGTCTCGAGATCCGGCTTGACCTTCGTGCAGAACACATCCAGCGTGCGCTTGGCCTCGTCGATGGTCATGTCGCCCGTGGGGATCTGCAGCACGATGTAGTCGGTGAGGCCTGCGGAGAGGATCTCGGCGAAGCGATCGCGGATCTGCTCGGCCGTCCCCGCACCGAACTCGATCGCCCCGTCGATGCTGCCGAGAATCTTCCGCAAGGGTCCGAGTGCGGCGTCAGCGGCCGTCTCCCCCAACAGCTCGACGTCCCAGCGGTGCACGGCATGGGTCCGGCGGACCAGCCCGTTCATGCCTCGGGCGGCGATGTCGCGGGCTTCGGACTCGTCCTCGGCGATCGCGATGAGCATCGTGCAGCCCACCCGGGGACTCGCACCTGGTGCGTCGAGGCGGACGTCGTCGTCCACGTGCGCGTGCCAGCTGTCGACGTACGCGTCGAAGGCCTCTCGCGGGACCGGACCCGGCCACATCAGATTGAGTCCGAACCGACCGGCGGTGACCGGGTTGCCGGGGTACCAGAACGGGATGTGCTCCTGGACCGGCAGCGTCGCCATGGGCATGGTGCGGAAGTCGTAGAACTTCGATCCGTCGCTGCTGATCTCACCCGTGCGCAGGGCGCGGCAGATGATGCCGAGCACATCCTCGAACCGCTCGGCTGCGGTCGGCCAGTCGCTCCCGAACCAGAAGTGCTCGACGGGTGCTGGGCCACGGCCGACGCCGAACTCCATGCGACCGTTCGTGAGATTGTCGGCGACGCACAGGTCTTCGATCAGGCTGGCCGGATGGTGGAGCGGCAGCAGCTTCACCATCGGCCCCATCCGGATGCTGTCGGTGATCTGCGACGCCGCCGCGATGAACAGCTCCTGGTTCGGCGCCAGGCACAGGTCGCTGCCGTGATGCTCGGCGAGGTGGTAGCCGGCGAAGCCTCCCTCGTCCGCCATCCGGACCAGATCCAGTCGGTCCTTCAGAACTCGCGCCGCCGGTGTCCCCGGGATGCCCTCGATGTGATCAAAGATCCCGAACGTCGGCGTCCCCACGTGTGCCTCCTCGAACCCTGCGATGCGTGAGACCGGCACGCTACAACGCCGTCTCGGCGACCGACAGAGCGTCGCGAGATGCAATCGCGGCGCTCGCGCCGGGTTCACTCGAGCACGCGTCGCCGACCGCGGCATCGGACGCGGAGCAGCCGTCGTGGCTCGTGCGGGCCGTGCCCGCGCTCATTCTCGGCCTCGCCGTCGTCGCGATGGTGGCGGCGACGCTGGTCGCGGCGTCGAGCGGTGTCAACGCGCGGGCGTCGCCGAGTCGCCGCACCGACTGATGCCTACGTGGCGCGATCCGCTGGACCAGCGAGCGCGGCACTGGGCCCAGCACGTTCGCCCTCGGCTACGGGGTCGATCGCCCTCGGCTCGCTGTTCACCCTGGCGATCCTGTCGTACCTCGCGTTCGGCGTCATCGTGGTCGTCGTGTTCTGGGCGCTCATCGGTGTCCTGTTCGCGGTGGAGCGCACGGCGACGGTGTGGCACGGCGGCTGGCCCGCCCGGCTGCTCGCGGCTCCGCTGTTGATCGAGCTCGGCGACGTTGAAGCGGAACACCGCGCCAGCAGCCATGACAGCCAGTCTCGTCGGGGATCGTGCCCGCGTCAGCCGGTTCGACGCTGCTGGCTAACCGGGCCGCGACGCGCCCGACAGCGAGACGACGATGTCGCCTGCCTGCACCCGCTCGAACGCCGGATCGTCGAAGGAGATGCGGCCAGTGCCGCGGACGATGGCGATCGGCAGGCCAACGCCGCGACGACGGTCCGGTGGACCGCCGACCTCGTCGGCCTCCACCATTCGCTCGGTCAGATCCAGGCCGGTGCCTGCCGCGAGGAGATCTTCGAGCACGCCGATCGCGGCGGGCGCCTGCGTCGAGAGCCCGACGAGCCGACCGGCGGCCTCCGACGACAGCACCACCGTCGTCGCTCCCGACTGGGCCAGCAGGTGGGCGTTCTCCGCCTCGCGCACCGCCACCGAGATCAGTACCGACGAGTTGAGCTCGCGGGCCGTCAACGTGACGAGCGTCGCCGTGTCGTCGCGGTTGCACGTCACGACGACGGCTCGCGCCTCCGCGAGGCGGGCCGCCGTCCAGGTCGACGTGTGCGTCGCGTCCGCCACGATGCCGACGAGTCCCGCCTCCCCGGCCGCAGCGACGGCTTCGGCAAGGCGGTCGACGACGACGACATCGTCGCGGGAGGCCCCGTTGGCGAGCAGCGCCTCGACGGCCCCCCGCCCCATCGTGCCGTACCCGACGACGATCGTGTGCTGGCTCACTCGCGACCTCCAACTGGACTCGGCGCGTGCCCGGCGGAAGCGCTCGGTAAGCAACTCGAGCGTCGTGCCGACGAGAACGATGAGGAACAGAATGCGCAGCGGCGTCACGAGGAAGGCGGTGACCGCCCGCTCCGCCACCCCGATCGGCGCGATGTCGCCGTAGCCGGTCGTGGTTGCCGTGACGGTCGCGTAGTAGAAGGCGTCGAGCAGCGAGATCGGCGTCCCGTCGGCATCCGAGTAGCCCTCCCGACCGAACCACGTCAGGAGGGCGATGAGAACGATGATTCCGACGGCGACGCCGAAGCGGCGCACCAGCGATCGCAGGGCGTCGGGCGGGTGGTGCGGGAACTGGATCCTCGGCGCCTCGGCCATGCCGGTGCGACGTTAGGGCCGCGGAGACCACGGCCGGTGGTTCTCCCGCCACCGAACGTCCCCATCCGGCGCGCCCGACGGCCAGTTCTCGGCCGCCGTTGACGGCAGCGAGACGACACCCCCCGCAGTAGCACTTTCTCTGCGACGACACCGCAGCGCGCTCCGTGGTTACTTGGCCCCTTGGCGTGCACCGTCGCGGGTGTATGGTGGCCGTGGCACGACAAGAGCCCTTACGTGTTGGGCCGGCGACGCCGGCTCGGGAGCGATGCTCTAGACCCCGGTACCGCGTCAGTTGAAGTGACTGGTGCCGGGAGGGTCGGTGGCGCTGACCGAGATTTCGGCGGGCGGCGTCTCTCGTGGAGATCTGGCGGCGTTCGCCGTCGATCTGGTCCGTCTGACCGTCCGGGCGCGGATCCTCCGGCGGCGATCGCGGTCGTTGACGCGGCGATCCCTCGACGGCAGCGCGTCCTCGGTGTGGCGTCGATGAGCACCTCAATCGCCACGCCGTCGACGAGGCGCGGATGACGAGAGGCGTTGGGACGCTCGCGCTCGCGGGCGACTCAACGTTGGTGCCGTCTGGGTACAGAGCGACTGGTTGAGCAAGGAGGAGGAACGGATGAGACGTTCAAAGGCCGCAGCGTTGGTGAGTGTGATCCTGTTGGTCGCCGCGTCGTGCGGTGACGACGACGACGATGGTGGTGGCGCCGGCGGTACTGGTGGTGGCGGTACCGGGCTACCGGTACCGGTACCGGTACCGCTACCGGTACCGGTGGTGGAGGTGAGCCGGAGGGTGCAATGGCCGCCCGTGGTCCGATCGACATCTGGCTGTCGAACAACACCGAGGAGAAGGCGTGGGGCGAAGCGATGGTGGACGCCTGGAACGCCGACAATCCCGACGAGCAGATCTCCGCCCAGGAGATCCCGGCCGGCGAGACCAGCGAAGCGGTGATCGCCGCAGCCATCACCGCCGGGAATGCGCCGTGTCTGATCTTCAACACCGCACCGGCGGCGGTGCCGCAGTTCCAGAAGGCAGGCGGGCTGGTGGCGTTGGACGGCTTCGAGGACAGCGCCGCCTACGTGACGGACCGGTCCGGCGAGGCGGCCGAGCAGTACCGCTCGCCCGACGGGAACCTCTACCAGATGCCCTGGAAGGCCAACCCGGTGATGATCTTCTACAACAAGGAGATGTTCACAGAGGCCGGGCTCGACCCCGAGAACCCGCCGCTGAGCACCTATGACGAGTTCCTCGCCACGTCCCGAACCTTGGTGTCCGACGGGGGCGCCAGAGCGGCGATCTGGCCCGCACCGACCAGCCAGTTCTTCCAGAACTGGTTCGACTTCTATCCCATGTACATCGCGGCCAGCGGGAAGCAGCTGGTGGAAGATGGTGAGGCCACCTTCGCCTCCGAGGAGGGCTTCGGCGTCGCCGACCTCTGGCGGACGATGTACGACGAGGGTCTCGCACCCCGAGAGGAGCACACCGGGGACTCCTTCGCCGACGGGTTGGCGGCGATGGCCACCGTCGGGCCGTGGGCGGTCGCGGTGTACGGCGACAAGGTCGACTGGGGTGTCGTCCCCGTGCCCACCCCCGAAGGCACGCCGCCCGAAGAGGTCCAGACGTTCAGCGACGAGAAGTCGATCGGCATGTTCACCGCGTGTGACAACCAGGCCACGGCGTGGGACGTGATGAAGTTCGCCACCAGCGAGGCCCAGGACGGCGCCCTGCTCGAGGCCACCGGTCAGATGCCGATGCGCACGAACCTGGTGGACACCTACGCCGACTACTTCAGCGCCAACCCCAACTACGTGGCGTTCGCCGAGCAGGCCGACCGCACCCTCGAGGTGCCGAACGTGGCCAACTCGATCGAGATCTGGCAGACCCTCCGCGACGCCTGGTCGGAATCGGTGATCTTCGGCGAGGGCGACCCTCAGGAGGCGCTGACCGCAGCCGCCGAGGAGATCAACACGCTCGCCGCCGAGAACTGAGCGCAGACCGGATGGCCGTCACCGCCGACGCCACCCTGCCGGCCGCTGGCGTCATCGAGGCGACGCCAGCGCCGGCCGGCCGCCGGGACACGCTGCGCCGCCAGCTCACCGGATACCTGTTCGTGTCGCCGTGGGTGATCTTCTTTGTGGGGATCTACGCATTCCCGCTCGGCTTTGCCGTGTGGATGTCGTTCTACGAGTACTTCTTCGCCGCACCGGGGGCAGCGGTCGAGCGGCCGTTCGTCGGGTTCGACAACTACACCGCGGCACTGACCGACGAGGACGTCCAGCAGGCGTTCCGCAACGTCATCGTGTTCCTGGTCATCAACGTGCCGCTCACCGTGACTTTGGCGATCGGTCTGGCGATCGCGCTCAACGCCGCCATCCCGTTCCGCTCCTTCTTCCGCACTGCGTACTTCGTGCCGTACGTCACCGCGAGCGTGGCGACCATCGCCGTGTGGCTGTGGCTGTTCAGCAGCGACGGCCTGGTGAACAAGCTCCTCGGCCCGCTAGCCCCCGATCCGCCCTTTCTCATCAATGAGACGTTGGCGATGCCGACGATCGCGGTGTACGTCACGTGGAAGGGGCTCGGGTTCTACGTGCTGCTCTACCTCGCCGCGCTGCAGAACGTCCCCAAAGAGCTCTACGAGGCGGCCGGCATCGACGGGGCCGGCCGCTGGGGGAAGTTCCGCAACGTGACCTGGCCGGGCGTACGCCCGGCGACCACCCTGATCGTCGTCCTGGCCGTCATCACCGGATCCAACCTGTTCACCGAGCCCTACCTGCTGACCAATGGCGGAGGGCCCAACGGTGCCTCCGCGACACCCGTGTTCATCCTCTACCAACGAGGCATCGAACAGGGCGACGCCGGCTATGCGGCAGCGATCGGCGTGATTCTGGTGATCTTCGTCGGGATCGTCAGCCTGCTGGCCAAATGGCTGAGTGAGAGGGGGACGTAGTGACAGACACCGCCGACCACGTGGTGGTGGACCAGGAGCCCACAGCAGAACCGTCGCCGCGACAGCCTCGCCACCAACGTTCGATGGTGCGGCTGGTCGCGCTCACGCTCGGTGCGTTCGTGTTCCTCTTCCCGTTCTACTACATGCTCATCGGGTCGCTGCAGGAGGAGCCCGACACCAGCGTGGCCGGTGCATTCCCGGGCCCGGGCAACCTCACCACCAACAACTACAGCGACATCAACGGGAGCATCGACCTGCTCCAATCGCTGGTCAACTCGGGGATCTTCACCGCCGCTGTCGTCTTCAGCACCCTGTTCTTCGGGCTGCTGGCCGGCTACTCGCTCGCCGTACTCCACTACCGAGGCCGCGGCGCCGCCTTCGCGGCCGTGCTGCTGGTGCAGACGATCCCGTTCCAGCTCTTGATGATCCCGCTCTACGTGTTGCTGGTCCGGGACTACGGCCTCGGCGACACCTACCTGGGGATGATCCTGCCGTACGCCATCGGCGCGACCGCGGTGTTCATCTTCCGCCAGTTCTTCCTCCAGTTGCCCGTCGAGCTGTTCGAGGCGGCTCGCATCGACGGCGCCGGCGAGTTCGCCATCCTGCGGCGCATCGCCGTTCCACTGGCGCTCCCGGTGATCCTCACGGTCACCCTGGTCACGTTCATCGGCCCATGGAACGAGTTCCTGTGGCCTTTCCTCGTCACCAAGGAGGCCGAGATGCAGCCGCTGGCCGTCTCGCTCGCCAATTACATCTCCAACCTCGCATCCCGGGCGACCAACCCGTTCGGCGCCATCCTCGCCGGGGCCTGTGTGCTGGCGGCACCGGTGATCGTGCTGTTCGTCGTGTTCCAGCGCCACTTCACGACGAGCGACATCGGCTCCGGCGTCAAGGGTTGACGCGTGCCTGACGACGGCGACATCCCGTACCGCCTGACGCGCGTCGGCACCGTGATGTCTCCCGAGCCCGGCGAGCCGTGGGAGGCCGAGGGGGTCCTCAATCCAGCGACCGGCCGCACGCCTGACGGCCGGCTCCATCTGCTGCCCCGGCTGGTCGCCGCCGGGAACGTGTCCCGGATCGGCCTGGCCGAGGTCGTCATCGACGACGGCGTCCCGACCCGGGTTCAGCGCCGTGGTGTCGTGTTGGCGCCCGACGAAGGGTGGGAACGCGGCGCCAACCATGGTGGGGTCGAAGATCCACGAGTGACCTTCGTCGAGCGGCTCGACGCCCACCTGATGACGTATGTCGCGTTCGGCCCCCTCGGTCCACGCATCGCGCTGGCGGTTTCCCGCGATCTCGGCACGTGGGAGCGGCTCGGCCCCGTGCTGTTCGCCTACCAGCCCGGCCTGGACGTCGACCTCAACCTGTACCCCAACAAAGATGCCGTGATCTTCCCGGAGCCGATCCCCGGCCCCGGCGGCGTACCGAGTTACGCCATGTTGCACCGCCCGATGTGGGACCAGACCATGTCAGGACTCGAGCCGGCCGCGACCCGGCTGCCCGCCGGCCTGACCGACGACCGGCCCGGCATCTGGATCTCATACGTTCCGGCCGAACCCGTCGAACGCGACATCCGAGCGCTCGCGCTCGTCCACGGCCACCGCTGCGTCGCCCTGCCCGAACACCCCTATGAGAGCGCCAAGATCGGGGCCGGTCCGCCACCGATGCGCGTCCCGGAAGGCTGGCTCCTCATCCACCACGGAGTCGAAGGCGACGTGGTGCCCGGCTTCGATCCGTCCCAGCAGGGCGTGCTCGTGTACCGCGCCGGGGCGATGTTGCTCGACCCGGACGATCCATCCCGCATCATCGCCCGCACGGCGGACCCGCTGCTCGAGCCGGCGACCCTCGACGAACGAGTCGGCACGGTACCCAACGTCGTCTTCCCGACCGCCATCGCGACGATCGATGGTCGCGACTTCGTGTTCTACGGCATGGCCGACAGCAGCATCGGGGCCGCGCTCCTCGAGCGGACGCGGCCGTGAGCCCTCGTGACGGTGCCTCGCACCGGCTCGGACTCCTCGGGTGCGGGTCGTTCGGCACGTTTCTCGCCGATGCCATCGCCGACCTCCCGACCGCCGAACTGGCCGCCGTCGCCGACACGGCAGAAGGACCTCGCCGTTGGCGTCGCCGCCGCCCACCCCTCGGCGGCGATCGAAACGGACCTCGACGGGCTCCTCACCGATCGCGACATCGACATCGTCGTCATCGCCACACCCCCGTGGACGCACGCCAGCCTCGCCGTTCAAGCCCTCCAAGCGCGGCGGCACGTGCTCGTCGAGAAGCCGCTCGCGATCGACGTCGACGGCTGCGGCCGCGTCGCCGAGGCGGCTTCTGCGACTGGGGGGATCGTCGCCGTCGATCACCTGCTGCGCTTCGCGCCCCTCGTCACGGTGCTCGACCGACTGCTCGCAACCGAGGTCGCCGGCCGACGCGTGCTCGGCCCGATCCGGCGCTTCGCGTTCGAGAACGATGCCGCCGACGAGGACCTCCCCGCTGACCACTGGTTCTGGGATCCCGATCGCTCGGGCGGCATCTTCATCGAGCACGGCGTCCACTTCTTCGACCTCGCCGCCAACCTCCTCGGATCGTCCGTCGACGCGATCCAAGCGCTGGCCGGCACCCGCGCCGACGGCCGGACGGACACCGTGTGCGCGACCGCGCGCTACCACGACGGCGCGACGGCCAGCTGGTACCACTCGTTCACCCACCCGCGACGAGGCGAACGGCAATCGCTGCGCCTCGACCTCGGCAACGGCGAGTGCCGGCTCGCCGGATGGATCCCCCTCGAAATGCAGCTCGAAGCGTGGACTGACCGCGCCGGCGCTGAAGCGCTGCGCAGCGCCGCCACGGACATCGGTGACCTGGACGTGGGCGAGCGAGAGGTCGAGGTCACCGCGGCGGCGGCTCCGGAACTCGGAACCGCCGCAGCTCGGTTGGCAACCCACCACGTGAGGGTACGACTCGGCCACGACACCAACGCCAAGCAAACCGTCTACGCGACCTGCATCCGGGAGCTTCTCACCGACTTCTTCGCCGCCATCGACCAGGCCAGAACACCACGCGTCGACATCGACGCCGCCACCGCGGCCGTTGCCGTGGCGGCCGCTGCGACCGAGGCGACCCGGACTGGCCGCACATTGCAACTTGCCCGATCCGAACACTGATCCGCTGGAGAGAGGGGATCCGATGATCCGCACGTCATCACCTCACCGCCTGACCCGATTCGCCGTCGGCGCCATCGCCGCCTTGACCGCATCGTCAGGGCTCGTAACCCCGGCTGCGGGTGTGACTGCGGGTCGAGCCCAGACCGCCCCGTTGACCAACCTCGCCCACCTCGACTGGCTGGGCGCGGAGGTCTCGCCTCCACCCCAGGAGGGTCACACGACCTACCTGCTGGGCGAGGAGCCCGAGATCGGCGTGCTGTGGACCTACGCCGACCGGCAGGCCGACGGAACCTATCGCCGGATTGGTGGCGGCGTCTACGACCCGGCCACGGACACCTGGGGGCAAGGCGCCTTCAACGCCGATGACATCTCGCGGGCGGCCGTGGTCTACGTGCGTCACTGGCAGCAGACCGGAGCAGAGTCGAGCCGGCAGGCGGCTTACCAGTTGCTGCGCGGGTTGACCTACCTCCAGACCGTCGAAGGGCCCAACGCGGGCAACGTGGTCTTGTGGATGCAGCCCGACGGCACGCTGAACCCGAGCGCCGAGCCGGTCGAGCTGCCGGACCCGTCCGACAGCGGCCCGTCGTACTGGCTGGCGCGGACGATCTGGGCCCTCGGTGAGGCATATCCGGCATTCGTCCAGCAGCGACCCGGCGTTCGCCGGCTTCCTCCGTGACCGCCTCGATCTCGCGCTCGGCGCGGTCGAGCGTCAGGTCCTCGTTCGCTACGGCCAGTGGCTCGACATCGACGGTGTCGCCGTCCCCGCCTGGCTCATTGTGGACGGCGCCGACGCCACGGGCGAAGCGCTCCTCGGACTGGCCTCCTACGTGGCGGCAACCGCCGACCCTCGGGCGCAGCGCGTGCTTCAGCAGCTCGGTGAGGGAGTGGCCGCCATGCGCTCCGGCAACGCGCTCGACTGGCCGTTCGGCGCTGTGCTCCCGTGGGGATTGTCCCAAGCGGTCTGGCACGCGTGGGGCGGCCTGGCGCCCGCCGGCTTGGCCCAGGCGTACGAGGTCACCGGAGACCGAGCCATGCGCCGCGCCGCCCTGTCGGATGCCGCCACCTTCACCACGCACCTGCTCGTCACCGCTGGCCCTGAGAACGGATGGCTACCCTCGCCGACCGACCGCGTCCAGATCGCCTACGGCGCCCACTCCCGTGTCGAGTCGCTGCTGTCGGCGGCCGAAGCCGGCAACCGACCCGGCCTCCGCCAGGTCGCCGGCATCGCCGCGGCGTGGTTCTTCGGCAACAACCCGGCCGGCGTGGCGATGTATGACCCCGCAACCGGCCGCACGTACGACGGCATCGAGGGTGACGGGCGGGTGAACCGCAACTCCGGTGCCGAATCGACCATCCACGGGCTGCTCGCGATGCTCATCCTCGACGGGAACCACGACATCGCCGCTCTCGCTCAGGTCGCCGACGTCGAAGATCGTCGGACATGGACGCTGGTGGAAGCGGAGGCGGGACAACTCGAGTCAGGTGCCGCCCGCTACCAGCCCGCCAGCGCCTGGACCGGGGAGAGCCTGTGGAGCGGTGGTGCGGGCGTCCAGCTTCCGCCTGGTGGCACGCTGACGATCTCCGTCGGTGACGTCGCGTCCGGACGGAACCTGCTGATGCCAGTCGTGCTGCTCGACCCATCGGCGGGCGAGACGACGTGGACCACGCCGCGTCGGATGGTGGGCGTCGTCGACCACTCGAGTGTGGGGCCGCAGGGCGACTCGCCGGCCCCCGGCCTCTTGGCGGTCGAGACGCTCCCGAAGACCGTCAAGGACGTGTCGTCGGTGGTCGTCCGGGGCAGCCGACGGAACAGCCTCGTCGATGCGCTGCTCGTCCAACCCGAGGTCGAACACGTCGTGCTCACCAACGACTCGAACGCCACCGCCCTGCTCCGCAGCTTTGCCCGCCACACCGAGCGGGTCGTGATCAGCTTGCCCGTGGGGACGACCGCACAGGTGGAGACGTACGACGAGACGGGCCGCCTGGTGAAGCGCACGTCCGCGCCGGCCGATGACGTCGTCGTCAAGGTCCCCGCTGGCGGGTTCGCCGTGGTCCGCAGCTCGTGACGCCACTGCACTCTCCCGACGTCGATCTGGGCGGAGATCGTCGAAGCGTTCGAGCTTGGGCTCAACCGGTGATCGCGACGTCTCGCTTTGGGGGGTTCACGGGGGGCGAAGCCCCCCGTGTGACACGATTCCCGCCCAGTTCGGTCGGGTCCGTCCGATGTAGCCCCCGCCCCGCCCGCTCGGCCGCGGCAGTTTCGGCCTGGTGCAGCGATGATCAGGGGGGTGGAGGGTCGAGGGTGCTGGGGTCGATGGTGCCGTCGATGATGCTGCGGGCGACGTCGGCGAGGCGCAAGTTGTTGCGGCGGGCGTGGTGGCGGAGCACGACGAAGGCTTCGTCCATGGCCAGTTGGCGTCGTTCGCCGATCATCCCTTTGGCCTGCTCGATGACGATCCGGCTGGTCAGCGCTTCGCTGAGCTGTTCGTTGAGAACCTGGGCGTCGACCGCGGTGCGATGTTGGACGATGGCGATGGTGGCGATGTCGGCGAGCGCTTGGGCGGCGACGACGTCGTCGTCGTTGAGCGAGCCCGGGGTGGAGCGGAACAGGTTCAGCGCCCCGATGATGTTGGTACGCAGTCGCATCGGGATCGCGTCGGCGGCGCGGAATCCTTCGCTGACCGCGACCGCGGCGAAGCCGGGCCAACGGGCGTCGTCAGCGGTGAGATCCCGGTTGACGACCGGCCGGCCGGTGCGGAAACAGTCCTGGCAGGGACCTTGCCGCGATTGCAGTTCGAACAGCTCGACGATCCGCATCGCCTCGCTCGAGGAGGCCATCAGGAGAAGTTCACCGTCGGCTGCCGCGAGCATGATGCCGGCGGCATCGATGTCGAGCACGTCGACGCAGCGGTCCGTCAGCGTGGTGAGCAGTTCGATGACGTCGAAGTCGTCGACGAGGTTGTCGGCGAGCTCGACCATCGTGCGGGCCAAAACCGTCTCTCGTGTCATGCTCGACCTCCCTTCGCGGGCCGCTCCGTGGACGGTGGTGGCGCCGACACTGCCGATCTAACCACGGGACGGGCCGTGGCGTGAAGCGTGCCGTTACGAGCTGACGGGCTCGCCGTCGGACGGATCGAACCGAAGCCGTCGGGCGACGACGTCTCGGGCCACGTCGGCGACGAGGCGACCGGTGCCGAAGGCGTGGGCGCGCAGGCGCAGCGTGGCCTCGGCAACGTCGACACCGAGTTGCACGGCGACCATTCCGGCGGCTTGGTGAACGACGAACTGAAAGTTCGTGCCGACCTCCAGTTCGGCGCCCAGGACGCCGGGCTCGGCCTCGGCTTGCATCTCGATGATCGCCCGGGCGGCGAGGCCGGCGATCAACGCTGCGTCGGCGTGCTGGTCTTCGGTGAGGGGGCCCGGACGGTCGCGGTACAGGTTCAGAGCGCCCACTCGCACGTCACCGACCGAAGCCGGAAATCCGAACACCGCTCGCACCCCTGACGCCAGCACCGGCGGGGAGAACGACGCCCATCGGCTGACGTCGGGGTCGGCGAGGTCGGGTTCGACCACCGGGCGTTGCTCGCGGTGGGCATCCACACACGGCCCCTCCCCGAGCGTGAACTGCAGCTCCTCGATCAGTGCGCTCACCGCGTCGGTCGTGCAGATCGAGCCACGAGGCCCGCCATCGACCAGCAACATGATGCCGGCTCCGGTCATCTCCGTGACCGCCGCACACGTCACACACAGGCGGGTGGTTCCGATCGGTCGACCGTCATCAGCCGACAAACGGGCAAGGAGACGCAACAGCCGGTGATCAGGCATGACCCGAGATGCGCGACTGGACGGTTCGAGCTGAATGATGAGTGCTCGGCATGGTCACCTCCGAACGTCGGGGAAGGCGCTCAGCAGGGACCAGGTCAAACGCATGCCCGGGACAACCAGTATGCCCCAATTGGCAGTCCGGGACACCAGATGCCGGGCGACTGTGACAACAAGCGTGGCCCACTGGCCGCCAACCGTTGCACCCGAGGACTCCCGGATCACCTCCCGGGGTACGTGACCACCGTGCCCGAAGTCGCGAACTCGTCTCGATGAGATTCCAGCCCGGGCGGTCGGCGACGGCCCCTCGGATGGCTCGCCGGGCGCTCCGAGAGTGGCTGGCCACGATCCCCTGCCCCGACAGTGTCGCCAGCGACGCGCAACTCGTCGTGTCCGAGCTGACGACGAACACCATCGTGCACACCCGCTCGGCACCTACGATCGTCGTGTCCTTCGACGAGGGCCGGCTGCGCATCGAAGTCCACGATCTCGATCGATCGCCGCCACACGCCCGGCAAGCGGCCGACGCCAACGGTGGCTGGGGGTTGCGTCTCGTCGACGCCGTCTCCGACGGGTGGGGATGGATCCCCACGCACGCCGGCAAACAGGTGTGGACCGAAATCCTCTGCTGATGGACCCGGTGTACGCCGGTCAGCGTGGCTCGGTCGCGAGCTGAAACGTGTCCTGCAGACCGGTCAGCTCGAAGATACGTGTCGCCGCCGGTGCGGGAGCGTCCACGACAAGGCGGCGACCGAGCGCGACGAGCGCGGCATGGGCACGCAACAGCGCGCTCAATCCGGTCGAGTCCATGAACGTGACGGCGGCCAGGTTCACGGTCACATCGCCGGCAGAGCTCTCGATCGCCCGATCCACTTCGGCGCTCAACAATCCCGCCGCCGCCATGTCCAGCTCGCCGACAACTCGGATCGTGCCCCCACGACCATCGTCGACGAACTCGACAGCGAAGTGTTCAACGGAGCTCGACATCTCGTTCCCCTACGAAGATGAGCGACGCATCTCGCATGTGCCGGCCCTTCTGGATCAATCGGAATCGAAGCCGTCGCCACGATCCACGGCAACAATCGAGCCGACCTCGATCAACTCGCACGATAGCACCGCGACCGACCGCACGACCTCCGCTCGCCCGGCGTCGCTGTACGCCGATCCACCGGATGCTCCGCTGGTTGGTGATGTCGTGGAACCGAGTTCGATCACTCGGATGTTGCCACGGCCTGGCACAACCGCGCCGCGCCGTGCGTGGGGGTGCTCATCGCGCGCAGCCAGCGGCTGTGGGAGCGCAGCGCTGACCATATGCCTGGGTGCAGAAGGTAGGCGACCTCGTTCTCGTCGCAGGCCTGCCTGAATCGTTTGGCCAGTCGGGGATAGATGGTGTGGGGCAGCCGGGGGGCGAGGTGGTGCTCGATCTGATGATCGAGTCCACCGACCAGAAATCGAAAGAGATGTCCGACGACGGGCATCGGGGCGGCGATGTCGGCCGTGGTGCGGAGCTGGTGAGCGGCGTAGTCGTCGCCTCGCCGTGGCGCATTCGACTCGTGCATGGTGGTGACGTCGACGCAGTGGGCGAGCTGAAAAGTGATGGCGAGCAGGAAGCCGACCAACCACGAGCACCCCAGATAAAACGCGAGCACGGCCCACCACGGGTTGAACATCAACGGCACCGCCACCGCCCAGGCGAGGTGGGCGAACTTGCCGGCGATGATCTGGGCGACGATGATGGGCCGCACCGGTTGGCGGATCCTCTGCTGGTCCATACGGCCGGTGAGGAGCGTCACCGTGTCGCTGACCAGCAGGTTCTTGAGGGCTAGGAAGCCGTACAGCGGCCAGATGTAGCAATGCTGGGCCCGGTACCAGCGGTGCCATGGCTGGGACGGGGCGAGCCGGGCGAGCGGCGAAAGGGCGATGTCGGCGTCGAACCCGACGACGTTGGTGTTGCCGTGGTGCAGTGTGTTGTGCTGGAACCGCCACAGCCATGAGCTCGCGCCAAGCGCGTCGGATGTATACGCCAGGATGCGGTTCAGCCATCGATGGCTCGAGAAGGAGTCGTGGTTGGCGTCGTGCATGATGCACGTACCGACGGCGACCAGGGCGAAGACGAGCACCCCGGCGGCGCCGACGCGGAACGGCACCGACAGGCCTGAGAGCACCAGGCACCAGTAGCTCGTCGTGAGCATGCCCACGATCAGCAGCGCCTTGGCGTGCAGGCGATGCCGCGCCCGACGCACCTCAGCGAGTGTGGGCATCACGGAACGCCAGATCGACGCGACCGAGGATGCTGGTCCCTGCACCTGCGGTCGCACGTCTGTGTCGGACCGGTCGGAACGGACCTGCCCGCGGTGCTCGGGCACCCGTGACGTGACGCCCTTCGCTGGATTTGCTTGGTTTGGTTGAACCGACGTGCTCGCTGGCACAGCCCACCACCTTCGGGACGCATCCCTTCGAGAAGCGTCGCCGAGGGCTGGAGCGACGGGAACAACTCTATATGCCCTACTCGTGGCGGTCGCATACCTCCGAGGCAGCGCGAAGCAAGTGGTGAGGTCGCCGCGAACGGAGCGGTTCCAGGGTGCCACGGTCGGGACGGTCACGGTGCGACCCGGCATGCAAGCCGACGCCCGCTGCACTTTCGAGCAACTCATCGCCCCGGCGCATGGGCCTCCTCACCCGTAGGCTCCGACGGTGCTCGAGCTGCCGGTCGCCGATCCATGGTTCGCCATCGAGCGTGTCGGCGACGACATCACGCTCGTCACCGAGCCACACGTGCACCCGCTGCTGCGCTGCAACGTGTGGCACGTGCGCGGGCGGGCGACCGACCTCGTCGTCGACACGTCGCTCGGCCTCCGGCCGTTGCGCCACCTCGTCGAGCGCGAGCTCGCCGAGGGCCTCCTGGCTGTCGCCACCCATGCCCACGGCGACCACATCGGCGGCATGTACGAGTTCGCCGAGCGGGCCATCCACGCCGCCGAAGCGGGCGACCTGTCCACGACCGGGAAGGTGAGGCTGGACACGACGGTGTACCCCGAAACCGTGCTCGGGCCGTACCGCGACGCCGGCTACGACATCCCGGAGTTCCTCGTCGATGCCGTCCCGGCGGGTGGGCTCGTCGCCGCCACGATGGGCCGGGCTGCCGCGCCGCCGACGCGCCTGCTGGCCGACGGCGATGTCGTCGACCTGGGCGATCGGGCCTTCGAGGTGCTCCACCTGCCGGGCCACTCCCCCGGCAGCATCGGGCTGTGGGACGCGTCGAGTGGTGTGCTGTTCTCCGGCGACGCGTTGTACGACGGCCCGCTGCTCGACGAGCTCGACGGCTCCGACGTCGACGCGTACTGCGCCACGATGCGCCGGCTGCGCGACCTTCCGGTCAACGTCGTCCACGCCGGCCACGAGCCGAGCTTCGGGCGCGGCCGGCTGATCGAGCTGTGCGACGCCTACCTGGCCGAGCGCGCCTGATCGCCAGCCGCCTCCGGTGTGGCCGCCGCGGCGTCGCGGTCAGAGCGGGAGTCGACAACGACCCGGTGAGTCGCCACCGCGAGTCGTCTCAGCAGGCGTTCTGGGCGCGATTCGTTCGCGACCGCTGAGAGAACATCTGCGCCCAGAAACCGCAATGAGAACGATCGCGCCCAGATCGCAGCAGGCGTCCGCTTCCAGAGCTCGTTGCCCACGTGAAGGCTCAATCGACAACGCGCGGCCGCCTATTGGCGGACGCTCTCACTCACAGCGTCGCCATGCCGCCGTCGATGATGATCTCCTCGCCGAGGATGAAGGTGGAGTCGTCGCTGGCGAGGAACAGGACGGCCTTGGCCACTTCGTCGGCGTTGCCGAACCGGGCGAGTGGGATCTGGCTCACGATGCCTGCTGCCATGGTGTGGACCTGCTCGGCAGGGAGGCCGAGCTTCTCGAAGAGGGGGGTGTCGATCGGGCCGGGGCTGACGACGTTCACCCTGATGCGGCGCTCCAACAGCTCGGCCGACAGCGTCCTGGCGAACGATCGCACGGCTGCCTTGGACGCGGAGTAGATGCTCATTCCTGCCATGCCGATGAGCGCGTTGATCGATCCGTTGATGACGATGCTGGCGCCGTCTGTGAGGTGACGCAGGGCGCTCTGAATGGTGAAGTAGGCGCCCTTGACGTTGACGTCGATTTGACGATCGAAGGCGGCCTCGTCAACGTCGGTGAGCGCTGACGGCGCGGCGATGCCGGCGTTCACGAACAGCACATCAATTGGCCCGAGCGCGGCTGCGAGCCGCGCCAGCGCTGCTCGCGTCGCGGTGACGTCGGTGACGTCGCCCACCTCTCCGGCGCCGCCGAGTGCGGCGGCCGTCGATGCGACGACGGTCGAGTCGCGTCCGATGATCCCGACCCTCGCCCCCTCGGCGGCGAAGAGCTGCGCCGTGGCGAGCCCGATGCCCGAGGTGCCGCCGGTGATGACCGCCGTCTTGCCGGTGAGCCTGTTCATGGTGTTCTCCTCTGTTGACCGATTGATCAGTGACGGAGCAGGGGCTTGAGAACGCGGCCCAGCACGTCCGCCCGTTCGGCGGGGGTCGCGAGGGACTCGATGCCGAACCCGAGCAGTGCCGTGTCGCTCGTAGCGACCGAGGCGGCGACGGGGATCAGCTCCCCGGCGATGGCGAAGTTGCCGTGGATGCCTGGCGGGCTGCCGGCGGGAGGGCCCTCGACGGCCCAGGCACCGCCGTCGGCCTCGAACCCGTCGGCCTCGACGACGGCGCCATTGACGGTCAGCCGGGTGTCGTCGACGAACACGCCGATCCCTCCGCCGACCCCGAGGTCGACGGCGTCGGTGATGTAGCTGACCTTCACGTCGACCGGCCGGCCGGCGTAGGGCGACAGGTCGAAGGCGGCGTCGATCCACCCGCCGGACTCGCCGGTGAACGCGTTCCACGACCCGGTGGTGCCGGTCGGCCGGCAGGGCCTGCCCGGCGTCAGGTAGTGGCTGAGGAACGGGTGGAACGGCAGGAGGAAGCCTTCGGCGCACGTCGTTGGTGGGCCCGACGTCGTGCGCCCATTGAGGTCGCGCAGCGTCGTCCACTCGTCGGTGCCCGACGGCGCCGCCTCCACGATCACGTGGTGGAACGTCTGCAACGTGCTGTACGACAGCTTCATCCGCAGGGTCGGCGCCCCCGTGGCCGGGACGCCGGTGAGGTCGACCGTGCGGCCGATCCGCTGGTACGACACCGGCGCCTTGAGGGCGCCCGCGTAGCGGGACCCTTCCACCGGGCCGAACGGGTTGACGGTGGCCGCCCCGCGGTACGTGCTGGTCGCCTCCCCGGCGAACAGCGGGAAGTCCTCGGCCGGGAGCACGTCGCTGGTCAGGGAGAACGCCCCGGCCTCGTTGAGCGGATTGGCGGCAACCGCCGGCCCACCGAACTCCGCCGACACGCCGTCCAAGGTGCCTTGGCCGTCGATGCCGGCCGGCCGGACGAAGACGGCGCGGTGCGTCGCACCGAGGTAGTACTGGGCGAAGTCGTCCGACAGCAGCAGGCAGTCGGCCAGGAAGTCGCGGGTGATGACGCAGTCCTGGTCCGGCGCTCCGGCGAGCCCGTAGAAGATGCCGCCGAGCGACCGGCCGAGCAGGCCGAAGTATTGCGTGCTCTCCCCGGCCTGGACGAGCTTGCCGCCCTCGTTGAGGTAGTCACGCAGCGCGATCGTCAGGAACTGCTGGCGCTCGGCGACGGCGATGTCGGGGACGGGGCCGAACAGGAACGTGTCGGTGAGGACGTCCTCCGGATCCTGTACCAGACGGTCGTCGCCCGTCTCCCACACCACGGCGTCGAAGTGGCTCAGCACGCCGAGGGGATGCGGGACACCCTGGGCGTCGACGTCCCAGGTGGCGTGGCTGATGCCGTTGGCGTCGAGGGCGGCGGCGTACTCGTCGGCGTACTTCGGCCCGGCCGTGCCGGCGGGGTACGTGGGGTTGACGCCGGTGTAGTCCTCGCTGGCCAGGATCAGGGCGTCGGCCCCGGTGTCGGAGGCCACGGTGTACGTGAAGTGCTCGCTCTCGACGTGGCGACCGTCGCGGCGGGCGGTGAACCACACCTCGACCGAGTCGCCCGGCCGGGTCCCCGTCACCTTCCCCCGGAGCTCGGCGTAGTAGCGGTCGCGCTCGTTGCCGTAGCGCTCGCCGCCCTTCCACTCACGGACATGGTCGCGCCGGGTCCGACCGCCGTTCACCCGGTACTCGAGCCGCTGGTTGTGCTGGTCGCGTCGGGCGACGACGGCGACGGTCTGAGGGTCGCCGTAGGACACGTCGAAGCTGTCGACGACGAACTCGGGCGCCTGCCGCCCAGGTCACCGGGTCGGCCGGGTCGGCTGCCGAACCGGCGACGGAGAGCGCGAACGGCAGGTTCTTGCGGAACTCGGCCTCGATGAGCGCCTCGTCGTCGGGGAACTCGAGGATGTTGGCGCACCCGGCGGGATCCCACGCGTCGTCTGGGTCGGCCGCGGCGGCGGTCTGGCAGGTGCTCATCTCCACGGTGAACCCGAGCGTGCCGTAGGCCAGGTGGGCGTGCTCGTCGGTGACGCCGTTGGCGATGTAGAGGTCGGCCGCAGACCCTGGTCGTAGCCGGGCACCGCGGGCGACGCGGCGTCGCCCACGAGCGTCTCGTACAGGGCGTCGTCGGGCGTCGGGGTGGCCACCTGCCAGGTGGTGCCGTACAGCACGTCCTCGGAGGCGGCGTGGTAGTTGACGAGGAACTCGAAGCCGACCCGCGCCATCAGCCGGTCGACCGCCCGGGTCTCGGGCTCCGAGGCGGGAGCGGACCCCCGGTAGGCGTCACTGCCTTCCTCGGGCGACGAGCCCTCGTCGTCGTAGCCCCACTTGGTCGGGTAGTTCCGGTTGAGGTCGACGCCGTCGTTGGCGGTGATCCGGCCGTCGCCGTCGTTGTCGCGGAGGTTCTTGCGCCACAGCCGGTTGCCGGGCGTGAACGTGAAGTCGTAGCCGTCGGGGTTGGCGACCGGGACCAACCACAGCTCGGTCGTGTCGACCAACTCGGTGAGCGCCGGATCGGTGCGGTAGCCGTCGACGACGTGGTGGGCGAGGCGCCGCACCATCTCCGGCGGGATCCACTCCCGGCCGTGCTGGCCGCCGAGGTAGAGCGTCGCCGGCCGGCGGCCATCACGGAGGCGGCGGGCGTCCCGGGACACCTTGAGGGCGACGATGTCCTCGCCCCGCACCGTCTGGCCGATCGTGACCAGCTTGGTGATGCCCGGATGCTCGGCGGCGAGTTGCTCGAACTCGTCCTTCAGCCCGCCCGCCGTTCCGTAGGGTCGGAACACCCCATCGCCGGGCGCCGACGCGACCGTCCCGGGCTCGGACACCGTCCCGAGGCCAGCCACCAGCAGGCTCACGCCGACCATCGCCGATATCCACTTCATCGCATTCCTCCGTTGTTCTGCCGTGCCGGGGAGGGCGACCAGCTCCGACATCGGGCCCGTGTTCGAAGCTGGTGTCGAGGGCGGATCAGTCGTCGCCAATCGCGGCCGCGTCCAGACAGGTCGCGCTGGTCAGAACTCGGCGCGCTCTAGGGCCGGCGGGTCCAATGCCGGACAACTCGACGATGCGATGCCGATACCGGTAGCCGACGGTTCGCGCCGAAGGTTCCGTTGCTCGTTCCGGTTGCGACGCGCCGTGACTCTTGGTCAGTGCGATCTGAGCGCGCCGCGGACGTCCATCGACGGGACGGAGGGCTCGTCGTCAGCGCAGGCCGACGAGGATGCGGTCGTCGCCGTGCTGCCACACGGTGCTGACCTCGGCGAACCCGGCGTGGCGCAGCGCCTCGACGTGGAGGGCGAGGCCAGGCGCCGCGCTGGTGTCGGGGTGGCCGGTGCCGGCGCTGGCCCGACGGGCGAAGGCGGTGGCGAGCTCTTCATCCCCGGACGCGGCGGCTTCGAGCTGCGCCCACCACGCCTGGTAGTCCGGGCGGCCGTCCTGGGCGGTTCGGCGCAGCGCGGTCTGGAGGCGGCGCAGCTCGGGGTGGGTGGCGGGCTCGGCGAGGTGATCGCCGTCGACGAAGACGCCGCCGGCGCGAAGTAGGCGGCCCACGGCGGCGTAGACGGCGACGAGGGTCGGCGCGGCCAGCCAGTGCAGAGCGGTGGTGGAGGCCACCGCGTCGAACGGCCCGTGGGCGCCGACGACCTCCTCCCAGACGGGGTCGGTGAGGTCGAGCTCGATCCAGGTGGTGCGTTCGTCACCGTGGCTGCGGTGCCCGAGCAGTTGGAGCACCGGGTCGGCGTCGACGGCGACGATCTTGGCGTCGGGCAGGCGGCGCAGGATGCGCTGGCCGAGCGAACCCGGCCCGCAACACAGGTCGAGCACCGTGGGCGCAGGGCCGACGGTGTTCTCGACGACGTCGGCGATCACCTCGAAGCGCTCCTCCCGGTTGGCCAGGTAGCCCTCCTGCTGGTGGTCCCAACTCGCCATCCACGCCGCCCAGTCCATCCGCAACCCTCCTTGCTGGTTGTAAGGTTCGTATCGAGTGACGACCATGACCGTAGCGAATGGTTCGTAAGGAGTCAATTGGAATTCGAGTCTTACCGAGATCGAGTCGTGGCGACCGCCGTCGCCCTCGTCAACCAGTTGACCGGCGGCATCGACGGGCTCCACCCGCTGGAGGCCCCGCGCAGCGCCGCCGAGCGGCGCCGACGACTCGCCGCCGTCCCCGCCCTCGCCGACCACCGGCCGACCGCCGCCGACCTCGACGCGTCCGTGTCCTGGGCTGACGAGCTCCGCGAGGTCTTCGTCTCCTGTGGCATGGGCGACGTGGACGCCGCCGCCGCGGCCGTCAACGCCTTGTTGCGTCGCTCCGGCGCCGCACCACATCTCATCCGGCACGACACCGAGCCGTGGCACCTCCACTTCCATACCGCCGACGCCGGCGTGATCGCCGGCTGGGCGGCCGGCTGCGCGATGGGCCTGGCCATCGTCATCGGCACCGGCCATGCCGACCGGCTCGGCGTCTGCACCGCCCAACCCTGCGACCGTGTCTACGTCGACCTCAGCCGCAACGGCACTCGACGCTTCTGTTCCACCCGCTGCGCCAACCGGATCAGCGTCGCCGCGCACCGCCAGAACTCGCGCCAGGTAGTACTCACTGTGCCAACCGGCGTCACCGTGATCGACCGACCTCCCCCGTGGCCCAGATCGCACCACCACGTCACCTCGTGAGGCCCGACACTGAGCGTCTCGCGCCGAAGCGGAACGAATTCAACCCCGTCGTCGCCGCCATCCGACTGACACCAAGCTGGCGCAGGTTGGCGCTTGACTTCCCCGAACGGCCGGCGCACGTTGAATCCAGCAGCCGGCGACGCCACGACAACTCCCGTGTGGGCGTCCGCGGGCAGGAGGGACGGGCAATGTTGGCACGACTCGGCGCAGTAGCCCTGGTGATCTCCACCGCCATCGGCGTGGCACCCCACGCGGCGGGCGCGGGAGACGGATCATGCGCCGTCGTCTGGGGATCACTGGCCAAGATCGACGCGGACATGTCGACCGCGCATCTGGTCAACATCCGAGCGGGTCGGCACGAGTGCTTCGACCGCATCGTCTTCGACATCGACGGTCCCGCCGGCGGCTACGCCGTGCGCTACCGGGCCCACGTCACCCACATTGCATCCGGGGAGCCAATCGCATTGCGCGGCGGGGCGTTCCTCGAGGTGATCGTCCGCGTACCGGCCCATGACGACAATGGCCAGTCGACGTATCCGCGAGCCGGTCGACGCCACCTGGTGAACGTCCGCGGGTTCTCCACATTCCGGCAGGCGGCGTGGGCAGGAAGCCAAGAAGGTGTGACCGCAATCGGTCTGGGCGTGCGGGCCCGCCTACCGTTCCGCGTGTTCGTGCTCGCCGGGCCCGGCGGGGGATCCCGAATCGTGGTCGACGTAGCCCACCGCTGGTGAACCAGCGCCATCCTTCCGCCGATCGCATGCGCGTGTCGGCTATTGACCGGGCGGCGTGTACTGCACGCCAGTCTGCGTGGCAGTATCGATTTCCTCGGGCGTGAGCAGCACCACCGTGGTCACGGTGGCGGCACCGGAGCCGCTCACCGTGAGGGCCAGAGCGGCGGCCGCGGCGTTGTCCGGAAGATCAGCGATGGCGAACACATCTGTGCTCCCAAACGCGAAATATACGGACTCCAGCGTCCCGCCTACGCTCTCCGCGGCCGCCTGGGCGGCGGCTCTTCGGGCCGAGCCACCCTTGGACAAGACGCCCTTCACTCCGTCGAGCGTGTAGTTGACCTGCAGCAGGTACTTCGGCATCGTCGACCTCCCTCGTCGTGCGTGCTCGCATCGTAGGCCCAGGCGTCGAGCATCATCGACGACGCCTCGAGCCATCCCCGGGTCGCCGCACTGTCGTGGCCACAGCAGCCGCCCGCCGTGATTCGGCGCTCTCGTTCGGGCGCGCCGTTCCGTAGTCCCGTGCTGTGGTCGCGTTCCGGGATCACATCAGTTCCACGGGATCATGCTCGGGACCGATTGGCGGAGTGCGAGAATGTCGCGCCGGGGCGCACGGAGGGAGACCAGACATGAACGTTCGCGATTACCCCGCCGAAGTCGACGCGATCAACGCTGCGGTCGCGGGGGACACGCTGCCGAAGGCCTTCCTTCGCACTGCGGCGATGAACCCGGCGGTGGTGGCTCTGCGTCGGAAAGTCGACGAGGGCGCCGGCGAGTGGGAGGAGACGACGTACGGTCAGCTGCGCGACGAAGTCGCCCGGGTGGTGGCGGGGTTGCAGGCGACGGGGCTCGGGCACGGCCAGCGGATCGTGCTGATGATGCGCAATCGGCCCGAGTTCCACGTCGTCGATCTAGCGGCCACGTTCCTGCGGGCGACCCCGGTGTCGATCTACAACTCGTCATCACCGGAGGAGCTGCAGTATCTCGTCGACCACGCCGAGGCGGAGATCGCGGTCGTCGAGGACATCGGGTTCCTCGAGCGATTCTTGAAGGTGCGCCCGGAACTTCCCCGGCTGCGTCGGATCTTCGTTATCGACCCGCCGGCTGACGGGATGCCCGACGGCGTGGTGCCATACGGCGACTTGCTGGCGGTCGGTGTGGGAGACGTGGAGGCGCTGGGCGAGGCCACCGACCCTGACGACCTGGCCACGCTGATCTACACCTCCGGCACGACGGGGCCGCCGAAGGGCGTCATGATCAGCCAGCACAACGTCGTCTATACGTGCGAGCAGCTGAGCCGCTGCTACGAGTTCGCCCTCGGTGTCCACCACGGCGTTGGGCTACGGCTCATTTCGTATCTGCCGATGGCCCACATCGCCGAACGGATCTCCTCGCACTACAACGGGATGCGCCTCGGGTTCACGATCACGTGCTGCCCCGATCCGGCACAGATCGCCTCCTACGCCCGCGAAGTCCACCCGGAAGTGATGTTCGGCGTCCCCCGTGTGTGGGAGAAGGTGTACCTCGGTGTGAACGCGGCGCTCGCCGCCGATCCGGACAAGAAGGCGAAGTTCGACGAGGCCGTCGCCGCCGCGCTACCGATCATGGAGGCCCGCCGACAGGGAACGATCACTCCGGAGCAGCAAGAGACGTGGGACTTCCTCGATGCCGTCGCCTTCTCCACTGTGCGGGGCCTGGTCGGGCTCGACTCGCTGCGCCTCGGCATCACCGGTGCGGCGCCGATCCCGCGCCAGATCCTGGAATGGTTCAACGCGCTCGGGGTCCCATTGAGTGAGATCTACGGCATGAGCGAGACCACCGGGCCGATGACCTGGGAGGCCCATCCCGACCGGATCAAGCCCGGCACGGTCGGACCCGCGATCCCCGGCTGCGAAGTCAGGATCGCTGACGACGGTGAGATCGTCTGCCGTGGCGACAACGTCTTCCAGGGCTACTTCAAGGCGCCCGACAAGACGGCAGACACGCTGAGTGACGGCTGGCTCCACTCCGGCGACATCGGTGTGATGGACGACGACGGCTTCGTGAAGATCATCGACCGCAAGAAGGAGCTGATCATCACGTCCGGCGGGAAGAACATCTCACCGGCGAACCTCGAAGCGGCGCTCAAGACGATTCCGCTCATCGGTCAGGCATGCGCGATCGGTGACAACCGCAAGTTCGTCTCCGCGCTCCTCGTCCTCGACCCGGACACCACTGCGATGTGGGCCAAGGCGAACGCGAAAGGGTGGAGTGCCGCTGGCCGAATTGGCACGCGATCCCGACGTGATCGTCGAGGTTCAAGCCGGAGTCGATCACGTCAACCAGCAGTTCGCCCAAGTCGAGCAGATCAAGAAGTTCACCCTCATCGGCGAGGAGTGGCTACCCGACTCCGACGTGCTCACCCCGACCTCCAAGCTCAAACGTCGAGGCGTGCACGCCCACTACGCCGCCGAAATCGAAGCGATGTACGCATCCACTGACTAGTCCGCCGAGCCCGGTGCATGACCAGACGACCGGCCGCCCGCTGGGGGCAGCCGACGTGCCGTTCAGTGTCGGCATCGGCGTCGCCTGACCCCGCTCCATGTCCAGGTCGTGGCGAGAGCCGTTGCGTCCAGTCGACTCTTCACGAAGCCGAGGAACTCGAACTCGACGTCGTCGGCGGGTCGGTCGATGTGTCGGTCGATCGGCACTTGGACGCGGATCTGGCTCGGACTTCGTGCGATCGCTTGGCGCGTATGGTGCTCAACGGACCCACCGACGGAGGAAAATCCATGGCAAGCACGACTTCGATCGATCCGGACGCAGCGTTTGCCACGGGGGTCGCCCATCGATTGGCGCTGTCGTTGGCGACACTCGTGGTCGATCAGACCTTGCTCAGCGAATCGGACGTGCCGTTCGAGCCCTTCACCGCTGCCTTCGCCGTCGATCAGCGGCTCGGGGTCACCGCGTTTCGGAATGCGCTCGGCTTTGAGTCGACTCGCACGGTCGACATGAGTCCGGCGTCGGAGTTCTTCGATCAGGTCCTGACGACCGCCCGGGAGAGCGGCGATCGACGCGCCGAGCAGGTGTTTGCCACGCTGGACCTGGTCATGCGAGGTTCGCTCCGGTTGTTGCGTCAGGCGTTCGTGCGTGGCGATGGCGTCGTGGCCGTGCCGTTCTTCCTGTTCGGCCGCCTCAACGGCGGCCCACTCGTCGGCCTCCGCTCGATCGCCATCGAGACGTGAGGAAACACAATCGTCCCCGAGCACTGTGCGTTGCCGGCGCGCAAGCAGGTGCCCCGGTCCTGGCAGTCAGATCTCCACTTGAGAGTTGTCAGCGTCGGCGTCGTCGTCCTCGCTGAGGATGCGCCGGGCGTCCTCGGCGTCAGCCGCGCGCACCTCCACGATCACCCCCGGCTCCCCTTCAACGACGACCGTGCCGCCTTCGATCTGGTCATCAAGGGCGGCCTCGATGCCGTACCCACGCAACTTGGCCTGAGCGACCTCGGCCTCACCGTGCGTGGCGAACGACGCGATCGCCACGGGTTCGGAGTGCTCATCGAGGTCGCTGGTGCTCATCGGCGCAGTGTAGAGACCGCCCCGTCATGTCAACGTCGCTGCTCCGCCGTGCGGTACTGCCAGATCGGCGTCATTCCGTGGCCACGTTCCTCGCTCTGGACGTGGTCATGGCTTCACGCTGATCGGGTGCCTGTCGTGGCGTGGAAGGCCGCCTGTTCGTCACTCATCTGACTGCTGGTCTTGATCGTCGGTCGGTTGGGCGAGGAGGTGGGCGCTGAGGGCGAGGGCGGCGGCGACTGCCGCGGCCCGCTCGATGACGGCGGTGAAGTAGTGGCTGGCGATGACGCTGCCGGCGATCGTCGGTGGATCGCCGAGGGATCGGAGGAGCGCGCCGACGTCGTCGGGGACGGTGATCGGTTCGACGTCGGGCAGTGGGTTGGGCGGTTCGCCAGATGTCGACGGGGGTGGGCCGTTTCCGTTGGGCGGTGCGGCGCTGTTTGGGCCGCTTGCGTTGGGGCTGGTTCATTGGTCGTCGGTGAGGAGTTCGTCGGGTCGGAGCCCGAGCGCGAGACGCAGTTGGTCGGTGTTGAGATCGGCGATCGAGCTGGAGCGGGGAAGGACGAGCTGGGCGATGTGGCGCTTGCCGGCCACGACTTCCTCGACGCGTTCATCGACTGTGCCGGGGCAGACGAGCCGGTGCGAGATGACCGTTCGGTGCTGCCCGATCCGCCAGGCTCGGTCGCGGGCTTGGTCCTCGACGGCGGGGTTCCACCACCGGTCGTACAACACGACGTGGTTGGCGGCCGTGAGGTTGAGTCCGGTTCCCCCTGCTTTCAGCGACAGCACCAGTGCGCCGGCGCCTTGGCCCTCCTGGAACTCGGTGACGAGTCGGTCGCGGGTGCCTCGTGTGAGGCTGCCGTCGTAGGAGGCGATCGAGGTGTCGGTGACGTCGCTGAGATGTGCGGCGAGGCGGCGCCCCCAGGCCGCGAAGTGGGTGAACACGAGGATCCGCTCGTCGGCGGCGAAGACCGCGTCGACGATCTCCTCGAGGCGGGCCAGCTTCCCGGATCGGCCGGCGAGCGGCTGCCCGTCGTCGCGGTAGGCGGCCGGGTGGTTGCAAATCTGCTTGAGCGCGGTGATGGCGGCGAGGATCGCGCCCTTCTTCCGTTCGCCGATGGAGTCCGGGTCGGCGACGTCGCTGACGAGGTCGTCGAGCACGGCTTGGTAGAGCCCGATCTGCTCGGCGGTCATCGTGCAGTGGTCGAGCTCGTCGATCTTGTCGGGGAGCTCCGCGGCGACCTCTGGTTCGCTCTTGGTGCGCCGGAACAGGAGGATCCCGTTCAACGCTCGCAGGGCGGTTTCGCCGTCGCCGGACAGCTGGGCGATGAACGCCGGTCGGGAGCCGACGAGTCCCGGGTTGGTGAAGTCCAAGATGGCCCACAGATCGCCGAGCCCGTTCTCGATCGGTGTGCCGGTGAGCGCGAGGCGGGTCCGCGCGGGGATCCGTCGCAGCTGTAATGGCGGTCTCGCTCGACGGGTTCTTGATCGCCTGAGCCTCGTCGAGCACGATCGTTCCCCAGCTGACCGCAGCCAGCGCTTCGACGTCGCGGACCGCCGTGGCATAGGTGGTGATCACGACGTCCGCCTCGGCGATCTCGGCTTCGAGCTGCGCTGCGGCCGACCGCGAGGCCCCGTGGTGGACAACGACACGCAGCTGGGGAACGAAGCGGGCGGCTTCGGCGGCCCAGTTGCCGACGACCGCAGCAGGAGCGACCACCAGGGCCGTGCCGGACGCCGTCGTGCGGGCGAGCTGGGCGAGCACGGTCGGGGTCTTGCCGAGGCCCATGTCGAGGGCGAGGCATCCGCCGAGCTCGGCGGCGTCGAGGAACCCGATCCAGGCGAGCGCCTCGGCCTGGTAGGTGCGGAGCTCTCCGGCGAACCCGTCGGGTCGGGTCACCGGCGATGTCGACGCCGCGCCGGCCCGATCGACGATGTCGGTGGCCCAGCTGTGGCCATGCACGTCGACGCCACCTCGGAGCCCTGGCCCGTCGAGGCCGATGCTGTGGCGCAGGATGTCCGCCCCGGTCAGCTGGTTGGTCTGTTCGCGCTCGGCGAGCGCAGCTGCGGCCTGTTCGAGGTCGACCCGGTCGATCTCGACCCAGCCGCGGCTGGACTGCACGAGCGGGCGGGCCTGCCGGGCGAGCTGCGCCACCTCGGCCGCGGTGAGCTCCACGTCGTCGAAGAGAACCGACCAGGCGACGTTGCTGAGCTGGTGCGCTCCCACCACCGAGCCGGCCGGTGTCTCCGCGAACAGTCGGAGCGACGGAGTCGCCCTGCGGCGCGACAGCGCCGGTGCCCGCACGTCGAAGCCGACAGCGGCGAGGCCGGGACCGTCGACGGTCATGAACTCCCACGCTTCGTCCTGGCTCAGCGCGACCTGTCCCCGGCGCTGCGCCCCCGATCGGTTGAGGGCCGGGAGGAGCCGTCCGAGTCGCGCCCACTCGGCGGACACCGGTCGGCTGCCCCGCTCGGTCCGCAGCGCGGCGTCAATCGGGACGGTCCGACCCTTGGCCGATGGTGCGTGGACCGACAGGAGCCAGACCCCGCCGGGGCCAGGCGCATCGAGCTGCACGACAAGCCTCGGACGCGACGGGGACGTGACGGTGCGCGTCCAGTTCTCGAGTGCCCTCGACACGTCTCCGGCGAGCGCGGCGGGGGCTCGGAACGGTGCGCCACCCATGCCGGCGATCAACGCGTCGCTCACGTCCCTCACTGACGTCACGGTCGGAGGAGCGGCCGGTAGCTCCATGCGCTCGACGCTCTCGGTCGCGATCGCCTCGACCACGGCGGTGATCACCGCAGACGTGATCGCCCGGCCACGGCCGCCGTCGATCACTGCCACCGTCCCCGGCATCGCCGCGGCGAGCGCGGCGATCGCCGGGCTGTCCGTGAGCGCCGGACGCCACCGGACCTCGGCATTCACGAATCGGCTCTGACGGCGTTGAGGGACACACAGAGCCGGCACGATCGACCCGGACGCCGCCAGGCGAACCGCTTCGAGCGCGACGTGGCCGAGCCACAGCACCCCCGCGCCGACGCCGGCCCGGCCGTGGCCACCACCCACCGCGACGAGCCATCCCAGTGCATCCTTCACCGGAATGGCGAGCGCGTCGGCTCGCAAGCCGCCAGGGAGCTGGACGCCCGGATGGAGCAGCCAACCCAACGGTGGTCCGCCGATCGCTTCCAGCCGGGTCGACAGATCGTCGTGCGACTCCGGCGTCGCGCCTCGACCAGATGCCCACACCACCACCTGCCCCGACGTCCACGAGGCCTGGAGCTCCACCTCGCCCGGCTCGACCTCGTCGCTGAGGATCGGCTCCGCCGGTTGCCGCTCGGGCGTCGCGGGGGTGATCGGACGACGCAGCCGGGCGACCGCCCCACGAAGGCTGTCGAGCGTCTCAGCAAGATCGGCGACAACCTGGTCGCGCTCGTCACCAACGAGCGACCGCGCCGAGGCGAGGTCATCCTCGACGTCGATGATCAAGCGGTCGAGCACCACGAGCGACGCTCGCTCATCAGCGTGCAAGCGCGCCAAGTCGTCGGCCGAACCACGACCGTCCGCGACCGACCAGATCGCCGCTTCGAGTTCTGGTGAATCGATCATCAGATTGAGTCGAAGTCTCACCCGGCGCACGCCGGCCGCTGGCGCTCGACCTGCCGGGCAAGAAGCCGAAGACCGTCCCACCCGCACAACAAGACCACCCTCGAGCCTACGAGGCGATCATGAGCAGCCGGCGCGACCCCAGAGTCGCGGCCGATCCAGACAGAGCACAACCACCTCGGGTTGATGTCCCCACACCGGAGGACAGACCGCCAACCCGGGACCACAGAACGCGGGCTCTCCGGACATGTCGCGGCCGTCCTCTGCGTCAGGCCGTCGTTCGGTGCTGACGTTCGACGCGGCGGCCCTCTGTGGGTTGACTTGCCGTGTTCCCGGCTCCACCCTTGATCGAGGAGCCCTTGACGGAGATGCTGTGAGCACGGTGCACGAGATGTTCGCGTCAAGCGACGAACAGGAACTGACGGCGCTCGTGCGCGAGGTAGACGAGCTGCGACGTGCCAGAGGGCTGCAACAGCTGGGTCCGTGGTGGCAGATCCAGCGCTCCGCTGTATTCGGTCCCCGCCGGCTCGGCCGAACTCAACGCCGGGCACGGTGCTCCGAAGATGGGATAGAGACCACTCCGTAGCAATCACGCGGCGTCGGAGAGAATGGCGACCTGACCACGCAGTCGGCTGAGGAGCGCGGTCGTTGTCCGCGCACACGCCATCCTTGTGGGCCGGGAAGCGAGCAATGTGATCGACCGAGACCGACTGGCCAAGCTGATGACTGAGGAGCGGACGAGGTTCGCCTCGCGCAACCCGCGCTCCCGCGCCGCAGCCGAGGTGGCGCGTGCGTCCGACCTGTTCGGCGGCGTGCCAATGACGTGGATGGCGAAAACTACAGGTGGCTTCCCGCTGTACTTCGAGAGCGCGTCGGGCAACCGGGTCGCCGATCTCGATGGGCACGAGCTCATCGACTTCTGCTTGGGCGACACCGGCGCCATGGCCGGGCACTCACCGCCGGCGACGGTCGCAGCCGTTACCGCCCGCTTCGCCGACGCTGGCGGGGCCACGACGATGATGCCGACCGAGGACGCGGCCGTGGTCGCCGACGAGCTGAGCCGGCGATTCGGCCCATACCAGTGGAGCTTCTCGCTGACCGCCACCGACGCCAACCGGTGGGCGATCCGTCTCAGCCGCGCCGCGACCGGACGACCGAAGATCCTTGTCAACAGCTGGTGCTACCACGGCAGCGTCGACGAGACACTGATCGTCACGAGCGCCCACGGGCCCACCGGTCGCCCGGGGAACGTCGGTGCTCCCTGCGACGTGACGATGACGAGCCGGGTCGCCGAATACAACGACCTCGACGCCCTGGAACGAGAGTTGGAGCACGGCGACGTGGCCGCCGTGTTGATGGAACCGGCGCTGACCAACGTCGGGATCGTCCTGCCCGAGGAGGGCTACCTCGAGGGTGTCCGGGCGATGACGCGTGACGCAGGCGTCCTCCTGATCAACGACGAGACCCACACGTTCTCCGCCGGCCCGGGCGGCTGTACGAAGGCATGGTCGCTCGAACCCGACATCGTCACGGTGGGCAAGGCGATCGCGGGAGGCATTCCCGCTGCCGCGTACGGGCTGTCCGCGCCCGTCGTCGACCGGCTGGCGTCGCGACGTGATCTCGACCTCGTCGACAGCGGTGGCGTCGGCGGCACGCTCGCCGGCAACGCCTTGTCACTCGCGGCGGCGCGAGCGACGCTGTGTGAGGTCCTCACCGACGACGTCTTCGAGACGATGATCGCCCGGTCGGCGCGGTACACCGCCGGTGTCGAGCGGATCATCGTCGCCAACAGCCTCGACTGGTCGGTCTCGCAGCTCGGCGCCCGATCGGAGTATCGCTTCGTGCGGCCGGCGCCGGGCAACGGCACCGAGTCGGAGCGGGCCGCCGACGTCGAGCTCGAGGACTACCTGCACCTTTACCTCGTCAACCACGAAATCCTGCTCACCCCGTTCCACAACATGGCGCTGATGTGCCCCACGACGACCGACGCCGACATCGACCTCCACGTGGAGGTCCTCGACGCCGCCGTCCGCGCCCTCGTCGACGGCTGAAGCCGGTCATGGCTTCCGATGGCGGGCGATCGTGGTCGCGACCAATCGGCGTCCGCGAGTGGTGACACTGGTGGGCCCCGTCGAAGCGCCCGACAGCGGACTGCTGGCCGGGCTCCGCCCGGCTCAGTTAGAAGGCGCCACCGCCGAAGTCGCCGCCACCGAAGTCGCCACCGCCGAAGTCGCCACCGCCGAAGTCGCCGCCACCGAAGTCGCCGCCACCGAAGTCGCCGCCACCACCGTCATCGCCCTCGTTGATGATGGTCGTGCCGCCGTAGCCCCAGCCGCCGAACCCGCCGGCGAGCAACGAGCCGAGCAGCAGCCCGCTGAACAGCCCACCGCCGGTGCCACCGAACCAGCCGCTCTGAAACCCGCCCGGGTAGCCGACATAGGCGGGCTGGCGATCCTCGTCCAGGGCCACAGCTGGCTCTCCGTGTCGACCAGGCCGCTGTAGATCGTCGGGCGGCGCTGGTGGTTCGCGACCCTCGAGGATCGCCCGGGCCCGGTCCATCGAGTAGCGGGCCTCAGCCACGACTCGAGCGACCCGAACCAGGTCGATCGGCTGGTCCGCGTAGTCCACGGCGGCCTGGGCCGCTCGGTACCGGCCCACCGCGGCATCGAAGTCGCTCCTTGCCTCCGGGTGGAGCTCGACCTCCGGCTCGAGCCGCACCACGTCGTCGGCGAGAACAGAAATCTCCGCCTTGAGCAGTTCGCGGTCGGCCGCCTCAGCCCGCGCCCGCTCGGCCGCCTCGGCCTGACGGCGCCGGCTCCGGCGCCACACCAGGAGGCCGGCACCGCCCGCCCCGGCTGCGATCACCGCGGGCAGCACCCAGCTGCTCCCGCTGTCCTCGTCGCCCCCCTCGCCAGAGCCACCGGAGCCGCCGGACGATGCGGCGGCATCCGCCACTCGGTCGACGAAGTCGTCGAGCACCGCCGCGGTGTCGTCGCCGTTGGCGTCGAGCGCCGCTTGCGCCAAATCGGCGGCTTCGCCGGCAGGCAGTTCGCTGCTCCCCGCCCGGAAGCGGTCCCCGACGACCACGCCGTAGGTGCCGGGTCGGCCGACGGCGTCGGCCAGTTGACTGGCGACCTCAGCCGCGTCACCGCCGGCGAGGTCCGCTGCCGACGCCGGCACGACGGCGATGTAGATCGGTGTGTCGGCGCTACGGATAGCCGACCGCAGGTCGTCGATTTCGCCCTCGCTGAGCGCTCGCTCTGCATCCGTGTCGACATACACCGGATCCCCGCGCAGCGCCCCGGCAATCTCGCCGAGATCGACGCTCGCCGACGCCGTGCCAGCAGCCAGCCCGACCATCACCACCAGCGCGGCCAGCACTGAGGTGGCGCGCTTCATGGAGCCACGGTACCCAGTTGCGCCGTGACGAACTCACCCGCTCAGCCGGCGTCGAGCGCACCATGACGGAGGCGCCGTCGGGCTCCTGCACGGGAGCCACGGCGCTCGCCCCAAGGCAGATCGGTCGGCCCCTTCGATGACCGTCACGCCACCGCTGCGGAGCCGTTCGACCATCTCGTCGCAGTCTGCGTGCCCGAGCATGCTCCCGCCCGAGACTGCTGAGGACGCCACCCCCCCGATCCTTGTCACAACCGCATCTGGGCGCATTTCTTCTCAGCTGTTGAGAAGGATCGCGCCCAGAAGGTGGAATGGCGACTGCCTGCCAGGACCACCCCTGGTCGCGGGCGGTCACGCCTTCAGTTCGCTGCCGGTCTTGGCTCCGTTGTTGCGCAACCAGTCGACGAGTTCAGTCGCGTCGCCCTGGGTCGCAACGTCGAGTGGGGTGAGGTCGTCCCAGCCGATCCAGTTGAGATCGGCACCTCGGCCGAGCAGGTACTCGGCGGCTTGCCGGTGCCCGCCGTGGCACGCCGACCAGAACGCCACGGTGACGTCATCCGGGGTCGGGATCGGCTCGGCGGCGAAGGCGACTTCGAGCCGATCGGTCAGGCCGAGCGCGGCTGCGTCCTTGAGCCGGGTCTTCGCGCCACGTTCGACGAGGCGGCGAGCAGCCTGCCATTGACCGAAGCCGCACGCGTCGGCCAGGGGCGTACCGCCGCCGAGGACCGCACCGGAGGCCTCGATGTCGGCCCCGGCGTCCAACAGGGCGTCGATGGCGTCGACGTCGTCGCTGCTGGCTGCCCAGTGCAGCGGGGTCTCGGTGTGGGGACCATGGAAGCGGGCGTTCACGTCGGCACCGCCGCTCACGAGCATGCCGATGACCTCGGCGACGTTGGGGTAGTGGCCCGGCCAGTCGGTGGCGGCGTGGAGCAACGTGCGGGAGATGGTGCTGTCACCGATTCGGACAGTGGCGAGTTCGGGGTGGTCGCGCAGCAGCCGTTCGAGCGCGTCGAGGTCCCCGGCTTGGACGACGCTCGTGGCGGATTCGGCCAGTGGGTCGTCGCCGGCAAGCATCAGGGACGCATCGCCGGCGCCTTGGGCGGTGGACGGGGGTGAGCCGAAGCGGAGGACGTTGCCGTCGGGGTCGACGTGGTGGCCCTCTCGTAGTCCGTAGTCGGTGTCCGTCGGGGCTTGCAATCGGCCATCGACGGACGCTGCCGCCCATTCGGTGTGCAGCTGATCGGCGTCGGCGACGAAGAGGTAGACGCTGACGGTGTTCGCGGTCGGGTCGAGTGTTTCGACCTCGCCGACGTGGAGCTCGACGCCGTCGCGGTGCAAGAACCCGTAGCCGCCGCCCTCCCACTCCTCGGCCTCGAATCCGAGGGCTGCGGTAGTGCGCCGACGGCCCTGCTGACGTCGCTCGTGGCGAGGATCGGGACAGCCTGTCGCAGCACGTTGCCGGCGCGCTGCTCTCGTTGTTGGGCGAGCCAACCGACGCAGGTGTCGCACAGGGCGACTTCCGGATGACATCCGAGGCGGGTGAGTTCGTCGTCGGTGCGGGTCTCGCCGCAACACCAGCACGACGTGGAGTTCGGATCGGCTGCTGGTTCGCTCGTCATGACTGTTCCTCCAAGAGCTGCCGGGCCGCCGCAACGTCGCGCCAATTGATACGCCCGATCGCCGCCGCCTCGGCGACGTCGACGGCCCGGCCGGGCCGGTCGGGCGGCACGACCGCCATGAGGTGGTCGCGGCTGCAGTACAGGTTGGCGTGCCGACAGAAGTCCTCGACCAAGTGCGAGCAGGGACCGCCGGGTAGCCACAAGCACACGTCCGGCAGCGCGCTGGCGTGGCCTGCCTGGATCACGACGCGCAGCTCGACGCTGCAGTGCGGGCAGGTGGTGACGGCGGTCGCGTCGAGGGCGACAGCGGCCGGAATCCCGATCGCGTCGAGGGCACACCACGTGTGCACGGTGCCGCCGGCGTGCTCGATGCGGTGTGCCGTGGCCCGGGCCGTCAGCCCGTGGACGCCGACCAGGAGGCCGTCATCGTCGACCTCGAGGCGCCCGGCCGCTGTCAGCGTCCGGACCATCGGCAGATCCGTGGTCAACTCGCTGATCGCCCGTCGTTCGCCCCGCCACAGGGTCAAGAAGCCTCGGACCGCCAGATCTCGTGCCGCCTGACTGTCGAGCGGTGCGTTCAAGAAGTCACCGTCGCAGCACGGACCGGTCACGGTGCCGTCGTCCCCGAGGTGAGCGCGTCGATCAGCGAGTTCACGCTGGGCGCTCCGTCCACGCCGGCTTCGGCGCGGTACAGGCGGCACGAGATCGACGGTTCCAACCCCGCGGCGCCGAACGGGTCGCGGCCGTCGACCAGGATCGTCGGCGACCCGGCCATGCCCATCGTCGCGGCCTCCGTGGGGTCGTCGATGATCCGTTCGGCGATGATGGCGTCGACGCCGCTGCGGTCGAGCGCCTCCTGTACTCGCGTCGTCGCCAACGACCGGTGCGGGCAACCGGAAACGGTGAGCACGTCGATCCTCATGCTCGCTACCGTAAGGCTTCCTGCGCACTGGAAGGTCAAGCGTTGTGTTGATCGGAGAGCTCGCCACCGCCACCGGCGTGCCGACCAAGACGATCCGCTACTACGAAACCATCGGCCTCCTCGACCCACCCCACCGAACGGCTTCGGGCTACCGCAACTACGACGCCAACGCGGCCGACCGTCTCGCCTTCATCCGTGCGGCCCAGGCCTCCGGGTTGACCCTCGGTGAGATCCGCAGCATCGTCGCCCTGCGCGACCGGGGCGTCACCCCGTGTGGACACGTGCTCCAACTCCTCACCGCCCGAGCCGCCGAGCTGGATCGGCGCATCGCCGAGCTACGCCGACTGCGCGGCGAACTGCACCGGCTCGTCGAGCGCGGCCAGCACCTCGATCCCGCCGACTGCGACCCGCGCCGCGTCTGTCACCTCCTCGGCCCCTGACCCTTGAAGCGTCGTGTCGGGTCCAAACCGGTGACCGTGCCGAGCCAGCTCATGGACGCCGCCGTCAACGACGGCCGGGAGGCATGGCTGACCGCGCTGCCGGCGGTCGTCGCGCAGCTTCGCGATCGATGGTCGCTGACGGTTGCGGAACCATTCGAGCCCGGCGGCCAGACGGCGTGGGTGGCGCCGGTCACCGATGCCTTCGGCAGGCACCTCGTGCTCAAGGTCGGATGGCGGCATCCGGAGGCCGAACACGAGCCCGAGGGGCTCCAGTTCTGGAACGGCGACGGTGTCGTGCGACTGCACGCCGCGGAACGGTTCGACGACACCATCGGGCTGCTGTTGGAGCGATGCGAGCCCGGCACACCGCTGGCCAGTCGTCCAGAGACCGACCAAGACCAGATCCTGGCCGGGCTGATGTTGCGGCTCTGGAAAGAACCATCGCCCGACGCCGTCTTCCGGCCCCTCGCCGAGATGTGCGACCAATGGGCCGACGAGTTCGAGCAACGAGTGAGCACAACGAAACATCCGCCGGTGGATCCGGGCCTGGCCCGAACTGGCATCGAGCTGTTCCGGACCTTGCCCGCGACTGCGTCGCGCCAGGTGCTGCTGTGCACCGATCTCCATGCCGGCAACGTGCTCGCCGCGCACCGTCAACCGTGGCTGGTGATCGACCCCAAGCCCTACCTCGGCGATCCCACCTACGAGCCGCTGCAGCACCTTCTCAACTGCGACGACCGCCTCCGGGCCGATCCCGACGGCTTCGCCCGTCGGATGGCCGACCTTGTCGACGTCGACCGTCAACGAATGATTCTCTGGCTCTTCGCCCGCTGCATCCAAGAGTCACTCGATGTTCCACAGCTCGCCGAGGTCGCTCAACGGATCGCCCCGAGTTGAAACCAGAGCATGTGCCTCGCCCCCCGGCCGGCATCGGCCCGGCTCCTGAGTGTTCGAGCGGCGGGTGTAGCCGACGTCACGTTGACCTTCCCGCCCACAGGAAGGTGCACAGTCACGCACATGTCCGTTGACGTTGTCCGATCTGATCGACGTCATCGTCCGATGAGCGACCGCACAATCGACCTCCATCGACCACGAACCGGCAGCGAATCAGATGCTGCCGCATCCGCCCGGCGCCGTCGACCATCGGGCCTGCCGGTACGACCGGTCGGATCATTCTGGGCGGTGTCCATGGTGGGAAGCGTCGTGTGGGGACATGCACGATCCGGACCCGACATGTGGGCCTGGCTCATCGGCCTCGCCGTCTTGCCCGCGTTGACGATCATCTGGCAGCGATGGCGCGCCGGTCGCCATCCGGAGCGTCTGGTGTGGTTGAGCGGCCCGATCGGCCACCCTGCGACCGTCGCCGCATTCATGGCCCTCTACCTCACATCGTGGTACGCGCCGGCGGTCTCCGCGCTCAGCGACGCCGCCCTGATCTTCTACGGGACGACGATGCTCGTCGCGGCGGGTCGCGGGTACGCAGGGTGCGAGGTGCTCGGCATCTCCAACTGGGTCCTCGGTCGAGACGACCAAGTTGGCTGCCTGCTGTTCGAACCGATCGACCGGCGCGAACGCCCAACCTGAACCTCAAAGGAGGCCGCCCAGGGCGTCCAAGGGCTCAGTGCCTGTGAGGTAGCGGTGCAGACGGTCGAGCAGCTCGCCAACGTCGGGCGGGCCGTCCCATTGCAAACGCACCTCGTCGTCGCTGACGTCGAGGGCGAAGCCCCAGAACTGGCAGCAACGCTTCTCGTCGATGGCGAAGCGTCGGACGTCGGCTTCGTTCGCGGCCGTGGCGGGGAAGCGGAGGAGGAGTCCGTCGGCGGTGCGTTCGACTGATCGCACGTTCTCTCGTAAGCGTTCGACGAGCGCGATCCGTGCGGGGATCTCGTCGTCGCCGATGGTGCAGGCGATGGGGGCAGTGGCGTCGTAGAGCGGGATCGGGTTCATGATCGACCTCCAGGTTGGAAACGTGAGGATCAGCCGAGCGAGCCGAGCTCGCCGAGAGTTGCGTCGTCGCCGGCCAGTTGACGCATGCGGGTCCAGGTGTCTTCGAGTCCCCACAATCCGGTGATCCGATCGTTGCCGGTGCGGAAGAAGTAGACCTCGTCGATGCGCATGGCTCGCCCGGTCGGGGCGAGGCCGTGCCAGGTGCCGTGGTGGGTGCCGGTGCAGCGCATCCGGGCCACGACGGTTCGTCCGTCGGTGACAGTCTCGATGATCTCCTGCTGCCAGTCAGGAAAGGCGGATCGGAACTGGGCGAAGGCGTCACGAAGCTTTGGTGCCAGCTGCGGGCTGCAGAGCTCGCCAAGGCGATCGAGGTCACCGCTGTTCATCACCTCGTCGACGAGACGGGTGACGAGGTCGCTGGCGGTGTTGGTCACCGGTTTGTTCCGGTGAGCTCGACCGGCACGTGCTCGGTCGCGGTCGAGCAGGATGACGTCCGCTTTCGACGCAGGAGGACGAAGACAGTGGCTGCGGCGGCGGCGATGAGGAGGCCAGCGGCGCCGATGAGGACGCTCGAGGCGAGTCCGAGCGCGGCAATCGCGGCGAGCACTCCGAGGATGGGTCCGATGCAGCACGCCACGCAGGCGGCGACTGCGAACCCGAGGACCTCGCGCCGGCTCATGACCTGGCCGACTCGACGGCCGAGGGACGGCCAGTGTCGACGGCTCCTCTCGAGCCGAGGGTGATGGCGTGGGGGATCAATGCGATCGTGAGGCAGGCGCAGTCGGCGTCGCAGGGCCCGTCGACAGGCTCGCCGTCGAGATGTTCGGCCGCCGCTCGGAGATCCTCCAGCAGGGCGGTGAGGTCCTTGATCTGGCGTTCCGCGTGTTGGATCTTGGCGGTGACGAGTTCGTGGAAACGTCGCTGGACCGGACCGCAGCGCTCGCCGTCCCAGATGCCGGCGAGATCGGTGATCTCCTCGAGCGAGCAGCCGAGCTGTTTGGCGCGGGCGATGAACGCCAGCCGGTTCATCGTGTGGTCGTCGTAGAGGCGGTAGCCGGATTTGGTGCGGCTGGCCGGCTCAACCAGGCCGATGCCCTCGTAGTAGCGCAGCGACGAGGCACTGAACCCGCTGCGCTCGGCGATCTCGCCGATGGTGTAGGTGCTCACCCGCTCAGCGTAAAGGTTCGACTCGGGTTGAAGGTCAAGAGGTGATGGAACGAGACGGTCGGTCAGCGTGGAGACGACACTGTTGACGCTGAGTATCGTAAGGGGTAACTTACCGTTCGTGGTTGCTTACGGACCGGAGGGCGGGGCATGGGATGCGATGGGCGATCGCACCCGTCGCGCGATCCTCGCGCGGCTGGCCGAGCGTCCATGCGCTGTGGGTGAACTTGCCGAGCAACTTCCGGTCAGTCGGCCGGCGGTCTCCCAGCATCTCAAGGTGCTCAAGGAGACGGGTCTCGTCAGCGACGAGACGCTCGGGACCCGGCGCATCTACCGGCTCAACCCCGCCGGCGTGCGGGCGATGCGGGACCAGCTCGACACGTTCTGGAACCGCGCCATGGCCAACTACGACGCCGCCATCGGCGACAACCCCACGGAGGAGGAAAAGTGACCCAGGCAGCAGACACGGTGGTCCGCAAGGAGATCGTCGTCGAGGCACCCATCGAGCGGGCCTTCACCGTGTTCACCGAACGCTTCGGGGACGTCAAGCCACGGGAGCACAACCTGCTGGGCGCGCCGATCACCGAGACAACCTTCGAGCCCCGCGTCGGCGGTCACATCTACGACCGGGCCGAGGACGGCAGCGAGTGCCGCTGGGCCCGCATCCTCGCCTACGAACCGCCGACGCGGGTCGTGTTCACCTGGGACATCGGACCAACCTGGCAGCTCGAGACCGACCCGGCCAACGCCAGCGAGGTCGAGGTCCGCTTCGTCGCCGAGGATACGAACCGCACGAGGGTCGAGCTCGAGCACCGACACATCGACCGCCACGGCCCGGGCTGGGACGCCGTCTACTTCGGCGTCGACAGCGACGATGGCTGGTCGCTCTACCTCACCCGCTACGCCGCCCTCGTCAACTCGTAACTACCGAACCCGCCGCGCCCCGGTCGGCGGCCGGTCGCATTGGGAGACGCTGGTGCAGCTGCTGCCGACCCTGAGTGTTTTGAGTGGTTTGCTAGTGGCATCAGCAACCGCTGATATTGTTGCCGTCGATGGATGCTGTTTTGGCCCGAGAGTCTGTCGACGTCGGTGTCGCCGCGCGTCTCTTCCGTGCGCTGAGTGATCCCACTCGGTTGGCGATCTTGCTGTGCCTGCTCGATGGTGAGCGCCGGGTGTCGGACATCGTCGAGGCGGTCGGTTCGTCGCAACCGAACGTGTCGAACCACCTCGCGTGCCTGAAGGGCTGCGGCCTCGTCGTGGATCGGCCGAGCGAGCGGCGCCAGGTCTTTTACTCGATCGCTCGACCGGAGGTCGCCGCCCTACTCACCGCGGCCGAGGGGTTCCTCGCGGAGAACGGCCAGGCGGTCGACATGTGTGCCAATCCGTTGATGCCGCGCCGGCGGGGTCGCCGTGGGTGACGCGTGCTGCGGCGGTCCCGCCGTCACAGTCGCTGTCGAACACGACGGCCGGTCCGGAACATCATGAAGTGTCGCGAGCACTGGCGGACGTATGCGGCGGTCGCCGCGGCAGCGCTGTGGGTGGCCGGGGTCGTGGCCGGCTCGTCCGGCGCACCGGGCGGTGTCGCCGACGGGCTGTTCCTCGCGGCCGTGGTGGTCGGTGGGGCGCCGTTCGTGCCCGGTGCGGTGCGCGGGTTGTTCGCGGGACGGCTCGGCGTCGGTCTGTTGATGACGATCGGTGCGGTGGGCGCGGTGGTACTCGGCGAGTACGGCGAGGCGGCCGCCCTCGCCTTCCTGTTCTCGATCTCCGAGGCCCTCGAGGAATGGGCGATCACCAAGTCGCGACGAGGGTTGCGGGCCGTGCTCAGCCTCGTCCCGGACACGACTCGGGTGCGCCGGCCCGACGGTCCGGTCGAGATCGCCACCGCCGACGTGCGAATCGGCGACGTGATGATCGTCCGCTCCGGCGAGAGGATCGGCACCGATGGTGTGATCGTGACTGGGTCGTCGGCGCTGGATGTGTCGGCGGTGACCGGCGAGTCGGTCCCCGTCGACGTCGGCCCCGGGTCGGGCGCCGTCGCCGGCGCCGTCAATGGCGCCGGCGTGCTGGAGATCGAGGTCACCGCACCGTCGTCGGACAGCACGCTGTCGCGGATCGTGCGCGCCGTCGAGGAAGCCCAGGATCGCAAGGGTCGCTCGCAGAGGATCGCCGATCGCATCGCCCGCCCGCTGATCCCAGTGATCCTGATCGTGGCCGCGGTGATCGCTGTCGCGGGTGGGCTGATCGGCGATGCCGACGTGTGGGTCGAGCGGGCGCTGGTCGTGCTCGTCGCCGCATCGCCGTGCGCGTTCGCGATCGCGGTGCCGATCACGGTGTTCGCGGCGATCGGCGCGGCCACGTGTGGCGGTTTCGTGATCAAGGGCGGCGCCGCGCTGGAGTCACTTGCCCGCATCAAGGTCGTGGCCCTCGACAAGACCGGGACTCTGACCCGCAACCGACCAACCGTGATCGACGTCGCCGCCACCGACGCCGTCAGCCGTGACGACGTCCTGCGATGGGCCGCCGCGCTCGAAGAACACAGTGATCACCCGCTCGCCGCGGCGATCGTCGACGCCTCGACGAACACCTCTCACGCCGTCGACGTTCAGACCGTCGCCGGCCACGGGCTCACCGGCCGAGTGGACCGCGACCTTGTGCGGGTCGGCCGGCGCGGTTTCATCGATCCGGGCCCACTCACCGTCGACGCCGACCACTTCGAGGCCGACGGCGGAACCGTCGTGCTCGTGGAGGTCGACAACCGCGTCGTCGGCGCAATCGACATCCGAGACGAGATCCGACCCGAGGCCCGAGCCGTCGTGGGCGACCTCCACCGGCTCGGGCTCATCACCGCCATCCTCACCGGCGACAACCCGGGTACCGCCCGCGCCATCGGCGCCGCCGCTGACATCGACGGCGTCCACGCCGGCCTGATGCCGACCGACAAGTCAGCAGTCGTCGCCGGACTCCAGCAGCACGGACCGGTCGCCATGGTCGGCGACGGAATCAACGACGCACCCGCCCTCGCCGCCGCCGACATCGGCATCGCCATGGGCGCCACCGGCACCGACGTCGCCATCGAGGCCGCCGACGTTGCCATCATGGGCGACAGCCTCACCCACCTCCCGACCTGTTCACCAACGCCCGCCGCAGCCGAACGATCATGATCCAGAACCTCGCCCTGTCCGGACTGATCATCGGCACCCCTGATCCCAGTCGCCGCGCTCGGCCTGCTCGGGCTCGGCACCGTCGTCGCCGTCCACGAAGCCGCCGAGATCCTCGTCATCTTCAACGGGCTGCGCGCGGCGGACCGTCCACCACCACGCCGTCACCCCCGACCAGCAGACCCCCTCGACCTCGCGGGAGTCGCCCATGCCTAGCGCACGACGCCTCGCCTTCGGGCGGATGGAGCCAGCGGAGATCGGCTACAACGAGCTCCTGATCGATCATCCCTGCTGCCGCCTTCCGTGCCGCAGTATGTGAACAAATTCCTGGTGCCGACCGATGGCGCGGGTCGCACGCTCGACCAGATCCGCACCGCCGCCGCGGGTCTGAGGCGTGATTTCGTCGTGGGACGAGCGCTCGCGCTATCGC
>CAWGZN010000003.1:0-521869 GCA_963827075.1 uncultured Acidimicrobiia bacterium | reverse complement strand
GTCGGGCAGGCGAGCGGCAGGTCACGGAAGATCGACATCAGGCCCGGAGGAGGGGGTAGTACGGGCCGAACTCGGCTTCCAGGCAGAGCCGCCCGAGCTTGCGGTACTCCTGGCCGACGGCGGCGATCACGTCGGTCATGCTCACGTCGTGGTCGCCGGCGGCGGCGCGGTAGGCGATCGTCACGGCGATCGACCGGATGTCGCCACCGGACAGCTCGAACGCGTCGGCGCAGAAGTCGAGGTCGACGTCGCCGTCGATCGACAGGGGTGACAGGCAATGGGCCCAGAGGCCGCGCCGCAGGTCGCGGTCGGGCATCGGGAAGTCGACGATGAGGTCGAGGCGGCGGGTGAAGGCCTCGTCGAGGTTGGATCGCAAGTTGGTCGCGAGCACGGCCAGCCCGTCGAAGGTCTCCATGCGTTGCAGGAGGTAGGCCACCTCGATGTTCGCGTAGCGGTCGTGGCTGTCGCGGACCTCGGACCGCTGCCCGAACAGGGCGTCGGCCTCGTCGAACAAGAGCACGCCGTTCACGTCGTCCGACTCGGCGAAGATGCGGTCGAGGTTCTTCTCCGTCTCCCCGATGTACTTGTCGACGACGGTGGCCAGGTTCACGACGTAGAGATCGAGCCCGAGCTCGCTCGCCACGACCTCCGCGCTCATCGTCTTGCCCGTGCCCGGATCACCGGCGAACAGCGCCGTGATCCCGGTCCCTCGTCCGCCCCCCGGCCGCATCCGCCACTCCCCGAGCACGCGCTCACGGTGACGGGCGCGGGCGGCGAGGTCGCGCAGCGACAGCCGCACGGCGTCCGGGAGGACGAGGTCGTCCCAGGAGACCCGGGGCTCGATGCGCATGGCGAGGCGCTCGAGCCGGGCCGCGTTCTGCTGGCGGGCACCCAACCGCACGTCGGCGGCCGCGACCGGGGAGTCGTCGGCCTGCGCCACCACGGCGGCCGCGGCCGCGGCTCGCCGGATCTGATCGGCTCCGAGCCGGTACTGCGCGGTGACGTCCGCCGGATCGAAGCCGGCGAGCGGCTGGCCGGCCAGGGCGGACGCCCAGATCCGGGATCGGGCCGACGCCGACAGCGTCGGCGCGTCGACGATCAGCGGCGGGCGGCGCGCCCACCCGGGGTCCCAGCCGGAGTGGCCGGTGAGCACGAGCGGCACGCGGTGGGACGTCAGCCGGCGCAGGAAGGACGGGTCCGCGGCGGCGAGGCCGTCGATCGGCCCGGCGACCAGGACCGCCCCGCAGAGACGGGCCTCCCGCACCGCCGCCGTCGCGACGAGGTCGGTCTCGGCCGGACTCACCCGCTCGAGGTCGATCACGATCGCCTCGACGCCTGCCGCACCGGCCGCGTCGACGATCGGCTCGGCCGGTGACGTGGCCTGATCGTGGACGTAGACGAACGCGTCCGGCCGGCGCAGGGCGCGCGCCAGACGCTCATCGGGGGGCTCCCCGGTCGGCACGACATCGCGCAGCGCGAACGTCAGCGCGTGGTCCGGCCGGTCCGCGCCGAGGAGGTACGCCGTGACCCGATCGGGCACCCGGACGGGCCGGGTCAGGAACGGCCGCTCGGGTTCCTCGACCTCGATCAGCCCGCCCGATCGGAGCCGTCCGACGAGATCGAAACGGTCCCGCCCGAGCGCGCCCGAGGCCACCACGCCGGCCAGCCCGAGGGCGAGCCCGATGCTGACGCGACGACGTGTCACGTCGTCGTTGAGGTAGCCGTAGTAGCGCTCGAACCGGTCGTCGACGTCGGGCGCGATCGCGGTCAGGAGCAGCTCGACGTCGAGGTCGTCGAGCCCGAAGCGCCGCGCCAGCTCGCGCAGGCGGAGCGGCGCGCCCGCCGCGGCCGCCTCCTCCGCCGCGTTCTCGACGTCGCGCCGTCGCTCGGCCGCGACGTCGTCGGCGACCCACACTCGCTCGTCGCGCAGCAGCGCGTCGATCTTGTCGTCGCTCAGGTACAGCCCGAGGAACGGGTCGTCACCGGACCCGTCGACCGCTCGGCGGGCGGCGACCACCGCCGCGACGCGCATCCGGACGACGTCGATCCGGCCCAGCAGATGGGCGATCGCAGGCGCTCCCCGTCATCGGCCATCGACCGTCACGCTCGCTTCCGCCGGCGCCGGTCGGTCGGCCGGGGCGGGGGCGGTCGGCGCATGTCGACGAGCTCTCGTCCGCGGTCCGGCGGTACCGGCCGGCCGCCCGCCTGCTCGCTCTCCTCGTTGCCCACACGGGCGACGGCGAGGACCGGCTCGTCGCGAACGGGTGGGCCGACCTCGTGGAAGCGTTCCGGCAGGAGCGGGGCGATGAGCGTCACATCGAGCGAGGGCTTGAGCTCGCCGCCCAACGCCGACCACACGTCGGACAGCGCCCGGTCCTGCGGCGCCGGCAGCGCCACTGCGATCGGGATGCTGATGCCGAGGTCGGCGAGCGATCCGCTGAGCAGCTCCGGCGGCACGACCTCGTGGCGGAGGAACGTCACCATCAGCGCCGAGAGCAGGCGGTGCTCGTCCTCGGGCCGTTGGGTCCACGCCGTCACGAGGTAGGCGAGCCGGAAGAACTTCGGAGTCGGCCGGCGCTGGGCGATGTTGCCGTCCTCGTCGCGCACCGTCACCTGACCGAACTGGGAGCGGCTCAGCTCCTGGCGGATGTCGTAGAGGTAGATGTCGATCGTCGGCCGGTTGCGTCGGGTGGCCCAGTCCTTGGTCGGCGCCTCGAAGTCGACCTCGACGTCGGTGTCCCGGACGATCTCCTGGTCGAGCAGGGCGCGCAGCGCGGTGTCGATCTCGTGCAGCACGTCAGATCAGGGCGTTGCGCAGGGCGTAGGCGACGGCGTGGGAGCGGTTGCGCAGCTGCAGCCGGGTGGTGATGCCGTGGATCACGCCCTTCACGGTCCGCTCCGAGTAGCAGAGCGTCGACGCGATCTCGAACGTGTCACGGCCCTCGGCGAGAAGCCGGAGCACCTCCCGTTCGCGCTCCGAGAGGCTCGGCGCCGGCCCCAGTTGGTCGAGCGCGGTCCCCCGCTGGAGCCGCCGCACCGCGGCGAGCAACCCCCCGACGAGATCGGTGGGCACGCTCGTGTGTCCGTCGGCGACGTGGGCGACGACCAGCGCCAGGCGCTCGGGGGTGGCATCGCTCCGCCGCAGCATCCCGAGCGTGCCGGCCTCGCTGGCCGCGAGGATGCCGTCCTCGTCGAGGCGGGTCGCGACCAGCAGAACTCGCGGACATCCGTCGCGTTGGATCCCGCGGATCGTGCGGATCGCGGCCTCGTCCACGTCCTCGCACGCGACCACCGCCACCCGGGCGTCGTCGATCTGGCCGGAGGCGACGACGTAGATCTCCGAACGCAGTCGCAGCAGCTGCTCGAGCCCAGCCTGGCTGACGGGGTCGTCGGCGTAGACGAAGACAGACGTGCGGGCATTCATCGGATCCCTCCTGGCGCGGCTCGCCGCCGAGCGTCGCACGGCGCCCTTTACGACCGCTTCACACGCGCTTCACGGAGGGTGTGCCCCTTCGGGCAGCCGCCTCACTCAGCGTGGAATCGCCGCCACCGCCAGCGCGTCGACGAGCTCGTTCATCGGGTCGGTGCCGTGTCCCTTCACCCAGCGGAACCTCACGTTGCCCTCCAGCACGAGCTCGACGAGCGGCTTCCAGAGATCGGCGTTGGCGACCGGCTGCTTGCGCGCGTTGCGCCAGCCGTTGGCCAGCCAGCGCACGTACCACTTGTCCCGGAAGCAGTTGACGACGTAGGTCGAGTCGGACACGACCTCGACCGGTCGGCCCTCGGCCATGTCCTGCGACCGCGCCTTCAGCGCTTCCAGCGCGGCGGTGATCTCCATCCGCTGGTTCGTGGTCAGCGGCTCGCCCCCAGACGCCCTGGGTTCTCCCGTCGGCGCCACCGCCCACGCCCATCCGCCGGGACCGGGGTTCCCCGAGCACGCCCCGTCGGTGTAGACGACGACCGGCTCCAACCCCGGCGGCGGCGGCTCGAACAGGGTGAGTTCGTCGGGCTCGGGCACGGCGGCACGGTACCCGCCGGACGGCAATGGGGGAATGGGTGGAACGGGCCCGGTGCTACTGGGCGATAGCCCTGCGAGACTGTTCTCATGATCTTCGACGGCTACGTCAACCAGCTTCCGGACACCGATCCGGAGGAGACGAGGGAGTGGCTCGACTCCCTCGACGCCGTGGTCGACGTCCACGGCAAGACGAGGGCCCGGTACCTGCTCACCAAGCTGCTCGAACGCGCGCAGGAGACCCAGGTCAGCTTCCCGGCCACCGTCAGCACCCCCTACCTCAACACGATCCCCGTCGACCAGGAGCCATGGTTCCCCGGCGACGAGCACATCGAGCGGCGGATCCGGGCGTTCATCCGGTGGAACGCGGCGATGATGGTGGTCAAGGCGAACAAGCACGCCGACGGCATCGGTGGACACCTCTCGACGTTCGCCAGCTCGGCGAGCCTCTACGAGATCGGGTTCAACCACTTCTTCAACGGCAAGGACGACGGCAACCCCGGGGACCACGTCTACATCCAGGGCCATGCCGCGCCCGGCGTGTACGCCCGGGCGTTCATCGAAGGGCGCCTGACCGCCGACGACCTCGACCACTTCCGCCAGGAGATCGGCCGCGCCGGGCGCGGGCTGTCGAGCTACCCACACCCGCGGCTGATGCCGGACTTCTGGGAGTTCCCGACGGTGAGCATGGGCCTCGGTCCGATCTCCGCGCTGTACCACGCCCGCTTCAACCGCTACCTGCTCAACCGACAGATCGACGACACCAGCCAGAGCCGGGTGTGGTGCTTCATCGGCGACGGCGAGGTCGACGAGCCGGAGACCCTCGGGTCGATCTCCCTCGCGGCCCGCGAGCAACTCGACAACCTGATCTTCGTCGTCAACTGCAACCTCCAGCGCCTCGACGGCCCGGTCCGCGGCAACGGCAAGATCATCCAGGAGCTCGAGGCCGTGTTCCGCGGCGCCGGTTGGAACGTGATCAAGGTGATCTGGGGCTCCAAGTGGGACGAGCTACTCGCCAAGGACAAGGACGGCGTCCTCGTCAACCAGATGAACACCACGGTCGACGGCCAGTTCCAGCGCTACTCCGTCGAGAGCGGCGAGTTCATCCGCGACCACTTCTTCGGACCCGATCCTCGGCTGCGCCAGATGGTCGCCCACCTCACCGACGACGAGCTGCGCAACCTCCCCCGCGGCGGGCACGACTACCGCAAGCTCTACGCCGCCTACAAGGCCGCGACCGAGAACCTCGGCAGCGGTGCGCCCACCGTCATCCTCGCCAAGACGATCAAGGGTTGGACCCTCGGTGAGGGGTTCGAAGGGCGCAACGCCACGCACCAGATCAAGAAGATGACGAAGGACCAGCTCGTCGCCCTGCGCGACCGGCTGTACCTCCACGACGAAATCCCCGAGGACTCGATCCAGGCCGACGACCCGCCGTACTACCAGCCACCGCAGGACTCGGTCGCCTTCCAGTACATGATGGAGCGCCGCCGGGCGCTGGGCGGGCCGCTCCCCCGGCGGACGACGCGGGCCCGGCGCCCACTCCAACTGCCCGCCGACAAGACGTTCGCCGAGCTGCGCGCCGGGTCCGGCAAGCAGGAGGTCAGCACGACCATGGGGTTCACCCGGCTGCTGCGCAACCTGGCGCGGGACGAGCAGGCCGGCTCCCGCATCGTGCCGATCATCCCCGACGAGGCCCGCACGTTCGGGATGGACTCCCTGTTCCGCGAGCTCAAGATCTACGCCGCCCTGGGCTCGAAGTACGAGCCGGTCGACCACGACCTCCTGCTCAGCTACACCGAGTCGGCCAACGGCCAGATCCTCGAGGAGGGGATCACCGAGGCCGGTTCGATGGCCAGCTTCATCGCCGCCGGGACGAGTTACGCCCACCGGGGCGTGCCCGTGGTGCCCTTCTACACGTTCTATTCGATGTTCGGGTTCCAGCGGGTGGGCGACCTCATCTGGCAGGCGGCCGACGCCCGGGCCCGCGGGTTCCTGCTCGGCGCCACGGCCGGGCGCACGACGTTGCTGGGCGAGGGGTTGCAGCACCAGGACGGTCACAGCCTCGTGCTGGCCAGCACAGTCCCGGCGTGCCAGGCGTACGACCCCGCGTTCGCCTACGAGGTCGCGACGATCGTGCAGGCCGGGCTGCAGCGGATGTACGGACCGGACACGCCCGAGGGCGAGCGCGACGTCTTCTACTACCTGACGCTGTACAACGAGAACTACCAGATGCCACCGATGCCCGAGGGCGACGTCGACCAGGTCGCCGCGGGGATCGTCGAGGGGCTGTACAAGTGGGCGGACGCGCCCGACGGTCCCACCCACCGGGCGACGCTGCTGTTCTCGGGCAGTGCCCAGAAGGCGGTGCGTGAGGCGGCGGCCGAGCTGGCCGAGCACTTCGACGTCGGCGCCGAACTGTGGTCGGCGACGAGCTACAAGCGACTCCGCGAGGATGCGCTGGCCACGGCGCGGTGGAACCGGCTCCATCCCGACGAGCCGGCGCGGACCCCTCGGGTGGCCAGTCTGCTCGGTGAGTCGGCCGGCCCGATCGTCGCCGTGACCGACTTCATGGCCATCGTGCCCGAGCAGATCGCCCGGTTCGTCCCCGGACGCTCGTTCACCCCGCTCGGCACCGACGGGATGGGGCGCTCCGACACCCGCGAGGCGCTCCGCCGGTTCTTCGAGGTCGACGCCGCCCACGTCGTCGTGGCCACGCTCGCCGCCCTCGCCAGCCAGGGCGACGTCAAGCCGGAACTGGTCGCCGACGCGATCGCCCGCTACGGCATCGACCCCGACGCGGCCGACCCCTACCTCGTGTAGACGCCCCGCTCCATCCGAGTGTCTTAGGCCATCGGAGTGTGTCCTGCCCGAAGGGCTGCACGACAAGACCCTCCGATGCGGCTCGCCGGTACCGTGACGGCATGCCCGGCACGCTCTACATCACCGGCGATTCCGAGGCGGACGGCCTGCTCAACCGGGACGGCACCGCCCTGCTGATCGGGATGCTGCTCGACCAGCAGGTCCCGATGGAGTGGGCCTTCGCCGGGCCCGTCGACGCTCCACGACCGCCTCGGTCACCTGGACGCCGCCAAGATCGCCGCGATGGATTGCGAGGACTTCGTCGCGGTGTGCTGCGGCCAAGCCGGCGATTCACCGCTTCCCGGCCGCGATGGGCCGGCGCATCCACGAGCTGTGCACCGTGCTCGCCGACGAGTACGACGGGAACGGCAGAGAACCTGTGGGCCGGCGTCACGTCCGGCGCCGAGCTGTACCGGCGGCTGCGGGCGCTCCCCGGGTACGGGGACGAGAAGTCGCGGATCTTCGTCGCCATCCTCGCCAAGACCCAAGGGGTCGCGCCCGAAGGTTGGCAGCAGGCGGCGGGCAAGTTCGGTGACGACGCGCCCCGCTCGGTGGCCGACATCCACGACGCCGCCTCGCTCGCCCGCGGTCCGCGAGTGGAAGAAGGCCCAGAAGGCCGCGCTGCGCGACAAGCAGGACCGCCCGGTCGACGCCCACTGACGCGGCCCCCGCGGATTCTCCGGAGTTCTGATCGCGCTCAGCGCGACTGGGGAGGCTCAGAACCGGTTCCTCCGGCGCGGCGAGGGGCGTCGGTAGCCTGATCCGGCCCCATTTATGACTGCTGACGTTCACTCCGCTTCGGGGGTTCCCGAGCTGCGCCTGATGTCCGCGCGGCGGTCGGTCCCCGCCCACCTTCGCGAGATCTCCCGCTACCGGGAGCTGATCGGGATGCTGACGCGCAAAGAGCTCACCGTGCGCTACCAGCACTCGGTGCTCGGGTTCACGTGGTCGATGATCCAGCCCCTGTTCCTGCTCGTCGTCTACACCGTCGTGTTCGCCATCCTCGGCGCCGGCTTCGCCCGCTTCGCGATCTGGGTGCTGTGTGGCCTGCTCGTGTGGACCCTGATCAGCACCGGCCTGCTCACGGCGACGCAATCGATCACGTCGAACGCCTCGCTCGTCGGCAAGGTCAAGTTTCCCCGCGCCGTGCTCCCGCTGTCGAGCGTCGGTGCCGCGTTCGTCCACTTCTGCCTCCAGTCGATCGCCTTCGCCATCGTCCTGCTCGTCACCACCCACTCGGTGGACTGGAGCTACATGTGGCTGCTCCCGATCGCTGTGGCCACGTGCCTGATCGTCTGCGCCGCCCTCGCGCTCCTGCTCGCCCCGCTCAACGTCTACGCCCGCGACACGACGCACCTGCTCGAGCTGCTCGTGCTCGGGTGGTTCTGGGTCACCCCGATCCTCTATCAGTACGAGCGGGCGGCCACCTGGTTCACCAACCACGGGCTTGGCGAGTGGGTCCTCCTCGTCAACCCGGCCACACCGATCGTGATCACGTTCCAGCGGGCGATCTACGGGACGCCAGCCGTTCCCACGCCCGGCCGGCCGCGCCGCCCACTACCGCTGCTGCCCGACGAGGGCCCACTGTGGTACCTCGCGGTGCTCGCCGTCACCGCGGTGGTGTGGGCGGGCATCCTCGCTCTCGCGCTGCGCGCGTTCGATCGTGCCGACGTCCACCTCGCCGAAACGCTCTAGCCGTGGAAGCGATCGTCGTCGACAGCGTCTCGAAGTCGTTCCGCATCTCGACCGAGCCGACCAACTCCGTGAAGGAGCGGCTGGTCCGCCTGCGTCGTGGCAACTTCGAGGAGTTCGAGGCGCTGCACGCCGTCGACATGACGATCGAGCAGGGCGAGACGGTCGGCATCCTCGGCCACAACGGCTCCGGCAAGTCGACGCTGCTCAAGTGCATCGCCGGCATCCTCACCCCGACCACCGGCGAGGTCCGGGTCCGCGGCCGCCTGGCGTCGCTGCTCGAGCTCGGCGCCGGCTTCCATCCCGACCTCACCGGGCGGGAGAACGTCTACATCAACGCCGCCTTCTACGGCATGAGCCGCAAGGCCATCGACCGGGTCCTCGACGAAATCGTCGAGTTCGCCGAGCTCGCCCAGTTCATCGACGAGCCGGTCAAGCACTACTCGTCGGGCATGTACGTCCGGCTCGGCTTCGCCGTCGCCGTCAACCTCGACCCCGACGTCCTACTCGTCGACGAGGTCCTCGCGGTCGGCGACGAGGCGTTCCAGGTCAAGTGCCTCAGCCGGATCAAGCAGTTCCAGGCCGAGGGGCGCACGATCGTGTTCGTCACCCACGCCGCCGAGACCGCCCGCCAGATCTGCGACCGGGCGATCGTGCTCGACCACGGCCGGCTGATCCTCGACGGCGAGCCCGGCAAGGCGATCCGGGTGTTCCGCGAGCACCTCCACGGCCAGCTCGACCTCAGGGGCGTCCTGGAGCCGGAGGCGGACGCCGGCGCGATCAGCGGCGTCCGCGTCCAGCACGCCCATCAGACCACTCGCCGGCACCTCGTGCCGGGCGAATCGCTCACCGTCGAGGTCGATCTCCGGGCCAAGGTGCCGGTCCCCGAGCCCGTGCTCGACATCGAGGTCGGTGACCGCAACGGCCAGGTGATCTACCACGTGGACACCGACGGGCTCGGGCAGCCGCTCGAGCCGCTGACCGCCGACCGCACGGTCCGGATCGCGATCCGGGGGATCTGGTTGCTCGACGGCGAGTTCCCGATTTCGCTCAAGCTGTCCGACCGGGCGTCGGGCGAGGTCATCGACTGGCGCGAGGCGGCGGCGTCGTTCGAGGTCGCCGACGTCGGCCGCGCCGACGGCACCGTCGCCTTCGACGTCCACGTCGAGGACTGACGGCAGGTGCCGGCCGCCGAAAGCGTCACCGTCGTCGTCGTCGCGTGGCGGTCGGCGGCGTTCATCGACGAGTGCCTCGACGCCATCGCCGCCGCCGGGCCAGGGCGGATCCTGGTCGTCGACAACGCCTCCTCCGACGGCACCGCCGCGCGGCTCGCGGCCCGGCGGGACGTCGATGTGCTCCGCCTGGACCGCAACCGCGGCTTCGCCGGAGGTGTCGCCGCCGCTCTGGACCGGACGAGGACCCCCTTTCTCGCGCTGGTCAACGACGACGCCGTCCCCGAACCCGGATGGCTCGACGCGCTCCTCGCCCCGTTCGCCGCCGCGGACGGCGACGACGTCGCCGCGACCACGGCGAAGCTCGTGCTCCCCGACGGCCGGATCAACAACGCCGGCGGTGCGCTGTTGCCCGATCTGTACGGCTACGACCGAGGGCTCGGCGACCCCGACGACGGGCGGTGGGACACACCCGGAGATGTGGAGGCGTTCTGCGGCGCGGCCGCCGTGCTGCGCACCGCCGCCGTCCGGGACGTGGGCGGCATCCCGGCCCACTTCTTCCTCTACTACGAGGACACCGACACGTCGCTCCGGCTGCGCCGGGCGGGATGGCGGATCCGCTACGTGCCCACGGCACGGATCACCCACCTGCACTCGGCGTCGGCGGACCAGCAGTCGCCTCGGTTCCACTACTTCAACGAGCGCAACCGCCTGTTGATGATCCTGCGCTGCGCGCCGGCCGAGCTCGCTCGGCACGAGCTCGCGCGCTTCGCGAGGAGCGTGGCCGGATTCGCCCGGCTGCGAGGGCGCGGCGTACGTCCAGAGCGCCCGAACGAAGCCGTCGCACTGCGCCTCCGCGTCCTCGCCGCCGTCCTCGTCCGCGTCCCCCGCGAGCTCGCGGCGCGGCGGCACGTCGCCCGACTCGCTCAGCGGGAGCCGGCGGCGCGGGCGTAGACCGCGAGCGTCTGGCTCGCCGTCCGCTCCCACGTGAACTGGGCAGCCCAGGCTCGCCGCTCGTCGCGGCCCGCCGATCCGTGGCGCACCGCCTCGACGATGGCGGCCGCGAAGGCGTCGGCGGTCGGACCATCTACGGGCCCGTCGCCGCCGGCCGCCGTCGCCGTGCCCGCCAGCGGGACGAGCGTGGCCAGCCCACCGCTCGCCTCGCGGTGCGCCGGGATGTCGCTGGCGACGACCGCAGTACCTGCCGCCATCGCCTCGACGACCGGCAGACCGAAGCCCTCGTACATCGACGGCAGCACGACGCACGCGGCCCCCGCCACCAGGCTCGGTAGCTCCGCGTCGGCGACGAACCCGGCCACCTGTCCCCCGTCCGCCTGCACGGCCGCGGCGAGCTCCGCGGCAGGATGCGGACCGGCGAGCACCAGAGGCGGGACGTCGCGGTCCAGCGATCGGGCCCGGCGAACGGCCTCGACGAGCAGGCGCGGGTTCTTGCGTTCTCCCGTGCTCCCGACGTAGAGGACGTAACTGGACGGGAGACCACGCGACGAGAGCCAGGTCTCGCTCGGCGGGCGACCGGCAGCCCACGCCGCGCCCCACCCCCGGCGCGATCGCCGTCACCCGCTCGGGCTCCACGTCGTAGCGCGCGATCACCTCCTCGGCGACCGCCTCACAGAGCGTCAGGACGAGTGCGCCCCGGCGCAGCGTCGCGGGCACCCGTCGGCGGTAGCGGGCGACGTTGGCGTCCACGGCGCGCGGAAACCGCTCGTAGGAGAGGTCGTGGATCGACGCCACGACCGGCGTCCAGCGGAGCGGCGGCGCGGTGAAGTTCGTGGCGTGGAAGACGTCCGCCCGCCCGACGAGCACCTCGGCCGGGACCCAACCGAGGTCCCAGAGCCGCTCCACGACGCGGCTCGGGACGCGGCGGTGCCGCCAGGGCACGCCACTCGGCACATCCGGGTGGGCCGGCCGGCGAGCCGAGAGGGTGGTGAGCGTGATCTCCGGTGGGTCCGGCAGGGCGAGCAGCGCCCGCAGCAGTTCATGGGCGTACCGCCCGACGCCCGTGCGCTCGCCGATCAGCGGCACGGCGTCCATCGCGACGTGCATCACGTGCGCCCGGCGAAGCGGAACCCCCGCCAGGCGGCTCGCAGCGCGGCGAGCGCCGAGGCCCGCTCGGCGGGGAGCCACACGGCCTGACCCGGCGCGAGGTGCGGGTTCCCGTACGGATCGCGGACGAGCTCCTCGCCCCAGCGCTCGCGTAGGAGGGCGAGCTCGGACCGTGCGTCCGTCGACCCGGCATCGGCGGGTGCGAACCGATAGAGCGTCGCGTGGGGTGTCCAGATCACACGCCGCCCGGAGTTGCGCACCCGCAAGCAGTAGTCGACATCGCCGTACGCCGACGCGAACTCGTCACGGATGCCGCCGAGCTCGTCAAAGAGGTGGCGTGGCGTCGCGAGGCACGCGCCAGCGACCGCACTCACCTCGCGGTCGATCTCGAGCAGCCCGAACGCGCCCGGGTCGTCGCCGGCGAAGCCCTCGAAGATCGACAACGGAACGCCGTTGAGCAGGAGCCCGCCGTGCTGCAGCGTGCCGTCTGCGCCCAGGAGGCGGGCACCCACGGCGCCGACGTCCGGCTCCCGGAAGAACCCCAGCATCGCGTCGAGCCAGTCCGGCTGTTCGACGAGCGTGTCGTCGCCGAGCAGGACGACGTACTCGCCGGACGACGTCTCCACACCCCGGTTGCAGCGGGTCGGCACGGTGGTCGCGCCGTCGGCGTCGACGAGCCGGACGTCGAGCGCGGCGAGACCCTCGAGGACCGTCGGCGGGGTGCGGGCATCGGTCACGACGACGATCTCGAGGTTCGGGTAGTCGGTGACGTTGCGCAGGGAGCGCACGGCTCCGAGCACCGACGGCCGCTCGACCCCCCACACGGATCGCGTCTGCCCCGCGGTGGCCACGACCACGCTCACGGTCGGGGCCGGCCGCGGCCGCGCCCGTCGGACCCGGTACTGGCCGCGCCGTGGGAGGTGCTCGACGCCGGCGTCGATGCCGAGCCGGATCATCTGCTCCTCGACGGCCCGCCGCCCGGCTTCCTGGGCGTATGGCTTGGCGGCGGGAGCGTCGGCCGCGTCGGCCGCGGCGGAGCCGGGCGTGATGCACCAGTGGTACAGCACCTCGGGGACATGGTGGACGCGCCGGGCGCGTTCGGTCACACGCAGGATCAAGTCATGGTCCTGCGAGCCGTCGAACCCCTCGCGGAATCCACCGACGTCGACGACGAGCGCGCGCCGGAGCACGGAGAGATGTGTGCAGTAGTTCTGCGTGCGCAAGCGCTCCGGTGACCAGTCCGGCTTGTAGAACGTGTCGCGGACGGTGCCGTCCGGCGCCAGCTTGTCCTCGTCCGTGTACACGTAGTCGATCTCGGGATCGCGGCGAAGCGCATCCTCGATGAGCTCCAACGCCCGGGGCTCGAGACGGTCGTCGTGGTCGAGCGGCACCACGAACTCGCCGGTCGCCAGCCCCAACGCGTCGTTGGACGCGGCGACGATGCCGCCCGATGCCGGCCGCTCGACGAGCTTCACCCGGGGGTCCGCACCGGCGGCCCGGCGCAGCTCCTCGCGCACATCGTGGCGCGTGGAACCGTCATCGACGAGGCACAGCTCCCACCGCCGGTATGTCTGCGCGTGCACCGAGCCGAGACACTCGCGGAGCAGGCGGAGCGGTGGGTCGTGGACCGGCGTGACGATCGAGAAGCGCGGCGCCATCACTGAAGTCGCAACGTCCCGCGGAGCCGACGCACCCAGCCGGCGACGCGCTGGCGCCGCGCGGTGCGCCGCCACATCATCAGCTCCAGCCGCTTGACCTTCCCGCGCAGGGCACCGAGCTCGTGCTCGATCGTGCGGGCGTGGGCCACTGCCTGGTCCCGCTCGCGCCGCAGGACCGCGACGTCGTCATCGGCGGTCACCGCGACGAACCCGCCGGTACTGTCGCCATCCGGGAGCTATGCGGATCCTGTACGTGACCGCCCACTACCCGCCCGACTTCACGAGCGGAGCCACGTTGCAGGTGCAACGCGCCGCCCGCCACGTCGCCGCGGCCGGTCACGAGGTGGCCGTGCTCTCGGGCGCGATCGGCCTCGCCGACGGGACGACACGGACCGAGCGCATCGACGATGTTGCGCTGTACTGGATCGGCACCGCCGACCGCCTCGCTCCCGACGACGACGGCAACTGGTCGAACCCCGCGGCGACGGCGTACGCGACCGAGGTGATGGACCGTTGGCGGCCCGACGTGGTCCATGCCCATGCGCTGCAGACTCTAGGGGCCGACCTTCTCGCCGAGGCCGCCGCCCGCGGCATCACGACCGTCGTGACGATGCACGACCTGTGGTGGTGGTGTGCCCGGTTGTTCCTCGTCGACCGCGCGCTCCAACCGTGCCCGCTCGACACCACGCGGAGCGAGTGTGAGTGCGCCCGCACAGCCGACTGGCGCCGCTCGCGGGCGGCTCGGCTCGCGGTGGTGCTCGCCGGCGTCGACCAGATCCTCGTTCCGTCGGCCTCGCTGCGCGACGTCGTCGTGCTCAACGGCATCGACGCGGCTCGCATCGACATCGACGAGAACGACGTCGACCCGGCCGTGACGGAGGTCTCGGCCCAGCTACCGGAGCGGTCCGACACCACCGTCCGCTTCGTCTACGTCGGCGGGGAACAACCGCTGAAGGGACGCGACGTGATGCTCGCGGCGGCGCGCCGGCTGCACCGCCACCGCGGCTGGCGGCTCACCGCGTACGGCGTGCGCCGGCGGGCCGGTCTGCGCACGAGCTGGCGGGAGCGGCGGGTCCGGTTCGAGAACGCCTACCCGCCGGCTGCGACCGCGGCCGTGCTCAGCGCCGCCGACGTCCTGGTGATCCCGTCGATCGCCCGGGAGAGCTTCTCACTGGTGGCCCGGGAGGCCCTGGCGGCCGGCCTGGCCGTGATCACGAGCGACTGCCTCGGGCCGACCGAAGTCGTGACCGACGACGTGAACGGCCTCGTCGTGCCGATCGGCGACGCCGCCGCGCTCGCCGGAGCGATGCAGCGCCTGATCGACGACCGCCAACTGCTGACCCGGCTGCGGACGGCGGCGCAGTCCCGACCGCCAGAGCTCCGCCGGCCCGCCGAGCACGCGGCCGCCCTCGTCGACCGCTATCGCCGGCTCGTCTCGGACGGCGATCTCCGACACCGGCTCCGCACGCGGCCAGAGCAGTGATCCGAGCAGGGCGACGACGAGCTGGTTGCCGACGAACAGCGTCTCGGTGAAGTTCTCGACGACGAGAAAGACGAGCAACGCGACCGGGAACAGGGTGTCCGGCCGTGCGCCGCGCAGGGCCGCAGGAACGGTGCGCCAGTACAGAGCGGCGACGAGCCCGACGAGCAGCGCGAGCCCGACCAGACCGGCGCCGAGGAAGAGGTCGACGAACGAGTTGTGGGCGCTGAACACCACCCTGCCGCGGGCCGCCTCCACCTCGGCCAGGAACGTCGGGTCGCGCCACGCACCCATGTAGCCGTAACCGTGCAGGGGCCGCTGCCACCCCCAGTCGAGCGCCACATTCCAGATGTCCAGCCGGCCGGTGAGGTCGGCCCGCCGGCCGAGGTCGTCGAGCCACGAATGACGCGTCGCCCAGCCGACCACCGCCACGGCGAGGGCCAGCAGACCGACGACCGCCGCCAAGCGCTCGGCGTCGACGTCCCGGCGCACGAGGTGGCGGCCCGCCGCGCACAACACGGCTGCCGCCAACGCGATGACGAGGGCGACGACCGGCGTCAGCGCGTCCGACCCGGCGATCAGCCGTACGTCGACCACACCGAACACGACCAGCACGGCGACGACCGCCCAGCGCCCAGGCGCCGACGCGATCGAGCGGGCGTCGGCGGCGAGGAACACGGCGACCAGGAGGGCGAGCGCGGCGTACAGGGCGAGGCTGTTGCGGTTGAAGAAGATCCCGGCCCAGTCGTCGCTGCTGTCGATCGTGCCGGCGCGGTCGAGGTAGATCGCGGCCACGCTCCAGCACAGACCGACGTGGAGCCCGGCCCACAGGGCCCAGCGGAACCACACCGCGCCGAGCGCGGCGGCGATCGCGGCACCGATCGTGAGGGCACTCGCGATCTGGAGGGACTGGCGGAAGGTCTCGAGCCGATCGAGCGACCACAACGATCCGACCAGCAGCCAGGCGACGAGTCCCATCGCCACCGCGAGCGCCCGCTGGTCGAGGTGTCGGAAGCGACCCTGGCTCACGAGCCAGGAGAACGCGACGAGGCCGACGGCGGCGTTGATCACGACGATCGTCGCGTCGTCGGCGAGCGGATCCTCGAAGTCCCACCACGTCCGCACGCGGTACAGCGGTCCGGTGCTGAGCACGACGAACGACGCCACGGCGGCGAGCACCGTCACCCACGGCACCGGTCGCTCGATTCGCACGTCGTGCGACCGTAGCGCGACGGCTCGGCGCTACCCGCTGGCCGCTCGGCCGGTCCGCAGCCGGGCCCGACCGAGGCGCACCAACGACACCGCCGCGCCGACCAGGTCGCGCTTGACGTACAGGCGGGTCGGCGGCACGTCGTTGATCGACTTCCGTGCCCAGCCCCAGTGGCCGTCGCTGTGGAACTCGTCGTAGCCCGGGTGGGTGAGCACGAGCAACTCCCAGATCTCCGTGACCTGGGCGAGGGAGCGCTGGTACTCGGTGAACCTCCGCCACCGCGCGTCGAGCATCCAGTCGAGGTCGTCGAAGAGGATCCAGCCGCCGGGCACGAGCAGGCGGTCGGCGAGCGTGAACGCCAGCGCGTCGACGTCCCACGTGTGGGCGCCGTCGATGAACACGAAGTCGTAGCACGGCTCGATCTCACCGGCGTCGTTGAGCTGGGCCCGCACCGTGTCGTGGAGGAACCAGGTGTAGCTCGTGTCCTCGTAGACGAGGTTCACCCGCTCACTGAGTCCTGCCTTCTCGATCAGGTCGTGCGCCTGTGGGCTGCGCTTGCGGGCATTACGCCGGTCGACGCTCGTCAGGGTGCCGAAGCCGTTGGCCTCGAGCGCCGAGGCGATGTACAGCGAGCCGACCCCGTTGGCGAAGCCCAGCTCGAGGCAGGCGGACGGCCGGTGGGTGCGGATGAACTGGTGGATCTGCTCACCCCGTTCGGGCGTCATGCCCGCGGGGAGCCGACCGGCGAGCCGGGCCACCTCGCCCACGGTGGTGATCGCCATCGGGCGGATCGTACCGACCACGCCCACCTGCCCGCAGCCGAGGCGTCGGCGGCCGTTACGCTGGTCCGACGATGGCCCGTGTCCTCTCAGCACCGGAGGAAGAGCGCGGCGCGGCCGACGACACTACGGGCGCCACGACACCGGCAACACCCGTCGTACCCGGTACCGAGTGGCTGGTCCAGCGCATGCACCGGCCCCTCGAAGCCATGTGGGCGCATGGGTTCCGGTTCCTGTTCGTGCTCGACGCGATCGCCCTGTTCGGCGTCATGGTGGCGATCAACTTCGTCCGCTTCGGCACCGACTGGCCGACGTACCCCCTGTCGCACTACATGGTCGGGTTCTCGATCGCGACCAGCATCCACCTGGTCATCAACTACTTCTTCGGGCTGTACGAGCGCGAGCCGCGCCTCGGCCGGCGGCCGTGGCTGCCGCGCACACTCCTCGCCACCGCGATCGGCGTCGGCGTCCAGGGACTCGCCTTCGTCGCGCTTGACCGGTACCTGATGCCGCGGAAGAACCTCGCCGTGTTCCTGGTGGTCGGCAGCATGGTGCTGGCCGGCAACCGGCGGCTCAGCCGCCGGCTGGCGGTGCGCCGGCAGGGCCCGCCACGCGTGGTCCTCGTCGGGACCGAGACCGACGTGGCGATGGCCGAGAGCCACCTCGCCGACAGTGACCGCGACGCGGTCGTCGTGGGTAGCGTCCCGACCCCCGACGGGCTGGGGGCAACGATCCGGGAAACCGGAGCGACGGACGCCCTCCTGCTCGACGTCGACGCCTTCGGCTCGATCTTTCCCGAGCCGTTGTCCACGCTCGAGCGCAGCGGGATCGGGTTCCTGCAACGGGTCAGCGCGCGCGAGACCCTGCTCGGGCTGAAGAGTGTGCGGCAGGTCGCCGGGATGCCGTTCGTGCGCCTCCGCGTCCACACCGTCCCGTCGTACGAACTCGCCTTCAAGCGTCTCTTCGACCTCGTCATTCTGCTCGTCACGGCGCCGATCTGGCTGCTCGTCCTCGGCGGCTTGGCGGTGTACGTCCTCGTCCGCGACGGCCGGCCGGTGCTCTACCGTCAGCGGCGGGTCGGGCGCGACGGCCAGTTGTTCCGCGTCGTCAAGTTTCGAACGATGACCGCCGACGCCGAGCAGACCGGGCCGCAGCTCGCCGCCAAGAACGATCCGCGCGTTGTGCGGGGACTCGGGTGGATGCGGTCGACCCGGGCCGACGAACTGCCGCAACTGCTCAACGTGTTGATGGGGCAGATGTCGCTCGTCGGCCCGCGACCCGAGCGGCCCGAGCTGGTCCGCGAGATCTCGGCCCGCGTCCCCGGCTACGAACGCCGCAACGAACTGCCACCGGGGCTGACGGGCCTCGCCCAGATCCAGGGCCACTACACCACCGACGCCGGCTACAAGCTCGGCTACGACTTGCAGTACCTGGTGAACTGGACGCCGATCCTCGACCTCCAGATCCTCGCCAAGACGGTGTGGGTGGTGCTCTCGCGGCGTGGCTGACGACTCGTCGACAATCGAGCAGTGGCAGTGGCCCGCGGTGTCGGTCGTGATGCCGGTGCGTGACGAGGCCGGACATCTCGAGGCCGCCGTCGCCGCGGTGCGGGCGCAGGAGTACCCGGGCCGGCTCGACATCTGCCTCGCCGTGGCGCCGTCGCGGGATGCAACGGAGCGCATCGCCGCCGCCCTCGCCGGCGACGGGATCGTGGTCGTCGACAACCCGGCCGGCACGACGCCGGCTGGGCTCAATGCCGCGATCCGGTCGTCGGCCGGCGACGTGATCGTGCGCGCCGACGGCCACGCCGAGCTCTCACCCGGCTACATCCGCCGCGCCGTCGCGACGATGCGCCGCACACGCGCCGTCAACGTGGGCGGCATTCAGCGGGCCGAGGGGGTCACGCCGTTCGAGCAGGCAGTCGCGGCGGCGATGACGTCCCGGTTCGGCACCGGCGACGCGACGTTCCACTACGGCGGCGACGAGGGACCGACCGACACCGTCTACCTCGGCGTGTTCGACCGGGCGGCGATCGAGGCGGTCGGCCTGTTCGACGAGTCGCTCGCGCGCAATCAGGACTACGAGCTCAACATCCGCCTGCGGGACGCTGGGGGTGAGGTGTGGTTCGACCCCGCGCTGTCCGTGCGGTACCGGCCGCGCGGATCGGTACGGGCGCTCGCCCGGCAGTACTTCGACTACGGCCGCTGGAAGCGTGAGGTCGTTCAGCTGCATCCCCGGTCGCTGCGCTGGCGCCAGGCGGCGCCTCCGGTGCTCGTGGCCGGGCTCGCCGTGAGCCTGGTGACGGCGCTGGTGCGCCCCGTCGCCCTGGCGGTGCCGGCCGCCTACGGGCTCGCGACGATCGGTGCGGCGGTCGTCACAGGACGCCGTCCGGCGCGGGTGTCACGGCTCACCGTGATCTTCCCGACGATGCATCTCTCGTGGGGCACCGGCTTCATCCTCGGTGGTGCCCGTCGGGCCCGCCGGCCGTGACCCGAGGGCCCGTCATCCGCATCATCCAGTGACTCGTCGGGATGCGGCTGACGTCCGCCAGCACCTCACCCTCCACCGATCCGAACCAGGTGCGCGCCAGCGCGACGAACGCCGCCGGCTCGCGGACGTGCTCGCCGCGATCGTTCTCCGACATCCAGCGAGAGATCCGACCTTGCGCCGGCTCGAAACACGGGTCGACGGCGATCACCTGCCCGTCCGACCGGAGCACGCGCGCAGAAAGCTCGAGCAGGTCGGTCGCCTGCTCGTCCGGTAGGTGGTGCAGCAGGCCCAGCAGCATCACGGCGTCGACCGGCGCCAGGTTGCTCGCGGCCTCGGCGTCGAACACGCCGAGGTGGAAGTTCGCCACGTGGGCCCACCGTTTGCGCGCCCAGTCGATGTAGCGGGACTCGGTGTCGAACCCGTGATAGGTCAGTGGCCGCGGCAGGCGCTCGAAGTAGTAGGCGGGGCCGCAACCGACGTCGACCACCGTGGCGCCGGGACCGAGCCGGAGCTCGTCGATGCACCGGTGCCGCACCCGGTCCGCCCCGAGCGCGCGCTGCACCGCGATGTAAGCCGGCGCGCGGCCGAGCACGTCCTTGAGCCTGCTCACTGGTGCACCATTTCACCGTGAACCAGGTCATCCACGCTCCGTGCCTGGTGCACCAGCGAGCCTTCGGCGCCGTAACGCTGATTCGCTCGCTCGAAGACTCGCTCGCTCATCGTCACGCTCATCCGTGGCCGGCCGACGCCCGCCGGTACACCCACGAGCGGAGGATGAAGAACCGGAACACTCCGGCCAGGCCCCAGGTGACGAGGAGCACGACCAGCTCGGCGACGGAGTCGCCCTGCACGGCGGCCAGCCCGATCGTGGAGACGGCGATGGTGCCGAGGAACACGATGGTCGAGCCGGCGATGTGCCACCACCGGCCCTCGGCCCCCCGCTGCCGGAACGTCCAGCGGCGGTTGGCCCAGTTGTTGCCCACCGTCGTGGCGCTGAACGCGATGATGTTCGCCCAGATCGCCCCGATCTCGTCGCGGAGCACGAGGAACAGGCCGAGTGAGATGGCGGCGGACACGGCGCCGATCAGCGCGTACGACACGGTCTGACGGCCGAAGTCCTCGACGAGCGGGCGCCGCTCGACCGGACCGAGATCGACGCGTCCTCCGCCGCGCATGAACGACCACAGCACCCGGCAGACGCCGCGCAGATCGGCGGCGGCGGTGGAGGAAACGTTGACGCTGCTCCGCCGATCGTCCACCCAGTCGACCGGCACCTCATGGACGCGGAGTCCGTTGTGCTCGGCCAGGAGCAGCAGCTCGGTGTCGAAAAACCACTCCTCGTCCTCCACGGCGGGCAGCAGCCGATGAGCGATGTCGGTGCGGATCGCCTTGAACCCGCACTGGGCATCGCGGAAGCGAACTGCGAACACGACGCGGAGGATGAGGTTGTACATCCGTGAGATGAGCTCCCGCTTCGGGCCGCGGGCGACGACAGAGCCTTCGCTGAGGCGCGATCCCACGGAGAGGTCCGAGTGCCCGGTGAGCAACGGGGCGACCAGGGGCAGGAATCCCGTCAGCCCGGTCGAGAGATCCACGTCGGTGTAGGCGACGGCGTCGGCGTTCGACTTCATCCAGGCGGTCCGGAGCGCCCGACCGCGACCCTTCTCCTCGAGGCGCACCACCTCGACCCCCGCCAGCTCGGCGGCGAGGTCCCGGGCGACGACCGGAGTCGTGTCGGTCGACGCATTGTCAGCGATGACGATGCGCCAGTCCAGTGGGAACTCGTCACTCAGGTAGGAGTGCAACCGGTGCACAGATTCGGAGAGCACGGCCTCCTCGTTGTGCACCGGCACGACGATGTCGACGAGCGCGCGCTCAGCCATCGGGCCGCGAGGATAGAAGGCCCCCTCCGGGCGGACCGACCCATCCGACCCGCCCGTGCCGGTAGGGTCGGTCTGGTGCGGGCTCCGAGGGGGCAAAGCAGAGACCGCATGGAGGAGATCGAGGGCAGGAACAGAGCTCGCAAGGGGTGAGGCGGATCAGAGCACGGCTTCGGCGGGCGGGACGCTCCGTGGCGGCGCCCCGCACGAGATGGGGACGGTGTGGACTGTTCGTGGCGTGCCTGGCGACCGCGGTCGCCGTGCCGACGATCAGCTACGTCGCGACGGCTGACGATCCACCGATTCGCGGCCACTGGCTGCACTACCCGGCGCGAGTCGTCCCGTCCGGCTACGTCGTCACCAGGCTCGGCTGTGTCAGGCCGCGATCCGCGTCGGCGCTGAACCAGAAGTTCCGCGGCCGGCTGGGGCCGATCCTCGGTCTCGACAACGCCCACGTGATCGACCTCGGACGGAGGCGTTACCTCTGGCTGTTCAACGACGCCTTCTTCGACTACACGCGCACGAAGACGGACCTCCGCGGGACGACGTTCGTGAGCAACACGGCGATGCTCGAGCGCAACGGCTGCTTCCGAATCGTGCGCCGGGACCGCGGCGGTCGCCCGAGTTCGTTCGAAGGCGGCGGTCCCCGTGGAATCGAGGCGAGGACGTCGTCCGAACGCTTCTTCTGGCCCCTTGGTGGAGAAGCCCACAACGGGCGCATCCGGGTCTTCTGGGCCCTGATGAACCGAGGCGAGCCACCGCCTCCGGGGGACGGGATCGGGCCATATCCCGTTCGGACGTGGCTGGCCACCTACAACGCCAGAACGCTCGCCCGTCTGGATCTCCGCCCCGCGCGGAACCCCGGAGTGTTCCCGCAGTACGGCTTCGCCGTGGCCTCCGACGAGCGGTTCAGCTACCTCTTCGGGAACTCCAACCTGCTCAACTACTCGCGGGAGGGCGGGTATCTGAACGGTCCGCACTCGGCCACGAGGATGTACCTCGCTCGGGTCCCGCGGGGCAAGTTCGGCCAGCGGCCGGTCTACCGAACCGCGCACGGATGGTCCGCTCGCGCTGCTGCGGCTGTGCCGATTTCGAGTCGCTTCTTCGCCGAGAACGGGATGCGGCCGATATACATCGACGGCCGGTGGGTCTCCGTCACCAAGGTGAACGGGTTCTCCGGCACGCGCACGATCGTCGAGGTGGCCAGGCGCCCGTGGGGACCGTGGCGCATCGTCTCGCGGCGCCGGATCGAGCCCTTCCGGGGGTTCGACGTCATGAACAACTACCAGCCGATCATCCTGCCGTACCGCACGCGATCGGGAAATCTGATCATCGTGATGTCGCAGAACGCTCATCACTGGCCGGACGCCGTCGCCGATCCGTCGATGTACCGCCTCAAGGTGTACGCCGAGCCGTGGCCATTCGCCCAGCCGAGTGAGCCGTTGGCCGCCCGATCACCTCAGTGATCGCCCATCGGGCCGCGACGACAAGGAGGTTGCCTCCGGGCGGACCGAGCCATCCGAGCCGCCCCGTGCCGGTAGGGTCGGTCTGGCGCGGGCTCCGAGGGGGCATAGCAGAGACCGCAATGTAGGGATCGAGGGCAGGAACAGAGCTCACAAGGGGTGAGGCGGATCAGAGCACGGCTTCGGCGGGCGGGACGCGCCTTGGCAGCGCCCCGCACGAGATGGGGACGGTGTGGACTATTCGTGGCGTGCCTGGCGACCGCGGTCGCCGTGCCGACGATCAGCTACGTCGCGACGGCTGGCGACCCTCCGGTACGCGGCCAGTGGCTGCACTACCCGACGCGAGTCGTCCCGTCCGGCTACGTCGTCACCAAGCTCGGCTGTGTTCGGGAACGATCCGCGGCGGCGCTGAACGAGATGTTCCGCGGCCGGCTAGGGCCGATCCTCGGTCTCGACAACGCCCACGTGATCGACCTCGGTGACGGGTACTACCTCTGGCTGTTCAACGACGTGTTCTTCGACTACACGAACAAGATGACAAACCTGCTCGATGCCACGCCCGCGCGCAACACGGCCATGCTCGAGCGCAACGGCTGCTTCCGAATCGTGCGCCGGGACGAGCGAGGTCGACCGCTGCCGTTCGAGACGAGCGGACCTCCCGGCGTCGAGGTGGCCGAGCAGGATCGCTTCTTCTGGCCCCTCGGTGGCGAGCTCCACAACGGACGCATCTTCATCTTCTGGGCCCAGATGAAGCAGGACGAGCGGCCGCCTGACGATCAAGGCATCTCGAGGCACCCCATCCGGACCTGGCTGGGAACCTACGACGCCACGACGCTCGCCCGTTTGGACTTCCGCCCCGCGCCGAACGACGGGGTGTTCCCGCAGTACGGCTTCGCCGTCGCCTCCGACGAGCGATTCAGCTACCTCTTCGGGAACTCCAACCTGCTCAACTTCACGTTGGAGGGCGGGTATCTCAACGGCCCGCACTCGGCCACCAAGATGTACCTCGCTCGCGTGCCGCGGGGTGAGCTCGATCGGATGCCCGAGTACCGCACCAGGAACGGCTGGTCCGACGACCCGGACGCCGCGGTGCCGATCTCCGAGCGCTTCTTCGCCGAGAACGGGATGCAGCCGCGCCGGCTGGGCGATCGATGGGTCTCCGTCACCAAGGTGGACGGGTTCTCCGGCACGGACACGATCATCGAGGCGGCCAAGCGGCCGTGGGGGCCGTGGCACATCGTGTCCCGGCGCCGGATCGAGCCCTTCCGCGGGTTCGACGTGATGAACACCTACCAGCCGATCATCCTGCCCTACCGCTCGCGATCGGGGGATCTGATCGTCGTGATGTCGCAGAACGCCCACCACTGGCCCGAGGCGCTCGACGATCCCTCGATGTACCGCCTCATGGTGTACTCCGAGCCGTGGCCGTTCGACCGGGCGCATCACCGGTTGGCGGCACGGGCGGATCAGTAGCCTGCGCCCATGACGCCGGCCGCCGTCGCGCAATGATCCGTATCTGTGTCACCGAATAGGCGATCGACCGCGTATCCGGTGACCCAGACCGAGGACCGACCCCGCGCCGTCGTGCTCGTCGAAGGGATGAGCGATCGCGCCGCCGTTCTCGCCCTCGCCGCTCGGCGCGGCCGCGATCTCGCGGCCGAGGGAGTGTCGGTCGTGCCGATCGGTGGAGCGAAGAACATTCGCCACCACCTCGAGCGGTTCGGACCAGGCGGCGCGGACGTCGCGGTGGCCGGGCTCTACGACGCCGCCGAGGCGCGCGACTTCAAGCGGGGCCTCGAGCGCACCGGCTTCGGCGACGACCTCAGCCGCGTCGACATGGAGGCGCTCGGGTTCTACGGGTGCACCGACGACCTCGAGGACGAGCTCATCCGCGCGCTGGGACCGGCCGCCGTCCTGCGGGTCGTCGAGGAGCAGGGCGAGCTGGCGTCGTTGCACCGGTTCCAGAAGCAACCGGCGCAACAGGGCCGGACGATCGAGGAACAGCTGCACCGCTTCATGGGCACGCGCTCCGGTCGCAAGGTCCGCTACGGCCGCCTGCTCGTCGAGGCCCTCGACCTCGGCCAGGTGCCGCGCCCGCTGGACGGTGTGCTCGACGCCCTTCCGACCTGACGAGCGGGTCTGACCCGAGAGGATGCGATGCCGAACGAACGTGTACTCCAGCTGCGGGTCGTCGTCGAGGCCGAGGACTTCGACGCGGCCCTGCGGTTCTACCGCGACGTGCTCGGCCTGACCGAGCAGGCGGCGTTCCAAGGTGACGGTGACGCGCGGGTGGCGATCCTCGACGCCGGCCGAGCGACGCTGGAGCTCGCCAACCCGGCCCAGAAGCGGATGATCGACGACGTCGAGGTCGGCCGGCCGGTTGCCCCGACCATCCGCCTCGCCTTCGAGGTCGCCGACACCACGACCACGACGGCCGACCTCGTCGCCGCCGGCGCGACGCTCGTGGCCGAACCGACCGAGACGCCGTGGCGGTCGCTCAACTCCCGCCTCGACGCTCCCGCCGGTCTGCAGATCACCCTGTTCCAGGAACTCCCATCGTGAGGCGCCACACCGTCTCCCCGTCCTCCACCTCACTCGTCGCGGCCAATCCGGCGCGGGCCGCGACGGCGGCCGACGCGTCGTGATGCGGATGGATGCACGCCCGGATGTCCGCCACGTCGCGCTCGAGGAGCCAACCGACGAGCGCCGCCGCCGCCTCCGACGCGATTCCGCGGCCCTGCCACGGGACGCCGACCTCCCACGCCACGTCGGCGCTCGACCCGTCCGCCACCACCGTGGCCTGGACCGCGCCGACCGCGGTGCCGTCATCCACCAGGCGCACGACCCAGTTGAACCATCGCTCGGTCCCGTCAGCAGACCGCCCGACGACCAGCCGTCGATAGCGCTCCCGGAGCTGGTCGAGCGGGAGCGGCTCGCCGCCGGTGAACTCGTGCATCCGCTGGTCACTCACGATGACCGCCATCTCCTCGGCGTCGTCGACGGCGAGCGGTGCGAGCAGCAGCCGCTCCGTGCGAATCGTCGGGTCCGGCCATGTCATCGCCGCGTGTGTCACTCCTTGTCAACCTCTCCGTCGAGCATCAGTACGCCGAGCGCGGCGACCGCGGCTTGCTTGTGATCGGTCTGCCAGGGCGGGCCGATGACGCTCCGGACCGCGGCGAGCTCGCGTTGGGTGCGCTCGCCGTCCCACCCGAGCACGCGCTCGATCCGGGCCAGTTGAGCGGGACCGATCCGCAGCGCCGGCACTCCCAGCTCGTTGGCCGCCTCGATGATCCCGCGCCGGTACTGCTCGCCCTCGCACGCGTGCATGCGCGCGTGGCTCGCCAGCACGACCTGGACTCGGGGGATCTCGCGGGGTTCGCCCAGGACGGCGACGCCGGCGATCGAGATGCCGGCGCCGGCATCGTGGACCGCCGTCAGTGCGGCCCGGGCGTGCACCAGGATCGCCGCGTCGACCCGTGCGACGAGCTCCTCGGCCGCGTCGAGCGCGAGGCCGGCGGCCTCGTGGTACGCCTGCCGGGGCAGATCATCGGCCATGAGCTCGACGCGCCGCCGGTCGACCACACAGAGGTGACCACCGGCGTCGAGGCCGGCGGTCACCGAGACCGCCCAGCCGGAGTGGCTCGCGAAGCCGACGGCCACCTCCATCGACGGAACCCTAGGCGGCGAAGGAAGTCGATTGCCTCGGACGCTGCCGGCCGACTGACATCGCGGCCGTGCAGGACTACGAACCGGCGATGAGCTTCGACGAGGACGTCGCGGCGAGCTACGACGATGTCGAGCGCGGTGACGAGGAGGCCGCGGTCGCGTTCCTCGAACGGATCGCCGGTGGCGGTCCGGCGCTGGAGCTGGCGATCGGCACCGGTCGCATCGCCCTGCCGCTCGCGGCGAAAGGGGTCCACGTCGACGGCATCGACATCTCACGGGCGATGATCGCTCGGCTGCGCGCCAAGCCTGGGGGCGACCGCCTGGCGGTCACCGATCGGCGACTTCGCCGACGTCCCGGTGACCGGCCGGTACGCACTGATCTACGTCGTGTTCAACACGCTGTTCAACCTGCTCACGCAGGACGACCAGATCCGTTGCTTCGAGAACGTCGCCGGCCGGCTGACCGAGGACGGTTCGTTCGTCGTCGAGGCGTTCGTGCCGGCGTACCTCTACCGTCTGCGCGGCGACCAGTACGTGGACGCCGAGGCGATCGCCGTCGACGAGGTCCGCCTCGACGTCGCCCGCCACGACGCCGTGACGCAGCTGCTCGTGGAGAGCCACGTCAGCCTGTCGAGCGACGGCATCCGGCTCAACCCGATCGTCACTCGTTACGCCTGGCCGAGCGAGCTCGACCTGATGGCGCGGCTCGCCGGGCTGCGCCTGAAGGATCGCTGGGGCGGCTGGGCCAACGAGCCGTTCACATCGACAAGCGCCGCGCACGTGTCCGTCTACGGGCCCTGAGGCGTCCGATTCCCTTCGTGCGGTCGGACGGAGGCGGCCCGAAAGGACCGTTGTCGGCGTACTGGATGGGGCGCGCCGCGTAGGCCTCCATCCGCGAGCGGTGGTCGCGGCTCAACGTCGAGATGAGCAGGTCGTAGTGGTACATGACGTCATTCCTTGTGGGTCGGGTGCGCGCGATCAGCTCGCCAGCGCAGCGTGGGGGGCCGGCCGATAGGCGTCGGCACGGTCGCCGAGCCAGCGCTCGAGCGGGCCCGGCGACTCGCCGGCGGCCCGTCGGGACGAGTTGGCCGCGGCGGCCAGGGCGGGACCGAAGATCACCAGCACCCGGCAGTCGGACCGGGCGACGACGGTCTCGTCGTGGACCAGCCCGCTGACGAGCTCGGTTCCACCGATCTGGGTGCCCGGCCCGGAGATGCAGGCCGTGCCGGAAGGATCGGAGATGTCGACGTAGCCGTCGAGCAGGGCGAAGAACTGCCGCGGGTACTGGCCCGGGCGGCACAGCACGTCGCCGGCCGGCACGTCGACGATGTCGGAGTGCAGGGCGAGGTACTCGAGCTCGTCTCGGTCCACTGCGGCATCGATGCCGATGAGCCGCAGGCGAGTGGTGTCGGGTCGGTTCTTGTTGCGCAGATACATGGGAGTGCCTCGTGGTCGGGGGATGCCCGATGGTGCGCAGCCTGCGCTTCCCGATGCCTTCCCCGGCCGTCCCGAGGCGGGGAAGGCCTGCGGAAGTGACTGTCCGTACGTTCCGACTCGTCCACACCAGTCCCAAGGAGACTTCCCCGTGACCACATCCCTGTCCGATCCCGCCCTCCGTAACGGCGTCGACACCGCGACCTTGTTCGCCACGCTCGACGCGGTGAAGGGCGACCCCGAGATCGCCAAGTTCCAGTTCCGGGCCACGAACAGCTGGGTCAGCGGGACCCACAACCAGTCGACGATCGAGCGGTTCTACGGCGCCAAGCAGGAGATGGCGCACGCCCAGGCGTGGACCTTCGACGCCGACCACCCGGCCGTGCTGGTCGGGTCCGACAACGGCCCGACGCCGGCCGAGTACCTGCTGCACGCGCTCGCCGCCTGCCTGACCGCTGGTCTCGCCAACATCGCCGCGGCCCGCGGCGTCAACCTGACCGAGGTGTCCTCGACCGTCGAGGGCGACATCGACCTGCTCGGCATCCTCGGCCTCTCCCCCGATGTCCGCAACGGGTACGAGCAGATCCGCGTCAAGTTCACCGTCAAGGGCGACGATCCGGAGAAGCTGCGTCAGGTCGTCGAGCAGTCCCGGAAGCGGTCCGCCGTTTTCGACGTGATCACGAACGGCGTTCCCGTCTCGATCGAGGTCGACGCCGGCTGACCTTCCCGCCCCATCCGCACGGCCGGCCGCCCCCTCCCTCCGGCCGGCCGTGCGGCATGGGCGCGCAACCACGGAGTGACCCCCCATGGACACGATCGACACTCTCATCATCGGAGGCGGTCAGGCCGGCCTCGCGCTCAGCCGCCACCTCACCGCGTGCGCTCATGAGCACGTCGTGCTGGAACGAGGCGACGTGGGCGAGCGCTGGCGCCGGTCCACGTGGGACTCGCTGCGCCTGCTCACGCCGAACTGGATGAACGCCCTTCCCGCCTGGCGCTACCGGGGCGACGACCCGGACGGGTTTATGACCGCGGCCGGGTTCGCCGACCACCTCAGCTACTACGCCACCGCCTTCTCGGCTCCTCTTCACGCTCGGACCGCGGTCGAGGCGGTCCGCCGGCTCGACGCCGGGTTCGACGTCGTCACCGACCGCGGTCGCTGGCGCGCCCGCAACGTGGTCGTCGCGACAGGCTGGTGCGACCGGCCGGCGACGCCGGCGTTCGCCCGCGACCTTCCCGCGTTCGTCGATCAGATCGCGCCGTCGGACTACCGCCGGCCGGACCAGCTCGTGCCGGGCGCGGTCCTGGTCGTGGGCGCGTCGTCCACGGGCGTGCAGCTCGCCGACGAGCTCGCCGCGGCGGGGCGGGACGTCACGATCGCGATCGGTGGCCACAGCCGGGTGCCGCGGCGGTATCGCGGCATGGACATCTTCTGGTGGCTGCAGCGGATCGGGGTTCTCGACAAGACGATCGACGCGATGCCCGATACCCGACTCGCTCGCCGAGAGCCGTCGCTGCAGCTCGTCGGCACCCCCGACCATCGATCCCTCGACCTGACCACACTGCAGGCCGCGGGTGTCCGACTCGCCGGCCGGATGGTCGGGCTCGACGAGCACCGGGTGCAGTTCGCCCCTGATCTGGCCGCCACCGTCACCGCCGCCGACACCCGTCTGGCTCGCCTGCTGACGACGATCGACCAGCACGTCGACGAACACGGCTTGCGCGGCGAGGTGCTCGAGCCGGAGCCGATCCGGACGCTCGACCTCGGAGCCGACGTCCGGTCGCTCGACCTGCGGGCTTCTGGCATCAGCACCATCGTCTGGGCCACCGGCCACCGGCGGGAGTACCCGTGGCTGCACGTCCCCGTGCTCGATCCGGCCGGCGAGATCCGGCAACGGCGGGGCGTGACCCCGGTTCCTGGGCTGTACGTGCTGGGACAGCGCTTCCAGCACCACCGCAGCTCCAATTTCATCGGCGGGGTCGGCCGCGACGCCGCCCACGTCGCGGGCCGGATCATGACACTCCGGGCCCCGCTCACTTCCTCGCTCGCGAGGTACCGATGACACTCGATCGACGCCATGACGTGGTCGTGGTCGGCGCCCGCCCGGCGGGCGCGGCGACCGCGATGCTGCTCGCCCGCGCCGGGCTCGACGTGCTGGTCGTGGACCGCAGCCGCTACGGCGCGGACACCCTGTCCACGCACGCCTTGATGCGCGCCGGCGTCCTCCAGTTGGCCCGCTGGGGCCTGCTCGATCGGATCATCGCGGCGGGGACGCCGCCCATCCGCCGCACGACGTTTCGCTACGGCGGCGCCACGATCCCGATCTCGCTCAAGCCGAGCGCGGGTGTCGACGCGCTGTATGCGCCGCGGCGCACGATCCTCGACCCGATCCTGGTCGACGCCGCGGTCGCGGCTGGTGCCGAGGTCCGCTACGGCGTCGCCGTGACGGACGTGATTCGCGGCGGCGACGGCAGAGTCACCGGCGTGACCGGCCGCACCACGGCCGGCGAGCCCTTCGCCGCCCGGGCGAGGCTCGTGGTCGGCGCCGACGGGATGCGCTCCACCGTCGCCACCCGCGTGCACGCCCGCGAGCAACGGCTCGGCAGGGCCGCCAGCTCAACCATCTACGGGTACTGGAGCGGCCTCGAGCGCGACGGCTACGAGTGGAACTTCCGGCCCGACGCCGCGTCCGGCATCATCCCCACCAACGACGGTCAGGCGTGCGTGTTCGCGGCCGCCTCGCCGGACCGGGTCGGCCGGGGTGGGATCGACGTGCTCGACCGGATCGTCGCCGCGTCGTCTCCGCAACTCGCCGACCGGCTCCGCGCGGCCAGGCGAGTCGGGCCCGTGCGGACGTTCGCCGGACGCCCAGGCCACCTCCGCCATCCCTACGGGCCCGGCTGGGCACTGGTCGGAGACGCCGGCTACTTCAAGGACCCGATCGGCGCCCACGGCCTGAGCGACGCGCTGCGCGACGCCGAGCTCCTCGCTCGCGCCGTCGTCGACATCCACGACGGCGCCCCCGAGGCGGATGCGCTGGCCACCTATCACCGCTGCCGCGACACGCTGTCGACCGAGCTGTTCGACGTCGTCGACGTCATCGCCGGCCATGGCTGGCGCGACGACGAGATCGGCGGCCTGCTCCTCCGGCTGAGCGCAGCAATGAACGACGAGGTCGACATGCTCGCCGCACTCCCGGCTTGGCCGCCGAGCCACAGCATCCGTGCCGCCGCTTCGTGACGGCCGGACGCGCGCTAGTTCCTGGCCGGGATCGCGAACGGCGACAAGGACTCGGCGGCGAGCACGTCGGAGAGCAGTAGCCAGGCGTGGTGCCATGCCCGTTCCGTCTCGTGCGTCCAGTCCGGCCACACGTCACCAGCGGCGCGCATCCACGCCTGGCCCTCGACGGCGAAGGTCGGGGTCGTGCCGGCGACGGGCCACCGGGTCGCCAGGCGGCGAGCCTCGTCACCGAGGCGGCTCGGGGCCGGGAGCAGACCGACCAGCCCGGAGACCGCATCGACGAGCCAGCGGGCGCGGGCCGCGGCGAGGTCCGGGTGATCGACGCGGGCGAACGACGCCTCCAGGTGAGCGAGAAGCTCCGGACGCCGGCGGCCGAGGTCCGCCCACGAGCGGTCGACGGCCGCGAGCTCCTCGGGGCTCATGTCACGCGTCCATCACTCGTCAACACGACGCGCACTCGTTGGCGGCCAGCGTCTCGAGCAGGTATGCCTGCCGGCGGGTGAGCTCGGCGAGTTCGGCGACAACCTGCTCGACGGAGAGACAGGGCGACGGAGACGCCTTGGCGGCGTCGCGCAGCTCGCGGGCCGCCGGACCGGGGGCGATCCCGAAGTCGCGATCGAGCACCCGCTCCAGCCGGTCGTAGTGCACGAGCGCGGCATCGGCATCGCCGTTGGCGACGTGGTCGCGCATCACTTCGACGTGGGCCTGCTCGTCGCCGGGCTCGAGCTCGCTCAGCTCGAGCCACTGCCCGGCGAGTCGGAGCAGGTTGAGGTGGCGCAGGCGCAGGAGCTCACGGCGTTCCTCGGCCCAGTCCTCGTAGCGATCGTCGGGCAGTAGCTCACCGCCGTAGTGCTCGATCGCCTCCCGGGCTGCGCCGGGATCGCCGCTGGCGAGGGCGCGCCGGGAGAGCTCGTCGAATTCCACGACATCGACGATGAGGTCGGTGCCGGGGAACAGCTGCACGACATCGTTGCGCAGGACCACGGCGTCGTCCCGTCCGGCGGCGCGGCGGGCGTAGTGGGCCGCCTTGTGCAGCTTGGGCGCCGCCTCGGACGGCGACTCGTCCGGCCACAGCAGGTCGATGACCTGCTCGCGGTGGAGACGGTGCCCCGGCGCCAGCGCGAGCACCTTCACGAGTGAAGCGGCGGTACGCCTCCGCCAGCAGGCCTCGTGCGTGATCGTTCCGTCCACACTGACCTCGAAACCGCCGAGCAAGCTGACGGCCACACGGTCCGTGCGGGGCTCGATCCTGGCGAGCCGGCCAGCGGGCCGGCGCTTGTGCCGATGCATGTTGGTGCTTCCTGTCGTCCGCGTTTGATCCGGATGGTGATCATGAACGAGGCCCCCGGGTGCGCACATCCGCAGCGGCTACGTAGGCGCGGGCGTGCGCTACGTAGGGACGATCAGGCGGGGGCGTCGAGGGCGGCGCTGAGCTCGGCCCGACCGGCGATCCCGAGCTTGCGGTAGACCCGCGCGAGGTGGGTGTCGACCGTGCGCGTGGACAGTCCGAGGCGCTCGCCGATGTCGGCGCTCGTGCGGCCACCGGCGGCCAGGAGGGCGACTTCGCGCTCGCGGGGCGTCAACGGCTCCACGCCGCCGCCGCGAGCCAGGACCGGGGTGCGCAGCTCTCCGGCGCGCTCGGCGAGCTGCGCCGACCGGTTGGCGGCGGCCGCGGCGAGCCGACCCTCGGCCCGGGCGCGGTACAGCTCGGCGAGCTCGGCCGCGGCCTCCGCGGCGTATCCGAGGATGTCGAGCGCCTCGTAGCGGCCGACGACGTCGGCGAGCACGGCTGCGTCACGATCGACGACGGCGCGAGCGTGGGCCGCGTGGATGTGGACCAGCGGGCCGTCGACGATCTTGGTGAGCTCCTCGAGCCGTCCAACCGCCTCGCCCGCGGCGCCGAACCGGACGAGGTCATGGAGCACCGACTTTTCGAAGACGTGCATCTGATCCCGCCGCACCAGCTCGGCCACACTCCGGATGCGGTCGAGCGCCGACGGGAGATCGCCGCGGCACGCCTCGAGCCACGCCCGCGTTCGTTCACGCGTCGTCTCCGAGGAGGCAACCGGGCTCTCGACCTCGTCGGCGAGTCCGAGCGCCGCCGCAGCCTCGGCACACTCACCGACCAGGAGGTGGCCCTGGGCGACGCCGACGTGCGCCCAGACCAGTGTCGCGTCCTGCCCGGCGGCGTGGGCGGCGTCGGCGACGCCCTGGAACCGGCGGATCGCCTCCCGCCCACGTCCGGTGTCGCGTGCGATCTCGGCGAGCGCCATCTCGAACCACACCCAGGCTCCCATCGCGTTGACGCTGCGGGCTCGAGCGGCCGCCGGTTCGAGCAGCTCGCGTGCGGGCGGGTAGCGCCCGGAGTAGGCGAGCGCGTGAGCCTCGTTGAGCAGGTGCTGGGCGATGCCCCGCCGGGCGAGCCACCCGGGCAGGTCGGCCTGATCGGCCGCGGCCTGGCGAGCGAGCACCGCCGCCTCGTCGCACCGACCCATCGTGAGCAGGCTGATTGCTCGGGCCGCGGCGAGCTCGACCTGCGTGGCCCCGGTCGCCGACCCGGCGATCGACTCGGCGATCTCCAGCGCCTCCGCCGGCCGTCCCGCGCCGGCGAGCAGGGTCGCTCGCCTGGCGTCGACGGCAGCGATCTCGGCGGGATCGGTGACCCGCTGTCGAGCCCGCTCGTGGGCGGCGAGCGCCCCGGGGAGATCGCGGCGGCGGAAGAACCGGATGTCGGCGAGCCGCCGGGAGAGGTTGGAGCGTTGGGCGTCGGTGAGCGCCCCCTCCCAGACCCCGGCGACGAGGCGCTCCACGTCGTCGTCGTGACCCTGGATGACGTGGGCCTCGACGAGCACCTCCGCCATCTCGCCGGCGGTGACGTCGGTGTCCTCGTCGGGGATCGCGTCGATCAGCCGGATGGCCTGCCTCGGGTCGCGGGCGACCAGGGCGAGGCGGGCGGCGCGCAGCAGCCGGCTGCCGGGGACCCGGCCCCCGGACGCGACGCGCCACATGGCCACTCGGACGACGTCCTCGCGCCGCCGCGCTCCGTGGGCCTCGATCGTGTCGGCGAGGTCGGCGTAGATGCGGCGCAGCCGCAGCGGACCGAGCCCGGCCCGCAGCACCTCGCCGTACAACGGGTGGGCCAGGCGCACGGCGGTGCGTCGGCCCGAGGTCACGACGGTGACGAGCCGGCTCGCCTCCAGTGCCTCCAACGTCGCCGCCCCGTGCACCCGTTCGAGGTCGACCAGCCCGAACCGCTCGCACACCGCGAGCACCTCGAGCACGGACCGTCCGGCCTTGTCGACGTCGGCCAGGTGCTCGGCCACCAGCTCGTCGAGCGCGGCGGTCGTCGGCAGCGGGGCGGTGAGGGTCCACACGCCCGCGACCTGCTCCAGCGCGCCGCGCTCCCGCGCCCCCCGCACGAGTTCGGTCAGGACCTGCAGGTTGCCGCCGGACACCCGCGCCAGCTCGGCGAAGGCGTCGGCCGCCACCGGGGCGTCGAGGGCCCGGTGGAGGAGGGCGTCCATCTCGTCGGTCGTCAGCGGCTCGAGGTCGATCCGGACCAGATGGCCGTCACGATGCAGACCGGTCAGGCGGGGCGACGGGGTGCGCCCCGTGCGCACGGTGCCGACGAAGAAGACCGACCGGGCCACGATGAGCGGAACGAGGACCGCCACGGACGTGTCGTCGAGCAGGTCGAGGTCGTCGACGAGCAGGACGAGTCGCCCGTCCTCGGAGGCCCGGCCGAGCTCGGCCCTGGCGGCGTGGAACAGCGCGGTCCGCTCGTCGTCACCGACGCCGAGGTCCTGCATCAACTCGGCCGGGAGAACGTGGGCGAGCGCGCCCAGCGGGATGCGCTGGGTGGTCGGATGCCCGACCGCCCGCTCGACGCGCCGGCCGGCGCGCTCGGCGAGGCGCAAGGCCTCTTCGGCGAGACGGGTCTTGCCGACGCCCGCCGGGCCGAGCAGGACCACTCCGCCGCACGTCCCGTCGCGGTAGAGCGAGCCCAGTTGCTCGAGTTCGACGGAGCGGCCCGTCAGCGGCCACGGCGCGATCATCCTCGGACCGCGGCGGCGCGCGCCACCGCCCTGCTCCCTTCGCAGCCGATCGGCACGGGTGAGACGCTACGTGACCGCGCCGCTGAGTTCCGTGGAGTTCGGCTGCCTTGACCTCAAGGCGACTTGAAGTCGTACGGTCGACGCCATGACCCCCCGAGACACCACCGATGTGGGCGTCGCCGATCCCGTGTATCGCATCGACGCGTTCGATGTCCCGAACTCGGCGCGCGACGCCTTCCTCGACCGCGTGCGCAAGATCCAAGCGATCCTGCAACCGCTCGACGGATGCCGGCAGAACCTCGTGCTCGCCCAGAGCGGCGGTCCCGGCCACTTCAACGTCGTCACCGTCGTCGAATGGGACTCCGAGGCTGCCATGGCGTCCGCCCGCCAGGCGGTGCGCGAACGCTACGAGTCCGAAGGCTTCGACCCCGCGTCGTTCATGGCGTCGCTCGGCGTGCAGGCCGAGCTCGGGGTGTACTCGCCATTGCGGTGACGGTCGCCGAGCGCGCCGATGGGCGCGTGCGATACTGCGCGGGGACGAGGCGAGGGAGCGGCGATGATCGATGTAGCCAACGCGGACCTGTTGCTCAGCACGACGCGGTCGGTGCGCCGCCGCCTCGATCTCGACCGGCCAGTGCCGATCTCTCTGCTCGAAGAGTGCCTCTCGGTGGCGCTGCAAGCGCCGACCGGAGGCAACATCCAGAACTGGCGCTTCATTCTCGTCACCAACGCCGACAAGCGCGAGGCGATCGCCGCGCTCTATCGCGACGCATGGGAGCGGTACCTCGCTGGACAGGCACCGACGTACCAGCCCGACGACCCGCGCCACGATGCCCATCCCAAGGTCGTCGCCTCGGCCCAGTACCTCGCCGATCATCTCCATGAGGTGCCGGTCCACCTCGTACCCTGCGTGACGCCCCGAGTCGACCGTGGCCCGCACTTCTGGACGGCGTCGATCCTCGGGTCGGTCTACCCGGCCGTGTGGTCGTTCATGCTGGCGGCACGGAGCAGGGGACTCGGCACGACGCTGACCACGCTCACGCTGATGCACGAGGCCGAGGTCGCCCGACTGCTCGGTATCCCGGACACGGCGATGCAGTGCGGGCTCGTGCCCGTCGCCTACTTCACCGGTGACACGTTCCGGCCCGCGTCGCGCCTTCCGTTGGACAGCGTCGTGTCCCACAACGGCTGGGGCTGAACACCCCTACGGACGGCTGCCGGCGGTGAGGATGCCCGTGATCGCCGTGACGAACTCGCCGCGGGCGGCAGCCGCCGCCAACTCACCGAGCCAGGCCGTGATGGCGGGCTCGAGTGGCGCGTCGGCAGTGAGCGTGTCGTTGATGATGCGCTGCCAAACGGCCTCGTTCAAGGCGAACGAGAACGGCGTGCCTGTGACGTCGTGCAGGCCGCGGGCGGCGAGAAGACCGGGGAGCCGGCGGGCGCCCGTCGGTTGCCGCAGCGAGTCGAGCAGAGCGTCGTGAACCTGTTGGAGGACGATGTCGCTGGCGCTTCCCGGCGCCAGGATGGTCGCCCCGTAGTCGAGCTCGAACAGCGCCAGCCGGCCGCCCGGCCGCAGCAAACGGATGAGGTCGCCGACAACGACCTCGAACGCGTCGTCGGGCAGGTACATGAGCACGCGTTCGGTCCGGATGGCGTCGAAGGACGCGTCGGGTAAGTCCAGCCCAACGAGGTCGGCGTGGAGCCACCGCAGGTTCGTCAGCTGCGGGTCGGCGCGGCGCCGGGCGATCCCGAGTAGCTCGGCGTTGCGATCCAGGCCGGTGACGAGCGTGTCCGGGTACTCCGCCGCTAGCCGCGCCGTCTCCAGGCCGATGCCGCAGCCGGCGTCGAGCAGGTCCGTACCCGGCCGTGGGTCGGCCGCCCGGCGCAGCGCCTCCTGGATGGCGCGCACGCCAGGGAGCCGGTCCGCCTGCTCGAGGAAACGCTCGAGATCACCGGCCGGGACCCGGCGCGGATCACGGAACCCCTCGTGGAGGTCATGCGCTTCGGCCTTCGTCATCGTCCGCGTTTGACCGCTCCCGGTGCTGCGAACTCATCGCCAAACGCTCACCCGGCTTGTTCGTCGTCGTCGTCGTCGTCTTGGTCGTCGGGGTGGTAGTGGTGGTTGCGCCAGCGGATGAGGGCGCGGAGTTCGTCGAGGCGGGTGATGGGGCGGGGTGGGAGGGGGATTGCGTCGTGGTCGTGTTTGTCGGCGTCGCGGTTCTGGGGTGGGCATTGCAGGCGGCCGTTGAATTGGCTGGTCGGTCCGCCCTGGGTGTAGGGGACGGTGTGGTCGACGTCGCAGTCGTCGGCGGGCACGTCACAGCCGGCGGGGTGTTGGCAGTGCCGGTCACGGACTTGGATCGCCCGGCGCAGCGCCCCGGTGAAGGTGCGCCGTTTGGACACCGAGATGACGGTGGTCGGTCCGTCGAACAGCACGCTCTCCAGTTGGGCGGTGCCCAGGTGGGGGACGAGTTGGCCGGGGGTGATCACCTGTCCGGTGCTCAACTCGCACAGCCGGGTGAACGACTCGTCGCCCAACAACACGGTGAACAACGGCTTGGGCCGGCGCCCTTTGGCCGGGGCGGTGGCGGAACGGGTGGCCATCTCGACCAGGGCGTCGGCGCGCCGCTGAGCGACGGTGCGCATGGTGCCGTCACGCTGATCAGCGAGATACAGCTCATGCTCCAACCGGGCCAGCTCGGCTTTGACCGCGGCCCCGCCGATCGGATCCAACCAGGCCCGCACGTCGACCATCCCGTCGATCGTCACCGCCACCGACGCGCTGCGACCGGTGTGCAACCGTTGGGCGTCGTCCTCAACGGCGTCGGCATCGGCCCGGCACCGCCAGTACTTCACCGCCCGGCAGGCCTGCTCGAACCGCAACGTCGTGCACTGTTCGACCAGCATCGCCTCGTGCTCGGCGAACACCGCCCGCCGGCATCCGTCATTGGCCGCCCCCAACAGATCGACATGATCCGCCGACAGGTCACCGGCCGCCACCGCGGCGGCGGTGTGCGGCATCGATTCCAGGTGCCGGGCCCGGCGCAACTCCCGCCGGGCCGTGGCCACACTGGTGCGGCCGTCGCGGGCCAGGCGGTGAGCGGCACTACGGGAGCCGTCGTCGGCCCACCCCTGACGCCGATCCCACCGGGCCAGCACACCGGCCCGGGCACCGGCCAGCCGATGGGTCTGACGGTGCAACGCCACCACCAACTCGTGCAGCTCGTCGTCGGTCAAGGTGTCCGGGTCGAGCGTCGCACGGCGGTGATCGCCTCCTGCAGCTGCTCGACCTCCGGGAACATGTGTACATCCTATCGAACACCTGTTCGTAGCGCAACCCGTTTCAGAGAATTCTCTTCACCGCATTGGCCCCTGAACGCCGCTGCTGCTGCGCCGGCCGGCCGTTCGCCCATCACGATGAGCCGGCGCGAACTCGCGACGCGTCGGCGAAGGCCTCGACGGACCACCAATGGTCGAACGTCTCTTCGCCCACGAGCTCGATGAGGCCCCGGACTTGGCTGGCGTGGGCGCGGAGGGCGTCGGCCTTGCGCCGGCCGAGCCAGCCACCGCAGCGGACGACCGCGGCGGCCTCGTCGTCGGGTGTCTCCGGCGGCGACGACCCGTTGGGGAACACGCCGACGCTGCGGTTCAGCTCGCCCCACTGCTCGTGGAACGAGCTCAGCAGGGTCGCGTACCACAGGCGCGCTTCGGTGCCCCCTTCCTGGCAGGCGGCGGTCGTCCAGTTCGACACCGCGCAGTGGTCGGGATGCCCGGTCATTCCGTCAGGTCCGAACGTGACGACGGTGTCGGGCCGCACGTGGTCGACGATGCGGGCGATGGCATCGACGGCCCGGCCCGCGTCGACGTCCGCGCACTCACCATCGGGGTAGTCGAGCCAGTGGTGCTCGTGCACGCCGACAGCAGCGAGACTCGCGGTCATCTCCCGGCGCCGGCGCGCCGCCAGCCGGGCCGGTGGCCAGCGCGCCGGGTCGTTCGTGCCGCGCTCACCGGCCGTGGCGGTCACCACCACGACCCGGTGGCCGCGACTCCGCGCGTCGGCCATGAGCCCCGCCGACAGGTAGGCCTCGTCGTCGGGGTGCGCCCACACGCCGAGCAGCGTGCCCGTGTTCGGTGCCTCGTCGCCGTTCATCTCACCTCTCCGGTTGTCGCGTCAGAGACGGTACGGACGCGACCTTCCCCGGGCCTTCTCGCGAGCGAGGAGGTCGTGGGAAGGATTCGTCTGCACGCTTGCGTCCCATGGCGACCCAGCTCGTCCCAGCGACGCGGCGAGCTGACGTTGCGACCGCCGACCGCGGTGGGTGGGGCGCGGGCGTGGCGGCGATGCTGCCCCTCGTCGTCGGCTACGCCCCGTTCGCCCTCGCGGTCGGCGCAGCGGTCGCGGCTCACGGCGACGTCGTCGCCGGATGGGCGGGGAGCTGGCTCGTGTACGGCGGGAGCGCCCACATCGCCACGCTGCACACCCTCGAGACGTCCGGTCTCCTGCTCGCCATCCTCGCCGGCGCGCTCGTCCACGGCCGGCTCGTGGTGTACAGCGCGTCGTTGGCCCGCCACTGGCAGGGCCAGCCGCGCTGGTTCCGCCTGGTCGCCGCGCCGTTGGTGATCGACCCGACCTGGGCGGTCGTGGACTCGCGCGACGGGCGCTCGTGGTCGCCCGCCGATCAGCGCGGGTTCTTCTTCGGCGCCGCGCTCACGCTCGGCATCGCGTGGTCCACGCTGATGGCCGTCGGCGTGGTCGCCGGTGACCGGATCGACGTCCGTCACCTCGCCGTCGCCGTCCCGCTCTGCCTCGCCAGCCTGGTCGGCCCCCGCATCCGCGACGTCGACACGCGCGTGGTCTGCGGCGCCGCGGCCGCGGCCACCGTGCTCGCCGGTGGCCTGCCCGCCGGCGCACGTATCCCCGTCGCAGTCGTCGCCGGATGCCTGGCCGGAGCCTTCGCCGACCGAGGCGCGCGATGACGACGTGGATGGCGCTCATCGCCGTCGGCCTCATCAGCTATGTGTTCCGTGCGGCCCCGCTCCTCTTGCTCGGACGCGTGCGGATCAGTGATCGCGTCGACCGCTCGGTGCGCCACGCCGGCGCGGCCGCGGTCACCGCCCTGCTGATCGGCGCGATGCGGGACAGCGGTGGGGGCTACAGCCTGCCCGTCGTCGCCGCGACCGCGATGGCGCTCGTGCTCGCGGCCGGCCGGTCATCGATGCTGCGCGTCGTGTTCGGCGGTGGTGCCGTGTACGCCGTGCTCGCCTTCGCCGGCTTCGGCTGGTGAGAGGCGGTCGAGTCAGCCGGCCAGCTCGGCGAGGATGCGGCGCACGTGCCCGGTCATCGTCTCGCCGCCGTGGCCCTCGTCGTCGACGATCACGAGCTCGCTGCCCGGCCAGGCGCGATGGAGTCGCCACGGCGCATCGAGGGGACTGCTCACGTCGAGCCGGCCGTGGACGAGCCAGCCGGGGATGCCGGCCAAGCGGCCGGCGTTGCGCAGGAGCTCATCGGGCTCGAGCCACGAGTCGTGACGCCAGCAGTGGGTCACCTGACGGGCGAAGCCGAGCCGGAACCGCGGGTCCTCGAAGCGCGGGTTCGGGCGGGCGCCTGGAGTCGTGGCGACGTGGGCATCCTCCCAGCGGCACCACGCCGTCGCCGCCGCGGCGCGGACCTCCGGATCCGAGTCCATGAGGAGCGCGTGGTACGCATCGACGAGGCGTCGACCACGTAGCTCCGCCGGCACGTGGTCGTGGAACTCCTGCCACTCGGCGGGGAAGAACCGCCCGGCGTGCACGATGAGCCAGTCGATGTCGGCGGCCGTGCCGGTGCTCACGGCGGCGAGCACGACGGCGGTCACCCGATCCGGATGACGCTCGGCGTACGTGGCCCCGAGGACCGAACCCCACGACAGCCCGAGCACGATCCACTGCTCGATGCCGAGGTGTTGACGCACCGCTTCGATGTCGGCGACGTGATGATCCATGTCGATGCTCGCCCAGTGCACGCCCTCCTCGCTGGCGTGCGGCGTGCTCTGGCCGGCCGCTCGCTGGTCGAACAGCACGGCGCGATGGCGACCCAGATCGAAGTACTGCCGCGCCCCAGGGCCGCAGCCCGTACCCGGTCCGCCGTGCAGGTACACGACCGGCGTGCCGTCGGGCTCCCCCACCTGCTCGACGTGGAGAACGTGCCCGTCGCCGACATCGAGACGACTGACCGGAGACGGTCGGGACGCCGTCACACCGGCGCCGGTTGTCGTTGCTCGGTGGCTGGGGCGCCGGCGGCGTCGATGTCGTGCCGCCGCATCACCACCAACGGGATACAGACGGCGCTGACCACGGTGCTCGTCCAAAACACGGTGGTCACCCCGTAGCGCTCGCCGATGAAGCCGCCGAGCGCGGCGCCGAGCGGCATCGTCCCCCACGCGAGCAGCCGGTAGCCGGCGTTCACCCGCCCGAGGAGGTGATCGGGCACGATCCGCTGGCGCAGCGAGACGGTGATCACGTTCCAGCCGATGTTGAGCGCACTCCCGAGGAAGAATCCGGCGGTTCCGACAGCCACCGCGTCGGCCGTGACCGCCGGTACGAGCGAGAACAGGGGGAAGGTCGCCGAGGCGAGGATCAGCGTCCGGCCGCGACCGAGGTGCCGCTCGAGGGGCTCGACGAAGAACGAGCCGACGAGCGCGCCCGCCGCCATCGCGGCGAAGAGCACGCCGAAGCCGGCCGACGACAAGTCCCATCGGCCCGGGGGCGACCGCGTACAGCGGAAACACCGACGAACGTCGCCGTCGACGCCATGTTGGAGAGTCCGACGCACACGGCGAGCACGCGCAGCAAACGATGGTGAGCGAGGTAGCGCACGCCCTCGGCGATGTCCGTGCGCAGCCTCGACGCGGTCGTCGCTCGAGCCGGGCGGAACTGGCCGGCGAGCAGCACGAGAGCGATCGCCGCCAGCCCGTACCCGATCGCCGAAGCGGCCAGCGCACCAGCGAGGGCGGCGGCGGCGAGAAGGCCGCCCAAGGGCGGTCCGACGAACTGGTTGGCCGTGAGCTCGATCGGCGTACAACCGGCTGTTGGCGCGCGACAGGTGCTCCGGCGGAACGACGTTCGGCAGGATCGACTGCGCCGCCGTGTCGTGGAGGGTCTCGCCCATGCCGAGGGCGAAGGCGACGACGTACAGGATCCACAGCTCCTCGTGGCCGGTGGCGACGACGAACGCGAGCAGCCCGATGACGAGCATCCGGGCTGCGTCGACCCGCACCATCGTGCGGCGGCGGTCCAGCCGGTCGGCCAGCGCTCCAGCGGGCAGCGAGAAGAGCAGCCACGGCAAGCCGGCCGACGAGTGTGACCGCGGCGAACGCCTCCGGGTCTCGCGTGATCGTCCAGTGCCACGAGCGGGAGGGCGATCTGGAAGATGCCGTCGGCGAGGTTGGAGAGCCCCGATCCCGTCAGCAGACGCCAGAAATTCCGGTTCAAGACCACTGATTGAATCTTCTCAATCGATTATGATGTTGTCAATGGCACGTCGCGGCCCGCCGTCCCCGAAGCCGACAGAGCGCCGCGAGGCTACGCCGGCCGAGTTCAAGGCGATGGCCCATCCCCTCCGCCTCCGGATCCTTCGGCTGTGCCTGCACGACGCACTGACCAACAAGGAGATCGCCGATCGGCTGGGCCAGGACCCGGCCACCACTCTGCACCACGTCCGCACCCTGTGTGCGACCGGTTTCCTCAGCGCCGAGCCGCCCCGTACCGGCAAGCGGGGTGCGCTCGAGAAGCCGTACCGGGCGACGCGGAAAGTCGTGGACCCTCTCCGTCCCCGGCGCGGGCGATCAGGTGATGAGCATCCTCGCGGGCATCGATGCCCTGCGCGCCGAGCTCACCGACGCCGGCCCCGACGCGATCGTCGTCAACACCCGTCTCGGCCTGCGCCTCTCGCCCGACGAGGTCGCTGAGCTGGCGGCCCGTCTCGAGCACGTCATCGACGAGTACCACGCCCGAGCGCCGACGCGGAACGGTTCCAGCGTCGGCCTCCACGTCACGCTCCACCACCTCGCGCGCGCCTGATCCTGACCGGACCGCTCGAAGCATGACGAAATTTCGCGGCGGGCCACCTGTACGTTGGTTCGGTGGCACGACCCCCCCTCGCCGTGCTCATCGGTGTCGGCCTGCTCGCCCTCGGCGCGTGCACGTCGGCGACGGCGGGTGACGACGCAGCCCGACCGGCAAGCCCGACGTCGCCGACCGATCCCCCACCGACGACGACCGACACCACCGCATCGACGGCGCCACCCGACACCGAGGGCCCGTCGACCACGTCGCCCGCGACGACCCCGGCCACTCCGACCTCTCCCCCCGACAGCACGACCACCACGCCTGCGACGACCGCGCCGCCGGAGTCGACCACGACGACCACAACCCCGCCACCGCCACCGACAACGACGCCGCGGCCGCCCCGAAACCCGTGCGTCGTGCGGATCCGGCCCGGTGACTCGCTCAGCTCGATCGCCGACGCGGTCAACGACAAGAAGGTCACCGTGGACGAGCCTGCAGCGGGAGAACGGGATCCTGAACCCCGACCGGATCAACGCCGGCGATCGGCTCGACGTCTGCGTCGGGAACAAGATCGACGACATCACCGGCGAGAAGCGAGTACCGCCCCGCATCCCACCGCTCGGCCCCAACTCGCGTGGCGTGATGGCCCAGCAACAGAAGCTCAACCAGCTGCTCGCCGGCTACGGCTTGTCGGAGCTGGCGGTCGACGGGGACTCGGGCCCGATCACCGAGCAGACCTTGTGCGCAGCACGTCTCGCCCTGGGCCTGCCGGTCAGCCGAGGCGACATGGCGCCCGGAAGCCCGGAGGAACGGGCGTTGATGCGGGCCGAGTCGATCTCCGTCCCGCCGGGCGCCGCGGTCGACTACGGGCGTTGGGTGCTCATCGACCAGACCTGCCAGATCCTGTTCGCCGGCGAGGGAGGCAGCGTCGTCTTCGCCTTCCCGACGTCGACCGGCGAGGCCGGCTACGAGACCCGCAACCAGACGGCGTCGCCCGTCTTCCGGTACGACCCGGCGATGGAGAACGACGGCTGGCACAACAGCACGCACTATCCGGTCCCGGCCGACAACCCGCTGAACGGGAACATGTACAAGCCGCTCTACTTCGACAATGGGCAGGCGATCCACGGCGCCAACAACGTGCCCACCTCGCCGGCGAGCAAGGGCTGCGCCCGGGTCCCGGTCTACAGCCAGGACGCGTTGATCGACTGGCTCGGCTTGAGCGACGTCACCTCACCGATCTGGGACAGCGGGGACATCGGCGTCGTCGTCACCGTCCAAGGCGCGTACTGAGGTCGCGGTCAGATCAGACCGCGCCGGTCGAGCATCCGGAAGGCGAGCCAGCCCGGCAAGATCGGGAGCCAGAACGTCGCCAGCCGGTAGCTCAGCACGGCCGCGACGGCGATCGCCGGATCCATCCCGATCGCCGTGAACCCGGCCACGAGGGCGGCTTCCATCGCTCCGAGGCCGCCAGGTGTCGGCGCGGCCGCGGCGATGACCGACGAACCGAGATAGACGGCGCCGACTTGGGCGAAGCTCACCCCGCCGTCGAACGCGGCAACGGCACAGGCCAGCGCGGCGGCGTAGGCCATCGTCACCCCGATCGATCCTCCGAACAGGGCCAGCAACCTCCCGGGAGATCGGGCGAGCGCCACCATGCTCGACAGTGACTGCTTGACGAAGCGCAGGACCTTGGTCCGGAAGAAGCGGCGGCCCCAGCGGGTCGCGACCAGCAGGCCGACGACGGCCAGTACGACCGCGATCGCCACGAGCAGCTTGCTGCTGCTCGGGATGGAGAACCCACCACCCTCGCTGCGGCCGGCCCATGCCAAGAACAGGAAGAGCAGCCCGATGTGGACGATGCCGCCGGCGAGGACGTTGAGGCCCATGCCGGTGACCGCCGCGGCCGGCTCGACGCCGGCCTTCTGCATGAAGCGCACGTTGAGCGCCATGCCGCCGACGTTCGCCGGCGTGACCCGGTTGACGAACGACGAGGCGAGCTGCGCCTGCACGGTGGGCACGAGCGGGAGCCGGGCTTCGACTCCGCCGACCATCCCGATCGCCGAGAACACATATGTGGCGCCCGACAGCACGACGGCGCCGGCGAGCCATCCCCAGTTGGCGGACGAGACGGCTTCAATGCTCTCGTCGACGTTCGCCAGTTGCGGGAGGAGGAAGTAGAACGCGCCGGCGAGCGTGGCGACCAGCAAGAAGGTGCGCGGTCGGACGCGGATCAGTTGCTCGAGTGGCACCGGTTCGTGCTGCGCCGCTTCGGCGACCGCCGTGCGCAGCGCCCGAAGCATCGCCTTGCCCGCTCGTTTGCGCGTCGACGCGGACAGCGCGAGCGGCTGCAGGTACGGCAGCGACGCGGCGAGGTCGTCCGGGTCGAGCACCCTCGCCGCCGCGGCGACCCCGGCGTCGACCCCCACCACCGCGGCGAGCGAGGCCAGGAGCTCCGCCCGGTCGATCGCCCGCAAGCGGGGTGACGCCGATGCCTGTCCGTAGCCGACGTCGATGAGGACCGGTCCGGCTTCGGTGACGAGCACGTTGGCCGCCCGCAGCGAGCGGTGCGCGAGCCCGGCTCGATGGAGCGTCGCGACCTCCCGCCACACGGAGTCGAGCAGGTCGGGCGTGATCGCCTCGGCGGGCAGCTCGTCGAGTCGGCGGCCACCCACGTCGTCCATCGCCAGCGCCATCGATCCGTCGGGGAGCGCGGTGACGGCGCGAACAGCCGGACACGCGACGCCTCCCTGGCGGGCGAGCACGAGGAGCAGTGCCTCGTGCTCGACGTCGTACTCGAGCGTCGTGGCCGGCTTCTCGGCGGTCGCATCCCGCAGCAGGACGATGCGATACCCGCGGTAGAGGAGGTCGGCGTCGCGGCTGTCCTGGGCGTAGACCTTCACGAACGACGGCGGCTCCTCGCCGCCCGAGACCCGATAGAGCTGTGATCGACCACCCACGGCGCGCTCGAGCCGCAGGTCGCTGATGGTCAGACCGGCGGCACGGAGGGTCGAGGCCACCATCGCGGGCGATGGCCGCCGGTTCGGCGCGCCGAAGACGACGAGCAACGCGGCTCCGGCTGTGCCACCGACGGCGAGGGCGAGGAGCAGCTCGGGGACGCCGGCGTTGCCCGCGACGGCCATGGTGACGATCAGCACCACTCCCGCCAGGTCGACCGCGCGACGCCAGCCACGGGCCAACCACGGCTTGCCGACAACGGCGGCGGCCGATGCTCCGGCGACGTACGCCAGGGTCGGGAAGCGGGTCGACGTGAGCCAGCCGTCGTCGGACAGGGCCTCGGGCAGCCGACCGGGCATGTCGAGAACGGCCTCGAGGAGCGCCATGAGCAGCGCGCCCAGCGCGGCGGCCGCGACGACGACAGCCGTGCGCCGGAACCGGCGGCGAAGGAGCAGCCCGATGACGACGGCCAGCGGGACGAGGACCGCACAGACCTGGACGACCGCGAGAACGAACTCGCGCGCCGGCCGCGGGACGGACGCCCCGGCCCCGCCGAGGTCTTCCCGGATCCCGGTGCTCGTCCCCGTCGCGACTTCGATGAGTAGCGCGAGCAGGATCGCGGCCGCGGCCCACAGCACGAGCCGGATGACATCGCCCGGGTGTCGGTAGTAGCGCTCGCCGGCGGGCCGCTCGTCGAATTCGACCGCCACGCCTGCCACCGCCGGAGTGGAGACTGCGCTCACGTCGTCCCGTCCCGTGCCACCGCCGCCGCGACCCGAAGGAGGAGCACCGTCCCCACGAGCAGGCCGCCGTAGCCGAAGATCTCGAACAGTCCCGTCGCCTCGGCGACGCCCGGGCCGTCGTCCGTGGCGACGAGCAAGATCGCCGAGGCGAGCAGGAAGGCGGCCCCGATCGTGGCGAGCAGCAGCCGGTTGGTGAGCGTGCGCAGGATGCGCTGGCGGTCCTCGTCGACGACGTGGCGAACGCGCAGCTCGCCCCGTCCGGCGAGCGTGAGGAGGCGATCGACGTGTTGGGGGAGCCGGCGCAGGTGGGGCAACGCGGCGACCACCTCGTCCCGCACGACCTGTTGCGGATCGACGAGCTGCTCACTCGGCGGTGCGTGCATCAGCGTGGTGGCGGCCGACATCAACGAGATCTCGGGGCAGATCGCCCGCAGCGTGCCGTCGACGGTGACGAGCGCCCGCGAGAGCAGCACCACGTCCCTCGGTAGGCGGAGTCCGAACCGCGAGAGCGTGGCGACGAGATCCTGCATGACACGGGGGTCGACGGATCCGCTCGCGCGGACGTGATCGGCCATCAGTCGGGCGAGCGCCCGCTCGAGCTCGTCCGGAGTCGCCGTCTCGCTCATGTCGGCGACTCGCTCGACCCCGTCGCGCAGGAGGCTGACGTCCCGACTCGAGAGGGCGAAGAAGATGTCCACCACGGCTGACTGCTGGATGGGGTCGAGCCGGCCGACGGCTCCGAAGTCGATCAGGCCGAGCGTGCCGTCCGGGAAGACGAACACGTTGCCGGGGTGCGGGTCGGCGTGGAAGAACCCGGCCTCCAGGACCTGCTCGAACACCGAGCGGAGCAGCTGCTCGGCGATCGGGCGGCGGTCGACGCCCGACGACTCGAACCGCGCCGTGTCGCTCACGGTGAACCCGTCGAAGCGCTCCTGGATCAGGACGCGACGGGTGCACAGGTCACGATGGACCCGCGGGATGCGCACGGTCGAGGACTTCGAGATCGAAGCGAGACGCGCCGTCATCTCGCTCATCGCATCCGCCTCGCGCAGGAAGTCGAGCTCGGACCGCAGGTTCTCGCCGAACTGGGCCAAGGTCTCACCGGTCCGCAGTCCCAGACCGAACTGGGTGCGGCGCTGGGCCACGTCGGCGAGCAATTCCAGCGCGGCCAGGTCCCGCTCCATCAACTCGGCGATCCCCAGCCGCTGCACCTTCACGACCACGGCCTCGCCGGACCGCAGCCGGGCGACGTGGGTCTGACCGATCGAGGCCGCGGCCAGTGGCTCCCAGTCGAACTCGGCGAAGATCTCGTCGACCGTCGCGCCGAGCTCGGCCTCCAGGACCGCAGCGACGTCCTCGCGGCGCTCCGGGGCGACGCTGTTCTGCAGGCCGGCGAGCTGCTCGCACACCTCGGCCGGGAGCAGGTCGACGCGAGTGGCGGCGATCTGGCCGAGCTTGATGTACACGCCGCCCGCCTCCTCGAGCACACGTCGCAGGCGGATCCCCGTGCTCTCGGTCGATCGTTGGGCCCGCTCGGCGGCCGACATGAACGGACCGAATCCCTCCCGGCGGCTGAGGCGCACGAGCTCGCGGTAGCGGCGGAGCACCGAGATCCGCTTCCGGAGCGCGCGCAATGGTCGAGGCGCGACGACGAGTCCCGCCCGCTCGCCGAGCGCGAGCGAGCCGGGCCGGGCGAGCAGGTCGAGCAGGACGGCGACCCCCATCGTCGTCGGGATGCCGATCGCGACGATGTGCAGGACGAGACCGTCGGCACCCCAGTCCCAGTCGTTGAGGGCGAGGCCGAGGAGGACGGCCAGCCCCCACCCGATGAGGCCGGCGAGCAGGGCCGACCCCCACCCCCTCCGGATGCCGAGGAGCCGCAACGAGACCGACGTGATGACGGCCGCGAGCGCGACTCCGGCGACGAGCCGGAGGAAGACGACGAAGGCGGAGGCCGCGACGATCGGGGCGACGGCGCTCACGACCTCACTCCCCGACGCACCGCGGCGCGTCGGCACCGCACAGACTGAGACCACCCGAACGGTCGTCGACCGCGCGCGACGAGGTCGACTCGTGGTTGGAACGCGAGGGCCGCGTCGACGTCGTGGATGAGCGAGGAGTCGCCATCCGGACCGAACTCGAACCGGTACGTCACGCATCCGCCCGGGAAGACGTAGGTCCTGGTCATACGCAGGGCCGGCGGCAGCTGCTCGGGCGCTTCGAACCGGCGCATACCGGCCTCATCGCTCGCGATCTCCGTCGCCGCGTCGACCGAGCACTCCTCCGGCGGCCGCAGCGTGACCTCGACCTCGTTGTCGCTCGCGGTCGGAGCTCGAACCGTCCTCGGTCGCGCTTGATCTGTACGTCGCCGACACCCCAGCCTGCCGGCACAGCCGCGATGCAGGGCACCGCAGTCGCCGACGGCACGGCCTGGGCCATCAGGATCATCACGTCCTCGGTGCCGCACTCCGGCTTCGCCCCCACCGGCATATCCGCGGGCGTGAACAGTGAATACACGGCGAGCACCGACAGGAGCGCGACCACGACCAGGCCAGCCGCGAGGAGAACCCGTTTGAAGCTCCAGCGCTGCAGCGAGATCGGCCGCCGTGCCGGCGCCAGGGCGCGGAACTCGGTGACGAGATCGCGTCCGTCTTGCTTCATCGCCGCCCGCAACTGCGACGGGCTGGCGACGCCGCGGGCGGCGGCGAAGGCCTCGGCGATCTCGTCGGGGGTGAAGAACGCGAGCGCCCGCTGGTACACCCGCTCGGCGTCGGTCCGCACGGCCAGTACGAGCATCATGTTGGCGAGATCGATCGCTTCGCGCCACGGCGACGGGCGCACCTGGGCGAAGGCCACGTCGATGATCAGCACGTGCCCGTCCCGCACCATCAGGTTGGCCGGCTTGATGTCCCGGTGGGCGAGCCCGGCCTGCCAGAGCCGGCGGACGAGCAACAGGCCCTCGTCGATGACGTGGTCGTCGATCTCGGCGTCGCCGATCTCCACGGCCCCGTCGAAGAACTCGGTGACGATCAGGTACTCGCGCTCCGGGGTGAGCTCGACGATCCCCATCGGGCGGGCCGTCGGCAGGCCGGCGTCCCGCATCAGCCGGGCCGTGTAGTCCTCGTACTGCACCAGACGGCGCACCGACTGGAACGGCGCCTCGTCCTCGAGCCGGCCGAAGAGGATCGTCCGACCCATCTTGTACCAGCGGTCGGCGCGGACGTGGTTCATCGCGTAGAGCTTCCCGAACAAGTACGTGTCCGGATCTCCCGCGACCCGCAACCGAAGTGGGGTCGATCCCCCGGAGCCGCCGAGGCCGACCGGCTTGATCTCCACCACGGTGACGCCGAGCTGGTCCTCGACGGCCTGGCGGATGGCCTCGCCGCGCCGGCCCCCGACGTCGAGGTGCGCCGTCTTGCCCCGCCGGTACGTGACCGGGAAGACCTCGTTCGGGGTGAAGAACCGGAACGCGTTGACGACGATCGCGACCGAGAGCGCAACGCCGACGAGCACGTCGAACGGGTGGTCCACACCCAGGTAGAGCAAGGCGACCACGACCACGGCGCCGATCACCATCGCGACCAGCTTGGCGATGCTGCGGGCACGACCGGGCACGACCACGGTGTAGATGACCCCGATGCTCGTGAAGGTCACGACCGCCGCCGCCACCGACGGCAACGAGAACCCCCACCAGCGGCCGATCGTCGTCACGTCGTACGGGCGCGGGCGCTCATAGATGTCGATCATCAAGACGCCGACGATCTGGAGCACGAGCACGCTGGCGAGGAACGTGAACAGGTGGCGCCAGCGTCGGAACACGATCATCGACACGACGAGCGCCTCGGCGATGACGAACATGATCCAACCCGTGACCGCTCGGTCGACCGCCCGGAAGACGTCGGTGAGCCACTCCGTGCGGAGGCGGGCGAACCCGCGCAAGATGGTGGCGTCGATCTGATCGGTGACCTGGCGCGCCCACGGCGACACCGCCGTGATGACGAGCCACGCGACGAGAGCCACCATCGCGACGAGCCAGACCTTGCCAGTCCACCCGATCGGTCGCGGGAGTGGCGGCGGCGCTCCCGACGGCCGGCGCCGTCGACGGGTCCGCCGCGCCGACGGCGGGACGTACGGGCCGGTCACGTCGCCCCCCGCAGCGTGGCCGACGACTTCGGGGTGCACCTCGGTGGTCACTGGTGCAGCCTCGAGATGATGCGAGCGAGCGAGCGCCAGCGAGCGAGTGGCCAGCAACTGCGCAGGCGGTATGCGGCGTGGCCGGGGAACGCAATGACGGTCACGTTCCCTCCACCGATCGCAGCCATGTGTCCGCCACTGCCGCGGGGTCGCCGCTCTCCGCCTCACCGCTGGCGGAGGCGTTCAACGAGCGCACGGCGTCCGTGGTCAGGTGGCGGGACACTTCGTCGATGACCGAGACGACGTCCTCACCGAAGCGCTCCACGACCTCACGACGGATCAACGGCGTCACGTTCTCCGCCGGCTGCAGACGTCGATCATCGACCAGCTCGACGAACTCCTCGGCCCCGATGGCCGGGTCGGTCGTGAACAGGAGACCGACGTCGATCTGGCCGCCGAGCAACGCCTGGCGTGTCGCCGGCCCTCCGGGGTCGAGCGCGACGACCTGATCGAAGCTCACGCCGTACTCGTCGCGCAGGCCGATCAGGCACAGCCGGCGCGTGGCGCACTCGTCCGGTCCCCCGAACGTGAGCTCCTCGGCGACCGCGGCCAGGTCGCTCACCTCGTCCAGGTCCAGCCGGGCCGCGGTCTCGGCGGTGACGACGAACGTGTTGGCGTCCTGCGCCGGGGCCGCGGCGAGGGCGCGCACGGGAGAATCGGCAAGGGCCTCGGTCAAGCGCTCGTGGGTCGCCGCGGCGTCGTTGGTCGCGCGGGAGCCCCCAAGGCTGACGAACTCGAGGGCGGTCCCGGCGTACTCCGGGACCAACTCGATCAGGCCGGCGGTGAGCGCGGGGCCGACGAGCTCACGGGGCCCGAGGTCGAACTCGCGCTGCACGCTGTACCCCGCCCGCTCCAGTGCCTGGCTGTACACCTCGGCGAGCACGACGCTCTCCTGGAAGTCGAAGGAACCGACCGTGATCGCGTCGTCCGCGAGCGCGGTCTGCGGCGTGCTGTCCTCGTCGCCCCCGGCGCAGGCGCCGAGCACGAGCAACGCTGAGGCAATCAGTGCGCTCACCCGCGGAGGCGAACAGTGCATCGTGCGGCGCACCTCCCTCTCGGCTCGTGCTCCCGGCGCACTCTCTCACACATCTGTTCGCCCGCCAAAGGGACATGCTGTCCCCAAGACGGAGAGCGGGTGGAGCGACGAGAGATGGCGTAGCGTGCGCTCCGCGTGCCTTGCATGCGGGAGGGAGCGTTGTGGCTCACCGGCAGACCTCGCTGACCGACCCAGGTCGGCGGACGGACGTCACGTTCATCATCGTCGGACTCGCCGTCCTCGTGGCAGGCATGCTCGTCGTGCGCGACGGCACGGTGAGCGACGCGGAGGAAGCGGTGTTCGACGTCGTGAACGGCCTGCCCGACGCGCTCGAGCCGGTGCTCTGGCCGTTCGGGCAGCTCGGCGCGCTGTTCGTCGGGCCGGTCGTCGCGATCTTCGCCCTCATCCTGCGGCGCTACCGGCTGGCGATCGCGGCGCTCCTGGCCACGATCGCCAAGCTCGTCCTCGAGCGGGTCGTCAAGGCGTTGGTCAGCCGGGAGCGTCCGGGCACGTCGATCGGTGCGGACATCAACGTGCGCGGCGACGTCTCGGTCAGCGGGGAGAGCTTCGTGTCCGGCCATGCCGTGCTCGCCACTGCGCTGGCCGGCGTCGTGTCGCCCTACCTCTCGGGACGGTGGAAGGTCGTCCCGTGGGTGCTGGCCGGGCTCGTGCTGTTCGCCCGGGTGTACGTCGGCGCGCACAACCCGCTCGATGTGATCTGCGGTGCTGGGCTCGGCCTGGTCATCGCCGGCGTGATCAACCTCGTGCTGCGACCGACGGCCCGTCAGAGCAGCCGCACCGCGTCGCCGGCGGCGACCGTGCCGGGCGACTCGACGGTCGCGTAGACGCCGGCGCACGGGAACAGGCCGGCGCCCGGGATCGGCAGCCGGTTGTGCGTGACCATCGTGCGCATGATCTCCCGGTCCTGCGGCAGGTCGTCCTGCGCCACCGTCGGCATCACGCATCGCATCGCGGGCATCGCGACGCGCAGCCGCACGTCCTCCCCGATCTGGAGCTGCCGTCCCGCCCACTCGTTCTCGACCAGGCCCGGCTGCTCCGTCTCCACGACGAGGTTCATCCGGAACCGCCTCACGTCGAAGCGGCTCGCGGGCCGGAGATCCTGTAGCGCAGCGAGCAACGACGTGGTGATCGCGGTGACAGGGAAGAGGTCGAGGAACGAGCCGGGCGGCAGCGGCGAGGGAAGACCGAGCTGGGCGTACAGGGGCGCCCCGAGCCTGGTCTCGACGACGACGTCGCGATGGCCCTCAGGGTCGAGCCCGTCGAGGTCGGGGTGGTACATGTCAACGGTGAAGTCGTCGGGTGCGGTCCGCGCCAGCGTCACCTCGCGCCCGAAGAACGACGACAGCACGGCGTCTACGTCCTCCCGGTCGCTCGTCACCGCGGAGCCATCGGGCAGACACATCTGCACCGCCGGCGCCCCGCCGTCGGCCGGTTCGACGGACTCGGCCCGGCACTCGAGCAGGCCTGGCCAGGATGCGATGTGCTTGGCACTGGCGATCTTTCCGGTCGCCCCGTCGACGATCGCGAACGTCCGGTCGCCGACAACGCCGGCCTCGTCGATCGCGAGGCTCGTGGTCCGCTCGCCCTGCATCGACTTGACGGGGAACCGCCACAGCTCGCTGATCGCGCCAACAACGTCGCTCGTCGCCATGCGGTCATCATCGCCTCGATCTCCACGGCGCGACGAGCCGGCCAACGGTAGGCTCCCCGATTCGCGGCGGACGAAGAGGAGATCTGATGACCGTGCTGGTCACCGGCGGTGCCGGGTACATCGGTTCGCACACGGTGCGAGCCCTGAGAGCGGTCGGCCAGCCGGTCGTCGTCCTGGACTCGATGGAGTTCGGCCGGGCTGACGCGGTGATCGACGCTCCGCTCGTCGTCGGCGACATCCATGACGCGGCCCTCGTCGAGCAGGTCTGCGCCGACCACGGGGTGACGTCGATCGTCCACTTCGCTGCGTACAAGTCGGTCGGCGAGTCGATGGGGAACCCGACGCGCTACTGGCACAACAACGTCGACGGCAGCGTGACGCTCGTCGACGCAGCCATCCGTCAGGGTGTCCGCGAGTTCGTGTTCTCGTCGTCGTGCTCGGTGTACGGCACGCCCGCCGAGGTGCCCGTCGTGGAGTCAGCCCCGATCGCACCGGAGAGCGTGTACGCGGAGAGCAAGGCGACGGTCGAACGGATCCTGCACTGGTACGGCGTGACACATGGCGTGCGGTCAGTGTCGCTGCGCTATTTCAACGCCGCCGGGGCGAGCTTCGACGGCCGGATCGGCGAGGACTGGACGTTCTCGATCAACCTCATCCCCTTGGTGATGAAAGCCCTGCTGCTCGACCAACCGGTCCGGGTGTTCGGCACCGACTACCCGACGCCGGACGGCGCCGCGATCCGCGACTACATCCACGTCGAAGACCTCGCCAGTGCTCACGTCGCCGCGCTCGGGTACCTCGCCGACGGCGGCGAGACCACGGCGGTCAACCTCGGGACGGGCATCGGATCGTCGGTGTTCGAGGTGCTCACCGCCGCCGAAGCGGTCGCCGGCCGTCCGGTGCCGCACGAGCTCGCCCCGCGCCGAGCCGGCGACCCGGTCGCGACGTTCGCCGATCCGACCCACGCGCAGAAGCTGCTCGACTGGCGCGCCGAGCACGGCCTCGCCGAGGTCGTCGAGACGGCCTACCGCTGGCACTGTTCTCAGCTCGCGTGACACACGGCTTCTTGCATCTGAACTGCGCGCCCTGACGCGCAAACCAGATGCAAGAACGAGGTGGGGGGACCCGGTCAGAGCGTGCTCGGCACGTTGCGGACGCGGTCGAGCCAGCCGAACAGCAGGGCGACCGCCCGTGGGTCGTGCCGGAGGCGGTGCCCCGCACCCGCGATCAGGCTCAGCTCCGCCAACCCGTGGGCCTCGGCGAGCTGGCGGGCGTCGCTCGTCGGCACGCTCTCGTCGTCGTCGCCGTGCATCACGAGGAGCGGCCGGGGCGCGAACCTCCGGGCCGCGTCGGTCGGCCGGAACCGCCGGAACGCCCGGCTCCACTCGTCGACGGACAGCGGGAAGCCCGGCGTGCTGATCGCGCCGATCTCCCGCGCGTGTTCCAGGAACCGGCGCGGGTGTTCGGCCCAGTCGTCGAAGTCGGCACGCGGGCTGAGCAGCCCGGCCGCCCGCACGCGCGGGTCATCAGCGGCGACGCAGATCGCGATCGATCCGCCCGTGTTCGTGCCGAGCAGGACGACCTCGGTCGGCCCGGCCCGCTCGATGAGGTAGTCGATCGCGCTGCGGAGGTCGTCCACCCAGCCCTGCAGCGAGAAGTCGCCGTTACTGCTGCCGGTGCCACGGAAGTTGAAGGTCATCCCGACGTAGCCGAGGTCGTGCGCGATGCGGTCGATCAGCTGCGGGAACGTGCCCGCCGAGCGACGGGCGTCGAGCGGGTCGATCGGGAAGCCGTGACACAGGATCACTCCCGGACGGGGTTCCGCCGCGCCGGACGGCACGACGAGGTGCCGCGCCAGGGTGTTGCTGCCGGACGTGAAGCTCCCGTTCACCGCCCGCCCCCGCGGTCAGGAACGGGGCGCCCGCGACCGGCGCCGCCGACCCGGGCGGGCGAGCGTGTAGCCGCGATTGCGCGCCTCGGCGAGCGTGTCGGGGCCGAAGCCGATGCCGTAGCCGGCGTCGACGAACGCCCGGACCGTCGCCGCGTCCTCCCAGGTGTCGAGGTCATACACGAGCTGGGTGCGCTTGTCGCCGACGAAGCGGAAGTGCTCGAAGCGAAGGGGGCGCTCCATCTCACTCGGGGGCTGCGCCCCCGCACCCCATCGCCGCACGGCTCGCTGGCGCTCGCTCGTGCGGCATGCGCTCGCTGCGCTCGCTCATCTCGCTGCGCACGGTAGCGGACGCGCAAGAGGGGAGCGCAGACGCGCTCCCCTCTCGACGATGTCTGGACTCTGATCGGACCGTTGGTGCCGGTGGGACGAGTTCCGGCGGCCGATCAGCGGAAGTTGGCGTGGATTCGCCAGGCGGTCCAGCCTGCCGGCCTAGCGGCCAACCACCTCCAGGGTCCCGTAATGACAATCGTGCATGTGCTGGACCACCTCCTTCCTCTGGTGCGTCCAGTCAAGCACAAACGAAACGGTTCGCGACGGCTCGTTTGTCCGGAACGCTCAGATCGTGTAGCGCATGTTGGCGACGATCTGCTCGCCCAGACCGGTGTCTCCGTCGATCGTCACCAAGCGGCGGTGGTCCTCCGCGTTGCCCCGCCCTCCGCCGAGGCGGGCGAACACGCCGACCGGCATCGTCAGCGTGACGGTCGGCGGACCGGCCAGGTCGGGCACCACCCGCGCCCGCTCCCCCACTTCGACGTGGATCGTCCGGGCGGCCGGTCCGGTGAGCTCGAACGTCACGCACGACCCGGCGGGCGCCGCCGCCTTCTTGCCCACGACGTACCCGAGGGCCGCCTCCATCTCGTCGAGCGCGGCGCGGGCGGAGGCGCCCTCCTCGCCGCCCGGACAGCTCACGGCGTCGCGGATGTCCTGCTCGTGGAACCAGCAGTCGAAGGTCCGGATGCGCATGAAGCGGCCGTACGTGTCGTTGCCCGCGGGGGTGAAGCCCTCCGCGTTCCAGGCCGCCTCGTCGGTCGCCTCGAGCGCCTCGAGCCGGCGGGCGACGTGGTCACGGAGCAGCGTGATCAGCTCGATCGGCGCCCGATCGGCCATCGAGGCGACCCACGCCTCGTTGATCCGTCCCATGTCGTTGCGCACGTGCTGGTACTCGGCGGGATCGATCTCGACGTCGGGTGTCGGCTCCCCGAGGAGCATGGACTCGGTGCCGATGACGTGGGCGACGACGGCCTTGACGTCCCAGCCGGGCAGCGGCGTCGGCGCCGACCACGCCGCCTCGTCGAGTCCGGTCAGCAGCTCGTCGAGGCGGGTCCACACCTCGGAGAGGGCGGCGATGGTCGGGCCCTTCGGAAGCAGCGTGGGCATGCCCCCATCGTGGCCGATGCGCCAGGACGCCGGTTCACCCGGCGGCGTCGGGATCGTCGGCCGGCGGACCGACCGCCCCGATCGCCCGGAGGTAGGCGAGGTGCGCGTCGGCCACGGCGACGGCGTCGACGTCATCGAGCAGCTCGACGCCCTCCCGCTCGGCCTCGCCGAGCAGGTAGCCGATGAGGGTGTCCTCGGTGATCACCGTCGGCGTGGAGATGTCCTGGCGCCGGTCGACGACGTCCACCGGCTGGAGGCCCTTGGCGTGCAGCCAGCGAAGGTGGAAGACGAGCAGCTGCTCGACCTCGTCCGGCGTGAGCCGGGCCTGGCTGGCCTCCGGCAGCCGGTCGGACACGTAGGCGACGGCCTCGTCGATGCGGTAGACGACCCGCGGGGCGACGGCGTCGAGCCGGTGCGCCTCCCGCCCGACGACGACCGCCGCGATCGACGAAAACTGCGAGCGCCGCGAGCACCGCGAAGACGATGGTGACCGGCTCCATCGACTCGCACCCTACGAATTGTCGGTCGGAACCGACCGAAAACGGCCGATCCCGACTGACAGAACGGTCAGATGCCGATTCGTTGGGCGAGGAGCTCCCGGTGATAGGTGGGATCGCCGAAGAGGAGCTCGGAGCTCTTCGCCCGCTTGAAGTACAGGTGGGCCGGGTGCTCCCAGGTGAAGCCGATGCCGCCGTGGATCTGGATGTTCTCGGCGGCGGCGTGGAAGTAGGCCTCCGAGCAGTAGGCCTTGGCGAGAGAGGCCACCGACGGCAGCTCGTCGTTGAGCTCGCTCGCGCACCACATCCCGTAGTACGCCGCGGACTTGGCCGACTCGACCTCGAGCAGCATGTCGGCGCACTTGTGCTTGATCGCCTGGAACGAGCCGATCGGGCGCCCGAACTGGACCCGCACCTTGGCGTACTCGACCGCCATGTCGAGCACTTTCTGGGCCCCGCCGACCTGCTCGGCCGCGAGGCCGACGGCGACGAGGTCGAGCACCGTGGACAGCACGTTCCAGCCCTCGCCGTCGGTGCCGACGAGCCGCGCCGGCGTGCCGTCGAACTCGAGTCGAGCCTGCTTGCGCGTCTGGTCCATCGTCGACAGAGCCGTGCGGGTGAGGCCCGCCGCGTCACCCTCGACGGCGAACAGGCTGACGCCCTGCGGGGTGCGGGCGGCCACGACGATCAGCCCGGCGGTGTGGCCGTCGAGGACGAACATCTTCGTGCCGGACACCGTCCAGCCGTCACCCGACGCCGTCGCCTCCATCTCGATGCCGCTCTCGTCCCACTTGCCCGACGGCTCGGTGAACGCGACGGTCGCGATCGTTTCCCCGCTCGCGATCCCGGGCAGGAAGTCCTTCTTGGCGGCGTCGTCGCCGCTGTGCAGGAGCGTGTTGGCGGCCAGCACCACCGTCGAGAAGAACGGCGCGCACAGCAGCGATCGACCCATCTCCTCGAGCACGATGCCGAGCTCGATGAACGTGTAGCCCGAGCCGCCGAACTCCTCCGGGATCGACAGGCCCTGCAGCCCCATCTGTTCGGCCATCTGCCGCCAGACGGTCTCGTCGTACCCGGCCTCGGTCTCCATCTGCTCGCGGACCGCGGACTCCGGGCTCTTGGCGTCGAGGAAGGCGCGGACGGTCTTGCGCAGTTCGTCCTGCTCGTCGGTGAAGGCGAAGTTCATGGCTCCCAGCACACCTGGCTTGCGCGGCCCAGCGCAAGTCTGCTTGTGTACACATGTGTCCACGGTGCCGATCCGCAGCCTGCGAGCCGACCTCGCCGCCGCCGTGCGACGGGCCGGAGCCGGCGAACGCGTGGTGGTGACCGTCGGGGGTGTGCCGACCGCTGTGCTCGCGCCGGTCGACGACCAGGCGCCCGACCTGGCCCGGCTCGTCGCCGCCGGTGCCGTCCTGCCGCCCCGCCGCACGACCCCCTGGCGCCCGCCCGCGCCCGTGGCCGTGTGGGCCGGCGTCCGGCTCGACCGGGCCCTGGCCGACCTGCGGGGCTGAAGCGCGATGACGGTTGCCCTCGACACCAGCGCGCTGCTCGCCCTGGCCGTCGACGGCGCGCCACGAACCGTGGTCCTCGCCGCGCTCGACGGCGACCCGGTGTGGAGTGCGTCGGCCCTCGCCCTCACCGAGGCCCTCCCCGCGATCGACCGGCTCACCGACGAGGCCGTCCTGCGCGCCGACCTCGAGGACGCGATCCGGCTCGCGTGGGACCACTTCCACGTCGTACCCGTCGATCAACGCTGTCTCGACGCCGCGGCGGAGCTCGCCCGGGCTCAGCCGCTCCGCCTGACCAGCGCGATCCACCTCGCCGCCGCGGCGCGGATGCCGGCGCCGCGGCGATTCGTCACGTTCGACCCGGCCCAGATCGGTGTCGCCCTCGGACTCGGCTACGACGTGGTGTCGTCGTAGCGAGTCGTCGCCGAGTCGTCGCGGCGGTCAGGGAAGGTTCTCGATCGGCACCGGCTCGATGCCCTCGGCCGCCGAGAGCTCGAAGCGGAACACCTGCGCGTAGAACGAGAGCTCGCTGTCGAGGGCGCGGCGGATGTTGGCGGCCTGACGGAAGCCGTGCTGCTCGCCCTCGAACGTGACGTAGGCGACGGGGACTCCCTTGGCCCGGAGGGCGTCGACGATCATCTCCGACTGGTTCGGCGGGACCACCTCGTCCTCGAGGCCCTGCAGCACGATCAGCGGCCGGTCGAACTCCTCCGTGTGGTGGATCGGCGACCGCTCGACGTACACGTCGCGCCGCTCCGGGTAGGGCCCGATGAGGCCATCGAGGTAGCGGCTCTCGAACTTGTGCGTGTCGGTGGCCAGCGCCTCGAGGTCGGCGACGCCGAAGTGGCTGGCGCCGGCGGCGAACGTGTCACGGAAAGCGAGGGCGGCGAGCGTCGTGTAGCCGCCCGCCGAACCGCCGCGGATGCAGAGGCGCTCGGGGTCGACCCGTCCCTCGGCGACGAGCCAGTCGGCGGCGGCGACGCAGTCGTCCAGGTCGACGACGCCCCAGCTCCCGTCGAGCTGCCGGCGGTAGGCGCGGCCGTACCCGGTCGATCCCCCGTAGTTCACGTCGACGACCGCGAAGCCGCGGCTCGTCCAGTACTGCGTCCCGAGCTGCAGGATCGGGCGGGCCGCTGACGTCGGCCCGCCGTGGATCAGCACGAGCAGGGGTGGGAGCTCCCCCGCCCCGGCGGACGCCTGCGGATTGGTGGGCGGGTAGAACAGCGCGTGCGCAGTGCGCCCACCCGAGCTGGGGAACGAGATCGCCTCCGGCACCGAGAACCACGACGCGTCGAGGCCCAGGTCGCGGGGCGGGCGCAGCACGACGCTCTCGCCGCGACCCGGCTCGAGGCGGACGACGGCTGGCTCGGTGGTCGCCGACGCGCCGACGAACACGACGTCGTCGCCGGCCGCGGTGAGCGAGCCGATCGACGTGTACGGGGCGTCGAGATCCTCCACCGTCCCGTCCGCGGCCGCTCGGGCGAGGTGATCGACGCCGTCGCGCTGGTAGGCGAACACGACGCTGTCGTCGGGACCGAAGACGTACCGCGACTGCCCGAACACCCACTGCGGGACGCCGATCTCGGCGTCGATCTGCACCCGCGGTTCGACGGCGCCCGAAGGCGCCCGGCGATAGAGGTTCCACCAGCCGGTGCGGTCCGAGATGAACCACAGCGACCCGTCGGCGTGCCAGCGCGGTTCGGAGACGGACTCGCCGTCCGCACCACCATCCCCGGCCCAGTGCGGCCGGCCGGCCACCACCTCTGCGCCGACCAGGCGCGGGCGGTCGTCGGTGGCCTCGAGGGTCGCGACGCACAGCTCGGTGCCGTCCCACGGCATGTCCGGGTGGTGCCACTGCAACCAGCACAGCCGTGTGCCGTCCGGGGAGAACCGAGGGTCGGCGACGAAGTCCGGCCCGCTGACGACGGCCGCCGGCTCGACGTCGCGGGTCGTGTCGAGCATCACGATCTCGTTCAGGACATCGCCGGTGGGCAGGTGGCTCTCGCGCACGACGGCGAGCCAGCGGCCGGACGGGTCGAGGTCGCCGTCGGCCCAGCGGTCGCCACGCGGCACGGCGGGCTCGGGCGTGACCGGCACCGGCATCGCCCGCCCGGTGAGCTGGTAGAGGCGCTGATCCTCCCAGTTGGTGAACCACAGCGTGGGACCACGGACCCACCACGCCCCGCCGCCGTACTCGTGGACCGCCGTGCGGGCGTTGAAGCCGGCCGGCAACAGGTCCACCGCCGGGCCGTCGCCCACTCGCTGCACGATCTGGCTGCGACCGCCCTCCTCCGGACGCAGCTCCGACCACGTGACGGTCTCGCCGTCGACCGCCACCCCACCGAGGCCGGCGGCCGCCCGCACGACGAGCTCGGAGGTGATGGGTGTCGGCCACGAGCCGTACGGCGCCGGAGGCGCCGGCCGGCCGCGCGAGCGCCAGCGAGCCGGACGGCGATGGGGTTCGGGGGCGCCGCCCCCGGGCGTGGAGGGCAGGGAGGGGGACATGGAGGGCAAGGCTGCCAGACTGGAACCATGAGCGCTCCGGCCACCACGCTGCACTGGGTCAACGCCGACGTCGAGGTCCACCGGGTCGTCGTCGGCCCGTACGACAACAACGTCTTCGTCGTCCGCTGCCGGCAGACCGGCGAGGCCGCCCTGATCGACGCCGCCAACGAGCACGAGCAGCTCCTCGACCTGTGCCAGCGGCTCAACGTGCGCCGGGTCCTCGAGACGCACGGGCACTGGGACCACATCCAGGCCGTCCCGGCGATCCGCGAGGCCGGCTACGAGGTCGCCGTGACCAAGCTCGACGCCCCCAAGCTCGCCGACGTCGGCTACGACGTGTTCCTCGACGACGCCGAGGTCATCGAGGTCGGCCGGCTGCGCCTCGACGCGATCCACAATCCGGGCCACACCCCCGGCTCGATCTCGTTCCACGTCCGCGACACGCCGCTGCTGTTCAGCGGCGACACGTTGTTCCCCGGCGGCCCAGGGAACACGAGCTTCGAGGACGCCGACTTCGACACGATCATCCAGTCGATCGAGTCGCGCCTCTTCACGTTCCCGGACACCACGGTCGTGCTCCCCGGCCACGGCGTCGACACCACGATCGGGACCGAGCGACCGCACCTCGACGAGTGGGTTGCCCGCGGCTGGTGAGATTCTTCGGAGTCCTGGGATCACTGGGTGATCCTGGCTGTCGTCAGAACCGGATTTGCACTATGGCGGTAGGGATAATCCCCGCACCAGGCGCGTAGACTGGACGGGTATGAGCGAGGTGTTTCGCGTCGACGGGCTGTGGGTGCGGCCGGTCGTGGACACCATGGTCCCCGGGAGCGCCGCGCCCGACTCCATCGTGCGGGGGCTCGACCTGGCGGTCTCCGCCGGTGAGATCCACGCCATCATGGGGCCCAACGGGTCGGGGAAGAGCACGCTCGCGGCGGCCCTGATGGGCTCCCCGGAGTACGAGATCACGTCCGGCACGGTGACCTTCAACGGCGACGACGTCACCGAGTGGCCGAGCGACGAGCGGGCCAAGGCGGGCATGTTCCTCGCCTTCCAGTACCCGCAGGAGATCCCCGGTGTCTCGGTCATCCAGTTCCTCCGTCAGGCCCTGTCGGCCCGCAAGGGCATCGACCTGTCCGTGCTCGAGCTGCGCGTCGCGGCGATGGAGTGGATGCAGCGGCTCGGGATGGATTCCTCGTTCGTCGACCGCTACCTCAACGAGGGCTTCTCGGGCGGTGAGAAGAAGCGCAACGAGATCATGCAGATGGCGATCCTCGAGCCGTCACTCGCGATCCTCGACGAGACCGACTCCGGACTCGACATCGACGCCCTCCGCATCGTCGCCCGCGGGATTCACGAGGTGCGCGCCGACCGGCCCGACATGGCGGTCGTCCTGATCACCCACTACCAGCGGCTGCTCGACGACCTTCGGCCGGACCACGTCCACGTCCTGATCGCGGGCCGCATCGTCGAATCGGGCGGCATGGAGATCGCCGAGCGACTCGAGCGTGATGGCTACGAGTCCTTCCGCGAACCGGTGGAGGCGAGCGCGTGAGCACGCCCATCGAGACCGCGACGCCGCTCGACGCGGCAACCGTTCGCAAGCAGTTCCCGGTGCTCACCCGCACCATCGACGGCGCCTCGATCCACTACCTCGACTCGGCCAACTCGTCGCAGAAGCCGCACGTCGTCATCGACGCGATGACCGAGTTCACCGAGACGGCGTACGCCCCGATCAACCGCAGCGCGTACCGCCTGGCCGCCGAGGCGACCGACGCCTACGAGGGCGCCCGGGCCAAGGTCGCCGCCTTCGTGAACGCCCCGGCCGCCGACGAGATCGTGTTCACCAAGAACGCCACCGAGGCGCTCAACCTGGTGGCGCAGGCGTGGGGCCGGGCCAACCTCGTCGCCGGCGACGTGGTCGTGCTCACCCACATGGAGCACCACGCCAACATCGTCCCGTGGCACGTGCTCGCGGCCGAGCGCGGCATCGAGATCCGCTGGATCCCACTCACGCCCGACGGCCGTCTCGAGCTCCGCGACCTCGACCGGCTCGTCGACGGGGCCAAGGTGGTCTCGATCGCGGCGATGAGCAACGTGCTCGGCACGTTGAACCCGGTCGCCGACCTCACCGCGGCCGCTCATGCGGTCGGGGCGCTCGCCGTCGTCGACGCCTGCCAGTACGTGCCCCACAACGTCACCGACGTGCAGGCGTGGGGCGCCGACTTCGCCGCCTTCTCCAGCCACAAGATGTGCGGACCGTCGGGCATCGGTGCGCTCTGGGGCCGGGCCGAGCTGCTCGACGCGACCCCACCGTTCCTCGGCGGCGGCAACATGATCTCCGACGTCCGCCTCGACGGGTTCACGCCGGCGCCGGTGCCGGCGAAGTTCGAGGCCGGCACGATGCCGATCATCGAGGCGATCGGGTTCGGGGCGGCGGTCGACTTCCTCGAGGGCCTCGGGATGGACGCCGTCCGGCGGCACGAGATGGAGCTCACCGCCTACGCCCTCGAGACGCTCACCGCTCGCTTCGGCGACGACATCACGATCCACGGCCCGGACGACTTGACGGTCCGCGGTGGCGTGCTCAGCTTCGCCTTCCGTGACGTCCATCCCCACGACATCAGCCAGGTGCTCGACCAGCACAACGTCTGCATCCGCGCCGGCCACCACTGCGCCAAGCCGCTGATGCGCGAGCTCGGCGTCGCGGCCACGGCCCGAGCGAGCGTCTACCTGTACAACGACCGTGACGACGTCGACGCGCTCGCCGAGGCGCTCGACGGGGCGTCCGACATCTTCGGCTTCTAGGAGCGAGCGAGTATGCCCGGACTCGAAGATCTGTACCGCGAGATCATCCTCGACCACTACCGGACGCCGCGGAACCGCGGCGAACTGCCGACGCCGCCGGCGGTCGTCGCCCAGGGCCACAACCCACTGTGTGGCGACGAGATCACGGTCTACCTGCAGGTCGATGACGGTGTGGTGAGCGACATCAAGGTGGGCGGGCAGGGCTGCTCGATCTCGCAAAGCTCGGCCTCGATGATGAGCCAGGCCATCAAGGGCCACACCGTCGACGAGGTGCGCGGCCTCGTGCGGCGTTTCAAGGGGATGATGTCGATCGAGGACACCGCCGACGGCGACGGCGACGGTGACGGCGACGGTCAAGCGACCCGCGCCGGCGAGCTCGCCCTCGGTGACCTGGAGGCACTGCAGGGCGTGGTCAAGTTCCCCGTGCGCATCAAGTGCGCCACGCTGGCGTGGAACACGCTCCTCGAGGCGCTCGACCAGCGCGCCGCCTGAACCCCAGTTCTGTCGGTCGGAAAGCGCGCTTCCGGGTCGATCCCGACTGACAGCACGGAGGAGTCAGCGCTTGAGGTCGGTCACAACACCGCCGCTCGCCCGCACCAAGTCAGCGGGGGCGATCGGGAACACGTCGTGCCACGTGCCGGCGGCCGCCCACACCTCCTGGTAGGCCAAGAGGTCGGGGTCGACGAACGCCCGCAGCGGCGTGTCGTGGCCGAACGGGGGGACGCCGCCGATCGGGTACCCCGTGGTCGAGCGGACCGTGTCGGCGTCGACCCGGGCGCAGCGGTCCCCGCCGGCGGCCGCGGCGAGCTTGGCCTCGTCGAGCTGGTTGGCTCCGCTGACGTACGCCAGGACGACCTCGCCGTCGACGGCGAAGATCAGGCTCTTGACGATCTGGCCGACCTCGACCCCGATCGCCGCCGCGGCGTCGGCCGCCGTCTTGGCTCCGTCGGAGAAGTGCCGGGGCGTGATCGTGAGGCCGAGCTCGGCTGCGGCATCCACGACGCGACGGGTGTTGCGGTGCATCACGGTTGGCGGACGGTAGCGGGACCACCCCACGCCAGCACGCCCGCACCGACGAGTGAGCAGACCGCGGCCACCAGGTACGACGTGCGATAGCCGCCCGCGTTGTCGTACAGCCAACCGAGCAGGAGCGGGCCACCGGCCACCCCGAACATCGTGAAGAACTGCGAACGGCTGAAGATGCGCGGGTAGTCGACGACGCCGAAGCGCTCGGCGATGAGGAGAGGCTGGAGCATCAGGATGTTCCCGACAGTGGCGCCGAACAGCAGGATCGCGGCGAACAGGGCGACGGCGCCGTCGGCGAAGGCGATCGCCACGATCGCCACCGCCTGGACCGCGGCGAGTCCGCTCGTGAACCCGGCCATCGGGAGCCGTGACACGATCCGGCCGCCGGCGAGGCGCGCGACCACGGACATCCCGGCCAGCGCGATCGTCGCCGCCGCGGCGGTGCCCTGGTCCGTGCGCTCCTCGACGAGCTTGACGAGCTGTTGGATCGCGCCCACCTGCGAGCCGAGCACCAGCAGGTAGCCGACGGTGACGCCGACGTAGAAGCGGGTGCGGACGGCGTCGGCGAAGCGCATCCCGGTGACGGCCGCGACGGGCGCGGAAAGGCTGACCCGATCACCGTCCGGCGTCCAGCCGAGCGGGGCCGGGTCGGGTCGCACGAGCCACAGCGCCAACGGGATGATCCCCACCACCCACACGACAGCCAGGATCGGCGTCGCCGACTCCAGGCCCTGGTGATCGATCAGCCACTTGGCGACCGGCGTGATCACGATGCCCCCGACCGAAAGCCCGGTCGACGCCACCGAGAGGGCGACGGAACGTCGCTGGTGGTACCAGCGGGTGACCACCGTCGTCGCCGGCACCAGTCCGGCCCCGGCGAACCCGACCGCGAACACGGCGTACACGGCGTAGAGCTGCCACCGATCCTCGACCCGGCCGAGGACCGCGAGTGCCGCTCCGCCGAGCAAGCCGCCGGCGACGATCACCACGCGCACGTCCCGCCGGGCGATGATCCTCGCCACGACGAGGCCGATCACCCCGCTGACGACGAAGAACAGCGTCGTCGCCAGCGAGATCGACGCGACCGGCCAGCCCCGCTCACGGCTGAACGCGTTGAGGTACACCGCCAGGCCGTAGAAGCCCAACCCGGACGTGACCGTCAGCACGATGAAGCAACCGGCGACCACCCGCGGACCGGGGAAGCGGTCGGTCCGATCCCGCCGGGATACCCCGGTCTCCGCCCGCTCGGAGCGAACGCCGCCGCCTCTTGCCGCCTCAGCCGAGGACGTCACCGCTCGTCCGGGGATCGCTCGGCATGGGCCGACATTACGAGAGCCCGTGGGTCGGGACCGAGACGAGCCGAGATGTGACGTATGACCACATCAGTTCTTGTCGGTTCGTTCGTCTAAACGACGGACGAACGCGGCGGTCACCACGAACCTGACCAGATCTCGCATGAACTTCAAAGGACGTCACATGTTGCGTCGTCGCTCGACGTTGCCCGACTCCGCCCTGGGGGCCGCCCCCCGAGCGGTGGGGGGTACCCCCCAGGGAGGAATCGGGGAAGTGCCTGATGGACACCACCGCCTGGAATCGCTTGAGTCGAATCAGATCGGATTCGGCACGGCGACTTGTGACCAAGCGCACACCGACTCAGGGATGAATTCGTGGCCCGCGAGACGTTCCAAGTCGTTACTAGTCACAGGTCTCGGGTGAAAGGAGACAGCGTGATGAGCGAGCGAAGTGACGCACGACTCATTGATAACTCCTTGACCTCGAGTGGCCTTCAATTCGTACCGTTGGGTCAGCCATGACGGATGTCGACCTCCGGGCAACCCCCCTTCGGCCCGGGCAGTTCCCGCCGGTGGTGCACATCGACGACGAGCTGGCCCGCGATCCGCACGTAGCCGGCGCCAAGGCCGCCGCGCTCGCCCGCGCCCGAGCGCACGGGCTCTCCGTCCTGCCCGGATTCACGCTCACGACCACCGGGGCCCACGCCCTGGCCTCGGGCGAGGCGACGCGCGATCACGCCGTCGCGCTCCACGCCGCATGGCAGGACCTCTCCGACGCGGGCAAGCGTCCGCTCGTCGTCCGGTCCTCGTCAACGATCGAGGACGGTGGCTCGCAGTCGATGGCCGGGATGTACACGTCGGTGCTCGACGTGCGCGGCTGGGAGGCGTTCCTCGCTGCAGTCGACGAGGTGATCGTTTCGGGAGGCGACGCACCGATCGCCGTGCTCGTGCAACCGTTCATCGAGCCGGCGTGGGGCGGCGTGTTGTTCGGCGCCGACCCGGTCACCGGCCGCACCGATCGGCTCGTCGTCGCCGCCGTTCCCGGCGGACCGGACCGGCTGGTCAGCGGGCAGGTCGACGGCATCCAGCTCACCCTCAGCGCCGGGGGCCGTCGGCGCGATGGCGACGCGGATGTTCCCGCCGCGCTGCGAGCCCGGCGGACGCGGCGGCGTCTCGTCCAGCTGGCCCGCCAGACGGCGGCCACGTTCGGCGGACCCCAGGACATCGAGTGGGCGATCGAGGACGACGGGCAGCTGGTGCTGCTGCAGAGCCGGCCGATCACCGCGATCGGCGACGAGGCCCGTGCCGACGGACCGGTGTTGGGCCCGGGGCCAGTGGCGGAAACGTTCGGGCTGCCGTTGCGTCCGCTGGAGGAGGATCTGTGGGTCGCTCCGCTCCGCGACGGCCTGCGGGAGGCCCTGCGGATCACCGGTGCCACCTCGGCCCGCCGGCTGCGGGAGTCCCCGGTCGTCGTGACCGTCGGCGGACGGGTCGCCGCGGACCTCCAGCTCCTCGGAGTCATGGGCGGACGGCGATCACTGTGGTCTCGACTCGACCCGAGGCCGCCGGCGCGCCGTCTCAAGGCCGCGTGGCGGGTCGGCCGGCTCAAGGTCGCCCTCCCGGCGCTGGCCGACGACGTGATCGGTGACGTCGATGCCGACCTGCGCACCCTGCCCCCGCTCGACTCGCTCTCGGCGCGTGAGCTCGTGCGGCTGCTGCGCGGCTCGCACCAGACGCTGACCGCCCTGCACGGCCACGAAGTGCTCGCCGGTCTGCTGCTCGCCGAGGACGCCGAGCCCGTCACCGCGGCGTCGGCCGCCCTCCGACTGCTCGCCGAGCTGCGTGACGGCGAGCTCGCCACCGATCAGGACGACGCCGATCTCGTCGCCCGGCACCCGTTGCTCCTCAGCCTGCTGCCGCCGAGCATCGGCGGCGACGTACGCCTCCCCCCACCCCATGCCTCCCCCCACCCCCCACCCCCCGCCTCGCTGCCCGCTACCCCCTCCCCGAGCGGCAGCGAGGCGGCGGTGAGGGAGTCGTTGCGGCTGCGCGCCCGGTGGGTGCAGGAGCTGACCGCCCGCGCCGCGCTCGCCCTCGGGCGCATCCTCGTCGACCGCGGCGCCCTCGAGCGTGCGACGGCGGTCGTCGACCTGCGCCTCGACGAGCTCGCCAGCATCGCCGAGTCGGGCGGCGCACTGGCGATCGATCCCCGCCGCACTCCCGAGCCCGGTCCCCCGCTGCCGGCGTCGTTCCGCCTCACCGGCGACGGGGTCGTCGTGCCGGTCGAGAACGGCCGCACCGACGGTGGCCGGGGCGCCGGAGGTGGCCGCGGCACCGGCCCCGTGCACATCGGCACCGACGAGCCGCCGGCGCCGGGCGATGTCCTCGTCGTGCGCACGCTCGATCCGGCCCTCGCGTCGGTGCTGCCGGGCCTCGGTGGACTGGTCGCGGAGACCGGCAGCGTGCTGTCACACCTGGCGATCCTCGCCCGCGAGTACGGCGTCCCGACCGTCGTCGCGCTCGCTGGCGCGGCCGAGCGGTTCGCCGACGGCGAGTGGGTCGTCGTGGACGGCACGACGGGCGAGGTCTCGGCGGTCAACGTTGGCGAGTGGGGTGCCGCGTGAGCGCCCGGCGGCTCGGCTTGGCCGCTCTCCTCGCCGTGATGCTGGCGTCGGCGTGGTACGTCTTCGTGTACCTGTACCGCTGGGAGTGGAACCGGGCGCTGGTGTCCGGCCTCATCTTCCTCGCCGCCGAGATCGGGCTGCTCGCCGCCCTCGTGCTCGAGCGCCTCGCCAAGCTCGGCCGGCGCGTCGACGGTCTCGATCACGCACGCGACGAGCGTGCGCTACGCCGGCTCCGCGAGCACGCTCCGGAGCCGGCGAGGCCGTTCGCCTGGCTCGACAAGTCGCAGACGAACGTGTTCGTGCCGGTGCTGCTGGGCGCCGGGGTCGTGCTCTCGGCCCTGGCCTGGGTGGTCGACAGGATCGCCCGCCTCACGGCGGTGCCGTCGATGGAGCGGGGCCTGGTCCAGAAGCTGGCGGCTCTCCAGCCCCACCCGAACGGGATCATGGGCGAGGACCGTCCTGACCCGTTCGTGCCGAGATGAAGCGCGCGCTCGTCCTCCTGGCCGTCGTCGCCGTGGTCGCCGTCGCGGTCGACGTGCTCGGCGACATGACCCAGACCCGGCCCGACGAGGTCAACGAGAACGCCGTCACCGAGGTGATCATGCGCGTCAACGAGGACCGCTTCGGGTTCGGCCGCGACGCGGCCGCCAACGCCCTGTGGTCCGTGTGCTGGGCCATGACCAGCTCGCGGATGGAGGGCGACGGCCGCCTCGAGGCGCTCGGCGACGGCCGCTACCGCGCCGTGCTCCGGCCCGCTGTCGGCCACCACGACGAGCGTCAGCTGGTGGGCTGTCTCGAGGACCTGACGGTCGATCGCGTGCTCGCCGACGTGGAGACGTTCCGGACGTATCCGGTCAGCGCGGCGGCTTAACCCGACGCGAACAGCTCGTCGAGTGAGCCCGGGCGGATCGCCGCCCGCTCGTGCTCGGCACCCTCCTCGGGCTCACCGGCGAACGCGGCGTACCCCTCGGCCTCCAGGCGATCGGCGAGCTCGGGTCCGCCGGACTCGACGATGCTGCCGCGCACGAGGATGTGAACCCGGTCCGGCCGCAGCTCCGACAGCAGCCGGTTGTAGTGCGTGATCGCAAGGACGCCGAGCGGCGGGCCGTCGCCGGTCGCTTCGGTCTCGGCCTCGATCCGTCGGGCGCACGCGCGCAGGGCGTCGATGTCGAGTCCGGAGTCGAGCTCGTCGAGGATCGCGATCCGCGGCCGCAGGACGGCGAGTTGCACAGTCTCGTTGCGCTTCTTCTCGCCGCCCGAGAGATCGACGTTCAACGCCCGGTGGAGCAGTCGAGGTTCGAGACCGATCCGCTCGGCCTCGGTGCGTAGGCGCTCGGTGAGGCCATCGACCGGCCGGCCTCGTGCCGTCAACGCCTCCCGGAGCATGTCGTCGAGCGCCACGCCCGGCACCTCGGTCGGGTACTGCATCGCGAGGTACAACCCGGCCGCGGCCCGCTCCCACGCCGGCATCGCGAGGACGTCCTCACCGTCGAGCGTCACCGTGCCCGCCAACACCTCGTAGCCCGGCCGGCCCATCACGACGGCGGACAGGGTCGTCTTGCCGGCGCCGTTGGGCCCCATCACGGCGTGCACCTCGCCGCTGGCGACGGTGAGGTCGATGCCGCGCAGGATCTCCTTGCCCCCGACGGCCGCGCGCAGGTTGCGGATCTCGAGCGTGGTCATCGCGACGCCTCCTCGACGGTGACCGTGACCTGACCACCGGCCACCTCGACGGCGTAGACGGGGACCGGCTGGGTCGCGGGGAGGGTGACCGGCTCACCCGTCCGAAGGTCGAACGTGCTGCCGTGCTTCGGACACTCGAGCTCGCGCTCGTCGGTCCACACCTCACCCTCGGACAAGGACACTTCGGCGTGGCTGCAGACGTCGCCGATGGCGTAGACCTCGTTGTCGATCCGCACCACGGCGACCGCGACGCCGTCGACCTCGACGCGGCGGGCGGTGCCGGGCTCCAGCTCGTCGAGCGGGAACGTCGCGCTCGACATCAGGCCACGCCTGCCAGGCTGCGGTTGAGCGCCAGCTTCGCCGAGACCTGGGCCCGCAGCTCGCCGGCGATCGGTCCGACCGGGAGCTGGTCGAGGATCTCGTCGAAGAAGCCGAGCACGATGAGGCGGTCGGCCACCGGGGTCGGGATGCCCCGGCTCTCCAGGTAGAAGCGCTGCTCCTCGTCGATCGGCCCGACCGTCGAGGCGTGGCTGCACTTCACGTCGTTGGTCTCGATCTCCAGGTTCGGCACGCTCTCGGCCCACGCGCCTTCGCTGAGCGTGAGGTTGCGGTTGGTCTGGAACGCCGACGTGCCGCGGGCGTGCGGCCTGATGCGTATGAGCCCGGTGTACACGCTTCGGGCCGCGTCCTGCACCGCCCCCTTGAACAGGAGATCACTCGTCGTGTGCGGCGCGTCGTGGTCCTGAATCGTGCGGAAGTCGTGCATCTGGTCGCCGCCGGCGAAGTACAGCGCGATCTGCCGGGTGCTCCCGCCGGCGCCGGAGATCCGGGCCTCCGTGCGCACGCGGGCGTAGTGGCCGCCGAGGGCGACCGTGCCGAGCGTGATCGTCGAGTCGCGCTCGCCGACCGCCTGCTGGTGACCGATCTGCCAGGCGGCGTCATCGAGCTCGTTGACGGCGAAGTAGTTGACCCGCGCCGCTGCGCCGGTGTGGACCTGGACGACGGGTACGACGAGGACGAGGTCACCGGCGGTCGATGTGAACCGCTCGACCACCGTGACCTGACTGTCGGCGCCCGCGTCGATGACCAGTCGGGGGAAGGCCGCGGTGTCCGTGGCGCTCACCGTGTGGGTAATGACGACCGGGTCGCCGACGAGCCGGCCGGCGGGCACGCGGAGGACGAGCGGCGTCATGAATGCCGCGTTGAGCTCGGCGAACACGTCGGGTGACGGATCCCCGACGACGTCAGGCGGCGACGGCTCGGTGCCGAGGTCGACGACCAGCCCGTCGCCGCCCTCGATCGACGTCGTGGCGGTGCCCGGCCGGAAGCGGTCGAGATCGAGGTCCCCGATGCGGCTGTAGCGCCAGATCTCGTCGGCGGTCGTGGGCAGCTCCGTGGCGGCGGCCCGCTCGGCGGCTGCGGCCCGCTCGGCCGGCCAGGATGACGAGAACGTGCGCGCGGCGTCGGGGGAGAACGCGTGCATGAGAAGGAAATTCTACTATCCGCGTAGTGGAAACTGGCCGTGATCAGCCGCGGCCGAACAGGCGGCGCCAACCGCGCCGACCCTTGGCCGCGCGTTCGGCGTCGACCTCGGCCCTGACCCGGTCACCGACCGAGTTCAGGTAGTCCTCGGCCTCGTCGAGGAGGGCGGCGGCGGTGCCGTCGGCGACGCTCGCCGGTTCCGCGGGGGTGGGGGGCGTCACCAGCGACCCGTGGGTCCATGCCAGGTCGGCCAGCCGGCGTTCGTACGACGGACAGTTCTCCGGGCAGCGCCACGGGGCGTCAGGCGCCAGGTCGAGGTCGCACTTGCGCACCGTCTCTCCGTTGGCGTAGGTGCGACTCTCGAAGTGCTTGCACTCCTGACGCATCGGCATCGGCGGTCAGCGTACGCCCGGCCCGGCGGCGAGACGCCGCGATTCACCGACTCCTTACGTCACTCGGCACGTCACTCGGCAGTGGCCGCGATGGCCTCGGCCTCACCCGTGATCGCCGGGTTGGTCCGGTCCGACGGGAGCAGACGGCGCACGGCGATGGCCACGATCGCGACGATCACGGCGGCGGTTGCCGCCGCCACACCGAGGCCGTCCACGAACGCGTTCTTGGCCGTCGTCAGCAGGCCGTCGGCGAGCTCGGCGGGCACCACGCCCGAGTCGATGAGCCCGCGCACGCCGCCGATGCTGGCCTCGGCGATGTCCTGGGCCTGGGCCGGGAACCGGGCGGCGGCACCGGACACGCCGGACGTGTACTGACTCGTCACGAGCGAGCCGAGCACGGCGACGCCGAGGGCACCGCCGAGCTCACGAGTCGTGTCGTTCATCGCCGAGCCGATGCCGGCCCGATCGCGGGGCACGGCGGTCATCAACTGGGTGGTCATGGGCGCCATCGTCATCGCCATCCCGGCGGCGAGGAGGACGATCGTCACGAGCAGGTACCAGTACTGCGTACCGGTGTCGAACGTTGCGGTGAGGGCGAGCGCCAGGGCGACCAGGGCGAGCCCGGTCGAAGCGACCTTGTTGGCGCCGAACCGGGCAACGAGCTTCGGCGTCTGCGGGGCGACCGCCATCAGCACGAGCGACACGGGGAGCAGCCGCACGGCAGCGCCGAGCGGGCTGTAGTCCAGCACGAATTGGAGGTACTGGGTGAGCATGTAGAACGTGCCGAACATGGCGAAGAACGTGAGGCTGATGCCTCCCGACGCCACGGCGAAGCGGCGGTCCTTGAACAGCTTGAGGTCGAGCATCGGGTACCGGGTGGTCGACTCCCACCAGACGAACAGCCCGATCGCGATCACGGCGCCGCCGAACCAGAGCAGGCTCTCCACGCTCACCCAGCCGTGGCTCGGTCCCTCGATGATGGCGTAGACGAGGGCGCCGAGACCCACGATCGAGAGCAGGGCGCCGAGCGGATCGAGTGGGGTCGACGTCCGGTCCTTCGACTTCGGCACGAGCACGGCCCCGGCGATCAGGGCGAGGGCGACGATCGGGAGGTTGATCAGGAAGACCGACCCCCACCAGTAGTGCTCGAGCAGGAGGCCCGAAGTGATCGGTCCGATCGCCGCCCCGGCGCCGGAGATGCCGGCCCAGATGGCGATCGCCTTGGCCCGCTCGCGCGTCGGGAAGACGTTGGTCAGGATCGACAGGGTGGACGGCATGACGAACGCCGCGCCGACGCCCATGATCGCCCGGGCTGCGATCACCTGGCCGGAGCTGTCGCGAGGGCTCCGAACACCGAGCCGAGCCCGAAGATCACGAGGCCGAGCTGGAGGGCACCCTTGCGCCCGAACCGGTCGCCGAGCGCGCCGGCCGTGAACAGGAGGCCGGCGAAGACCAGTGCGTAGGCGTCGACGATCCACTGCAGCTCGGTGTTCGAGGCACCCAGCTGGTCGGGCCGGGACATCGTCGGGAGGGCGACGTTGAGGACGGTGTTCCCGATGATGACGATCATCAGGGACGTGCACAGCACGGCCAGCGTCTTCCAGCGCCGGTCGTAGGTGTGGGGGTCGATTCCGTCGTAGTCGTCGTGCGCCATCGCTACGCTGACGTCTCGTTCACGTGAGGTATCCATGAGGGCGATCCCGGTTCGACGTAATGATGTCAGTGACGTTTCGCTACGTTATCGTAGTGGTTGTCGGAATGTCGGCCCGGAGCGGGAGTGACTGATGCCACGGCCCAGGAGCGAAGAAGCGAGGCGCAAGGTCATCGCCGCGGTGATGGACCTGATCATCGAGCGCGGCGTCGCCAACCTGAGCATCGAGGAGGTCGCCGCCCGGTCCGGCGTCGCCAAGACGACGATCTACCGGCACTGGCCGGAGCGGGCCTCGCTCATCATCGACACGGCGCGGTCCACGTTCGAGCACGTGGTCACGCCCGACACCGGCTCGTTGCGCGGCGACCTCGAGACCTACTTCGGCGAGATGGTCCGGGCCGACCTCGGCGGGCGGATGGGCAAGCTGATCCCGTGCCTGATCGACGCCGCAGCTCGCGACCCGGAGATCGGGATGCTGCTCGATCGGATCGCGGCCGAGCGTCAGCAGCCCGTGCTCACGATCGTCGGCCGGGCGCAGGAGCGCGGGGAGCTCCCGCCCGACCTGGACCCCGAGGTCGTGATCGGCACCGTGATCGGTCCGATCGTGTTCCGCAAGGTCCTGCTGCGTCAGCCGGTCGACACCGGCTACGTCGCCAAGTGCCTCGACGTGATCCTGCCCGGCCTCGGCGCGAAGCCCGTTCTGTCAGTCGGCAAGCGCGGAATCGTGTAGGTACCGACCGACAGAACGGGGTGGGTCGACTCGTCAGCCGACCGAGCCCTCCATCTGCAGCTCGATCAGTCGGCTCCACTCGACGGCGTACTCCATCGGCAGGGTGCGGGTGATCGGCTCGATGAAGCCGTTGACGACCATGCTCATCGCCTGCTCCTCGGACAGCCCGCGGCTCATCAGGTAGAAGAGCTGCTCGTCGGCCACCTTCGACACCGTCGCCTCGTGCCCGATCTGGGCGTCGCGCTCGCCGACCTCCATGTACGGAAAAGTGCGGCTCTCGGAGTCCTCATCGAGGATCAAGGCGTCGCACTGGACGTGCGACTTGCACCCGGTGGCGCCTTCGTCGACCCGCACCAGCCCGCGGTACGTGGTGATCCCGCTGTCCTTGCTGATCGACTTGGACACGATCTTCGACGTCGTCTCCGGAGCGGCGTGGATCATCTTCGCCCCGGCGTCCTGGTGCTGGCCGGCGCCGGCGTAGGCCACTGACAGCACCTCCCCCGTTGCCTTGGGTCCGACCATGTACACGCTGGGGTACTTCATCGTGAGCTTGGATCCGATGTTGCCGTCGATCCACTCCATGTGACCCTCGGCCTCAACCCGAGCCCGCTTGGTCACGAGGTTGTAGACGTTGGGACTCCAGTTCTGGATCGTCGTGTAGGTCACCCGGGCGCTCGGCTTGACGATGATCTCGACGACGGCGGAGTGCAGTGAGTCGCTCGTGTACACCGGGGCCGAGCAACCCTCGATGTAGTGCACCTGGGATCCCTCGTCGGCGATGATCAGCGTGCGCTCGAACTGGCCGGCATTCTCGGCGTTGATCCGGAAGTAGGCCTGGAGAGGCATCTCGCACTCCACGCCCGGCGGGACGTAGATGAACGACCCGCCCGACCACACCGACGTGTTGAGGGCGGCGAACTTGTTGTCACCGGGCGGGATCACGGTGCCGAAGTACTGCTTGACGATGTCGGGGTACTCGCGCAGGGCAGTGTCCATGTCGCAGAACAGGATCCCCTGCTTGGCGAGGTCCTCCCGGTTGCGGTGGTAGACGACCTCGGACTCGTACTGCGCGGTGACCCCGGACAGGTACTGGCGCTCGGCTTCGGGGATGCCGAGCTTCTCGTACGTCGCCTTCATCTGCTCGGGGAGCTCGTCCCATTCGTCGACCTGGGCCCCGGCCGGCTTGAGGTAGTAGTAGATGTCCTGGAAGTCGATGTCGGGCATGTTCACCGCGAACCACTGCGCCATCGGCTTGCGGTCGAAGGTGCGCAGGGCGCGCAGCCGCATCTGGCTCATCCAGCGGGGCTCACCCTTCCACCAGGAGATCTGCTCGACGACGCCCTTGTTGATGCCCTTCGCCGGTGTGAAGGCGTACTCGACCTCGTCGCTCCACCCCAGCTGGTACTTGGTGAGATCCAGATCGAACGTCGTCATACGTCACTCCCGATGGACACGGTGCCCGGGTGAATTTGCACTACCGCCATAGTAACAATTCCTGGCGTGGTCCCCACGGGCGGGCGTGGAAGGACCGGTCGACTAGAAACAGCAGCGTGCAGGGGCGCTGGTTGGCTGCGCTGGCCGGCGTGATCGCGTTCGTCGCCCCGGTCGGCACCTCGGTCGCCTCGAGCGCGCCGGCATCGGCCCAGGTGCCCGGCGGCCTCGACACCACCGCGACGGCGACCTACACGGTCGACCTGCCGGCGGGGCTCGTGCGCGGCCGCATCGAGTTCGGCTTCGTCAACTCGATCCCGCCGGACGGCGACGACGCCGAGCTCACCTTCTTCGAGGGGTACCAGTTCTCCCTGCCCAGGGACGCGACCAACGTCGCGGCCACGACGGAATCCGGGCCGCTCGCCGTCACCACCGCGCCCGCGGCCGGGTTCCTGGTGGTGTCGGTCGCCTTCGGGACGATGCTCGCCTACTCGGACGAGCTCGATCTGGTGGTCACGTTCGACCTGCCCGGCCACCCGCCTCGTGACCCTCGGCCGTGGCGGGCCAACGAGGCGTTCGTCGCCTTTGTCGCCTGGGGATTCGGCGACCCGGGGCTCGGCGCGGTGCGCATCGTCACGCCCGCCGCCGCGGCCGTAGCGATGCCCGAGTTGGACGACGGCACCTACCCGATGCCCGAGGTCGTGACGTACGCCAGCGAAACCGTCCACACCTTCGCCCGCCTCGAACGCCCCGACGAGTTCGGCCTGTTCGTCACCGCGGCGGACAACCAGGAACTCGTGTCGTCCCACCTCGACGTCGACGGCCAGCGGATCGTGCTCCAGGCGTGGCCGGACGATCCGGGATGGACCCGCTTCATGCGCCGGCAGGTCCGGGTCGGGCTTCCGGCGCTGGAGCGGGTGACGCAGCGGCCGCTGCCGGACGGCCGCCGCCTGATCGTGCGCGAGAGCGCCAACCCGAGCCTCGAGGGCTACTCCGGCTGGTTCGACTACGGCGCCGGCGTGATCGAGATGGGTGAGGCGCTCGATCCCGCGGTGACGTTGCACGAGCTCGCCCACCGCTGGTTCAACGATGACACGAGCTACCACCGGTGGATCACCGAGGGGCTCGCCGAGACGTACGCCAACGCCGTCGCTGCCCGATTCGGCGCCGCTCGCGAGCCGGCGATCCCGCGCCGTCGCGCTCCCGGCTCGCGCCCGCTCAACGACTGGGAGACCTTCAGCTTCACCCGAACGGACGAAGCGGTCGAGGACTACGGCTACGAGACGTCGTACTTCGTCGTCGATGCGCTGTTCGACGAGATCGGGCCGACGCGCATGGCCGCGGTGTTGGCCGCCATCGACGACGACACACCCGCGTACGAGCGGGCGTCGCTCGGGACGCCCGGTCCGGTCAACTGGCGGCGCTTCCTCGACCTGCTCGAACAGGTCGGCGGCTCGGACCGTGCATCGGCGCTGTTCCGCCGGTTCGTCGTCTCGGACGTCGAGGTCGCCGAGCTCGCTGCTCGCACCGGGGCGCGGGTGCAGTACGCCGAGCTCGTCCAACGCGCCGGCGCCTGGACGGTGCCGTCGCCGATCGACGACGACATGGAGGCGTGGCAGTTCGCCGAGGCCACCGACCTGATGGTCGTGGCCGCCACTGTGCTCGACGAGCGCGACGACTTCCTGTCGGCCGCGGCGGGTGTCGGCGTGGAGCTCCCCGGCGCGTTCGAAGCTCGCTTCGAAGCGGCGACCGAGCCCACGGCGCTCGAGGACCTCGGGGACGACATCCGGGAGCTCACCGACGCGCTCGTCCACGTTCGCGCCACCGAAGCCGCAGCCGGCGCGCCCCGCTCGACGCTCGAGCTGCTCGGTCTCGGACACGAGGACTTCTACGTCGAGCTGAGCCGCGCGCGGGACGCGATCACAGCCGGCGACGCGTTCAGCGCGGTCGACCTGTCCGGGCAGGTCCGCTCGGCGCTCGCGGTGGCCGAGACGGTCGGCCGGCAGCGGGCGCTGGCGGCAGCGGACGAGGGCCGGAGCCAGCTGGCCGACGTGGCGCTGGCTGCCCTCGCCGGCCTCGTGCTCGCCGGCGTGGTCACGGTCGTCTCGCGCCGCCGGCTCCGGCGGCACGCAGCGTCAGGCGACGTCGCGCACGTCGATCCGGGCGGCGATGCGACCGTCGACCTTGATGTCGAGCAGCGCGTCGGGACGCGGGTCGAGCTCGATGAAGATGCACTCGCCGGGGCAGGCCTCGGCGGCGTGGATCGCCGACTGGATGTGGCGGTTGGGCACCCGGGCGAGCGAACCGGCGCCACCCGGGTCGTTGAGCGTGGAACCGGCCTCGGTGACGTAGGCGATGCCGTCCTCGAGTTGGGTGAAGACGTCGGGGCAGTGGTCGACGCACAGCCCGTCACCGGTGCAGAGGTCCTGGTCGATCCAGACGCGCATGGAGGCCACGAACGGTAGCGGGTGGATCTCAACCTGCTCTGGTCACGGAATCGCGCGGACGGGGGCCGATTTCGTGACCAAAGCGAGAGAATGGCGAGCTGTGCCCGAGATGACACCACCCGTCGCCCCGACCAAGCCCCACACCTGGGAACGCCCGACGGGGCCATCCGAGGACCCGTGGGCGTGGCTCGCCAACCGCGAGGACCCCGACGCCATCGCCTACCTGGAGGCCGAGAACGCCTACACCACGTCGTGGTTCTCCGAGCACGAAGAGCTCGTCGAGACCATCTTCCAGGAGATCCGTTCGCGTGTGCAGGAGACCGATCTCTCCGTTCCCGTTCGCGACGGTCCGTGGTGGTACGTCACCCGCACGGTCGAGGGGTTGTCCTACGCCGTCTACTGCCGCGGCGACTCCATCGACTCGGCGGCGGAAACGGTGATGCTCGACTGCAACGCCGAGGCCGAGGGCCACGACTTCTTCGACGTTCACGCCGTGGTGGTGTCCCCCGACCACTCGCTGCTGGCGTGGTCGAGCGACCTCGACGGCGGCGAGCGGTACACGCTGCGGGTGCGCGATCTCGCCACCGGCGTCGACCTTCCCGACGAGCTCACCGGCACCTCCTCGTGGGGCGGCGTGGCCTGGTCGCGGGACAGTCAGTGGCTGTTCTACGCCCGACCCGACGAGCAGATGAGGCCGTTCCAGATCTGGCGCCACCGCCTCGGGACCCCGCCGTCCGATGACGTGCTCGTGCTCGCCGAGCCGGAGGAGCGCTTCTACCTCGAGGTCGCGGCGACGCGGAGCGAGGAGTGGATCGTTCTCACCGCGGCGAGCAAGACGAGCGCGGAGGTCTGGCTGATCCCGGCCGACGACCCCACCGCCGAACCTCGGTCCGTGCGCGCCCGCACCCCCGAGCTCGAGTACTCGGTCGACCACTGGGGCGATCGCTTCGTCGTGCTCACCAACCTCGATGCCCCCGACTTCCGCGTGATGTCCGCCCCGCTCGACCGGCCCGACGCCTGGGAGGATCTGCTGCCCCACGTCGAGGGGCGCCGGATCATGTCGGTCGAGCCGTTCGCCGGCCATCTCGTCCTGCACGAGTGGGCCGACGCCCAGCCCCGCATCCGGGTGCGCTTCCGCGCCGGGACCGAGGAGATCCTCGACTTCGGAGACGAGCCCCACGACATCGAGCCCGGCGCCAACCCCGAGTGGGACACGACGTCGCTGCGGGTCGGCTACCAGTCGCTGACGACGCCCGCGACCGTGTACGACCACGACATCGTCACGGGTGAGCGGATCCTCCGCAAGCAGACGCCGACCCCGAACGTCGACCTCACCAAGTACGTCTCGATCCGGACGTGGGCGACGTCGCCCGACGGGACGTCCGTGCCCGTCGACGTCGTGCGTCACGTCGACACGCCCGTCGACGGCAACGCCCCGTGCGCCGTGTACGCGTACGGCTCGTACGAGGCGTCGCTGCCGCCGTGGTTCTCGGTCGCCCGGCTGTCCCTGCTCGACCGGGGCGTCGCATGGGTGCTCGTGCACCCGCGGGGTGGCGGTGAGCTCGGGCGCCGGTGGTATCTCGACGGCCGGCTGCTGAACAAGCGCAACACCTTCGTGGACACGCTCGCGGCGGTCGAGCACGTGGTCGCCGAGGGGTTCGCCGATGCGCGGCGGGTCGCGATCCGCGGCGGCAGCGCCGGTGGTCTGATGGTCGGCGCGTGCGTCACGATGCGACCCGAGCTGTTCGCCAGCGCGGTCGCCGAAGTGCCGTTCGTCGACGTCGTGACGACGATGAGCGACCCGACGCTGCCGCTGACGATCACCGAGTGGGACGAGTGGGGCGACCCGCGGGCCGAGCCGTACGCCAGCTACATGCTCGGCTACTCGCCGTACGACAACACCGAGCCGAGGGACTATCCGGCGCTGTACGTGACCGCCGGGCTCAACGATCCGCGGGTCGCGTACCACGAGCCGGCCAAGTGGGTGGCCAGGCTGCGTTCGGTCGGCGCCGGCCAGGAGCATCCGCTGCTGCTGCGCACCGAGATGGGCGCCGGCCACGGCGGCCCGAGCGGTCGCTACGACGCGTGGCGCGACGAGGCCCGGGTTCTCACCTTCCTCCTGAAGACCCTGTAACCATCCGAGGATGGGAAGGGGCTAGGGGGCCCAGAGGGCGACGACCGCGACGAGGATCATCACCGCGTTGCGGACGAGGTGGGCGCCGCTCAGCGGGCGGTGCGACCACGCGCCGAAGCACGCGCACGGGGGATGGCGTCCGTCGACGAGCTGGCGGGCGATGAGGATGCTGAACGCGACGAGCAGCCCGATGGCCGCGAGCGCGGGGAGCGGCATCGCGATGCGTGTCACCAGCGCGGCCCCGACCACCAGCTCGACGGCGGGCACGATCGTGGCGATCGGCATCGGCGCTCCCATCGCCCGCGCCTGGGCCGGCCACGCCGCGCCGAGGGCGAGCTTCGTCGCGCCCGCGATCACGAACACCGCGCCGAGACCAACGGCCGCGACCACCCCCAGAACGTCCACGGCCCTAGTCCGCGGTGAGGTCCACCACCAGACCCTCGTAGGCGGCGAAGACCTGGACCCCGTTCTCCCGCCCGCAGGCTGCGGCGGACGCGGCCATGTGGTCGATCATCTCGTCGTCGTGGGTGGGGTCGTGGTGGAAGAGCGCCAACTGGCGGGCGCCGACCTCACCGGCCAGCCACACCGCGTACTCGATCGTGCAGTGCCCCCAGTCGCGCTTCTTGGCGAACTCCGTCGTCGTGTACTGCGCGTCGTGGATCAGCAGGTCGACGCCGTCGCACAACCGCCGGACTCCCTCGTCGATGGTCGCCCCGCCGACGGGCTGCTGATGGTCGCTCACGTAGGCGACGCTGTGCTCGCCGTGCGTCACGCGGTACCCGCAGGCCTCGCCGACGTGGGGCACCGCCGCGCTCTGCACCTCGAACCCGCCGAGGCGGAACCGGGGCGCCGCCTCGCGGATGTCGATCCGGCCGGGGAAGCCCTCGAGACCGATCGGGAACAGCGGCGGGCAGATCGTCTCCGAGAGCACTTGGGCGGCGCACTTGCCGCCGTCCTGGGTCGGCGCGTAGACGACCAGCTCGGCTTCGTCGCGGAGCAGCGGAGTGAAGAACGGCAGGCCCTGGACGTGGTCCCAGTGGAGGTGGCTCAGCAGGCAGGTGCCCCGAAAGGGGGCGCCGTTCTGGTAGCCCAGACCGAAGTAGCGGACGCCCGTACCGAGGTCGAACAGCAACGGATCCTCACCCGGCGCGGATACCGAGACGCACGAGGTGTTGCCGCCGTAGCGCGCGATGTCGTCGCCATGGCACGGCGTCGAACCCCGCACGCCATGGAACGTGATCAACATACGATCGCCAACCCCTCAGACCTTGGATGACTCCGCGACCCGCCAAACGGTACGTCCACGAACGCCGTTATGTAAACGCAGGGCCCGGTGACGTTCGTTACACCATATTAGGGTCGGGATCCGTGAACACCGTCGCGGTGGCCACCGGCACCAGGGAGGTCGGCCCGGTCGGGGCGACGCTCCCCGACGGGCTCGTCGCCGTCGTCAAGGAGGAGTGCGAGACCTGCCGCATGGTCGCCCCGCTACTCGCCGAGGTCGCCGAGCACCACGTCCTCACGGTCTACACGCAGGACGACCCGTCGTTCCCGCCCGGGATCGCGGCGATCCACGACGAGGACCTCGGCGTGAGCTGGCACCACGCCATCGAGACCGTTCCGACGCTCATCCGGGTGGCCGGCGGCCGCGAGGTCGAGCGCACGATCGGGTGGTCGCGGGACGACTGGCGGCGGCTCACGGGCGTGCCCGGGCTCGGCGAGGAGCTGCCCCCGGCACGGCCGGGATGCGGCTCGTTGAGCGTCGACCCTGACCGCGTCGACGAGCTGCGCGTCCGCTTCACCGGCAGCCGGCTGCGCTCGCGGCGCATCGAGCTCGCCGAGCGCGAGGACGACATCGAGGCGATGTTCACGCGCGGCTGGACGGACGGGCTGCCCGTCGTCCCGCCGACCGAGGAGCGCGTCCTGCGCATGCTGGAGGGGACGACCCGCCCGTCCGAGGCAGTCGTGGCCACGGTCCCCCCTGACCTCGTCGACGTCACGGTCGAGAAGGTCGCCATCGCGGCCGTGATGGCGGGCTGCCTGCCGGAGTACCTCCCGTGGGTGCTGACCGCGGTCGAGGCGGTGTGCAACGACGAGTTCAACATCCACGGTGTGCTCGCCACGACGATGCCCGTCGGCCCGGTGCTCGTGGCGAGCGGCCCCGGCACGCAGGCGATCGGCATGAACTCCGGCGTCAACGCGCTGGGGCAGGGCAACCGCGCCAACTCGACGATCGGCCGCGCCCTGCAACTCGTCGTGCGCAACGTCGGCGGCGGGCGGCCGGGCGGCGTCGACCGGGCTGCCCACGGCAACCCCGGCAAGCTCTCGTTCTGCTTCGCCGAGCGCCCCGACTCACCGTTCGACACGCTCGCCGAGAGCCGGGGCGCCGCCCCGGGCGCGGACGCCCTCACCGTGTTCCCCGGCGAGGGTCCGCGGTGTGTCGTCGACCAGTTGTCGCGCCGGTCCGGAGAGCCTTGCCTCGAGCCTCGCCGCGTGCCTGCGCACCCTGCACCACCCGAAGCTCGTCATCGGCTTCGACGCGCTGCTCGTCGTCGGCCCCGAGCACGCGAGGGTGTTCGCCGAGGCCGGCTGGGACCGGGCGCGCCTGCTGGCCGAGCTCGACGAACGGCTGCAGATCCCCGGCGCCGAGCTCGTCCGCGGGGCCGGCGCGATCGACGAAGGCATGCCCGCCACGTTCGCCGACAAGACCCTGCCCAAGTTCCGCCCCGGCGGCATCCTTCTCGCATGTGCCGGCGGCGGCGCCGGACTGTTCTCGGCGATCATCGGCGGCTGGGCCAACGGCAGCGTCGGCAGCCAGCCGGTCACACGGGAGGTCACCCCATGACGGCACGCTTCGTTCTCGACCCGACGGGTGAGCGCCAGGTCGCCGAGCGGCAACTCGTCGAGCGCCCGGCCGCGCTCGCCGGACTGCGCGTCGGGCTGCTCGACATCTCCAAGCCCCGCGGCGACGTGTTCCTCGACCGCATCGAGGCCCGGCTCGCCGAGAGCGGGGCCCGGGTGCAGCGCTACCGCAAACCGACGTTCACCAAGCCCGCCCCCGTCGACCTGCGCCACGAGATCGCCACCCAGTGCGACGTCGTGATCGAGGCGCTCGCCGATTGAGGCAGCTGCACGTCGTGCAGTGTGCACGACACCAGCGACCTGGAGATGAGGGGCGTGCCGTCGATGTTCGTCGCCTCGGCCGAGTTCGTCGAGGCCGCCAAGGCCCAGGCGAAGTCGCTCGGCTTCTCCGCCGCGGCCCGGGTGTTCACGCCGCACCCGATCCAGGACCGCACCGACGACGAGATGCGCGCCTACGCCGACGCCGCCTACGACCAGATCGTCGCCGCCATCACCCGCTAACCGGTTCTGATCGCGATTTCACGTCACGGGTGACGCCAAATCTCAATCAGAACCGTCCCTGAGCTCGCGGATGGCGTCGGCGATGGCGAGAGTGCGGCGGGCGTTGGCGACGTGGAGGTGCTCGATCATCCGGCCGTCGACGGTGACGACGCCGCGGCCTTCGGCCTCGGCGGCGGTGTATGCGTCGATCACCCGTCGCGACAGCTCGATCTCCTCGTCCGACGGTGACCACGCGGCGTTGGCCGGATCGATCTGGCTCGGGTGGATCAGGGTCTTGCCGTCGAAGCCGAGCTCGACGCCCTCACGGCACTCCGCCGTGAACCCGTCGGCGTCGGCGACGTCGTTGTACACGCCGTCGAGCGCGACCTTGCCGCTCTCGCGCGCCGCGAGCAGCGCCGTCGCCAGGTGCGGGACGAGGTTGGCGCGGCCGGCGATCAGCGGGGCCCGCAACTCACGGGCCAGGTCGTTGGTTCCCAGTACGAGGACCTCGACCCGCGGGTGGGCAGCGATCGATCGCCCGTCGAGGATCGCGCGCGGCGTCTCGATCATCGCCCAGACGGGCACTTCCGCCGCGCCGGCGCGGTCGAGGTGGGCGGCGACCTCGTCGACGTAGTCGACCGAGTCGACCTTGGGGACCACGACCGCGGCCGGGCCGGCGGCGCCGACGGCCGCCAGGTCGTCGGCGCCCCATTCGGTCGCCAGCCCGTTGCACCGGATCGTCAGCTCCCGCCGTCCGTACTCACCCGAGCGCACCGCCGCCACGGCCTGGTCGCGGGCGGTCGCCTTGGCGTCCGGGGCAACGGCGTCCTCGAGGTCGAAGATGATCGCGTCACACGCGAGCGTCTTGGCCTTCTCCAGCGCCCGCGCGTTGGCTGCGGGCATGTACAGCACCGACCGTCGGGGACGAAACGCCGCGGTAGTCACAACCCGTACGCCTCGGCGAGGGCCGGGTCGCGCGCGGCCAGTTGCGTCGCCAGCTCGATGATCACGCGGCACTGCTTCACCGAGGCGTCGTCCTCCATCTTGCCGTCGAGCATCACCGCCCCGGTCCCGTCGCCCATCGCGTCGATGACCCGCCGGGCGTGGGCGACGTCGGCCGGGTCGGGGCTGAACACCCGCTTGGCGATCTCGATCTGGCTCGGGTGCAGGCTCCACGCCCCGACGCACCCGAGCAGATAGGCGTTGCGGAACTGGTCCTCGCAGGCGACGGTGTCGGCGATGTCGCCGAACGGGCCGTAGTACGGCAGCACTCCGTACGTGACGCACGCATCGACCATGCGGGCGATCGTGTAGTGCCAGAGGTCCTGCTGGGACGTCGCGCGCGGCGCGGCCGGATCGTCAGGTTCGGGGTCGGAACGGACGAGGTAGCCGGGGTGACCGCCCCCGACGCGAGTCGTCTTCATCCGCCGGTTGGCGGCGAGGTCCGCCGGGCCGAGCGACAGACCCTGCATCCGCGGCGAGGCCGCACAGATCGCCTCGACGTTGGCGACGCCGCGCGCGGTCTCGAGGATCGCGTGGAGCAGCAGCGGCCGCTCCAGACCGGCCCGGGCCTCGAGCTGGGCGACCAGGCGATCGACGTAGTGGATGTCCTCGGGCCCCTCGACCTTGGGGATCATGATCACGTCGAGACGGTCGCCCACCTCGGTGACCGCGGCGGTCAGGTCGTCGAGCGCCCACGGCGAGTCGAGGGCGTTGACCCGCGTCCACAGCTGGGTGTCGTCATGGCTCCACGCCTTGCCGATCTCGATCAGTCCGGCCCGCGCCGCCTCCTTCTCCGACGCCGGCACGGCATCCTCGAGATTGGCGAGGAGGACGTCGACGGTGGGCGCGATGTCCGGGACCTTGGCGACCATCTTGGGGTTGAACGCGGGAAGGAAGTGGATCACGCGGGACGGTCGCACCGGGATCTCACGCATCGGGTCCGGCGCACCAAGGGCGAGCGGACGGAAGAAGTCCTTCGGGGGTCGCACGCCCGGCAGCGTAGACAGTCAGGGCAGCCGGAGGTCAGTCCCCACCCGGACGACGAGCCGGTCGGCGACAAGGCCGGCGACGATGCGGGGCGGGAACTCCCCGGCGGGTGCCGGGCCAATGGCCAGACGCCCCAGCACCCGGCCGCGGGCCTGGCGGTCGCTCCCCTCGTACGGCGCTTGCCGGACGCTCACCCCGGCCGATCCCGCCGCTGGGTCCGGTTCCGGACGGCCGGCCTGGTGCCACCCGCAGCAGCCGACGACCGGGCAGTCGGCGCACCGCGGTGCAGGACGGCAGACGGTGGCGCCGAGGTCCATCACGACCTGGTTCCACGCCCAGCCCTCGCCGGCCGGCACGAGCGAGTCGGCGAGGGCCTGCACCCGGCGCGCGGTGAGGCGCTCGCCGGCGACCCGGGCGAGGACGCGGGCGATGTTGGTCTCGACGACGGCGACGTCGTGCTCGAAGGCGAAGGCGAGCACCGCCCGGGCGGTGTAGGGCCCGACGCCGGGGAGGGCGAGCAGGGCGGCGAGATCGGCGGGCACGCTCCCGGCGTGGTCGGTGACGATCCGGGTTGCCGCGTCGCGCAGGTCCCGCGCCCGGCGGGGATAGCCGAGGCCCTGCCACGCCCGCAGCACGTCGGCAAGGGCGGCGTCGGCACAGGCGGCCGGCGTCGGGAAGCGGGCGCAGAACTCCTGCCACTTCGGGATCACGCGGCCGGTCTGGGTCTGCTGGAGCATGACCTCGGCGACGAGCACCCGCCACGGGTCACGCGTGGCCCGCCACGGAAGGTCTCGCAGCCGCGGCAGCCCCCACCCGAGCACGGCGCCGGCGTCGACGAGTGTCAATCCGCCTTCTCCGCGGGCGGTGCCGGCTGCTCCGCCGGTGGCGGCACGCCCGCCTGGCGCTCCCACGATCGCATGGCGAACTCGATGCGCCGCTCGCTGTCGTCTGTCTCCCGGTTGGCGATGTCGCGCAGTCGGTCGAGGCGGTCGCGCCGCTCGATGGACCACGGGCCGACCCGCAGCGAGGCGTAGAGGATGCCACCGAGGAGGATCGGGAACCAGAACTGGGCGAGGCGGTACGACGCCACGCCGAGCGTGGCGACCCGGCGGGTCAGGCCGAAACCGACGAGCGTCGGGATGTACACACCCTCGACGATGCCGAGACCTCCCGGCGTGATCGGGATCACGGCGACGATGTTGGCGAGTCCGAAGGCGATGAGCAGAGCGAGTGGGTCGAGCGTGCCACCGAACGCCCGGATGAAGACCCACAGCGAGCTGGCGTCGAGCAGCCAGGCGCACAGCGACCCGAGCGCGACCTTCCAGAGCACGGCCCGGTTCTCGACGAGGTCCTCGACCCGTTCGCCGACCTTGCGCAACGCGTCGGCGGCCGTGTCGGCGTCGAAGCGGAGCTTCTTGGCGAACCAGCGCAGGATGCGCTCGGCGCGGCCCTGCCCATGGATCAGTCCGACGATGAGGAAGGCGGCGAAGAGCATGATGAGCACGCCCGCCAGCGCCGCCGTGACGTACAACGGGTTCGCTCCCCGGTGCAACGGGATCGAGACGAGCAGGGCGGTCCAGAAGATGAGGTTGAGCACGACCGCCGAACCGAGGCCGGCGGTGGCGAGTGCGAAACCGGCGTCCGGGCCGCTGATCCCCGACAACGTGAGCAGGCGGTAGCCGAGCGCCGAGGATGCCGCGCTCCCGCCCGGCACGATGTTCGACAGCGCCTTGCTGCTCATCTGGATGCGGAACATGCGCAGCCGCGAGATCGATTGCGAGGCCGGGCCGAGGGCGGACCGGGTCATCAGCGAGTAGCTGAACCAGGCACTCATCTGCAGCACGACACCGGCGATGAGGAAGATCGGCTGCACCCGGGTGAGCTCGTCAGCGGCGCTGCGGAACCCCGGGATCAGGGGGAGCACCACGAAGTAGACGACCGCGGCGAAGAGCAGGACCTTGAACGTCATCCGCACCGGCTTGAACCGGGGCCGCGGGAGCGGCCGCGACGGGTCGCGGGTGATCGGCGGCAGCTCCCCGGTCTCGAGGGCGGCGCGCGGCTCCGACACGCTCACCTTGCTAGTCGATCCGCTCGAGGCACCCGAGGGTTTGCCGAGCCCCATCGCGTCAGGCAACCCGCCCGTTCGCCCTACAGCAACTCGACGATCCGGCGAAGCCGGGCGACCAGGCGGTCGCGCACGGCGCTGTCCGTCTTGCCGAGGTGGACGAGCACCGCGTCCCGTTCCGGCAGCACCAGGACGTACTGCCCCTCGTAGCCGTGGGCGGCCAGTGAGCCGGGCTGGTCCGGCCAGATCCACCAGTGCCGCCCGTACCCGAAGCCGGTCTCCGGGTCGTGGGCGACCACCGTGCGGGCGTGGTCGACCCATCCCTCGGGCAGCACGCGGGCCCCGCCGACCACCCCGTCGTTGAGGTACAGCTCGCCGAAGCGGGCGAACTGCCGGGCCGGGGCGTAGACGTAGGACGAGCCGGCCCACGTGCCGGCGGCGTCGAAGCGAGGGTCGGCGTCGGGCATCCCTGCCGGTCCGAACAGGCGCCGGTCGAGGAACTCCTTCATCCCTTGCTCGCCGCCCCCGACGACGTCACCGAGGACCCGGCAGATGATGTTGCTCGTGCCGGACGAGTAGTTCCACGCGGCTCCGGGGAGGTGGTCGAGCGGCAGCGCGGCAGCGTAGGCGGCGTGGTCGTCGGCGCCGTCGCCGAACAGCATGTCGAGACAATGCGACTGTTCGCCTTCGACGTAGCTCTCGACGAACCGCAGTCCGGACCGCATCTCCAACAGGTCGAGCAGGGTGATCGCGCTTTTCGGCGTGCCGGCCCACGCCGGCACCGCGGCCGGCGCGGTCGGATCCAGCCGGCCCTCACCTACGAGCACTCCGACGGCGGCGTGGACCATCGACTTCGCCGTGCTCCACGAGATGAGTGGGGTGGCCGGTCCCATGTCGATGTCCTCGGGCTGGAAGAGGTTGCCGGGTTGCACGCCGTAGCGCTCGACCACGACCTCGCCGTGGTGCACGAGCACGAACGCGAGCGTGATGCCCTCCGTTGCCGGCCGGGCGAAGAGCGCGTCGACCTCCTTGTCGAGCAGCTCAAGCGCGGTCACGGTCGATCCACTTGTGTGCGGTCGCGGGAGGCGGAGTGATCGCCATCTCCACTGCCTCGGGGACGGTCTCCGCCCGCCGGGCCAGCGCGCGGTGCTCGGCGCGGATGAACCGGGCGTCGACGGCGGCGTCGAAGAACGCGAACAGGGGGGCGAAGAACCCGTCGATGTCGAGGAAAACGGTGGGCTTCACGATCAGCCCGAGCTGGTTCCACGTGAGCAGCTCGATCGTCTCGTCGAGGGTGCCGTAGCCGCCGGGGAGCGCGATGAACCCGCTCGCCAGGTCGGCCATCCGCGCCTTGCGCTCGTGCATCGATCCGACGACCTCGAGACTCGTCAGTCCGGGATGGGCGATCTCGGCGCGCACCAACGCGTCGGTGAGAACACCGATCACCTCTCCCCCATTGCCGAGCGCGGCGTCGGCGACGATGCCCATGAGGCCGACGTGGCCACCGCCGTAGACGAGGCCGAGACCCCGCTCGGCAATCGCGACACCGAGTCGAGCGGCGTGCTCGGCGAACGCAGGATCCGACCCGACGTTCGATCCGCAGAACACCCCGACCCGGTCAGCCACGCCCCAACACTGGCAGCTCCGCTCATTCGGAACCAATGAGGGCCCGTTTGTATCGTTCGCCCCCCATGGAGGAGCGACTCGTCCCCGATCTGGCCGCGGCGGCCGATGCCGTGAGTGTGGCCGAAGGTGTTCTCGGCACGGCCGTCCGGCGTCTCGCCGCCACGGGCGGGCCGGACGCCAACCAGGTGCTCGCCTACGACGTCGCCCACGCCGCCTCCGCCGCGGCCACGGCGCGCGCCGTGCTCGAGTACGGCGCCAAGGGCGACGTCGAGGCCCGGATCGCGTGTGCCTACGCCGCCGACATGGTCCACGACCTGCTCACGCGGCTCGCCGGCCGGGAGGGTCTGTGGGGCGTGGAGGCGGGATCGCTCGACGCGGCCATCCCGCTGCTCGAGAGCTACCGAGATCCCGCATTCGTCGCCGCGCTGGCCGAGACGCCGGGCCCGCGTCACCTCGACGACGACATGGAGATGGTCCAGGACACGTTCCGCTCGTTCGCCGACGACGTCGTCGCTCCGCACGCCGAGCACGTCCACCGCACGAACGGCGACGTGCCCGAGGCGATCATCTCCGGGCTCGGTGAGCTCGGCGCCTTCGGGCTGTCCGTGCCGGCCGAGTACGGCGGCTACAGCGAGGGCGGCGCGGCCGAATACCTGGCGATGGTCGTGGCCACCGAGGAGCTCAGCCGGGCGAGCCTGGGGATCGGCGGGTCGCTGATCACCCGCCCGGAGATCCTGGCCAGGGCGCTCGTGCGCGGCGGCACCGAGGCCCAGAAGAAGCACTGGCTGCCGCGGCTGGCCACGGGCGAGGTGATGTCGGCGGTCGCCGTGACGGAGCCCGACTTCGGCAGCGACGTCGCCGGCCTCAAGGTCACCGCCACCCCGGCCGAGGGCCGCGACGGCGCTCCCGGCTGGGTCATCAACGGGGTGAAGACCTGGTGCACGTTCGCCGGGCGCGCCGACGTGCTGATGCTCCTCGCGCGCACCGACCCCGACCGGACCAAGGCCCACCGGGGACTCAGCCTGTTCGTCGTCCCCAAGCCGCGGGGCGACGCCCACGGGTTCGAGTTCGCGCAGGACGACGGGGCGGCGGGCCGAGCGGGGAAGATGAGCGGGCGCCCGATCGACACGCTCGGCTATCGCGGGATGCACAGCTACGAGCTCGCCCTCGAGGACTGGTGGGTCCCGGCCGACCACCTGATCGGCGAAGCGGAGGGCCTCGGCCGCGGCTTCTACTACCAGATGGAGGGGTTCGAGAACGGCCGGCTGCAGACCGCGGCGCGGGCCGTCGGCGTGATGCAGGCCGCGTACGAGCAGGCGCTCGAGTACGCCCGTCACCGCTCCGTCTTCGGCTCGTCCATCCTCGACTACGAGCTCACCCGGGTGAAGCTCGGCCGCATGGCGGTGCTCATCCAGGCCGGCCGGCAGTTCGCCTACCGCGTGGCCGGCCTGATGGCCGAGGGCAGGGGCGCCACCGAGGCGAGCATGGTCAAGGCGTACGTCTGCAAGGCCGCGGAGTGGGTCACCCGCGAGGCCATGCAGATCCACGGCGGGTTCGGCTACGCCGAGGAGTACCCGGTGAGCCGGCTGTTCGTCGACGCCCGTGTGCTGTCGATCTTCGAGGGCGCCGACGAGACCCTGTGCCTGAAGGTCATCGCCCGCCGCCTGACCGGCTGACCGCCAACGCGTTTCAGGCGACCAAGTCCCTCAGTGACCTGATCCGTTCGAACGGGGCGCCGGCATGGTCGTCGAACGGGTCGAGGAGGATCGGGTGCACGTCCGCCGCCGTCGCCCCGCCGACGTCCATCGTCACCGAGTCGCCGACGTAGCAGATCCGGTCCCGGTCGATGCCGGCGAAGTGGACGGCTGCGAAGTCGAAGATCGCGGGGTCGGGTTTGGCCACCCCGACGACGTGGCTGTCGATGACGCAGCGCACCGCGACGCCCTCACCCGGCCCGACCTGGCACACGCCGGACCGGCGGAGCACGGCCTCGATCTGCCCGGATGCGTTGGACACGACGCCGAGCGGCAACCCGGCCGCGTCCAGCTCGGCGAGCGCGGCGCGGCTCTCGGGGATCGGCCACCGCCACAGCGGCGCTGTGCGGGTGACGCCGAGCACGGCGGCCGCCTCGTCGACGTCGCCGTCGAGAATGCCCACGGCGCGGACGTACGCCCGGTCGTAGTCGCGCCAGTCGAACTCATCGGCACCCTGGGCCGACTTGACCGCCATCGCCGCGTAGTGGGCGCGGCGATGGCGTTCGAGGTCGTCGGCTCCCCCGTAGTACGCGAGCAGGGGCCCGAGCACCGTGGGATCGGGGAGCACGAGGACGCCGCCGGCATCGAGCCAGACGGCGTCGAAGCGGGGGCTCAACTCCCGGTCAGCCCGGCAGGATGTCGCTCGGGTCGATGTCGCAGTCGCCGAGCAGGTCCATCACCTGCGACGGATCGAAGTCAGTGGCGTCACCGAGGCCGTCGGCGAGGCAGTCGATCTGCTCCTCGCTCAGGTTTGGGAACGCCTGACTGAGGATCTCGGTCATGTCCGGCACGGAGATGTCCGGGATCGAGATGTCAGGGATCGAGATGTCGGGGATGGTGATGCCGCCGGGCAGCGTGCCGCCGGGCAGCGTGAGGCCCGAGCCCGTGTCATCGGTCAGCTCGGTGTCGTCGGTGCCTTCCGTGTCGTCAGTGGCTTCCGTGTCGTCAGTGGGTTCGGTCCCGTCGACCGACGCAGCCGGCGTCTCGTCGGGCTGATCGTCATCGTCGTCGTCACCGCAGGCGACGAGGCTCGCCCCGGCGAGGGCGGCGAGGGGGATGGCGAGGAACGCGAGGGAACGCTTCACGAGGTCTCCTTGTCGGTGTTCACGAAGCCGACACCGTACAGCCGAGGGGTCAGCGCAGGGCCTCGCGGAACAGCTCGAGGGTGCGGTCCCATGCTTCGAGCGAGTGCTCGGCGGAGTACACCTCCGGACGCGAGTCGTTGAAGAACGCGTGGTCGCAGCCTTCGTGGATGTGCAGCGTCACGTCCTTGCCGAGGCCGCGAAGGGTCGACTCGAGTTCGCCCACCTTGTCCGGGGTGAAGAACCCGTCGTTGCCCGCGTACTCGCCGACCACCTTGGCGTCGAGGCGCGACCAGTCGGGTTGCGCCGACTCCCACGGGATCACGCCGTAGTACGGCGCCACCGCCTTGATCGCGTCGGGGCGATGGGTCGCCAGGACGAGAGCGAGCCCTCCGCCCATGCAGTATCCGACGACTCCGACCTTGCCGTTCCCGGTGCGCTCGACGAGTAGGTCGACCGCGCCGGACATGTCCTTGGCCGCCTGCTGGAGGTTCAGCGCCATCATCAGCTTGCCCGCCCCGTCCGGCTCGGTCGCCGTCTGGCCGCGATACAGGTCCGGCGCGAGCGCCGTGAACCCGGCGTCGCCGAACCGATCGGTGACGTCGACGATGTGCGGGACGAGCCCCCACCACTCCTGGATCACGATCACGCCCGGACCACCGCCGTCGGCCAGGTAGCCGTCGCACGTCGCACCGTTGCTCGGGAACGTCACCATCTCACCCATGCCGGTCACCGTAGACGGAGGGTCGTACGCGCCTCGTGCTCTCGTCCCCGCTCGGACGATTGTGCAGTCACAAAGAGCCATCTGTACGGCAATCCGGGTATCGAATAGCCTCCTCTCATGACTGTCCACTGCGTTCCCCGGCCACGCAGGCCGTTGTCAGCCGCTCGCTCGCTGGCGCTCACTCGCTCGCATCGGGACAGGTGATTCCATGACCGCTACCGAGACGCAACGTTCGCGGGCCTTCACCGACGACCGGGCTCATGTCTTCCACTCGTGGTCGGCGCAGACGCTGCTCAACCCTGTCGTCGTCGCCGGCGGCGAGGGAGCCCGCTTCTGGGACGAGGACGGCAAGCGCTACCTCGACTTCTCCAGCCAGCTCGTGAACCTCAACATCGGCCACCAGCACCCCAAGCTGGTGGCGGCGATCAAGGAGCAGGCCGACAAGCTCTGCACGGTCGCTCCGATCTTCGCCAACGATGCTCGCAGCGAGGCGGCGCGCCTGATCGCCGAGCTCGCGCCCGGCGACCTCGACATGGTGTTCTTCACCAACGGCGGCGCCGAGGCGACCGAGAACGCCATCCGCATGGCCCGCGGCCACACCGGCCGGCACAAGGTGCTCACCACCTACCGCAGCTACCACGGGTCGACGGGCGGGGCGATCACGATGACCGGTGATCCGCGACGGTGGGCGAGCGAGCCCGGCTTCCCGGGCGTGATCAAGTTCTGGGGGCCGTACACGTATCGCTCCGCGTTCCACTCGGCGGACGACGCCGAGGAGTGCGCACGCGCCCTCGCCCACCTCGCCGACGTGATCATGGTCGAGGGTGGGCACAACATCGCGGCGATCGTGCTGGAGACGGTCGTCGGCACGAACGGCATCCTCGTCCCGCCGGACGGCTACCTCGCCGGCGTGCGCGAGCTGTGCGACCGCCACGGGATCGTGCTGATCGCCGACGAGGTGATGGCCGGCTTCGGCCGGTGCGGCGAGTGGTTCGCCGTCGATCACTGGGGCGTCACGCCCGACCTGATCTGCTTCGCCAAGGGGGTCAACTCGGGCTACGTCCCGCTCGGCGGCGTGGTCATCAGCCGGGAGATCGCCGCCACCTTCGCCGAACGGCCGTACCAGGGCGGGCTGACCTACTCGGGCCATCCGCTGGCGTGTGCATCGGCGGTCGCCAGCATCAACATCTTCAAGGAAGAAGGGATCATCGAGCACGCCCGTCACCTCGGCGACGACGTGATCGGTCCGGCGCTGACCGAGATCGCGTCACGCCACCCGAGCGTCGGCGAGGTCCGCGGCCTCGGTGTCTTCTGGGCGATCGAGTTGGTGCGCGACCGGGGCACCCGGGAACCGCTCGTGCCGTACAACGCCACCGGCGCCGACAACCAGCCGATGGCCGAATTGACGGCGGCGTGCAAGGAACGTGGGCTGTGGCCGTTCGTCCATTTCAACCGCATGCACGTCGTGCCCCCGCTGGTCATCACCGACGACGAGATGCGGGAGGGCCTCGCCATCATCGACGAGGCCCTGGCGGTGGCCGACGGCCACGCCGCTGATTGACTCTGCGTTGATGCTGCTGTCCCGTCGCCGCCGCGACGGCCTGCCCGCCACCTGGCGCGACATCCTGACCGCGCGCAGCGCCCAGTGGGCGGTGCTCGACGAAGCCGAGCGGGCGCGCCTCGGCGAGCTCGCCGAGGCGCTGCTGGTGGACAAGCGTTGGGAAGCCGCTCGCGGCTTCACGATCACCGACGAGGTGCGAACGCTCATCGCCGCGCACGCCGCGCTGCTCGCCCTCGGGCTCGACGGCGACGCGTACGACAGCGTGGGCACGATCGTGGTGCGGGCGGGCGCGATGCGCCGCCGCCCGCCGGCGCCCCAGTGGGGCCGGGTGGGCGGGATCGTCGACGGCTCGCCCGCTCCCGTGGACGGTGAGGCCCATCACCGGGACGGACCGGTGATGATCAGCTGGTCGTCAGCCCGCCGGGAGGCGGCCAACCCCCGGCTCGGCCGGGACGTTGTGCTCCACGAGTTCGCCCACAAGCTCGACATGTTCGACGGCACGGTCGACGGGACGCCGCCCATCGCCGACGACGTCGCGCGGCAGCGCTGGATCGACGTCTGCACCGCGGAGTACGAGGCGGTGCGCCGGGGCGAGCCCGGCCTGCTGCGCCCGTACGCCGGGGTCAACCCCGGTGAGTTCTTCGCCGTCGCGACGGAGACGTTCTTCACCCTTCCGGTCGCGATGGAGGCCGAGAAGTCGGACCTCTACGGGGTGCTGGCGGCCTACTTCCGCCAGCACCCCGCCGACCGCGTCCGTTCTCGCATCTAGTTTGCGCGCTATAGCGCGCTGAGCTAGATGCAAGAACCGGGAGGTAGGGGTCAGGTCACGAACCGCCGGGCTCGAGCGTGACCTCGATCGGCTCGAAGTCGGCGCCGTTGATGTCAACGCTGTCGCCGAGTAGGGCGTGGGCCTCCTCGACGATGTCGTTGGTGAAAGCACCCTCCGTCGGCGGCGCGGTGAGAACCGTCGCTCCCTCGAGGTTCGGCGTGTTCTGGGCGATCTCGACGGTGCGGTCCCACGCCGCCTGATCGGTGATCCCGATGCCGTTCTCCGACGGCCAGATGAGCTTGTTGACCTCGTTCATCTGCCACAGCTGATGACTGTCGCCGAGTTCGGAGCCAGCGGCGACCACGATGTCGCGGCAGGCCTCGGGGTCGTCGCGGCAGTAGGCCCATCCCTGGATCGATGCGGCGAGGAAGCGCACGGCGATGTCGCGGTACGCCTCGTCCGACTCCAACCTCGCCCCGTCGGCCCAGATCGCGTCCTGCAGCATGCCCACGCCGACGTCTTCATAGGAGATCACGTTGAAGTCCTCCGGCTGGTACAGCTCGCCCGTCTCGGGGTTCTCGGCCTCGAGCACGCGGGCGTACTCGTTGTAGGTCATCGCCTCGGCCGCGTCGATGTCCCCGGCCAGCAACGCGTTCATGTCGAACTGCTGCTGCACCAGCGTCACGTCGTTGGCCGGGTCGAGACCGGCCTCGCCGAGGGCGGCGAAGATCTCGTACTCGTTGCCGAACCCCCAGTTGCCGATGTTCTTACCGGCGAAGTCCTCGGGTGTCGTGATGCCCTCGTCGACGAACGACACCTGCAGCGTGCCGGAGCGCTGGAACATCTGGGCGATGTTGACGATGTTGGCCCCCTGCTCCCGCGTCTGCAGCGCCTTGGGCACCCAGGCGATGGCGAAGTCCGCCTGTCCGTCGGCGAGCACCTGCTGCGGCACGATGTCGACGCCTGCCTCGAGGAACGAGACGTCGAGGCATTGCTCCTCGTAGAAGCCTTGGTCGTCCGCCGCGAGGTATCCGGCGAACTGGGCCTGAATCTCCCACTGCAGCTGGAGGACGACCTCGTCGGCAGCGTCGCACTCGGCCGCTGGACCACTGCCTTCGGTGCCCGCCGTCGTTCCCGTCGCTCCCGTGGTTCCGGGCGCCGCCGACGTCTCCGGTGCCTCGCTGCCGGTCGGCGCCCCGGTGCTTGCAGTGTCATCGTCGTCGTCGTCGCCACACGCGGCGGCTCCAAGTGTGAACGCCAGCAGACCAGCGCTCGCCAGCTTCAATCGTTTCCTCATCTGGTGGGTCCTCCCCCAGGGCTGCCGCCCCTGTGATGTGTGGTGATGGTCTCCAAGGCCATGGAGATCAGGAAGAACACCAGCCCCAGAAGGCACGCGCCGAGCACGTAGGCCCAGGCAGCGGCGGTGTTCGCGGTCATGTTCGAGGTGATGCGGCTGCCGAGGCCGTTCTGCGAGCCGCCGAAGTACTCGGCGACGAAGGCAGTGATCACGGCGGCGGGCGCGGCGATGGTCAGCGCCTGGAAGAGGTATGGGACGGCATTGGGGATGCGCGCCTTGGTCAGCACCTGCGACGGCGAGGCGGCGTATGAGCGCAACAGCTCGAGGTGCGTCGACTCGACCTGGCGCAGGCCCTTGGCGACATTGACGAGCACGACGAAGTAGACGACCAGCGTCACCATCAGGCGCCGCGGGATCTCCGACGTGATCGCGAACATGTTGTTGAAGACCGCGACGAGCACGAAGATCGGGATCGCATTCAACCCGATGGCGAGCGGCGTGAGCATGTCGTTGAGCAATCGGAAGCGCATCAACAGGAACGCCATGGCGACGCCGAGCACGGTGCCGAACACGAGTCCGATGAGCGCGTTGGTCCCCGAAACCTTCGCCGCCTCCCAGATGAGGTCGAGGTTGCTCGTGAAGGCGTCCCAGATGCGCGACGGCTTGGGGAGGAAGTACGGCTTCCAGTCGAACACCTCGACCGCCTGCTCCCAGAGGAACAGGAACGCGGCACCGAACAGCAGCGGAGGCCACATCGCCCGGACGAATCGGCGGACGCTCATTGATCCTCCGCGACGCGTGCCGCTTCGAGATCGTCGACCTCGTGGCCGCGCAGCGCCTCGCGCACTTCAGTGATCTTCTTGAAGAAGCCGGCGTCCTCGCGGGTGTCGACGTCACGGTGCTCGCCGAGCTCCACGTCGATCACCCGGATGATCCGTCCGGGTCGCGGCGACATCACGACCACGCGATCGGACAGGAATACAGCCTCCGGAATCGAGTGGGTGACGAAGACGACGCTCGTGCCGGTCTCACTGCAGATTCGCAACAGCTCGGCCTGCATGTGCTCACGTGTCATCTCGTCGAGCGCGCCGAACGGCTCGTCCATCAGCAGCAGCGGCGGGTGGGCGGCGAGCGCGCGAGCGATGGCCACACGTTGCTGCATTCCTCCCGACAGCTGCCACGGGCGGTGCTCGGCAAAGTCGGCGAGCTTGACGAGCTGCAGCATCTCCATCGCGCGGGCGCGCCGCTTCGCCTTGTCCCAGCCCTTCAGCTCCAGCGGCAACTCGACGTTCTTCACGACGTTGCGCCACTCGAACAGGCCCGCCTGCTGGAACGCCATCCCGTACTCCTGGTCGAGCCGGGCCTGGCTCGCGGCCTTGCCGTTGACCTGCACATCACCAGTTGTCGGCTCGATGAGGTTGGCGATGAGCCGCAGCAGGGTCGACTTCCCACACCCGGAGGGTCCGATGAGGCTGACGAACTCGCCCGGCGCCACCACGAGATCGACATCGACGAGCGCGTCGACCTGCCGGGTCGTGCCCGGATTGAACACCTTGCCGGCGTTCGTGACCTCGACGGCGTTGGTCATGAGTACTCCTCGGCGGGCGGACGGTTGCGGCCGGCCGCAGCCTCGAAGGCGGCAATCACGCCGACCATTGCCAGGCCCAGCGCTGCCGCGCCGAGGAGGGCCGTGTACACCTTGGCGGGGTCTCCCGACGCCTGCCTCGCGTAATCGACGATCAGGCGGCCGACCCCGCCGCGAAGGCCGGTGGAGATCTCGGCCACGAGGACGCCGATCACCGACGCCGTCGCCGCCAGCTTCAAGGCCGGCACCATGCGAGGCACGGCGCCGGGGAATCGCAGAAGGCGCATCGTCTGGAGGTTCGTGGCGGCGAAGCTGCGCATCAACTCCAGCGACGTCGCCGACGCCGACTCGAGCCCGCGCAGCGTCCCGACGGCGACGGGAAAGAACGCGAGGAACGCCCCGAGTACGGCGACCGACAGCCATCGCGGCCATTCCCAGCCGCCGATCTGCAGCCGTCCGCCCCAGCTCACGACGAGCGGGGCGAGGGCGATCATCGGCACCGTCTGGGACACCACGAGGTAGGGCATCAGGCCCCGTCGGACCACGCCGAACCGCGCCATCACCGTGGCCAGCGCCACTCCCACCACGGTGCCGATGAGGAACCCGGCGAAGGCGAGCCGGAACGAGTACCACGCGCCGCCCAGTACGACCCGCCAGATCGGCCGGTCGGACGTGCGGCTCTCGCGGTCGAAGAGCCGGTCGCCCATCTCCCACACGTGCGGCATCGCCGTGTCGTTGGCGCGCGGCAAGAGGTTCCAGCCGAGGATCTCGCCGCCGTCCTCCGGACCGGCCACCTTGTAGAGCTCCCACGCCGCGGCGACGAGCACCAGCGCGAGCAGGAACAACAGGACCTTGCGGGCCACGTCAGGTCTTCGCCGCGGCGTGCTCGGCGAGCGTCGGGAGGATGTGCTCCCCGTACGACTGCAGCGTGGCGTCCTTGCCGTCGTGCTGCAGGTAGATCGCGAACTGGTCCACGCCGAGGTCGCGCAGCTCGGCCAGGCGGCGGAGGTGTTCGTCGACCGGTCCGAGGATGCAGAACCGGTCGACGACGTCGTCGGGCACGAACGCGGTGTGCACATTGCCCGCCTGCCCGTGCTGGTTGTAGTCGTAGCCCTCGCGGCCCTTGATGTACTCGGTCAGGGCGGCGGGCACGTCGGACGTGTCGCCGTAGCGGCCGACGATGTCGGCGACGTGGTTGCCGACCATCCCGCCGAACCACCGGCACTGGTCACGCAGGTACGGCAGGTCGTCGCCCACGTACGCCGGCGCGGCGACGCAGATCGTGACCGCGTCCGGGTCGCGGCCGGCCCGCTCGGCAGCCTCTTTGACCGCGCCGATGGTCCACGCCGCGATCTGCGGGTCGGCGAGCTGGAGGATGAAGCCGTCGCCGACCTCACCGGTGAGGGCCAGCGCACGCGGCCCGTAGCCGGCGACCCAGACCTCGAGCCGGCTCTTCGCCGCCCACGGGAACCTGATCGTCGAGCCCTTGTAGTCGACCCCGCGACCGTTGGCGAGCTCGCGGATCACGTGGATCGACTCGCGCAGGGTGTCGATGGTGGTCGGCTTGCCGTTCGTGACCCGGACGGCGGAGTCGCCGCGACCGATCCCGCACACCGTGCGGTTGCCGTACATCTCGTTGAGGGTCGCGAACGTGCTCGCCGTGACCGTCCAGTCCCGGGTGGCTGGGTTCGTCACCATCGGCCCGACGACGACGTTGCGGGTGGCGGCGAGGATCTGGCTGTAGATGACGTAGGGCTCCTGCCACAGGATGTGGCTGTCGAAGGTCCACACGTGGCTGAAGCCGAACGCCTCCGCCCGCTTCGCCAGATCGACGACGCGCGCCGACGGCGGCGTCGTCTGCAGAACCAGCCCGAGGTCCATGGTCAGGTCAACGGTTTTGGGGGAAGCCCAGGTCCACCTTCGACGTGTGCGGGTCGGGCCAGCGCTCGGTGATGACCTTGCCTCGCGTGTAGAAGTTGATCCCTTCGGGCCCGTACATGTGGGTATCGCCGAACAGGCTCGACTTCCATCCGCCGAAGCTGTAGTAGCTCACCGGCACCGGAATCGGGACGTTCACGCCGACCATCCCGACGTTGACCTCGTACTGGAACTGCCGCGCCGCTCCGCCGTCGCGGGTGAACAGGGCGACGCCGTTGCCGTAGGGGTTCGAGTTGATCAACTCGACGCCCTCGTCGTACGAGTGGACGCGCACCACCGACAGCACCGGGCCGAAGATCTCGTCGTCGTAGGCCTTCGTGCCCGGGCGGACGTTGTCGAGCAGACTCGGATTGAGGAAGAAGCCCTCCGAGGGGGCACCGTCGCGGCCATCGACGACGACAGTCGCCCCCTCGGTACCGGCTCCCTCCACATATCCCCGCACCCGATCACGATGCTCGCCGGTGATCAGCGGACCCATCTCGTTGTCCGGCTCGGTGCCCGGACCGACCTTGACCGACGGGATCCGCTCGGCGATCTTGCCGACCAGCTCGTCGGCGATGGTGTCGACGGCGAGCACGACGCTGATGGCCATGCATCGCTCGCCCGCCGAGCCATAGCCCGCCGAGACTGCGGCGTCGGCGGCCATGTCCAGGTCGGCGTCCGGCAGCACCAACATGTGGTTCTTGGCCCCGCCGAGTGCCTGCACCCGCTTGCCGTTGGCCGTACCCGTCTCGTAGATGTACTTGGCGATCGGGGTCGAGCCCACGAAGCTGACCGCCTCGATGTCGGGGTGCTCCAGCAGGCGATCGACGGCCACCTTGTCGCCCTGCACGACGTTGAAGCAGCCGGGCGGGAGGCCAGCCGTGGCGAGCAGTTCGGCCATGAGCAACGATGCCGACGGATCCTTCTCGCTCGGCTTGAGCACGAATGTGTTGCCGCACGCGAGGGCGTTGGCGAACATCCACATCGGCACCATCGCCGGGAAGTTGAACGGCGTGATGCCGGCGACGACGCCGAGCGGCTGACGGATCGAGTACACGTCCACACCGGTGGCGGCCTGCTCGCTGTAACCGCCCTTGAGGAGGTGCGGGACGCCGCAGGCGAACTCGACGTTCTCGAGACCCCGAGCGACCTCGCCGAGCGCGTCGGACATCACCTTGCCGTGCTCGGCGGTGAGCAGCGAGGCGATCTCCTTGCGGTTGGCGTCGACCAGCTCGCGGAGGTGGAACATGACCTCGGCCCGACGGCCGAGTGACGTGGCCCGCCAACCGGGGAACGCCGTCTTGGCCGCAGCGACGGCGGCGTCGACTTCGGCGACACTGGCGAAGTCGACACTCGCCGCTTGCTCCCCCGTTGCCGGGTTGAACACCGGACCGGATCGGCCGGACGTGCCTTCGACGACCGCCCCGTCGATCCAGTGAGAGATTCGATTCATCTGAGCGCTCCGATCAGACCAGATATTGAGAAAGCCCGCGCTTCAAATAGCGGCCGTGGCCCTTGCTGCCGGTGAAGGTGTCGTTCTCGATCACGACGGTGCCCCGGCTGAGCACGGTGTCGACCTTGCCGTCGACCTCGAACCCTTCGTACGCCGAGTGGTCCATGTTCATGTGGTGCTTGGCGTCGACCCCGATCGTGGTCCGCCGGTCGGGATCCCAGATCAGGATGTCGGCGTCTGATCCCGGCGCGATCACGCCCTTCTGCGGGTACAGACCGAACATGCGCGCCGGTGTCGTGCAGCACGTCTCGACCCAGCGCTCGAGGCTCAGCTCGCCGGTGACGACTCCCTGGTAGATCAGCTCCATGCGGTGCTCGACACCGCCGATCCCGTTGGGGATCTTGGAGAAGTCACCCAGGCCGAGCTCCTTCTGCTCCTTCATGCAGAACGGGCAGTGGTCCGTCGACACGACGGCCAGCTCGTTCATTCGCAGGCCCTTCCAGAGGTCGCGGTGATGGTGCTCGTGCTTGGACCGCAACGGCGTCGAGCAGACCCACTTGGCGCCCTCGAACCCGGGGCGCGCGAGGTGATCCTCGAGCGACAGGTAGAGGTACTGCGGGCAGGTCTCGCCGAACACGTTCTGGCCGCGGTGGCGGGCGGCGGCGACCTCCTCGAGTGCCTCCGACGCCGACATGTGCACGATGTACAGCGGCACATTGCCGGCGACGTTTCGCAGCCCACCCGCCGCCACCCGGGCGAGCTGGATCGCCCGGTGGGTGGCCTCGCCCTCGAGCTCGGCCGGCCGGGTGAGCGAGTGGAACCTCGGGTCGGTGTCGCCGCGAGCGATGGACTGCGCCACGAGCACGTCGATGGCGATGCCGTTCTCGGCGTGCATCATCATCACCGCCCCGGACTCACCGGCGTTCTGCATCGCCCGCAGGATCTGGCCGTCATCGGCATAGAAGACGCCCGGATAGGCCATGAACAGCTTGAAGCTGGTGATCCCCTCGTTGTCGACGAGATAGGTCATCGCCTTGAGCGCGTCGTCGTCGACGCCGCCGATGATCATGTGGAACCCGTAGTCGATGGCGCAGTTGCCCTCGGCCTTGCTGTGCCAGTCGGCGAGCCCGTCCTGGACGCGCTCGCCGGTGCGCTGGACGGCGAAGTCGACGATCGTGGTGACGCCACCCCACGCGGCAGCGACGGTTCCGGTCTCGAACGTGTCCGACGCCGCCGTTCCGCCGAACGGCAGCTCCATGTGGGTGTGGACGTCGACGCCGCCGGGCACGACGTACTTGCCGGTGGCGTCGATCGTCCGGTCGGGGGTGAGCCCGACGGTTTCGGCGACCCCGGGCGCGAGCACGGCGGCGATCGTCTCGCCGTCGATCACGACGTCGCCGGCGAACCGGCCCGTGGCGGTCACGATCGTGCCGCCAGAGATGAGCAAGGTCGCACTCAGCGCTCGACCAGCTCGTCGTAGGCATCCGGCCGGCGGTCGCGGTAGAAGGCCCAGCGGTCGCGGACCTCCTTGATCTTGTCCATGTCGAGGTCGCGGACGATCAGGTCAGGCTTGTACGCGTCGCCCACGTCGCCCACGAACTTGCCCTCGGGGTCGACGAAGTAGCTCTGCCCGTAGAAGTCGTTGTCACCGATGTCGGCCTCGATCCCCACCCGGTTGATCGCGCCGACGTAGTACATGTTGGCGACCGCCGATGCCGGCTGCTCGACCCGCCAGATGTATTCGCTGAGCCCGCGGTGGGTGGCCGACGGGTTGAACACGAGGTGGGCGCCGTTGAGCCCGAGGGCCCGCCACCCCTCCGGGAAGTGCCGGTCGTAGCAGATGTACACGCCGACCCTGCCGACCGCGGTGTCGAAGACCGGGTAGCCGCCGTTGCCGGGGCGGAAGTAGAACTTCTCCCAGAAGCCCTTCACCTGCGGGATGTGCTGCTTGCGGTACTTGCCGAGGTAGCTGCCGTCGGCGTCGATCACGGCCGCGGTGTTGTAGTACAGCCCGGCCTGCTCGATCTCGTACATCGGCAGCACCAGCACCATGCCGAGCTCCCGGGCGATCGACTGGAACCGCTGGGTGGTCGGACCGTCCGGGATCTCCTCGGTGAAGTCGTAGTACTTGGTCTCCTGCACCTGGCAGAAGTACGGGCCGTAGAACAGCTCCTGGAAGCACATGACCTGCGCGCCGTCGGCGGCGGCCTCGCGGGCGGCTTCCTCGTGCTTGTCGATCATCGCCTCTTTGCTGCCCGCCCAATCGGTCTGCAACAGCGCGGCACGCACGATGTTCGCCATGGGTTCCCCCTGACTTGCTCGTCCTCCTGAGGGGCCGATCGTAATGTGACACGCCTACCTGGACAATAGAACGATTGTTACCGTACATTCAGTTCACGGAGGCGTCACACGGTCGTGTTGAACGAGATCGTCAGCGAGATCAACCGGGGCGGTCAGCCCAGCGCGGACGGTCGGAGTGCCCGCCGCATCGCCTCGGTGATCGGCCGGATGATCACGGCCGGAGACCTGCCCGTCGGCGAGCGCCTACCCACGGTGCGCGAGCTGTCGCGCCGGCTCGGCGTCTCACCGACGACGGTCAGCGAGGCGTGGCGCAGCCTCGCTGATGTGGGGGCGATCGAGGCCCGGGGCCGCAACGGCACGTACGTCCGCCCGCCCACCGGACCGGGCGGGCCGCGGCGCTACCGGCGGGTCACCGAGGGTCCGGGGCACTTCGCCCTCGACCTGTCGTCGGGGACGCCGGATCCGGCGCTGCTCCCCGATCTCGCGCCGATCGTCGCACGCGTCAGCCGGCAGTCGTTGACGTCGAGCTACCTCGACCACCCGGTGCTGCCGGAGCTGGAGGAGGAGCTCATCGCCTCCTGGCCGTTCCCTCCCGAGGCGGTGACGGTCGTCGACGGGGCGATGGACGCGCTCGACCGGGTCGCCGCCGTCGTCCTGCGCCTCGGCGACCGCGTCGTCGTCGAGCACCCGTCGTTCCCGCCGCTGCTCGACCTGCTCGAGCAGATGGGTTGTGAGGTCATCGGTGTCGACACCGACGACGGAGGTCTCGACGTCGAGGGGTTGCGAACGGCGCTCGCCGGCGGGGCCCGCGCCGTGTTCCTCCAGCCCCGCGCCCAGAACCCCGCCGGCTCGGCGATGAGCGTGCGGCGGGCGAAGGCCCTCGCGACGGAGCTGGCGGGCACGCCGACGATCGTCGTCGAGGACGATCACGCCAACGAGATCTCCGCCGCGCCGCTCGTCAGCCTCGGCCGCTGGCTCCCCGAGCGCACCGTGCACATCCGCAGCTACTCCAAGAGCCACGGGCCCGATCTGCGTCTCGCCGCCGTCGGCGGCGCGGGTGACACGGTGACGGCGGTGGCGAACCGGCGGTTGCTCGGGCCGGGGTGGTCGAGCCGCATCCTGCAGGCGCTGCTGCTCGAGCTCCTGCGCGACGGGGCGACGGAGGCGACGATGCGCGCCGCGGCGGGCACGTACGCCCAGCGGCGGGCGGCCGTGTCGAGCGTGCTGGCGGACCACGGGGTGCGGACCGCCGGCAAGGACGGCATCAACCTCTGGATGGAGGTCGCCGACGAGCGGTCGGCCACCGTCGCCCTCGCCGCCCGCGGCATCGGCGTCGCGCCGGGCGAGCCGTTCCTCGTCCGCCCGGACACCGACCACCTCCGGGTCACCGTGGGGCTGATCCCGGACGCCGACATCGTCGCCGTCGCCGAGCGGGTGGCCGAGGCCGCCGGACACCGTCTCCGCCGCGGCCACCACCGCTGACCGTCGCTTTGGTCACCGAATTGGTTGCCCTACCAACCAATTCGGTGACCAAAGCGAGGTGAGCTTCCCCTTCCGGGTCACCGCCACCCCCATTCAGGGCATGGACCGTCGGCTCACGACCCACATCACCCTCCAGCGCGTCCGGCCAGTACGGGCTCATCACGCTCGAACAGCTCGCCGACCTGGGCATGGCGCGGCAGCAACTCCGCACCCTGGTCCGCAACGGGTGGCTGCACCCGATGGCGCCGCGGGTGTACAGCATCGCGGGCGTGCCTCCGTCGATCGAGCGGCGGCTCATGCTCGGGCTCCTCAGCCTTGGCCCGAGAGCCGTCGTGAGCCACGAGGCCGCTGCCCGTCTTCACGGCTTCGATCGGCTGTCTGCCGGAGCGCCGTCGAGTTCACGCGTCCCGCGAGGCGCTGCAGGCACGTTCGCGGCCCGCTTCCGTCCGGTGCACTCGACGCGCGACTTGCCGCCGATCGACCGCGTGAGAGCCGCCGGGTTTCCCTGCACCTCCGCGACACGGACGATCATCGACCTCACTCGAGCCCGGATCTCGAAGGTGCGCTTGGAGGCCGCGATCGACTCCGCGGTCAGGTCGCAGTCGAGCTCACCGGTCGTCCTGGCCAAGCGCACTGGCCGAGCTCGCGCGGCCCCGGTCATCTGGGGCGCGCCGACGGCTCGATGAGCTGCTTCTCGACAGCGGCGGTCACACGTTGCTCGACGCGCGCTCTTCCTCCGATTGATGCGCACCGCCGGCCTCCCTCGTCCGCGGACGCAGGTTGTCCACCGTCGCGGCGGCCGGACGTTCGCGCGTGTCGACTTCATCTTCGACGAGCACTCCATCGTCGTCGAGGTCTCCGGGCGCAGAGGCCACGCGTCCGACGCCGAGCGGGCGAAGGACGCGCAACGACGCAACGAGCTACAAGACGTCGGACGTCGCGTGTACGAGTACACCTACGACCAGGTGATGAGGCATCCCGATCACGTCATCGGCACGATGCGGCAGCGGCTCGGCGGTCAGTAGGTGCCGCCGAGCTTGGTGTGGTCCCAGCTCACTGTGCGCTCGACGTCGATGACGACGCCGACGCGCTTGCGCGCCTGGGCTTCGAGGAAGGCGAGCACGTCGGCGGACTCGGCGGCCTCACTCCCCTGGTACTTCGCCGCGACGGTGCGTCCGATCGTCACGATCTCGTCGAAGTCCTCGACGATGCGCCCCGTGCCCACGAGCTCGACGCCGCGCAGCTCGTTGTAGCTGTCGCCGCTCTCGACCAGCCCGGTGACCCGAGGGTCGCGGCGCAGGTTGACGATCTTCTGGCTCTTCCCGAACGTCCAGAACGACGGCCGCCCGTCGACCATCGCGTACCACATGGCGACCACGTGGGGATGGCCCGTCGGACCGATCGTCGCCACGTTGAGCACCCGCTGCTGGTCGAGGAACGCGGCCACCTCGTCGTCGGTCATGGCGATCTGCTGGCGTCGGCTCGGCACGGAGCTCGACGTTAGGCGCGAGGCCTCACATCGGACTGGCGCGGAGCAGCTCGGGCGCCATGTCGCACTCCGCCCGCACCGCCTCCGGCGCCGCCGCCGGGAGCCGCCCCGCCGGCCCGACGACCTGGCTGACGAGCGCGAGCGGGAACAGCTCGGCGTCGCGGGTCCAGTAGTCCTCGTCGCGTGCAAGCGCGGCGGCGATGCCGTCGATCATCGGCCCCGGCAGGCGCCGGCCGCGCCCGGCCACCAGCCACGCCGGCGTCCCCGCGATGCCGGCGACGGCGGCGAGCACCGCCGATCCGAGCGGGGCGACGACGCGCGACGCATCGAGCGCCTCTGCCTCCACGAGCGCGACGTCGGCGTCGGCCACGGCGACCGCGGCGGCCTCCATCGGCACCAGGTCACACTCGATCTCGCTGCGCTCCAGCCGCTGGACGAACGACGATCCGTGGTGCCCGGCATCGATGGCGAGCACGCGCACGTCGCCGCGCCGGCCGATCGCCTGACCGGCGATCGCCGGCCAGCCGGCCGTGGCGACCGTCGCACCCTCGGGGAGCTCGCGTGCCAGCACGTCGGCGGTGCGATCGGCCTCCATCTCGGCCACCGCCGCCCGCGCCGCGGCCATCGGGTCGGCGCTGGTCAGCAGCCGGGCGCCCAACCACCACAGCGGACCGCACGTCGGGTGGCGTTCGACGATGCGCCGGCACGCCACGACCAGCCCGGACGGGTCGATGCCGAGACCCCGCAGCGCCCCCGCCGTCTCCCGGACGAGCGACTCGGCATCGGCTCCCCTGGCCCTGGCGACGTACCGCAGCCGCTCGATCGGATGCACGCGGGCAGGGTATCGACGGCGGCTCCCTTGTTGGGGCCGGGTTGACGGTGCTTGCTACCGTCGCAGGCCGTGGCGACGAACCCTCCGCCGGACCTGGCGCTGACGCCACTCGGCGGCGAGGCTCGACCGCTCCAGGAGTGGCTCACGACGTTCCATCTCGCCAGCGTCGTCCTCGACCCCTACACCAACGAGAGCTCGTGGATCCTGTCCACCGCGGCGCGCATCCTGGAGGGACTGCGCGGGTCCGACGCCAGGGTCAACTTCATCGTCACGGCCGACGCCGACGACGCCCGCACGTTCCTCGGTCCGCTCGTCGAGCAGTTCCTCGTGTACGTCGATCCCGACCGCATCGCTGTCAAGGCGCTCGGCCTCACCGAGCTGCCGGCGTTCGTGTTCATCCGCGTGGACGGGACGGTGCAGGCGGCCGCCGAGGGCTGGAACTCGGCCGAGTGGCGGACCGTCGCGGACGCGGTCGCCGAGGCCACGGCTTGGCGCCCGCCCGACATCCCGATCGTCGGCGACCCGGGGCCGTTCCGCGGGTCTCCCGCCCTCGGCTGACGCCGGTACGTTGACAGCCATGTCCGACGCGGCCGATTTCGTCGAGCTGCTCCCACTCGGTCCTGACGACACCCCCTACCGTCTGCTCACCACCGAAGGGATCTCCACGTTCGAGACTCCGGCGGGCCAGTTCCTGCGCGTCGAGCCGGAAGCAATCACACTCCTCACCGCGACCGCGATGCACGACATCGCCCACTTCCTACGCCCGGCCCATCTCACCCAGCTGCGCCGAGTCCTCGACGACCCGGAGGCGAGCGACAACGACCGCTTCGTCGCCCTCGATCTGCTCAAGAACGCGTCGATCGCCGCCGGCGGTGTCCTACCGATGTGCCAGGACACCGGGACGGCCATCGTCAAGGCGAAGAAGGGGCAGTTCGTGTTCACCGGCGGCGGCGACGAGGCGGCCATCGCCGAGGGGGTGCAGGACACCTACCTGACGAGCAACCTGCGCTACAGCCAGATGGCCCCACTGACGATGTACGACGAGGTCAACACCGGCACCAACCTGCCGGCGGAGATCAAGATCGCCGCCGTCGACGGTGACACGTACTCGTTCCTCTTCATCGCCAAGGGCGGCGGCAGCGCCAACAAGTCGTACCTGTACCAGGAGACCAAGGCGCTGCTGAACGACGCGACGCTGCTCCCGTGGCTGTTCGACAAGCTGCAGGCGCTCGGCACCGCGGCGTGCCCGCCGTACCACCTCGCCGTCGTCATCGGCGGAACCTCAGCGGAGTTCGCGGTCGAGACCGCCAAGCTCGCATCGACCCACTACCTCGACACGCTGCCCACCACCGGCGGGCCGCGCGGCAACGGCTTCCGTGACGTCGGGCTCGAGGCCAAGGTCCTCGACCTCGCCCAGCGCACGGGCATCGGCGCCCAGTTCGGGGGCAAGTACTTCTGCCACGACGTGCGCATCATCCGCCTCCCCCGTCACGGCGCGAGCTGCCCGGTCGCACTCGCCGTGTCGTGCTCGGCGGATCGCCAGGCGAAGGGCAAGATCACTCGGGACGGGGTGTTCGTCGAGCAACTCGAGACCGATCCCGCCCGCTTCCTCCCCGACGTCAGCGACCAGCTCGAATCCGGAGCGCCCGCGGTCCGTATCGACCTCACCCGGCCGATGGACGAGATCCGCGCCGAGCTGTCCCGCTATCCGGTCAAGACGAGGGTGATGCTGAGCGGCCCGATGGTGGTCGCCCGCGACATCGCCCACGCCAAGATCAAGGAACGGCTGGACGCCGGCGAGCCGATGCCCGCCTACCTGCGCGACCACTGCGTCTACTACGCCGGGCCGGCCAAGACACCCGACGGGTACGTGTCCGGCTCGTTCGGTCCGACGACCGCCGGGCGCATGGACAGCTACGTCGAGCAGTTCCAGGCCGCCGGCGGTTCGATGGTGATGCTCGCCAAGGGCAATCGGTCGCGGCAGGTCACCGAGTCGTGCGCCCGCCACGGGGGGTTCTACCTCGGCTCGATCGGCGGGCCCGCGGCGCGACTGGCGCTCGACAACATCACGCGGGTCGAGGTGCTCGAGTACCAGGAGCTGGGCATGGAGGCGGTGTGGCGGATCGAGGTCGTCGACTTCCCAGCTTTCATCGTCGTCGACGACAAGGGCAACGACTTCTTCGACCACGTCCGCCGTGAGGCGGCCGCGGTGCCGCTCTCGATCAGCTGATCAGATGATCGCGGCGACGACAGCGGCGCGGGTCGCTTCAGCCTCGTCGGGCTCGGCCGCGAACTCGACCGCGGCGAAGTCGGTGACACCGATGTCAGCGAGCGCCCCGATCCGCTCCGTCACCTCGCTCGCGGCGCCGACGATCGCGATGTCCGCGGGCCCGGCGACGCCTTCCCGGTCGAGCATCGCCCGGTAGCTCGGCAGCTGGCCGTAGATGGCGAAGATCTTGCTCGCCCGCTCGCGCGCGCCGTCCACATCGCTCGTGACGCACACGGGCAGAGCGGCGATGATGCGCGGCGCCGGCCGGCCGGCGGCCTCGGCCGCGGCGGTGATGGTCGGAATGGTGTGCTCGGCGAGTGTGGACGGACCGGCGCACCAGGTGAGCGTGCCGTCGGCGAGCTTCGCCGTGACCTTGAGCATCTGCGGCCCGAGGGCGGCGACGACGATCGGGAACGGGGTGGCGCCCGGGACGGTCAAAGTGGCGTGCACGCGGTAGTCCTCGCCGTCGACGGAAACGGCCTCGCCGCGGGAGAGCGGTCCGAGGACGCCCAGGTACTCGCGGAGGTGGCGCACCGGCTTGGCAAAACTCATCCCCATCATCGTCTCGATGACGATCTGGTGGCTCAGCCCGATGCCGAGGCAGAGCCGGCCGCCTGTGGCCGCGTTCACCGTCAAGGCCTGCTGCGCCATGATCATCGGGTGCCGGGGATACGTCGGCGCGACGCTCGTCCCGAGCTCGATCCGTGGCACCTCGCGGCCCACGATGGCGAGCGCCGTCAGGGCGTCATGACTGAAGATCTGCGAGGCCCAGTACGTGGCGAACCCGTCGGCCTCGGCCCGCCGCGCCTCCTCGACGACGTCATCGATCGTCCCGTCGTTGATCCGGTTAGCGAACAACCCGATCCGCATCCCGCGGACCGTACATTCCCATCCGAGTGTCTACGGTCATCCGAGTGCCTGACTGAGGGACCTTCCCTCACGGGACACTCGGATCCCGCAAGACACTCGGATGGTGAAATCGGTCAGGCGAGGGCGACGAGATCGAGCCACCCGGAGCTGAAGTAGTCGAGCTCTCCGTCCGGCATGACGAGGACCTTGGTCGGCGCGAGCTGCTCGACGAACTCGGTGTCGTGGCTGACGAGGATGACTGCGCCGGGCCATTCGCGCAGCGCGTCCGTGACGGCCTTCCGGCTGCCCGGGTCGAGGTTGTTGGTCGGCTCGTCGAGCAGGAGCACGTTGTTCCGCCCGACCATCAGCATGGCCAGGGCGAGCTTGGTCTTCTCGCCACCGGACAGCGTGCCCGCCTCCTGGAACACCTTCTCGCCCGACAGGCCGAACATCCCGAGCAGGCCGCGCAGCTCGGTCTCCGTGAGCTGCACCCCCGTCGGCACCTCGCGGCGGATGTTCTCGAGCAGCGTCTCGTCGGTGCGCAGGTTGTCGTGCTCCTGCGCGTAGTAGCCGACGGTCACGTGATGACCGAAAGCGACCACGCCCCGGTCGGGGACGGTCTCGCCGGCGAGGATGCGCAGCAGGCTGGTCTTGCCCGCGCCGTTGAGCCCGAGCACGAGCAGGCGCTCACCGCGTCCGAGATCGAACGCCACGTCCTCGAACACCGGCGGACCGCTGTAGCTCTTGGCGAGGCCGGTGGCGGTGACGACGGTGCGGCCGGGAGCGGGCGGCGGCGGGAAGCGCACCCGCAGCACCTTGTCGCCCTTCGGCGCCTCGACCCGCTCGGCGTCGAGCCGGGCGATGCGCTTCTCCATGCTGTGGGCGAGCGACGCCTTCGTCGCCTTGGCGCCGAAGCGATCGACGAAGCGCTGCATGCGGGCCCGCTCCTTGGCTTGGCGGATCGCGAGAGTCGCCTGCCGTTCCTCGTCCGCCGCGCGGGCCGCGAGGTACTGCGAGTAGGTGCCCTTGTACTCGACGATCGTCCCGACGGCGTCCTCCCGCGGCCGGTCGAGGTGGAGCACACGGGTGATCGCCTCGTCCAGCAGGACGAGGTCGTGGCTGATCACGAGCAGGGCCCCGCGGTACGCCCGCAGGAACCCCATCAGCCACTCCTTGGCGTCGATGTCGAGGTGGTTCGTCGGCTCGTCGAGGCACAGCACGTCGCTGCCTGCGAACAGGATGCGGGCGAGCTCGACCCGTCGTCGCTCGCCGCCCGACAGCACGCCGATGGCGGCATCGACGCGTGTCGTGTCGAGACCGAGCCCAGCCGCGATCGACCTCGCCTCGCTGTCCGCGGCGTACCCGCCATTGGTGCGGAACAGCTCCTCGGCCCGCGTGTACCTGGCGACATTGCGCTCGTCGGGCCGCTCCTCCATCGCAATGCGGAGCTTCTCGATGCGCTCCATCTCGGCGTCGATGCCGCGCCCCGACAGGATGTGGGACACCGCGGTGCGGCCGTCGAGCACACCGGCGATGCGCGGGTCCTGCGGGAGGTAGCCGAACGCGCCCGAGCGCGCCACGCGCCCGCCGGCCGGTTCGGCCTCGCCGCCGAGCACGCGGAACAGGCTCGTCTTGCCCGCCCCGTTGCGCCCGACGAGTCCGACCTTGTCGCGGGACATCACGGTGAAGTCGGCCGACTCGACGACGAGCCGGCCGCCGACCTCGACCGCGAGTCCCTGGGCCTGGAGCACCGAGCCAGGCTGTCAGCCAAGCGAGCGCCTTCCAACTGCAGTTTCGTCGGGACGAGCGCGCGAGCATCGACCTCGTGTACGAAGACCTGAGGTTCGACGTCACGGACCACGTGGGCGTGTTGACGCTCAACCGGCCCGAGGCCCGCAACGCGCTGCGCCGGCAGAGCTACCGCGAGCTCGAGGAGGTCGTGCGCGGTCTCGGCGAGGCCGACGTGCGCTGCCTCGTGATCACCGGCGAGGACCCGGCGTTCTGCTCCGGCGACGACGTCAAGCTGATCATGGCCGGCCCCGAGCGCCCGACGGAGCAGCTCGCCGCGGCCCCCCGACTGACGCCGGCGGCGAACGCCCTGCTGTCCACCGACGTCCCGGTCGTCGCGGCCGTCAACGGGGCGGCCGTCGGCTGGGGCATGGAGCTGGCACTCATGGCGGACATCCGCGTGGCGTCCGAGCGGGCCCGGTTCGGCGAGCTGTTCGTGCTCCGCGGCCTGGTCTCGGACGCTCCCGGACTGGGACGGCTGGCCCAGCTCGTCGGGCGCGAGCGGGCGGCCGAGCTGCTCTTCACCGGCGAGATCATCGACGCCGAGACGGCGCTCCGCATCGGGCTGGTGTCGCGGGTCGTCACTCACGACGACCTGCTCACCGCGGCGACCGAGCTCGCCGGTCGGATCGCCGCCAACCCACCCCTCGCCGTACAGGCGCTCAAGCACGGACTGCGGCGGGCCCTCGATCCGGACTGGGAGGAACTGGGGGCATGGGTGTCTTCGGAGCTCGCCCGCCTGTTCCAGACGGACGACCATCGCGAGGGCGTGGCCTCGTTCCTCGAGAAACGCCCACCTGTGTACGTCGGCAGGTAGGCCTCAGGCGTCGAGGCACTCTCCGAGACTCCCGGGGGGCGCGTCCCCGAGCGCCAGGCGCACCATCGCCGTGAGCGCGACCTTGCCCCGCTCGCTCAGGTGCAGGCCGTCCGCACCCACGAGCGAGTCGTCGTGGCGGGAGCGCTCCGCCCACTCGAGCACCTCGACGTTGTCGCGACCCGCAGCCTCCGTGCGCAGCACGTAGTTCACTTCGGCCTGCTCATCCTCGAACTCGGTCACCGTGAGAAGGATCACGGGCGCCGGAGCGAGGCGGTCGAGGATCTCTTCGATCTGCTCGTCCAGCTGCTGGGGATCGTTGCGGTAGTTGTTGCCGAGCATCACCACCGCGGCGTCCCACTCCTCGCCCTCGTCGAGGCGGTCCTCGAGGATCTGCAGCCCCACGGCCGCATCGCGCCCGTTCTCGGCGTCGATCTCGACCGCCCACCCGTGGGGGACGAGCCGGGCGCACATCTCGCCGCCGTACCTGTTCGACGTCGCCTCGAGGACCGAGTCGCCGAGTATGAGCAACCGGTTGCCGTCGGCGACCTCGCCGACGTCGAGCGGCGGCTGGCCGCCGTCGTCGGGTGCGGTCACGAACGGCTCATCGCCGCTCGCCGACGATGAGCCGTCGATGGTCGAGGGCGCGGACGACGACACCGGCGCCAGCGTCCCGGGCAGCTCACCGACGTTGCCCACCGTTGCCGGTGAGTCCGAGGTCGACGCCGCCCCACCCGACCCACAGGCGGCGAGCGCTACCGCCGCCACGCTCAGGAGAGGAATGCGGCCGCGCCCACGCATTTGGTCCATTCAAGCGGCTGACAGCCGCGACGCCATGTCAGGGCTGACGTTCGGCGAGGAGATCCCGGATCTCCGTGAGCAACTGGGTTTCGGCGGTGGCGGCAGCCTCACCCGGCGGCCGCCATGGTTGTAGGCCTTGACGACCAGGAAGAGGAAGAACGCGACGCGACGAAGCTGATCGACGGCGTCGATGACGAGACCAATCGAGACGTCCTTGTCACCACCGCCGGCACCCTGACCGGGCGCGGAGGATCACCGATGTTGAACCCGATCTTCGTGAAGTTGTTCTCGCCGAAGATGGCCGCGATGAGCGGATTGATCACCCCGTTCAGGACCGCATCGACGATCGTCTGGAAGTACAGCGCCAGCATCAGCCCGACGGCGATCATGATGACGTTGCCCTTGGCGATGAAGTCTCGGAACTCCTTCAGCATGCTCCGCTCCCGGCGATCGTCCTCCCGGCGATTGAAGCACAGGGTCACGTGACGGCAGCCGGCTCCCGCGCCATGACGTCCTCGAAGCGGTCGATCGTCCGCAGCGACGGGAAGAGGATCGGCCACACCGCGACGACGCCGAGGGTGAGCACACCGCCGAGGGCGACGGCCGGACCGACGCCGAGCAGTGTTGCGGCCACGCCGGATTCGAACGCGCCGAGCTCGTTCGACGCCCCGATGAAGACGTTCTCGACCGCCGCCACCCGGCCGCGCATGTGGTCGGGCGTGGCGAGGGGGACAAGGGTTGCCCGGATGAAGACGCTCACCGCGTCGGCGCCGGACAGCACGAGCAGGGCGACGAACGCCACGACGTAGCTGGTCGTCACACCGAACACCACGGTCGCGATGCCGAACAGACCGACGGCGACGAACAGGGTCCTGCCGACGTGCCGCCGGACGGGTCGCACGGCCAGCAGGCCGGTGAGAGCGACCGCGCCGATGCCCGGCGCGGCTCGCAGCCAGCCGTACCCGACGTTGCCCACTCCGAGACGCTCCTCGGCGATCGCCGGCAGCAGGGCCACGGCACCACCGAAGAGCACGGCGAAGAGGTCGAGGGAGATCGCACCGAGGAGCACGGGCTGGTAGCGGATGAAGCGCAGTCCCTCGAACGCGTGGTGCAGCGTCGGCCGCTCCGCGGCCGGCGTGCGGTCCTGCGGCCGGCGGAACGTCAGCATCGTCACCGCCACCGCCGACACGAGGAAGCAGGCCGCGGAGGCCACGTACGGCACCATCGGGTCGACGTCGTAGAGGAAGCCGCTGCTCGCTGGGCCGACGATCATGCCGAACTGCCACGTCGCCGAGTACAGCGCGATGAGCCGCGGCAGCCCACTAGCGGGAGCCAGGAGCGGGGGCAGTGACCGCACCGATGGCGCGACAAAGGCCCGCGCCGTGCCGAAGACCGCCGCGATCACGAACAGCGGTAGCCCCGACGTCGGATTGCCGGCCGCGTAGATGCAGAAGGCGACAGACGTGAGCACCTCCGCCGACAACCCGATCGCGGCCACTCGGCGCCGGTCGAACCGGTCGGCCGCCGATCCCGTGAACGGCAGGAGGACGAGGGCCGGGAGGAACTCGACGAGCCCGAGCACGCCGAGCGCGAGCTCGCTGTCGGTGATGTCGAAGAGCTGCTTGCCCAGCGCCGCGGCCTGCAGGAACATGCCGACCGACGACGCCGCCGAGGCGACGAGGAACAGGGAGATCGAACGTTCCCGCAGGAGCTCGCGCCCGCTCGGCGCGGTCGAGGGTTCGGTCTCGGATCGGTCCACCGCCGAGCGACCGTAGCTGTGGCGCGGCGTGCTACACCGGTCCCATGACCGTCCACTGCGTTCCCCGGCCACACCGCATACCGCCTGCGCAGTTGGTAGCCGCTCGCTCGCTGGCGCTCACTCGCTCGCATCGACGCGAGGCACTCCCATGAGTGGGCTGGCCGACGAGACCCGCTGGATGGACGCCGTCGACCAGGCCACGTTGGTCGCCAAGGGCGAGGTGACTCCGGGCGAGCTGCTCGACGCCGCGATCGAGCGCATCGAGCGCATCGACTCGGCCCTCAACGCGGTCGTGATCCGTTGGTTCGACCACGCCCGCGAGATCGCGGCTGACGCGGCGCTGCCGGACGGCCCGTTCCGCGGCGTGCCCTTCCTGCTCAAGGACCTCTACACCAGCTTCACCGGGCAGACGCTGTCGAACGGCAACGCTGCGCTCAAGGCCGCGGCGCACGTCGACACGTTCGACACCACGCTCGTTGCCCGGTTCAAGTCCGCCGGCCTGGTCATCGCCGGGCGCACGAACAGCCCCGAGCTGGGGAGCCTTCCGACGACCCAGCCGCTCGCCTGGGGACCGACGCACAACCCGTGGGATCTCGACCGCACGCCGGGCGGCTCCAGCGGTGGCTCAGCGGCCGCGGTGGCGGCCGGGATGGTGCCGTTCGCCAGCGCCTCCGACGGCGGCGGGAGCATCCGCATCCCGGCCTCGTGCTGCGGGTTGGTGGGGCTCAAGCCGAGTCAGGGCCGGGCCAGCGTCGGCCCGATGCGCGCCGAGGCCGGCCTCGGCGTCGAGCACTGCGTGAGCCGGACGGTGCGCGACACGGCGGTGCTGCTCGACGCTGTCCGCGGTCCCGGGATCGGCGACACCGTGCTCGCACCGCCGCCATCGCGCCCGTACGCCGACGAGGTTGGCGCCGAGCCGGGCCGGCTGCGCATCGGCGTGCTCGAGACCCATCCACTGGGCGAGTTCGTGCACGAGGACTGCGTCGAGGCGACGCGGGCGACGGCGACGATGCTCGAGGCGCTCGGCCACGACGTCGCGATGGAGTGGCCGGAGGCGCTCGCCGACGGCGAGCTGTCCTCGCACTTCGGGACGCTGTGGGCGACGCAGATGGCGATGGGCGCGAGGCAGTTCGCGACGACGCTCGGCCGCGAGCTGACCGCGGCCGACCTCGAGCCGGTCAACTGGGCGCAGGCCGAGATGGCGAAGGAATTCAGCGCCGTGGACCTGGCGACCGCGCAGGCGGCGATGTACACGTTCCGCCGCCGCGTGCAGCAGTGGTGGGCCGACGGCTGGGATGTCCTGCTCACTCCGACCGTGGCCGAGCCGCCGCCGCTGCTGACCGACTTCGCGCCCGATCCCGCCGATGCCCTTGCCCAGGGCCGCCGGGCGTGGCAGTTCGTGCCGTTCACCCCGCCCTACAACATGAGCGGCCAGCCGGCGATCAGCCTGCCCCTGCACTGGAACGGCGACGGGCTGCCGATCGGCGTGCAACTCGTCGCCGGCTACGGCAGGGAAGATCTGCTCATCCGAGTGGCGGCGCAGCTCGAGGCCGCGCACCCGTGGGCGGACCGGCACCCGCCGTTTGCCTGAGCTGACCCTCTCGCCATCTGCGGAGCACCTGGTCCCGAACTTTTCGTTGCAGTTTCGGGAATTTCTGCCGAAAAGAGCATCGAAGCGTCCGCTCGCGACATCAAAGAGACATGCAGACCTCCGTGCACCGCCATCACCCCCCTGCGGCTGCGCCCGCGCGCCATCCGACCCTGCGCTTGGGGACGGCGGTCAGCGTGATGGCGGCGGTGGTCGCGATCGTGCTGCGGGCGCTGCTCGACGTTCCCGTGCCGGCGCTCGTCGTGGCCGTGATGATCGTGGCCTTCGGGCTCAGCTGGCACGTCACGTGGCGCGACGAGGAGAACGAGTTCACGCGGTCCTGACGCCGCGGCCCATCATGGGCGGGTGACGGTCCGCATCGGAATAGGTCTCGGGACCCGCACCACCCTCCACGGGCCGGAGTTCGGCGAGCTCGTCGACCTCGTCGAGGAGCGGGCGTTCGACAGCCTCTGGCTCTCGGAGCGCATCGGCAGCTCGGCGCCCGATCCGATCGTGGCGATGGCGTTCGGCGCCGGGCGCACGACCCGCCTGAAGTTCGGCATGAGCGTGCTCGTGCTGCCCGGCCGCAACCCGGTGGTACTGGCCAAGGAGCTGGCGACGCTCGCCGTGATGTCGGCGGGAAGGTTGCTCCCTGCCTTCGGGCTGGGCGTCGCCGAACCGAAGGAGCACCAGGCGTTCGGCGTGGCCCGGGAGGAGCGCGCCCGGTGGTTCGACGAGGCGCTGGCGGTGATGCGCGCCTGCTGGTCGGACGACGTCGTCGAGCACGAAGGCGAGCGCTTCCACCTCAGCGGCCTCGAGGTCCGACCCCGGCCCGATCGGCTCGACGTCTGGCTCGGCGGGATCGCGCCGTCGGAACTTCGGCGCGTGGGCCGGCTCGCCGACGGGTGGCTGCCGTCGTTCGTGACTCCGGCCGACGCCGCCACCGGGCGGGCCGTCATCGAGACCGTCGCGGCCGAGCACGACCGTGCGATCGAGGACGACCACTACGGCGCGCTCATCCCGTACACCCTCGGAACGATCCCGGAGCAACTCCTCGCCCAGCTCGCCCGCCGACGGCCCAGCCTCGCCGACCCGGCGTCACTGGTCGCGGTCGGCTGGGACGCCCTCGCCCATCACATCAAGCGCTTCATCGACGTCGGGACGACCAAGTTCGTGGTCGTCCCGATCGTCGAGCCGGCGACCACCGAGGCGTGGTCGTCGCATCTCACCGAGGCCGCGGACGCGCTGCTCCCGCTCGAGACCTGACCCCAGGCGCTACGCCGCGGGCGACACGACCTGGACGTCGAAGCCGAGGCCTCCCGTGACCGCGGTCGGCGCCGTTGCCCGAGCCTGCCTCGTGACGCGGGGCGTGCCGAACAGGCGGAGGTTGGCGCGGAGCGTGTCGCCCGTCGGACCTTGATCGATCTGCGAGAGCAACTCGGTGAAGTCACTCGTGCCGCTACTCGGCTCCTCGAAGAAGCTCAACCCCGCAGAGACCGCCAACGTCCCCTCGCGACCGGGCCGGGGCGGCACGGTGAGCGAGAGCTGGACACGGGTCAGGCGCGTAGAGCGGTTCGGCCTCAGCACGGCGCGCAGGAAGACGTCACTGCCCGCGACGAGGCGCAGCGGCCGCCGCGCCTCGACCGCCCGCCAGCGGCCGTTCGCCCCGAGCACCTCGAGCCCGATCAAGCGGGCCTCGGCGAACCTCGGGTCGACCGAGCCGCGGACGGCGACGTTGTCGATCGTGATCTCCTCGAACGGGTTGTTGAAGAGGGTGTCGAGATCGATGAGGATCTTGAACGCCGCGAGGAACGTCGCATCGAACGAGTCGGCGAGCTTCTCGTGCCTCCGGAAGCTCCAGGTGCTCCCATCGCTGCGCTTCCCGTTCGCCCCCCACTGGAGCGTGACCACACCATCACCGATCCGATCGTGGACGCGGTCGAGGTTGGCGAGGACGTGGTTGAGCGCGGCCTCGGCGACGAACAACGGCAACACGGCTTGCGTCGCTGCCGTCCGGGTGGCCCCGGTCTCCACCGAGCTCACCGTCGAGCGAATCCGTGTGACGGTCGGCAGCACGCTGGTGTCGGTGTGCAACCCGGCCAGGCGGTCCTGGTCGACCGTGCCCGCGAGCCCGCCGATGTTGGCCACCTTGAACGGGCCGAAGATGGGATCCGGTTGGACGAAGACCGCGGAGGCCTGATGGGCCGAGAGCTTGGTGGCGCCGTTGAAGAGCAACGGATGTCCGAACAGGAGCGCCTCGCCGGCGCAGACCGCGGTGACCGTGCCGACGGCGGCGATGGTCACGTCGCCGTACGAGAGCGCCGCGGCGACGTTGCCGCCGGCCTCGAGCTCGAGCGCGGCCGGCCGGGCGGGCGCGCGACTGGACGCGTACACCTGGACGCCCGGGATGGTTCGCCTGATCATCCGCGTGATCCGACGGATCCGCTCGGGGCCGGGGCCCGACACCGCGACCGGGACGGGCAGCCGCCGCAGACCGGACGCGGCCTGCTCGGCCGTGGCCGCCCCGCTGGCCACGATCGTCCGCTCGAGTCTGGCCGACAGGTCGACCTTGGGCGCCGCTGCCGCCGTACCACCACCGTTGAGCAGCTTCTGCATCTCGGCGGCGGGGGTGACGCCGGCGATCGGCGATGATCCGGCCAGCCCGTAGGCGACCGCGCCGACAAGGTCCCCGTCAGTCGTGTACACGGGGGATCCGGACATCCCGGCCCAGATCCCGCCCGCGGCGGTGATCGCGTCGCTCGTCGCCTCGATGATGATCATGTCGAGCCCGACCGCGATCCCGTCGTCGATCACGCCGACGACGGTCGCGTCGAACGATTCGGGCGTCGTCCCCTGATCGACCGTCAGCCCGGTCAGGGGATCGCCGACGTCCAGGTCCGCGACCGGAGCGACCTCGAAACACGGTGCCGCCTGGGCCGGGAGCGACCCGGCCTCGGCGGTGACGGCGTTCGCAACAACCGTCGCACCGGCTAGCGCGGCGAGCGATGCTCGGCGAAGCCGGCGGGGAAGTTGCGGTGACGAGAGCATTGCCATGATCCCTCCCGTTCGTCCCAGTGATGGGCGAGTGTCTTCACAACGGCGCGATGGCGCCGATGTTTTGACGCCGCCGCGGTCGCCTCGGTTCCCAAGTTCTCGAATTTGCCGAATACGTTCCCGAGGATGATCAAGCTCGTCTATGTGGTGCAGGCACGCGACGACGTCGCGCCGGAAGAGTTCCACCGGTACTGGCTCGAGGAGCACGGGCCGCTCGTGGCATCAGTGGCGGAGGACATCCGGGCGCGCAAGTACGTCCAGAGCCACACGCTCGACACGCCGCTCAATCAGGCACTGGTGGAGAGCCGGGGGCTGGCCCCGATCCACCAGGGGATCACGGAAGTCTGGTGGGACAGCATCGACGACCTCCAGGCCGCCTTGACTACCGACGAAGGGGCGCAGGCGGGTGCCCGCCTCCTCGAGGACGAGGCCAAGTTCATCGACTTCAGCAAGTCGACGATCTTCCTCACCGAGGAGCACGTCATCTTCGACCGGTAGCGCCTGTCGGCGCTCGCGCTATCCCTCGTCTTCGTACTTGAACGAGAGCCGCACCTTGGTGCGGAACGTCGCCGCGCCCGACTCGCTGAGATCGATGTCCTGCTCGACGACCTCGGCGACCCGCAGGTTGCGGATCGACTCGCGAGCCTTGGCGACCGCCGACATGCCGGCGTCCTCCCACGACTCGGTGCTGGTCCCGATGATCTCCACGACCTTGTAAACGCTCATCGTCAAGTCCCCTCGTCGGGCGGACGCCCATGCGCGTCCGGAGCAAGTATTGCCCGACGTGGCCACGGCCCATTCACGGTCACCGGTGCCCGTACGCTCGCGCCATGGCCCGAACGACGGATGCCAGCGCAGCCCCGGTCCCCCGCCTCAAGAAGAAGGTCTACGAACGGGAGCTCTTCCGTCTGCAGGCGGAACTGGTCAAGGTGCAGGAATGGGTGCGGGTGGAAGGCAAGCGCGTCGTCGTGGTCTTCGAGGGTCGTGATGCCGCCGGCAAGGGCAGCACGATCAAACGGGTCACGCAGTACCTGAACCCGCGTGCCGCGCGCATTGCCGCCCTGCCCGCGCCGACGGAGCGCGAGCGCTCGGAGTGGTACTTCCAGCGCTACATCTCCCACCTCCCGGCGGCGGGAGAGATCGTGCTCTTCGACCGCTCCTGGTACAACCGGGGCGGGGTCGAACGGGTGATGGGGTACTGCACCGCCGAGGAGTACCAGCGCTTCCTGCACCAGTGCCCGATCTTCGAGCGCCTGCTCGTGGAGGACGGGCTGATCCTGCGCAAGTACTGGTTCTCGGTCAGTGATGCCGAACAGGAGGCGCGCTTCCGCTCACGGCTCGAGGACCCGATGCGCAGGTGGAAGCTGTCCCCGATGGACCTCGAGTCGATCCGCCGGTGGGAGGACTACTCACGGGCGAAGGACCAGATGATGGTGCACACCAACATCCCCGAGGCGCCGTGGTACGACGTCGAGAGCGACGACAAGCGCCGGGCCCGCATCAACATGATCGCCCACCTGCTCAGCACGCTCGACTACCACGAGGTGACCCGGACGCCCCTCGCCCTCCCCAAGCGGCCCAAGTCGCAGGGCTACGAGCGGCCGCCCCGAGAGTCCCAGACGTACGTTCCGGACCACGCCGCGACCCTCCACACCTGACCCCGCCATCTGGGCGCGGACCGTCTCACGGACCGACGGCGCCAGGTTCGACTCGCCCGCGGGCGGATCCCGCGACGTACCGTCGTCGCCCATGAGAGCCGTCGTGTGCAACGAGTTCGGACCGCCGGAGCGCCTCGTCGTCGAGGACCTCGACGATCCCCACCCGGCGGCGGGGGAGCTGCTCGTCGAGGTCGCCGCGTCGGCAGTGACGTTCCCCGACACGCTCATGCTCGAGGACAAGTACCAGTTCAAGGCGACGCCTCCGTACATCCCCGGTGGGGAGGTCGCGGGCACCGTCGCCGCGATCGGCGATGGGGTCGAGGGGTGGGCCGTGGGCGATCGCGTCGCCGGCGGGCTCGGCACGACGGGCGGGTTCGCGGAACTGGCCGCGGTGCCGGCCCGGACGGCACGGCGCCTACCCGACTCCGTCGACTTCGCCGTCGTCGCCGGGCTGAACTACGCCTACGGCACCAGCCTCTACGGCCTGAAGCACCGCGGCGGGCTGCAGGCCGGCGAGACCCTGCTCGTGCTCGGCGCCGGCGGTGCGGTCGGACTGTCGGCGGTCGAGCTGGGCCGGTTGTTCGGCGCCAAGGTGATCGCCGCCGCGTCCACGCCCGAGAAGCTCGACCTGTGCCGGCAGCGCGGCGCCGACGAGACCATCGACTACTCGACCGAGGACCTCAAGGCCCGGGCGAAAGAGCTCACCGACGGCCGCGGTGTCGACGTGGTGTACGACTGCGTGGGCGGGCCACGGGCCGAGCAGGCGTTGCGGGCGATCGCATGGGAGGGACGGTTCCTCGTGATCGGCTTCACCGCTGGGATCCCGTCGATCCCGCTCAACCTGGCCCTGCTCAAGAGCTGCCAGATCGTCGGCGTGTTCTTCGGCGCTATGACGGCGCGTGACCCGGCGCTGAGCAGGGAGATCAGTGACGAGCTGACCGCACTCGTCGCCAACGGCGACCTCCGCCCGCACGTGGCGGGCCGGTATCCGTTGGAGCGGGCCGGCGAGGCGTTGCGTGCCCTCATCGACCGCACGGCGGTCGGCAAGGTCGTCGTCACGCCCTGATCGCGTCACCGCCCCCTGTACGGTCACTGACGTGCAGGTGGACCTGCTCTTCGATCCCTTCGGCGGACGATGGGACGACCTGCGGGATGCCGCCATCCGGGCCGAAGCCGCCGGCTTCGACGGCCTCTGGTTGTACGACCATCTCGCCGGGTCCGTGCACCGCGCCCCGCACGTCCTCGAGTGCTGGACCGTCCTCAGCGCCCTGGCCGCGGCAGTCCCCCGCCTCACGATCGGGTCGTTGGTGCTCAACGTCGCCAACCGGGACCCCGGCACGCTGGCCGTCATGGCGGCCACCCTGCAGGAGGTGAGCGGCGGCCGCCTGCTCCTCGGAGTCGGTGCGGGCGGTGGCCTCGACACGCCATACGCCGCCGAGCAGCTCGCGCTGGGACGGCCCGTGCCCGGCGACACCGCCCGCCGGCAGGCGGTGGAGGCCACCATCGCCACGTTGCAGAACGGTGTGGACCGGTGCGACCGGCGGCGCGACGGGCTTCCTGCGTCCCGATCCGCTGCCGCCCGTCATTGTCGGCAGCTTCGGCCCGAAGATGGCCGAGCTGGCCGGCCGTGCCGGCGACGGGATCAACGCGCCGGCCGGCCCGTCGCTCGCCCGCTTGATCGACATTGCCCGGGACGCTCACGCCCGGAGCGGACGCGACCCGGATCGGTTCTTGATCACGACCTCCGGCTCCCCCACCGACGAGCGCCTGCGGAGCCTCGGCGTGCACCGCGTCATCACCATGGTCCGCCCGCCGTACACCGCGGCCGTCGACGAGCTCACCGAGACGCTCGGGCGGACCTGATCTCGTCCCGCCACGGCGTCGTCACGGGGTGACCCAGATCGGCGAGCCAGCCCTTGAGCACCCGGTGCAGCGCCGGCGAGCCGACGACGGGGTGCGCCGAGGGCTCCAGGTCGGCGGGGTGGAGGACGAACGGGTGGGTCTGCGGCCCGCCCAGCCCGCCGTGCGAGCCAACCTGGTGTTCGAAGGCGGCGACCTCGTCGAGCAGGACGTCGTAGCGTCCGTTCACCATGATGTCGGCGACGGTCGCGTATTCGTCGACGACGCGAACCTGCTCGACGGCGAGCGGCCCGAAGGGCGCGAGCGGATCGTCGCCGAGAACCTCGCCGGTGACGAGGTCCCGCGTGCCCGACCGGCCGAGCACGAGAGAACGCCCGCTCGCCGCGGCGACGAGCACGAAGCCGATCTCCGGATGGCCGGTGAGGCCGGTGAGCAGTTCCGGATAGCGATCGTCGATCTCCTCGCGGGTGAGTCGGCGCCCGACATCCGGCAGCGAGATCAGACCGAGGCTGCCCGAGCCGAGGACGATCGGCGCGAGCGGGCTGGACACGGTCGGCTCCTGCGCTTCCACGCGACGCCGTCCGCGACGTAGCCACACGCTCGACTCGGTGCGACCGGCCTCGGCATCCGGGTCACCGGATGCCGCCGCGCCACACAGGCGGGCGACGAGCTCGGCAAGTGTCTCTCCGCTCCGTTCGGCGAACGGCGCGCCTTGTGTCTGGCCGTGGTCGGAGAGCACGACCAGCCGGTACGGCCGCGGCGCGAACCGGATCGCCCGCTCGATGCGGCCGATCTGCCGATCGATGTCGCGGAGCACGGCGAACGAGTCGGCCCGCTCCGGACCGGAGTGGTGGGAGACCTCGTCGTACCCGAGCAGGTCCACGTAGATGACGGACCGCCCCTCGCACATGTCCGTCAGCACGCCGAGGACGCTGACGTCGCGGCTGATCACCGTCGTGAACGCCCGCAGCAGGGCGTACGTCCAGCTGCGCTCGATGCGCGGCTGGACGTCGTGGCGGACCTGCTTCCAGGCCGCGGCGCGCTCCCGCACGACCTCCACGACGAAGCTGATCATCGTCCGGGTGGCGAGCTGCGGGCGGGAGAAGTAGCCGAAGTATCCGGACCCGAGCCGCCCCTCCTTGCGCCGCGCGATGACGCTCATGGTGAGCACCGCCCGCTCGGCGTCACCGGAGAACAGGTTGCCGTAGCTGGAGCCGTGGTGAGCCAGCAGTCCCTCCCCGTCGGAGTGCTCGCGTTCGATCGCGGCCGCCGACGCCGGGTGGTTGGAGACGACGACCGTGCCCGTCGACTTGTCGACCCAGCGGAACGCGGGCATGTCATCGACCGATCCGTGGAGGATGCCGCACTGGCTGACCCCGGTCTGCGACGACCACCCCGTCTCCCATCCCATGAGCCGGTGGCTGCCGTCCCGGATCCACCGGTGGAGCGTCGGGACGTCGCCGGAACGCAGGGCCCGCTCCAGCACGACCTTCGCCAGTCCGTCGATCTGCACGAACACGACGCCCGGCACCTCCGTCGCCATCGCCGCGCCGGCGCGGCGACGCGCTCGCCGAGCGATCCACGAGTCGAACCAGGCGTCGTCGTCGACGGCCAGCAGGGAGGAGACGATGGTGGTGACGGCGGCCAGCGCGACGACGACGGCGACCGCGGTCCACCAGCCGTCGAGCACCACTCCCGGCAGCGAGTCGAGCACGATGCCGACGAGGATGACGTCGAGCACGATCGCGCCGAGTCCCAACGTCAACACCGAGATCGGCACGACGATGAACGCGAGCGCCGGCCAGACCACTGCATTGACGACACCGACGACGAACCCGGCGATGACGGCTTGCCACCAGCGGTCGATGGAGAAGCCGTCGAGCACCGCTGCCATCAGCCAGAGCGTCAAGGCACTGGCCACGGTCACCGTTGCGACCCGCCAGACCACGACGCCCAGAGACGGCCGCTCGTCGTGCCGCCGCAGCCCGGGGCTCATGGATCGCTTCGCCGTGGTGATGCTGAGGTGGGACCGTGACCGACGAGGGACAGACGCTCGCCCGGAGCGAGCGGGCGGAGGCGGTCGACGAGACCGATGCGATCGAGCTCGGATCGGAACCGCTCGACCGGCTCGGCGAGCCACGCCGGTGGGCGGCGACGCACGATGGACGGGCTGAACGTCCCCCAGTGGATGGGTACGACCTGCCGGGCGTCGACGAGAGCCGTGGCCTCGGCGGCTCGGCGGGGATCGAGGTGCCCGTCGCCCAGGGTCGGACCCCACCCCCAAATCGGCAACAGGGCCACGTCCACCGGCGCGAGGTCCGACATCTCCGGGAACAGGTCGGTGTCGCCCGCGAAGTAGATCGCCCGACCCGACCACCGCACCACGTAGCCGACCGCGGGGGCCGCGACCCGGCTGTGCGGACCACGCCGGTCGCTGTGGCGGGCCGGCACGGTCTGCACGTCGACGGTGGCGACCGACACCGCGTCGCCGGTTCGGGTTTCGCAGACGTTCGTGAACCGCCGGCGCAGCAGGCGGCCGGCCCCGGCCGGGCACGATCAGCTTCGTGGCGGGCGGGAACCGTTTCAGCGACGGCACGTGCAGATGGTCGAGGTGCACGTGTGAGACCAGTACGGCGTCGACGCCGCTCCGAGCGTCGAAGTCGACGCCGTGATGACGCCGCAGGTGCCCGACGCGATCGGTCAAGACGGGATCGGTGACAAGGCGCACGCCGTCCAGATCGAGGACGACGGTCGAGTGTCCCACCCAGGTGAGCTGACCCTGCGCATCCGGCGGCACGGACGGCGAGCGTAAACCCGTTCTGTCGGTCGGGACCGGCCCGAACCGGTCGGTGCCGACCGACAGAACGGGGGGATCGGTCGCCTCAGGCGATGTCGAGCTCGACGAGCCTCGACGCGGCGAAGGCGATCAGCAGCGTGGCCCCGCCCAGGAGGAGCAGACGCGCAAAGCGCACCCGGAACGAGGTGGTGAGGCCGGCGAAGAACAGGGCGGAGGCCAGGATCAGCGTCGTGAGCACGTAGTCGTCGCCCTCGTTCCCCGCCCGCTGAGCCTCGACCGAGAGCGCCTCGGCCTCGGCGACCGTCACGCGGTACGGCTCGAGCTGGGCGTCGACGTAGTCCTGGTCCTCGAGCAGATTGTCGGGAGACTCTCCGGTGGCGACCTGCTCCTCCCAGCGTTCCAGGATCGGGAGGAACTCGGGACGGATCAGCGTCTCCCGGTAGAAGCGCCTCAGGTCCTCGTTGTCTGAGGCGGTGGCGATTGCGTACTGGCCGATCATGTTGCTGTCGTAGGACACGATCTGGGTCGCGAGCCCGAACTGGCGGGCGGCCTCCACCTGCACCGTCGCGCTCTCCCGGGCGAGGTCACCCTCCTCACCGTTCCAGCGGGTCGCCTGATAGCCACACCACGCTGAGCCGATGGTCGCCACGCCGAGCAGGGCGACGGCCAGAACTTCGAGCACGCGACTGGCGGGCCGCCCGGTGGACTGGTTCACGACTCGTCCGGCGCCGGCTCGTCGACGGGTGTGGCGTCCGGGGAGGCGGGTGCGTCGGCCGCGGCGCCACGCTTCAGTGACCAGTGGACGGGGCCGGTCGTGCGGGCCAGCTCCTGCCAGGAGTCGACCTCTCGATAGCGGATCGCGGCCTCCGTCGACGGCGTCCCGAGGTACGGGGCGAGGTCGGCATCGATCTTCGCCCGGGCCATCCTCATCGCCGCCTCGGCCTCCTCGCGTTCGAGTTCGTGGCGCGCACGGGCCGTCGCCTGGACGACTTCACCGGTGCGGCCGAGGTCGAGGTCCCCGAGGCTGAACATGGTCAGCACGAACCCGAGCGCGGACAGCGTCGTCCTGACCTCCTCGCCGACCCGCTGCTCGAGCTCGGCCCGCGCCGGCCCGAACAGGTCGCCGAGGCCGACGTCCGGCTGGGCGAGCACAGTCCGGATCGTGCGCGCCGAGTCGTCGCGCACCGCCGCCCAGATCCCATCGGGTCCGAACCGGTTGTGGATCTCCCGCAACATCGCAGGGTCGAGGCGGAAGCGGACGGTGTAGGAGACGATCGCGGTCACCCGATCGCCGAGCATCACGCGCGGCGCGGGCCCGGCCCGCTCGAGCTCGCTGGGCGGTGCTGCTGCGACGGCGGAGCCGGCGCAGAACGACAACTCGAGCGATGGGTAGACCTGCACCATGCGGCGCCGTAGCGCTGGGACCCAGTGCGGGCCGGGATCGAGCGCTCGATCGGTCGCCTTGCCGCGGATGAGCAACAGTCCGAGGTGACCCGGTTCGATCTGCACGAAGGAGTCGTCGAAGACCACCCACGCCACCACGGCGAGGAGCGGGATCGCGATTGCCAGGAAGATGATCCAGTTCACGTTCGGTCGCCTCCCTCTCGTTGTCTCCACCGAACGGCGCGTCGGTGTCAGCGACGGCGAGCGTAAACCCGTTCTGTCGTTCGGCATCGCCCCGAAGCTGTCGATTCCGAACGACAGAACGGGATGCTTTGGTGGTTATCTGTGCGGGGCGGGACATGGACGGGAGCACGACGTGGTGGACGGATCGGAAGTTCAGCGCCTGGACGAGGCTCGGCGGGGAGTCCCCTGGAAGGCCTGGGGCCCGTACCTGAGCGAACGACAATGGGGCACCGTCCGTGAGGACTACAGCGACAACGGCGATGCGTGGAGCTACTTCAGCCACGACCAGTCCCGATCGCGCGCCTACAAGTGGGGTGAGGACGGCATCGCGGGGATCTGCGACGACCACCAGCTCCTGTGCTTCGCGCTCGCCCTGTGGAACGGGGTGGATCCGATCCTCAAGGAGCGGATGTTCGGCCTCACCAACGCCGAGGGCAACCACGGCGAGGACGTCAAGGAGTACTACTTCTACCTCGACGCCACCCCCACCAGCTCGTACCTGAAGTACCGGTACCGCTACCCGCTCCGCGAGTACCCGTACGCCGACCTCATCCGGACGAACGCGGGCCGCAGCCGGCAGGAGTTGGAGTACGAGCTCCTCGACACCGGAGTCTTCGACGACGATGCCTACGTCGACGTCGACGTGGAGTACGCCAAGGCGGCGCCCGACGACATCCACGTGCGAGTCACCCTGTCGAACCGCAGCGCGGCACCGGCGGAGGTGCATCTCCTGCCATCGCTGTGGTTTCGCAACACCTGGTGGATGGGGCGGCCGAAGGGAGTGCTCGCGGCCGGGGCGCCCTCCGTGATCACGGCGAGTCATCCTGAGCTCGGTGAGCTCGAGCTGCGCTGCGACGGGGCACCGGAGTTGCTGTTCACCGAGAACGAGACCAACTGCGAACGGTTGTGGGGCACGCCGAACGGCAGCCCGTTCGTCAAGGACGCCTTCCACCGGTACGTGGTGGATGATCGCGACGACGTGGTCAACCCGGAACGAACCGGCACCAAGGCGGCGGCCCTCTACCGGGCCTCCGTGCCAGCGAGCGGCAGCACCACGATCGGGCTTCGCCTGTGCCGCCCGGACGCGCCACTGGCGGAGCCGTCCACCGTCGATCTCCTCTTCACCGGCCGCATCGCCGAGGCCGATGCGTTCTACGCGTCGATCACACCGGCGAACACGCCCGCCGACCAGGTACCCGTCGTGCGGCAGGCGCTGGCCGGGATGCTGTGGGGCAAGCAGCACTACTTCTTCGATCTCGACCGATGGCTGGAGGAGCACCGCGCCCACCCGCTGCGCGACGTCGGCGGGCCCGAGCTGCGCAACCGCAGCTGGTTCCACATGATCAACGACGACGTCATCTCGATGCCCGACACGTGGGAGTACCCGTGGTACGCGACGTGGGATCTCGCCTTCCACACCGTCGCCCTCGCCATGGTCGACGTCGACTTCGCCAAGGACCAGCTCCAGTTGATGCTGCGCGAGCTGTACCTCCACCCGAACGGACAGCTTCCCGCCTACGAGTGGAACTTCAGCGACGTCAACCCTCCCGTCCACGCGTGGGCGACGCTGCTGGTCTACGAAACCGACCTCGAGCAGCGCGGGGAGGGCGACGTCGCCTGGCTGAAGAGCGCCTTCCAGAAGCTGCTCATCAACTTCACCTGGTGGATCAACCGGAAGGACCCCACCGGCCGCAACGTGTTCGAGGGCGGGTTCCTCGGCCTCGACAACATCGGCGTGTTCGACCGCAGCGCCCCGCTGCCCACCGGCGGTCGCTTGGAGCAGTCCGACGGGACCGCGTGGATGGCCTTCTACGCCCAGTGCATGCTCGGCATCGCCGTCGAGCTCAGCCGTCACGACACCATGTACGAGGACATGGTGCTCAAGTTCGCCGAGCACTTCGCGTTCATCGCCGCCGCCATGGATCGCGTGGGCGAGAACCACGACGAGCTGTGGGACGAGGAGGACGGGTTCTTCTACGACGTGCTCCGGCTACCCGACGGCAGCGGTCAACGGCTCAAGGTGCGCTCGATGGTCGGGCTCCTGCCGCTGTGCGCGACGACGCTGCTGCCGCACGGTGGCGCCGGCATCAGCGAGGACCTGCTCGCCCGCCTCCGCCGGCGGATCGAGACCATGCCGGAGCTGCTCGCCACCCTCCACGATGCCCGCGTGCGCGGCGTGAACGGGCGACGCATGCTGGCCGTCGTCGACGAGACCAAGCTCCGCCGCATCCTGACCCGGATGCTCGACGAGAACGAGTTCCTGGGCCCGCACGGCCTCCGAGCGCTGTCCCGCTGGCACGCCGACCACCCGTTCCGGCTGGACGTGCACGGCCAGGGCTACGAGGTGCGCTACCTGCCGGCCGAGTCCGACAGCGGGATGTTCGGGGGCAACTCGAACTGGCGCGGGCCCGTGTGGTTCCCCGTCAACTACCTCGTCCTTCGCGGCCTGCTGCACCTGTACGCCTACTACGGCGAAGACTTCAAGGTGGAGTGCCCGACCGGCTCCGGCCGCCTCTGCACCCTGTTCGAGGTCGCCGAAGAACTCGGCCGCCGGCTCGTGTCGATCTTCACTCCCGACGAGGACGGCCGGCGCCCGGTCTACGGCGGAACCGAGCGGTTCCAGCGCGACCCGCACTGGAAGGACCTGCTCCTGTTCTACGAGTACTACCACGGCGACAACGGCGCCGGCCTCGGCGCGAGCCACCAGACCGGCTGGAGCGGCCTCGTCGCCCGCATCATCCAGGTGCTCGGCTACCTCCGGCCGGAGGACGTGCTGTCGAACGCGATCCACGGCAACCTGGTGTACCGAGCCAAGCCGGCATGAGTCGGTGGGGGTTCGACCCCGTCATCTACGAGCTCAACACCGCCGCCTGGCTCACCGACGTCGCGAGACGGACTGGTCGGTCGAGCACCCTCGCCGACGTGGTCGATGACGAATGGGACCGGGTCACGCCGCCCGGCGTCGACGCCGTGTGGCTCATGGGTGTGTGGGCGCGCAGCCCAGAAGCGGTTCGCCTGGCGCTGGACTCCCCGAGCCACGTCGCCGAGTTCCAGGCGACGCTCGAGGACTACGACGCCGCCGACGTGATCGGCTCGGCGTACAGCATCCGGAGCTACGAGGTCGACGAGCGCTTCGGGGGACGGGATGGACTGCGCGCCGCCCGGCGTGCGCTCGCCGAGCGCGGTGTCCGCCTGATCGTCGACTTCGTGCCGAACCACGTCGCTCCGGACCATGTGTGGCTCAGCGCCCATCCGGAGTACTTCGTGCTCGGCAACGCGGACGACCTCGCCCGTGCACCGAGCGAGTTCCTTGCCGCCGGCGATTCGGTCATCGCCCGCGGCCGCGACCCGTACTTCCCGCCGTGGCCCGACGTCGCCCAGCTCAACGCGTTCGACTGCGGTCTTCGTCAGGCCGCCATCGACACGCTCGTCGACATCGGCCACCAGGCGGACGGCGTGCGGTGCGACATGGCGATGCTCGTGCTGAACGACGTCTTCCGGCGCACGTGGGGTGATCGACCCGGCCCGATGCCGGGCACCGAGTACTGGGCTGACGTCATCACCACCGTCCGAGCCGTCCATCCCCAGATGCTGTTCACCGCCGAGGCCTACTGGGATCTCGAGTGGCAGCTGCAGCAGGTCGGCTTCGACTACTGCTACGACAAGCGCCTGTACGACCGCCTGCTGCAGGACGAACCGGCCGATGTCCGCGGCCACCTGCAGGCCGAGCTCACCTACCAGCAGCACCTCCTGCGGTTCACGGAGAACCACGACGAACCGCGGGCGGCGTTCGAGCTCGCCCCGGCTGCCCTCCGCGCCGCGGCCGTCGCGGTCGCGACGCTGCCGGGAGCCACGCTGTGGCACGAGGGGCAGTTCGACGGGTGGCGCATCCACGTCCCCGTCCTCCTCGGACGCCGACCCGTCGAGCCTGAGGACACCCAGCTCCGCGAGTTCCATCTCCGACTCGTCGACGTGGCTCATCGTGTTCGTCGCGGGGCGTGGGCACGGTGCGAGGCGACCGGCTGGCCCGACAACGCGACGTGGACGCGCGTGTTGACCTGGTGCTGGACGGACGACGAGGAGCGCACCCTCGTCGTGATCAACCACGCCGACGATCGTGCGTCGGCGATGATCCACCTCCCGTGGACCGATCTCGCCGGGCGGGCCTGGCGGCTCGACGACCCGCTCAACGGCGATGTCTACGAGCGCGACGGCGACGATCTGGCGAGCTCCGGGCTCTTCGTCGACCTCCCACCATGGGGCTTCCACGTGCTCCGGTGGACCTGCCAGTAGCGACCGCCCGAACGGGCTGAGCCGTTTGTGTCACCGTTCTCGCCACATGCGGCGATTCCGGTGACACAAATCAGGAAGCCGGACCGGCCGGGGGCGGAGCCGGTGGACCCGTTGGCGGCGGCGCGGCGGACCCGTTGGCGGCGGCGCCGGGCGGGCCACCAGGCGGATCAGCGGGCGGGCCACCAGGCGGGCCACCAGGCGGATCGGCGGGCGGGCCACCAGGCGGATCCGACGGCGGGCCACCAGGCGGATCAGCGGGCGGATCAGCGGGCGGGTCACCAGGCGGATCGGCGGGCGGGCCACCAGGCGGGTCAGATGGTGGATCCACTGGCGGATCGGAGGGCGGGCCGCCGGGCGGGTCAGATGGTGGATCCGCGGGCGGGTCCGACGGCGGATCAGCGGGGGGACCGCCGGGCGGGTCCGATGGTGGATCCGCTGGCGGATCGGCGGGCGGGCCGGCGGGTCGGCTGGTGGATCCGAGCGTGGGTCTGCGGGCGGGTCGGCTCGCGGGTTCGATCTTGGGTCGGCCCGGGGTCGAGGCGCTGGATCGGGCACCGGAGTCGACTTGCGGCCGTCCGGGTTCGGCCCGTCGCGCCCGGCTCGCGGCGGAGCGTCCGACGCGGTCGGCGACGCCGGCGCCGATCTGATGGCCGTCGACGACGCCGAGTCCGCGAGCCGCTCAAGGTCAGCCTGCGACCGGGAGGGATCAAAGGCAGAGTCGCCCAGTTCGAACCAGGAGCCCTCGGCACCGCTGCCCGCTCGATTGGCCGGCTGCCCGATCAGCGTCGGGCACGTGAATTCCGACCTTGGACAGCAGCGCCGAAGCGAAATCCTGGGCGACGTCGGGAAGATGACCGGTCGCGGCGGCGACACCGCTCGCACTGCCCACGACGAGCACACCGCCCGCGAGCAGTGCCTTGTGGCTGCGGGCCCGGCGCCGGCGGGATCTGCTCTTACTCTTACCGGCCGGCCGGCCGGCACGGAAGAGGGCGACTGCTTCGAGCTCGCCGGCGAGTTCATCATCGGTTGCGGGGCCACGGACCGCCGCGAGAATCTCGACGAGCGACTGATAGCGCAGCGGCACAAGCTGCATCACCCGCGCCATCGAGGAGCTGGTCGACGACCGAGTCGTCGAGAGCGTACGGATCGTCGTCGAGTCGTCCTGCCGACCCGACAGTCATCTCACCATCATCGGGCCGCGAAACGTTCATGCCGTGACACCGCCGCTGAGGAACTCGCCGTCGAGTTGCTGGGCAAGTGACCGCAGACCGCGGTGGCACAGAACACGAACCGCTCCTTCGGATCGGTTGACGATCGCCGCTGTCTCGCTCACCGTCATCCCGACGATCACCCGCAACGCCACCACCTCGCGTTGGTCGGCGGTCAGCCGCTGCAGCAACGTCAACGCCGTGTCGAGCTCACAGGCGGCATCCACCCGTGAAACGTCGGTCGCCAGGTCCGGTACGTCGACGCCTGCCAGCGAATCGACACGCGGCTGACGGAGGCGGCGGCGAGCGGAGTCGATGGCCCGGCGACGAGCGATCGTGAACACCCAGCCGCGGAACTCGTCCTCGCCACCGGCGAAGGAACCCAAGCCGCGCGTGACCGACAGCCACACCTCCGACGCCACGTCTTCCACGCTCTCCGGCGCGACGACCCGGAGCCAGCGCAGGAGCACCGGGTTCAGCCAACGCCACAGCTTGGCGAACGCCAACTCGTCCCCACCCCGGGCCGACGTCAGCACGTCGTCGAACGTGCACCGATCCGCCCACTTCGCCACCTGTCCATCATCGTCGTCGACGAGCGACCCCGCGGGAAATATCACGGGTCGCTATCTCGTGAAGGGCTTCCGCCGTAACGCTGGCCGCGACCGCATCGTTGTTCGTGGTGGGTGAACGGGAGGACGGTCGTGATCGGGTGCCGGGAACGGACCCGGGCGGAAGCGCTCGGCCGGGCCGTCGCGGCACGCAGTGGTCTCTCCGTGGCAAGGGTCTGGTCGTTGGAGCTGGCCGTCGCGGCCGCAGCAGACCCGGACACGGCGGCGGTCGTGCTCGACGGCTACCCGTCCGCACCCGAGCTCCGCGCCATCGCCGACGTGACCACAGGGCGGGCCGATCTCGGCGTCCTCGTCCTCGGCCCGTTGGAACCCACGGTCGACGTACTCATCGCCCTGGCATCCGGCGCCTTCGGCTACCTGCCGTCCGACAGCACGCCGTCGGCGATCGCCGCTGCGGTAGACGCGCTGCTCACCGGCGACGCAGTGCTGCCACGGGCCGCGTCGTCGTCCCTTCTCGAACTTCTTCGCCGGCGCGGTCGAGGACTCGTCGTGGATCGCATCGATGGAAAGACCGCCGAGTTGACCAACCGCGAATGGGAGGTCCTCGTGTTGCTCCGCCAAGGGTACGGAACGGCCGAGATCGCCCGCCGCTTCGTGGTGTCGAGCGGCACGGTTCGCACCCACGTGTCCGCGCTGATGCACAAGCTCGGAGCACACGACCGTCGCAGGTTGGTGCTGTCTGACAACGGACAATTCGAGCGGAATGGCGAAACGCCCCGCCCCTGATCGAGCCACGAACGACCGATCCGAACTTCTTGTAGCAGTCCCCATGATGGGACGCATGCGGTGTGAACGGGCGCCCGGCAACTTCAGGCAGACGCGGTGCCGGTCATGTGGCAGACGCGTCGCAGGCCCGGGCCATCGGTGCCTAACGTGTGATCCGCTCGGGCGCACGGTTTCGAACGATGGCGGTGAAGAGGACTTGCCTCATGGACGAACGGCATCGGGCCTGGTGGGCGGAACGGGTGCTGGTCGAGCGGCTGTCCGGCGGCGATGAGACCGCCCTCGTCGACCTCTACGACCGATATTCAGGCTTCGTCTACGGACTCGCGGTGCGGACACTCGTCGATCGGCAGGCCGCCGAGGACATCACCCAGGAGGTGTTCGTGTCCCTGTGGGAGCATCCGGAGCGCATCGACTCAGGACGCGGCACGCTGCGCGGCTTCCTGGGCACGCTCACCCATCGCCGCGCGGTCGACGCGGTTCGCCGGGAGGAGGCGCACCGGCGCCGCGAGGCGCGGGTGGCACGGGAGGAGGCCGAGGTGCCGGACGTGGCCGAAGCCGTGTTGCGCTCGGACACCTCCGGGAAGGTCCGCACGGCGCTCGAAGTGCTGCCCGAAGCCCAGCGGCAGGCGTTGGAGCTCGCCTACTTCCGCGGGTACACGTACCGCCAGGTCGCCGAGGCGCTGGCCATCCCGGAGGGCACGGCCAAGTCGCGACTACGCCTGGCGTTGGCGCGCATCGCCGACATTCTCGGTTCCGAAATGAGCATGGAGGGCGAACGATGGGGCTGAACGACGAAATCCCGAGGGATCCGGTCACACCGGACGATCTGGCCGCGTACGCGATCGACGCGCACGACGCCGAGAACGCCGACGGAATCGCGGCCGAGCTCGCCGCCCGGCCCGAGGCGCTCCGCTGGGAGCAGGTGCTGCGCTCGGCGGCCGGCGAGTTCGCCGCCGCAGTCGTGAGCGACGTCAAGCCGCCCCCCGAGTTGCGTACCCGGGTGTTCGCCGAAGCCCGCCGCCGCCGGGAGCCGGCCGTGGTCGTCGCCGGTTCGTCGCCGATCGATGTCCACCGCGTCGAGTTGGCGCGGGCCATCGTGCTGCTGCGCGATCTGACCGTCGACGACTGGGCCCAACCCGTCGACCCTCCCGAGTTCGCCGGCTGGAGCGTCCACGACGTCGTGGTCCACCTCGTGGCCAACGAGACGCTGCTCGCCGTCCAGTTGGGCGTGCCGGTGTCCGGCATCCCCGAGACCGCCACGGACAACGAGGGTCGCACCGCCCAGGCTCGCGCCCGGCACGCCGGGCTTCCGCCCGCCCGCGCGGTCGCCGAGTTGGAGGCGGCGGCGGAGGCGACCGACACGGCGGTCACGATGCGCGGCGAGGCCCGCCTCGACGAAGTGATCGACTGGTGGGGCGGGCGGGCCCCGATCAGCATCGCGCTGCTGGTGCGAGCGTTCGAGACGTGGACCCACTCGGACGACATCCGCCGGGCCGTCGGAGCAGGCATGGTGGCCCCGCCGCCGGCCTCCCTCCTCACGATGGCTCACGCCGGGTGCGGCTTCGTGCCGAGCATGCTCGCCGTCCGGGGCTCGTACCATCCCGGCCGGCTCGTCCGCTTCCGATTCACCGACCTCGGCGCCGCCTGGGACGTGGACCTGGGAGCGGTCGGCGCGGTCCGTCCGGCCGGCGACGACGCCGTCGACGCCGAGATCGTCACCGAGGCGGCCGCGTTCTGCCGCGGTATCAGTGCTCGGGTCGACCCTTGCGAACTCGCCTTCCAAGTCGTCGGCGACGAGCGGCTGGCCGGTGATGTCGTCGACGCCCTTCCGGCCCTGGCGGTGCTCTGATCCTCTGCTCGATCGGCGTGGTCCGCCGGAACTGATCCGGCCGCCGCCCCGGTTCCGAACATCACCCGCATGTCGGTGCTGGTCGTGCCGCCCCAACGGGCCGGCAACGTGAGGAGTGGCAATGAGGCGGACGTCGTCGTGTGTCGAACGTGATCGCTGATTCGGGGGCGATGATGGCTCGAATCGCCCAGGGCGACGAGGCTGCGTTCGCCGAGCTCTACGACGAGCTGGCCCCGGCGATCTACGGCGTCGTGCTGCGGGTCGTGCGCGATCCCGCCATGTCCGAGGAGGTCACCCAAGAGGTCTTCGTCGAGCTCTGGCGCCGGGCCAGCCACTTCGACCCGTCTCGGGGTGGGCTGCGTGGCTGGGCGGTCACGATCGCGCATCGCCGTGCGGTCGACGTCGTGCGTTCCGAGCAGTCCCGGCGCGACCGCCATCTCCGCGACGCGGCAACCCCGGCGGGTACCGCCCCGGAGAACCCACCCGAGGTCGTGATCGACTCGCTCGACCGCGACCGAGCACGTCAGGCCTTGACCGAGTTGAGCGATGTCCAACGACAAGCGCTCGAGCTTGCATTCTTCGACGGATTGACCCATGTCGAGGTCGCCGAGCGACTCGGTGTCGCGCTCGGCACGGTGAAGTCACGCATTCGGGACGGGCTGACCCGGCTGCGGAGCTCACTGGCGCCCGCCGGATAGCAGTCGGAAGCGGTTATGCGCCACGTCGGCCCGGGTACCGCGTCGGACATGAGCGATGATCCGCAGGAGGTTGCCGAAGCGCTCGACGAGGAGGTGGTGGACGTCGTCGACGACCGCACGGGTGACGAGTTCGGGGAAGGATTGCCGGACTACCCACCCGACCGCCCGTTGGGTGTCAACACGGTGGGGGTCACGCCCGTGGAGGAGGACGCCGGGGAGTCCTTCGCCGAGCGCACGTGGCGAGAGCAACCCGAGGACGAGGACGTCTCCGGCGGTGCTGACCGCGGCGTGGGCCAGCTGGTCGACGACAACGCAACCAGCGAGGACCACGAGGCCGAACTGATCGGTGAGGCTCAGCCGGGTCCCGAGCTCGGCCCCGAGGAGCGGGCGATGCACGCCGAGGAGGATTGACGATCAGCGTCACGACCCGGATGGCGTGCCTGACCTGCCACCGGGCTTTCACCGGCTTCGACGGTCGCCCCGTCCCCAATCCGCCCGCATGAACCATCGGGCCGCAGGCGTCGTATTGCCGCTGCCCCACCATGCAGGAGGAATTCCCCATGACCGCCGTCCGCCCTCGTCGCTGGCTCGCGAGAGCGGCCCTGGCCGCTCCCTTCACGCTCGGCGCCTTCGCCGTCGCCGACCGCGCGTCGGCCGCGGTCACGGCGTCGTTTCTCCCGCAAGGGGGCGTGCTCACCGTGATCGGAGACAACGCCGACAACGCCATCACCGTCAGCCGCAACTCGGCCGGCGCGCTCCTGATCAACGGCGGCAGCATTCCCGTCGCCGGCGGAGTGCCGACGGTGGCCAACGTGTCGCTGATCCAGGTCTTCGGTCAGGGCGGCAACGACCGGATGATCCTCGACGAAGCGAACGGAGGCCTGCCCAGGGCCTCCCTGTTCGGCGGCATCGGCGACGACCGCCTCACCGGTGGCTCGGGCGCCGATCACCTCTTCGGACAGACCGGCCGCGACACGTTGCTCGCCGGAGGGGGAATCGACTTCGTGGCCGGTGGCCCCGACAACGACACCCTGTTCGGTGGCGACGCCGATGATCACGTCGTGGGCGAATCGGGCGACGACCTCGTCGTCTGGCGATCGGGTGACGACACCGACCTCAACGAGGGCGGCGACGGTCAGGACACGGTTCGGGTCGAGGCCACCGACTCGTCGGAGACGTTCGCACTCACGGCCAACGGTCTCCGTGCACGCTTCGTGCGCCTGACTCCCAGCCCGTTCGCGATCGACATCGGCACGGTCGAGCGCTTCGAGCTCGACGCGCTCGGCGGGAACGACCGGTTCGACGCCGGACCCGGGCTCGGGACCGTCACGCTCAGCGTGAGCGGCGGCACGGGCAACGATCGGCTCGTGACGAGCGAGACCGTCGATGTCCTGCTCGGCGGCGACGGCGAGGATCGCCTCGAGGCGGGTGCCGCGGCCGACCTGGTACTTCCCGGCACCGGCGATGACGTGGCCCTCGGCGGGCCGGGATCCGACACGCTCAACGGTGACACCGGTGAGGACATCCTGCTCGGCGGCCGCGGCGCGGATCGGCTCATCGGCGGACCGGGCTTCGACACGGTGGTCGGCGGCCCCGGTGTCGACACGGCGACCGAAGCTGAAGACGTCACCGGCGTGCCGTGACCTCCCTCGGCGAATTCACGGCAACGTGGTCGAGCTGCCACCTAGCACCGAGTCGTTCGCAGCTGTGGATCGTGTCGCGACCGGGGCCGCCGTTGCATCGGTCGAGCCCGGGGCCGCCCTCGAGCAGGTCGTTGGCGGCACCGCCACGGAGGACGTCGGCGCCACCACGGCCGAACAACCGGTTGCTCTGGCCATCGCCGACGAGCACGTCGGGCTGGTTCGAGCCGACGAGGTTCTCGACCCCGACCAACCGGTCGTTGCCGAGGCCGGTGGCGACGTGGCTGCTGAGGCTGGCGGCGATCCTCAACGAGGACACGGAGCTCGTCGGCGCCGCCGTGGCCGAGCAGCCGGTTGGCGCCGACGTCACCGATGAGCGTGTCGGCGAGGTCCGAGCCGGCCAGCCCCTCGACACCGAGCAGTGTGTCAGTGCCCGCTCCGGTCGCGCGGTGGGTGACGAGACTCGCCGTGACGGCGTGGGCGGACGTGCGGTAACTGGCGACGTCCACGCCGGGCCCGCCGTCGACACGGTCTTCGCCGCCACCGCCTTCGATGATGTCGTCACCTGCGCCGCCCTCGATGTTGTTGGCGGCGCGATCGCCACGCAACCGGTCGTCGAACGCTGAGCCGATGATCCATTCGATCTGCTCGACGCTGTCGGTGCCGTCACCGGACGCTGCGTGGGCGCTCAGGTTGACGGTCATTGCGACGGGCGGCGTGCTGAGATCGAGCGTGTCCGTTTGGTCGCCGCCGACGAGATGATCGTCGCCCAGGCTGGTGACGAGGGTGTCGTCGCCTATTCCGGCTGCATCACCGGCTGGGTGCCAACACTCGACGCACTGGTCGCCCTCGACCGCGATCAGCCAGACCTCGCCGTGGAACTGCTGTCCGCCGACATCGACGGCCCCGACCCCTGGGAGGGCTTCGTCTCCGCACTCTGGCGGCCGTGGTACGCGGCTCTCTGGGCCGAAGCAGCCGTCCTCACCAACCACCCCGACGCCGCCACCCGGCTACAACGAAGCGTCGCCGCCACGAGCGAGAACCCGATCGCGACCACGATCGTCCACCGCGCGAGCGACCTCGCCCACGGGATCTACGACAACCTTCCCGCCCACGCCCGAACCTTCGGCGCGCTCGGATGCGTGTACCAACAACGTCGCACCGAAACACTCCTCGAGCGGCAAGGGTGACGACGGGCGCCCCGGCAAGTTCATCGCCCACGCCCCGCCGCCGTCACCCCGCTGGACGCCGCGGTGCTACGACTCAGGGCATGACCGTGAGCGGAGTGCTGCAGGACCTGATCGAGGAGCACGAGGCGCTCGATGCTGTGGTGGCGCCCCTCAGCGCTGAGCAGTGGGAGCGGGTGACGTCGAGCCCGCGGTGGAGCGTTGGCGACCAGATCGGGCACCTCACGTACTTCGATGGAACGGCCGCCCTCGCGATCAATGACCCGGAAGCCTTCCAGCACCACCGCGGCGAGCTCGTGCGCGGCCTCTCGGAGAGTGGCGCCGAAGACGCCACGCTCGGACCGTCCCGCGCCATGTCGCCACCCGAGTTGCTCGCGGCGTGGCGCCGGAACCGCGAGCTGCTCGCCGCTGCTGCCAGCAAGCTGACGGACGACTCGCGGGTCGAGTGGTACGGGCCGTCGATGAGCGCCAAGTCCTTTCTCACCGCGCGCCTGATGGAGACATGGGCCCACGGCCAGGACGTCGTGGACGCCGTCGGCGCGACCCGGGCTCCGACCGACCGGCTTCGCCACATCGCCCAACTCGGCGTGATCACCCGCCGATGGAGCTACGCCAACCGCGGGCTGCCCGTGCCGGAGGAAGAAGTGCGCGTCGAGCTGACCGGCCCCTCTGGAGCGACGTGGACCTGGGGGCCGGACGATGCCGCCGCCTCGATCGTTGGCGCGGGTGAGGAGTTCTGCCTCGTCGTGACCCAACGGCGACACGTCGATGACACCACTCTCGTCGTCCGCGGGGACGCGGCACGGGACTGGATGCTCAAGGCGCAGGCGTTCGCCGGCCCGGCCACCGATGGGCCTGAACCGATCGGCACCTCGTTCGCCCCGTGACGCAGCGTTGCAGTCAGAGCGTCCGCCAATAGGCGCGAGCGGTGCCGATTGAGCCTTCACGTGGGCAACGAGCTCTGGAAGCGGACGCCCGCTGCGATCTGGGCGCGATCGTTCTCATGGCGGTTTCTGGGCGCAGATGTTCTCAGCGGTCGCAGAAGAATCGCGCCCAGAAAGCCTGCTCGAGACGTTCGATGGCTGTGCGATCGGTAGGCTCGACAAGGAGCGGGACCGAGAGGATGTGGCGATCGAATGGTCGTGGATGTCGCTGTCATCGGTGCCGGTGCGCTCGGTTTGAGCACGGCGTTGCATTGTGCGCTTCGCGGTGCCTCGGTGACAGTCGTCGAGCGACGCTCCGCTGGGTCGCAGGCGTCGGGCCGCGCCGCCGGACTGTTCAAGTCCGTGCAGGCCGACGAGTTCCGCACCGGCCTTGCACTGCGCAGCATCGAGAAAATTGACACCTTCGCCGACTGGACCGGCGTTCCGGTCGAGGTAATGCGCACAGGCAGCGTGATGATCGCGCGGACCGAGCAGTACGCGCGCATCCTCGAGGTCGAGGCGACGCGATCGCGCGCCTGGGGCGTAAACGTCCAACCGTTGGACCCGTCCGGCCTTGACGAAAGGCTGTCCTACTACCGGCCCTCGGGTAGCGAGTCGGCGGTGTGGTGCCCCGGCGATGTCTACATCGAGGAGCCTGGCGACGTCATCGATGCCTATGTGGCGGCATGTCGCGCACACGGCGTCGAGTTCCTGGAGGGAGAGCCGGTCGTAGCGATAACTGCCACGGCCGGGCAGGTGGACGGGTTGGAGACGGCGCTCCGACGGATCCGGACCAGGGTCGTCGTGGACGCGGCAGGCGCGTGGTCGCGCATGGTGGGCGAACTCGCCGATGCGAAGGTCACCGTTGCGCCGACCCGGCACCAACTTCTCATCACGGAGGCGTCCGCCGACGTTGAATCCACCGACCCGATCACTCGCATCATCGACGCCGCCAGCTACCTTCGGCCGGCCCGCGGCGGGCTCATGTTCGGCGGGTTCGAGTCCGACCCCCTAACGCTGGACCCCCGCCAGCACGGCCCCGACTTCGACACCGACGACATCCCGCTCGACCTTGCTCAGCTCCACCAGATGGCCGAGGCGTTCGTCGACGAGGCTCCCCTAGCCCGACAGGGTCGAGTCGTCGACCACAGGGCCGGCCTGTTCACCATGACTCCGGACGGTCATTTCGTGGTCGGCCCGCTGGCGGAGCCCTCAGGATTCTGGGTGGCCACCGGGTGCAACGGATCCGGGTTCTCCCTGTCGCCAGCCATCGGCGAAGGACTTGCCGACTGGATCGTCGACGGCCAACCGCCCGCCGGGTTCGACACGCTCACCCCCGGCCGGTTCGGCACGATCAGCGACGAGGCCCTCACTGAGAAGGGAATCTGGCACTACACGCACTACTACGACACGGATTAGGTGCAGATCGCCCCCGCGCCTCCACCTGCGTCGCCTGTGGTGCTCGGTGGGAGCGCGGGCTGTCGGCGGGTCGGAGATCTGGGGAGACTTGCCGCCGGCCGGTGGTTGACCGCGGACGGAGGTACCTACACACTGCGCTGATGACGCTCGACGACTTCGCTCGCGTTCCGTTGTTGTTCGGCCCGTCGCCGATTCACCCGCTGCGCCGGCTCAGCGAGGCGCTGGGCGGCGACGTCGAGATTTGGGCCAAGCGCGAGGATTGCAACTCGGGCATCGCATTCGGTGGCAACAAGGTTCGCAAGCTCGAGTACCTCGTCGCCGACGCCCTCGCTCAGGGGTGCGACACCCTCGTGTCGATCGGCGGCGTGCAGTCCAACCACACCCGCCAAGTCGTTGGCGTCGCCTGTCACCTCGGCCTGGCGGCGGTCACGGTGCAGGAGCATTGGGTCGAGTGGTCCGACCCGAGCTATGAGCGTGTCGGGAACATCCAGCTCAGCCGAATCATGGGGGCCGACATCCGGATGGACGACGGTGGGTTCGACATCGGCGTCCGCGACAGCTGGAAGGCGGCGCTCGAGTCGGTCGAAGCGGCGGGTGCCAAGCCATACCCGATTCCGGCGGGTGCCTCGGATCATCCCCTCGGTGGGCTCGGCTTCGCCAACTGGGCCCGCGAAGTCGCCACCCAAGAGGCCGAGCACGACGTCTTCTTCGACCACGTCGTCGTGTGCACGGTCACCGGCTCGACCCACGCCGGGATGATCGCCGGTTTCGCCCTCGAAGGCGACCGCGACACCCGCCGAATTCTCGGAATCGACGCCTCCAAGACACTCGACCAGACCGTCGCCCAGGTCACACGTATCGCCAACGACACAGCAGCGCGGATCGGTCTCGGTCGTGCCCTACGACCTGACGAGATCACCCTCGTCGGCGGCTATGCCGGACCCTCCTACGGCATCCCAGACGAGCACACCATCGAAGCGATCCACCTTGCCGCCCGCACCGAAGGCATGCTCACCGACCCCGTGTACGAAGGCAAATCGATGGCTGGGCTCATCGGCATGATCCGCTCGGGCGAGATTCCCGCCGGGTCACGGGTCCTCTACGCCCACCTCGGCGGTCAGCCCGTCCTCTCCGCCTACGCCCATACACCAGGCCTCGGCTAGGACGCCGACGCCACACCGAGCGCAAGCGCGAGATCAGTCCTCGTCCTCCCGGCAGATGCAGAACTCGTTGCCGGCCGGGTCGGCCATGACACAGAACCAGTCCGCTTGATCGTCATGCAGCCGCAGGCGTTGGGCGCCGAGCTGCTCGGCGCGCTCGATCCACTCCAACGGATCGTCAACGAAGACGTCGATGTGCATTCTGTTCTTGACTTGCTTCGGCTCTGGGACACGCTGCAGGTTGAGCACGGGAAGCCCAGGAGGTGGCTCGAGATGGACCCAACGAGCGTCTACGTCTCCTTCAACTCGATATCCAAGAAGCCTCGCCCAGAACTCAGCGACGGGACGCGGGTCGATCACGTCGATGCACACTTCAACAGTCCGAACCGGCTTCACGGTCCCGGAAAGTAGACGCCTGCATCGATGCGCTCAATCCGACGCAGCCGTCACGTCGTACCGGACGGTGGTCGGGACGACCGAGGCCGATCGCAACGGGTCGTCGACGCGACGCGGCATCGACCGACGATTGCGACTTTGAACCCCCGCCGACACCGAACCTCAATGCGCGGGCTCGTCGGTCTGAGCCAAGAATTCGTGGATCATGTCGCGCGAAGCGACGGGCTGGACGGTCTCAAGGGTGATGAGGCGATCAACGACGAATCGCCGGCACGACGAGCTCGCTTCCTTCGACGAGTTCGTCGGCCGGGTTGAATCACGGCTACGCGTCGCCCTGGTTGCGACCTATGGGGCACACGACGGCCGTGCCGCGACCGTCGATGCGCTCAGCTGGGCGTGGGAGCACTGGGACCGGGTGAAGGCGATGACGAACCCGCTTGGCTACCTGTATCGGGTCGGACAATCGGCGAGCCGGCGTTACGCGATGCGGCCGGTCCCGTTCGACCAGCTCGGTCCGATGACCGACGACGCGCTCGCGATCAACCCCGAGCTCGCCACCGCGATCATGCGGCTGCCCGCGCAGCAGCGCACGGTGCTGATGCTCGTGCATGCGTTCGGTTGGTCGCAGCGCGACGTGGCGAACACGTTGGAGATCACTCCATCCACGGTCAGGGAGCACCTCGACCGTGCGCTGACCCGACTGAGCAACGACCTGGAGGTAGAAGATGTCCGCTGAGAACGACCTGCACCACGCGCCACATCCACAACTGCTGCGCCAGTTCCGGCACCTCGGCGCGCAGATGCTCGGCGACGCCGCACCGGTGACGACGGACGAGGTCGTGACACGGAACACGGAATCACCCGTCGATCCCCTGCTGCGGCCTCGCATGGCCGACGTCCCGCTCGAGCCGGCGAGCGAACGAATCCGCTCGGGCCCGAGCCCTGGCCGCCGGCGCGGCGCGCTCATCGGTGCCGTCGCCGCGGCCTCACTGCTCGTGGTCGGGCTCGGCGTCGCTCGCCGCTCCGGAGACGGCGGCGCGCCTCAGCCCGCCGACGCCACCGCCGCCGCGCCATCGAGAGAGCCAGCTGCTTCGTCGGCGACCGGCACCGCCCCATCGACAGTCGCAGCACAACCCGCCGGCAACCCCGAGACCCTTGCTTGGCCGCCACGTCTGCTCCTCGACGCGACCTGGAACATCACCGACGCGAGCGAACGCTCACTCGACGAGGGCGGCATGTCGTTCGTCCGCGACGACCACACGATCTGGGTCAGCTGGTACCGCGACCCGATGGGGGCGAGCGGTGACTCTCTCGACCGCAAGGCACTGCAGGGCTACGAGGCGGCCGGCACCGCCACGGTCCTCGGAGCGTCAGCCACGATCTACGAGCTCACCGAGCCGATCGGTCCGGGGGGCGGTCCGACCACCGACGCGGCTCCGACGGGTCGGGCACGCCCGGCCGGGTCGCCCGAGACCTCGATCGCGCCGCGACTCTCGGCCGAAGAGCTGTTGGCCAGGATCGTGTCCGGAAACATGACGGTCAACGTCCAGTTGCGATCGGCGCCGGGGACGACACTCGATGTCAACGAATTCGCGTCGATTCTCGCGTCGCTTCACCAGGTCGAGGCCGCCGAGTGGGAGGCTGCGCTTCCCGACGACGTCGTCACCGTCGCCGAACGTCCCGCCACCGTCGAGGCGTTGCTCGCCGGCGTCCCGGTGACGGAGCCGGCGCTCGTGGACCAGATCCGCGTCGCCTCGCTCGTGCAGAGCCGATCCGAGCTGGCCAACCGGGTGCTCCAAGCCGTCGTCTGCGGCTGGCTCAACGAATACCTGCTCGGTCACGAGTTGGACGACGCCGATGCCGTCGCCGCGGCCGGTGAGGCGATCGCATCCGTAGCGGACTGGCCGGTCACCCGAGCGTCGTCCGATGAGACGTACAGCTCGCTCACGGTTCGGCCTGACGGCACGATCGTGTACGACGGCACTGGAGAGCCGATCGACGGCGACAACGTGTCGTTCGTTTGCGAGGCAGGTGTCGGCTGAACACGACTGCCGAGGTCAGTCCTCGTCGGCCGAGAGCCGCCTCATGAAGAAGGCCTCGCCGTGGCCGATCGGCGTGTCCGAGGCGAACCCGATTTGCTCGTAGCCGAGCTGCTCGTAGAACCCTGGAGCCTGGAACGTGTGGCTATCGACTCGTACGACAGCACACCCGCGCGCTCGCGCTTCGGCTTCCGCGGCTCGCATGAGCTGCCTGCCCAGCCCGTGCCGGCGATGGTCGTCGCGCACCCAAAGCCACTCGATCTTGGCGTAACCACCCCACGTGAACCCATCGAGACCGGCGATCAACTCACCGTCGACATCCCGCAGAAAGCACCCGAGCGAACGGCCGTTGGGGAAGCCCGTAGCGGCAAGGTTGAAGGAGATGATCCGGTCGCGTAGCTCGGCAATTGCAGCGTCGTCGACCTTGTCAGTAATGCGGACCTCCATCATGACGCGACATGCTCGCACGGCGCCCGGTGGCAGAGGCACGACCCGCCGACGTCGGCATCTCCTTGCCGCCGGGCGACTGAGCAGCAGCAGCAAGCAGCAGCGATCAGTGCGGCCTGGTGACGCAGATCGGGTGCGATCGGCCTCAGCTCATACGGTTCGAACATGAGCGACCCATCGATGAACTCCACCCCTCGAGACGTTGCGCGATCCGAGCGCACGGTCACCGAGGCCGTCGCCGCCCCGGTCGCGTCTCGACGCGGTCCCCAATCGCCATGGGTAGAGGCACTCATGGAGCTCGGCGCGCTCGACCGGGCCGTCTACGAGGCCGTCGCAACGACACCGACCGCCCACCTCGACCGACCGCTGCGGCTCCTGTCTCGCTCCGCGGACGCAGGCGCCCTCTGGCTGGTCATCGCCGCTGGCTTGGCGGCGACGCGCAGAGCACCCGGCCGCCGCGTCGCCAGCGAAGCGGTGACCTCCCTGGCCGTCACCGCGCTCACCGTCAACGTCGGCGCCAAGTCGATCTTCCGACGTCGCCGACCCGATCGAACCGGACACGACCGCACGCCCGAGCGGCGCGTGCCGACCCCCAGCTCGAGCTCGTTTCCATCCGGGCACTCGGCAACATCGTTCGCCTTCGCTTACACCATCGGGCGCCACCTCCCCTTCGTCGGCATCCCCATACGCCTCCTCGCCGCTGCGGTGGCCTACTCACGCGTGCACATCGGCGTGCACTACCCCGGCGACGTCATCATCGGCTCGATCATGGGTGCCGGAACCGCCGCTGCCATCGGCTCAGCATGGGATCATCGGCGCCGATAGTTACCCAGCTCACCGGCCGCCACCTTTCGGACACCGATGGATCCGGCAGCGCTGACGCATCGCACCGAACGACAGCACCGAGTCACGGTTGTCGCCCTCCACCGGGCCGCACCGATCGACATCAGGCATCTCGGGTGCGGAGGCGACGGCGGCGCTGACGGATGAGTGGGCCAGCTGCGCGTCAACCGGTGAGCGACGAGAGCTGAGCGTCCGACGGTGCGGCGGCGAAGACACGCTCGACGCTGGCGGCGAAGACAAGACCGATGGTGCCCCACAGCACGGCCTGGACGCCGAGAGACGCGACGCGGAAGCCCCAGAGGACGTCGGCGGGGAAGCCGACCGGGGCCCGCGGGCCGTCTGGGAGCACGACGTAGGCGAGCGCGACCAGCGCCAGCCACATCATGGCGGCCAGTGTCGTCGCGGTGAACGGGTCGCGGCTCGCCACGAGCCGGCGGCGTGCGGCGACGGCGAGGGCCGTGCCAGCGAGTGCCACGGCGATGAGCGCGAGGTAGAGCACGGTGCGCCGACCGACCGTGTCGGGGTCGCCGACGCCTGGTGGGTTGGCCGGGTACTTGAAGAACGGCACCACGGCGACGCACACGAGCGCCACTGCCATCAGCGCGACTGCCAGCTGGCGCGGCGAGCGCGGTCCGACACGACCGAGCGCGAACGCGTACACCAGTGCGAACAGACCACCGAGTGCGATCCCGGCGACGGCGGTGCCGGTCAGCAGCCCGGCCGTGCTCTGCACGGTTCGCGAGACCACCGTGCCGCCGACATCGTGGTGGGCTTCGGTGGCGCTGGTGGCGTCCTCGTAGGCGATCGCCTCGCGGACCCATGGCTCGCCGACGACGGTCGCGAACGTGAACGCGGCGAGGCCGGCCACGATCCCGGCGAGCATCCCTCTGATCAACAGGGCGCGGACGATCCCCGACACGGCGTCAGTGACAGGGGAACGCGAGCAGGTGGCGGCCGTCGTGGATGAACTCGTGGATGGCGTTGCCGCCGATCAACGACAAGGCACCCTGCTCGGAGCCGACGAAGTACAGCAGCACGAACATCATGGCGCCGAAGAAGACGGCGTACGGGGCGAGGTGACGGACGGGGATCGCCGCCGGCTGCGGCGGGCCGGGTGACGACGGTCGAGGCCATGGGCTCCTCCTGGTTGGTTACGGACCGGGTTCAGTGGGCCACATCGACGGCGACCGGCTCACGCCGGGCGTGCTGGTGGTCGGCGTCGCGAGGCGTGGTCATGACGATGTCGGCGAGATCGTCGAGCTCGGAACCTTCGAGCACGCCGGTCCCGGACAGAACGGTCTCCAGCGCCTCGAGCCACCGTTCGTAGTAGCGCCACGGCGCCTGCTCCTCGTCGCCCTCCCAGCGGCGGATCGATCCGATCAGCGCGAGCTGGAACTCGGACCAGTCGTAGTACCCGTTGTGGTGGGCGGCGACCGCCAGGGCGAACGCGCGCAGCTCCCACGGGTGCTCGAAGCTGAGTTGGTCACCGTCGCCCGGCAGGTCGACGAGCAGCTGCTCGACACGCCGCCGGGCGTCGCCGATCTGGCTGGTGTCCGATCTCACGCGTCAGGTTCCCGGGCTGGACGGGCGACCGACGCCGATCATCGAGTCACGCGTCACGAGCGTCGCCAGCTCGGCCTCGGTCATCCCGTCGGTGCCGGCCGGGCGCTGCGGGAGGACCCAGTAGCGCAGCTCGGCGCTGGAGTCCCACACCCGGATCTCGACCGAGTCCGGCACGTCGTAGCCGAAGTCGTCACGCAGCACGGCCCGCGGCTCGCGGACCAGGCGCGACCGGTAGGCCGGGTACTTGTACCAGTTCGGCGGCAGCCCGAGCACCGGCCACGGGTAGCACGAGCACAGCGTGCACACGATGACGTTGTGCACCGTGTCGGTGTCCTCGACGACGATCATGTCCTCGCCCTGCAGTCCACCGATCCCCAGCTCGGCGCACGCCTCAGTGGCGTTGGCCACCAGCCGCTCGCGGAAGGCGTCGTCGCTCCAGGCCTTGGCCACGACCGCGGCACCGAGCTGCGGGCCGACCTCGTGCTCGTAGATCTCGGCGAACCGGTCGACGGCTTCGGTCGTCACGATGCCCTTCTCGATCATGATCGACTCGATCGCCTTCACCCGGGCGGCGATCTCCTGCTCCGTGCGCGGGAACGATCCCGAGACCGGTGGTGGGCTCTGGGTGCTCGTCATCGTGCACCTCCTGCGGGCTCGAGGTAGGGCTCCCACGCGTCGACGTAGACGGACGCGTTCGGGTCACCGATGCCGTCCCCCCACAGGTGGGCGGCGTCGAAGCGGATCGTGTACACGTGCTGTGGGTCGTCACCGTGGCCGTTGCCGGCGCTGTCGGGGTAGATGAACGTGCCGTGGGCGGTCACGACCTCGCCCGTCTTGCCGCGGATGTAGCGCGCCTTGCGGGTGTGCCCGATCGGGCTGTCGTCGGTCACACGGACACGGTCGCCGACGGAGTACTTGGCCACGGCGTCGGACTTCCGGCGGGGATCGACGCCGCTCTTCACGGCGGCGTCGACGAACGCCAACAGCTCGGGGTTCTTGGTGTCGGGGAGCGGCTCGTCGGGGTGCTCGAGGTAGTGGGCCGTGCGTCGCTCGATCTCGTCGGGGTCGACGGCTCCCGCCGCGGTCATGTAGTGCTCGGCCGTGTGCACCCAGTGCTCGTAGTAGCGGGACGCCAGGTACTCGGCCGGGTGCATCTGCTCGATGCCGTAGCGGAACTGGTCGACGCCGAAGAACCCGGCCGCGAAGTTGAACGGGAACATGCCGAACGCGGCCTTCTCCCACTCGGCGTGCCACACCGGTTCGTCCTCTTCGACGATCACCGGGCCGAGGCCGTCGGTGCCCCCGAGGTCGTGCACTCCGTTCACGACGCACCTCCCAGCTGATTCCCCAGCATGTCGACGGTAGGACGCAGGTCACGCCGCGTCAATGCTTGGTCGGCGTCAGGCGGGGCGTCCGCACGGCGCCGCACCACGACCCGTACTGCACATCGGCAGTGACAGACGCGATGGATCGGAGCGGCGACCTCCAGTCGCACTGAGCGAGCAGCGCGCTGCGTGCGGCTCAGGCCCAGCCGAGCTGCTGCAGGGCGATGCCCGAGTGCCAGATCTTGGTCATGTGCCCGATCTTGTCCCCGTCGAACTTCATCACGTACACGTAGTCGCTACTGACGGTCTTGCCCGTCGGGGCGACGGGCCCACCTTCGCCGGTGTGGGTCCCCGAGAACACGGCATAGGCGACAACGCTGTCGCGTTCGTCGTCGGCGGCGAAGGCCTTGAGGTCGTAGGACCCGTCGGGCATGAGCGCCATCAGCCCCTTCATCCACTCGGTGTAGCCCTTGAGGTCCTTGACGTCCGCCAAGGGCTCGGCCTGAGCGGAGAAGGTCGCATCGTCTGTGCAGTACTCGCTGCACCCCTCCCAGCCCTTCCCCGTCTCGCAGGCCTGGAAGAACTGCGTCGCGGTGTCCGCCATCGACCCCATGTTGGACCTCCCTCCATCATCCAATGTCGGCGAGAACCGTACGTCATGGGCTTGTAGCACGCGGACCGGCCTCGCGGAGAACGGCATGTCGTCATCGGAGCGGACGGCTCGGCGGTACGGTCGATTCGCGTCAGACGTCGCGCCGACAGGAGGGTCGCATGGGCAACGAAACGCAAACGGTCACCGTCCCGCACCTGGGTTCGTCAACCATCGGCTACAAGTTCGGACGGTCCTACAACCCTGATCTGCCCACGCTGGTCATGGTGAATTCGTTCAGCACCTCGGTCGAGTTGTATCGGCCGCAGTTCGTCGATGAGCAGCTGAACAAGACGGTCAACCTGCTTGCCGTCGAGCCCTACGGGCACGGCGAGACTCGCGCCACGTACGCCGACTTCACGTACTGGGACAGTTCGATCGCGAACCTGCAGGTTCTCGAGGCGCTCGACATCCCCAGCGCATTCGTGCTGGGGACCTCGCAGGGTGGTTGGATCGCCGCACGCATGGCGATGCTGGCGCCGGACACGGTGAAGGGCATCATTCCGCTCGGCACGTCGATGGACTACGAGAGCCAGCGCAGCCGCGACCTCGGCTGCTGGGACGGTGTCGAGTTCTGTACGCCCGCGATCGATGCGCTGGCCGAGCCCGTCGGTGATGACTGGGTGATACCGACCGAGTTGGTCGACGCGGTGCTTGCGGAGGGACTTGGCGAGAATGTCGACTCAGAGACTCGGTCGTTCTGGCACACCGAACACCAGCGGAACTACACCGGCGATGCCGGACGCGAGCGCCTTCGCACGATCAGCGTCAACCTGCGCGACCGCGACGGTCTGCACGGTCGGCTCGACAAGGTGAGGTGTCCGGTGCTGTGGTTGCACGGCACAGCCGACCGGGTGTACTCGGTGCGCAACGCCGAGGATGAGATCGGCCGGTTCGTCAACTCGGCAAACGCCGAGCTGCGAGTCATCGAAGAAGGTCAGCACTTCCTGAGCGCCTCGGATCCTGAGGTGGTCAACACCGCGACCGTGGAGTTCATCAGCCGTTGGAAGTAGTCACCGACGCGCGGCATGCACCTCAGCCTGCTGACGTGCGCCGAACCACGCGCCCCTCGTCGTCAACCTGTCGGAAAGCGACCTCGCGGTACGACCGTCAGGTGATAGGTGACGTCGAGCAGGAACGCATCTTCGCCCAGCGTGATGGTGCCTCCGAACGCAACCGTGTGGGTGCCAACCGGTAGCGGTCGCAACAGGACGTGCACTCCGCGGGCCACGAAGTCTCCCTCGGTCCCGCCGGGAACGTTGAGGATGTTTCCTCCAACTGGTGGCACCACGCTGAACAGCGGTGACTCGACCAAGAAGCGGTTGAGATTGGCGATTCTACGCCATCGACGGAGGCATGGAGATCGGTGAAGCCGAACCGACGGACGCAGGCTCGCAGTTCAGCCTCATTGGCACCGAAGAACGGATCCGCTTCGAGCGTGGAGCAATCCACGTTGACGAGGGGAAGGAACAGCGCCGTCCCGGACGGGATGTCACACGTCCGTTCCGTTGCGCGAGCCGGAGGGGCGGGGGCGAAGGCGCCGGCCAGATACCACACGTGGCCCGACTGCCCGACGCTGCAGTCAACGTTCCCCTCGGAGACCAAGGGGTGACCGCTGGCCGGAAGAGCGATCGCCCACCGCCACCAGGCCGCCGCCCGCTCGGCATAACTCAGGCCGTGCGATCGTGAGCCCGGTGGGGCAACGTTGCCCCCTGCGCTCACGGAAGCCAGCGGGGTACTGACAACAACCACGGCAGCGACGAGCACCATCACAACCAGTCTTCGTTTCATGTGCGCTCCCCGCATCGTGAGTCCGGGCGTCCCGCGGAGGTGACGGCACCAAGCAGGACCTGTGAGAGAGGCGACACGGCGACCTCCCATCGATGGACACTTGAGTCGTCGCTCCGGGCTCACTTATCGCGCCGTGACGGCCAAGGGCCAACACGTCAAGCCTTGCGCGTAGCTTGCGTGCTGGCAGAACGCGGCCAACCGCAAGCGCGCGCAGCTCGGCACTTCGTCGCACTCGGCCGACCCTGGCTCCGCCGCCGACACGTCGACACGACGCCGGCGGCCGCACGTTCACCTCGCCGTCTTGGTCAAGACTGCCTGGCAGTAGGCGAGCGTGAAGCCGAGCCGGGCGACGTTACGCGCCGAGTCACCGGAGGGCACTGCGGTGACGACTGCGAGGTCGCATCCCGACTCGTACGCCGCTCGTCATGCGCCGCCGGACGAGCGCGCCCTGCACGCCACGCCGCCGATAGGCCGGCACGGTCGTGGCCCCGCCGAGCCAACCGATGCCGGACTCCGGGATCACTGACCCGCAGCCCACAGCCGTTCCGTCGAGATCGGCGAGGTAATCGGTGGCGCCGGCGACACCGCGGGAGGCGTGGGCCCATTCGTCGCTGATCGCGGCCGCCTCGGGGGTCGTCATGTCGTTGCCGATGCGCAGCACCGCCAGCCACTCCTCGAGCGTGTCGTCGGTGACCTCGTCGATGGTCATCGCGGGATGGAAAGGAGGCGGCCGGTCCTCGAGCGTCGCCACGTACACGTTGCGGAACCACGAGACCGTGTATCCCCGCGTCGCCAGCCGCGCCAGGAGGGTCGCCGGCGCCCACGATGCGACTTCGAGCGACGGCGGCACCTCGGCCGCGGTGAAGAAGGACTCGAGCTCGTCGAGCTGATCGTCGTCGAGGTCGTCGAGCGACACGCCGACGGCACGGTTGACGTAGCGACCCGGACCGAACGCGGCGAGTGCGCCGCTCCCAAACGCGACCGCGCGAGCTGGACCACGCCCAGCGCGGTCGACGAACGCAGCGGCCGTCGCCATCGTGACGCGAGCCGACGAGGACTCGATGCGGCGGACCAGCTCGGGTTCGAAGATCACCCCCCAATCCTCGCCGGTGCGAGACCCGGCCTCGCTCGGCAGCTCGTCCTGAACGCCCCTCGACAGAGCTGTACGAACAGCTGCTGGGTCACACCCGGCGCGCACGGATCGGCACGTCGGCGCCCGGGCGTTGGGCATACAGTTCATCCGTGTCGGCGGCTCGCGTGTTGGCGGACGAGTACTGGGCGTACTACCGGGACACGGCGCAGTTGTGGAACATCGATCGCGGCGACGTGGACGAGATCGAGAGATGGGAGGACCTGAGCGGGTCGGGGGTGGCTGAGCGAGTCCGGAGGCTCGGCGAGTTCGGCGAGCGGGCGCAACGATCTCCGGGCGTTGACACCCATGATCAGGACGTCTCGTTGCTGGCAGCGGTGTCGTTCAGCGCAGCGGCGACGGCGTCGTTGTTGCCGTGGATGCGCAACCGCGGCCTGGTGAGTGGACCGTTCAACTTCGCGGCGTTTCTGTCAGTGCTGGTGCCGGGCTACAGCCTCGTGACCGGACGTCACGGTGAGGGCTACCTCGCCAAGCTCAACGGCATCCCAGCCTTCATCGACGGGTGGGTGGACGGGCTCCGCGGCGGACTGGCCGTGGGCCAGACCCCGACCGGGCGCGGTGTCGCCACGGCGATCGCCGACTACGACCGGCTGCTCGGCACCAGCGTGTCCCGTGATCCGCTCGTCGGGCAGGAACCGCCGTCCGAGTTCACCGAAGCGGAGGTGGACACTTGGCGCAACGAGGTGATCGCCGTCGTCCGTCACGTGGTCCGACCGGCGGTGGCCCAGCTTCGCGACGTGCTGAGCGACGAGGTTCTCCCGGGTGCGCCCTCCGATGAAGAGCCGGGCCTGTGCCACCTCCCCAATGGCGCCACGGCGTACGAGGAGCTGTTGTGGGCGGCGACGTCGACCTCCCACGGATCCGACGCGGTTCACGAGCTTGGCCTCGCCCAGCTGGCCCGCCTCGATGACGAGTACCGGCACGTCGGCGGCCCTGTGCTCGGCCTCGATGACCCGGCGCTGATGCGTGACCGGCTCCGCACCGACCCGAGCTTGCAGTACGAGGCGACGGACGAGATCATCCAAGACGTCCACTCGATGCTCGATCGGGCCCGGCTCGAGGCGCCTCGTTGGTTCGGCCGACTCCCCCGCGCCGAGTGCGACGTCGTCGCCGTCGAGGCTGGCGGGATGGCGTACTACACCGCGCCGTCGCCCGACGGGAGCCGCAACGGCACGTTCTACTTCGACGCCACCGATCCGAGCCGGTGGACACGCTTCGCGCTCGCCCCGACGACGTTCCACGAGGCGATCCCCGGCCATCACCTCCAGCTTGCCCTCGCCCAGGAGCTCGACCTGCACCCGGTCCTCGGTCAGCTCGAGGTCACCGCCTACGGCGAAGGGTGGGGACTGTATGCCGAACGCCTCGCCGACGAGATGGGGCTGTACGCCACGCCGTTGCAGCGCGTCGGCATGCTCACCTTGGACTCTCTGCGAGCGAGCCGGCTCGTCGTCGACACCGGCATCCACGCCAAGGGATGGACCCGACAGAGAGCGATCGACTTTCTCTACGACCACACCGCGCTCGTCCGCAGCAACGTCGAAACCGAGGTCGATCGCTACATCGCCGACCCCGGTCAAGCCGCCGCCTACATGATCGGCCGCCTCGAAATCGACCGTTTACGAGCCGACGCCGCCCGCCGCCTCGGTGACCGATTCTCCATTCCGAGCTTCCACGGCACGATCCTTCACGGCGGCATGACACCGCTCGATGAGCTCGCCCGCCGCATCAACGCCTGGACCGGAACGCTCACGCCGTAGTCGGGGGTGCCACGGCACCCCTGCGGGAGTGCACCGAGGGATACGGTCAGCCGGCCGGGGCGATGTGGTCAGTGCCGACGCCGAGCGAGCTGACGACGTGGCTGGCGAGTTCGACCAACTCCCGGGAAGGCGTCGCGGCGGCGCCGAGCAGTACTTCAGCCAGCGAGGAGATCGCCGCCAAGGTGGGACCGTCGGTGACGCGCCCGGCGTCGTCGGACTTGGTGCGGGGCGCGGCGATGCCCAGCTCGGCAACGACGTAGGCCCCCTGCCAGGTGAGCGTCTGCGCCGTCGTCTGGCGGGCATGCGGTCCACCCGATGTCCCTGCACTGATCAAGGCCACGGGCTTGCGGTACATCGTGCCCGACCCGACGAGCCAGTCGAAGGCGTTCTTGAGGGCACCGGCGATGCCACCCGCGTACTCGGGGGTCGCCACCAGTACGACGTCGGCAGCGTTGACCCGTTGCCGCCAGTCGTCGATGACGTCGATGCGCTCGTCGTCGCGGTCGGCATCGAACGCTGGGATCTCGACCAGCCGGTCGAAGTCGTCGACGATCGCTCCCTGCGCACGTGCGACCGACGACGCAATCTCCAACGCGGCACGGTTCGCCGACCGTTGTTGCAGACTGCCGCACACCGTCAGCAAACGGACTCCTGGCTGTTCCTGGCTGCGCATGACAGGAGCAACGCTCGGCGGCGGAAAATCACTCCGACACCCTCGGCGTCCGCGGAGGATCCTCTATCTCTGGGCCGACCCAACCCCGAGGGAACGTCGATCTAGTTCAGCTGACGCCCGGACGGCATGTAGTTCGCGGCGTTCAGCTGAGTGCTGTGTAGCCACGTTCGATGGCGTGGACGAGCGTGTCGGGTGGGTATGGCCACCTCTCGCCGCCTTCGTTGAGTGCGTCTTCGGACGAGATACCGGCGGCGTGCAGCTCGCGGATGAGTTCCGCCACGCTGGCGATGCAGTGCGACTGCTGGATGGCTTCGGTCACCGTCATCACGTCTCCGTGCCCGGGTATGAAGGTCGACGCGTCGACGCCGATCAGGGCTTCGACGGTTGTCGGCCACGCCAACGGGTAGCAGTCGTCGCCGTACGCGGGCGGTCCCGACTGCTCGAGCAGATCCCCGGCGAACACGACGTCGCCGTCGACGACCGCAACGGCGAGGTCGTTGCCGGTGTGGCCGCGCCCGAAGTGGGTCAGCTTCACCCCCCGGTCGCCGAGGTCGAGCAGGTGGTCATCGACCACCAGGCACTCAGGTGGGGTCAACGACACTTGGTCGAACTCGTCACCGGCATCGTCACCGTAGAAGTCCCGCAACGTGGCTCTCAGTTCGGCTTCGCTGTCGAGCAGCATCGCCGGAAGATCGGCGTGCCCCCACAGCTCGAGGTCGGCCGATACGTCGACGGCCTCAGCGCGGGCGATATCCCCGCGGGCCCGCTCGACGAACCGCTGGTTGCCGAACACGTGGTCGAAATGCCAGTGACTGTTGACAACCCATCGGACCGGTCGACCGAACCAGCGCAAGTCGTCGAGCAGTTCGTCGGCCTGGCGCAGGTCCGCCCGGGTGTCCACAACGAGCAGCGCATCACTGCCCCGAACGACGCCGATGTTCAAGTCGAAGGTCCGGTAGCGGCGTCGAAAGCACCCATCACCAACCTCGTCCCAGACCACCTTCGAGAGTCTCGCACGGGCCCCGATGCCCGACACCCGGTCACCGACCCGACGCCCACCGCTCACAGGCAGGCGCCGAACACCACGCACCGAACGACGCGCCCCATCGCCCGGTGCCCCGACGGGACCACGGTGGCAGAGTAGGGCGATGACGAACGAGCCTCCGATCGGCTTCAGGTCGGTGACGCCCCGCATGTTCGTCGCCGATCCACAGGCGCAGGTCGAGTTCCTGCGTTCGGTATTCGATGCGTCCGGCGAGGTTGCTGGCGACCGACCCGCCGAGATCCGGATCGGTGACTCGCTCGTCATGGTGAGCTCGACGGAACCCCGGGAGCCCTTTCCTGCGTTCCTCTACGTCTACGTCGACGACGTCGACAGCACGTACCGCCGCGCGCTCGAGGCCGGCGCGACCGCTCTGGAGCCGCCGAGTGACACCCCGTACGGCGATCGTCGAGGGATGGTGCAGGATCGATTCGGCAACGTGTACCAGATCGCGCATCGCCTCGAGCCGACCGGGTAGTCGAGCCACCGAAGCGAAACGCCACAATCGTGCGATCGCCCCTAGCTCAGCGCCGCGCACCGAATCTCGCGCCCGAACGCCGCTGTCCACCCGCCGGCGCGCGCACTGAACGGCACGTTCGTATCCCGCTGGCGAGATTGCGGCAGCCTCCTACGCTCGACCAAGTGTTCCTCGAGCTCGTGACCATCGTCGTCGACGACTACGACCGGGCGATCGACTTCTTCGTCGACACATTGGGCTTCGAATTGGCTGAAGACACCCCGGCAACAACCAACGACGGGCGCCCGAAGCGGTGGGTCGTCGTTCGACCACCCGGCGCCCAGACGGGCATCCTCGTTGCTCGCGCCGACGGTGACCACCAACGTGCCGCGGTGGGCAACCAAGTGGCAGGCAGGGTCGGATTCTTCTTGCGGGTGGACGACTTCGATCGCACCTTCGACCGGCTGGCGTCCGCAGGTGTGAGGTTCGTCACGTCACCGCGGGACGAGCCGTACGGACGATTCGCCGTGTTCCTCGACATCGCAGGCAACCGATGGGACCTCCTCGGTCCCCGACCGACTGAGCGGACAACGTCCCAACGAGGCGGTGGCGCGGTGGAGACATCCCTCGAGATCCGTCGGCTCGCGCGCACGGAGCTTTCGCGTGTCGGCGAGATCGACCGTACCGAGCGCATCGATGTCCTCTACGAACAGCGCGGCACCGAACTCGTAGAACGGCGCGGGAACTGGAGTGCGTCAGCCTGGGACCCCGACGGGCACGGCGAGCACTCCGTCGAGGCACAGCGGCACGCGCTCGAGCACTACAGCACCGCGGGCGGGATCGCGCTCGGTGCCTTCTCGGGCGGACAGCTGGTTGGGATCGGCGCGGTGGTGGCGCACCTCCGCCCCGCGATCGCCCAGCTCGCCTTCCTTCACGTCAGCGAGCCGTTCCGCGCCGCGGGCATTGGCAGCCGTCTGTGCGACGACCTCGAGCTGATCGCCCGTGGCGCCGGTGACACCGAGATGGTCGTCTCCGCGACGCCCTCGGAGAACACGGTGCGCTTCTACCTGGGACGCGGCTACGAGCTCATGGCCCAGCCGCTGCCCGAGCTCGTCGAGCTCGAGCCCGAGGACATCCACATGAGGAAGACCCTTTGAGCGACACTTCCCGCCCTGCGCAAGTGGCGGCGACGGGTAAAGAGCCCCGCGCGGCGGGTCAGGAGCCCTCGATGGAGGATCGACAGTGGCTGATCTCCAGGAAACTCCACGCCGTCTTCAAGCGCGCCGGGTGACGATCGTCCAGGATGAACGGGCAGCGAGCGAACCGAGGGATGCGATGAACCAGATCGAGCGGACCATGACGGCAGGGGACGTCATCGAGTTCACCATGCATGACCAGCGTCACACGGCAGTCGTGATGCTGATGACCGACGATGATCTTGTCCTGCTCGACCTCGTCGACGGCGACCGCCCGGCGTGGGCCGGCATCTCGAGCCTTCAAGAGGTGGCGATCTTCACTCCCGAATCTGGAGAGGTCCTGGCTGCCGCCTGACCACCAGATTGCGGGGATGCGGTGTTGGCGCACGCGATCCGACCGTGTCTCTGGGTGACGTTTAGGGCACGGTGCCTCTAGCCGGGCTCGATGGCGGCGCGGATGTCCGCCATTTGTAGGAGGGCGTAGCGGCCCTTCGTGGCGACGGCGTCGTCGAGCACCGCGGCTGGCAGCCAGTCGGGAAGCCGATCGGCGTGGACGAGGACGATGTCGTCGCGCGGTGAGCGGCGCGCGAGGGAGGCAGTGAGGGGTGCGGGCGGGCGTTGCCAGTGGTAGGCGAGCCAGCGGGGGGTCTCCATCCCGATGTGCCAGGCCCGTTGCTGTCCGGGGGGCGGCGGGTTTTCGGTGACGAGCACCCCGGCGTCCAGCGGCCGCTCGATGTAGTCCTGTCCGATCGGGCCAGTGACGATGCGTATGAACGCGATCGCCAACAGCGCTCCGACCGCGATCGCCGCGATCGCCCTGGCCACGCGCCAGCGAGGGACCGCCGCCCAGATCCGGTCGAGAAGCGCGCCCATCCCGATCAGTCCGGGGACCAGCACGAGGTAACCCCAGTAGTCGTGGATGTAGGCGCCGTTGTTGAGTCCCAGGACCCAGGCGATGGTCATCACTGTCGACGCGACAACCAGGAACCGGGTCCGCCGGTCGATCACGCCAGCCACGAGGCCCACCGGAAGAAGGGCCAGGTAGCGACGGGGCAGGAGTTGGCGGACGTAGGTCCACTCACGGGCGAAGAAGTCGGCCGCCCCGTAGTCGCCACCAGTCGTGCGCTCTTCGGTCTGGCGGACCAAGCGGTCGATGCCTTGCACTCCCAACATGAACGAGGCGCTGAGGATGACGCCGACCGCCATGGCCGCGCCGACGGCGATTGTTACCCGGTCCCGTCGACCGGTGAGCAACCACAGTCCGAGCACGGCCGCCCAGGCGATCCCGGGCCACGATCCGACCGTGGCCACCAGGCTGGTCGCGACCGCCGCCACGATCGCCCACGGACGTGGATTCGGACGGCCGCGCACGTAGGCGATGGCGGCCGTCATCGCCAGGAGCGTGCCGAGGTCGAACATCAGCCGCGCGAACACCCAGAAGTACCCGGTGACGACCATCAGACCGAGCGACACGAGCGTCGGCACCCATCGAATGCCCAGCACCCGCAACAGGGCGGCACCGGCCGGAATCGCCATCAGCCCGAGCAGGTACGGAGCTAGCCGCACCACGTACGCGCCCGTCTCCAGGCAGGGCGTCAACAACGACAGCCAGCGCAGTGAGAAGCGGCGGATGATGGGCATAGGGCCCCCCATACGGCGCCAGGTCGGTCGCCAGGGACGACGCGACGAGTCCCTCCTCATGGAAGTTGCGCAACCCGAGGGCGAAGCGAGCCCAGACCCGGCCGTCATGATGGTCCCCGAACGGCGCGGCGAGTGCCGGGAACCAAGTCGCCCCGACAATGACCGTCATCACAGCGACCCCGACCCACCCGACGCGCCGTGGCAAGTCGGACCTCGCATCGGGACCAGCCACGGCCTCTGGCGTGTTCACATCAGCGACCGAGGTCTTCCCTGTGCGCCAACCGTCAGCCTGTGAACGCAGTACAAGCCGTCCGACGCATCGATGCCCGCCCCCTCCGTAACCCGGCGATCGCTTCGGTGACGATGAGCATTCTCGTCGCGAGCAGCACCACAGGTCAGCACCCTCCGGTTCTGCTTGCCGGTCAGGCTCGCCGGTCGACCAAAGCGCGCGCAGGGTCAGGTCGGTCCGAGGGGTGGCGCGCGGCCCGCCGCCGCGGGCAACATCGCGGGCTGACGTCACTCGACGGCGAGCGATGAGGGGAGCGATGTGCGCGTCGAAGGATCCGTCACCACGATCTCGTGGATCCCGGCGGAAGCGGTTGAACGAGATGCGAGGGCCGGGTTCCGGCTGGGGACGTCGCGCGCCGACCCCGCTCCGCCGGCTGACCTCGGCCCGGACATCGATGCCACGCTCGACGCGCTGGTGGACCGGTACCGCTTCGCCAACCACCTGTGGGGTTTCGCCGAGTTCGACGACGACGGTGAGGTCCGGCGCTATGGCGAGCAGGGAAGCGGGCGGCTCGCCGACCGCACGGTGCGGGAGGGGGTCGAGATGGCGATCGGAACCATCCCCATGCCAGCTCGTCGGGACGAGCCGGTGGTCGGAACGGGCTGGGTGCGCTTCCACCAGACCTGGGGCGGACGGACCGCGTCGAACATCGCGAAAGCGACACGTCGGCCGCCGTTCGTGCGCTTCCACGCGCCGGTCGCCTGGACGACGCTCGAGCTCACGCTGCACGCCGACGGGCGGGTCGACGGACAGCTGGCCGGCGCTTCGCCGTTCCCGCGCCACTGGGTCTACGACGCGGACGGTCACCTCGACGCGACGAGCGCGATCACGGACTGGAAGGGCTGGGCAGGATCGGCGATCGGCATTCACACGCCGTGGGGCGACGAGGACTCGCCGGCCTTTGTCACCGCGGTCGAGTCGGCGCTGGAGCGGGAGCTGGCCGAGATGCTGTTGCGCGACACGCCTCGCCCGGCCGTCCGCCGGCTGCAGGCCGGCGAGGTACTGACCCGCCAGGGCGATCCCGGCGACGAGCTCTACATCATCGTCGACGGCGTACTCGTGGTGAGCGTCGACGGCGCCGAGGTCGTCGAGCTGGGCCCGGGGACGGTGCTCGGCGAGCGGGCGGTGCTACAGGGCGGCCGCCGGACCGCGACCCTGACCGCGCGGACGCGGGCCAAGGTGAGGGTCGTGCCAGCCGAGCGGGTCGATCGCGACCGCCTGGCCGGCCTCGCCGCATCCCACCGCCGGGAGCTGCCGCTGCGTCACCGGTGACAGGCAGGCATCATCGTGACGAGCTCGCGTTCACGGCGCGAAGGGCAGCGTCGCGGTACGGCTCGAGCGGCCACGGCGTGGCGCCGATCGCGGTGCGCTCATCGCTGGCGGCGGCCAGCAGCCCGCGGGCGCGGGCGGGGTCATCGACGGCTACCGCGGCCGCGAGCAGCTCCGTGGCGAGCACCTTGATGTAGCGATACCGGAGGCGATCGGCGACTGCGACGACGTCGGTCGCCTCCGATGCCGCCAGCAGGGTGTCGCCGTGGGCTTGATCGACGAACGCGCAGGCGAGTCGACGGTACGCGCGCAGCCCGTCGCTGTCGTCAGAGTGCTGGCGACTGCGTAGCTCGTCGCGGGCGGCGCCGGCGGTGCTCAGATCTCCGCGGACGACGGCGACGATCGCCAGTCCGCTGAGCGCCTCCGAGATGCGTGGCAGTTCGTGCTCGCGGGCGAAAGCGAGCATGCGCACGAAGAGCGCATGGGCAACGTCCGCGTCTCCCCTCGCGAGCGGGCATGAGCGGCGACTTCGATGCTTTGCGCGACGAGGTCGGTGTTCCCTGTCTGTTGGGCCGACTCGAGCGTCTCGGCGGCACGGGCGGCGGCGGCGTCGACTCTTCCCGTCATCAGCGCAGTCCACGTCCGTTCGTACTCGATCTGCAACCGCCGGAACCAGTGTGGGTTCATCGAGAGGCCGGGCCCGTTGGGAGAGGCGCTCGGCCTCGTCGAACCGGCCCCGCAGGGAATGCAGGGCCGCCAGCGCCCCGAGCGCGTCGACCGCATACTCGTCATCACTCTCCTCGAGCAGCGCTGATCGCGTCGGACAGCCGCGTCGTTCCAGCCCGTCGAGCCGGCCGACGTCGAGATCGATACCAGCTCGGGTGGAACGCACCCGGCCGAGCAGTCGCCGGTCGCCGACAGCAATGGCGTCGGCCTCCGCCGCGTCGAGTAGCCGCTGAGCTTCCTCGTCGTCCCCGCGGTACGCACTGGCGATGATCGCCTGGCGGCGCAGCACCATGCTGCGCTCCGGGCTCGGCGACGTCATCTGGGCGACGAGGGCGGTCATCCACCGGTCGAGGGCCACGCGCTGAGCCTCGCCCTGCCAGACGATGAACAAGTCGTGCACGAGGCGGAACCCGAGCTCGGTCTGTTGCGTGGCCAACGCATGCTCGGCGGCGGTTGTGTACAGCGCACTGTCCTGGATGATCTCGTCCCCGATCCCCGCCGCCGGGAGGTCCTGACCGTCGAGCCGGCCCAGCTCGCCGATGCAGTACCGGACGAGGCGATCGAGCACCTCGTGGCGCTCGCCGGCGGTGAGGCCCTCCTGGCCCACCGCCCGCACCATCTCGAGCAATCGGTAACGCGTCGGTCCCTCCCGGTGCTCGGTGGAGACGAGCGACTGCTCGGTCAGCGTGTGCACCGCATCGGCGACCTCCCGCTCCGCATCGTCACCTGTGCCCGCCACAGCGGTGGCCGTGCCCAGCCGGAAGCTTCCCGGGAGCACGGAGAGCCGGCACAGCACGGCGCGCTCCGTGTCATGGAGGAGCCCGACGCTCCACAGGATCGCCGCACGGAGGGAACGGTGGCGCGAAGGACCACGGTGGCGGCCGTCCCGCCAGCCCGGCGGCGTCCTGTCGCAGCAGACGACCGATCTCGCCGATCGAGAACGTCGACACACGCGCGCTGCGGCCAGTTCGATGGCGAGCGGCACGCCATCGAGGAGCTCCGTCACCGCTCCGACCTCGTCGAGCACGCTGTCATCGGCAGCCACGTCGGTCCGTACGGCACGGGCGCGATCGAGGAACAGCTCGCTGGCCACGCTGCCTCGCCCGGTCGAGAGCGGGGCGACGTGGACGACGTCCTCGTTCGGCACCCGCAGCGCCGCCCGGCTGGTGGCGAGAACCGTGGCGCCGCACTGCACGGCAAGGTGCTCGGCGATCGACGACGCGGCGTCGATGACGTGCTCGCAGTTGTCCAGCACGACGACCGTCGGCTCCGCAGCCAGGGCAACCTCGATCGCCGTTCGTGGCGCGGCGGACGCGTCGGCGCTGACCGCCGCCGCGACGACCGCATCGACGTCGCCCTCGCTCGTCGCAACCGTCAGGTCGACGAAGCACGCCGCGTCCGACTGGTGCGCGGCGACCGCTGACGCGAGACGGGTCTTGCCGACACCGCCGGGGCCAACGAGTGTGATCACTGCGCCGGGCCGTAGACGAGCGGCGATCGCAGCAATGTCGTCGTCGCGTCCGACCATCGAGGTTCTCCACGTGGGAAAGGCGCCGGGAAGCACGCCAGAGCCGCCGACCTCACCGTGGCGCCGTCGCAGCACTGGGTGCACGAGCCGCCAGACACGCTCGGGCTGAACGAACCCGCGCAACAGCACGATCCCGGCATCCTCCACCGACGCCGCCGACGGAAGCCGCCCGGCGACATCGCGCGAGGCCGCATCCGACAGGAACACCTCACCTCCCCCGGCCAACGCCCGTACACGGGCGCAGCGATGCACCTCGAGACCGATGACGCCTTCGTCCGACGCCGTGACCGCGCCGACATGAACACCGCTGCGCATGGCCACGCTCCGCCCACCCGGCCACCGCTCCGCGGCCATCCGCCTGTTCACGTCGAGCGCGGCGGCGACCGCCAGGGCCGCCGAGTCGAACAGCACGACCGCGCTGTCGCCCTCACCCTGCAACCGCGAGACCTCCCCGCCGTGCGCGGTGGCCGCCGACGACACGAGCTCGGCGACCCGACCCAAGGCGGCGACACCGTCCTGACCATGCCGGACGAGAAGCGGGGTCGATCCCTCGACGTCGGTCAGCAACAGTGCGACCTCACGCCCAGGCACGGGCCGCACGTTAACCGAGCCATCGCGGGCGGCGAGTCCTCCGCCTAACGATGCCGCCACGCGATGCCGGGGCGTCTCGGCGAGACCTACTTGACCGGACGAGCACGAGCGCGATGATCAGTCTTGGGGGATGCGATTCGTTCGAGGGAGGGACACATGAGCAGGAGCGATCGACTCAAGCAGGGCATCGAGGGCCTGAACGCGCGCGACTTCGAGGCGGCCGCAAGCGACTTCGCCGACGACCTGAAGTTCCACGCGCCGGGTCTGGGCCTCGAGGTCGAAGGGCGCGACACGGTGATGAAGCACGTCAGTGAGTTCGTGCAGCAGGCGGACATCCACTACGACGTGCAGCAGGTCGTCGAGCACGGCCCGTTCGTTGTCGCCTTCGCCCGGTCGACCGGAACGTTCGACGGCCAGCGGATGACGTGGGACCTGTGTGAGGTGGTCCGCTACGAGGGCGACGAGGCCGCAGAGGTCTGGGCGCTGCGGGGCGGGCCTCCCAGTCCCACATCGGACTGACTCCGGCAGCACAGACGACGAGGGCCTGGAGCGCTTGGCGCGGTTCGCGGCTCGGTGCGCGCCCCGTTGATCGTTTCAGGCTCGTCGAGTGGCACATCTGCCGCCGTGGGGAGTCAGGTCGTCGGGAGGCTGACCTTGCTGCCCGCTCGCGCCTCGGGGCTCGGCGCAACTCAGTCTTCTTCACGCCGCCTCGCGCTGCCGTGGAGGCCGAGACGCATGCCGAAGCCACTGCGGTCTCTCTGCGACTGACCGGCTTTGGCGTCAGTCAGCAGTCCTTTGCGCTCGCTCCGAAGCTTCGCGAGGTCGACATGTGGGTTGAGCACGCTCCGTTCCCCGTGTACGAGGTGCATCCCGAGGTATCGTTCGCGATCCTGCTCGATGCACCGGCGTCGGCACCGAAGAAGAGCTGGGCGGGGATGTGTGAGCGACGACGGGCGTTGGAGTGCGCCGGCCTCGCACTCGATCACATCCACGGCGACGCTGGATTGCGGGCCGCCGTCGACGACATGCTCGACGCAACGGTCGCGGCATGGAGCGCACGGCGGATTACCCGCGGGCAGGCGTTGATGATTCCCGATCCTGCTCCGACAGGACCGAGTGGACGGCCCATCGCAATCTGGGCCTGATCGCCGCCCACCCAGCGACATCGGTCTCCACGCAGAAATCGCAGCATCTGGTCGTCGCAGGTCGTGAATGTGGATCCGGTCGCCTCCGGCTGTCAAGGTGGGACGCGCTGAGCGTCGGCCTCGCGGTTCGCCGGTCGGCACGCTTGTGACCACTCTGACCCGTCTTCTCTGCGCCGATCCGCCTCGCTGGCTGAACCGGACGGGATCAGCTCGCTCCTTCAGTCGGGACGTTGTACACGCCGTCGCTGTTCCGAATCCGGAACCAGTGCTCACCGGTGTGGGCGCCCCCTTCGTTCAGTCCGCTCGCCGAACAGAGCTCGGCATAGCTCGTCCACGTTGCAGGTGTCGTCGAGCACCGCGCGCCGCGTGTGAACCGCTGCGGCATCGAATTGACGGCCACCAACTCGACGCGCCTGCCGTCAAACAAGGGATCATCCGCCGACGGCACGAGCTGAACCTAGATGAACGACCCGCGCCCGCGGCCCGGTCCGGCGGTCTCGCGGGAAGGGCCTTGCCGCGCCGACGCACGCCGACTGATCCTCGACCGGACCCCGACGTGACACCGGAGGACGCCGGCACTCGACGGGCGAGCTGAACGAGCATCTCCCCGGGATCTCCATGTTGTCCTCATGAACCCCGCCCCGGATTCTGCTTGCAATAGCGACTCCGGCGCCGCCCAACAACGGATGGGCGCGCAAACCAGAGGAGACACCCAATGTTTACGTCGCGCCCATCGCGCACGCCCCGATCCAAGGCGACGATCGCCGCCCTGATGATCGTCCCCGCCTTCGGGGCCCTGGCCGCCGTCACTGACGCGGCCGCCCAGTCACCGCCCAGCGAGCGAGCCGCACCCGCGGCCGCCCAAGCGGCCCCAACCGTCGGCACAACGGTCCAGTCGCTCGAAGACCGCGGCGGGCTTTCGGTGCGCGCCCGGGCGGGCAAGGCCAACGTGATCAACGTCGCGCTGACGAACGTCACGTTCACCGTGCGCGACACCGGCGACGACGTGGTCGCCGGTCCCGGCTGCACGTCGGTCGACGACCACACGGTCCGCTGCGACGCGTTCGGCGCGCCGATCACGATCGACTCCGGCGACCTCAACGACGTGATCAACGCCCCCACGCCGTTGGCCACGACGGTCCGCGCCGGCGCCGGCGACGACACGGTCACGACCGGCAGCGGCGCCGACTCGCTCCAGGGTGCAATCGGCAACGACAAGCTCACCGCCGGCGCGGGCGCCGACAAGCTCGACGGCAACACCGGCAAGGACGTGCTCGACGGCAAGTCGGGGCGCGACACACTCCAGGGTGGCGGCCGAGCCGACGAAGCCGACGTCCTGATCGGCGGCGCCGGAACCGACATGGCCGACTACTCCGGCCGCGACCTCAACCTGCGGATCAGCCTCGACGGCGTGGCCAACGATGGTGAGACGGGCGAGGGCGACAACGTCCGCAGCGACGTCGAGGAGGTCGAGGGTGGTGAAGGTAATGACCAGCTCACGGGGAGCAACCTCGCCACGGTGACCAACCGGCTCCTCGGTGGCCCGGGCGGCGACACGCTGACCGGCCTCGCCGGACCCGACGGCCTCTTCTCCCAGGAGGGCAGCGACACGCTCGACGGCGGCGCCGGCAACGACGACCTCGACGGCGGGCCGAACGCTGACACGATCATCGGCGGCGCCGATCGCGACGAGGTCTTGTACACGAGCCGCACGGCATCGGTCCTCGTCTCGCTCGACGACGTGAGCAACGACGGCGAGGTCAACGAGCAGGACAACGTCCGCAGCGACGTGGAGGACATCAGCACCGGGTCGGGCGCCGACCGGCTGCTCGGCAGCGCGGCCGCCAACCGCTTCTCCGGCGGTTCCGGCAACGACACGATGGACGGTGGCCTCGGGCCGGACCTGTTCAGCGGCAGCAACGGCATCGACACCGTCACCTACGAGAACCGCACCGACACGGTCATCGCCAGCATCGGGGGGATCGACGACGACGGTGTGGGCGACGAGAAGGACGCGATCGGTAACGACGTGGAGAGCATCGTCGGCGGCTCGGACGACGACCTGCTTGGCGGCAACGACTTCGGCAACGACATCCTCAGTGGCGGCCAGGGCAACGACATCCTGCTCGGCTTCGGCGGCGTCGACGAACTGTTCGGTGGTTCCGGCATCGACGGGCTGAACTGCGCGGCGGGGGCAAACGAGACCGCCAACGGCGGTCCCGGTATCGACCGCTCGATCGCCTGCGAGAACAACATCAACGTCGAGACGATCAATCCCTAACCGGCTCGCTTCGTCCGCGATCGCTGACGAACGTCGGCGATCGCGGACGAGGCCGCGGCGCGGCACGGGCTTCGAGACTGGGGGTCAGCCACCCCCCGCGGCGGCCCGGCGCATGACCTGGGTCGCGAGCCAGTCCGACGGCATCCGTTCCGCATCTCGACGCCAGCGCTCGCGGGCGACCGCGTCGCCTACTGGCTGCTCGGCCGCCCGGCGCATGATCTCGGTGACGGCCCAGCCCGACGGCATCTTCTCGGTGATCTGCCGGAGACGTTGCTGCTCGCGGACCGTGATCCAGACTGGGACGGCCTCGGTCTGGTCAGCGTCGGTGGCGTCGTCCGCCGCGAGCACCTTGTTCGCGCGGTCGTCGTCATCGTTGGCGATCGCCGCTCCGGCGATGGCGCCTGCGGTGCCGGTGGCGACCGCAGCGACCACCGCGAGCTGGATCGGCACTCGGCGCCACTTGGGTGTGTTGCTGGTGCTCATCTCTTCCTCCTCTGCAACGGGTGCTCCGTGGAGCGCACCTCACGTGTGTTGTCGCGCGGCACGTTGTCGGCGGGGTGTCGCCGCGGTATCAGCCCGTTATCAGTGCTGTTGACGGGTAGGGACGCCGAGCGCAGACTCCCGTTATGAGCGCGACCGGGATCGCGCTGCTGGGTCCGCTGGTGGTCAACGGCGATGGCGGCGGCGAGGCAGTGTCGTTGGGGCCGCGGGATCGCGTCGTGTTGGCCGCATTGGCGGTGCGTCCCGGGGAGGTGGTGAGCTCCGAGCAGCTGGCCGACGCGCTCTGGGGGGAGCGACCGCCGGCGTCGTGGAACAAAGTGGTTCCGGGTTGTGTGATGCGCTTGCGCAGGGTGCTCGGCGCGGCGGCGATCGAGACGACGCCGCACGGTTATCGCCTGGTTGTTCCGGTGGACGAGATCGACGCCCAGCGGTTCGAGCGGCTGGTGAGGCGGGGCGGCGAATTGTTGACGTTGGGCGAACCGGAACGGGCCGCTCACGTGCTGGGCGAGGCCTTGGCGCTGTGGCGAGGGCGGGCGTTGATCGAGCTCACCGAGTGGGAGCCGGGGCGGACCGAGGCGACTCGGCTGGACGGGCTACGCCTGGACGCCGAGGAAGCCCGAGTTGATGCCTGCCTGAAGAGCGGCCGGCACCGGGAGGTGCTCGGGGAGGCTCAGTCCCGGGTGGCCGAGGCGCCGCTGCGCGAACGGCGCTGGGCGCTCCTGGCTCTGGCGCAGTACCTCGCCGGGCGCCAGGGAGAGGCGCTGCGGACGCTACGCCAGGCACGATCCGTCCTGGCATCGGAGTTGGGTCTCGATCCGGGGCCCGAGCTGGTTGCGATGGAGCAGGCGATCCTGCGCCAGGACCCGGCCTTGGTGGTCGAGGCGATGCCCGCCGAGGCCAGCATGACGTGCCCGTACCTCGGTCTGGTGCCGTATGACGTACGGGATTCCGAGGGGTTCTTCGGGCGCGACCTCGAGATCACCGATTGTGTCCGCCGGTTGGCTGCGACCCAGGTCCTCGCCGTCGTCGGGCCGTCGGGTTGTGGCAAGTCTTCGCTCGTGCGCGCCGGGGTCGCGGCTGCCGTGCAGCGCGCGGGCCGCCGTGTCGTGGTGGTGACGCCTGGCGCTCGTCCAGTGGACACGCTCTCGTCGCTACCGATGGACGCGAACACGGTGCTGGTGGTCGACCAGTGCGAAGAGGCGCTGTCGCTGTGCGAGGACAGCGATGAGCAAGCCCGCTTCCTCCGGCTGCTGGCCGATCGCTCCGCACGATGCCCGCTGGTTGTGGCGGTGCGTGCCGACCGGCTTGCCGACCTCTCGGCCCACCCGGCGTTCGCCCGACTCGTCGAGCGCGGCTTGTACCTGCTCGGCGCGATGGACGAGGCCAACCTGCGCGCCGCCATCGAGGGGCCGGCGCATCAGGCCGGTCTGCTCCTGGAGCCGGGACTCGTCGAACTGCTGGTCCGCGAGGTCGCGGGAGAACCCGGTGCTCTCCCCCTGCTCTCCCACGCCCTGCGCCAGACGTGGCTGCAGCGTGAGGGCCGGACCCTCACCGTCGCCGGCTACCAGGAGACCGGCGGCATCCGCGGGGCGGTGGCCCAGTCGGCCGAGGATGTGTATCAGCGGCTGCCGACCGAACAGCAGCCCATGCTGCGTGACCTGCTGCTCCGTCTCGTCGCCGCCACTCCGGACGGGGTCCCGGTCAGGAGCCGCGTGCCGCGGCGCACCCTCGTCAGCGACGACGTCCACGACGAGCTCATCGAACAGCTGGTGGCTGCCCGCCTCGTGACCAGTGACGGCGACGTGGTCGAGGTTGCGCACGAGGCCCTCGCTGTGGCCTGGCCGCGGCTGCGCGGCTGGCTGGAGGACGACATCGACGGCCAGCGGATCCTGCGCCACGTCGCCGGAGCCGCCGACACCTGGGACGCCATGGATCGGCCCGACAGCGAGCTGTACCGGGGCCTTCGATTGACTCAAGCTCTCGAGTGGCGCGACCGCACCGGACCGAGCCTCGGCGTTACCGAGCAGGCGTTCCTCGACGCCGGAGAGGCGCTCGCCGATGCCGAGCAGCGCACCGCCGAGGACCAGGCGCGGCGCCAGGTTCGCATCAACCGAAGGCTGCGGGTGCTGCTTGCCGGCGTGGCAGTGCTGCTCGCGGCGTCCCTCGTGGCCGGGCTCCTGGCGTGGCGCCAGACGGAGCGAGCCGACGATGCGGCCGCCGTGGCCGACGCTCGACGATTGGCCGCGCTGGCGCTCGACGTATCGGACAACGAACAGGCCCTGCTCCTTGCCGTCGAGGCGGTTCGACTCGACGTCTCGCCTGACACCCGGGCGAGCCTGCTGGCCGCGCTGTCGAGAAGCCCGGCGCTCATCGCCTCGACGCACGCTGAGGAGCCACTCGTGGGACTCGACGTGAGCCCGGACGGCAGGCGGATCGCGGTCGGAGGCCCGGAGACGACGCTGTACGACGTCGGCACCCTCGGTCGGATCGCCACGTCGGAGCTGTCGACCGACAAGCTCGCCTTCCGCCCCGACGGTCGCCAGCTCGCAGTGGCGGTCAGTGACAACTACTCCGCCAGGATGGTGCGGCTGCTCGACCCGGTCACGCTCGAGGAAACCGCTGTCCAGCTCGGTGGGCTGCCGGATGATCGGCCCGTGGTCGTCTATGACCTCGACTACAGCGCCGACGGCCGCTTTCTTGCCGCTTCCCTTGGTTGCTGTGCTGCCTGCGGGACCGACTCGACCCTCGTCTGGGACCTGGCTGCTCCGGAACGGCCGATCCGACGATTTGACATCGTGACCGGCCGTCCGCGTTGAGCCCCGACGGTCGCCTCCTCTACGTCGGTTCGTACGGTTCGTCGCCGACTCGCGGAGTCGTCACCATCTACGACACGACGACCGGTCAGCCGCTTCGATTCGAAGGACTTTCCGCTCGACGCGAGAGCCGTGGGTGTTGACGATCGTTCCGACCTGCTCGAGGTCAGTCCCGACGGTACAGCGCTCGCCGTGGCGGACTTTCAGGACATCGTCCTCCTCGACGCCGCGACGCTCTCCGTGCAGCGACGCCTGGAAGGGTTGTCGGAGCAGATCAACACGATCGAGTTCTCCCACGACGGCACGATGGTCGCGGCGGGCACCGAAGCGGGCACGGTCGTCGTGTGGGACGTGGTCGCCGGAACGCGGATCGAGGAGCTGCATGGAGGCGCCGGCTCCACGCGAGGTCTGGCCTTCAGTCCCGACGACGCCACCCTCTACTCGGCGTCGGACGGTCTGTTGGTCTGGGATCTCCGCGGCGATCGAGGTCTCATCCGCCGCATCGCCCGAGCGGTACCGGGCGATTCCTTCTCGGAGCTCGCGGTGCCGGCGCCCGACGGCAAGGCCGTCGCCTACTTCGACAGCACCGTTGGCGGTGAGCGCGGCGACACGATCCAATTCCGCGACGTCACCACCGGCGAGCTCGGCGAACCGATCGCCACCGGGCAGCAGCAACTTGCGCGCCGACTGGCGACCACCCGACGGCGAACAGTTCGCCACCGCCGACGGGGACGGCTTCGTGCGGGTGTGGGACTGGCGCCGTGGCGAGCTGATCGCCGAGCGGCAGGTGGCGCAGGGCTACGTCGGCGGCATCGCCTACACCCACGACGGCCGGCGCATCGTGGTCGGCGAACGGTCCGGCGCGGTGTTCCAGGTCGATGCCGAGACGCTCAGCCGGTCGGCGACCGGGTCGAACTCGACCGGACGGTTCGGGACGTGTTCGCCGCTCCGGACGGGCGCACCGCAGTCGTGCTGCTGGCGGGCGACGCCTACGCCTCGATCGACCTCGTCGATGGGAACGTCGTACGTCGAGACGACCTCGGAGTCGACCCGGCGTGGCTCGACGTATCACCGGACGGCACGCGTCTCGCGGTCGGTGCGACCACCGGGGAAGTTGGCGTCATCGACCTCGGCTCCGGCGAGTGGATTCGACCGCCAATCGACGCGCACGGCGGGTGGGTCCAGCGGGTGGCGTACGCGCCGGACGGCGCCACCGTCGCCAGCTCCGGAAATGACGGCCAGGTCATCCTGTGGGACGGCAGGACCGGCGAACGGCTCGCCACCCTGGTACCGGGAGCCCCGAACGTCTGGACCGCCGTCGAGTTCCAGCCCGACGGTCACACCCTGCTCATGGCCGGCCGCGACGGTGCCGTCCACACCTTGGACACACGACTCGAGAGCTGGATCGATCGTGCCTGCACCGTTGCCGGGCGCAACCTCACCGAAGACGAATGGGCCGAGGCCGTCGGCGACCGCCCCTACCACGAAACCTGTCCCGCTCGCGCGGAATGACAAACCACAAACGCGTCGGTGCGTGAGCAGCCCGACCAGTACAGATTCGGGCAACCCGGGTGAACCCGTGGCCCCACAGTGGCGTCGAATTCTTTATCGCCGATGGTCACCGCGTGGTCGGAACGGACATCTCGAACCAGGTCCGTAGCTCCGCCTCCCACTGGTCGGCCGGGACGATGTTGTCGTGGATCGAAAGGTCGTCGTCGCGCACGCGTAGCCGATCGCGGTGCAGACTCACGCGACCTCCGCGCGCTGACGTGGCTCGGGTGACGAGCGGCTTCTCGGTCCACGACAGCCCTGGCTCAGTCTGCAGGTAGCGGCTGCGGGCCTCGAACTGGGCCAGCTGGCGCGGATGGCGTGACGCCTGAAACTGCAACTCCCAGGCCGCAGTGCCATCTGCGCGCTCGACGTACTCGAGCAGGCGTACCGTCGAGGCATCGGTCTCGATGCGTGCGGGTCGCGGCCGGCTGGGGTACTCGCCGGCCTCAGCTGGAATCGGCGCGAGTGGATTGTCGCCCCACCCGACGTCGACAAGGTATGCCGTGTCGCTGAGGTACACCAGCAGCGTCAAGTGGTCGAACTCAGGGCTGAGCCCGCCAGTGGCCGGTTCGGACGTACGACACGACAACAGCTCCACCGAGTACCCGAGTCGACGCAACAGCTCGGCGAAACACCCGTTCAGCTCGAAGCACCACCCGCCCCGTCGCTGCTCGACGATCTTGTGGTAGGACCAGTCGACATCGACTCGGACGCCGAGGCCGTGGAACACGTGGAGGTTTTCGAAGGGCACCCGAACCAGGTGCGCCGCCTGGAGCCGCACCAACGTGTCCAGTGACGGCTCGCGTCGACCGTCGAATCGGATGCGGGCGAGGTAGCGATCGACGTCGAACAGCACCATCCCGAGTGAACCTACGCGCCGTTCCGGACACGACGTCGCTGTTGTTCACCGCCCACGCGGGGCAGCCCGGATCGGACGCCGAAGTTACGTCGCGGTGGGAGCGTCGATGTGCCCGAGCTGGATCATGATGGTGAGCTGGTCGTAGTAGGCGCTCGCGGCGATGATCCGTCCGTCACTGTCGAAGCGGAACACGTTGGCCCACGGAACTGACACCGATCTACCGGTGGCCGGAAGCGGACCGAAGTCGCCAGTGTTCGTGCCCGCGAACAACCCCTCGATGGCCACCGTGTTTCCTGACGCGGCAACGACCGTGGCGCCGGCGACCGCGTCGGGGAAGGCCGTGGCCCACGACGCGTACCAGTCCCTCACGTTGGTCTGCCCGTTGACGACCTGGCCGCGCGGCGCATCGTTCAACGAGACATCACCGGCCAGTTGCGCTCCGCAGGTCTCGAAGTCGCGCTTCTCCCATGCGTCGAAGAAGGTCTGTGCGATGACTGCACTGTCTGCCATGGGTTCTCCCTCCCGTCATCAGTCGTGGCGGAGCAGCTGAGCGCAAGGCCTCCTCGGAAGCTGAAGTCGTCGCTCGGTCGACCCTCCTGTCAACTGCACCACGTCACCACCGGAATCTAGATCCGGCCGCAGACGATGTCGACGGGAGGACCACCTACCCACGACCGGGAAGGCACCGGGACGCCGAGCGGCAGTCCGTGCGCTAGGCGTTGAGTCGAGTCCATTCATCCAGGTAGTGCCGAACGTCTCCGGACGATCTCGCGCCGTGAAGGGCGTGCCAAGTCTCGTTCTCCAACCAGAACCGGGCCAGGAACTCGGTCAGGCTCCCGGCGCAGACCTCCACTTCTAGGTCATGAAGATCGCCCGGCCTCAGCGGGTGATCGGGGATCGGGTACTCCTCGTCGGGGTCGGGGGCGGTATCCCAGCCGATCCAGGCTGGAGTTACCACGATCGAATGTGATCCGCTTGGCGAAATATGGATCAGCCAGGACAACACCGCCTGCGAGTCCGTCAAGAAGGGCACCAACCAGCCGCCACCCGCAGTGTCGTCCACCTGAACCGCGTGGTCCCCGACGTCGACGTAGCAGTCCGTCACAGAGCGAACTCCGGCTAGTAGCTCGGGCCGGGAGGCGAGTTGGGTCAACGGTTCTGGAACGAGCTGCGCGGGCACACCCTGGGCGACGAGCCAGGGCCCAAGGTCCGGACTCAGCGGACGCTGAGCCTGGTCCGGCCGCAGAACGCCGTGGCCGATGGCGAGGGCGGGCAGCGAGGCGAGCCACGACAGCGACGTGGACAAGTGGTCAGGTAGCTCTGGTAACCGTTCGAGCGGCACGCGGGAGTACGTGCTCCCCGGGACAAGTACCGTCCACCACGCTTTGGACAGGTCCAGCGCGTCAGATGACACCCACACAGATTGCCCTGATGGGGGCACCAGCGCAGAGCGGCCGATCGGCGCTACCTCCCGCGGAGTCTGCGAACCTCAGCGAGGAGGCGCGGAACGTCCTGACGGGCGTGCGCGATGAAGTCGAGGTCGGTGGTGGCGGCCGGTGTCTCGTCTCGCATCACGTACATGTCGGGCTCATCGTCGTCGAGGCCACCAATGCGAATGAAGTTGTCGCCGCTCCAGTGATCGCGGCCTTCCACGAACGACTCCCACGGACGCTTGCTCGCAGCAGCCACGCGGCGTTCCATCTCGTCGAGCTCATCGTCCGACATCGGGTCGCTGTTCATCCGACAAGGGTGTCAAGCGACGAGCGCGGATCGGCAGCTCGGCGCGGACGGAGCCCGTCGGTAGAGCTTCGGCGTTCGGTCAGGCGGCGGCGTGGAACGCCGAATCTGGGCGCGATCCTTGTCACAACCACATCTGGGCGCAGTTCTTCGCAGCTGTTGAGAACGATCGCGCCCAGAAGGTGGAAAGCACCAATCGCAGTTCGTCGATACTGGAAGCGCCGCCGTCGAGTGACCCGATTCCTCGCCGATCGCGTTGGCTCGGCGTGAGACCATCGGTACGATCGCCGGTCGACCGAGGGCGGCGGTCTGGGGAAAAGGAGACCCGGTGAAGCGTTCACTCTTCGCGCTGCCATTGATCGCGGCGCTCCTGTCGTTCGACGTCGGTACCGAAGCCGCGTCGGGGCGCAGTGCGCCCCTCGGGTCGTCGCAACGGGCCGCCGATTCGTCAACGGCGTTGGTGGAACTGCGCGGAGATCCACTGGCGGTCTCGCCGCGCTCGGCACCCGCCCGCGGCGCCAAGATCAACTTCCGGGGCGCGGCGGCGCGCTCGCAGCGGGCCGCCCTGGTGACGGTGCGAAATGACTTCCGGCGCTGGCTACGGACCAACGCGCCGGCCGCCCGCATCACCAGCGAGCACGACATCGCGTTGCACGCGGTCGGCGTGCAGCTCAACGGCACGCCGCTGGCGAGGATCGCCGCTGCACCGATGGTCACCCGCGCCGAGCTGCAGCAGGTGTTCACGCCGGTCGCCCACGACGACCCCGATCTCTCCTTGGTGAACGCCAACGAGGCGTGGGCCGAGGTCGGCGGCGAGGCCAACGTGGGCGCTGGGGTGAAGGTGGCCATCATCGACAGCGGGATCGACCACACCCACCCGTGCTTCGACGACGCCGGCTACCCCGCCCAAACACAGCTCGGCGATACCGATCTGACCAACAACAAGGTGATCGTCGCCAAGGTGTTCTCGAACCGCATTCGCCAGGACGAGCTCGACCCGACCGCCGTGAACGGCCACGGCACCCACGTCGCCGGGACGGTCGCCTGCAACGCCCACACCGACGCCGTGATCGACGGGGTCGAGATCCCGTACGACCCGTCCGGCGTCGCGCCTCGGGCGCTGCTGGGGAACTACAACGTGTTCCCCGGTGAGACCGGTTCGGCCCGCTCCGAGGACATCCTGGACGCCCTCGACGAGGCCTATGCGGACGGGATGGACGTTGCCAACATGAGCCTCGGCGGCGCCCGCAACGACGGCGGCGGCGCCTTCTTGCTGACCAAGGCGATCGACAACTTCGACCGGGCCAACATGGTCGTCGCGGTTGCCGCCGGCAATGAGGGCCCGGGTTACTTCACCGTTCACTATCCGGGTGCCGCCCGGCGCGCCCTCACTGCGGGCGCCAGCACCGTGGGCCACGCCATCATCAACGTCGTCGAGGTGGCGGGCGTCGACTACGAAGCCGTGGTCGGGGACTTCGAGGTGCTCGAGGATGACCTCACCGCGCCGCTGGCCGTGGTTCCCGCGGCCAACAGTCAGTTCCCGCACGGCCTCGACACCGCCTGTGACGGCGGGCCGGCGCTACCGAACCTGGCCGGCCAGATCGCCCTGCTCGGTCGGGGTACGTGCGACTTCACCGTGAAGATGCGCCGCGCTCAGGCTGCGGGTGCCGTTGGCGTGATCATGGTCAACCACACGGCCGGCGAGGCGCCGTTCGTCATGGCCCACAACGGCCTCGAGCCCCGGCCGACGATCCCGGGCTACATGGTGAGTCTGGAGGATGGTGCGGCCATCGACGATCACGACGGCGAGCCGGCGACATTGGAAGCGCTGGGCGTGTACGTCACGCGGCCGGAGGACACGAATCGGATGGCCGGCTTCAGTAGCTGGGGACCGACCCATGGCGACGTGTTGATCAAGCCCGACGTGGTCGCTCCCGGCGCCGACGTCGTCAGCGCCTTCCCTGCGGCGACCTGTGACGAGCCGGAGCGCTCGACGGTCGGCTGCTGGAGCTTCCTCGGCGGGACCTCGATGGCGACGCCGCACGTCGCCGGGGCGGCCGCGGTCGTTCGCGGCTTCCACCGCGACTGGACCGCCGCGCAAATCCGCTCGGCGGTGACGAACACCGCCCAGCAGAACCTGCTGCGGCACCCGCAAACGAACGCGGTGACCAACGACGCCCAGATCGTGGGCGCCGGTCTGCTCGACGTGCACGCCGCCGTGGAGGCGGTCGCCGCCCTCGACCCGGTGAGCCACTCGTTTGGTCCGCTGTCGTCGGGCGGTGGTGTGACCCGCACCTCGACGATCACCGTCACGAACATCGGTGACGTCAGCCGCAGCTACACGATCTCCGTCAGCGACACCAGCGCCGACGGGGTGACCTTCTCGACGAGCGGCGGCACGTTCACCCTCGCACCGGGTGCATCACGGTCGGTGACGATCTCCGCCCAGTCGACCAAGGGTGCGCCGAACGGTCACAAGCAGGCCACGTTGCGGGTCATCAGCGGCGGCACGGAGGTGGCCCACGCCATGCTCTACAGCCTCGTCGGAGTCAGTCAGCGGGCTCCGGGCCGACACATGGCTCCGCCGCCGTTCGCCTGATCCTGGTCGAACCCGGTGAGGGCTCGGGTCGGCGGTTGTGCCTTGAGCGCACCCGCGGGCGGCGAGCCCACGAGTCGAGCCGTGAAAACATTGATGAGCGCATGCAAGCGGTTCGCGGTCGTGGGCTTCGCGGCCTTTGTGGTGGTGGGGCTGAACGCAGCGCCGGCGGCTGCCGATCCGAGTTCGCCGGACCACGGCTGTCACGGCTTCCACACGACTCAGTTCAAGGAGCTCAGCGGAGATCGAGGCGCCCAAGGTCTCGCCATCGGCGGCCGAGGCAACTCGGACGGCGATCCCACGAACGGTCAGGCACACTCGGAGGCCGGGCGCGGATCGGCCGTGCAGGAATTCCTCGCCGAGTTCTGCGGGAAGTAGTACGCATCCCGCTTCCCGGCGCCGCCATCGCCGCGCGCCGAAAGTGTGCCCACTGGTGGCCGCTCGCGCCGCGATCGCCGGATCGTGGTCGTCACGCGACGTCGGCGTGGCGGTGCGTCGTGGCCGCGAGCCCGACATCGACAAGATAGTGAGTCAGCGCGAGTCGTTGGCGAAACCGCTCAGCCAGCTCGTCGGTGATCGGCTCGCCGAGGCGCTCGATGGGCAGTGCGGTGAACGCGCTCCGCACAGCCAACCCGGCGTCCATGCCGAGGCGAACGAGTTCTTCGTCGACGTGATACCCCTCCTCGGCCAAGCCGCGCGACGTAGGAGCGGGTGAGCAGCTCGTGCAGGTCCGAGAGGGCCTCGACCTGGAGCAGGTCGTCGTGGGCCAGGCCGATGAGGAGCTGGCCGAGATCATCGCCGACTGCGGCCAGGCTTGCCATCGCCCAGTCGATCACCACGAACACGTCGGACTCGTCGCGCGGCACGAGCAGGTTGTGCGGGGTGGCGTCGCCGTGCGACTGCAGCTGGGGAAGCGCGGTGACGACATCGAGGAGATGGGGCAGGCGTCGGGCCAGCTCGGCGAGGTCGTCGCGCAGGTGGCGCTCGGCGGTCAGAAGCGGGTGCCGCCACGTGGCGTCTGCAGCAAGCGGTGGCAGGGCGACCGGGCCCAGCCGGCTGGTGGCGATCGTGTGCAGCAACTCCGACGGCCGCAGCTCGTCCCCGGGCAGGACGGCGGCCTCGGTCATCCGCACGTGCAACCGCCCGAGCAGCCGAGCAGCCCGGGCGAAGCGCACGGCATCCCAGGGCGAGTCATCGACGTCGACATCCTCCAAGACCAGCAGCAGCCGCTCGTCGCCGAGGTCGACGACGCCGTGCACCACCGGGAGGCGCAGGCCCGCAGGCAGCCGGTCCCCCAGGTCGGAGAGGTACAGGTCCACCTCCTGACGCCACCTCCCACGACCGAGCGTGAAGAGGGCTTCCCGCGACTCGGCTGGCAGCAGCGGCCAGCGCGACCAATGCCGGTACGACTGCACGACCTTCGCGAACGCCGACCACCCGGGCCCGCCCAGCCGGCCCAGGCCGCCGGTCGTCGGCGAGTCGTGGGCATACGCAACCGGTTCGAACACGGGTCCCATCCTCCCCACCCTGGCCCGCCACCGCATGGAGCCCGGCTGACGATGCTGTGGAGATCCGCTGCGATTGGATGGTCGAGGCGCGGGGACCTCCCCGAGTTCCAGCGCGCACCGAGGCCTCGCGACGAGGCGCGGCCATCATCCGGTGACGTTCAGGGTTGCCGCCTCTGCGCGGCCGGCGGAGAGCTCGGGTTGTGTGGCGTGGGCGCGGTACCAGTCGAGGGTGCTGGCGACGATGTCGTCCCAGGGCGTGGTGTGGCCGCCGAACGCGTGGCGGAAGGCCGAGTCGTCGACAACGAACGGCGCGTTGAACTGGTAGTAGGTGTGGAGGAGTTCGCGGACGTTGCGGTTGAACAGTCCGAGCGTCCACAGCATCGGTCGCTTGAGGGCGGTGACGTCGGTGCGGCGCTTCCCGGCGGCGGCGTAGACGTCGATGACGATGTGCCGGGTGGTGCGGGTCTCGGGGTTCGGCAGGTGCCAGGCCCGGCCGTAGGCGTCGTCGCGCGAGCCGAGGAGCACGAGGTTGCGGCCGACGTCGGGGACGTAGCTGTAGGTGTGCTGGGTGTCGGGTCGTCCCATGGTCTGGGCCCGCTTGCCGGCGAGCGCGGGTTGGAACACGAACTCCCCGAGGGCTGAGTCGCGCACGCCGGGACCGACGAAGTCCGAGGCCCGACCGATCACGACTCGGACCTCGCCGCGTTCGTGAGCGTCGAGGAGCTCGACGGACATAGCGGCCCGTGTCCGGCTCTTCTCGCTCGTCGGGTTGACCGGGGTCGCCTCATGGAGCGGACCGGAGCTCGGGCCGTACATGTAGAGGTTCTCGAGGACGACGAGCTTGGCGTCGGCGGCCTTGGCGGCGTCGAGTACGGCGTGCTGGAGGGGCGGGAATTCGTCGGCCCAGCGGTGGTAGTGGGGTGCGTTGAGGCAGAAGTAGACGGTGTCGGCGTCAGCGGCAACGTGGCGGGCGAACTCGGGGTCGGTGGCGTCACCGCCGGTGGTTTCGACCCCGGCGATCGTCGCGGTGCCGCTGCGGTTGACCATGCGAACTCGGACGCCGTGGTCGACGAGGGCGGCGGCGACGGCGCGACCGGCGGGGCCGCTACCGAACACGACATGCGTGCCGGCGGTCATGACTGCACCGCCTTGGCTGGAATGAACCAGCCGATGATGATGCTCTGCAGGAAGGTGGAGGCGATGGCGCCGTAGGCGCCGAACACGACGAACTGCTCATCGACGCGGATGCCGCCGGCGGTGGTGGTGGCCCAGCCGACGGCCCACAGGGCGGCGGTGGCAACGCTCCAACCGAGCATGCGCTTGGTGTTGGCCGAGCATGGCGCCTTGGGCGAGGCCCACGCCGAGCCCGGACACCGCACCCATGACCACCAGCGAGGTGATGTCGGTGCGGTAGGAGACGAGTGCGGCTCCGACGGACAGTCCCACAGCGAGCCCGGCGGCGGTCGCCGGAATCCAGCCCATGCCGATGCCGCGGTGACGCAGCAGCGCCCATTGGGCGGCGCCGAGTCCTGCCCCGGTCACGACTCCGCCAATGACAGCGGCCGACACCGAGTCGACGCGTCCGGCGACGAGATGGCCGATCAGGCCGGCCACGGGAAAGGCCAGCGCGACGAGCAGCCACTGCCACCACGGTCGGAACGACCGGCGTGCTGGGTGCTGTTCAACGGGTGACTGGAACGCTGGTGGTGGTGGTGGTGGTGGTGTGGCTCATGACGGGTCCTTTCGGGTTGGTGGTTGTGGGTGGGTGTTGGCGGTGATCCAGGCGACCAGGACGCTGGCGGGATGGTCGACGAGGTGGTCGCGGGCGAGGGCGTCGACTCGGTCGGCGTCGCCGGCGACGTGGGCGACGGCGATGGCGACGACCTGGCGGTCCCGCGTCGTCGTCGCCACCCCGGCGGCCCGATCGAGCAGATCGCCCGGAGCGGCAGCGAACAGTGCAGCGGCGACAATGGTCGTCACGTCGTCACTGGTATGGGCCTGCTCGATGATCTCGGCGATGGCGGCGTCACCGCCCACCACTAGCTGATGGATCACGTCGTCGGGTTCGGCGGGCATGGGTGCAGCGTGGGGGGAACCCCTGACACGGCGCTGTCACGAAGGCCCGGGCGTACCCTGAACTGGTGATCGCGGTGTCAGTGCTCGATGTCGTCGAGCTGCGCCGCGACGGTGAGCGCATCCCCGTGCGTGCCGGCAAGACGACCGAAGTGCTGGTACGTCTCGCCCTGGAGGCCGGTGTGATGGTGCGCACCGAGCGGTTGATCGAGGATCTCTGGGCCGACCAGGCCGCCAGCACGGCCCGCAACGTGCTGCAGACGAAGGTGTCACGGTTGCGCCGGGCGCTGGGCGACTCCGCCCTGGTGACGGGGACGAGTGCCGGTTACACGCTGGAAGTCGACCCAACCGCGGTGGATGCGCTCGAGGTGCTCCGCCTGGCCGAGCAGGCCTCAGCGCTGCGAAGCGCTGGCGACCCGTCCGCTGCTTTGGAGACGTGCACGACGGCGCTGGCCATGTTCCAGGGAGAAATCCTCTCCGCCGCCGGTGATGGCGACTGGGTCATCCCCTACCGTGCCCGCCTCGAGGAAGTCCGTCTCGCGCTCATCGAGGACCAGCTCGCGGCGCGGCTCGATCTCGGCGCCTCGAGCGAGGTGATCGGCGAGCTCGAAGGGCTCGTCAGCATGCATCCGCTTCGCGAGGGCCTGTGGGCGTTGCTGATGGTCGCCTTGTACCGCGACGGCCGCCAGGCCGATGCGCTGGCGACGTACCAGCGGGTCAGGAACAGGTTGGCCGACGAGCTCGGCCTCGACCCTGGACGGCAACTGCAGCAACTCGAGCACCAGATCCTGATCCACCACCCGTCACTCGGCCTCCCCGCCTCCACCGTGCGAGGGCTCGGGCCGGACCGGCCGGCCGGCAACCTGCCGTCGATCTTGGCAGACCTCGTGGGTCGCGAGACCGACGTGGCGGCGGTCGCCGATCTGCTCGCCGGCGGGCGGCTCGTCGAGATCGTCGGGCCGGGCGGCGTCGGAAAGACGGCGGTGGCCATCGCGACCGGCCACAGGCTGAGCTCGGCGGACGGTGTCGCGCCCGGTGGCGTCTGGTTGGCCAGACTCGAAACGGCGACGACCGCGGACGACGTGGTCGACACACTGGTCGCCGCGTTGAACGTCGGCGGCGAGGTGGCGCTGTTCGAGCGCCTGAAGAGCAGCACCGCGTTGATCATCCTCGACAACTGTGAACAGGTCATCGACGCTGCCGCGGCGCTCGCGGTCCGCCTGCTCGATGCCGCCCCCGGGATACGGATCCTGTGCACCAGCCAGGTCCCACTCGACGTCGACGGCGAGGTCGTGTTCGAACTCGCACCACTCGCCCTCCCCGACGCCGTCGCGCTGTTCAGCCGACGAGCACATGCGCGCCGGCTGCATCGCGGTTCGAACGAGGCGGTGCAAGACCTCTGTCGATCGCTCGACGGTCTTCCGCTGGCGATCGAGCTCGCCGCGGCGCGAACCAAGACGTTGTCGATCGAAGAGATCACCCGCCGCCTCGACGATCGGTTCAACGTGTTGAGCGACCCGACGAGCCGCCGACCGGAGCGTCGGCGAGCACTCAAATCGACGATCCGGTGGAGCTACGACCTGTTGTTCCCCGACGACCGGCGGGGCCTGTGGGCCCTCGCCACCTTTGCCGGGGGCGCACCGCTCGCCGCGGTCGAGTCCGTCCTCGCCGCGCTCGAGGTGCCCGCAGCCGCGGCGATCGACGTGGTCGGCCGGCTCGCCAGCCGATCACTGGTCATCGTCGACGACGACGGTGCCCCGAACACCGTCCGCTACCGGCTGCTCGACAGCATTCGCGCCTTCGCCCTCGAAGCGATGACCAACTCCGGAATGTCCGCGCGCGCCTTCGCCGCACACGCAGGATGGCTCGCCGACGCGGCCAGGGTCCTCCACGCAAGGTGTGCGCAGCAGCAACCAAGCCGAGCATCTCTCCTTCGCCAGAGCCGAGCGCGCCAACATCGACGCCGCGTTGACCTGGACCATCGCGAACGACCCACCCGTCGCGTTCAGCCTCGTCAACGGGTTCGGCTGGGCCTGGGTCGTCCTCGGCGACAGCAGAGGCGCACAACGAATCCTGGCCGCACTCGACGCGGTCGGCGACTCAGCCCCAGTCGGCGACCGGGCCAACGCCCTGCTGCTCGCCGGATGGATCGAGGCGTCGACTGGGCGCCTCGAACTCGCCCGCAATCACATCGCCGCAGCCAGCGAGCTGGCCGACACGATCAACGATGTCGACTTGCAAGCGCGTCTGCTGTTACTACCTCGCCTACGTGGTGTCACATGACGGCGAGTTCCGTCACGCGCTCGAGCTGACCGATCGCAGCGACGCTCTCTACACAGGGCTGGACCGACCGTGGGATCAGGCTGCGAACTGGCTCTTCGCCGCCCGAGCCGCGATCTCAGCCAATGACCACGAGCGCAGCGTCGACGCTGTCGAGCACGTCCAGCAGTGGCTGCGCACGGTCGACGACCCGTGGCTGCATGTTCGCCGCGACGCGGTCCTCGGTGAGCTGGCCCGCATCCAGCTCCGGTTCGACGACGCGGTCGTCCACCTCGGTCGCGCCGCACGAATGTCGCGACGTCTCGGCTTCCGGCAAACCGAGGCCTACCAGGTGTCCAGTCTCGGACGAGCGCAGTGCCAGGCCGGTGACTACGTCGCCGGTGCCGCCACCCTGGAACGGGCGATCGACAAGGCCGAGGCCACCGGTGATGTACGCCTGGCGGCGCTCGCCCGGGTTCACCTCGGGCGAGTCCGGCGGGCACTCGGACAGCTTTCGGAGGCGCGCACGGCGCTCGAAGTGGCGACCGAGTGGCATCGCTCCGCGGAAGGTGGCGAACAGGCCGCGCTGGGTGAATGCCTGCTCGCCGCGATGGACGCGGCGGATCGGGAACCGGGCACCGAGGACCGTCTCGTCGCCATCCTCGACGACGCCCGGCGCAACGACCACGCCCACGTCGAGGTGTTCGCCCTCGACGCGCTGGCCCGCATCGCCGCCGAAACGGGCGACCTCACAACGGCACGGGCCCTCTGCCACTCCGCTGACCGGCGCATGGGAGCCGCCTCCCACTTCATCACCGAGCACGACCGAACCGACGCCCACGCCGTCAGGCGAATCGCCTGACGCCTGGCACCTCGTTGCGCTGACGCGAAGGCACCGGCAGCGCACGCGCCTGCTGCGCTCGGGAGGCAGTTGACATCTGAGGTAGCTGGTGACGTATTGCCCGATGCGGTTGAGCTCAGCCGGCTGCACGATCGGGTTGACCGGGTCGATGGGACTCGGCTGATCCCCAAGGAACTACTCATGACCTCAACAACCGTCCATCATCACCGTCCGGTCTTGCCGGTCATCAGCCTGGTGCTCGCGGGGGCGCCGCACTGCTGGGCGTGTTCGCGCTCACTTCGGACGACGTGGGCTCGCCCGCCGCTGCTCCCCCGGCTACGGTCGCCGGTCCGCCGGCGGACGACTCGGACACGACGACTCCTGGCTATGCCGTGCTCATCGTTGACGAGGAGTGCGGCCTGCGGGTTCGCGGCAACGTCGCATGTTGAGCAGCTGCCGCATCGGCACCTGCGCCCGAAGTCAAGACGCAATCGCGGGCGCAGGTGATCCGGTGGTTGTCGCGGTGCGAGGATGACGGCAGTGGTGTTCGCGGTGACGTCCCCGACGCTGGTCGGCCGGGATGACGAGGTCGCGCAGCTCGAACGATGCTTGGATGTCGTGCCGGACGGGTCGGCGGTGGTGGTATTGATCGCTGGGGAAGCGGGGGCGGGCAAGACGCGTCTGGTGGGCGAGCTGACCGTGCGTGCCGAGCGGCGTGGACGCCGGGTGTGCGTGGGGCGGTGTGTCCATCTGGGCGAGGCGATCTGGCCGCTCGCTCCGCTGCGGGACATCGTCGGTGCCCTCGTCGATGAGCTCGACAGCGAAGCGCTCGATCTCGTCGTCGGTGGCGCTCGTGGTGTGCTGGCCGAGTTGGTGCCCGAGCTCGGCGAAACTCGTGGTTCACCGGTTGCGTCCGAGCGACTGTGTGAACTGGTCATTGGCATGTTCAAGCGTCTCGCCCAGAGACGGCCGCTGCTCGTCGTGTTTGAAGACCTGCATTGGGCGGACGCGACGACTCGCACGCTGTTTTCGGCGTTGGCACACGTGCGCCGTTTGGGTGGCTGGCCGGTACCTTCCGCTCCGACGAGCTGCACCGCCGTCATCCAGTGTTGCCGGTTCTGGCCGAACTCGACCGCATCGGGCAGTGTGAGCGGATCGAGGTACGACCCTTCGAGCGGAGGGCGACCGCTGAACTGATCGCCGGCCTCGATCCGGCTGGGCCGTCCGACCCTGGCTACGTCGATGACGTCCAGCGCCGCACCGGCGGCAATCCCTTCTTCATCGAGGAACTGATCGCCGGTCGCACCGCAGGAGTGCCGCAACTGTCCGACACCCTGCGGGAGGTCATTCGAGCTCGCGCCGTTGCGCTTGATGAGGTCTCGCTCGATGTGCTCGGTGCCGTGGCGACGGCCGGTGCGACGACTCCCGAGGTCCTCGCCGAGGTCTGCGCACTTGACGGTGGAACGCTACGAACGACACTCGAGCGCCTGTTAGCCAGCGCGCTGCTGGTGCCCGACGGTGAAGACGTGCGCTTCCGGCACGAATTGGCCGCGAGGTGTTCTACGACGACCTTGTCCCTGGACAGCAGGCTCGGATCCATGCTGCGCTGGCCCGAAGCATCGCGCAGCGACGACCGGAACGGCTGGGTGAGATCGCCCACCACTGGTCGGCCGCCCACGACGACTCAGGTCGACCTGCGCGGCGACGGGCTGAACTACGCGCCCGATGGGGCGCTGCCGCCGGTGCACGATCCGGGGCGCTACCGCGAGGTGGTCAACGCCGGGGGCGCTCCCAGTGAGATGGTGATCGACGAGACCGCGGTCAGAACGGACACGAGTTCCGTGACGAGTGCGTAGGTCCGAACCCGATCGTCGAGCCGCGGGTCTGAACAGACGCGATGACGAGTCCCGGCACCCCGTGTCCGCCGCGCCCGACAAGCGACGGCGGAGGTTCGTTGGTTCGGACCGTCCATTCTCGTTGATTGGCAACGAGGCCGGAGAACGGCGGCACCCTCCTCAGAGGGCTCTGACCTGGGATTTCTTGGCAGCCCGTACGGGATTCGAACCCGTGCCGCCACCTTGAGAGGGTGGTGTCCTGGGCCTCTAGACGAACGGGCCAAGCTGTTCCACGCTACCAGGGGCGTGGACGGCGCCCACAGAGCGGGCGGCGGTGAGCTGGGGAGCAAGGACTCGAACCCTGAATAACAGAACCAGAATCTGCTGTGTTACCTATTACACCACTCCCCACGGAGCGGTAGGACTCTAGCGGGCGGCGTCAGCGATGGCTGGCCTCGCTTTCGTCACGTGAGAGCGCCCGATCGGGCGGTGTGGGGTGACGAAAGCGGTGGTCGCGGCGCTACAGGCGGTCGAACCCGACCAGGCGGCCGATGGCCACGCCGGCGGCCTCGCGGAGGTGGCGCACGAACGACTCGCCGCCCGAGACCACGCTCGTCGGCGTCGGTGACACGTAGGCGGTCAGCCCGAGGTCCTCGGCGATCAGGCGGCTGCGGAGGGCGTGGTACGGGTCCGTGACGATCAACACGGACGAGAGCCCGCGCTCCTCCAGTAGGCGGGCGGCGCCCTGCAGCGACTCGTAGCTGTTGCCGCCCGCGTCCTCGCGCACGATCGCGTCCGGCGGGACGCCACGCTCGGTGAGGTAGGCGGCCGACGCCTCGGCCTCGGTGAAGCGGTCCCCCGGCTGGTTGCCGCCGGTGACGACGACGAGCGGCGCCAGCCCCTGCGGCCACATCTCGACGACGTGGTCGAGGCGGGCGGCGAGCTGCGGCGACGGTTCGCCGTCGTACTGCGCCGCCCCCATCACGACGATCGCGTCGACCGGGCGCGCCTGGTCGCTGCGGCCTGTCGACCACACCTGGTACAGGCTGACTGCGTAGTAGCCGAGGATGGCGATGAGCACGAGGGCGCCGGCGAGCAACGCACGCCGGAGGCTGCGCCGGCGGCCCCGCCCGTCGTCGACCCGGTACGGCCGGTCGTCGTCGTCGACCGGGATCGGCCGGATGAGCCCGACGGGCGTCCGGTCAGGATCCTCGGGCGCGACGGGCGCGCTCACGGCATCGCTCACCCTTCGACGCGTGCCCGTGCCGTCTCGAGCCGTTGCAGCGTGACGTCGCGGCCGAGCAGCTCGAGCGACTCGAACAGCGGCGGGCCGACGGTCCGTCCGGTGACCGCGACCCGCACCGGCCCGTCGGCGAGCTTGGGCTTCACGCCGAGCGCGTCGACGATGCGTCGCCACTCGGTCCTCAACGCCTCGGCCTCCCACGGCACGGATCCATATGCCTTGATCACCTGGTCGAGGAGTTCGCCCGCCCACTCGGGTCGCATCGCCTTGGCCCATGCGGCCTCGTCCGACACTGGTTCGCGGAAGAGGAAGTCGACCATCGCGGGCGCCTCGGCGAGCGTCCCGACGCGCGACTGGAGCAGCGGGGCGATGGCGGCGAATCTCACCCGGTCGTAGTCGTCCGGTAGCCATGGTTCACACGCGTCCACGAACTCATCGGGCGTCAGCGCCTTCAGGTACTCCTTGTTGAACGCCGTCAGCTTCTTCTCGTCGAAGAACGCCGGCGCCCGCGTGACGTCTTCGAGCCGGAACTCGGCCTCGATGCGGTCCCACGGCACGATCTCACTCTCACCGCGCGGCGCCCAGCCGAGCGTCATGAGGTAGTTGACCATCGCCGCCGAGAGGTAGCCGTCGTCGCGGTACTGCTCGAGCGCGACCTTGTCGCGACGCTTGGACAACTTGCGGCGGGATTCGTTGACCAGCACCGGCACGTGCGCCCACACGGGCGGCTCGTGGCCGAGCGCCTCCCACATGAGCTGCTGCTTCGGCGTGTTGGGGAGGTGCTCCTCACCCCGCACGACGTGGGTGATCCCCATCTCGATGTCATCGATGACGTTGGCGAGGACGAACACCGGCCGTCCGTTGCCCCGGAGCAGGACGAAGTCCTCGATGCTCGCGTTCTCGAACGACACATCGCCCCGGACGACGTCATGCACGACCGTCGTCCCGTCGGGGACGCGGAACCGGAGCACCCGCCCGGGACCCGGGTCGAGACCACGATCGCGGGAGTAACCGTCGTAGCCCGACCGCCCCGCGGCCTTCGCCCGCTCCTGCACCTCCTCGGCGGTGAGGTCGCAGTAGTAGGCGTGGCCGGCGGTGAACAGCTGCTCGGCGGCGGCGACATGGGCGTCGACGTTGGCGCTCTGGAAGTACGGACCCTCGAACGTCGGGTCGTCCGCCCCGATCCCCAACCACGCGAGTGCGTCGATGATGCCCTGCGTCCACTCGGGTCGATCACGGGCCTCGTCGGTGTCTTCGATGCGCAGCACGAACCGCCCGCCGAGGCGCCGGGCGAGCGCCCAGTTGAACAGTGCCGTGCGCGCGCCCCCGACATGGAAGAACCCGGTGGGAGACGGTGCAATTCGAAACCTCGGTGACATCGCCGAATCGAGGCTATCGACGGGTTCTGTTTGCCGGGATGAACCTCAACGGGCGCTTCCCGACTGACAGAACGGCGGGACGGCCGGTTTCAGTGCGTGACGGACGTGAGGGCGAGGTTGCGCAGCTGGCGCAGGGCGACGGAGAGCGCGGTGAGGTCGTAGCTCTCGGCCCGGCGGATCTCGGTCAGCATCGCCATCGCCCGGGCCACCGAGCGCTCGTTGGCGGCGAGCCACGCCTCGACCGAACCGCCGGCCGACTCGACGACGGTCGAGGTGAGCTCGACGAGGGCGGTGAGGAGATCGTCACGCAGCGCCGACCGCGCCTGGGTCTGCCATCGGTCGGAGCGGGGCAGGGCACCGATCCCGTCCCACAGCCACAGCAGATCGAGACGGTCGAAGATCTCCCAGTTCGCCCGGGCGACCGAACCGACATCGCGACCGTGCAGCGCGGCCAGCTCCACGAGGTCGAACCCGGTGTGCAGCAGTGGCCAAACGCCCGCCCGCTCGGCGAGCTCTTCCGGCACGCCGGCCGCCAACCGCGACGCCTCCCCCGAGTGCACCACGTCGGCCATGCGCCCGACCAGTGCGGGCTCGAGCGCCGTCGCCAACTTGGCGATGCCGGGCTGGAACTGCGCCACTGCGGCCGCCACGTCGATCGGCGGGCGCCGGTGGCGGAGGAGCCACAGCACGCCCCGCTCGACCATCCTCCGGCAGTCGAGGAACAGGTCGAGCTGGGTCTCGAGCGGAATCTGGCCGGTGAGGGCGTCGATCTCGGCCCACAGCGCGGGAAAGCCGAACACGTCACGGGCGACGAGCCACGCCCTCGTGACGTCGATCACCGACGCCCCGGTGTCCTCGGTCATCCGGTTGTCGAACGAGATCCCCGACAGGTTGACCATCTGGTTGCCGACCGTGGTGGCGATGATCTCCCGGCGCAGCGGGTGAGCCGTGATCGCCGTCTCGTACCGCCGGCGCAGCTCGGCCGGGAAGTAGGCGAGCAGGTCGGCTTCCAACCACGCGTCGTCGGGCAGGCTCGAGCGCACCATCTCGGCCACGTTGGCGTTCTTGGTGTAGGCGATGAGGACGGCGAACTCCGGCGTCTGCAGACCGTTCCCGCCCGTCTGGCGCTCGGCGATCTGCTTGTCCGTCGGCAGGAACTCGAGCCCCCGATCGAGCCACCCTTCCGACTCGAGCACGTCGATGTAGCGAGCGTGCACGTTCACCATCGGGAGGGCCTGCCGGCGGGCGATCAACAGGGCGAGCGTCTGCGCCCGGTTGTTGGCGAGGACGAGATCGGCGACCTCGCCGGTCATCGACTCCAGGAGCTGGTTGCGCTGCTTCTCCGTGAGCTCGCCGGCGTCGACGAGACCGTCGAGGAGGACCTTGATGTTGACCTCGTGGTCGCTGCAGTCGACGCCGGCGGCATTGTCGATCGCGTCGGTGTGCACGAGCCCGCCGCTGAGGGCGTACTCGATGCGCCCGAGCTGGGTGAGGCCGAGGTTGCCCCCTTCGACCACCATCCGGCTGCGCAACTCGCCCCCGTTGACCCTGACCCCGTCGTTCGCCCGGTCGCCGACCTCGGCATTGGTCTCCGCGGTCGCCTTCACGTAGGTGCCGATCCCACCGTTCCAGACCAGATCGACGGGCGCACGCAGGATCGCCGCGATCAAGGCGTTCGGGGTGAGGGGACCGGCGGGGGCGTCGAGCACGGCCCGGGCGGTCGGGCTGAGCTCGATCGACTTGAGCGTGCGCGGGTACACGCCGCCGCCGGGCGAGATCAGCGTCGGGTCATAGTCGGCCCAGCTCGACCGAGGCAGCTCGAACAGCCGGCGGCGTTCGGCAAACGCCAGGTCCGGATCGGGGTTGGGGTCGATGAAGATGTGTCTGTGGTCGAACGCGGCGACGAGCTGCAGGGCCTTCGATCGCAACATGCCGTTCCCGAAGACGTCGCCCGACATGTCGCCGATGCCCACGGTCGTGAGGTGATCCGTGTCCGCGTTCTTGCCGAGCACACTGGCGTGGCGCCGGGCGCTCTCCCAGGCACCCCGCGCCGTGATGCCCATCGCCTTGTGGTCGTAGCCGGTGCGGCCGCCGGACGCGAAGGCGTCGCCGAGCCAGTAGCCGTACTCGAGCGAGATCTCGTTGGCGACGTCACTGAAGGTCGCCGTCCCCTTGTCCGCCGCCACGACCAGATATGAGTCGTCCTCGTCGTGGACCACCGTGTCGGGCGGGGGCACCACGACCGGACCTTCGGGACCGGGCGCGACGTTGTCGGTGAGGTCGAGGAGAGCGCGGATGAAGGCCCTGTAGCACTCCACGACCTCGGTGCGCGCCGCTTCCGGTTCGCTCGGCGGGCGCTTGACGACGAACCCGCCCTTGGCGCCGGTCGGCACGATGACCGCGTTCTTCACCATCTGCGCCTTCATCAGCCCGAGAACCTCGGTGCGGAAGTCCTCCCGCCGGTCGCTCCACCGCAGGCCGCCGCGGGCGATCGGGCCACCCCGCAGGTGCACGCCCTCCACTCTCGGTCCGCATACCCACACCTCGTGGCGGGGGCGCGGCAGGGGCAGCTCCGGGATCTTCGCCGGATCGAACTTGAAGGCCACGGCGAGGCGGTCCCGGTAGTAGTTCGTCCGGACCGTCGCCTCGATGAGCGTCTTGAACACCCGGCAGATCCGGTCGTCGTCGAGGCTCGGGATCGCGTCGAGCGCGGCGGTCAGACGCGTGCTCAACTCCTCCACCCGCTGTTCGCGATCGGCGACGGCAGGATCGAAGCGGGCGTGGAACAGGGCGATGAGGTCGGCGACGAGACGCGGGTGGGCGTTCAGGGTGTCCTCGACATACGACTGGCTGAAGGCGAAGCCGATCTGGCGCAGGTACTTGGCGTAGGCCCGGACGATCGTGACCTCGCGGGCCGTGAGACCGGCGCCCGACACCAGTCGGTTGAAGTCGTCGCTCTCCACGTCGCCGGCGACGAGCGCGGCGAACGCGGCCTGCAGCTCGGCCCGCCGGTGTTCGTCGAGGTCGACGGCCGTGGAGACCCGCACCCCGATGTCGTAGAGGTACACCTTCTCGTCGCCGGCACGGAACGTGTACGGCTGCTCGTCGAGCGCCTCCAGTCCGAGGTGATCGAGCAGCGGGAGCAGTTCGGACAGCGTCGCCGAGGATCCCTGGCGGTACACGCGGAACCGCCACTCGCCCGCGGGCGCGTCGACGTCGTGACCGAGCGACGTGGTGAACTCGTCAGCGCCGTCGAGGAGGGCGGCGACGCGCCGGGCGTCGCCGATGGCCCGCTCGGGCACCACCGCGGCGCGATAGGCGGCGGGGGCGTGGCGTCCGACGCGCTCGAACAGATCGACACCGGTCACCTCGCCGAACTCGCCGACCAGGGCGGCCCGGAGGCGATCCGACCACGACGTCGAGAGCTCGTCGATGGTCCGCTCGAGCGAGTCGACGTCGAGCCCGCTCGCGGTGCTCGGACGGCGCACGCTCACCGCGATGCGGGCGAGCGAGCTGGCGCCGACGAACGACTCGAAGGTTCGCTCCTCCGCGCCATAGGCCCCGGCCACCGCATCCGCGACGCGTTCGGGCAGCTCGGCGGTGAACCGGTTGCGGGGGAGGTAGACCAGCACGGTCGCCCACGGACCGACCGGATCGGGCACCTCGAACACGCGGACCAGCTGCCGTTCCTGCAAGCCCACGATCTCCGTGACGAGCTGACCGAGCTCTTCCGGCTCGAGTTCGAGGACGAGGTCACGGGGCAGGTTCTCGAGCACGGTGCGGGTGGCCCGACCGGCATGGGAGTGAATGCGCTTCTCGGTCAGATCGAGAACGCGACGGGCATCGGCGCCGAGGCGTGGGATGTCGAGCACGCTCACGCGGTAGGCGTTCGTCGCGAGCAGCCCGACGAAGCGCCGCTCGGTGGCGTCGTCCGGACGGACGATGACGACGGTGTGGCGCTCCGCCCGGAACACGGTGGCGGTCGCATCGCTGCGGGCGATGACGACGGGCCGGTCACCCGGCACCGGCGGCGGGTCGATGCGTTCGGACTGCCGGAGCTGGCCGAGACCACTTCCGGGCCGCAGCGTCAGCGTTCCGTCGGGGTCCCGGTCGTAGTCAGCGGCGCCGAGGAGCACGAACTGGCCGTCGGCGAACCACGGGAGGATCGGATCGAGCTCCCCCAGCTCCTGCATGCGCGCTCTCATCGCCGGGAAGTCCTCGACGACGAGGCGGACGTCCTCGATCGTCTGCGTCACCTCGGTCTGGAGGCGGCGGGCCGTCGGCTCGTCGACCCGGTCGATCTCGATCTGGGTCCATGCCTCGACGAGCCCGTCCTCGGCGTCGACGACGTCGAGCTTGTTGTCCTCGCCCCGTTCGACGGTGAGCATCGGGTGGACGAGGAGGTGCATCTCGAGGCCATTGCGCTCGAGCACCATCCGCATCGTGTCGACCAGGAACGGCATGTCATCGGTGACGACGAGGAGCACCGAATGCGGTGATTGCCACCCATCGCGCTCGCGGTCGGGCGAGATCAGGCGGACGATCGTCTCGCCCGGCGCACGGCGCCGGCCGACGGCGAGGTGGGCCACGGCGACGGCGTACACGTCGTCGAGCTTGCGGTCGTCGACGTCGCCCTCCGGCAGCTCGGAGTAGTACAGCGGCAGGAAGTCGGCGAGCAACGGATCGTCGGGCTGACGCAACCCGGCGAGGTCACGGAGGCGGCCCAGCGCTTCGGCCACATCGGGATGCACCTGCATGTCGCTCAAACCTCCCCGTCCCGACGCCGTTGTCGAGATCCCGGTCCGCCCGGACACTAGCGCTGCCCCGGAAACACCAGGCGGTCGTCACCCACGGGGGCTCCGCCCCCGTGAACCCCCGAAGCAGAAAGCAGCCGCCTTAACCTGAACGTGTGGCCACGCGGGACCCGCACCACATGCACCGCTCGGTGGCCGGCGGGTTGCCCCGGGCCGCCGTGTTCGGCGTGAGTGACGGGTTGGTCTCCAACGTCTCGCTGATCCTCGGCTTCGCCGGCGGGGGCGCGGGCGCGGGGGTGGTGCGGCTGGCCGGGATCGCCGGCGCGGTCGCCGGAGCGATCAGCATGGCGGCGGGCGAGTGGGTCAGCATCTCGGCTCAGAACGAGCTCATCCAGCGCGAGCTGGCCGTGGAGCGTCGCGAGCTCGAACGGCATCCGGCGGCCGAGACGGCCGAGCTGGCCGGCATGTACGAGGCCCACGGGATGGCGCCCGACCAGGCCCGTCTGGCCGCCGCCGATGTGATGCGGCGACCCGACGACGCCCTCATCGTCCACGCCCGCGAGGAGCTCGGCGTCGACCCCGAAGGACTGGCGTCGCCGTGGCAGGCGGCCGCGCTCTCCCTCGTCTGCTTCCTGCTCGGCGCGTTGGCGCCGGTCGTGCCCTGGCTCGGGACGGCCACCGGCACCGCCCCGACCATGATCTCGATCGCGATCGGTGTGGTGATGGCCGCAGTCGTGGGTGCCCTCATCGCCGGCTTCGCCGAGCGGCCGATGATCCGGTCGATCGCCCGCCAGGTCCTGATCGTGCTCGGCGCCTGCGCCATCACCTACGGGATCGGGCAGCTCGTCGGCGTGAGCGTGAGCTGACGCGCGACTCACCTCCGCAACCCCCATTCTGTCGGTCGGCACCGACCGGATCCGGCCGTTCCCGACTGACAGAACGGGTCAGGGTGGCGGGAGCGTCGACGACGCCGCGGCGGCGCGCCGCTCGGCACGGTACTCGCCGAGCGCTTCGGCCAGCCGGCCGTCGGATGCGGCGAGGATCGCGACCGCGAACAGGGCCGCGTTCGTCGCCCCGCCCGCGCCGATGGCGAACGTCGCCACCGGGATGCCCGGCGGCATCTGGACCATCGACAAGAGCGCGTCCTGACCGTTGAGGTGGCCCGACGGCACCGGCACGCCGAGGATCGGCACGGTGGTCTTCGCCGCAAGGACGCCGGGGAGCGCGGCGGCCCCGCCGGCGCCGGCGATGATCGCGCGCAGGCCGCGCTCGGCGGCCGACTCGGCGTAGGCGAGCGTCTCGTCGGGCATGCGGTGGGCGCTGATCACCTTGGCCTCGTGGGACACGTCGAACCGCTCCAGCAGTTCGACGGCGGACTTCATCGTCGGCCAGTCGCTGGCCGAACCCATCAGGATGCCGACCAGGGGCACGGTCACAGTCCCCGGGCGAGCTGGCGAACCGGGTCGATGCGCACGATGACCCGCTCACTCTGGATCGGCGCGGAGTAGTCCTGATCGAGGTAGCGCTGCGACAACGTGTCGATGTGGTCACGGGCCTCGTCGCCGCGCACCTCACCGATCACCCGCCCGCGGACCTCGGCGTAGCGGTACGGGTTCTCGAGGTCCCAGATCGTGACCACCACGTCGGGGTTCTGCTGCATCGCCTTGTACTTGGCCCGGTGCACCTCGGTGTTGATCAGCAGCTGGTCGTCGGTGGCGTCGACCCACATCACGTGGGCGGCGAGCTGACCGCTCGGGAGCTGGAACGTGAGCACACCGAAGTTCTTCCCGGTGGCGAGGTCGCGGATCGCGGGTTGGAGCATTGCGACAACGTACGCGAGTCGTCGGCGCAGTGTGCTGTGATGGAGTCGTGCAGCGCGCAACGTGCTGGGTGGCGAGCTGGTGCCGTGCTCGCTCGACCCGCTGACCGGCTACTACCGCACCGGGTGCTGCGAGAACCGGGGCGACGACCCCGGGATGCACGTCGTCTGCTGCGAGGTGACCGCCGACTTCCTCGAGTTCTCGGTGAGCCGGGGCAACGACCTGGTCACGCCGATGCCCGAGTACGGCTTCCCAGGCCTCCGCCCGGGCGACCAGTGGTGCGTGTGCGCCGCGCGGTGGGCCGAGGCCCTCGAGGCGGGCGCCGCCTGCCCCGTCGTGCTCGAGAGCACCCACATGTCGGCGCTCGAGTACGTCAACCTGGACGATCTGAAGGCCTACGCCGTCACGTGAGGCCGACGCCGCGCGGCCGCGAGATCAGCTGAGACCGAGCAGCTCGCGCCAGCGGACCGGGTACGCCGTGTGGACCTGGTCGGGCGTCATGCGCAGCGTCGCCTCGGGCGTCGAGTCGACGAGCCCGCGCAGGGCGCCGTAGTGGTGAGTCACGTTGGCGAGCCCCTCGAACAGCGGCCGGCGGAGCTGGACGAGCTCGACCGGCGGTTCGGGATCGAGGGTGCCCCAGATCGTCGCCGCGATCCGCAGGTCGTGGATCACCGGGGCCCGCCCGAAGAGCGACGCCCGGCGCAAGCCGATCGCGGTGACCCCGGCGAGGACGTCGTCGGCCGCCTCGTTCTGCTGGAGGTGGAGCTCCTCGCGCAGCCGGCGAGCGAGGACCAGCGCGTAGCCCTGATCGGGACCCTGGTATCCGAGCAGCGGTCCCCGCGGCTGGCCGCCGCGAAGGTCCCCCGGGCGGTCGTTGGTCCACCGCTGCGGGACGTGGTCGGGCGACGCGTACCCGCGGGCCGTGTCGATCGGGTCGACCGGAGTGAACTTCGGCGCTGCCATTCGGCCCCAGGTCTACCCGCTGGCCTGGACAACGAGCGCACGCAACATGCGCTTGAGGGCGACCTGGCGGTACGACGCGTCGAGGAGCTCGACGCACCTCGTCCCAATCGACGGGCGCGGCCTCGAGGTCGAGCGTGAGCCATCCGCCCGGACCCCAGTAGGGCGGGGAGAAGAACCGGGGATCCTCGAGCAGGGCGAGACGGTCGTCCGCGTCGGGCTTGAAGATCACGCCGTACGGGCGCTCGTCGGTGCCCGCGAACGTGGCGAAGATCTTCTTGCCGGCCCGGAACGTCGGCCGCCCCCACGCCTCGACCTCGTGGCTCTCGGGGAAGGCGAGCGCCACCTCGCGCAGCTCAGCGAGGAAGGGGTCGTCGTCGCTGTACATCCGCGGGTGGGCCATCGGCGTCACTATGACACCCCGTCGTCACTCCGCCACACCGAGCACCCGCCAGCGCTGGAAGTGAGACACCAGCGCAGCGAATGGGCCGCGCCAGTGTCTCAGTTCGTCAGCGACTAGCCGGCGTGGAGCAAACCGAAGACGATGCTCTCCTCGAGCGCTCGCCAGGAGGCCTCGATGATGTTCGTGCTGACGCCGATGGTGGTCCAGTCACGATCGCCGTCGGTGGCGTCGATGAGCACCCGCGTCACGGCGCCGGTGGCCCCCGCGCCATCGAGGATGCGCACCTTGAAGTCGGTCAGGTGCACGCGATCGAGCCGTGGATAGGCGCCGTTGAGGGCGCTGCGAAGGGCGAGGTCGATGGCGTTCACGGGACCGTTGCCCTCGGCCGTGAACACCCGCCGATCACCGCCGACCCACACCTTCACCGTCGCTTCTGTCGTGAACTCCCCGTTCGGCAGCTCGTCGGTGATCACGCGCATGCTCTCGACGCGGAAGAAGTCCTGTTCCCATCCGGTCGCCCGCCGCATCAGGAGCTCGAGCGAGGCGTCGGCGGCCTCGAAGTGGTAGCCCTCATGCTCGAGGCGCTTCAGGTCGTCGATCACGCTGTTCACGGCCGGGCCGTCCATCTCGAGTCCCAGCTCGGCCGCCTTCATCGTGATGGTCGCCCGCCCCGCCATCTCGCTGACGACGAACCGGGTGCCGTTGCCGACGAGCTCGGGATCGACGTGCTCGTAGGCATCCCGCGCCCGCGCGATGGCGCTCGTGTGCAGCCCCGCCTTGTGGGCAAACGCCGACGAGCCGACGTACGGCGACTGCGGGTTCACGGCCCGGTTGAGCAACTCGGCGACGTGGTGGCTGACCGCCGTGAGCCGCTCGATGCGGCCGTCCGGCAGGCACGTGTAGCCGAGCTTGAGCTGGAGGTTCGGGATGATCGTCGTGAGGTTGGCGTTCCCGGTGCGCTCGCCGAGCCCGTTCAACGTGCCCTGCACGTGACGGGCGCCGGCCCGCACGGCCGCCATCGAGTTGGCGACGGCGCACCCGGTGTCGTCGTGGCAGTGGATCCCGATCGTGACGTCCCCACCGACGTGGGCGTGGATGGCACCGACGATCTCCTCGACCTCGTGGGGCAGCGAACCGCCGTTGGTGTCGCACAGCACGACGTGGGTCGCGCCCTTCACGACCGCCGCCTCGAGCGCCCGCAGGGAGAACTCGGGGTTCGCCTTGTAGCCGTCGAAGAAGTGCTCCATGTCGACGAGCACCTGGCGGCCTTGGCCGGTGAGGAAGGCGACCGAGTCACTGATCATCGCCTCGCCCTCGTCGAGGGTCGTCTGCAGCGCCTGCGTGACGTGGTACTCCGAGCTCTTGGCGACGATGCACACCGCGGCCGTGCCGGCCTCGATGAGGTTGCGCAGCGTCGCGTCGTCGTCGACCTTGCCACGCGGCCGGCGGGTCGACCCGAACGCGACCAGCGTGCTCGTCGAGAGCTGTAGCTCTTGCCCGGCCCGGGCGAAGAACTCGATGTCCTTGGGGTTGGCCCCCGGCCAGCCGCCCTCGACGTACTGCACACCGAGGAGATCGAGCTGCTCGGCGATGCGCAGTTTGTCCTCCACGGTGGCCGACACCCCCTCCACCTGGAGGCCGTCGCGCAGGGTCGTGTCGAAGACCTCCACGCTCACCGCATCGGTCGCTGCCGTTGTCATGTTCTCGCTCCTGTCCGGACCGGGACCCCGGGAACTGAAGAAGCCGCCCGGCTGGGCGGCTTCTCAGTGCACGTGGATGGTCCACGTGCACTACCGAATGATGATGATCGCGGCGAGCAGACGCACGGCGGCGGGGGTCGTCCGGATCACGGGGACCATTCAACCGAGTGGGCGGCGCCTCCGTCAACCGCAGGTTCGGGCGGTGCACCGGACATTGTGCGTATTCCTGTGAATGAACGGTGGATGAACCGACCGTTCCTGGGGGTAACGGGAAATCTCTGGGGAGAACCCTGTGAATTCGGAATTAGGTCTTGACCTGGGGTGATGCGTTCGCGAAGGTATGGCCCGTACCGGGAAGCGCAACGCCAACCGGGACCGGGGATCCGAGTCTGTCGAGGTCACCTTCGGGTGCTCTCGGCGGAAAACGGGCCGGTTCACGAGGCGTCAGCGGGACCGGTGCACGGGACGAATTGCCACCAGCCGCCACGTCGGACGGCAGGCCGGTTCGCCGGTCGGTCGGACGAGGTGGCAGGGCCGAGTCCTCGGGGCACCACCCCAACTGGTGTTCCGGGTGCACGGTCCTCACGGTGTCTGATCGGTGTCTCGGACTTGTCCGGGGCAGCGTGAAAGGTGTCGTGACGGGAACGGAGTCGGGTAACCGGCAACCGGGCCGATAACGCGGCATCGCCCGCCATGCCTTCGGGCACGACGGGCGATGTGAGGTCGAGCGAGAGGCTAACGCCAGCAGGTCGACCAATGGTGGATGGTTCGTCCCACGTCGAGCTGCCCCGGAGGTTCGCCTCCGGGGCGCTCACACTTTTCGGCCATCATCTGCTTCTGTCATTCGGCACCGGCCGGATCCGGCAATTACCGACTGACAGAACGGAGAACTCGTGGCCCGGCCGTTCTTCATCGACACCGACACGGCGAGCGACGACGCCGTCGCCCTCGTGATCGCGTTCCGGCACCCCGACGTCGACGTCGTCGGCATCGGGGTCGTCGCGGGGAACGTGCCGCTCGACCTCGCCGTGCAGAACGCGCTGTACGTGGCCGAGCTGTGCGACGTCGAGGTGCCGATCCATGCCGGTGCCGCCGAGCCGCTGGTCGTCCCGCTCGAGACCGGCCAGCACGTTCACGGCACCGACGGGATGGGCGACATCGGCCTTCCCCTCGCCGGCCGCTCCCCCACCGCCGGCCACGCCGTCGACGCGCTCCTCGCCGCCTCGCACCATCACGCCGGCGAGCTCGTCCTGGTCACGCTCGGGCCGCTGACCAACATCGCCCTCGCCCTGCGCCGGGACCCGACGCTGCCGCAGCGGATCGCCCGCTGCGTCGTGATGGGCGCGGTGGCAGACCACGTCGGTAACCAGAGCCCGGTGGCCGAGTTCAACATGTGGGTCGATCCCCACGCCGTCGAGGTCGTGCTCGAATCGGGCCTGCCGCTCGAGTTCGTGGGCTGGGACGTCTCCCGGCGCTATGCCGTGGTCGAGCCCGACGACGCCGCCGCCCTCCGCGCCATCGGCACGCCGGTCGCCGAGATGTGCGTCGACATCCAGCGCGTGCTCACCGAGTTCTGCCGCGACGAGACCAAGCTCACCGGCTTCGACCTCCCCGACCCGATCGCGATGGCCTACGCCATCGACCCCACGGTGGCGACCGAGACCCGGCGCCTCGCCTGCACCGTCGAGTGCGACAGTCCGCTGACGAGGGGGATGGTGGTGATGGACCTGCTCGGCCTGACAGGCCGTCAGCCCAATGCCCTCGTCGTCACCGAGGCCGATCGCTCGCGCTTCCTGGAGATGCTCCGCGACGCCCTCACGTGAGTGTTCTGTTAGTCGGCAATCGCCCGAACCGGTAGTTCCCGACCGACAGAACGAGGGGTTTCAGACGGCGAGCTCGCACCACTCCTTGTACTCCGGCTCCTCGCCCCGGACGGCCCGGGCGTAGATCTCGGCGATCGCCGTCGTCATCGGCCCCGGGCACGGGATGTCGCGGTCGTCGACCGAGTTCACCGACGAGACCTCGGCAGCCGTGCCGCACACGAAGATCTCCTCGGCGATGTACAGGTCACTGCGGGCGATGTTGTCGATCCGGCACTCGTAGCCGAGGTCGCGGGCGATCGTCATCACCGAGCTCTGGGTGATTCCCTCCAACGCGCCCGCGGACAGCGGCGGCGTGAGCAGCTTGCCCTGGCGGGCGACGAAGATGTTCTCACCCGTGCACTCGGCGACGAGGCCGTTCGGGCTGAGCATGATCGCCTCGTCGTAGCCGGCGTTGAGCGCCTCGACCTTGGCCAACGACGAGTTCACGTAGTTGCCGATCGTCTTGGACGCCGGCGGCATCGTGTTGTGGTCGTGGCGGGTCCACGACGAGATCTTCATCCGCACGCCCTTGGTGACGGCGTCGTCGCCGAGGTAGGCGCCCCACGGCCAGCAGGCGATGGCGACGTCGACCGAGCACGGCAACGTGTTGAGACCCATCTCGCCGTACCCGAAGTAGGCGATCGGGCGCACGTAGCAGGACCCGAGGCCGGTCGACGCGACGGTGACCTTGGTCGCCTCGACGAGCTCCTCGACCGAGTACGGGAGCTCCATCCCGATGATCTTCGCCGAGTTCTGCATCCGCACGATGTGATCGGTGAGGCGGAAGACCGCCGGTCCCTGCGACGTCTCGTAGGCGCGAATGCCCTCGAATACGCCCGTCCCGTAGTGCAGGGTGTGGGTCAACACGTGGATGCGGGCCTGGTCCCAGTCGACCAGCTCGCCGTTCATCCAGATCTTGGGCGTCGGCGTGATGGGCATGGCGTCATTCTCGCACTCGGCCCGCGATCTCGTCACCCACGGCCGTGGTGCTACCGCTAACCGGCTGGGCGCACGCGGCGCGGATGCGGTCGGCGGCCGTCCCCTCGCCGAGGAAGTCGAGCATCATCGCCGCCGACAGGATCGCCGCCCTCGGGTCAGCGGTACCGGTGCCGGCGATGTCGGGCGCCGACCCGTGCACCGGCTCGAACATGCTCGGGCCGGTCCGCGCCGGGTTGAGGTTCGCCGAGCTGGCCAGGCCGACGCCACCGGACACCGCGCCGCCGAGATCGGTGAGGATGTCGCCGAACAGGTTGTCGGTGACGATCACGTCGTAGCGCTGCGGGTCCTGGACGAAGTAGATCGTCGCCGCGTCGACGTGGTTGTAGGCGGTGCCGATCCCTGGGAACCCGGCGGCGACCTCGTCGAACGTGCGCTGCCAGAGGTCCCCGGCGTACGTCAGCACGTTGGTCTTGTGGACCAGCGTGACGTGCCGGCGGGCCCGGGTCGACGCCAGCTCGAAGGCGTACCTGACGCAGCGCTCGACGCCATGGCGCGTGTTCACGCTGCCCTGGGTCGCGATCTCGTGGGCGGTGCCCTTGCGGAGCACGCCACCCTCGCCGACGTACGGACCCTCGGTGTTCTCCCGGATGACGACGAAGTCGTGACCCACGGGGGGCTCCGCCCCTCGTGCACCCCCCGAAGACCGCGCCGGCGAGGCGAACGGCCGCTGGTTGACGTACAGGTCGAGCTCGAAGCGCATCCGCAGCAGCAACCCCCGCTCGATGACGCCAGGCGGGACCTCCGGCGTGCCGACCGCACCCAGCAGGATCGCCTCGAAGCTCCGGAGCGCCTCGAGCGTGTCGTCGGACAGGACCTCCCCGTCGCGCAGGAAGCGTCCCCCACCGAGGTCGAACTCGGCGACCTCGAAGGCGACTCCGGTCGCCCGCAGCACCTTCAGCGCCTCGGCCGTGACCTCGGGCCCGATGCCGTCGCCGCCGATGACCGCGATCCGGTGGCGCTGTTCCTGCCGCTGCATGGTGGGGCAATCTATGTACTCAATCCGCCCACTACGACGCCGATAGGCTCGATGGACCATGGAATCGCACCAGTTGTCGCAAGCGGCCTTCGATCGGCTGCGGGCGGAGCTCGACGACCTCGCCACGCGGGGCCGCCTCGAGGTCGCGGCGAAGATCGAACGGGCACGCGAGCTGGGCGACCTGGCGGAGAACGGCGACTATCAGGCCGCGAAGGACGAACAGGGTCACATGGAGGGGCGCATCCGCCAGCTCGAGTCGATTCTCGAGAACGCCGAGATCATCGAGGCCCCGCCGCCCGGTGTCGTCGCGCCGGGCTCGATCGTGACGCTGGTCTACGAGGGCGACACTGACGACGAGGCGGAGCGCTATCTCGTCGGTCATATCGAGGAGCGGTCCGGCGACCTCGACGTGATCAGCCCGACCGCGCCTCTGGGTGCCGCCCTGATCGGGCACCGCGCCGGCGACACGGTCTCGTTCGAGGCGCCGACGGGCGAGCTGCGCGTCCGGCTGCTCCAGGTCGAGGCCGCCTGAGCCCGGATCACGGTTGATGGCGGGGCCGGAGACCGAACTCGGTCACGCGGCCGGCGTCCCGAGTGATGTCGATCCGCCCGGGGTGCCGCCCGGCCGCGAGGTCGAGCTCCCGCATGGCACCGTCATGGTCCGCGACCTGCCCGGGCCCGCCGGCGCCCCGGCGCTGGTCCTGCTGCACGGGTGGACGGCCACCGCCGACCTCAACTTCTTCCTCGCCTACGGCCCGCTGTCCGAGCACTTCCGAGTGCTCGCCTTCGACCAGCGCGGCCACGGCACCGGGATCCGATCGCGTGCGCCCGTCCGGTTCGAGGACTGCGCCGACGACGTCATCGCAATGGCCGACGCGGTCGGACTCGAGCGCTTCGTCGTGCTCGGCTACTCGATGGGTGGTGCCGTCGCCCAGCTGGTCGCGCGGCGGCACGGCCAACGGCTCCTCGGATTGGTTCTCGTCGCCACGGCCGCCCACTTCAACGTGCACCGCACCGAACGGCTCTCGTTCGTGGGACTCACCGGCCTTGCGGCCGCCGCCCGCGTCACCCCCGCCCCGGCGCACCGCTGGGTCACCGGTCAGTTCTACCTCCAGCGCAAGACGGCCGCGTGGGCCCCGTGGGCCGTCAACCAGGCGCGGACGAACAACTGGCGGATGGTCGCCGAGGCCGGCCGCGCCCTCGGCCGGTTCCGCAGCGACGAGTGGCTGGGCGAGATCGACGTCCCCACGGCCGTCGTCGTGACGATGAACGACGAGATCGTGCCGGTCGCCCGGCAGATCAAGCTGTTCGAGGCGATCCCGGACGCCGAGGCCTTCCGCATCGACGGTGGTCACGACGCGGCCGTCGCCCAGCCCGCCCGCTTCATCCGCGAGGCGGTTCGGGCCACGTCATCCGTGGTCGAACGGTCCAAGTAGGCGAATCCCGTTCACGTCGGGCCGCCGATAGCGTCGCCCCGATGCGCCGTACCCCCGTCGTCGTACTCGCCACTGCCCTCGTCCTCGCGGCGTGCGGGGGTGACGACGACGACGAAGGCGCCGCCACGTCGGTCGCCGAGACGACGGTTCCCGAGACGACCGCCTCCGGGAGCGTGCCGGTGACGACCGGCCCCGCCACGAGCGAGGCGCCGGCCACGTCGGAGTCACCGGAGTCATCCGCACCGGCGACGTCGGGACCGAGCGCGTCGGTGCCAGAGGTCGAACTCCCGGACGCGACACCGACCGAGCTCGAGGTCTCCGTCCTCACCGAGGGCAGCGGGCCGCCGGCGGCGGACGGAGATTCCGTCTTCGTCAACTACGTCGGCGTGCGGAGCGAGGACGGCACGGAGTTCGACAGCAACTACGGCAGTCCCCCGTTCCCGGTCACGCTCGGTGCCGGCGGCGTCATCGAGGGGTGGGACCAGGGCCTGCAGGGCGCCCAGGCCGGGTCGCGGATCCAGCTCGACATCCCGACCGACCTCGCCTACGGCGATGAGCCCCAGGGCGAGATCATCCAGCCGGGGGACGCCCTCTCGTTCGTCATCGACGTGCTCGCAGTCGTGCCCCAGGTCGACCCGGCCGACGCTCCCGCCCCGGCCGACGTGCCCACGTCGGACGAGCCGGCCACCGAGGTCGCCGTCGAGGAACTGACGGCAGGCGACGGGGCGGTGCTCGAGGTGGGTGGGTCCGGCGTCCTCCATCTCGTGGCTGCCCGCGGCGACAACGGCGAGGTCCTGCAGAGCACGTGGCAGAGCGGGCAGCCGCAGGTCGTCGTACTCGACCCCAACCTTCTGCTGCCGGCATTGGCCGACGGGCTGGAGGGGATGCAGGTCGGTGGACGCCGGGCGGTGACCATCCCGCAGTCGGAGCTCGGCGCGGACGTCGCGTCGAGCCTCGGCCTGCCAGCCGGCGTCAACGTCGTCGTCATCGCCGATCTGTTCGCCGTGCTCTGACCGATGAGTTCGCGGGCGCGGCGACGTCTCACCTGACGTGGCCCGCTTCGTGCTGATCCACGGCGCTGGATCCGACTCGTGGTACTGGCACCTCGTCGCACCCGAGCTCGAGGCCATGGGCCATCAGGTCGTGGCTCCCGACCTGCCGTGTGATGACGACTCCGCCGGCCTCGCCGAGTACGCCGACACCGTGGTCGACGCCATCGGCGAGCGGACGAACGACCTCGTCGTGGTCGCCCAATCCCTCGGAGGCTTCACCGCGCCACTCGTGTGCGAACGAGTCCCGGTCGAGCTGATCGTGCTGCTGGCGGCGATGGTGCCGCGGCCAGGAGAATCACCGGGTGACTGGTGGACCAACACCGGCTGGGAACAGGCCCACCGGGCACAGGCCGAGCGGGATGGTCGGGAGCTGGGCGATGAGTTCGACCCGGTGGCCGAGTTCCTCCACGACGTTCCCCCCGACGTCGTGGAGGAATCGGTGCACCACGTGCGGGAGCAGTCCGGGACGCCGTTCGAGAAGGCCTGGCCGCTCGACGCGTGGCCGGACGTGCCGACACGGTTCCTGCTGTGCCGCGACGACCACTTCTTCCCCGCCGAGTTCCAACGCCGTGTGGTGAAGGAGCGCCTGGGCGTCACGCCCGACGAGATGGACGGCGGGCACCTGCCGGCGCTCAGCCGCCCGCACGAGCTCGCCCGCCGCCTCCACGACTACCTCGCCGGCTCGTCGCGATGAGCCGCTCGGCCCGGCGGTCCCACTGGGCGCTCGTCTCCAGGAGCCACGACACCGCCTCGGCGAGCCGCTCCGTCGTCGCCCGGTAACGCACCTCCCGACCAGTGCGGGTGGGCGCGACGAGGCCAGCGGCAGCCAGCGTCTGCACGTGCTTGACGACGGCCTGGCGAGAGAGCGGGAACAGCTCCGCCAGCTGCGTCGCCGTCTGCGGACCGTCGTGGACGAGGCGCTGGAGGATCTGCCGGCGGGTTGGATCGGCCACCGCACCGAAGAGCTCGTCGAGCGGCTCCCAACCCTGATCGGTCACTAGTGCACCCGCGAGATGATGCGAGCGAGCGAGCGCCAGCGAGCGAGCGGCCAGAGGCTGCGCAGGCGGTATACGGCGTGGCCGGGGAACGCAGTGACGGTCATGCGTGGACGCGGCAACCGGCCCACGCCCACGCGGCGAGCGCCCGCACCTCCCACGTGAACGAGGCGGCCGACGCCATGGCCGTCCGCCGGGGCGGGAACGTCTCGGTGACGTGGAGCACGGCGCCGTGGCCGGACGGGACGATCACGAGCTCGACCGCGGACGCGTCGTCCGGTCGATCGACCGGCCACCACTCGAACGCCACGCGCTCGCCGTCCGCGACGCGAGTGACGCGCAGCTCGCGGTCCTGCCCCCCGTCGCGGACCGTGCCCGTGGCGCCCGGCTCGACGTCGACCACCGCCTCGTCGACGAGCCAGCGCTCCCAACCGCCACCGTCGGCGATGAGCGACCACAGCTCGGCGGCGTCGAGGTCGAGGTCGACGTCGCGGGTGACGATCAGCGGTTCCTCCATGCCGGGAGCTTATCGCAACCTACTGGTTGCACATCGGCCGATTGCGCGGTTAGGTTGTCGTGCAACCAAGTGGTTGCACATCGAGCATGGAGGACGTGATGCTGATCCCGACCGTCGTCGAGTCAACGCACCGGGGCGAGCGGGCCTACGACATCTACTCCCGCCTGCTCGCCAACCGCATCGTGTTCCTCGGTTCCCCGATCGACGACTCGGTCGCCAACCTGATCGTCGCCCAGCTCGTCCACCTCGAGTCCGAGGACCCGTCGCGGGACATCTCGCTGTACATCAACTCCCCCGGCGGCGAGATGACGGGGCTGTTCGCGATCTACGACACGATGCGCTACGTCGCCCCCGACGTGGCGACGATCTGCGTCGGGCAAGCGTGCTCGGCCGCCGCCGTGCTGCTCGCGGCCGGGACGCCCGGCAAGCGGTTCACGCTGCCCAACGCCCGCATCCTCATCCATCAACCCCATGGCGGCGCCCAGGGCCAGTCGACCGACCTCGAGCTGCAGGTCGCCGAGGTCGTGGAGATGCGCCGGAGGATGGTGGACATCCTCGTCAACGCCACGGGCCAGAGCGTGGAGCGGATCACGACCGACATCGACCGCGATTACACCGTCCGCGGCGAGCAGGCGGTCACGTACGGGCTCGTCGACGAGGTCATCGACCAGCGCCGGCTCGCCGGCATCGAACCGGCGCGGGAGCGCTCCGCCGCCTGACCGTCACCGGGGCATCGACCCACGCGGTGAATGTGTCGAGAGTCAGCTGACCGCGGCGAACGCGGTCGAAACGTGCGAGGCCGCAGCCGTCACGTCGTCGCCGAAGCGGAGACCGGGCTGGCGGGTGAGCCGGCCGAGCGGCCCGCTGATGCTCACGGCGGCCACGACGGCGCCGTCGCGGTCGTGCACCGGGGCACTGACCGAGGCCACTCCAGGCTCGCGCTCCTCGACGCTCTGTACCCAACCGTCGGCGCCGGTCTCGCCCGACAGGATGCGGCCGGCGGAGCCCACGCGCAGCGGGAGGACCGCGCCGTCCGGCACGATCCACCTCAGTCCGTGGGCCGACTGCAGGGAGACGACACAGCGCCGGCCGTCGGCCTCGCGGACGAACAGCTGCACGCTCTCGCCCGTGCGGTCGCGGAGGCGGAGCAGCTCCGGGCGGGCGAGCTCGGCCAGCGGGAAGGCATCGGTGGCCGCCCGGCCGAGGCTGATCAGACCGAGACCCGGGCAGAATCGTCCGCGCTCGTCGCGGCGGACCAGGCCGTGGTGCTCGAGCGCGCTCAGCAACCGGTGGGCGGTTGCCCGGGGCAGACCCGTCTCGACCTGGACGTCGGCCAGGCCGGCCGGCGCGATGCGCTCGAGGGCGCGCAGCACGGCAACGGTCTTGTCGACGACCCCGACTCCGGATAAGGTGTCCACTACTCAGGAACACTATCCCGAAATGTGAGACGATGTCCGCCCAGACACTGCCCGAGAAGGTGTGGGAACGGCACGTCGTGCGCGCCGCGCCGGGCGAGCCCGACCTGCTCTACATCGACCTCCACCTCGTCCACGAGGTCACCAGCCCGCAGGCGTTCGACGGCCTCCGGCTCGCCGGCCGGCGGGTCCGCCGCCCCGAGCTCACCGTCGCGACCGAGGACCACAACGTCCCGACGGCCGACCTCGACCAGCCGATCGCCGACCCGATCTCGGCCCGCCAGGTCGAGGTGCTGCGGGCCAACGCCGCCGAGTTCGACATCACCCTGTACCCGATGGGCGACGCCGGGCAGGGCATCGTCCACGTGATCGGGCCCGAGCAGGGGCGCACGCTGCCCGGCATGACCATCGTGTGCGGCGACAGCCACACGTCGACACACGGTGCGTTCGGCGCGCTCGCCTTCGGCATCGGCACCAGCGAGGTCGAGCACGTGCTGGCGACCCAGACGCTCCCCCAGATGCGGCCGGGGTGGATGGCCGTCGACGTCGACGGCGAGCTCGCCCCGGGGGTGACGGCGAAGGACCTGATCCTCGCCATCATCGGGCAGATCGGCACCGGCGGCGGGATCGGGCACGTCATCGAGTACCGCGGTCCGGCGATCCGCGGCATGTCGATGGAGGCGCGGATGACGGTCTGCAACATGTCGATCGAGGCCGGCGCGCGGGCCGGGATGATCGCGCCGGACGACACGACGTTCGCCTACCTCGAAGGCCGCGCCCACGCGCCGCGCGGTGCCGCCTGGGACGACGCCGTCGCCGACTGGCGGATCCTGCGCAGCGACGACGACGCGGCGTGGGACCGGGCGGTGCGCATCGACGCGTCGCAGGTGCGGCCGCAGGTTTCGTGGGGCACGAATCCCGGACAGGTCATCTCGATCGACGGTCGGGTCCCGTCGCCGGACGACTTCAGCGACCCAGCGGCGCGAGAGTCGGTCAGCCGCGCGCTCGACTACATGGCGCTCGCGCCGGGCACGGCGATCCGCGACATCGCGGTCGACACGGTGTTCATCGGGTCGTGCACGAACAGCCGGATCGAGGATCTGCGCACGGCCGCCGCCGTGCTCGACGGCCGCCGCGTTTCGGCGAAGCGCGTGATGGTCGTGCCGGGCAGTCACGCCGTCAAGGTGCAGGCCGAGGCCGAGGGACTCGACCGGGTGTTCACCGCCGCCGGAGCCGACTGGCGCGAGCCGGGCTGCTCGATGTGCCTCGCAATGAACCCGGACAAGCTCGCCCCTGGTGAACGTTCCGCGAGCACGAGCAACCGCAACTTCGAGGGCCGCCAAGGCCGCGGCGGACGTACTCACCTGGTGTCCCCCGCCGTAGCGGCGGCAACAGCGGTCACGGGTCACTTCAGCACCCCGGAGGACCTGCATGAACAGCTTTCTGTCGGTCGGCATCGACGCATTCGGGCGGTTGTCGACAAACAGAACGGGGGGTGAGGTGAAAGCGGTACACGTGATCTCCGGCAGCGGGCTCCCGTTGAAGCGGTCCGACGTCGACACCGACCAGATCATCCCGGCCGACTGGCTCAAGCGGGTCGAGCGGACCGGGTTCGAGAAGGGCCTGTTCTCGACGTGGCGCGACGACCGCGACTTCGTCCTCAACGACGAGCGCTACGTCGGCGCGCGCGTGATCGTGGCCGGGCCGGCGTTCGGCGTCGGCTCGTCCCGCGAGCACGCCGTGTGGGCGATCCAGCAGTACGGCTTCGAAGCCGTGATCGCGCCCAGCTTCTCGGACATCTTCCGCTCGAACTGCACGAAGAACGGGCTCGTGCCCGTCGTCCTCCCGACCGAGGTCGTCGAGCGGATCTGGGCGGCGATCGACGACGACCCGACGACCGAGATCGTCGTCGACGTGGAGCGCCTCGTCGTCGAGGTGCCGGTGGCCGGCATCGTCGAACCGTTCCCGATGGACGCCGCCACGCAGCGCCGGTTCCTCGCCGGCCTCGACGACATCGGCATCACGCTCGCCCACGGCGCCGACATCGACACCTACGAGACCCGTCGCGCCGCCTGGCTCTCCTAACCATCCGAGTGTCTTGACGCCATCGGAGTGCCGGATGAGGGAGGCCCCCTCACGTGGCACTCGGATGACCGAAGACACTCGGATCGTCTACTCGCCGTTGAAGGCGGCGAAGTCGTGCAGCCGGGGGTCGTTGCTGAACACCTCGATCGGCGGGGTCTGTGGCAGCCGCAGCGTCCGTTGCAGGATGCGCATCTGGGTGTGCTGGTTGTACTCGACCAACGTGACCGCCCACCCGTCGCGCCCGGCTCGGGCGGTGCGGCCCGAGCGGTGCAGGTAGTCCTTGGCGTCCTTCGCCGGGTCGTAGTGGACGACGGCTCCGATGTCGTCGATGTCGAGACCCCGCGCCGCCACGTCGGTCGCGACGAGCACGGCGAGGCGCCCGTCGGCGAACCGCCGCAGCGCGTGCTCGCGCACAACCTGGGGCAGGTCGCCATGGATCGCCGCCGCGTCGACGCCGAGGTCGGTCAGGGAGCGGGCCACCTTGTCGCACAACCGCTTGGTCTGGCAGAACACGGCGAGCTTGGGGACCCCCTTGCTCATCGCGCCCACGACCCGGTCCTTGTCCATGTGGTGCACGGCCAGGAACAGGTGGTGCATCGTGCCGACCGTGTCGGTTGCGGCGTCGATCGCCACCTCGACCGGGTCGCGCAGATAGTGGCGGATGAGATGGGCCACGTCGCCGTCGAGCGTCGCCGAGAACAGCATGGTCTGGGTCCGACCGCGGCAGTGCCGGAGGACCCACTCCACCTGCGGGGTGAATCCGTCGTCGGCCATGCGGTCGGCCTCGTCGAGTACGACCACTTCGACGCCGGAGAGGTCGATCTCCCCCGACTTCATCAGGTCGATCAGCCGCAGCGGGGTGGCGACAACCACTTCCACGCCTTCGCCCAACACCTCGATCTGGTGGTGCCGGCTGGCGCCGCCGTACACGGCGAGGATGCGCTGGCCGGCGTGGTTGGCGACCGGCTCGAGCACCTCGGCGACCTGGATCGCCAGTTCGCGCGTGGGCACCAGCACCAGCCCGAGCGGACGGGCCGGCTCGGCCTCGTCGAGGATCCGGGCGAGCATCGGCACCCCGAAGGCGAGCGTCTTCCCGGACCCGGTGCGCGCCCGCCCGCAGACGTCACGGCCCTCCATCGCCACCGGGATCGCGGCGGTCTGGATCTTGAACGGCTGGGCGAACCCGGCCGCGGCGAGGCCGTCGTCGATCCGCTCCGGCACGCCGAGCGCGGCGAAGCCCGTCGGCGATTCAACCGGCGGGAGGGTGACGACGGTGGTGAGGTGCGACCGGTTGACGCCGGGCCGGTCGGACGGGCGACGCCTGTCTCGCCGGCGGCGGGGCGCTCCCCGCCGGGGTGTCGCTTCGGTCATGGTGTCGAACAGGGTATCCCGGGGTAGCACTGATGACGTGGGAGAGAACTCGCGGGGCGAGGACGCGGGCAGCGATCCGGAATCCGAACTGCTGGAGGCGGTGAGGCGGGGCGACCGCCACGCCTACGTCACGCTCTACGAGCGCCACGTCGGCGCGGCCCGCAGTCTCGCTCGCGCCCTGCTCCGCAACCAGGCCGACGCCGACGACGTCGTGTCGGAGGTCTTCGTCTCGGTGCTCTCCGTCATCGCCGGCGGCAAGGGCCCACGCGACGGCTTCCGCTCCTACCTGATGGCCGCCGTCCGCAACGAGTGCTACCGCGCCGCACGGCGGCGCGGCCGCAGCATCCCGATGGCGACGGCCACGGACGCGCTGATCCCGTCGACCGACCGCGCCGTCGATCCGTTCGCCGCGCGCGACGAGGTCGATCTCCTCCAGCAAGCGTTCCAGTCGCTGCCCCCGACGTTGCGCGAGGTGCTATGGCGCACCGAGGTCGAGGGGCGGTCGCATCAGGAGATCGCCGACGTCACCGGGTCGACCGCGCAGGCCGTCGCCGCCCAGGCGATGCGCGCCCGCCGGGCTCTCGGCGGCGCCTACCTCCAGCACCACCTCCCGGACGAATCGGTCGCGGCCACAGTGTCGCCGGCGTGCTCCGACACTCGCCGCGAGCTCGCCGGGTTCGTGCGGGACTCGGTCAGTGCCCGGGCCCGCAGGCGCGTGGACGAGCATCTGGTGTCGTGCGAGTCGTGCCGGGAGGCCCGTGACGAGCTCGTCCGGGTGAACCAGCACCTGCGCACAGCCCCCGGGCTGCCGTTCGCAGCAGGTGCGGGGATCCTGCGCGTCGGGCTCAAGGCGCGCGTCGTCGGCTGGCTGGCCGCGTCGAGCGCACCGGTCGTCGCGGCGACCGGGCTGGTCGCGGTGAGCGTCGCCGTGCCGCTCGTCGTCGCCGGTCGAGCCGGTGGCGAGGACCGCGTGGTGGCCGCGCCCGCAACCGCCGCTCCGGCCGACACGGAGACTTCCGCCGCGGCTCCGGCGGCCACGGCCGGAGACAGCACCGACGACAGCGTCGGACGGCCGGCGACGACACCGGCGACGACGTCGACCTCGTCGCCGAGGACCGCACCACCGACGAGCCGGCCGCGACCGGGGCCGAGACGGGGTGACGACGATCCCGGCCGCCGACCAGCCACGACGGTCACCGACGCACCCGGTCCGGCAAGCCCGACGACGAGCACTCCGGGCCCGGCCGGTCCGCCGCCGAATCAACCGCCGCCGACCGAACCGCCGTCCGGCGAACCGCCGGCGACCCTGCTTCCTCCTGTCACCGTGTTGCCGCCCGTCACCGTGCTGCCACCCGTGACGGTGCTCCCGCCGGTGACCGTGACTCTGCCGCCAGTCACCGTGACCCTGCCGCCGGTGACGGTGCTCCCGCCAGTGACCGTGACCCTCCCGCCGGTGACGGTGACGTTGCCGCCCGTCACGGTGCCCGAAGTGACGCTCCCCGAAGTGACGACCCCGCCGATCACGCTGCCGCCGATCGGCGGTTCAGCGCGCCACGAGAAAATTTCGCCGAACCGTGTCAGATTCGCGCCGCCGCCGACTTTCTCTCAGTGGCTTCGGGACAACCGATTCCAGCCAGGCGGCGGACCAGGCGGGCGGACCCCGGGCGGGCGGACCCGGGCGGGCCGTCCGCCGGGGCGGCCCGCCCGGCAACTCACGTTGCTCTGCGTGCCGGCACCGACTAACGTCGACCAGCGATGACCCGCACCGGCCTCCTCCTGCTTACGTAGGGCGAGCGTCGGAACGTCGCGTTCGCCCGCCCCCCGCTCCTCCCGGCCGGGGGGTTCTTCATTTTTCGCCTCGGCCGATCGCTCACCGTCCGCCGCCCGTACCGACCACGAGGATCTCCACATGGCTCCGCCCCCGACCACTCCCCGCCCGATGGCATTCGACAAGTACCAACCGTCCGTCCCGCTCGTCCTCCACGACCGGACCTGGCCCAACCGGATCATCGACAAGGCGCCGCTGTGGTGCTCGGTCGACCTGCGCGACGGCAACCAGGCGCTGATCGACCCGATGGATCCTGTCCGCAAGCGGCGCATGTTCGACGCCCTCGTCGAGATGGGGTTCAAGGAGATCGAGGTCGGCTTCCCGTCGGCGAGCCAGCCCGACTTCGACTTCATCCGCCACTTGATCGAGGAGGACCTCGTCCCCGACGACGTGACGATCCAGGTGCTCGTGCAGTGCCGTCAGGAGCTCATCGAGCGCACCTACGAGTGCATCGAGGGCGCGCCGCGAGCGATCGTGCACTTCTACAACTCCACCAATCCGCTGCAGCGGGAGGTCGTGTTCGGCACGGACCAGGCCGGCATCGTCGACATCGCGGTGAACGCCGCCAAGCTGTGTCGCAAGCTCGAGCAGCAGCACCCGGCGTCGGCCATCCGCTACGAGTACTCCCCCGAGAGCTTCACGCTCACCGAGCCGGACTTCGCGGTGGAGGTTTGCGAACGGGTGATGGACGTGGTGGAGCCGAGCGCCGAGCGCCCGATCATCCTCAACCTGCCGGCGACCGTCGAGTGCTACTCGCCGAACGTCTACGGCGACGTGATCGAGTGGTTCGGCCGGACGATCAGCCGTCGTGAGCACATCGTGCTGTCGCTGCACCCGCACAACGACCGCGGGTGCGCCGTGGCCGCGGCCGAGTTCGGCGTGATGGGCGGCGCCGACCGGGTCGAGGGCACGCTGTTCGGCAACGGCGAGCGGACCGGCAACGTCGACGTGATCACGCTGGCGATGAATCTGTTCGCCAACGGCGTCGACCCCGAGCTCGACATCACCGACATCGACGCGCTGCGCCGCGTGGCGGAGTACTGCAACCGGCTGCCGGTCCCCGCCCGGCACCCCTACGTCGGTGACCTCGTCTACACCGCGTTCTCCGGAAGCCACCAGGACGCGATCAAGAAGGGCTTCGAGGCGCTCGACCCCGACTACGAGCGGTGGGGCGTGCCGTACCTGCCGATCGACCCCAAGCACGTGGGGCGGACGTACGAGGCCGTGATCCGCGTGAACAGTCAGTCCGGCAAGGGCGGCGTGGCCTACGTGATGAAGGCCGAGCACGGCTTCGACCTCCCCCGCCGGATGCAGATCGAGTTCTCCAAGACGATCCAGCACATCACCGAGGACTCGGGTACCGAGATCACGCCGATCGTGATGTGGGAGGCGTTCCGGGAGGAGTATCTCCCGGCGGAGCCGCGCTACGAGCTCGTCGGACACGAGTTGCACACGGCAGGGGGCAAGGCCACGATCACGGCGCAGCTGCGCGTGGACGGCGAGCACCACACCGTCACCGGTGAGGGCAGCGGCCCGATCTCGGCGTTCGTCCGCGGTCTCAACCGGGAGTTCGGGGTCGCCTTCGACGTCGTCGACTACGCCGAGCACGCCATCGGCAAGGGCGCCGAGGCCATGGCCGCGGCGTACGTCGAGTCGATCTGCGGCGACGACGACGACAGCCGCCGGGATCCGCGCTGGGGCATCGGCGTCGACCCCGACATCACGACGGCCGGCCTGAAGGCCGTTCTGGCCGCGCTCGAGCGCCAGCAGCGCTGACCTCCCACATCGAGGCTCGTATGGTGTGGCGAAGCCGATGAGCACCGTCGCGAGGAGTCGAGCGTGAGAGTCATCGTGGATTACGACGTCTGTGCGTCGACGGGCAGCTGCATGCAGGTCTGCCCGGAGGTGTTCGAGGTGCGCAGCGACGGGTTCCTGTACGTGCTGCAGGAGGAGCCGCCGGAGGAGTTGCGCGACAAGGTGGTTCAGGCCGAGGAGCTCTGCCCGACCGGCGCGATCACCGTCGAGGGCTGACCGCGTCGATGGGCTGGCACGACCGACTCGGCGCGGCGTGGGCCGCGTCGGGTTCGATGTTGTGCGTCGGCCTCGATCCCGACCCGGGCCGTCTCCCGAAGTCCATGGCCGGCGGCGACGGCATCGAGACGTTCTGCCGATCCATCGTCGACGCGACCGGCGATCTGGTGTGCGCGTTCAAGCCGCAGATCGCCCACTTCGCCGGCGCACGCGCCGAGCCCCAGCTCGAGGCCGTGTGCGCGCACATCCGCGAGCGCTTCCCGGACGTCGTGCTGATCCTCGACGCCAAGCGGGGCGACATCGGCTCGACGGCCGAGCACTACGCCCGCGAGGCCTTCGACCGGTACGGGGCCGACGCGGTCACGGTCAACCCGTACCTCGGGACCGACGCCGCGACCCCGTTCCTGGAGCGGGGCGGCGTGCTCGCCGTGTGCCGCACGAGCAATCCCGGCAGCGGGGAGGTGCAGGACCTGTGCGTGGACGGGACTCCGCTGTACCAGCGCGTGGCTCGGATGGTCGCCGAGCGGTGGTCGGCCATCGGTGAGTGCGGGCTCGTGGTCGGGGCGACGTTCCCGGCGCAGCTCGCCGACGTGCGGTCGATCGCGCCGGACCTGCCGATCCTCGTCCCCGGCGTCGGCGAGCAGCGGGGCGACCTCGAAGCGTCCGTGCGGGCCGGATCGACCGGACGCGGCACCGGCCTGATCGTCAGCACGTCGTCGCGCGGTCCTCTACGCGTCGGCAGGCGACGACTTCGCCGAGGCGGCACGCGCTGTGGCGATGGCGACGCGGGACGCGATCCGAGCCGCCGCCACCAACACCTGATCTGGGTCAGGCGGTGAGCGTTGCGACGTGGATGATCCCCGGCGCGGCTCGGAGCGCCTCGACGACTTCGGGTGGCACGATCGACGTCGGAGCGATCAGCATCACGGCGGTCCCGACCTGATCGGCCCGGCCGACGTCCATGTCGGCGATGTTGACGCCGGCGTCGCCGAGGATCGTGCCGACGGCGCCGATGACACCGGGGCGATCGTCGTTCGTCACCATGAGCATGTGGTCGGCCGGCGGCACGTCGAAGGTGTGGTCGTCGATCGACACGATGCGCTGCTCGCCCCGCCGGCCGGTGAGCGTGCCGCTCAGCGAGTGACCGCCCCCCGAGACCGAGACCAGGTTCACGTAGTCCGCCGAGTGCGTCGAGCTCACCTCGCGCACGTCGATGCCCGACTCGCGCGCCCGCTGGGGCGCGTTCACGAACGTGACCGGCTCGTCGCTGACCCGGCCGAACAGCCCCTTCAGCACCGCCAGCCCGACGATGCGGGTGTCGAACGCGCCGATGTCGCCCTCCACGCTGATCTCCACGGTCGAGGGCAGCTCCGGCACGAGCGACCCGAACAAGCGCCCCAGGCGCTCGGCCAGCGGCAGGAACGGGCGCAGGTTCTCATGGGCCTCGGCGGCGGCCAGGTTGACGGCGAACGGGACGAACTCGCCGGCGAGGGCGAGCTGGACCATGTCGGCGATCGTCTCGCCCGCCTTGTCCTGCGCCTCTCGCGTGCTCGCGCCGAGGTGCGGCGTGACGACCACCGACGGAAGCCCGAACAGCGGCGACTCGGTCGTCGGCTCGGTGTCGAAGACGTCGAGCGCGGCCCCGGCGATGACGCCCTCGCGGATGCAGTCGGCGAGGGCGGCCTCGTCGACGATGCCGCCGCGGGCCACGTTGATCACACGCAGGGTCGGCTTGGCCTTGACGAGCAGATCGCGGCCGATCAAGCCGGCGGTCTCGGGCGTCTTGGGCAGGTGGATGGTGAGGAAGTCGGCGTCGGCGACGAGCTGATCGAGCGGGCGTAGCTCGACCCCGAGTTGGCGGGCCCGGTCGGCCGAGACGAACGGGTCGAACGCCACCAGGCGCATGCCGAACCCGCGGGCCCGGTCGGCGACGAGCTTGCCGATGCGGCCGAGCCCGACGATGCCGAGCGTCTTGTCGGCGAGCTCGACACCCTCCCACCGGCTGCGCTCCCACCGCCCCGCCACGAGCGCGGAGTGCGCCTGGGGGACGTTGCGCGCCTGCGCCAGCAGCAACGCCATGGTGTGCTCGGCGGCCGAGACGATGTTCGACTGCGGGGCGTTGACCACCATCACGCCGCGCCGCGTCGCCGCCTCCACGTCGACGTTGTCGAGCCCGATCCCCGCCCGGCCGACGACGACGAGATCCGTTCCGGCCGCGAGCACGTCCTCGGTCACCCGTGTCGCCGAGCGGATGATCAGGGCGTGGCTGCCGGCGACGACCGCAGGGAGGTCCCCCGCCGGCAGCTCCATGCGCACATCGACGTCGTGGCCGGCCGCCCGCAGCCGGGCGAGGCCGGCTTCGGCGATCTCCTCCGTCACCAGGATCCGGGCCATCACACCGTGGGGGCTGCGCCCCCACACCCCATCGCCGGACTGCGCAGGCGGCACATAGCTGGCGCTCGCTCGTCCGGCATGCGCTCGCTTCGCTCGCTCATGCGCCCATGCTTACCGGCGCCGTCCGGACGTACCAACGCTTATGCGCGGTCAGCAGCCGGCGGCATCGAGCATGCCGAGGAACGTCCCCGCCCCGACGACCTCAGCGCCGGCGGCCTCGACATCACGACGCAACGCCCGGTCCGACGTCACCACCGTCACGTCGGCGTCCTCGGCGACGAGCTCACGGACCAGGTCGTCCGCGGCATCGCGCCCGCGGCGAGTCGCATAGCGGACGACGATCCCGTCGTGGTCACCCTCGGAGAGGTCGGGCTGGGCGACGTCGAGCACGAGCGTCGCCGGCTCGCCGAGGCACTGCAGTCGAGCTAGCAGCCGCCGCACGGCCGCTGGTCGATCGCGCCACCAGCCGTCGGCGATCGCACCGATCACGTTGTTGCCGTCGACCACGAAGATGCCCCCATCGTCGCATCCGCGCGTGTCGGTCACGCGGAACTCGGGATCTGACGGATCGGCCAGCACACCTCGGTGCGCAAGGCCGCCGGGTCGTCCCCCTCCGCGTCGGTCGCGAGATAGTGCTCACGGATCGGGCCGGCGGTCGCGAGCACGTGCTCGGCCACGTACGTGCCGAGCGCTCCGTAGGCCTGGTCCAGATCGCTGAACGGCCCATGGTGCACCGTCACGACGAGCTCGGCCGGCGGGATCTCGACGAGCTCGGGGCGCCCACCGGCCGGCAGCTCGCCGCGGATCGGTACGAAGGCGACGACCTCACCGTCGTGCTGCTCGAAGAACTCGGCGCTGTACAGCGCCGAATCTGGTCCCGCGCGACCGCCGGGCACGGCAGCGACCGCCGAGTCCAGCTCGGCGAGCGCCGCGCCGAGCCACGACTCCGCGCCGTCCCAGTCGACGTGGTCTCGGATCGCGATCGCAATCGTTCCGGGGCACCGACCGGTACTCGACCGGCACCTCGGACTCCTCGCCGTCGAGCAGCGCCCGGAGGGAGGCGACCGTGGCCTGCGTCTGCTCGAGCTTCTCCTCCATGCGCTCCAGGTGGCCGATGATCGCCCGGTCACGGGCGGACACGTTCGGCGCCTCCAGCACCGTCCGGATCTCGTCGAGTGGCATGTCGAGGTCGCGAAACCGGCGGATGAGGTGGGCGACGGGCACCTGAGCGGTGGCGTAACGGCGGTAGCCGCTCGACGGATCGACGTCAGTGGGTTGCAACAGGCCGAACTCGTCGTAGTGGCGGAGTGCCTTCACGCTGAGATGCGTCGCCCGCGAGAACTCGCCGATCGTCAACAGTGCACTCATCGACACGAGTGTGCCGATGATTCTTGACTCTCCCGCTACGGGAGGCCCCACGCTGAGAGGGAGAGAGAAAGGAATCAGCGATGGCCTCGATCAGCAAAGAGATCCTCATCGACGTGGACCCCACCGCTGCCTGGGTCGCGCTGCGCGACTTCGGCGCTGTGCACGAGCGGCTGGTGCCCGGCTTCGTCGTCTCGTGCGAGCTCGACGGACCCGACACCCGGATCGTGACGTTCTTCAACGGTGCGGTCGCCCGGGAGGTGCTCGTCGGCATCGACGACGACGCTCGCCGGCTCGCCTACACGGTCGTCGAAGGTCCGTTGGACAGCACGCACCACAACGCGTCGGCGCAAGTCGTCCCGGAGGGTGGTGGATGCCGGTTCGTCTGGATCACGGACGTGCTGCCTGACGACGTGGCGGGAATGGTCAGCGAGCTGATGGATCGCGGCATCGCCGTCATCAAGCACACCCTGGAGTCCTCGTGAGTCCGGATCCGATTACCGTCGCGCCGCGTGCCGGTGTCGCATCTCGACGAGATCGAGCGCTGGTTCGTCGCTCGAGGGCTCCCCCACTTCGTCGAACGGCACGACTCGCCCGCCCGCATCTGGGCCCGGGCGCTGCCGCTCCTCGTGGTCGCGTACCTGCTCCTCGGGCTCAACGCGCTCGACCTGAGGAACTGGAGCCTCCAGCGCAACCTCGCCGTCGCAGCATTCGTCGTCGCCGTCCTGCTCGTCACCTGGGTGATCGCCAACTGGGTGCGAGGACGGCACGCATTGGAGCGACCGCGCCGGGTCGGTCCGGCCGAGCTGGCGGTGTTCGTCATCGCCCCGGCCATCCCGTCGCTCGTCTTCGGCCAGTGGGGCGACGGGCTGCAGACCGTCGCCGAGGCGATCGCGGTCCTCGCCGTGCTGTGGGCGATCACCAGCTACGGCATCTTCCCGTTGCTCAGATGGGCCGGTCAGCGCACGACCGCGCAGCTCGCCCTCCTGTTCAACGTCGTCGTGCGGGCCCTGCCGTTGCTCCTCCTCTTCACCACGTTCCTGTTCATCAACGCCGAGGTGTGGCAGGTCGCCGGAACCCTCACCGGCATCGTGTACGTGGCCGTGCTCGGCATCTTCTTCATCCTCGGTGCGGTGTTCGTGCTGTCCCGCATCCCGTCGCTGATGCGCGACCTGAACCGGTTCGCCAGCTGGTCCGAGGTCCGCCAGCTCGTCGCCGCCACGCCGGCCGCCGGCGTGCTCTCCGAACTTCCCGTCGACGGCGGTCAGGCGCCGGACGAGAACCGGCCGAACGTCCGGCAGCGCCTGAACATCGGTCTCGTCACGATCTTCTCCCAGGCCATCCAGGTGACGCTGGTCGGGCTGACGCTCACCGGATTCTTCGTCCTGTTCGGGTTCCTGGCGATCCCAGAATCGACCGTCCAGGCGTGGACGACGCTCGAGAGCGTCGACGTGCTCGCGGACGTAACGGTGGGCGACCGCGTCCTCGTGCTCAGCGAACCGTTGATCCGCGTGGCCGCGTTCCTCGGCGCGTTCACGGCGATGTACTTCACCGTGCTGCTGTCGACCGACGCCAACTATCGCGACGAGTTCGCCGAGGACGTGGCGCCCCAGCTGCGCCAGGCGCTCGCCGTGCGGTGCGTCTATCGCCGGGCGCGAGGCGTCGTCACGTGAGCGATGCACCGCCGGCCGGCGAGGTGACGGTCAACGTGCCCGAGACGATCGGCGATCTGCAACGGCTGGCGGCGGTGTTCGACGAGATCTGGGGGACGACGTGTCCGGTCGTCCGCGTCGAGCTGCTCCGGGCGGTGCAGCACGCGGGCGGGTACCTCAGCGTCCTCGAGCAGGGCGGGCGGGTGGTCGGAGGTTCCTTCGGCGTCCTCGCCCGCCACCGGGGCGACCCGGCACTGCACAGCCACGTCACCGGCGTGCTGCCCGTCGTCCGCCACACGGGCGCCGGGCGCGCGGTCAAGCTGCACCAGCGGGCGTGGGCGGCGGACCACGGCCTGGGGTACATCGTGTGGACGTTCGATCCGCTCGTCCGGCGCAACGCCTGGTTCAATCTCGGCGTGCTCGGGGCGCGTGTCGAGGAGTACCTCGTCGACTTCTACGGTCCGATCGAGGACGCGGTCAACGTCCGCGACGAGACCGACCGCCTGCTCGTCGCGTGGGCCGTCGACGACTCCCACACCGTGTCGCCGCTCCCGCCGGGTGGCGAGACGACGGAGGTGGCGACGCCCGAAGACATCGTCGCCCTGCGCCGTGCCGATCCGGCGGCCGCAACTCGCTGGCGACGGCAGCTGCGCGCCGAGCTCAGCGGCGAGCTGGCTGCGGGTGGCGAGGTCGTCGGGTTCACCCGTGGTGGCGTCTACCTGGTGCGGCGATGACGGGCGCGACCGTCCGCGAGCTGCGAGAGGTGATGCTGCCGCTCGTCTCGCCGTTCCGCACCAGCTTCGGCACCCAGACGACGCGGCGGGTCCTCATCGTGCGGGCGGAGGCCGAGCACGACGGCGCCGTCGTCGAGGGGTGGGGCGAGTGCGTGGCCGCCGACGACCCCACGTACTCCTCTGAGTACGTGGACGGCGCCGCGCTCACGATCACCACCCAGCTCGTCCCGCGCCTCCACCGCGATGGGCCGGTGGCGGCGGCGGATGTGGCCGAGGCGCTGGCCCCGGTCAAGGGTCACCCGATGGCCAAGGCGGCCCTGGAGATGGCGATCCTCGACGCCGAGTTACGGGCCGCAGGCCGCTCCTTCGCGGACTACCTCGGCGCCACCCGCCCGCGGGTGCCGAGCGGGGTGAGCGTCGGGATCCACGACTCGATCGATGCTCTGCTGGCCGCGGTGGAGGGATATCTGGCCGACGGCTACGTGCGCATCAAGCTCAAGATCGAACCCGATTGGGATCTGGAGCCGGTCGCCGCGGTGCGCCGGCAGATCGGGCCCGAGGTCCCGCTCCAGGTCGACGCCAACACGGCGTACACCCGCGACGACATCGATCACCTCTGCCGGTTGGACGAGTTCGACCTCCTGCTCATCGAGCAGCCCCTGCCCGAGGACGACCTGATCGGTCACGCCCGCCTTGCCCGGACTGCGGCGACACCGATCTGCCTCGACGAGTCGATCACGTCGGTGACGGTGGCGCGCGACGCCATCGAGTTGGGTGCGTGTGAGATCGTCAACATCAAGCCCGGCCGGGTCGGCGGCTACCTCGAGGCGCGCCGGATCCACGACCTCTGCGTGGAGCTGGGCGTGCCCGTATGGTGCGGCGGCATGCTGGAGACGGGTATCGGCCGCGCGGCCAACGCCGCCCTCGCCGCCCTCGACGGGTTCACGCTCCCCGGTGACATCTCGGCGTCGCGGCGCTTCTGGGCGCGCGACATCGTCCGCGATCCGATCGACGTGATCGACGGGCACGTCGCGGTGCCCGACGGTCCGGGCTTCGGCTTCGAGATCGACCGCGAGTTCCTCGACTCGATCACGACGAGCGTGACGTCGCTCTCCGGCGAGGTCGCGCCGGCGCCCGCGCGTTAGCTTGACGCCCTATGCCGCACCCGTTCTTGTCCGAGGAGTGGATGGCCGAAGCCAAGGCCATCCGGGAACGCCACGCCGGGGAGACCGACAAGGTCAACGGTTCGTTCCGGATCAACCAGGTCGTCACCGGAGTCCCGTTCGGTGACGGGACGGTCGAGAGCTACCTCGACACCTCGTCAGGGGACGTCGTGATGGAGCTCGGCCGCCTCGAGGACGCCGACGTCACGGTGACCACCGACTACGAGACGGCGAAGAAGATCTTCGTCGACCAGGATCAGGCCGCCGGGATGCAGGCTTTCATGTCGGGCAAGATCACCGTCCAGGGCGACATGATGAAGCTGATGACCATGCAGACGGCGATGCCCTCCGACGCCGTCTCCAAGCAGATCGCCGAGGAGATCAAGTCGATCACTGAGTGATCGCCCGGATGCGGCGGCTCGGGCTCGGTCTAGGCGAGCGAGCTCAACGCCTCCCCGAGCTCTTCCACCGTCCACCGTTCGGTCCGCTCGACCGTCTCGGCCATCGTCCACGACTGGACCCGTTTGACGACACCACCTTGGACGAAGAACGTCTCGCCCGTGAACGGGCAGCCCGCCGTGCTGAGGTAGGCGACGAGCGGTGACACGTTGGCCGGGTCCCAGACGTCGAACGAGCCCTCGGCCGTGGTCATGATGTCCTCGAGCCCGGGCGTGGCGAGCGTCAGCCGGGTCCGGGCCGCCGGCGCGATGCAGTTGCTCTTCACCTCGTAGCGGCTGAGCTCCTTGGCGACGATCTGGCTGAACGTGGCGATGGCCGACTTGGCGGCGCCGTAGTTCGTCTGCCCCGGATTGGAGAACAACCCGGAGGTGCTCGACGTGTGGACGAGGTTGCGCGGCTTGGCCCGACCGCTCTTCGCCTCCTCCCGCCAGTACGCGGCGGCCCACCGAGTGGGCGCGAAGTGCCCTCGCAGATGCACGCGGACGACGTCGTCCCACTCCTTCTCGCTCATGTTGACGAGCACGCGGTCGCGCAGGATGCCAGCGTTGTTGACGAGGATGTCGAGGCCGCCGAAGGCGTCGATGGCGGCGTTGACCATCTGCTGGGCGCCCTCCCAGTCGGCGACGTCGTCGAAGTTGGCCACCGCCTCGCCGCCCTGTTCCTCGATCGCGGCGACGACCTCGCTGGCCGGGCTGTCGTCGGTGCCCGCCCCATCGTTCGCCCCGCCCCGGTCGTTGACGACCACCTTCGCCCCCTCGGCGGCGAACAGCAGAGCGTGCTCGCGGCCGAGGCCACGCCCCGCGCCGGTGATGATCGCGACGCGTCCTTCGAGTGCTCCCATGAACCGGTCCTTTCCCCGTTGCCGGCGCGCACGGTAGTGGCCGGACCGGCTCGGAGCGAAGCTGCGCCGGACGCCTCGACGAGCGTCAGAACAGCACGAGATCGACCGGTGTGCCCCGCCGGAGGAGGTCGCCCCGCACGACCGGCTCGCCGTCGACGTTCGCCTCGACGACGATCCCTTGGGTCGACCCGAGCAGGTCGCCCACCCGCAGCCCGCGCGCCCGGAGCCGCTCGCGGGCGCGTGTCAGGGTGATCCCTTCCAGCTGCGGCACCCGCCGGAGGTCGGGACCTTTCGACAGCCTGATGATGACGGTGGAGCCGCGCTCGACCTTCGTCTGCGGAACCGGCCGCTGGGCCATGACCGAGCCCTTCGGGAATTCGTCGCTGAACCGCGGTTCGAGCCGCTCGACGCGGAGACGGAGGTCGGCGAGTCTCGTCCGCGCCTCGGCGAACGGCATGTTGATGAGGTTCGGTACGGTCCGTTGTGCCGGACCGGATGACACGACGAGGGCAACCTCGGTGTCGGGGAGCACGTCGTCGCCGGGCCCGAGCGAGGGGTCGGCAGGGACCGACCACGAGATCACGGTGCCGGGCGGCACGGTCTCGTGATTCTCCTGGGTCGCCGGGAGCGCGGTCAGGTTCAGTTGGGCGAGAGCGGTCTCGGCCTCGGCCAGCGTCTCGCCCCTGACGTCCGGGAGCGGACGGAACTCCGGGCCGTCGCTGATCACGACGAGAAACGGCTCACCCTCGGCCAGCCGCTCCCCGGCCTCGGGGGCGGTGCGGATGATCTGACCGGCATCCGGCTCCTCATCGCTGCGCTCGCGCTGGACGTCGATGTCCCAGTCGAAGTCGGCCGTCTGGGCGCGAGCGGCCGCCTCGGTCGATCCCGTGAGGTCGGGCACCTCGTGGGTCGGCGTTCGGAACAGCACGTACGCGAGGTACCCGAGCGCTCCGAGGGCGAGCACCAGGCCAAGGAAGGTCAACACGGCCAGCCCGCGCCGGTGGCGCCGGGGAGGCTTGGATCGCGGTGGCGTCGACGCTACGGCGGCGGTGGAGGACCGATCGTCGTCGGCGCGTCCGGCGAGGGCGGCGTCCCGCCTGCGGGACGGGCCAGCTCGGCGAGCTCGTCGACGGTGCGATCGGCGTCGCCGTCGTACAGCAGCGGCGCGGCCGCGGCCGCCGAAATCGGCGTGGTCGGATCCTCGGGCCCGGCCGGAACGACACGCGCCGGCGGTCCCGTCGGCTCGGGCGTGGGCGGCGGGAGTGGAGCGACCGGGGGTGCCTCCTCCACCGGTGGCGCGGCCTCGGGCGGCGACGGCGCCGCGTCCGGGGCGGGCACCGGCGTCACTGGCGCGGCCTCCGACGCCGGCCGCGTGATCCCGCCGGTCGGATCCTCAGGGCGCCGCATCGTCGCCGGGTCCTCGGCGAACCGCCCGGCCACGAGGATCGGGATCGGTCCCGGCCGCGGGAGCTTCTCCGCGGCCTTGACCAGCCCCCGACCGAACTCGGCGGCGGTCGAGCGGTCCTCGTGGTCGGGACGGCCAGCCTTTTCCAGCACCGTGGCCAGCGAGCCCAAATCGGCCGAGACCGGCATCAGCTTTCCGACCCGCGCCGAGAGCGTGGCCACCGTCGACCGGGCGGCGAACGGCACCGAACCGGTCACCGCCTCGACCAGCACCAACGCGAGCGAATACACGTCGGTCTTGCCGTCGACGGGCTGAGCGAGCGCCTGCTCGGGTGAGCTGTACCGGGCGACGTGCGTCGGCACGGTGGCCGGCTCGGCCCAGTTGCGCTCGCCGAGCAGCCGGGCGAGACCGAAGTCGACGATGCGCAGCCGCCGGTCGTCGCCGAACACCAGCTTGGACGGCGTCAGTTCGGTGTGCACGAGCCCGCGACGGTGGGCGAAGTCGAGCCCGCGACATGCCTCCAGCCCGATCATCAATGCCTGCGAGGGTTCGAGATGGCGCCCGCGGTCGAACAGGTCACGCAGGCTCCCGCCGGCCAGGTACTCCGACACGACGTAGACCGTCGTGCGCTTCCCGATGACCTCCTCGGCCCAGTCGTGCACGGCGGCGATGTTGGGGTGCGACAGCGACGAGATCGTGCGCATCTCGGCGGCGAACCTCCGGCGGAACTCGGCGGACTCGGCCCACTCCGGCCGCACCAGCTTGATCGTGACCGGCCGGTCGAGCTCGACGTCGACACCGTCCACGATCAGGGCATTCGCACCCGCCGACACCATCCGCGTGACCCGGTAGCGCCCCCCCAGTACGCGCCCGACAAGACCACGACGCGACTCGGACTGCTCAGCTGGCCGGTCGGCGCTCATGTGCAGATACGTGGGTCGGGGGTCGAGCACGTCGTCATCGCGCCGCTCGACGCTATCGCCACCGGTCCGCGCGGTGGCGGCACCCACCTCGTCGCCGCAGGTCACACGCGCTGGCGCGGTACGCTCGGCGGGTCGTCTGGGGCCCGGAGGGGAGGGGCGCGTACGGTCGATGCTGCATCGTTCGAGACGTGGTTCCCGAGGCTGCTGCCGTTCGCCTACAACGTCGGCTACCGGTTCAGCGGGCGGAACCCGACGTTCGCCGAGGACGTCGCCCAGGAGTCCTTGACCCGCGCCTACGCCGCCTGGGACCGGGTCAGTGATCATCCCAACCTCGAGGCCTGGGTGACGACCACCGCCTTTCGTGTCTCGCTCGAGCTCTCACGCCAGCAGCAGCGCGCCGGCCGACCGGATGGACAGCTGCGCAGCATCGACATGCCCGGACAGGAGCAACGCGTCGCCGACGCCGACGAGCTGACACGGGCCTTGCGGCGGTTGTCATCGCGCCAGCAACAGGTACTGGTGTGGCGGTTCTACTTCGACCAGAGCGTCGAACAGACCGCGGTGCGGATGGGGTTGACCGCGTCGAAGGTCAAGGACGCGACCCACGAGGCCGTGAGCAAGCTCGGCCGGCTGGTGCGCAACACGAGGGACGCCGCGACATGAGCAACTGGCGCGACGACCTGCCCGAGATCCCCGGCGACCGGATCCTGCGCGCCGCGATCGATGAGGGCTACCGCCGGCGCGAGGCCCGACGGCAACGGCTGCAGGTCGTGATGTACGGCGGGTTGGGAGTCGGAGCGATCGCCCTGCTCATCGGCATCGGCGCACTGTTCTCGACCGGCGGAGGTGACGACGACGACGGCGGTGCGGCCGATACGGGGCGTCCGGATCGAGACACCGACGATGCGGAGACCGAGGCGCCGGCAGGAACCGAGGCACCGGGCACCACCGGCGGCGCCTGGAACGACCGCGGCACCGGGGACGACGGCGCCGCCAAGCGACCGACCACTGGCGCGGCTGAGACAACCGCTGCGGGCGGCTGGGCCGACGATCGGACCGCCGCCTGAGACCTTCGGCGAGCCAGCGGCCGGACCGCCCACCGTCTACACGACTGTCGGCGGTTCAATCGCAACGATGCCCCAGAGCGAAGCCGTCGAGGTGATCCCGTCCAAGATCTGGGAGCAGCCCGCCGACGGAGCGGATCCGTTCTGCGGGCGACACCATGCTCAACGTCATCTTCAACCCCGACGAGTTCACGCCGCAGACGCCGGTCGTGCACTGGGAGACGGTTGGTTCGCAGGGCGAGGGGCGATGGACGTCGCGACAGCTACGCCGCGGTGTCGATCGGCGTGTTCCCGACGAGCACGCTCGAGGACGGCGCGAGTCGCACGAGATTCTCGTCTACGTCACCGACGACGCGAAGCGGCTGGCGATCGAGATCTTCCGCTCGGCGACCGTCCTCCTGCAGCGACTGCTCACCCTGACCGCGGAGATTTCCAAATTCCACCCAACCTCCCGACCGCCCTACGTCATGAACAACTAGCGGCCGTGGTCTCGGCCTCCGAGCACGATCGGGGCGAGCTCGTCGCGGTGGGCGATGCCGAGCTTGGCGAACGCGTTGTGCAGGTGGTTGTCCACCGTGCGCACGGACACGACCAGGCGCTCGGCGATCTGCCGGTTCGTGAGCCCACGCGCGGCCAGGGTCGCGATCTCGAGCTCCCGCCGGGTGAGCGGCACCGAGGCGTCGAACCCGGTGAGGGCCGGCGTGCGCGCCCCTCGCACTGCTCGACGAGACGGTCGGCCCGGACGGCCGCGGTGAGGGCGCTGCCCGTCCTTCCGCCGGCCCGGTACAGGCGTGCCGCGGCGGCCAGGGCTTCGGCGGCGTAGAGCACGGCACCCAGCTCCTCGAACGTCGCGGCCACCCGGCCCAGCTCGGCGGGGTCCCCGGCCGCCAGCGCGGCCGCGTTGGCCGCGAACGCCGGCACCAGGTCACCGTCGACGCGCGACGCCAGCGAAGCCAGCGGCGCGGCTGCGCTCGACGGTTCGCCGAGCCGGGCGACGTCGTGCCAGGCGAACGCCTCGAACGCGACCTGTCCGAACGACGCGCAGCGGCGGGCGCACTCGGCCGCGATTCGGCGAGCCTGGGAGAACTCGCCCCGGGCGTGCGCGGTCCACGCCCTGGCGAGCTCGATGAACGAGTGGTCCATCACGAACGACGGGACCGAGGCGGCGTCGGCCTCGGCGAGGGCTGCTTCGGCGGCGGCGACGTCACCGAGGAGGGCGTGGCTGTGGGCGAGCTCGCCGAGACACGCCGACCGGTGGCGGTAGAAGTCGACCTCCCGCAGCACGATGGCGGCCTCCTCGAGCACCGCGGCCGCGGATCGAGGTCGGCCGATGACCCGAGCGACCCAGCCATCGGTGAACCCGAGCACGCCACGCGACGCCTCGGCGCCCGACGTCGTGCTTGCGTGGTACGCCTCGCGGGCCCACGTCGCGGCCGTCGCCAGCTCCCCACCGACCAGCGCGGCCGCGCAGCGGTTGTGCCACAGCAGGTCCGGCGCGAATGCGCCGTACTGCCCCTCGGGGCGCGACTCGGCGACGCGCTGGAGGCGGTCGCAGAACTCGAGCGCAGCGCGCGTTCGCCCGGTCACGATCTGTCCCCATGCCGCGACCGGTGACACCTCGGTCAACAGGCCGGCGTCGAGCTCTGGCCGGTCGAGCAGTCCCGACCACGGTCGTGACTGCCTCCTCGGCGGCCCCGCTGAACAGCTTGAGCCGGGCGGCCGCGGCCAGGATCGTGTCTCGCCACCGCTCGTCGGACACCGTCTCGGCCGCCCCATCCAGCACTGCCGTCGCGACGTCGCTGCGACCGAGCACGAAGTACAGCACGTCGCTCCTGCGCAGCGCGGCGCGGGCGCGCTGCTCGTCGCTCGCCGCGCGATCCTGCAGCTCGGCGAAGACGCTGGTCGGCCTCCTCCGCCCGGCCGAGTCCGAGCGTCGCGTCGGCGAGCACGAGGCGGGCGTCGAACCCGTCGTCGCCACCGTGGAACGCCGCCCGCGCCAGCTGCTCGGCCAGCGCGAAGTCCTCCAGCGCGATCGCCCTCCGGGCGGCGGTCACGAACAGCTGCGAGTCGGCGAACTCACCGGCGCCGAGACGCCACGTCGCGAGTCGCAGCAGATCACCGCTCCGACGGGCTCCGCTCGCCTGCAACAGGTCGGCGAGACGGCTCCAGATCAGCTTCACCGTCGACGGCGGGGTGCTCGCCCGAACCGCCTCGGCGTACAGGGGATGGGACAGCACCACCTGCCGCCGGCGGTCGCTCGAGATCGGTGTCGAGCAAACCTCGACGCTCCACGGCCTCCCGTTCGGCCGCCTCGGTCAGAGCGTCGAGGAACGCCCCTTCGATCGGCTCGGCATGCGCCACGATCTCGAGCACGCCGCGCTGCGCCGGTGTCAGCTCGCCGAGGCGGGAGTCGACGAGCTCGGTCAGCAAGGCCGTGGCGACGAGCGGTCCCCGCCAGCGCCACACCCCGCGCTCCTGCGCCAGGGTGCCCTCGGCGATGCCGCCGAGCACGAGCTCGCGCAGGTAGAGCACGTTCCCCCGGCTGGCCTCCCACAGTCGGTGCAGGGTCGCCCCGTCGACGTGTGCCTCCAGCCCGGCGACCACAAGCTCGGCGAGCTCCTTCTCGGAGAGCGACCGCAGCTCGATGCGATCGACGGGTCCGTCCTTCCACAGGCTGACGACCGCGTCGGGCGTCGGCTCGTTGCTCCTCACCGTGACCACGAGGAAGCAGGTCCCCGTCTCGGTCAGATGGCGCACCAACGCGGCGGACGCCGCATCGAGGACGTGAGCATCGTCGACGCCGAGCACGAGCGGCCGGTCGGCGGCGCGTCGTGCCGATCGACTCACCGGCGACGCGCAGCAGGTTCACCGGTCCGGCTGCGCTCAGGTCGGCCGGGAGGAGATGGGCGAACGCGCCGAACGGGATCGAGCCCGCCGACCGGGTCGCCTGCACCCATGCGGTTGCCCGACCAGCTGCCCGGGCCCGCTGCCAGGAGCTCGGCGGCCAGACGGCTCTTCCCGACGCCGGCCGGTCCCGCCAGCACCACACCGGGCGAGTCCGTTCGCTCCATCGCCCGCTCGACGAGCCGGAGCTCGTCGGCTCGACCGACCAGCGGCCACTCGAGCAGCACGGGCAAATGGTAAGTGTCGGCGCCTACGCCGCGAGACGGGCGAGCTCGGCCGGTGCGAACGGCCTCGACGGTCGGCGCGATGCGGCCGCCCGCCTCCGAGGTCGTCGGCGACCGCGGCGACGTACTCGTCCAGCGCCTGGTCGTGGTTGTCCCAGACGAGGCTGCGGCGCCGATGCGGCGGTCGGCCGAGCACGTCCCGGATCGCCTCGTACAACGGGACCGTGGCCGGCGACAGGCAGCACCGCGCGTCGAAGTGACCGCGCAGGATCGACGTCCGGAGGTCGACCGCCTGAGTCGCGACGAGCAGTGCGATGGCGAGGTACTGGTGGAACGTCGTGATGGACTGACGGGCCAGTCGAGCGGCACCGAACCCGAGGCTGTTGATGTTCTGGTTGAACTGCTCGGCGTGCGTCGGGAACCGGTCGACCAGCGGGGTCCCGAGGAAGCCGAGGAGCGGCATGATCGAGTTGGCGGTGATCTGGAGACCCTTGAGACCCATGTTCACCGGGCGGGCCGTGTTGCCGACGAGCGACGGCGGAAGGCCGCCGCTGAACTCGGGCGTGACGAGGAGCGCGAGCTGGGTGTCGAGGTGCTTGGCCAGCAGACCGAGAGCGTGGCGGAGCTGGTCCATGGCCATGCCGACGTACTGCCCGAAGAAGTTCCCGCCGTGGTGGATGGCCCCCGTGTCGGCGTCGATCAGCGGGTTGTCAGTCGTCGAGTTGATCTCCGTCTCGACCTGCCGAGCGATCGTGGCGAGGCCCTCGGCGATGGGCCCGATGAACTGCGGCAGGCATCGCACCGAGTAGCGGTCCTGGACCGGACCGCGGCGCTCGCCACCGATGCTGTCCGCGGGTCATCCTGGACCCGCGAGCAGGGCCCGGATCGTCCGCGCCGACCACAGCTGTCCCGGGTGCGGCTTGTGGCGATGGATGAACGGGTCGAACGGCTCGACACTCCCGGCCAACGCTTGGATGGCCAGGGCGTGCGCACCGAACGTCAGCATGAGCTGGGACCACGCGTCGTGGACGCAGAGGGCGGCGATGCCGGTCATGACGGCGGTCCCGTTCACCATCGCCAGGCCTTCCTTCGGCGCGAGCCGCAGCCGTGGCACCCCGAATCGATCGAGTGCGGTGAGGGCGTCCGTGTCCTCACCCGCGAAGTCGACGCGGAACGACGGATCCAGGCCGATGAGCGCACCCGTGATCGACGGCGAGCGGGACGAGGTCGCCGCTGGCTCCGATCGACCCGAACTCCCGCACGTGCGGGGTGACGTCGGCGTTGAGGAAGACCTCGAGGCGGCGCACGAGCTCGAGGCTGATCCCGGATGCTCCGCGGAGGTGCGAGTTCGCCCGGATGAGCATCGCGGCCCGAACCTCGTCGCGGGGCAGGTGATGCCCGGCACCGGCCTTCAGATGCCAGACGAGGTTGAGCTGCAGCTCCTCGGCATCCTCGGGTGGGACCTCGACGTCGACCATCGCGCCGTAGGCGGTCGTGACGCCGTAGATGCGCGCACCCGCATCCACCGCCGTGCGGATGCGCGGCGCACGAGTTCGCGAGCGCCGCTGCGATCGCCGGGTCGTCGCTGAGCTTCACGGTCCGACCCCGACGCGGCCACGGCGGTGACGGCGGCGATGGTCAGATCACGTCCGTTGATGACGAGCGGGTTCTCGGTCATCGGGCACCGCAGCCGTTGGAGCCGCTTGACGACGGGAACGAACGGCAGGCCGTTGGCGTGCCGGTTGGCGTCCGCCATCGGCTGGTAGCCGAGCCGGGCGAACAGTCGCTCGATCCCGGGTTGACGGTCCCGACGACGACCGACGCGGACCACTCGGCGGCGCACGCCTCCCCGCGGCGGATCAACTCGGTCGCGATGCCGCGCCTGCCGCGGCCCGAGCCACGAACATCATCCCGCCGCACACCGCTCGATCGCCCGGGCGCACGTGCGGGGAGAAGTCGAAGAACTCGTCGACCGGGAGCCCGATCAACGGGTCGTGGAGGCAGTAGCGCACCCCGCCGACGACGCAACCGTCGACCTCGGCGAGCAGGTGGGTGGTCGTGTCCGGGTAGGTGTCGAAGCGGTCGTAGATGCGGCCGTCGTGGGTCGGCTGGAAGTAGTCGGTCTCCTCGCTGTACACGTGGTGCCGGCCGCGGAGGACGGCGTCCACGTCGGCGGCCGTGCGGGCCGGACGGATCGTCCAGCCGGCACCCGGACCGTGCCGTGACGGTCATGCCGCCTCCTGAACCGTGGCGAGCACCTCGCGGATCGGGCGTCGACCGGCCCGGACCGGAGCCGTCGCCGAGCCGTGGTGCAGTCGCACGACGAGGATCGGCGTGGCGTCGCCGATCCCGAACAGCGCGGCCAGGTCGTGCGCGACGTGCCGCAGCGAGTGACGCTCCCGTGCCGAGAGGCAGCCCTCGTCGTCCTCGAGGAGGTCGAACAGGGAGAGCGGCGTCACCGGGTGCACCGCCAGCCCGTGCGCGGTGGCCTCCAACCACACCCGTTGCAGCGCTCGTCCGCCACGGACGCGATGCGAGCGGTGTCGCCGCCGGACACCGTCACGAGACCGAGAGCGGTAGTGGCTTCGAGCGCGCGGCGCTGGAGCTCGCCGGAGGCGGCCGCCGAGTTCGTGCTCGGCGAGGAAGCGCGACACGCCCGGCCGCACGAGAAGGCGCAGGGCCGCCATGGCGGTCGGCTCCAGCCCGAGTGATGGCGACGTCGATGCCGTCCGGCGCGCCCGGCTCGGCGGGAGTCGATCCACCGCAGCTCGTCGGCGACACTCGCGGTGGAGCGTCGGGTTGAGGAAGCGCACCCGATCCGACGTCCCGATCATCGTGGCGAAGCGCGCCAGTTGCGTAGCGATCGTCGATGAGGTGGAGCGACGCGCCGTGCACGGAGGCCGCTCGCCTTCAGCGCGTGTCGCTGCGCCGGTCGAGAGCGGACGGGCGGCGCCCGACGGTTCGATCGGTGCACCGCTCGGCGATGAGCGGGAACAACCGGCTGTCGTCGGGAGGAGGTGCCCCCGGCGGTCCGGGCGAAGGTCACCGTCGCGGCAAGGTCGCGATCGGCGCGGTCCGGGAACCAGGAGAACTGCGCCGGCCGTCCGCGGTGGCCGGCGACGATGGCGATGTTCTCGCACGCCGCCCCGACGGCGATCCAGCCGGCCGCGCACTCGTGGGTCGATCGCCGACCTCGGCGCGCCGACGGTCGAGCCAGACGGACAGCCGATGTCCGTCCCAGGCGAACCGCCAGGGCTGGGAGTTTCCGGCCGACGGTGCCCGCGTCGCCGCCGCGACGACCTCGTCGACGAACGTCTCCGCCTGCGGTCCGGAGATCGGCGACGGGCGGCGAGCCGGCGGACGCGGAGGCACGCAGCGGCGCCACCGAACGGCCACCGGCGGCGGTTGGCGCCGTACCGAGCACCCGGTCGATGTCGACGTGATAGCGGCCGGAGGGGCACGGCTGGCCCAGCAGGATGCGACGCACGGCGACCGCGGCGTGGGCGCCCGCCGGACACAACCTCGCCGGCGAGCTGGGGCCAGGTCGACACCGTCCGGTCGATCTCGATCATCGAAGCCGCGGACCGGTCCGAGACGTGGTCGACGCCGACGATCTGGAGCGCGAGGCGGACGCGATCCTCGCCGACGACGGCCGACAGATCGGCCGACTCGATCTCCGGAGCCAAGCCGTGGAAGAGCGGACGGGCGGGCTCGAGATCGAAGCGCTCCACGTCGAGCATCCCGCCCTCCGCCGTCGCCATCACGACCGGGAGCCGGCGCCGGCGGGCCTCCCTCCGGAGGAGCACCTTCATCGCGAAGGAGTCGCACTCCTCGACGACCACGTCCGCGCCATCGAGGAACCGGGCGACGTTGGCCGGGCTGACCCCTTCGGGGATCGGTTCGACGCGGCGGAACGGATCGATCTCCCACACCATGCGCGCCGCCAGCACCGCCTTGGGCTGACCGAGGTCCCACATCGACGCGCGGAGGCGGTTGCAGTTCGAGCCGTCGAGCGTGTCCGGATCGGCGAGCCTGAGCAGCCCTCCGGTTCCCTCGAGTGCCATCACGTGCACGACCGCGGCTCCGACCGAGAGCCCGGCGACGGCGACGGTCGCGGCGGCGAGGCGCCGTTGCTCAGCGGTAGTCAGCTTGTAGCGGTTGCGGTCCGAGCGCAGCTCCGTCCACTGCTCACGATCGCACCATGCGGACGAGGTGTCCCGACCACGGAAAGAACACCCAGCAGCCGGGCGTCGCCGACTGCCGTCCGGTCCGGCTCACACCACGCTTGCGCCCTCGGATCCCGCCGAGCTCCTCGAGCTGCCGCGCGAGGAGATCGGTCGTCCGCGCCACGCATCCTGACGTGCGCAGCGCGTCCAGCGCCACGCGGTCCGTCGCAACCGACGGATCGAAGACGAGGGGTCCGAAGGAGCTCGTCGGATCGGGCAGCACCCCCTCTCGCCGGTTCCGGGGCGTGGTCGACCGCATGACGTGCATCAGCTGCTCCCCCTTTGTCCCTGAGTGTGGTCACCGCCGGGTCGGCCAGGCTCGGTCTCGACGGCGACCACGCTGTCCCCGCTGCCCGGAGCGCTGCGCTCGGCGGTGCAGACACTCATGACCGGCGGGCTCGCCAAGGTTGGGTGATTTCTGTGTCGATCGATTTTCGAACGTGCGACGACACCTCACGCTCGACGCGCGGTAGTACTTCGCGGTGTGAGTGACTGGCGCGACGAGCTTCCGCCGATCCCGGCCGAGCGGATCCACGTCGCCGTCGTCGCCGAAGGGGCGCGCCGGATCGAGCGCCGCGGGAAGCGCGAGCTCGCTCGGGCGGGCGGGCGCGCTCGGTGCCGCGATCGCCGACGGCCTGGTGCCGGTTGCGGCCCGGTCGACGGCGGTCCGCGACGCAAGCGCCGACGGTCCTGACCGCACCGCGGCGAATCTGAGTAGCCGCGCACTCAGGACGTCATCGATGAGGTCCGTCACGATCGAGGTATGAGGACGCAGCGGCTCCTGGCGCCGGCCCGCCCGGGGCTGCTGCGTCCTCATCGAACCGACTGACCACATCGGCCGCGACGATCGCCGCGCGATCTCGCGCGCCGCGGGAGGGAGTCCGCGATGTCACGTTGGACGGCGCGCGGGACGCGCGCGCTCGCCGCGGCCACGATGCTGATGCTCCTCGCGGGGATCCACCTCCACCCCGGTCCGCCGATCCTGCTCCAAACGGCCAGCCCGTTGCCCGAGCCGATCGTGTTCAACGACAACGGGGCGTGGTCGTGGTTCGAGGACGAGCGAGCCGTCGTCGATGAGGCCACCGGCACGCTCCTGGTCAGCTCGGTCGCCGACGACGACGGTACGGGCGGCACGGCCCGTGCCGGCAACGTCGAGGTCGTCGCCTACGACCTGACGACCGGCACGGCCCGCCGAACCGTCCTGCATGCCGGCTTGCAGGCCGACGACCACAACTCCGCCGCCCTCTTCGTACGGCCCGACGGCCGCTACGTGGCGATGTACTCGCGGCACGAGACCGACCGGCTGACCCGCTGGCGGGTCTCCCGGCGCCGCGGCGACTCCGTCAACTGGAGCGTCGAGCGGCATCTGGAGCACGACGCAGTCGCCTCGTACTCCAACGTGTACCCGGCGGTCGATGGGCGGGCCGAGATGCTCGTCGCATTCGTACGAGGCACAGGCCGCGACCCTCGTCTCCTCGTGTCGCGCGACGACGGCACCACGTGGAGCCACGGCGGACGGTTGCTCGACGGTCCCGGCCGGCCCTACGTGCGCTACGCCGCCGACGCCGCGGGCCGCATCCACCTCCTCGTCGCCGATCAGCACCCCGACGAGTCCGCCAGCAGCATCTTCCACGGCGTCGTCGCCGGCTCTCGACTCCTTCGCTCCGACGGCGCCGTGGCCGATCCCGAGCTCGGCGATGAGGAGGCCGTCGCGCCTCAACAGCTCACGACGGTGTTCCAAGGGGACACCACTCAGCGGGCTTGGACGATCGACGTACAGGTCGACGCAGACGGCCGGCCCTACGCCGCGTTCTCGGTGTCGACTCTTGCCTCGGGACATCGCTACTACTACGCCCGCTTCGACGGCGCGGCACTGGCGGACCCACTTCCTCGCCCACGCCGGGACTGCGCTGTCGGCGAACGAGCCGAGCTACACCGGGCTCGTCGCGCTCGATCCCTCGGACCCGAGCCGTCTGTTCATCTCCACCGACGCCCACCCGGTCACGGGCGCGCCCTTGATCAGCGAGCGCGACGACCGCCGGCATCACGAGCTCTTCGAGGGCGTCAGCACCAACGGCGGGACCACGTGGACGTGGACAGCTGTCACCGCCGACTCGACCGCCGACAACATCCGCCCGATCGTCCCGGTCTGGGATGCCGACCACACCGCCGTGCTCTGGCTCCGAGGCACGTACACCGGCTACCACGACTACGACCTCGACGTCGTCGGCGTCATCACCGAACACGACACGAACACCGCGGCCAACGAGGGAACCTCGGCCGAGGCGTCCCCGGACCCGTTCCGGCTCGGTCGGACGATCGGGTGCCGGCATGGGGTCCACGCCGCGGCCACCGCGCTGTCCGTCGCCGACCGTTCAGTCCGTGGGGCGGCGTGGCCGCAGAGTTGATCAGCCGCCGCCACTTCGTGGCCCTGGGCACGGCCGGTGTCGTCGCCGTGACATCCGCCCGCGTCCTCGGCTGTGTCGTGGCTGCGCCACGCCTCCCCCGTCCCCTCCTGCGCGATCCCTTCACGCTTGGCGTTGCCTCGGGCGAGCCGTGGCCGGACGGGGTCGTCCTGTGGACCCGGCTCGCTCCGGACCCACTCGCCGGGGGCGGTATGCCGGAACGGTCCGTACCGGTGCTCTGGCAGGTCGCAGCAGACGACGGATTCCGGCAGGTCGTCGCCCACGGCAGCGTTCCGGCGAGGCCGGAGTTCGGACACAGTGTCCACGTCGAGGTGCACGGGCTCCGTGCCGGCGCCTGGTACTGGTACCGATTTCGCGCCGACAACCACCTCTCACCGATCGGCCGCACCCGGACCGCGCCGGCGATCGGCGCGTCGACCGCGAGAGTGGCGTTCACACTCAGCTCATGTCAGCGGTACTCATCCGGCTTCTACACCGCACATCGCCACATGGCGGGCGAGGATCTCGACGCGGTCGTCCACGTCGGCGACTACGTCTACGAAACCCCGCCGGGGCCGACGGACATCCGACCCCACGAGGGGCTGCGGGAGCCGGTCACCTTGGATGAATACCGGAACCGTCACGCCCAGTACCGCACCGACGCGGACCTGCAGGCCTGTCACGCCGCGTTCCCGTGGCTGGTCGTGCTCGACGACCACGAGCTCGAAAACAATTGGGCCGACGAAGTTCCCCAAGATCCGGACGTGCAATCGCGTCCGGCGTTCCTGACCCGGCGGGCCGCTGCACTGCGCGCGTACTACGAGCACATGCCGTTGCGGCGCTCCTCGATACCTACTGGCATTGACATGCAGCTGTATCGACGCCTGACGTTCGGCGACCTGCTCGACGTGCATCTGCTCGACACGCGCCAGTACCGCAGCGACCAGAACCAGTCGCGTCGCCTGGACCCGTCGCGCACGATTCTCGGTGGCGGCCAGGAGCGATGGCTGTTCGCGAACCTGACCGGACCAACCGCGCGGTGGAACGCGCTCGCCCAACAGGTGTTCTTCTCCCGCTACGACCTGAACCGCGGTCCCGCCAGCGGCTTCAACGAGGACTCCTGGGACAATTACGTCGTCGAACGTGACATCGTGCGTGACCGGATCGCCGCCGCCCGCACGTCCAACCCCGTCATCCTGACCGGAGACGTGCACGCCAACCACGTGTGCGACGTGAAGGCCGACTTCGCCGATCCTGCCTCGGACACGGTCGCTACGGAACTGGTCGCGACGTCGATCTCGAGCGACGGAGACGGCGTCGACATGAGCTCCGATGATCCCGCACGCCTCCTGGAGAACCCGCACATCAAGTTCATCAACCGGCAGCGTGGCTACGTCCGCAACGTCGTCACCCCCGAGTCGTGGATCGCCGACTTCCGAGTCCTCGACTACGTGAGCGCCCCCGGCTCGCCCATCACGACACGCGCTCGCTTCGTCATCGAGAACGGGCGGCCCGGCGCCATGGCAGCGTGATCCGGCCCTCGTCCGCACGCCGACGACCCCACCGAAGCGGTGTCGACGTGCGCCTCGTCCCGGCATCATGGGTGCCGTGGCCACATCAACCGCGACCGCCGGGGGGCGCGTCCGCCGCCGGATCGACCCCAAGTTGTTGGCCGCCAGTGTCGCCATCGCCGTCGGTCTGGTCCTCATCGGCTTCGCACTCACCCGTTCGGTGACCGGAGACGAAGCCGCCGACCTCCCCACGGCGGTCGAGTCGGTGAGCCCGGTGCCGGCGGCGGTGCAGGTTCCGCAGCAGTCACAGGTGGTCGTCGACCTCGAGAGCGGCTATGAGGGCCGGCTCATCATCGACGACGTCGCCCTCGACACCGTCCGGCTCGACGACCTGGCCGCGGTCGACGTCGAGCCCGGCGCGCAGGTCGACGTGCCACCGGGAGCGGTGTTCGAGCCCGGGAACGGGACCCTCACGTACACACCGACGGAAGGCGAGCCGGTCGAGCGCTTCGAGCCGGGGAGCCACGTCGTCACGGTGATCTACTGGCTCAGCAGGGACGGCCCGGCGCGGGCCCGCTCGTACAGCTGGTCGTTCGTCGCCGTCTGACGTGGTCCAGGAAGAGGTTCAGAGCTCGCCGGTCTCGAGGAGCCGCTCGAACCCGGCCTCGTCGAGGATCGGCACGTCGACCTGCTCGGCCTTGCTGACCTTGCTCGCGCCGGGGTTGTCGCCGACGACGAGGGCATAGGTCTTCGCACTCACGCTTCCCGGGCTCGTGCCGCCGCGGGCGACGATCGCCGCCGTCGCCTCCTCACGCGTGTACCCCTCGAGCGTGCCACTGACCACGACGGCCTTGCCCTCGAGGACCGGTGGGGCGTCCTCGGCCGTCGCCGCCGGCGCCACGCCGAAGTCGACCCCCGCCCCGCGCAGCTTCTCGATGAAGGCGCGGTTCGACTCCAGCGCGAACCACGTGGCGATGCTCTCGGCGATCTTCGGGCCGATCCCGCTCACGGCGGCGAGCTCCTCCGCCGTTGCGTTCATCACGCCGTCGAGCGTGCCGAACCGGGCGGCCAGGATCTGCGCCGCCGCCGGACCGAGGTGCTTGACGCCGAGCGCGGTGAGCAGCCGGGGCAACGGCCGGTGCCGGCAGTCGTCGATCGCGGCGAGCAGCTTGTCGGCGCTGATCTGGGCGAAGCCCTCGAGCGTCAGGAGCTGGTCGCGAGTCAGCGCGAACACGTCGGCGGCGTCGGCGACCATCCCCGACGCCGTGAGCTGGGACACGGTGCGCTCGCCGAGGCCCTCGATGTCCATCGCCCCTCGTGATGCGAAGTAGATGACCCGCTGATCGCGCTGGTACGGGCAGGCGGGCTCGACGCAGCGGGTGTCGGCCTCGCCCTCGAGCCGGACGAGCGTGCTCTTCAGCGGGCACGGACACGTCGTCGGGAACGTCCACACCGCCGTGTCCGGCGGCCGCATCGCGAGCACCGGCCCGACGACCTCGGGGATCACGTCACCCGCCTTGCGCACGATGACGGTGTCGCCGGGACGGACGTCCTTGACGCGAACCTGATCCTCGTTGTGCAGCGTGGCGACGCCAACCGTCGAGCCGCCGACGAACACCGGCTCGAGCATGGCGAACGGCGTGGCCCGGCCGGTGCGCCCGATCGACACCTGGATGTCGTTCAGCAGCGTCGTGCGTTCCTCCGGCGGGAACTTGTAGGCGATCGCCCACCGCGGCGCTCGCGACGTCGACCCGAGCCGGGTGCGCTGCTCGACGTCGTCGATCTTGACGACCACCCCGTCGATCTCGTAACCGAGGTCGTGGCGGTGGGCCTCCCAGTGGGCGCAGTGAGTCTGGACGTCCTCGAGGTTGTCGAACGTCTTCGTCTCCGGGTTGACCGGGATGCCGACCTTCCCCAGGTAGGCGAGGGAGTCGGTGTGCCGCTCGAACGGCGGGACGCCGACCACCTCGCCGAGTTGGTAGACCCAGAACGAGAGGTCCCGCGAGGCGGTGATCGACGGGTCCTTCTGGCGCAAGCTGCCGGCGGCCGCATTCCGGGGATTGACGAAGAGACGGCCGCCGTTGGCCTCGGCGATCTCGTTCATCCGCTCGAAGCTGGCGACCGGCAGGTACACCTCGCCGCGGACCTCGAGCACGTCGGGCACCGACGTGCCGGACGGGGACTTCAGGCGCTGGGGCACCGCGCTGATCGTCGCCACGTTGGCGGTGACGTCCTCGCCGACCCGCCCGTCGCCCCGCGTGGCCGCTTGGGCGTAGCGGCCGTCCTCGTAGCGGATGCTCATCGCGACCCCGTCGATCTTCAGCTCGCACACGTAGCGGACGGTCTCGTTGGGAAGTCCCCGGGCCACCCGCTGCCCCCACGCCGCCAACTCGTCACGGGTCATCGCGTTGTCGAGGCTCATCATCGGCACGCTGTGGACCACCGGCGCGAAGAGCGCGCTCGGTGCTCCCCCGACGGCCCGGCTGGCCGAGCCCTCGGTCGCCAGCTCGGGGTGCGCTGCCTCGAGCTCCCGCAGCTCGCGCACCAGCAGGTCGAACTCGCCGTCGCTGATCTCGGGATCGTCGAGCTCGTGGTAGCGCCGGTTGTGGTAGGCGACGAGCTCACTCAGCGCGGCGATGCGCTCGGCGACGTTCTCGACCTCGGCCTCTCCTTCCGCGCCTGGAGCCACCTGGTCAGTCATGCTGGTCAGTCACGCACCCAACGCGAACCGGCTGGCCACGGCCTGCTCGTGGATCCGCCGTCCGACCTCGCGGGTGAGCCGGCACACCCGGTCGGCGACCGCGGGAGTGTGCAGACCGAGCCCGCAGTGCGGCGTGACGAGGCTGCGCTGGCGCAGCAGGACCGGGTCGCACCCGCGTTGGACGAGCTCGCACCACACGTCGCTGAGCTCGCGCCACGGGCGCTCGTTGGTTGTCGGGATCGGGCCGTCCGTCGACACCGTTCCCCACGCGACCAGACCGCCTCCCTCGAGGAAGCGGACGAGATATCCGGCCACCTCGACGAGCTCGGCGCTGACCGGCACCGAGAGCACGCTCGGACCGGCGGCGAGGAGCGAGGCGACGTCGACCACCGCGCAGCAGTGCACCCCCACCGTCGCCACCGGCTCGAGCGTCGCCATCGCACCTGACAGGAGGTCGATCGCCGGGTCGGGCGCGAGCGGGAACCCTTCGTGCATCAGATCGCCGAACCACGGTTCGTCGAGGACGACGACCTGGGGCGACTCGGGAAGGGCGTCGGCGATCGCGGCGGCGATGGCCGTGACGTGAGCCCTGACCGCTCGGCCGGCGACGGCGAACGCGGTCGCCGGGGCAACCCCGATGCGAGTCAGCGCCATGCCGAGGGTGACCGGGCCGACGAACTGCCACTTCACCGCGCCCCGCAGGCCGCGGGCTTCGGCCAGGGCGAGGAACGCCCGCATGCCGGCGAAGGCGTCGTTGCCGAGATCGGTGGCGACCGGCGCATCCGGGTCGAGGGCGTGGGGATCGACCGCGATGCTGCCGTACTGACCGAGCGTGACGCCGGCGATGCCGACGACCGCCTGGGCGATCATCCCCTCGGCCGGCGAGCGCCGCGGCAGGCTCGGGATCGCCGGCATGTCGTACTCGCGGAGGGCGAACATCGCGGCGTCGTGCACCGAGCGGTGCGGGAGGCTCCCGATTCCGGTGGCCGCTCCCGGTTGCAGGCTGTCGCCGAGCGGCGGCACGGCGTGAAGCAACGTCCCGGCTGCCGTCCGGCTCGTTGCCACAACCGTCGTCGTCACCGCTCGACCTCCTCTCTGCTCCCGATCATCGGTCTCCGGTTCACGTTCTACCGCACCGGCTCCGCCGCCGACGGGTTGCATTCGGCTGACCCCACGTTCGCCGCGTGGGCGCAGGTTGGGCAAATCTTCACGCCGTGATGAAGCCGAGCCGGTGGTCGCTCCTGACGACGTGGGGTGCGCGGCTGGCGTGGCTGGCGGTCGCCCTGGTCGGCGGTCGGGCGATCGGCGATGCCACGGCGTCCCGCAGTGACGCCGTACAGGTGGTCGCGGCCGCCGGCGCGTGGACCGGATGGGCGGCCGGCGCGCTCGCCCTCGCCGTACCCGCCGTCGTCTCGCTCACCGCGGCCCGGGTCGTCGTGCCGGGCGCCGTCGCCGTGACCGTCGCCTGCCTGGCGTTCGATGCCGGCCCGGGCGCCGGCGTCGCCCTGGGCGTGCCGGCGACGGTCGCCGCGGTGCTCGTCGGCGCCGCCGAGACCGGTGCGCTGTTCGTGCAGGCCTCGGCGTACGGGGACGAGCGGCGCCTGCTCCTCCGCCCGCCGTACGGCTACCTCGCGGCGAGCGTGACGTCGTGGCTGGTCTGGGTGGCGGCGATGATCGCGGCGCCGCTGGCCTGGGCGGCCCGAGCCTGGGCGCTCGCGGCCGCCGCGACGGTCGTCGCGGCCGCCGCGTGCTGGCTGCTCCCCCGCCGGTGGCACCAACTCAGCCGGCGCTGGCTGGTGGCGGTGCCGGCGGGGCTGGTCGTCCACGACCCGGTGGTCCTCGCCGAGACGTTGATGCTGCCCCGGCGACAGGTGGCGGCGGTGGGGCTCGCCGAGCACGGTCACGGCGCCACCAACGCGGCCGACCTCACCGGCCCGACCCCCGGCCTCGCGGTCGAAGTGCGTCTCCGCGAGCCGGCGTCGGCAGTGCTCGCCCGCCGGCCCGGCGAGACGCGCGGCCGCGCGGTCGACGTGCCCGGCCTGTTGGTGTCCCCGACCCGGCCCGGCGCCGCCCTCGCCGAGGCTCGCCGCCGCGGCTACCCGTAACCCGACGGGAACTTGCATCTGGATTGCGCGCCATGGCGCGCCAGATAGATGCAAGAACGGGTGGTCAGGCGGTGCAGGTGCCGCCGCCGAGGACGTAGCGGTCCGTGCGGTCGTAGAACACGACGCTCTGGCCGGGAGCGACCCTGCGCTGTGGCCGGTCCCAGTTCACGACGACTCCATCGTCGACCACGTGCAGCTCCGCCGGCTGCACCGCGCCGTGGGCACTGCACTGCACGAGCACCGGGCCCGTGACGACCGAGTCGACCCACGTCACGGCGTCGACGCGAACCATGTCGCGGACCAGCTCGTCCTCCGAGCCGACCGTGACCGTCGCCTTCGCCCGGTCGACCTCGAGCACGTAGCGCTTGGGGCCGCCGCCGGGGAGGCCGAGTCCGGTCCGCTGGCCGACGGTGAGCAGCTCGAGCGCGGGCGCGGCACCCAGACGGACCCCGGCCGTGTCGACGATCTCCGCGGGGTGCAGTGTCAGCCGGCGGCCGAGGAACTCTCGCCGGCCACCACGGGACGTGATGAAGCAGACGTCCTGGCTGTCGGGCTTGCTCGCCGTGCGCAGACCCATGGTCCCGGCCAGCCGGCGCACCGCCGCCTTCTCGTAGTCGCCCACCGGGAGCAGCGTCGTGGCGAGCTCGTCCTGGCCGAGCATGTGGAGGACGTAGCTCTGGTCCTTCGCCCGGTCCGCGCCGCGGGCGAGCGTCCACCGCCCGTCCCGGAGGGTGACCCGGGCGTGATGGCCCGTGGCGACGGCGTCGAACCCGAGCAGGGCCGCCCGCTCGGCCAGCCGGGCGAACTTGACCCGACGGTTGCACTCGACGCACGGGTTGGGCGTGGTGCCGTTGGCGTGGGCGTCGACGTATGGCTGGACGACGTGCTCCGTGAAGTCCTCGGTGAAGTTGAACACGACGTGGTCGATGCCGAGCTGCTGGGCGACGCGGCGGGCGTCGTCGACGTCGGCGACGCTGCAGCACCCGGTATCGCTCTCGCCGCCCCACAGGCGCATGGTGATGCCGACGACCTCGTGGCCGTCGCGGGCGAGCAACGCCGCCGCGACGGATGAGTCCACGCCTCCGCTCATCGCGACCATGATCTTCATCGCGATCCGCCGCGCAGCGCTGGCCGCTCGCTCGCTGGCGCTCACTCGCTCGCACCTACTCATGACCTTCGCCGGTGTATGCGCTCGTTCGCGCCGGAGCCGGCTGCGCAGCGTCGTCACCGCGCCGGTCAGCACCTCCAGCGCCCGATCGACGTCGGCGGCCGTCGTCGTCCGGCCGAGGCTCATCCGCAGCGCGCCGCTCGCCCAGGACCGGTCGACGCCCATCGCCGCGAGCACGTGCGACGGATCCATCGCTCCGCTCGCGCACGCCGACGCGGCCGACGCGCACACGCCCGCGTCGTCGAGCAGGAAGAGCAGGGCTTCGCTCTCGACACCGTCGAACATGACATGGGCCGAGCCGGCGACCTTGGCGGCCGGCGGCACCGTCTCCCGCACCCCGGGAAGTTCCTGGACGAGGCCGCCGACGAGGCGGTCGCGCAATGCCGCGATGCGCGCGTTCTCCGCCGCCCGCTCGACGTCGGTGCCGGCCAGCGCCTCGGCCAGCGCGACGATGCCGGCGACGTTGTGGGTGCCGCTCCGGCGCTCCCGCTCTTGCCCGCCGCCGACGATCAGCGCGTCGAGCGCCGACCCGTCCCTGACGGCCAGCACCCCCACGCCCTTCGGTCCGCCGAACTTGTGCGCGCTGAGCGAGAGCAGGTCGACGTGCGGCCAGATCGTGCGCAGGTCGAGCCAGCACGCCGCCTGCACCGCGTCGGTGTGGAGCAGCGCACCGGGGGCGCGCGCTCGCACCACGGTTGCCACCGCACCGAGATCGGTGACGGCGCCGACTTCGTTGTTCACGGCCATCACGCTGACCGCTGTGACATCCGGATCGAGCGCCCGGGCGAGGGCATCGAGATCGACCCGTGCGCACTCGTCGACCTCGACCACGCGGCCGCCGGCGCGCTCGACGGCGTGCAGGACGGCGTGGTGCTCGGCGGCCGGGCACACCGGTCGTCCGGCTCGCGCTCCAGCGATCGCCGCGTTGTCGCTCTCGGTGCCACCGCTGGTGAAGACGACCTCGCCGGGCCGGCAGCCGATCACGTCCGCGACGCGGTCGCGAGCCTCGTCGATCGCCCGCCGCGCGTCACGGGCGAAGCGGTGCGAGCCACTCGGGTTGCCGAACCGCTCGGTGAGGTACGGCAGCATCGCGTCCACCGCTTCCGGCCGCATCGGGGTCGTGGCGGCGTGATCCAGGTAGACGAGCGGCTTCACGAGCGACACGCTAAGGCGTCATGGAGGGGTACCGACGCTCGTCGTACGGCGATGGCTTCGCCGAGGTCTACGACGACTGGTACACGGGACTCGACGACGTCCAGGCCACGACGGACGTCCTGGCCGGCCTCGCCCGGCGCGCCGCGGGTGACGGAGCGACGCCCCGCGCGCTCGAGCTGGGCGTCGGCACCGGCCGCCTGGCGCGGCCCCTCGCGGCCATGGGTGTTGACGTCACCGGGGTCGACGCCAGCGAAGCGATGCTGGCGCGGCTCCGCGCCCGTGATCCCGATGGAGTCGTGACCGTCACGACCGGCGACATGGTCGAGGACCAGCCCGACGGTCCGTTCGACGTCGTGCTCATCGCCTACAACACCCTGTTCAACCTGGAGTCGGCGGATCGCCAGGCCGCCTGCTTCGCCGCCGTCGCCGAGCGGCTCTCGGCCCACGGCGTCTTCGTGATCGAGGCGTTCGTCCCGGAGGACCCGCCCCGAGAAGGCGAAGAGATCGGCGTGCGGTCGATGTCGGCATCGGAGGTCGTGCTGTCGGTGTCGACACACGATCCCGTGAACCAGCGGGCGCACGGTCACTTCGTCCACCTCGCCGACGGTGCGCCGGTGCGCCTGCGGCCGTGGTCGATCCGCTACGCGCCGCCGTCCGAGCTCGACGCGATGGCCGCGGCGGCCGGGCTCGCGCTCCGCGAGCGATGGGAGGACTTCCACCAGCGGCCGTTCGGCGCCGAAAGCCCGCGACACGTAAGCGTCTACAAACACGCAGTAGCGGGCAAAAGATGACTCTCAGCAATTCGTCAGCGGTCGTATCCTGGAGCTCACTGTGAGCCAAATGAGATTGAATCCCCTCACCGGGCGGTGGGTCACGATCGTTGCTGAACGGGCTCGACGCCCGAACGATTTCGCGCCGCTGGCGTCCGAGCTGGAGACCTACGCGGGTGGTCCGTGCCCGTTCTGTCCGGGCAGTGAGGATTCGACCCCGCCGGCCCTCGAATCGGTCGACGAGGAGGGCGTCTGGCGCATGCGGGTCGTGCCGAACCTCTACCCCGCCTTCGACGGCGGATCCGGGTTCGTCGTCCACCACCTGGGCCCGGTGCACGTGACGGCGGAGGCCAGCGGGATCCACGAGGTCTTCGTGTACACCCCCGACCACGACGGCGGCATCGACCACCTCGACGACGACGACGCCGCCGAGTTCATGCACACGCTCGAGCGGCGGCTGAGCGAGCACGCCGCGGCGACCGGCGTGCGGTACACCCAGGTCATCGTCAACCACGGGCGGGTGGCCGGGGCGTCCCTCGCCCACCCCCACGCCCAGATCCTCGGTCTGCCCTTCGTCCCCGGCGAGATCCTCGACGAGGAGCGGGCGTTCGCCCGATTCGCCGGCGGATGCGTCATCTGCACCACCATCGAGGCCGAGCTCGCCGACGGCGAGCGGATCGTGTTCGCCGACGACGACGTGGTGTGCATCGCCCCGTTCTGGAGCGGGGCACCGTACGAGCTCCTGCTCATGCCCCGCCGTCACGAGCTGCACCTGCAGGACGCCGACGCCGAGAGCCTGGAGGCGATGGGCCGGGCGATCCGTGACGCCGTGGCCCACCTCGAGTCGGCGCTCGGCAGCGTCGCCTACAACCTCGGGTTCCACACCGCCCCCCACGAGCACTCCGGCGAGTACCACTGGCACGTCCACCTGTGGCCGAACCTCGTCACCCAGGCCGGGTTCGAACGGGGAACCGGCGTGCTGATCAACGTGATGCCTCCGGAGACCGCGGCCGAGACGCTGCGGGCGGTGCGCGCCCCCGCCTGACCGAGCGCGGCGAGCGAGCACCGGCGATGCCGGAGATCTCCGTCAGCGCCGACTTCGACGCCGCGCCGAGCGTCGTGTGGCGCGTGCTCGAACCGATCGAGCGCCACGTCGACTGGATGGCGGACGCCAAGGCCATCACCTTCGCGACGAGCCAGCGCCGCGGGGTCGGGACGCGCTTCACGTGTGCCACCGCGATCGGACCCCTGCGCGTCGACGACCACATGGAGGTCACGGAGTGGGAGCCCGAGCGGGCAATGGGCGTGCGGCACAACGGGTTGGTGTCGGGGACCGGACGCTTCGAGCTGGTGCCCCTCGACGACGGCCGCCGCACCCGCTTCAGCTGGCGGGAGGAGCTCACGTTCCCGTGGTGGCTGGGCGGGAGGTTCGCCGCCGCGCTCGGCGGCCGGGCCGTGTTGCGGCGTGTGTGGCGGGGCAACCTCAGTCGGCTGCGCCGACTTGTCGAACAAGCGCCGTGACCGCGGCTCCGAGCGCGATGACGAGGATCAGCGGCGCCCGGCGCCACGCCGCGACCGCGGCGACGCCGACTCCGGCGGCCCGGGCGTCGAGCACGAGGTCGTTGCCGGTCGAGAACGTGTTCATCACGACGAGGGCCGAGATGACGGCCGCGGGTACCAGCGCGAGACAGCGCTCGAGCGGCGGCGGAAGGCGGCGCGACCCGACGACGACGAGCCCGAAGGCCTTGCACCCGAAGGCAAAGGCGGCGAGGAGCAGGACGAGGGTCCAGGTCATCACGGCACTCCCGCGGTTCCCGGCACGGACTCGACCTGCATGGTCCGGGCGGGGATGCCGACGAGCACCGCGGCCGCGCTGCAGAGGATCGGCACGCCGATCGGCGTGAACGGGATCAGCACCAGGCAGATCGCCGCGCCGAGGATGCCGGCGAGCAGCCCGGGCGGCCGGCGTAGCTGCGGGGTCACCATCGCCACGAAGCCGGCGGGGAACGCGGCATCGAGCCCGAAGGTCAGCGGGTCGATCGCCGAGCCGGTGAGCGCGCCGATCAGGGTGCCGGCGTTCCAGCACGTGTAGACGGCGACGCCCGTCGCCCAGAACGCGGTCCGCTGGGCGGCCGGGTCCGGCTGGGCGGTCGCCATCGCCGTCGTCTCGTCGATCGTCCAGTGGGCGGCGAGCAGTCGCGTCGCCAGCGAACCGCGGATGATGCGCGCCACGGCGAGGGCGTACACACCGTTGCGGGCGGCGAGCAGCATCGCTCCACCGAGCGCCGCCCCGGTCGTCCCGCCGGCGCCGATGACGCTCACGGCGCTGAACTGCGAGGCGCCCGTGAACACGAGCAGCGACATCAGGCAGGTTTGGGCGACCGATGCGCCGGCCGCCACCGCCCCGACGCCGAACGTGAACCCGAAGACGCCGACGACGAGGCCCAGCGTGACCCCAGCCGTGACGATCTCGCGACGGTCGAAGGCCGGCGGCATCACTTCGTGTCTACTGGCCGGCGCCGGGCGAACTCACCTCCGATTCTGGTGCCATCAGTACCTTGTTCGACCGCGGAGACCGCGTGGATAACGTGCGCTCGATGCGGGTCCTGATGGTCGTGTGGGAGTTCCCACCCCGCGCGGTCGGCGGCGTGGCCGCCCACGTCGACGGGCTCAGCCAGGCGCTCGCCCGCTCCGGGCACGACGTCGTGCTCTTCACCCTCGGCCACACCGGCGCCACCGACGGGGACACCGGCGGGATCCGGGTGCTGCGTGCGCGCGCCGACCTGCCCTGGCTCCCGGAGGAGGACCTCGTGGCCCGGGTGGCATCGGCCAACCACCATCTCGTGCAACTGTCCGTCCGCCTCGGCGACTGGAGGCCGGACATCGTCCACGCCCACGACTGGCAGGTCGCGTGGGCCGCCGACACGTTGTCCACGCTGTACGGAGCCCGGCTCGTCGCCACGTTCCACGCCACCGAACGCGGGCGCCACGGTGGCGGTGTCCCGCCCGGTGAGCCGAGCACGATCCACGCCGTCGAGTCGTGGCTCGCCCACGATGCCGAGGCGGTGATCGCGAGCTCCAAGTTCATGGTCAGCGAGGTCGTCGGCGGGTTCGAGCTTCCCGCCGAGCGGAGCCATCTCATCCCCAACGGCATCGACCCGACCTGGTGGTCGACGGGCGTCCGACCGAGTGAGCGGACGCCGCTCGTGTTCACGTGGGGACGAGTCCAGTACGAAAAGGGCTTCCAGGTGCTGGCCCGGGCGATGAGCCTGCTGCGCATCCGGGTGCCGGGGATCGAGTGCGTGATCGGCGGGCGTGGCAGCTACCTGCCCGAGCTGCAGTCGCAGATCGAGCTCGAGGGGGTCAGCGATCTCGTCCACCTCCCCGGCTTCCTGCCCGACGACCTCCTGCGCGCCACCGTCCACCGGGCCGGGTGCGTGACGGTGCCGTCGCTGTACGAGCCGTTCGGGATCGTCGCCCTCGAGGCCCTCGCCGGTGGCGCGCCGCTCGTCGTCGCCCGCACCGGCGGGCTCGCCGAGCTGATCGAGGGCACCGGGGCCGGGCTGCTCTTCGAGCCCGGCAACGCCGACGAGCTGGCCGCGTGCATCGAGAAGGTGCTCACCGACGACGCGCTGGCCGACGAGATGCGACGCCGCGGCTCGGCCCTGCTCGCCGACCGGTACTCGTGGGACGCCATCGCCGGCGCCACCGCCGCCGTGTACGTCAGCCCGTCGGCCCAGCCCTGATCTGGGTGTGGGAGGGTCTCCCGGCACTCATCACTAACCTTCTCGCCCCATGCGCCCGGTACGTCGGTTCGAGGTCCGGCCGGCGATCCCCGCCGCGCTCGCGTCCCTGCCCCAAGTCGCCGCCAACCTCCACTGGTCGTGGGACGCCGAGGCGACCCGGCTGTTCGGACGGCTCTGGCCGGGGTGGACCGCGGGAGCGGCGCACCCCGCCGAGATGGTGCGGCGGACGAGCACCGACCGGCTCACCGAACTGGCCGCCGAGCCCGGGATCACGGACGATCTGGGGGCCGTCAACCGCCGGCTGCAGACCGCCCTCAAGGGGACGTCCTGGTTCAGCACCCGGGACGGGTCGCCGCTGCACACCGTCGCCTACTTCTCCCCCGAGTTCGGGCTCAGCGAGGCCCTTCCGCAGTACTCCGGCGGGCTCGGCGTGCTGGCCGGTGACCACCTCAAGGCGGCGTCGGACCTCGGCGTACCACTCGTCGGTGTCGGCCTGCTCTACACCGAGGGGTACTTCCGCCAGCGCCTCGACGCCGACGGATGGCAGCAGGAGCGCGTGGCCGTGTTCGATCCGCCGTCGCTCGGGCTGACCGACACCGAGGTCGAGCTCACCGTCGACCTCGCCGGCGACCCCGTCCGGGTGCACGTCTGGCGCGCCGACGTCGGCCGGGTCCCGCTCTACCTGCTCGACACGGACGTGGCCGGGAACTCACCCGACGGCGTGGCGGTGACCGACCGCCTCTACGGCGGCGACGAGCACCACCGGCTGCGCCAGGAGATCGTGCTCGGCATCGGCGGGGTCCGGGCGTTGCGCGCCCTCGGGATCAACCCCGAGGTGTTCCACACCAACGAGGGTCATGCCGGGTTCCTCGGGCTCGAGCGGGTGCGTGAACACGTCGCCGCCGGGCTGCCGTTCGCCGCCGCCGTCGAGGCGGCGAGAGGCGGCGGCGTCTTCACCACCCACACACCCGTGTCGGCCGGGATCGACCGTTTCTCGCGGGCCCTGATGGCGAGCTACTTCACCGGGTTCGCCGCCGAGTGCGGGGTCAGTTTCGACGAGCTGTTCGCGCTCGGCCGCGAGCCGGCCGCCGCGACGTCCGCCGCCGGGGTCGACGAGACCGCGACCGAGCCCTCGTTCAACATGGCCGTCATGGGGCTGCGCCTGGCGGCGCGGTCGAACGGGGTGTCCCGGCTGCACGGCGCCACCAGCCGGAGCATGTTCCAGCCGCTGTGGCCAGACCTCTCCCCCGACGAGGTTCCGATCGGCTCGATCACCAACGGCGTGCACGGCCGCACGTGGGTCTCGCCTCGCGTCGACGCCCTGCTCACCCGTGTCGTCGGCGACGACTGGCCCGGGGCGGACGCCGAGCGGTGGGCCGAGGTCACCGGCATCGACGACGCCGAGGCGTGGGCCACGCTGAACGACGGCCGGGAGGAGCTCGTCCGGCTGGCGCGGCAGCGGCTCGGGGCCGACGTGCTCGACCCGCGGGCGCTCACGATCGGCTTCGCCCGGCGGTTCGCGACGTACAAGCGGGCGACTCTGCTCCTGTCCGACGCGGAGCGCCTGCGTCAGCTGCTCCACGACGTCGACCGGCCGGTGCAGTTCGTGTTCGCCGGCAAGGCCCACCCCGCCGACACGCCGGGCAAGGAGCTGATCCAGCAGGTCGAGCAGTTCGCCCGCCAGGCCGACGTGCGCAGCCGGTTCGTCTTCCTCGCCGACTACGACATCTCGATCGCCCGGGCGATGTACCACGGATGCGACGTCTGGTTGAACACGCCGCGCCGACCGATGGAGGCCTGCGGAACCAGCGGGATGAAGGCGGCCCTCAACGGCGCGCTCAACTGCAGCGTCCTCGACGGCTGGTGGGCCGAGTGCTACGACGGCGCCAACGGGTGGGCGATCGAGTCGGCCGAGAACGACCCCGACGAGAACCGCCGGGACCTGCGCGAGGCATCGAGCCTGTTCTCGATCCTCGAGGATCAGGTCGTGCGCCGGTTCTACGACCGCACCGGCGATGGCATCCCCCGGGACTGGGTCGCGATGGTGCTCAACGCGTGGGCCTCGCTCGGCCCGAAGGTCACCGCAGCCCGGATGGTTCGCGAGTACTCGACCGCGCTGTACGAGCCGGCGGCGGCCTCGGCGGTGCACCTCACGGATGGCGGCGGCAAGCCGGCGATCGAACTGGCCCGGTGGCGACAGCGCGTCATCGAGGCGTGGGGCGCCGTCGCCGTCACGTCGGTCGACATCGACGTCACCGATCAGGCCGCCGGGGAGAGCCGGCCGGTCCGGGTGGGCGTCGAGCTCGGGGGGCTCTCCTCGGCCGACGTCGTGGTCGAGGTCGTCCACGGCCCGCTCGGTCCCGACGGTGAGTTCCGCGGCGCCGGTTCGACGGTCGAGCTGCAGCCGTCCGACGAGGGGACCTACACCGGCGAGCTCGTCGTCGGCGTCGCCGGCTCCTACGGGGTCACGGCCCGGGTGATCCCGGTCCACCCCGATCTCTCGAGCAGGTACGACCTCGGCCGCGTCACCTGGGCCGAATGAATAGCGGTTCTGTCGGTCGGGACGTGCGGATTCGGGCAGTTTCCGACTGACAGAACGGGGTTACTCGGGCCGGTTGAACTCGGCGGTGGCGACGGCGAGCAGCCCCACGCCGAGCGCGACGACGATCCCGAGCTGCACGACGGTGGGCACCGGCCACCCGAACCACTCGATCGGCGGGTTGAGCTGGTCGAGCGCCTCCTGCGGCGCGTCGACGTAGGCGAAGACCGTGCTGCGGATCGTGTGCACGGCGTAAGTCACCGGGTTGATCAGGGTGAGGGTCTCGAGCCATGTCGGCAGGTTGGAGATCGGGTACAGCGCGCCGGACAGGAACGACAGCGGCAGCACCAGCATCTGCATCACACCCATCATCGCCTGCATCTGCTGCACCCGGGCGGCGATGACCAGGCCGATCGCGCACAGGGCCAAGGCGAGCAGGAACAGCTCCCCGATCAGCGTGATGATCATCACCGGGTTGTACGGGACCCCGACCGTGCCGGCCAGGGCGAGGATGATGAGGCTCTGCAGCGTCGCCACGGTCGCGCCACCGAACGCCTTGCCGACGATGATCGAGCCACGGCGCACCGGAGCGACGAGCATCTCGCGCAGGAAGCCGAACTCGCGGTCCCACACCACTGAAGCGGCCGAGAAGACCGCCGTGAACAGCACCGAAGTGGCGAGGACGCCGGGGAACATGAACGTTTGCAGCTCCACGCCGCCCATCGAGGCCTCGGTCAGCGACGAAAGCCCGGTGCCGAGCACGAACAGGAACAGGATCGGCTGGACGAGGAAGGCGGCGATCCGGACGCGGTCCTGACCGAAGCGCAGCAGCTCGCGCTGCCAGACGACCTTCACCCCGCGCAGGTCCTGGCGCAGGCCGGCCTCCACGACGCGCACCGAGCGCAGGTCCGGGCGGGCCTTGGGGGCGGGGGCGGTCTCGGTGGTCGACATCGTCATCGGGGTCACCTCCTGAACGCGGCGACGAAGGCCCGGTTGTGGTCGCTGACGCTGGCTTCGGCGTCCCGGATCGTACGGCCGGTGTACGACATGAAGACGTCGTCGAGCGACGGGCGGGCGACCTGCACCGAGCGGATCGGCACGCCGAGCTCGGCGAACAGGCGGGGCACGAACTGCTGGCCGCCGGTGACCCCGAACGTCACCATCCCGTCGTGCATCTCGGCGTCGAGGCCCATGCGCGAGCTGAGGGCGGCGATCGCCGCCTCGTCGTCGTCGGTCGTGATCTGGACCCGGTCGGTCCCGATGCTCGCCTTCAACCGGTCGGGTGTGTCGAGCACGACCACCTTGCCGGCATCCATGATCGCGATGCGGTCGCAGTTCTCGGCCTCGTCCATGTAGTGCGTGGTGAGGAAGATCGTGATCTCCTCTCGCCCGCGCAGCTCGTGGATGTAGGTCCAGATGCTCGCCCTGGTCTGCGGATCGAGGCCCACGGTGGGCTCGTCGAGGAACAGCACCCGCGGCGAGTGCATGAGGCCGCGCGCGATCTCGAGGCGCCGGCGCATCCCGCCGGAGAACGTCTGCACCCGGCCGGCCCGCCGCTCCCACAGTCCGACCATCTCGAGCACCTCGCGCATGCGGTCGGGCACCCACGCCCGTGGCATGCCGTAGAGCTCGGCGTGGAAGCGCAGGTTCTGCTCGGCCGTGAGGTAGGCGTCGAGGGTCGGGTCCTGGAACACGAGGCCGATGTTGCGCCGGACGTCGGCCCGCTCACGGACGACGTCGTAGCCGGCGACCCGGGCCGACCCGGCGGTGGGGTCGGCGAGGGTGCACAGCATCTTGATGGTGGTCGTCTTGCCGGCGCCGTTGGGTCCGAGGAAGCCGAAGATCTCGCCGGGTTCGACCTGGAACGAGATCTCGTCGACCGCGGTGACGTCGCCGTAGCGCTTCACCAGGCCGGCGACGTCGACGGCGACCTGGCCGTCGCCATTTCGTTGCAGTCTTGAATCGTTGATAGTTCCCATGATATTCTCCGGATCGATGGGGCGTCAACCCACCGCCGAACGAACGGACATCGTGGCCCTCGCCTTCCGTCTCGCCGCAACCGTGCGCCGGGAGTTCGCCGCCCGCATGGTCGACGAGCAGTGGGCACGCGACGCCAACCTGCGCCGCGGCTGCTTCGGCGTGCTCCGGGCGGTCGAGCGCGGGCCGGCGTCGCAACGGGAGGTCGCCGAGCGCACCGGGATCGACGCGAGCGACGTCGTCGACCTCGTCGACCGCCTCGAGACCGCCGGCTTCGTACGCCGCCAGCGCGACGAGCGCGACCGCCGACGCTATGCCCTCGAGCTCACTCCGGCCGGCCAGGACGCCATCGACCGCTTCGCCGAGGTGGCCCGGGCGGTCGACGAAGCGGTCCTCGAGCCCCTCGACCCCGACGAACGTGACTCACTTCGCATGCTGATCGCCCGCATCATCCGTTAGTCACGGTTCTGTCGGTCGGGAACGGCTCACAACGGCCGATTCCGACAAACAGAACGGGGTGGGTTCCCCTTTGGGGGTGCCGGCGCGCCCAGGTCGGACATGAGAGCTCTGTTCGAATTGATGGCCGAGCAGCACGGTGTCGCGACCAGCAGCCAGGCCCGCGCGCTGGGGATCAGCTGGCGGGCCGAGCGCCACATGATCGCCTCCGGCTCACTGCAGACACCGGCACGCGACGTTCTCGCCGCAGGTGGGGCGCCGGTCACGTTCGAGGGTCGGGCGATGGCGGCGGCTCTCTCGCCCGGCGTCACCGCGATCTCCCACGGCGCGGCCGCCCGTCTCCACGGGCTCGACGGCTTCGAGCGGCACGAGACCGTCGATGTCATCGGCGGCCAGGGCGCCGACCCTCATCCGGCGCAGGGCACCGTGCTGCACTACACGCGCGGGCCGATCCTCGAGCACACCGTGCTCGTGGAGGGGATCCCCACGATGTCGATCGCCAGCACGCTCGCTCTCCTCGCCCCCCATGTCGGCATCGGGCCGACCGCGCGAGCCCTCGACAGCGCCCTGCGGATGGGCGTGTGTGTCGACGAGCTACGCACCGTCGCCCAGGCCTGGCGGCGACGGGGCCGTTCCGGTCCGCCCGCCCTGCTCATGCTGCTCGGCGAGCGGGTCGACAACCGGTTGCCGCGGAGCTGGTTCCAACGCATCGCCGGGCGCGTCCTCGCCGCGGCCGGCATCCGCCTCGTCGACGAGTATCCGGTGCGCGACCGAAACGGCGTCCTCCTGGCCGAGCTCGACCTCGCCGACCCGGTGCGCAAGGTCGGAGTCGAGTGTCAGAGCTGGCAGTGGCACGCCTCGCCGACGGCACAGCACCGCGACGCCCGGCGCAAGGGCATGCTCCGTCAGCTCGGCTGGGAGATCGTCGACGTGTGGTGGAGCGACCTGCGCCACCCCGACCGGATCATCGGCGAGGTGATGTATCTGTTACGTGCTCGCGACCCGAACTGTCATCCGCAACCGACAGATTCGGGCCGTCGCCGACCGACAGAACGGGGTTGAGCATCTCGTCGGCGGCGGTCCAGGGGTCGAGGTCGCCGGCGCTGACGCGCTCCGTCAGCGTGTCCCACCGGTCGCCGCTGCAGATCTCGCGGGCCCGGAGCTCCAACCGGCGGGCGACGATCTCGCGGAGCTCCTCGCCCAGCCGGAACCGACGGCGGCGCTCGAGCTCGCCCGACGTGGTGGCGTGCTCGCGGTGCTTCGCGATCGCGTCCCAGAGATCGGTGACGCCCTCCTGCGTGGTGCTCACCGTCGCCACGATCGGAACCCGCCAGCGGTCGTCGGCTCGCTCGCTCGTCTCACGAGACAGCTCGAGCATCTGCTCGAGGTCCCGTCGCGTCTCGCGCACGCCCGGCCGATCGGCCTTGTTGATGACGAAGACGTCGGCGACCTCCATCAGCCCGGCCTTGTTCGCCTGCACGGCATCGCCCCACCCCGGGTTCACGACCACGACCGTCGTGTCCGCCTTGCCGGCGACCTCCACCTCGACCTGGCCGACGCCCACGGTCTCGACGAGGATCCAGCGGTGCCCGAGTGCGTCGAGCAGGCGGATCGCCTCGGGGGTCGCGAGCGCCAGCCCGCCGAGGTGCCCACGCGTCGCCATCGACCGGATGAACACACCGGGATCGGTGGCGTGGTCCTGCATCCGCACGCGATCACCGAGGATCGCCCCGCCGCTGAACGGCGACGACGGATCGACCGCCAGCACGGCGACCTGCTCACCGAGCCCGCGCAGGTGGGCGATGGTCGCGCTGGTGAGCGTGCTCTTCCCGGAACCGGGCGCGCCCGTGACACCGATCGTGTAGGCGGTGCCGGTGCGGGGAGCGACGAGGCGGGCGACCTCGCGGGCGCCCTCTCCTCCCCGCTCGATCAGCGACAGCAGGCGGGCCGTCGCCGAGCGATCACCGTCGCCGGCGGCGGCGAACAACTCGTCCGCCGATCGGGCGCCGCGCCTCACGCGACGTTGACCACCTCGGTGACGCCGTCGACCCGATCGCGCATGATGCGCTCGATGCCGGCCTTGAGCGTCTGCGTCGACGCCGGGCAGCCGACGCACGCGCCGGTCAGCGTGATCGAGATGACGCCCGTCGCCTCGTCGACCTCACGCAGCACGATGTCGCCGCCGTCGGCCTGCAGGGCCGGACGGATCACCTCGATCGTCTTCTCGACTTGGTCACGCATCTCTTCGGCATCCAGAGGGGGTCTCGAACGGCCATTCAATCAGGCAGCCCGGCCATGGCTCCGTACCATGACCCGTGATGGGCAACATCGTCCTGGCCGCCGGCATTCCCACCCCGCTCGCCGGCCTCCTCGCTCACCAGGGCGGCTGGGACGAGATCCTGCTCGTCGTCGGGCCGATGGCGCTGGTCGCCGGGCTGCTCTGGCTGGCCAAGCGCCGCGTGACGCGCCGTGAGCAGGACACGCCACCTACGAAAAAGACGGACGATCTCTCGCCGAGCGCTTGAGCTCGGCGAACCCGGGCGTGCGGGCCAACACCTCGACCGCGTCCCAGATCCGCAGCGCCTCCTCGCCGCGCGGGACGCGGGCGATGACCGGCCCGAAGAAGCTCGCCTCCCGGTCGGTCCCCGGAGCGAACGTGATGATCGGCGTCCCGACGTCCTTGCCGGTCCGGGACAGGGCGAGCAGGGTCTCCTCCCGCAGGACCTCGTCGAGCGACTCGTCGTCACCGGCCGCGGCGAGCGACGCGGGAAGGCCGGCTTCCTCGACCGCCTCCGCGATCGCGGAGTCGTTGCCATCCCGGATCTCCTCGGAGCGGCCGGCGGTGTGGAGCTGCTCACCGAACTCCGTGTACAGCGCGTCCACGGCCGCGTTCCCGGCGTCGCGCCGGGCCGCGGCGGCGATGCGCAGCATGCGGTGGCCAGCCGTGTGGGCGTTGACGTAGCCGGGCGGGAACTCGCGGTCGTAGTCCTTCTCCTCGTTGACCATCCGCAGGCAGATGAACCGCCAGTCGACGATCAGGTCCCGTTGGTGCGCCACCTCCACCGTGAGCCGGCTGGTGATCCAGGCCCACGGGCAGATCGGATCGAAGAAGAACTCGAGGTCGGCCATGACCGGAACATAGCCACGCGCGGCCGGTGATCTTCGGGCGGCGCTCAGACTCTGACGATGTCAGCCCCGACGGAGGCGAGCCGGCCGACGAGATCGTCGTACCCGCGGTCGATGTGCGAGACCCCGGTGATCACCGTCTCGCCCTCCGCGGCCAGCCCGGCGACCACCATCGCCGCGCCGGCCCGGATGTCGTGGGCCCGCACCGGCGCGCCGGATAGCCGCGGCACGCCCCGCACGACGGCGTGGTGTCCGGTCGTGCGCACGTCGGCGCCGAGACGGGTGAGCTCCTCGACGTAGCGGAAGCGACCGGGATAGAGGTTCTCGGTCACGATGCCGACGCCGTCGGCGACGCTCAACATGGTGATGACGAGCGGCTTGTAGTCCGTGGCGATCCCGGGATACGGCAACGTCTGCACGTCGATCGACCGCAACCGGCCCTGCGCCGCGACCCTGAGCACGTCCGGCTCCCCCGACAGCTCGAGCCCCATGTCGGTGAAGCGGGCGAGCAGGTTCTTCATGTGCTCGGCGCGTGCGTCACGGATCGTCAGCTCGCCGCCGGCGACGGCGACCGCGGCCAGGTAGGTCGCGGCCTGGATGCGGTCGGGCACCGTGCGGTGCGCCACCGATCGCAGCGCGCCGCGCTCGAGGCCCCGCACGACGAGCCGGGACGTGCCGACGCCGATGATGTCGGCGCCCATCGCGACCAGCATCTCGCAGAGGTCGACCACCTCGGGCTCGCGTGCGGCGTTCTCGATCGTGGTGACGCCGTCGGCGAACACCGCCGCCGTCACGATGTTCTCGGTCGCGCCCACGCTCGGGAAGCCGAACACGATGTCGGCGCCGCGCAGACGGTCGGCGGTGGCGTGGAGCTCACCGTGGCTGAACTTGAACTCGGCGCCCATCTTCTCGAGCCCGGCCACGTGCATGTCGATCGGGCGGGCGCCGAAGTCGTCGCCTCCGGGCATCGACAGCCGGACCTCGCCGCACCGCCCGAGCAGCGGCCCGAGGACGTTGATCGAGGCCCGGATCCGCTCCACCTGTTCGTACGGTGCGACCGGTGTGAGGCCGCCCGTGTTGGTCAGGGTCAGCCGTCCGGGGCCTGACGAGGTCGAGGTGATGCCGATCGCCGCGAGCAGCTCGCCCATGCTCGTGACGTCCACGATCGCCGGCACGTTGGACAGCTCGTAGGTCCCGTCGGCGAGGATCGTCGCCGCCATCAGCTTGAGGACCGAGTTCTTCGCGCCCGGAACGTCGATCGTGCCGTGCAGCTCGCCGACGCGGCGGACGACGATCTGATCGGGGCCCACGAGTCGCGGAGGATAGGCCGATCGGACGACGGCGACGACGAGGCGCCCGTCACCCCACCGTATGCTCCCGCCGTGCCGGGAGCCGGCTCTCGAGTCGTTCGCGAATGGCCGGACCACGGCGCTGTCGGTGATCACCTGCGCCGGCCACGCGACGACCTCGTCCTCGAGCGAGCGGCCGGCGACGGGTCGTTCGAGCAGGTTGAAGGCCCGTTCACGAGCTACCAGCGACAGCTCACGCTCGTGGGGAGCGACGACGGCGCCCGCTGGCGGGAGACAACCCGCTATCGCTTGACGCTGCCGTGGTTCGCCTGGCTGTTCGCCCTCCCGGTGCGGTGGGCGATCGCCCGCCGCGGTGCCGCCCCGACCCACGCCGCCCACGTCCACGCCGTCCCGACACCGTGGTGGGCTCCACCGGACCGGCTCGACCCCCGCCGGCTCACCGTGCTCGGGCTGCTCGCCGCAGCGTCGATGTCGTCGGCGTTTGTCAACACCCTGTTCACCCAGACGGTGGCGTTCGCCGCCGACGACTTCGGCATCGGAGACACCGGCGTCGGCGTCGGCGGGTCGCTCGTGCGGGCCGGCATCGTGCTGGTGCTGCCCTTCGCGATCCTCGCCGACCGGATCGGGCGGCGCCGGGTGGTGATGGCGATGGCGTTCGCCGCCCCGCTCGTGACCGCGGCAGGTGGGCTCGCGCCGAACTTCCCGTTTCTCGTCGCGACCCAGATGATCGGGCGCCCCCTCGGGCTCGCCCTCGACTTCCTCATCGCCGTCGTGGCCGCCGAGGAGATGCCCCGCAACAGCCGGGCGTACGCCGTGAGCGTGCTGGCAATGGCGAGCGGGCTGGGCGCGGGCGTCGCCGTGCTCGCACTGCCGCTGGCCGACATCTCGTCGTCGTCGTGGCGCCTGGTCTACCTCGTCGCCCTGGTCTGGCTGGTGGTGGCCGTCGACATTGCCCGCCGGCTACCCGAGACCCGCCGCTTCGAGCGCCCGCACGTCACCGCGCCGCCGACTCGACCGCACCCGGTTCGCGGTGCTCGCCCTCGTCGCCCTGCTCGCCAACCTGTTCGTCGCGCCGGCCAGCCTGTTCCAGAACGGATACCTCGAGGACGAGCGCGGCTTCTCGGCGACGATGATCGCCGTGTTCACGGTGTCGACCGCAACGCCGGCGGGCATCGGGTTGATCATCGGCGGCCGGATCGCGGACATCCGCGGCCGGCGGAAGTTGATCGCGATCGGCCTGCCGCTCGCGACCACCCTCATCGTCACGTCGTACGCCGTCGGCGGACCAGTGATGTGGTTCTCCGTCTTCGCTGCCGGCCTGCTCGGCGGGCTCACCTACCCGGCCCTCGCCGTCTACCGCACCGAGCTCTTCCCCACCGGCAACCGCGGCCGGGCGGCGGGCCTGATCACCGCCTCGGCGCTCGTCGGCGGGATCGGCGGCCTGCTCGCGATGGGAACCCTGCTCGACCGGGGCTGGCCTCACGCAGAGGTGATGGCACTGCTCGCGTCGGCCCAGGTCGTCGTCGTCGTGATTGTGCTGCGCTGGTACCCGGAGACCGCCCATCGCGAGCTGGAGGAGCTCAACCCGCTCGACGCTCAGGTCTGATCCCCGCCCGGGATTGTCCCGCCACGGCTACCCGGCGGTAGTCTCATCGCGCCTGCGGCGGCCCTCGGTCGCCGTACGCCCCGGGCTGTGGCCCCGGGACCGACACCGTGCGCGCGGCAGCGGCGCCGCGCCTCACCATGGAGACAACGTGGATCTATCGCTGTTGGGAGCCGAGGGTGGCTACCAGGACTTCGTGCTCAAGGGCGGAGAGTGGACGGTGCTGCTCCTCTCCGCCGTGGCTGCGTTGCTGGCCATCGCCGTGGGCTTCTACCTCGCCAAGTTGGTCCTGGCCGCCGACGAGGGCACTCCCAGGATGCGGCAGATCGCCAAGGCCATCCAGGACGGCGCCTTGGCGTACCTGAAGCGGCAGTTCCGCACGATCGGGCTGATCGTCGTGCCCGTCGCCGTGATCGTCTTCCTCACGTCCACGGCGGTCAAGAAAGGCGACGGTTCTGAGGCGCTGAGCTTCGTCCAGTCGGGCACCTTCCGCACGATCGCCTTCGTGCTCGGCTGTGTGGCGTCCGGGCTCGCCGGCTACATCGGCATGACCCTGGCGACCCGCGGCAACGTCCGCACGGCCGCCGCCGCTCGTACCGGCTCCCTGCCGGCGGCGCTCACCGTCGCCTTCCGCACCGGCGGCGTCGCCGGGATGTTCACGGTCGGACTCGGTCTCCTCGGGGCGACCCTGATCATCATCCTGTTCCAGAACACCAGCTCGGCGATCCTCATCGGCTTCGGTTTCGGCGGTTCGCTCCTCGCCCTGTTCATGCGCGTCGGCGGCGGGATCTTCACCAAGGCCGCCGACGTCGGCGCCGACCTCGTCGGCAAGGTCGAAGCCGGGATCCCTGAGGACGATCCCCGCAACCCGGCCACGATCGCCGACAACGTCGGCGACAACGTCGGCGACTGTGCCGGCATGGCCGCCGACCTGTTCGAGAGCTACGAGGTCACCCTCGTCGCCTCGATCATCCTCGGCGTCGCCGCGTTCAACTCCATCGGCGCCAACCCGGCGCTCGGGCTGGTGTTCCCGCTGGCCGCCCGCGCCATCGGCGTCATCGCCTCGATCGCCGGGGTGTTCGCGGTCAAGGCCAAGGAGGGTGAGACCAACGCGCTCAAGCCGATCAACCGGGGATTTCTCACCGCCGGCACACTCACCGTGCTCGGCACGCTGCTCGTCGCCCTGTTCTACGTCGGCAACGACCAGGCGAACGCCGGATGGAAGTGCTTCGGCGCCGTCGCCATCGGCCTCGTCCTCGCCCAGCTGATCAGCCGGCTCACCGAGTACTACACCGGCACCCACCACTCGCCCGTGCAGGAGGTCGCCGAGTCGGCCGAGACCGGCCCGGCCACCGTCGTGCTGGCCGGCACGGCGAGCGGTCTCGAGAGCTCGGTGTACGCGGTCATCGCGATCGCCATCGCCATCGGCGCCGCCCTCGCCCTCGGTGACGGCAACCTCCAGTTCTCGCTCTACCTCGTCGCCCTCACCGGCATGGGCATGCTGGCCACGACCGGGGTGATCGTCAGCGAGGACACGTTCGGACCGGTGAGCGACAACGCCGCCGGCATCGCCGAGATGTCCGGTGAGTTCCACGGCGAGCCCGAGCGGATCATGGTCCAACTCGACGCCGTCGGGAACACCACCAAGGCGGTCACCAAGGGATTCGCCATCGGGTCGGCCGTTGTCGCCGCCGTCGCCCTGTTCGCCAGCTTTGTCGAGACGGCCGGCAACGAGCTGCTCGAAGCCACCCGCATCGACGAGCTCCTCGAGACGGCGCGGGGCATCTTCGACGAGATCGCCCTGCAGATCAACGTCGCCGACCCGAAGATCTTCATCGGCCTGCTCATCGGCGGGGCGGTGCCGTTCCTGTTCTCGGCGCTCGCCATCCGCGCCGTCGGCCGGACGGCCGGCGTGGTCGTGCGGGAGGTCCGCAACCAGTTCGCCGACGGGCAGATCATGGCCGGTACCAAGGAGCCGGACTCCGGCGCCGTCATCGACATCTGCACCACCGCCTCGCTACGCGAGCTCGCCACGCCCGCCCTGCTCGCCGTGCTCACCCCCGTAATCGTCGGATTCGGCATCGGGTGGCAGGCGCTCGGCGGGTTCCTCGCCGCGGTGATCCTGAGCGGTCAGCTGATGGCGGTGTACCTCTCCAACAGCGGAGGGGCGTGGGACAACGCCAAGAAGTTCATCGAAGACGGGAACCACGGCGGCAAGGGATCCGACGCGCACAAGGCCGCCGTCATCGGCGACACCGTCGGCGATCCGTTCAAGGACACCGCCGGACCGGCCCTCAACCCGCTGATCAAGGTGATGAACCTCGTCTCGCTGCTCGTCCTGCCGGCGATCATCAACCTGGAGAGCGAGGACAACGGCGTCCGCTTCGCCATCGCCGGGCTCTCGCTGGTCGTGCTGATCGTCGCGATCGCCTGGTCGTCGCGCAAGGTCGAAGGTCTCGCCCAGACATCGGCGCCGGCCGCGCCGGCGGTCAGCGCCGCCTCAGGCGCGTGATGGTCGATCTCGCCTCGCGCGTGGCCCATCGCGTGCGGGCGAGGGCGGAACGTCGATGCTCGCCGGCCTGACCGACCTCATCAGGCCCGAGTGGTGGTTCGAGAAGGCGGGTGCGGCCGCCCTGCCGGTCGTCACCGGGATCATCTTCGCCGAGTCGGGCTTGTTCTTCGGGTTCTTCCTGCCCGGTGACTCACTGCTGTTCTTCACCGGCTTTCTGACGTCCTCGGCCGCCAAGTCCGAGGCCCCGTTCAGCGAGTTCGCCGCCCACATTCCAGACCTGCCGGTGGTGCTGGTGTGCCTCGCGGTGGCGGCGATCGTCGGGGACCAGGTCGGGTACATGTTCGGGCGCAAGGTCGGCCCGACGCTCTTCACCCGCCCGAACTCACGGCTGTTCAAGCAGGAGAACGTCGCCAAGGCGCACGACTTCTTCGAGAAGCACGGCCCGCGGTCGATCGTCCTCGCCCGCTTCATCCCGATCGTACGGACGTTCACTCCGATCGTGGCGGGCGTCGGCGCGATGCGCTACCGGACGTTCGTCACCTACAACGTGATGGGCGGGCTGCTGTGGGCCGTCGGGCTCACCGTGCTCGGCCACTACCTCGGTGAGATCGAGTTCATCCGGGAGAACATCGAACTGGCGATCGTCGCCGTCGTAGCCCTGTCCCTGGTGCCGGTCGCGATCGAGATCTTTCGGTCCCGTCGCGCCGCCCGCCACGCCGACGTCGTGTCCGACCGCTCGCCATGACGGAACGAGGCGCGATCCCGTCGCCCGGCGCGATAGCTTGCAAACGAATGCGGTCCCGCACCGCGAGACGGGGAGGAATCGGGCGATGGTGAGGGAGCACGGTGACGGGCGAGCACGGGACGTGCCGCCGCTGACGATCGCGCGCCGAGCCGACGGCGACGACGTTCACGTCGACATCACGGGCGAGATCGATGCCGCGTCCAGTGGCGAGTTCTCCGCCGGGCTGCTCGAGGCCGCCCGCGTGGGGAGCGGGCCGATCATCGTCAACCTCGGTCATGTCTCCTTCCTCGACTCCTCCGGACTCAAAGCCTTGGTCGTCGCCCGGGAGACTGCGGGACCCCGTCTGCAGGTCGGCACCGTCAATCCCGTCGTCCGACGCGTGCTCGAGATGACCTCCCTGCTCGGTCACCTCCAACCGCCGGACGGTCCGACCCGGCCGAGTTAGCCGGCGTGGGAGCGGGAGACCGGGTCTCATCCACTCCGGCGGTTCGGCGCGGAGGCACGACACATCCGGGTCGTCGGATGTTCGTCACGACGAGCGCTATCGTCGTTGCGCTCGTGTTGGGCGGGATCCTGCTGGCGTGGCGCGGCTACTCCGGCCGTCGCGACGACGCCCTCGACGAGTTCGGCGGCCGGGCGCCCATGGCCGCCGACACGGCGGAGCGCTTCTTCGACGAGCGCCTGGACCTCCTCGGTGCGCTGGCCGACTCACCGTCGGTGCAGTCCGGGGACAGCGCAGCGATGACGGCCGAGCTCACCCGCTTCGCGACGGCCAACCTCGGCTTCGACGGCCTCAGCTTCATCGACGACAGTGGTCGGTTGCGCGCATCGGCAAACCCGGGCGTCGAGCCAGGCCTCGATCTCAGTGACCGAACCTATGTCCAGGCCATCCTGGACGGCGAGACGCGCTTCGTCAGCGAGGGGGTGCTCGGGCGACTGACCGGCGTCCCGACCGTCGCCCTGTCCGTCCCCGTCGAGGACGACAGCGGGGCGACGATCGGCCTGCTGGCGGGCGGAGTCTTCCTCGACGGAGTCGCGGAGATCATCTCGACTCAGACCGGCGACCGCCTGCAGATCGTCGACCGTGCTGACCAATTGATCTACGACGGTGGTCCGCTCGCCGACCTGCGTCCACCCGCCGACTCCGCCGCGCTCGAACTGCCGGCGGGCGAGGCGAGCGCGGTGCCCGATCTCGGTGGCCGTCCCGACCGGGTCGCCGCCCGCGGCGGGGTCGACGCCGCGGACTGGGACGTGGTGCTGAGTCGCGCCGAGTCGAGCCTCGGGGCGGGCGCTCGCGAGTCCTTCTACCGTGAGCTGCTCTTGCTCGGGTTGATCGGCGCCATCGCGCTCGCCCTCCTCTGGTGGAACGCGCGGCGCATCGACCGGCTGCACCGTTCCGACATGGGGCACGCCGACGAGATCGCCGCGCTCGAGAAGTTCACGGCTGCGCTCGCCGCGGCCGAGACGCCCGGCGCCGTCGGGGAGGCGGTCAGCGAGCACGCGCCGGCCGTGCTCGGTGCCAAGTCCGTGGAGCTCACCCACGCCACGGGGTATCCCTCCGGCGATGCGCTCGTCGTCTCGGCCGACGCTGAGCCCCTCGACGCCAATCGACAGTCACTGATCGCGACGATGACGGAACAGACGGCGCTGGCCCTCGAGCGCGCCCGCACCGGCGTCGAGGTCGAGCACCTCGCCACACTCGGCACTGCGCTGGCCCGGGCGACGACGACGGACGAGGTGATCACCGCGATCCTCGACCACGGTGCGGTGGTCGACGACGTGTACAGGGTGAAAGCGTCGATCCACGACGTCGAGCGCAACATCTTGCGCATGTACGACCGCGACCCCGACCGACGACAGCCCGACACGGTCACCGAGGTTTCGATCCAGGCGTCCTACGCGCAAGCCGAGGCGATCCGGACCGGTGATCTGGTCGCGGTGGCCGATGCCGATGAGCTGCGCGCCCGTTTCCCCGATTGGGCCGAGACCGCGATCAGTTCCGGCGTCGTCGCCGGCGTGGCGGCGCCGTTCGTGCTCGGTCGGGATCCGGTGCGAGGCGCGATGGCGTTGGCGTTCGATCGGCCCCGACGGCTGGACAGCCGAGAGCGGGCGCTGATCTCGACCGTGTCACGTCTCGGCGCCGACGCCTTGACCCGGGCGCAGCGGTTCGAGCAGGAGCAGCGGGTGGCCGACACGCTTCAGGCGTCGCTGCAGCCCGAGCAGTTCCCGCTCGTGGCCGGATGGCGCTTCACCGGCGTCACCCTGCCTGGCGAGGCCGGACTCTCGGTCGGCGGCGACTGGTACGACGTCGCCGTCCTCCCCCACGGCGCGATCCTGCTCTCCGTCGGTGACGTCACCGGGCGCGGACCGGTCGCGGCCGGCGTGATGGGAACGGTGCGGGCCGCCGTGCGCGCGCTCGCCCTGTCCGACCCGGATCCGGCGTCGATCCTCGAGCACACCGACGACCTGCTGCGCGGTTCCACCGTGGATCAGCTGGCGACGGCGTGGGTCGGGCTGCTCGAACCGGCGACGGGTGAGCTGCGATTCGCGTCGGCCGGGCACGTCCCGCCGCTCGTGCTCGGTCCTCGGGGCCGGCGGTTCCTCGACGACGCCCCCGGGCTCCTGCTCGGTACGGGGCTGCCCGGGTCGCGCCGCTCCTCGCTCCACGAGATCGAGTCCGACGCCTCGATCGTCGCCTACACCGACGGGTTGTGTGAACGCCGGGGCGAGTCGCTCGAGGTCGGGCTCAAGCGGATGGCGGTGGCGCTGGGTGACGGCATCGGGCTCGACGCGGCCAAGGTCGTCCGCCGCCTCGTCGGCCGCCCGACGGCGGATGACATCGCGATCGTCGTCGCCACCCGGCTGCCGGCCACCGCGTCGACCTCGCGGCCCGAGCAGTCCATCGCCGCCGCCGATTGACGTTCGGTTCAGCCGATCGTTGTCAACCACGAGGCGACGGCGGCCGCCACCTCCGCGTCCGCGCCCTTGAGCTCGTGACCGCCGCCGTCGATGAAGTGGTGCGTGACCGGCGCGGGGATCGTGGCCGTCCAGCGCTCGAGCTCCGTCGGCGAACCGAACGGGTCGCGGGTGCCCTGGACGAACAGGCAGGGCACGTGGAGGTCAGCCAGGTGGTCGACGCGAAGGTTGTCCGGCTTCCCCGGAGGATGCAGCGGGTACGAGATCAACGCCACGCCGGCGATCTGCTCCGGCACCGGCTCGCCGTCGGCACCCGCCGCCACCATCGAGCAGATGCGGCCGCCCATCGACCGGCCCCCGACCACGATCCGGTCCGCGTCGATGCCGGCGAGCTCGGCCCGCACGGCGGCCAGCAGCTTGGGGGGCCGGTCGGGCGCTCGACGGCCTTCCTTGCGGTAGGCGAAGTCGGCCCGCACCGTCGCCCATGCCGGCGCGACCGCCCGCTCGACGGCGACGAGCGTCGAGTTGTCCCGGCCGGAGCTGGCGCCCGGGAACAGTAGGAGCGTGCCCGGCATCAGCCCGTCGCCGCGTCGATCAGGATTCGGCGGGCCTCGGCGAGCTCGAAGACGGCGGTGCTGGCGACGCTGTGGTCGCCGCCATGGTCGGGATGCACGGTGCGCATCTTCGCTCGGAATTGGGCGGTGACCTCCTTGCGGGTCGGCGTCGCCGTGCCCTGGGCGAAGCCGAGCACATCGAGGGCCCAGGCTCGGGGGTCCACGAGCGTCGACAAGGCGTCGGTGTTGGCGCCGGCGAGGTGGGCGATGAGCTTCGGGCCGACCGGACCGCGCCAACGCATCGCGCGGTGCAGCACCGGTGCGATCAGCTTGCGGCTGGCGACGTCGAGCCGCTCGACGGCGTAGATCGCCCCGAGCACCTGAGCCGTCCCGGTGCCGGTGGTGTGGAAGTCGAAGCTGATCTCGTTGCGGTTCCCGAGCAGACGGTGGGTCGAGAGGGCGAGGCCGTGGCGGTCGACCTGGAAGCGGTGGCGCAGGCGGGGCTGGACGACGCGCTGATCGCGGTCGATCTGGTCGATCAGGCGGTGCACATCCGGGATCAACTCGACGGCCACTTGCCCGATGTGGGCGGTGACGACCGCACCGAGCAGCAGCCCGCCGAACCCGGGCGCCGGATCGACCGGGAGGACGAGATTGCCGAGGGCGAGCCGTCGCGTCGGCGCGAGCGGCCGCGTGTGCCAGACCTCGAGCTCCGCCAGCAACATGGTCAGACGTACTGGCGGACGAGGGCGCGGAGCTCCTGTGCCTGACCGATGACGTCGGACGCGACGGGCTCGTCCGCGTCGGACAGCTCGGTCAGAACGGTCGCGGCGTCGACGATCTTCGCCCACGTGTTGACGCTCACGCCGTACGGCGGCTGCTGCGGATCGAGGGCCGCGACCAACGTCCGCAGGTCGTCCCGACCGGTGCCGTCGTCAGGGTCGTGGGCCAGCCGGTCCGCCGAAGTGAACAGCGTCGACAGGGCCTCCTCCGGCGCGCTGCTCCCTGCCGCCCCGCTGGCGAGCACCAGGGTTCCCTGCTCGATCGCGTCGAGCAACTCGTCCACGGTCGCCTCGGCGTCGGCGACCACGACCACCGTCGAGCCGTCCCACCGGTGCGGGATCTCGCTCTCGATCAACGCCTGGGCGAGGGCCTGTCGGTCCGCCGGCGGCCACTCGTCGAGCTCGTACTCGAAGCCCCGCTCGTCGGGCGCGAGCGGGATGGCGAACGGGCCGAGCAGCTCCTCCAACCGCGAGAACAGCTCGTCGACCTCGCCCTCGAGCTCCTCCGGCACGACGACCTCGTCCCCCTCCCAGACGTGGGCGAGGTCGGCGTCGGCAAGCGCCTCGCTCAGCTCCGCCCGCTGGTCGAGTGACCACGCCGACACGTCGTAGTGGACCTTGACGGTGTCCGGATCGTTCGGGTTCCAGTCGAGCACAGCGCGACGCTATCGAGGATGATGGACACAGAGATGCTCGACGTCGCCATCGCCGAGGCCCGGCTCGGGCTCGCCGAGGGCGGGATCCCGATCGGCGGCGCGCTGTTCGCCGCCGACGGCACGCTGCTCGGCCGCGGCCACAACCGGCGGGTCCAGCTCGGCGACCCCTCGATCCACGGCGAGACCGACGCCTTCCGCAACGCCGGCCGGCAGCGCAGCTACCGAGGCACGACAATGGCGACGACGCTCTCGCCGTGTTGGTACTGCAGCGGACTCGTGCGCCAGTTCGGGATCAGCCGGGTGGTCATCGGCGAAGCCCGGAACTTCGTCGGCGGGCACGACTGGCTCGCCGAGCACGGCGTCGAGGTCGTCGTGCTCGACAACCAGGAGTGTGTCGACATGTTGGCCACGTTCATCCGCGAGCACCCCGACGTCTGGAACGAGGACATCGGGGAGTAGCCGGCGCGAGTCACTACGGTGGAAAGCGTGACGACCAAGCCAGACCGCAACCTGGGGATGGAGCTCGTGCGGGTGACCGAGGCGGCCGCGCTCGCGGCGTCGCGCTGGGTCGGTCGGGGCGACAAGAACGGGGCCGACGCGGCGGCGGTCGGCGCCATGCGGACCGTGCTGTCCACGGTGTCCATGGACGGCATCGTCGTGATCGGCGAGGGCGAGAAGGACAACGCGCCGATGCTCTACAACGGCGAGAACGTCGGCGACGGCACGCCTCCGCTCGTCGACGTCGCCGTCGATCCGATCGACGGCACCACGCTCACCGCGATGGGCCGCACCAACGCCTTGTCCGTGATCGCCGTGAGCGAGCGGGAGTCGATGTTCGATCCGGGTCCCTCGTACTACATGGAGAAGATCGCCGTCGGCCCCGAGGCGGTCGGGGCGATCGACATCACCGCCAGTCCGAGCCAGAACCTGCGGTGGATCGCCAAGTCGAAGCGGGAGAGCGTCCGCGACCTCACCGTCGTGATCCTCGACCGGCCGCGCCACGCCGAGCTCATCGACGAGGTCCGGGCAAGCGGGGCGAGGATCGCCCTGATCAGCGACGGTGACGTCTACGGCGCGATCGCGGCGGCGTCGGAGGACAGCGGCATCGACGTGCTGATGGGGGTCGGCGGCACGCCCGAAGGGGTGATCTCGGCGGCCGCCATGAAGTGCATGGGTGGCGAGATGCAGGGCCGGCTGTGGCCCCGGGACGAGGAGGAGCGCGAGGCGATCGCAGCCGCCGGGCTCGATCCCGGCGCGGTGTTGACGCTGCAGACGCTGGTGCAGAGCGACAACTGCTTCTTCGCCGCCACCGGCATCACGGACGGGCCGCTGCTCAGCGGCGTGCGCTTCGACGCCCGCAGTGTCAGCACGCAGAGCCTCGTGATGCGCTCCCGTAGCGGCACCGTGCGCCGCATCGACGCCCACCACCAGCTCGCCAAACTGCAGGAGTACAGCGAGATCGACTACTCCTGACGCCGTTCTGTCAGTCGGGATCGACGCGTCAGCGCGTTTTCCGACCGACAGAACCGGGGGGTTAGCTCACCAAGACCGAGACGGTGTCGTGGCTGACTTCCACGAACCCGCCCGGGATCTCGAACGCGCGGACCGAGCCGTCGGGCAGGTACACCCGGGTCTCGCACTCGACGAGCGTGCCGAGGAACGGCGCGTGGCCGGCGAGGAAGGCGATCTCCCCGTCGGTCGTGCGAGTGACCAGCTGCGTGGCCTCGCCCTCGAACAGCACCTCTTCCGGCGACACCAGGGCAACGTTCACGCGGCCGCTTCCTGCAGCTGCTTCGCCTTGGCGTGGACCTGCTCGACCCCGCCCACGTTCAGGAACGCCTGCTCCGGCACCTCGTCGAGGTCGCCGTTGACGATCGCCTCGAAGCTCTCCACCGTCTCGGCCACCGGCACGTACTCACCCTTCAGGCCGGTGAACACCTCGGCGACGAAGAACGGCTGGGACAAGAAGCGCTGCACCTTGCGCGCCCGGTTCACGGTGAGCCGGTCCTCCTCGGACAGCTCGTCGAGACCGAGGATCGCGATGATGTCCTGCAGCTCCTTGTAGCGCTGCAGGGTCTCCTGCACGCGGCGGGCCACCGTGTAGTGATGCTCGCCGACGACCTCCGGCGACAGGATGTTCGACGTCGATGCCAGCGGGTCGACGGCCGGGTAGATGCCGAGCGCAGCGACCTGCCGGGACAGCTCGGTCGTCGCGTCGAGGTGGGTGAACGTCGTGAACGGCGCCGGGTCGGTGTAGTCGTCGGCGGGTACGTACACGGCCTGCAGCGAGGTGATCGAGCGGCCCCGCGTCGACGTGATGCGCTCCTGCAGCTGGCCCATCTCGTCGGCCAGCGTCGGTTGGTAGCCCACGGCCGAGGGCATCCGGCCGAGCAGCGTCGAAACCTCCGAGCCGGCCTGCACGAAGCGGAAGATGTTGTCGACGAACAGCAACACGTCCTGGTTCTGGACGTCGCGGAAGTACTCGGCCATCGTCAGCGCCGACAGGCCGACGCGCAGACGCACGCCCGGCGGCTCGTCCATCTGCCCGAACACGAGGGCGGCCTTCTCGAACACGCCCGACTCCATCATCTCCAGCCGGAGGTCGGTCCCTTCACGCGTGCGCTCGCCGACACCGGCGAACACCGAAACGCCACCATGCTGAGTTGCGACCCGGTTGATCATCTCGGTGATGAGCACCGTCTTGCCGACACCGGCGCCCCCGAACAGGCCGATCTTGCCGCCGGCCACGTACGGGGTGAGCAGATCGATGACCTTGATGCCGGTCTCGAACATGCGGGCCTGCGGTTCGAGGGCGTCGAAGGCCGGCGCGTCGCGGTGGATCTCCCACCGCTCCATGTCGGCGAAGTTGGCCGGGTCGTCGTCGAGCGGTGCGCCCCACACGTTCCAGACATGGCCGAGCACCCGCTCGCCGACCGGGACCGTGATGCCCTGACCGGTGTTGCGCACGGCCGTGCCTCGGGTCAGTCCGTCGGTGGGCCGCATGCAGATCGCCCGCACCCGTCCCTCACCGAGCTGCTGGGCGACCTCGGCCAGGATCGGCACCTTCTTGCCGTCGACCGTGACATCGAACTCGAGAGCGTTGTTGAGCTCGGGCAGGGTGCCGCGCGCGAACTCGACGTCGATGACCGGGCCGGCGATGCCGACGACGCGGCCGTCGGTGCTGCCGGTCGAAGTGGGGGTGTCGGTCGTGCTCGTGGACATGCTGGAGCTCCTGTGCGGACGGCTAGCGGTCGGAGGGGGTCTGGGCGGGATGGGTGAACTCGTCGAGCTGGAAGTCGGCGAGGATGCGCAACGCGGGTGTCTCACCGTCGGCCCCGAGGGCCTCGGCGCCCCCGACGATCTCCATGATCTCGGTGGTGATCGCGTCCTGACGGGCGCGGTTCATGACCCGGCTGAGGTTCTTGATCAGCTCCTCGGCATTGTCCGTCGCCGCCTTCATCGCCCGCTGGCGGAAGGCGTGCTCGGAGGCGGCGGCGTTGAGGAGGGCGGCGTACACGCGCGCCTCGACGTAGCTCGGAAGCAGCCGCTCGAGAATCGTGCTCGGGTCGGGCTCGAACTCGTAGTCGCCCGTGGGCGCGTCAGCCGCGGCCGGACGACCGTCGCCGACGGCCACGGTCTCGGCCGTCAGCGGCACGAGCGGGCGGAGCACGACCTCCTGGTTCCCGGGGCTGACGAAGCGGGTGTACACGAGCTCGACCTTGTCGACGGCCCCGCCGGCGAAGAGCTCGACAACGTGGGTGCCGATGCGTTTGGCGTCGGCGATCGTCGGGTTGTCGCTGAACCCGGCGAAGCGCTCACCGAGCTGATAACCGCGAAACCGGAAGTACCCCTCGGCCTTCCGCCCGACCGGGATGACCTGGTACTGCTTGCCGGCCACGACGTCGGCCTTGATCTCACCTTCGGCGGCTCGCTGGACACCGGCGTTGTATCCGCCGCAGAGACCACGGTCGGCAGTGACGACGACGTAGGCAGTCGTTCTGATCTCGTCACGGCCGGCGAGCAGCGGAGAGTCCTGAGCGGCGCCGGCGGCCGCGAGGTCGCGCACCACCTCGGTGATCTTCTCGGAGTACGGGACGGCCGCGTGGACGCGCTGCTGGGCCTTGACGATCCGCGACGTCGCGATGAGCTCCATCGCCCGGGTGATCTTCTTGATCGCCTGGACGCTGCGGATGCGGCTCCGCAGTATGCGCTCCTGCCCTCCTGCCATCGCGATTACTCCGTCGCGAGCGTCTTTTGGCTCTCGGCGTCGCCGAGCTCGTCGGCGTCGACCGCGGTCGGATCTGCGGCGCGACGCTCGGCGTCGGCGGCCGCGAACTGCTCCTTGAACGCTTCGACGGCGCTCTTCAGCTCGTCGGGCACGTTTCCGGCCTTCAGCTCCTCGAGCAGCGAGCTGTGACGGCTGCGCATGAACTCGAGCAGCTCGCTCTCGAACCGCTTCACGTCCGAAACGGGGATGTCGTCGGCGTAGCCGTTGGTGCCGGCGTAGATGACGACCACCTGCTCCTCGACGGGCATCGGGCTGTTGAGCGGCTGCTTGAGCAGCTCGACGAGTCGGTAGCCGCGTTCGAGCTGGGCCTTGGACACCGCGTCGAGCTCGGATCCGAACGTGGCGAACGCCTCCAGCTCGCGGAACTGGGCGAGATCGAGCTTGAGCGTGCCGGCGACGGCCTTCATCGACTTGATCTGCGCCGCCCCACCGACCCGTGACACCGAGTTGCCGACGTCGACCGCGGGGCGCACCCCGGACTTGAACAAGGACTCCTGCACGTAGACCTGACCGTCCGTGATCGAGATCACGTTGGTCGGGATGTAGGCGGAGATGTCGCCGGCCTTGGTCTCGATGACGGGCAGGGCGGTCAAGGAACCGGCACCGTTCTCGTCGGACAGCTTGGCGGCGCGTTCGAGGAGCCGGCTGTGGAGGTAGAAGACGTCGCCCGGGTACGCCTCGCGGCCCGGCGGCCGGCGCAGCAGCAGCGAGATCTGCCGGTACGCCTCGGCCTGCTTGGAGAGGTCGTCGTAGACCACCAAGGCGTGCTCGCCCTGCTCCATCCAGTGCTGGCCCATCGCGCACCCGGCGTACGGGGCGAGGTACTTGAAGGGCGCCGGGTCGGCCGCCGGCGCGGTGACGACCACGGTGTAGTCCATCGCCCCGTTCTGCCGGAGCGTCTCCACGGTCTGGGCGACGGTGGAGCCCTTCTGGCCGATCGCGACGTAGATGCACTTCACGCCCTGACCCTTCTGGTTCAGGATCGTGTCGACGACGATCGTCGTCTTCCCCGTCTTGCGGTCGCCGATGATCAGCTCGCGCTGGCCCCGGCCGATCGGCGTCATCGCGTCGATCGACTTGATGCCGGTCTGCAGCGGCTGGTGCACGGGCTGCCGGCCCATGATGCCGGGCGCCTGGATCTCCATCCGCCGCGACTCGGTGCCGACCAGCTCGCCCTTGCCGTCGACCGGCTCGCCAAGGGCGTTGACGACCCGGCCGAGCACGCCGTCGCCGACGGGTACGGACAGGATCCGCCCCGTCGACTTCACGGGCTGGCCCTCCTCGATGCCGTCCGTGTCGCCGAGCACTACCGCACCGATCGAACGCTCGTCGAGGTTGAGGGCGAGGCCGACCGTGCCGTCCTCGAACTCGAGCAGCTCGTTCACTGCCGCGTCGGGGAGACCCGAGACCCTCGCGATGCCGTCGCCGACCTCGGCGACCCGCCCGACGGTCCGGGCCTCGAACGAGGGCTCGTAGCCCTCGAGGTTCTTGGTGAGTGCCGCCGCGATGTCGGCGGCGGAGAGGGTGAGTTCAGCCATGGCGCAGTCCTTCGGTGGGCATCAGAGGCGGCTCTTCAACTGTTCGAGGCGGGTGCGGACGGTGCCGTCGATGACCGTGTCGCCGACCGTGGCGACGAGGCCACCGAGCACGGAGGGATCGACGACCACCTTCAGCGAGACGTCCTTGCCGGTGGCGTTGGCCACCGCCGCCTTCAGCCGGTCCTGCTGATCCTGGCTGAGCGGCACGGCCGAACGCACCTCGGCGACGGCGAGGCTCTTGGCCGCGGCGGCCCGTTCGACGAGGCGGTCGACGATCGCGGGGAGCTCGCGGGCGCGGCCGGCGCCGACGACCATCGAGATCAGCTGCACGGTGGTCGACGTCGCCCGGCCCCCGAGAAGGTCCTCGATGATCCCCTGCCGGCGGGCGGCGGGGATCATCTCGTCAGTGAGCGTCGCTCGCAGCTCGTCGTTCGATTCGAACGAGCGGGCGAAGCGGAACAGCTCGTCCTCGACCTCGTCGAGCGTGCCCTCGGCTCGGGCGACCTCGAACAGGGCCGCGGCGTACCCGTCGATCCTGGCGTCACTGTTCATTGCGTTCCCCGGCCACGCAGGCCGTCATTGCGTTCCCCGGCCACGCAGGCCGTTGCTGACCGCTCCCTCGCTGGCGCTCGGTCGCTCGCATCGGGCGCCTCGGCGCTCGCTCGCTCGCATCGCTCAACGCGGTTCGGCAATGCGCTCATGTCGTCGCTCCGACTCGTTGGATGTACTCCTCGATCAGGCGCTGGTGCGTCTCGTCGTCGAGCGTGTCGAGGACGACCCGCTCGGACACCGCGGCCGCGTCGCGGGCGATCTCGGCCCGCAGCTCGTCGACGTCCCGGGCCGCGGCGGTCTGGATGTCGGCGGCGGCTTTCGCCTCGAGCTCCTCCACCTCGCGGTCGAGGCGGGCGCGTCCGTCGGCCAGCAGGGCGGCGGCTTGTTCGTCCGCCTCGGCGAGCAGCCGTTCGCGCTCGGCGCCGATGTCACCCTTCGCCTGGCGGATCTCGACCGCCTGCCGCTCCGCGCTCGCCTTGGCCTCGGTCGCCTCGTCGAGCTGCCCCTGGATGCGTGCCGTGCGGTCGTTGAGCGCCTTGCGAGCGAAGGGGAGGACCTTCCATGCGAGCAGGCCGAAGATCGTGATCGCGGCGGCACCGCCGAAGTAGAGCTCGTAGCCCTCGGGCCACAGCCAGTGGTGCGTCTTGTCGATCTCTTCGGCGGCGAACAGATGGATCATCGCTCAGCCCCCACCGTCGTCACCTCGGCGACCGCCCGGCTCACGGCCTCCGGGTCAGGGCGCTTGCCGATCGTCAGCTCCACGGCACGGCTGGCGACGCTCGCCACGGCGTCGTCGACCGTCTGGCGGGCCGCGGCCCTCCTGGCCTCCGCCTCGGCGACGGCCTCGGAACGGTGCGCCGAGATGCGCTCGTTGACCTCGGCCAGCCGTTCGGCCCGTTCGGACTCGAGCTGGCGACGGGCGGCGTCGACGCGTTCGGTCGCCTCGGCCCGCACGCCGGCGAGCTGGTTCTGGTACTCGGCGACCTCCCGCTGCGCCTCGGCGCGGAGGTCGTCGGCCTCCTCGAGGTCGGACCGGATCAGTTGGTAGCGCGCCTCCATCCCCTTCTTCAGGCGCGGCACCAGGAACAGCCGCATCAGAGCGAGGAACACGAGGAACGCGCCGCCGCCCCACAACAGCTCGTGGAGCTCGGGCGCAATCGGGCTCGGTCCCTCGTCGAGCGCCTCCTCGCCCTCTTCGGCTCGTGGGAGCTGGCCTGCGGTGACGTCGACACCGTCGACGGCGATCCGCATCGGACCCCCGTGCTGGAGCGTGACGGTCACGGCGTACACGACTGTCCCTTACAGACCGAGGAGGATGAAGACGACGAAGCCGATCAGGGCGAGCGCCTCGGTGAAGGCGATGCCGAGGAACATCGTCGTACGGACCATGCCGGCCGCCTCGGGCTGCCGGGCCATCGCCTCGATGGCCTTGCCGACGACGTAACCGATGCCGATGCCCGGTCCGATCGCGGCGAGCCCGTAGGCGAAGCCGGCGCCGATCGCGGCGTTGACGGCCTTCGGGTCCTCCCCGGCCTGGCCGATGAGTCCTGCGAGCGCTTCCATGTTGGTGGTTTCTCCTCTGGGGTTGGGCGATCAGTGCTCGGGGTGCTTGGCGAGGCCGATGTACACGCCGGTGAGAATCGTGAAGATGTAGGCCTGCAGCAGGCCGACGAGCACCTCGAAGGCGGTGAGGAACAGGAGCATGAACAACGGCAGGATCGTGAGCGGTTTGAGCAGCAGCTGCTTGGTCTCGGCGAAGAGCAGCGCGTTCGACAGCAGGGCGAACGTCACGAGCAGCATGTGGCCGGCGAGCATGTTGGCGAAGAGTCGGACGGCCAGGGAGAAGGGGCGCAGGATGATGTTGGAGAGGAACTCGATGAGCCCCACCAGCGGCCGCATCCCGACCGGGACGTTGCGCGGCCACAGCATCCCGGTGAGGTAGCTGAGCCCGTTGTGCTTGAAGCCGACGACGTTGTAGACGAGCCACACCACGATCGCGAGGAAGAGCGGGATGGCCATTCGCGCCGTTGCCGGGAACTGCAGGATCGGGATGATCCCCGGCAGGTTGCAGAGGTACACGAAGATGAACAGGGTCAGCAGGAACGGCGTCCAGCCGAGGCCGTCCCGGCCGATCGTCTGCATCACGATCTGGTCCTCGATGAAGTCGACGCCGACCTCGGCGAGGTTGCGCACGCCCGTCGGGGCGACCATCGGATCGCGCCGTGAGGCGATGAGGTAGATCATCGTGCCGATCAGGACGGCGAGGACGGCGATCAGCCCGACCTTGTTGAACGACGGGAACAGCTCGCGCCAGCGGATCACTTCATTGATCGGCGGGAATTCCAGGGCGAACATGCCGCGGTACCTCAGTTCCTCGCGATGTCAGTGGTCGGACGGGTGGTGGGTTTGAGGGCCGGGAAGGCCAACGAGATCGCCACGTACTTCAGCTCCCAGACCAGCAGGCCGAGGTGCGTGACGATGATCGTCGCTCCGAGGGCCGGGAGCGAAATCCAACTGGCGTCCTTGACGATCCAGACGGCCAGGAAGATCAAGCCGAGGCGCAGGATGTAGCCGAACAGCGTCGCTCCCATCAGCCAGTGCAGCGAGATCCGGGCCGCGCTGGCGATGAGGAGGGCCGACAGGGCGAAGTTGGCGAGCACGATGGCGATCCCGTAGGCGGCGGACCAGGCGCCGTCACCGCCCCAGATCACGCCGCAGACGGCGATGATGAGCGGGGCGACGATGAGGCCGCGCTTGATCAGATCGCGGGACACCTCGAGCTCGGGGACCTGCGCGGTGGTGTCGACGGTGTCGGTCATCGCGATACCTGTTCCTCGGTGGCTCGTTGGTTCAGCTCGCGGCGCTGCGCCTCGTGCCGTTCCATCTGCGCGTCGTAGCGGTACTTCATCTTGGCGAACACGCCGATCCCGCCGAGCACGACGAACACGATCATCAACCACGGCGAGGTGCCGAGCCAACGGTCGAGGCCGTAACCCACCCCGAACAGCAGAGCGATGGCGAGGGCGTTGTCGATGCCCTGCACGAGCGGATCGTTTCCGCTGACGCGGGTGAGGGGGATGTGTTTCATCGGCCTTGATGATCGTTCACGGAGCCGGTACGGAGCTTGTGAACGCGAGAACAAGCTACCGCGTGCGGTCCGGCGGCGCAATTCCCTCGGAGGTAAACGTGCCTTGTCGTCCTCGTCATCCGTGGTTGTTCGCCCGGCGACGACGCACGCTCGGGTGGAGCACGGTGAACAGCACGATGGCGATGGCGAGCATCCCGAACGGGAGGTACGTCGGGTTCTCCCCCGACAGGACGGGATAGAGCACGAACGCCGACAGCAGCGCGGTCCACGTCCACAGGATCAGCACGCTGCGCCGGTGGCCGTGGCCGAGGTTCATCAGGCGATGGTGCAGGTGGCCCTTGTCGGCGACGTCGAGCGCCTTGCGGCGGGTCGCCCGGCGCACGATCGCGAACAGCAGGTCGAGCACGGGCACGCCGAGGATCAGCAGGGGGATCACGAGGGGAGCGAGGAAGAAGAACGTCTGGCCGATGAACGCCTGGCTCGTCGGATCCGCCCGTCCGCCGACCACGCTCGTCGACACGGCCATCAGCAGGCCGAGCAGGAGGGCGCCGCTGTCGCCCATGAAGATGCGGGCCGGGTTGAAGTTGTGCGGCAGGAACCCGACGCAGAGGCCGACGGCGATGATCGCCATCATCGGACCGAGGTTGGGCTGGGTGAGCAGGTCGAGGTCGGCGAGTCGCTGGGCGTAGAGGAAGAACGTGCCCGCCCCGATGGCGACGATGCCGGCGGCCAGTCCGTCCAGGCCGTCGATGAGGTTGATCGCCTGCGTCAGGCCGAGCAGCCAGAGCACCGTGATGAGCGGGATCCAGTCGTCCGAGAGGAAGTAGACGTCCAGGAACGGGATGCGGAAGTAGTACATCGTCACGCCGAACCACACGAGGGCGAGGCCGGCGAGCACGGTCCCCGTGACCTTGGCCGGCGCCGACAAGCCCCGGATGTCGTCGTACAGCCCGACGGTGATGATGATCACGGCGGCGAGGACGATGCCCCGCGGCTCGGAGTTGCGGGCGAACAGCGGGTCGAAGCTGTCCATCAACCGGGCCACGGCGAAGGCCACGAGGAACCCGATGAACATCGCCAGGCCGCCGATCGCCGGGATCGGCTGGGTGTGCACCGTCCGGTCGTTGGGCTCGTACAGCCACTTCCGCCACCGCGCCAGCCGGGCGACGAGTGGAGTCACGGCGAACGTCGCCAAGCAGGCCACCGCCCCGACGATCAGGTAGTCCCCAGTCGTCGGCACGAGCGCAGACTATGACCCCGCCCTCAACCCTCTCCGGTTGCACTCATCTCGGGTTTGTGTCACCGAAGTCGCCGCATGCGGCGAGAACGGTGACACAAACCCGGTCACGTGCGGTGGAGGGCGAGGCGTGTTTGCTCGATGACCCAATCCGGGTCGGCCGTCACCTGGTCGTACGTGAACTGCATCGGTGCGAACCCATCGAGGATCAACGCGTTCATCCGAACGGTGTCGCGCGCCAGCTGATCCTTCGTGCGGTGCCATCGATAGCCGAGCAACTCGACGACGACGGGTGTGCCGGGAAACCGACAGTCGACTCGCACGATCCGATCCTTGGTGCGGCTCAGAACGCGTTGGGTGTCGGGCCGCGGCAGCCCAGCCTCCATACAGAGCTGCAAGTACCGCCGCTCGAGCCAGCTGTGGCCGCCGCGAATGGCGTCAGCACCGTCGATCACGGCGAGCAACTTGGGGATGCCGTATCGCCCACTCGAGCGCAACGCGACGATGCGACGGTGCAGGAGATCCTCCGACGTGAGCCCGTCGCGAAGCGCCGAGTCGAGCGCAGCCGTGAGCTGCGACGTCGTCACGAACCTGGCGACATCGATCAGGGTTCTGGTCGCAGACATGGCCGGGATCTCGTCGACGGTCGCTCGATCGATCAGCGGCAGTTCCAGCGTCGTGTGGATGCGGTGGTGGGCGCGCTGGACGTTCCGGCCGCGGACCACGGTCACGTGGAACGGAGTCTTCAGGCGGAACCCGTCGAACCCGTGGAGCGCCGCTGCGCTCGGGCCCGAAGCGAACGCGCCGATTCCGCAGTCGAGCACGACCGCGGCAAGGTCATCGAGCGCGGACCTCGACGTGAAGGGGCTGCGGTAGGTGTGTGCCCCGATCCTCTCGAGGACGCCGCTCTGGACTCGGCGTCGAAGACCACTGGCGGTGATCCCGGCGGCGCCGATCTGGCTCCCCGTGACCACTCCGTGCTGACCTGTCGCGGTGTCCGCCAAGCGGCGGAAGTCTCCAGGCATGGGTCGGACTCAAGCACACGGGTGCACGCTCTTCGATTTGTGTCACCGTTCTCGCCGCATGCGGCGAAGTCGGTGACACAAACGCAGTTAGGGGGCGGTGGGGTAGGCGGGGAAGGCGGCGCAGAGGGCGGCCACGTCCTCCCGGATGCGGGCGAGCTCGTCGGGGTTGTCGCGCTCCCGGAGGGTGCGGGCGATGAACTCGGCGATGCGCCCCATCTCCGACTCCTGCATCCCTTGGGTGGTGACCGACGGCGTGCCGATGCGCAGACCGCTCGTGACGAACGGGCTGCGTGGGTCGTCGGGGATGGTGTTCTTGTTCAGCGTGATCCCGGCCGCGTCGCACGCCGTCTGGGCGACCTTGCCGGTGAGCTCGTCGTCGAACGGTCGGAGGTCGACGACCATCATGTGGTTGTCGGTCCCGCCGGACACCAGGCGGAACCCCTCGCCCGCCAGCGCCTCGGCCAGCCCGGCGGCGTTGACAACGATCTGGTGGGCGTACTCCTTGAACGACGGATGGGCCGCCTCGCGGAAGGCGACCGCCTTGCCGGCGATGACGTGCTCGAGCGGCCCGCCCTGCCATCCCGGGAACACGGCCTTGTCGATGGCCTTGGCGAAGCTCTCCTTGGACAGGATGCAACCACCGCGCGGTCCGCGCAGCGTCTTGTGCGTCGTCAGCGTGACGACGTCGGCGACCGGAACCGGGTCGGGATGGGCGCCGCCGACGATCAGCCCGGCCAGGTGGGCGGCGTCGAACACGAAGGCCGCGCCGACCTCGTCGGCGATGGCGCGGAACGGCTCCGGGTCGAGCCGGCGGGGATAGCTCGTCGTGCCGGCGACGATCATCTTCGGCCGGTGCTCGAGGGCGAGGTCACGGACCTGGTCGAAGTCGATGCGCTCGTCGCCGGGCGTGACCTTGTAGGCCACGAACCGGTACAGCAGGCCACTCGCGTTGACCGGGGATCCGTGCGTGAGGTGCCCGCCGTGGTCGAGGCTGAGCCCGAGCACGGTGTCCCCCGGCTGCAGCAGCGCCTGGTACACGCACATGTTGGCGTTGGCGCCCGAGTGCGGCTGGACGTTGGCGTGCTCGGCCCCGAACAGCGCCTTCGCCCGCTCGATCGCCAGCGCCTCGACGTCGTCGATGACGGCGTTGCCGCCGTAGTAGCGGCGGCCCGGGTACCCCTCGGAGTACTTGTTCGTGAGCACCGACCCGACCGCGCGCAGCACGGCCGGCGACGTGAAGTTCTCGCTCGCGATCAGCTGCAGCCCCGTCGTTTGACGCTCGAACTCCCTCGCCAGCAGGGCGTCGATCTCGGTGTCGGGTTCGGTGTCGGTGGGAAAGGGCATGATATCCTCCGCGGGTCAGAACTGGGATTCGAGGTCGGCCAACTGGGCGACCCGATGGGCGTGCCGGCCGCCTTCGAAGTCGGTCGTGAGAAACGTGTCGAGGATCTCCTCGGCCAGTCCGGAGCCGACGACCCGTGCGCCCATCGCCAGCACGTTGGCGTCGTTGTGGGCCCGGGCCATCTTCGCCGTGTAGAGGTCGTTGCACAGCGCGGCCCGGACGCCGCGGACCTTGTTGGCGGCGATCTGCTCACCCTGCCCGCTCCCGCCGACGACGATCCCGAGCTCGGCGTCACGGTCCCGGACGGTCCGCCCGACCGCCGCGCAGATCGGTGGGTAGTCGACGGGCTCGGTGGAGTCGGTGCCGTGGTCGATCACGTCGTGCCCCCGCTCGCGCAGGAGCTTCACGAAAAACGTCTTGAGCTCGAAGCCGGCGTGGTCGGACCCGATCGCGACGCGCAACATCACTCTCGATCCTAGGGCTGAGCCGGCCCAGCCCTAGGGTGGCCGCCCGTGACGCTCGACCCTCGGACACCCGTCCTCGTCGGCGCCGGGCAGTTCCTGCAGCGCACCGACCGCGTGGAGGATGCCCTCGATGCGGTCGGGCTGATGGAGCAGGCGATCACCGACGCGGCGACCGACGCCGGACTGTCCGGGCCGCCTCCCGTGGACTCGATCCGCGTCGTCAGTCTGTTCTCCTGGCGCTACGGCAACCCCGCCTGGCTGCTCGCCGAACGCCTCCATCTCGAGCCGGCGGAGCTGGCCTACACGTCCGCCGGCGGCAACACGCCGCAGTCGCTGGTCAACAAGACCGCCCTCGACCTCGCCGCCGGGCGTCTCGACTCGGCCATCCTGGTCGGCGGCGAGGCGTGGCGCACGCGCATGCGTGCCCGCCGGACCGGCGCCACCCTCGAATGGCCCAAGGCGCCCGACGACCACCCGCCCGTGCTGATCGGTCCCGAGCTCGACATGTCCCATCCGGCCGAGACGGAGCGGGGCGTGTTCCTGCCCGTGCAGATCTACCCGATGTTCGAATCGGCCCTGCGGGCCGCGGCCGGCCGCCCGCCCGACGAGCACCTCGTCGCGATCAGCGAGCTGTGGGCGCGGTTCAGCGAGGTCGCCGCCAAGAACCCGTCCGCCTGGATCCGGGATGCCAAGTCGGCGGACGAGATCCGCACGACCACACCCGAGAACCGCCTCGTCGGTCTCCCCTACCGCAAGTACATGAACTCGAACAACGACGTCGACATGGCGGCGGCACTGATCATGTGCACGGTCGAGGCCGCCGGCCGGCTGGGGATCCCCGAGGACCGTTGGGTCTTCCCGCAGGCCGGCACCGACTGCCACGAGCACCCCTACGTGTCCAATCGGGATGCGTTCACCCGCACGCCGGCCGTCGAGGTCGGCGGGCGCCGCGTGCTCGAGCTGGCCGGCGTCGGCATCGACGACGTCGGGCTCATCGACCTCTACTCGTGCTTCCCCTCGGCGGTGCAGCTCGGGGCTCGGTCCCTCGGCCTCGAGCTGAACGGGTCCGACCGCCCGCTCACCAGGACGGGTGGGCTGTCGTTCGCCGGCGGGCCGTGGAACAACTACGTCATGCACGCCATCGCCACGGTCGCCGGCGAGCTGCGCGAGCAACCCGGCGAGACGGCCTTGATCTGGGCGAACGGCGGGTACGTCACCAAGCACGCCTTCGGCGTCTATGCCACCACGCCACCGCCGGACGGCTTCCGCCACGACGAGCCGCAGGCCGAGATCGACGCCCTCCCGTCGCGCGCCCTCGCCGAGCAGGCCGATGCGGCCGGACCGGTGACGATCGAGGCCTACACGGTGATGCACGGTCGCGACGGCACGCCGGAGCAGGCGATCGCGACCGGCCTGCTCAGCGACGGCCGGCGGGCCTGGGGCCTTTCGTCCGACGCGGCGACGATGGCCGCACTCGCCGACGGCGAGTGGGTCGGCCGGCCCGCCCGCCTCGACGCCGAGGGCGCGCTACTGCTCGACGAGTAGCGGCGCAGCGGGCGCCGGCCGCTGGCCGCACAGCATCGTGCAGTCGTCGATGACTTCGCGGAGCAGCGCGTAGAGCCGGTCGTCCGGATCCGACACGCACGCCTTGGCGACGGCGGGCACGGCGAAGCGCACGATGTTGGGCGCGGCGAACCGGCGGAACTGCTCGACCGACACGTCGTTGCCGCCGCCGCCGAACGATCGGGCCCACTGCGCGGCGAGTGGCGCCGACGCCAGCGCGGCCCGGCTCTCGGGCTCGAGGGTGTCGCCCGGCCGTCCCTCCATGTCGGCCAGCGCCCGCTCGGCGGCGAGCACGGCGACGGCCATCACGTTCTGGTCCTCGGCCGCGGCGATCGGCAGGGCGGCGCGGGCGGAGCGCAGCGCGATGCGGGCGTCGACCCGTGGATCGTCGCTGGTGAGCCCGATCACGCACGGGATCAGCGAGGCGAGCCGGGACCGGCGGGGGTCCGAGGTCAGGTCGTTGACCAGACGGGCGACGGACGCCAGCAGCGGGTGCGTGCAACGGGGGTGGTCGCTCCACCGCTCGCCGGCGAGATACGACGCCAGCTCCATGAAGCAGGCCCCCTTGCGCGGGTTGCGGTGCTTGCCTCGCGACAGGATCGGCACCAGGTCGGGCACACCGGCGTTGACGTTTCTCATCAGCCACCCCCTCGGGACGCTGCTCCTCCCCCCAGTTTGCACCTTCCAGGCCTGCCGTGTCTCGCGTGATCGCGATTCTGTGACGGGGTGCCCAGGTGACAGATTTGAGGCGTGGTTCGGATAATCCTGGATTGCGACCCCGGGCACGACGACGCGATCGCGATCGTCGTCGCCGCCCGGCATGCCGAGCTGCTCGGCATCACCACCGTCGCCGGCAACGCCCCGCTCGAACGGACGACACACAACGCCCTCGTCGTGCGGGAGCTCCTGGGGATCGACGTCCCCGTCCACGGCGGCGCGGCACGGCCGCTGCTCGCCGAGCCCCGGCCGGCGGCCATGGTCCACGGCGAGAGCGGGCTCGACGGCGCCCACCTGCCGGAGCCGAGCCGTCCGCTCGACGGCCACGACGCTGTCGCCTTCATCGTGGAGACGTGCCGTCAGCACGACGACGTGTGGATCGTCGCCGTGGGTCCGCTCACCAACATCGCCATCGCCCTGCGGCTCGCCCCCGATATCGCAGGACGCATCGCCGGCATCTCCGTCATGGGCGGCGGCACGTTCGGCAACCGGTCGGCGGTCGCCGAGTTCAACATCTGGGCCGACCCGGAGGCCGCTGCCGTGGTCTTCGACTACGGAGGCCCGCTCGTGATGGCCGGCCTCGATCTGACCCACCAGCTGCTCGCGACCACGGAGCGCATCGCCGCCGTGCGCGCCCTGCCCGGCCGGCTCGCCGCGATCCTCGCCGATCTCCTCGGGTTCTTCTCGAGCACCTACATCAGCCGCCACGACGGCATGGCGGGAGCCGCCGTGCACGACCCGTGCGCCGTGCTCGCCCTGACCCACCCCGCGCTGTTCGAGCGGGTGGCCCGTCACGTCGCGGTGGAGACGGCGGGCGCGCTGACCCGCGGCATGACGGTCATCGACCGGCGCACGCTCATCGAGCGACCGCCACCGAACTGCGACGTGCTGACCCAGGTCGACGCCGACGCGGCGTTCGCGATCATCCTCGACACCATCGCCTCTTTCAGTCACTGATCCCCGACGTACTCTCGGGCGATGCGCGCCGCCGTGATGCAGGACTGGGAATTGCGAGTCGACGACGTCGCCGAGCCGGTCCCGGCCGCCGGCCAGGTGCTCACGCGGGTGCTCGCCTGTGGAATCTGCGGCAGCGACCTCCACCTGCTCCGGCACGGCGCGGAGGCGCGGCGGCTCACCGAGGAGCTCGAAGCCGACGCACCGCCGGACCCGCTGCGCCCGATCATGTTCGAGCCGGCCGCGCCGACGGTGATGGGCCACGAGTTCTGCTGCGAGGTGGTCGACGTCGGTCCCGGTGTCGACCGGCTGCGGCCCGGCGACGTCGTCGTGAGCATGCCGGTCGCGTTCGATGCCGACGGGCTCCACGCGCTCGGGTTCTCCAACCGCTACCCGGGTGGTTACGCCGAGCTGATGGTGCTCAACGAGATGCTCGCCCTCGACGTCCCCGCCGGCCTCCCCGCCGACCTCGCTGCGCTCACGGAGCCGCTCGCGGTCGGCGTCCACGCGGTCGCCAAGAGCCGAATCGAGTCCGGTGAGGCGGCGATCGTCCTCGGGCTCGGTCCGGTCGGACTGGCCTGCGTCGCCGAGCTCAAACGGCGCGGCATCGGCCCGGTGATCGGCGCCGACTACTCCGCCCGGCGCCGCGCCCTCGCCGAGCACCTCGGGTGTGACGTCGTCGTCGATCCCTCCGAGCAGCCGGCCGTCGCCGCGTGGCGCGACGTCGACGGCACCCGCCCGCTCGTCGTGTTCGAGGCGGTCGGCGTTCCCGGCATGATCGACGCCGCGATGCGGATGGCGCCGAGGGGCGCCCGCATCCTCGTGGTCGGGGTGTGCATGCAGCAGGACCGGCTCCACCCGATGGTGGGGATCGGCCGCGAGCTCAACATCCAGTTCGCCCTCGGCTACGAGCCCGACGAGTTCGCCCAGGCGCTGCGGTCGATCGCCGACGGCGAGGTCGATCTCCGTCCGTTGATCACCGCAACCGTCCCGATCGACGGCGTGCCGCAGGCGTTCGCCGACCTGGCCCGGCCCGACGCCCACGCCAAGATCCTCGTCACGGCGCGATGAGCGACCAGCCCACCGATTCGTACCCGCGGCAGGCCGCCCGCACCCAGCGCTTCACGCTCGGCGAGCCCCGTGACGTCGTCGTGTCCCCAGACGGCCGGCGCATCGTGTTCCTCCGCAGCCGCGGCGGCACCGACCCGGTCAACTGCCTCTGGTCCGTGGACGCCGCCAGCGGCGAGGAGCGCCTGGTCGCCGACCCGGACGTCCTGCTCCGCGGCCGGGACGACACCACGCTGCCGCCGGAGGAGCTCGCCCGTCGCGAGCGCGCCCGGGAGGCGGCGGGCGGGATCACCGCCTTCGCCACGGATGCCGCTGTCACCGTCGCCGCCTTCGCCATCGCCGGCCGGCTGTTCGTCGCCGGCCTCGTCAGCGGGATGTCGCGCGAGCTCCCCGTGGCCGGGCCGGTCTTCGACCCGCGACCCGACCCGCTCGCCCAGCGGGTCGCCTACGTCAGTGGCCGGTTGCTGTGCATCGGCGAGCTCGATGGGCAGTGGCGGGTGCTCGCCGGCGACGACCCGGATGAACCCGACACCGTCACGTGGGGAAGCGCCGACTTCATCGCGGCCGAGGAGATGCACCGGTTCCGGGGGTACTGGTGGAGCCCGAACGGGACCGCCGTGGCCGTCGCCCGCGTCGACACGGCGCCGGTCACACGCTGGTACGTCGGGGATCCGGCGCAGCCGGAGACCTCGCCGACCGAGCTGCCCTACCCCGCCGCGGGCACGTCCAACGCCGACGTCACGCTGCACCTCGTGGCCCTCGACGGCTCGGTCGTCGACGTCGAGTGGGACCGGGCGCGGTTCCCGTACCTCGTCGACGTGCACTGGGGTGAGGAAGGGCTGATCCTCACGGTGCAGCGGCGCGACCAACGCGTCGTCGAGGTGCTCGAGGTCGACCCAGTGACGGGCGCCACCGAGCAGCGGTGGGCGGACATGGACGACCAGTGGGTCGAGCTCGTCCCCGGCGTGCCCCGCCTGGCGCCCGACGGCGGGCTCGTCACGTGTGGCGACCGGGACGGCGCCCGGCGGCTGCTCGTCGACGGAGAGCCAGTGACGCCCGCCGACCTGCAGGTCCGGGCGGTCGAGAGCGTCGACGGGCCGGGCATCGTGTTCCTCGCCAATCCGATCGACGACGCGACCGTGGTTCACGTGTGGCGCCGGGCGCCGGATGGTCAGCTCACCGCCCTGACCGACGAGCCCGGGGTCCACAGCGTCGCCGCCGGAGGCGGCACGATCGTCATGCGCACGGCGACCCTCGCGGAGCCGGGCGGGCAGTGGGCGACGCTCGAGGGGATCGAGCTGTCCTCCTTCGCCGCGACACCGGTCGTGCGAGCCGACGTGCACCTCTCGTTCCTCGGCGATCGTCGCATCGCCACCGCCGTGCTGCTGCCGGCCGGTCACGACGGCTCACCGCTCCCCGTGCTCCTCGACCCGTACGGCGGGCCCCACGGCGGCCGGGTCGTCCGCGCCCACAACGCCCACGTCAGTGCGCAGTGGTTCGCCGACCAGGGGTTCGCCGTCGTCGTGGCCGACGGGCGGGGCACTCCGGGACGCGGGTCCGAGTGGGAGCGGGCGGTCCACCTCGACCTCGCCGGCCCGGTGCTCGAGGACCAGATCGAAGCGCTCGAACGGGCGGCCGAGGAGCACGGCGTGCTCGACCTCGGCCGCGTGGCGATCCGCGGGTGGAGCTTCGGCGGTTACCTCGCCGCCCTCGCCGTGCTCCGGCGGCCCGACGTGTTCCACGCCGCCATCGCCGGCGCCCCGGTCACCGAGTGGCGGCTCTACGACACCCACTACACCGAGCGCTACCTGGGCGATCCCGGCGAGCAGGCCGAGGTCTACGACGCCTGCTCGCTGCTCCCGCTGGCGGCCGAGGCGAGCCGGCCGCTGCTGTTGATCCACGGGCTCGCCGACGACAACGTCGTCGCCGCCCACACGCTCCAACTGTCCTCGGCGCTGCTCGCCGCCGGCCGCCCGCACGAGGTGCTGCCGCTCTCCGGCGTCACCCACATGACGCCGCAGGAGGTCGTCGCCGAGAACATGCTCCTGCACCAGGTCGACTTCCTCCGCCGAGCCCTCGATCTCACTCGGGAGGCCGACGAGTGAGGACTACGGTGCGGGGGTGATGGAGAAGCGGCTCGCCGAGCTGTACGAGGGCGTGGCGGTGCACGCCACCGCCGACCGCGAGCACATGGCCGCGCTCGAGCTGCTCGCCCTGGTCATGCTCGCCGACTCACACCTCAGCGACGACGAGCTCGGCGTGCTGCGTGAGCTCACGGAGGACTGGCGGGGCTCGGCGTTCTCGTTCGAGCAGTACCTCGGGCCCGCCGTCGCCAAGGCCCGGGCGGCGTTCGCCAACCACACCGTGACCGAGCTGCTCGACGACATCGACTCTCGCATCACCAGCCGGATCCTGCGCAAGGCGCTGTTCTCGGCGGCCCGCCAGCTGGCCGGCGACGAGGTCACCGAGGAGGAGGCGACCCTCCTCTCGGACGTCGCGGTCCGCTTCGGCTGACCCTCCCCATCTGGGCGCGATATCTTCTCAAACGTCGATCTGGGCGCGGAATTTCTCATCCGTCGAGAACAATCGCGCCCAGATCAGGGGCGGCGGGCGACCGCGACCGCGGTCGAGCCCGGCCAGGTCGGGGCTGATCTCGACCTCGGCGAAGCCCGCCCTCGCCAGCAGCGCCTCGACCGCCGGCCCCTGATCGGCCCCGATCTCCAGCACCAGCCAACCGCCCGGCCGGATCCACGGTGGGGCCGCACTGATCACCTCCCGGATCGCGGCGAGCCCGTCGCCGCCGGCGAACAGCGCGTGCGCCGGCTCCCACTCGCGGACGGACCGGTCGAGCTCCAGCGATCCCTCGGCGACGTACGGCGGGTTGGACACGGCGACGTCGACGACCGTGCCGAGGGGCAGGGCGTCGAACCACGAACCCTCGGCGATCCGCACGTTCGCCGCCCGCCGCCCGATCCCGGCGAGATTGGCCCGGGCGACGTCGATGGCGTCGGGGTCGTCGTCCACGAGCCACACCGTCACGCCGGTGACCGGCAGCTCGTCGGCGAGGGCGAGACCGATCGCCCCCGAACCGGTCCCGACGTCGACGACGGTGATCGGCCGGGGCCGGCTCCGCGCGAGGTCGATGGCAACGCCGGCCACGACCTCGGTCTCCGGCCGGGGGATCAGGACCCGCCGGTCAACGGCGAGGTCGAGGTGGCGGAACGACCACCGCCCCAACACGTAGGCGAGCGGCTCACCGGCGGCGTGGCGGGCGATCATCGAGTCGAGGTGGGCGACCATCCGTCGGGTGGCCCGCTCGTCGAGGACGTCGTCGATGCGGTCGGCGCCGCTGGCCACCTCACAGAGCCACCGCGCCGCCGGCCGCTCACCGACGCGCGCGGTCGTGTCGGCGAGCAGCGCCCGCCACGTCGCCGCGCCCAAGATCAGGTGGCCTCGGCGAGCTGGCGGGCTCGCTCGTCAGCGGCGAGTGCCGCCACCACCTCATCGAGGTCACCGGCGAGCACGTCGGCGAGACGGTAGATCGTGAACCCGATCCGGTGGTCGGTGAACCGGTTCTCCTTGAAGTTGTAGGTGCGGATCTTCTCGCTCCGGCCGCCCCCGCCCACCTGCGCACGGCGCTCGGCCGAGCGTTCGGCGTCGCGCTCCCGCTCGGCCGCCTCGAGCAGGCGGGCCCGCAGGACCTGGAGGGCGCGCGCCCGGTTCTGCAGCTGGCTGCGCTCGTCCTGCATCGAGACCACGATGCCGGTGGGCACGTGCGTGATGCGCACCGCGGAGTCGGTGGTGTTGACGCTCTGGCCACCCGGTCCACTCGAGCGGAACACGTCCACCTGCAGGTCGCGGTCCTCGATCTGCACGTCGACTTCATCCGCCTCCGGCAGGACCAGGACCGTCGCCGACGACGTGTGTACCCGGCCCTGGCTCTCCGTGACCGGCACCCGCTGCACGCGATGTGGTCCGCCCTCGTACTTGAAGCGCGGCCAGGCACCGTCGCCGCGGACGAGGAACGTGACTTCGTTGAACCCACCGAGATCGCTGGGGTACGACGACAGTGTCTCGACCTTCAGACCGTGGCGGGCGGCGTAGGCGGCGTACATCTCGTAGAGGTCCCGGGCGAACAGGTTCGCCTCCTCCCCGCCTTCGGCGCCCCGGATCTCGACGATCACGTTGCGCCCGGCGTGCGGATCGGGTGGGACGAGCAAGCCCCGTAGCTCCTCCTCGACGGCGAGCAACGCCTTCGACGACGAATCCAGCTCGGCGTCGAGCCCGGCGCGTTCATCCTCGGTGGCGATGGCCAGCAGCTCACCCGCCGCCTCGCGGTCAGCGAGGATCGCCCGCCTCCGGCGGGCGGCGTCGACCAGCGGGCCGAGCTGGTGGTACCGGGTCGAGACCTTGCGCAGCTCGGCCGGGTCCGCCAGCACCGCCGCGTCGGAGAGCCGCGCCTCGAGGTCGGCGTACTCCTGCTCGAACGCGTCGAGCCGGTCGCCGATGGCCGGGGCGTCCCGGTGAGGGGCGGACCGGGGGCTGGCAACGGAGTCGGACACGGCAGGACGAGGCTAGCGGCACCCTCTCCGACCAGCCAGGAGCGAGCGGCGCGACAACTTACGCGGAAAACTTGAGTTGATTCCGCTCATGATTCTTGTAGCATCGATCGTGCAATGAGCACCACGTCGCATCAGGATCACTGGAGGTCATCGATGTACCGTCTCGTCCGTCCCACCCCCTACCGCCTGCAGGTTCGTCCGCGGGCGTTCGACCGCAGCTTCGATGCGCTCGTCGAGTCCTTCTTCCGCCCCGGCGGCACCAGCTCGTCGACGCCCGTGGTGACGTCGGCCTGGGACGAGGGGTCGCTGCGCCTCACCGTCGACCTGCCCGGCATCCCGCGCGACGCCGTCGACGTGTCGGTCACGGCCCGCACCCTGACCGTATCGGTCACGACGGACAGCCTGAACTGGCGGCGCAGCCTCACGCTCGGCGCCGGCCTCGACCCCGAGCAGGTCTCCGCGGAGTACGCCGACGGCCGCCTGACGATCGTCGTGGCGCCCGTCGCCGAGGCCGAGTCCCGCCGGATCGAGATCGGGACGGCGACCGTCCCGGCCATCGAGCCCGGCGATCAGGCCGAGGGCGACTCGGAGGACCAGGACACCAGCGCCACAGTCTGATCGAGCAGCCCCGCGAGCTCGACCGTGATCGGCACGAGGTCGCGGGGCGGCAGCACGATCAGCGTCTCCGCCGACTCCATCTCGCCCCCGCCGACGCCCGGCTGACGCTCCCCGAGTCGCCGGGCGTCGGTCGCGTACGGGATCAGGTCGAGGTCGACGCCGACCGAGCAGACGATCACCACCTCCGACCCGTCGGCGCGCCGGCCGCGTGCGCTGCACGGAGCGCGCTCCTTGACGTTCGGGCGCGGGACCGGGGGTTCGGCGGGAGCGAGCGAGTCCAGCCCGAGGTCGCCGGGGTCCTGCTCCAGCCGCCAGCGCAGCAGCCGCTCGGGGACGAGCCGGTCGAGCGCGTGGTTCGCGCCGGTGCCCCGGTAGCGCGTCACCGCCTCGACCACCCCGGCGAGCGCGTCCGCGGCCGGGACGTCCCCGTGGATCAGGGCGAAGGCCTCTCGATCGTGCACGCCGACACCGACCTCGAGCCGAGCGTGACCACTCACCGGGTCGTCGACGACGCGGCAGACCTCGAGCCCGCGTACCTCGCCGGTGACGACGCCGTGTTCGACGACGGGCGTGGCCCCGCCGGCCTCGATCACCGGGAGAAGGGCGAGGTGGGCCGGGGCCGGACCGGGTGGAGCGGGCAGCGGCGCGGCCCTGGCGGGCTCGAGCGTGCGCCCGTCGACGTGCCACACCGTGATCGGGACGGAGAACGCCGCCGCCCGCCGGGCGAGCAGCCCGCTGTCGCGCTCAGCGAGGAGGTGGAGGGCATGGGCGTCCCGGCGGCGAGCCCAGGCCACGGCCGGTCCGAGGCCCCGAGCCGGATCGTCGTCGACGAGTACCCACGCGACGCGGTCATCGACCAGCGCCGACGTCCCCGGCGGATAGCTCGCCGGATCGGCCGTCACCTCGCGGCCGAGGTGGTCGCCGACGAGGGTGCGCAGCTTGATGCCGCGGAGCCGGCCGCGACGCTCGACCGCGGCGGTGTCGATGGCGTTACTTCTTGCCGGACCTACGGGTGCCGTAGCGCTTGTTGAACCGCTCGACCCGTCCACCGGAGTCGACCAGCTTCTGCTTGCCCGTGAAGAACGGGTGGCACTCGTTGCACAGTTCGATGTGCAGATCGCCGCCCTTCGTCGAGCGGGTGGTGAAGGTGTTGCCGCACGAGCAGCGCACGTTCGTGTCGGCGTAAGCAGGATGGATGTCGGTCTTCATTGGTGACTCCGCGGAGATCGAGGGGACGAGTGTTCCAGTGTCAGCAGGCCGTCCTACATCGACGGTTGCTTGGCGATCTCGTTCAGGAACTCGTCGTTGGTGCGGAACGTCTTCAGCCGGTCGATGAGCAGCTCCAGCCCCGGCGCGGCGTTGCCGTCGGCCGCCAGGCCCGAGAGCACGCGGCGCAGCTTCCAGACCATCTGCAGCTGCTTGCGATCGAAGAGCAGCTCCTCGTGACGGGTGCTCGAGGCGTCGACGTCGATGGCCGGATAGATGCGGCGCTCGGCGAGCTTGCGGTCGAGGCGCAGCTCCATGTTGCCGGTGCCCTTGAACTCCTCGAAGATCGCCTCGTCCATGCGGCTGTTGGTCTCGACGAGCGCGGTGGCGAGGATCGTCAGCGAGCCGCCCTCCTCCACGTTGCGGGCCGCACCGAAGAACTTCTTCGGCGGGTACAGCGCGCCGGCGTCGATGCCGCCGGAGAGGATGCGCCCGCTCGCCGGGGCGGCGAGGTTGTAGGCGCGCGACAGGCGGGTGATGCCGTCGAGGACGACGACGACGTCCTCCCCCTGCTCGACGAGCCGCTTGGCCTTCTCGATGGCGAGCTCGGCGACGTGGGTGTGCTCGTCGCTCGGGCGGTCGAACGTCGACGAGATGACCTCACCAAGCACGTTGCGGCGCATGTCGGTCACTTCCTCGGGCCGCTCGTCGACGAGCAGGATGATGAGCTTGACCTCGGGGTTGTTGAGCTCGATCGACTTGGCGATCGTCTTGACCACGAACGTCTTCCCGGCCTTCGGGGGCGACACGATGAGGCCGCGCTGGCCCTTGCCGATCGGCGAGATGAGGTCGATGATGCGGGCCGTCATGTTCCCGGGATCGGCCGGATCCTCCAGCCGCAGCTTCTCGTCGGGGAACAGGGCGGTCAGGTCCTCGAAGCGGGGCCGCCGCTTGGCCGCCTCGGGATCGCCGCCGTTCACGGTGTTGATCTCGAGCAGCGCCGGGTTCTTCTCGTTGCGCCCGGCCGGGCGGCTCAGCCCGGTGACGTGGTCGCCCTTGCGCAGGCCGTACTGGCGGGCCAGCTTCACCGGGATGTACGAGTCGTCGCGGCTCGGCAGGTAGCCCTTGACCCGCAGGAACCCGTAGCCCTCGTCGCGCATGTCGAGGTAGCCGGAGACCTCGACCGGCTCGTTGGAGACGGTCTCACCGTCGCGCTCGAGCACCGTGACGTCGTCGCCCTGCGGACCCTCGAGCCCGCGGGAGCTGCCCTTGCGGCGACGGCGGCGCCGGCGGTTGCGGCTCTCGCCCTCCTCGCCCTGGAAGGCCGAGGTCTGTCCGCCCTGCGTCCGGGTCGCCTGCTGGCCGCCCCCGCCGGAACGGTCGGAACGGTCGGAACGGTCGGAACGTCCGCCGTCGGCGGCGGTGGTGGACCCGGCCGGCCGGCTGACGAGGCCTTCGTTGGCCGCAGCCGTCGCGTCGTCGGTCGTCCCGGCGTCCGCGCTCGGACCCCCGGCACCGTCGTTCGTCGCGGTGTCGGTACCGAGCGCGAGCTCCCACTCGGCGGGGGGCTCGACCCCATCGCTCGCCGTGTCCGATGTCACCGGGACCTCCGCCGGAGGCGCCGCCGCGGCCGGGGCGTCGCCGTTGCCGCTCGACTCGTCCAGCGCCGGCGTGGCCGGCGCCGGGGCGCCGGGCGCGGCACCGTTGGCCCGCCCGGTCGGCGTGCCGGTGGTCTCCAGGATCTGGTCGATGATGTCGGACTTCTTCGTGCGCGAACTCGCCTTCAAGCCGAGTGCCTTGGCGATCGCCAAGAGTTGGTCCTTGTCCTTTGATTCCAGGACGGACTGTTCGAGTGCCTCAGCGGCCACGGGTACCTCTCTCCCGATGAGACGCCGTGGGGTCTCGGGCCTCGATGCGGAACGGTGTCGGATACTGCCGGCACCAACCGACTGATGGCCCCACGGTGACATGATTCGCACCCGTGCGGCACGTCCGGGGGGAACGTGGAACGTGGTGCTGCCTGCAGTCCAGGCGCTCTCAACGATACCGGCGGTGGTGCATCCTCGCAAACACCCGAGGTTTTCCGCCTCCCGAGGGTGTGCCGACCGGAAGGGGTCCGGAAACCCTCGGGTGCCGCGAAACCCTCGGATGGGGCGTCAGGGGGCGACGGCGTGGGCGACGAGATCCTCGACGACGGCGAGGTCGTTGGCTGCGGTCTCGCCCCGCTCGGAGCGGTCGAACAGGTCGGCGAGGGGTTCCGGCAGCGCCGGCCGAACCCCGGTGGCCCGCTCGACGGCGTCCGGGAACTTGGCCGGGTGGGCCGTGGCCATCGTCACCACCGGGTGCTCGCCCGCCTGTAGCCGGGCGGCTCTCGTGCCCGTGGCGGTGTGCGGGTCGATCAGCAGCCCGGTCGCCGCGTGCACCCGGCGCATCTCGGCGAGCGTCTCCTCGTCGCTCGAGCGGGCGGCCCGGAACGCCCCGCGGATCCAGCGCTCCCACTGCTCGGGTTCGAGCCCGAGCTGCCCGGTCTCGCGGAACCGGACGAGCTGCTCGCCCGTCCGGGCTCCGTTGCCGTCGTTGATCACCCAGAGCATGCGCTCGAAGTTCGACGACACCTGGATGTCCATCGCCGGGCTCAAGGTCGGCACGACCGGCGCGATCGCCATCGTGCCGGACTCGACGAAGCGGGTGAGGATGTCGTTGGTGTTGGACGCGATGACGAAGTCGGCGATCGGCGTCCCCATCCGGCGAGCGACCCAACCGGCGAAGATGTTGCCGAAGTTGCCCGTCGGCACGCACGCGGTCACCGGCCCCGCCAGCGCCCGGGCCGTCGTGACGTAGTACACGGTCTGCGCCATCACCCGTGCCCAGTTGATCGAGTTGACCGCGGCCAGTCGCATGCGCTCCCGGAAGGGGGCGTCGTTGAACATCGCCTTGACGAGGTCCTGGCAGTCGTCGAACGTGCCCTCGACCGCGACGGCGAGCACGTTGGCGTCGGCGACGGTCGTGATCTGCCGCCGCTGCACGTCGCTGATCGCGCCCTGCGGATACAGGATCACGATGTCCACGTGCCGGCAGCCGCGCACGGCCTCGATCGCCGCCGAGCCAGTGTCGCCGCTCGTCGCCCCGACGATCGTGACCCGCTCGCCCCGCGCGCCGAGGACGTGATCGAAGAGCCGGCCGACGAGCTGCAGGGCGACGTCCTTGAACGACAAGGTCGGCCCGTGGAACAGCTCAGCCAGCCACTGCCGGTCGTCGATCTGGACGAGCGGGACGACCGCAGGGTGGCCGAACGCGCCGTAGGCCTCGTCGCACAGCCGGGCGAGGTCGGCCGGGGCGATGTCGTCGCCGACGAACGGCGCGACCACCCGCCGGGCGGTGTCGGCGTAGCCGCTCGCCGAGTCGAGCTCGGCCGGCGGCGGCAGCTCCGGCCAGGCTGCGGGTACATACAGCCCGCCGTCGGCGGCCAGCCCGCCGAGCAGCACGTCGACGAAGCCGGAGGCCGACCCGCGACCCCGTGTCGACACGTACTCCATCGCCGACGGCCCGCTACCCACCGATGACGCGGAGCAGGCCCCCGACGTGCTTCACCACGTCGAGCTCGCGCAGGCCGTGCACGGTCGCCTGCACCGCCGACTCCTTGGCCACGTGGGTCACGAACACGAGCCGGGCGTCCTCGCCGATGCCCTCCTGCTCGGCGGTCCGGATGCTCACGCCGTGGTCGGCGAACACACCGGTCACCGCGTGCAGCACGCCGGGGCGGTCGACGACCTCGAACCCGAGGAGGTACTCGGCGGACGTCTCGTCGATCGGCCGGATGCGCGCCTTGGCGAAGGAGCCGATCGTCCCATGGGTCCCCTTGCTCAGGTTCACCGCCGCGTCGATGACGTCGCCGAGCACCGCGCTCGCCGTCGGCAGTCCGCCGGCGCCCCGGCCGTAGAACATCAGCGAGCCGACCGCCCCGCCCTCGACGAACACCGCGTTGTAGCTCTCCCGGACGCTCGCCAGCGGATGGTGGACCGGGAGCATGGCCGGGTGGACACGAACGGCGATCTCGCCGCTGGCGTCGTCGACCTCGGCGATGGCGAGCAGCTTGACGACGTAGCCGAGGCGGTGGGCGACGTCGATGTCGTTCTTGCTGATCTGGCTGATCCCCTCGTGGTACACGTCGCCCGCCACGACCCGCGCGCCGAACGCGATCGACGCGATGATCGCCGCCTTGGCGCCGGCGTCGAACCCCTCCACGTCGGCGGTCGGGTCGCGCTCGGCGTAGCCGAGGCGCTGGGCCTCGGCGAGCGCTTCGGCATAGCCGGCGCCCTGCTCGGCCATCTTGGTGAGGATGTAGTTGGTCGTGCCGTTGACGATCCCGAGCACCCGCCGGATGGGCTCACCGCGCAGGCTCTCGCGCAGGCTGCGCACGAGCGGGATGCCGCCGGCGACCGCGGCCTCGAACAGCAGGTCGACGCCGGCGTCGTCGGCGACGCCGAACAGCTCGACGCCGACGTTGGCGAGCAGCTCCTTGTTCGCCGTCACGACCGGCTTGCCGGCCCGCAGCGCCTCGGTGATCAGCTCGCGGGCCGGTTCGATCCCGCCGATGACCTCGACGACGAGATCGACGTCGGGATCGGCGACGACCCCGTGGGCATCGTGGGTGAGGACGCCGGACGGAAGGTCGACGTCACGATCGCGCGCCAGGTTGCGCACGGCGACCCGGGTGACCTGGAGGTCGATGCCAGTGCGCGCAGCGATCTCCTTGGCCCGCTCGGTGACGAGTCCGACGAACGCCCCGCCGACGTTCCCGCAGCCGAGCAGTCCCACTCGGATCACACGGGTCGCGTCCACGCGGCGAGGCTAACCGTCGTTCTGTCGTTCGGAATCGGCCGAAACGGGCCGATGCCGACCGACAGAACGGGTGTGGTCAGCGCGCGACGTCGTGCAGTCGGTCGACCGCCTCGATCACGGCGTCGAACCGGCGGCGGCTGAGGATCGCACCCTCGCGCCGGACCTCGTCGGGGTCGATGTCGAGGAGCCGGTCGACCTTGGCGTAGCTCGGCCGGCCCCTCGAGTCCCACGACCCGGACCCCACGTCGACGAAGTCGCGCCGGTCCTTCGGCTTGCTCGTCAACGCCACGCCCGACAGGACGGCGCCGTGGCGGCCCACGATGACGACCGGGCGATCCTTGCCGAGCGACGGGTCGTCCTCGAACGGCACCCAGGTCCAGATCACCTCGCCGGGGTCGGGATCGCCGTCGAGCTGCGGGGTGTACTCGATCCGGACGCCGGCCTCGACCGGCCGGGCGCTCGGCGCGCGCTTGCGGACGGCGCGTCCCGTCCCCGGTTCGGCGTGGCGGATGGAAGCCGCGACGCGACGCAGCGGCTCGACGACGGCATCCAGCCAGCGGGGCATCGAGCAAGGGTAGGAGAAGTACGTTCCGCGCATGAACTGGACCGAGGTCTGTGAGCACGTCAGCGGGCTCGCCCACTGCGCCACGGTGACGCCGGATGGCCGACCGCACGTCGCCCTGGCCGCCGTCGCCGTCGACGGGGAGCGGCTGTGGTTCGGCACGCGGGCGTCGTCGACGAAGGCGCGCAACATCGCGGCCAACCCACAGGTCGCCCTCATGTGGTCACCGTTGGCCGAGGTCTACGTGCGCGGCGTCGCCGAGCTCGTCGAGGACACCGACGAGAAGCGGCGGGTGTGGGACGCCGGGTTGTTCGACTACGACCTGGCCACGTTCTTCGGCTCGCCCGACGACCCCGACTTCGTGTTCGTCAGGATCGAGCCGCAGTCGGCGACGGTGCTGACCCAGAGCGCCGACGGCATCGTGCGCCGTGAGTGGGTCGCGCCGTAGACGCTGGCGGTGCGTTCAGCCGACGTCGGTCGCGAGCAGGTCGTCGTAGCTCTCCCGCCGCACGACGAGCCGCCCCTGTCCGTCGGCGACGAAGACCACCGGCGGACGAGGGACCTTGTTGTAGTTCGACCCCATGGAGTGCCCGTACGCCCCGGTGACCGGGACGGCCAGGAGGTCCCCGACCGCCAGATCGTCGGGAACGCGGGCGTCGAACAGCAAGACGTCGCCGGACTCGCAGTGCTTGCCGACGACACGTACGGCCCGGGGCCGTTCGGCGCGGACCGCTCGCGGAAGGAACGCCTCGTACCCGCTGCCATAGAGCACCGGTCGCGGGTTGTCGCTCATCCCCCCGTCCACCGCCACGTACGTGCGCACGTCGGGGATCGGCTTGATCGTGCCCACCTCGTAGACGGTCACGGCCGCGCCCGCCACGATGGCCCGGCCCGGTTCGACACTCACGTCTGCCGTCACGCCGGCCGCGCGGCACGCGTCGTGCACCGCCGTCGCCCACTCGGCGAACGCTGGTGCGCGCTCGCCCTCGACGTACGCCACGCCGAGCCCGCCCCCGAGGACGAGCTCGGGCAGATCGAGGGGGACGGCGAAGGACGCCATCACCTCGGCGGCGCGGGCGAAGAAACCGGCGGCGAACACGTTCGAGCCGATGTGGCAGTGCAGGCCGACGAGGTTGATCGACGACGAGCGGCGGGCCCGTTCGACGGCCCGGGCGGCGTCGCCGTTGGCGAGGTTGAACCCGAACTTGGAGTCGTCCTGACCGGTGGCGATGTAGTGGTGCGTGTGGGCGTGGACGCCCGGCGTGATCCGCAGCAGGACGTCGGGTCGCGGTGCGCCCTCTTGGCGGAGCACGTCGAGCCGGTCGAGCTCGTCGAAGCTGTCGACGACGACGTTGCGCACCCCGCACGTCAGCGCGGTGCGCAACTCGGCGAGGCTCTTGTTGTTCCCGTGGAACGTGCACGACGACGCGGGCACGCCGGCGGTCAGCGCGACGTGCAGCTCGCCGCCGCTGGCGACGTCGAGCAGCAGCCCTTCCTCGTGGGCGAGTCGGGCCATGGCGCGGCACAGGAACGCCTTGGTCGCGTAGATCACCCGTCGCTCGCCGAAAGCGGCGACCGCCTCGCGGCAACGGGCGCGCATATGGGCCTCGTCGTAGATGAACAGCGGCGTGCCGTGCTCGCCTGCGAGGGCGAGGACGGAGCACCCGCCGATCTCCAGTGACCCGTCCGCCGCGACCGCCGCCGTGTCCGGCAGCAACTCGAACGGCAACGCGCTCACACGGGGAACATACGCGGCCCACGCCCACTCCCCCATCTGGGCGGGAATCGTGCCATCCGGCCATCTGGGCGGGATCTCGTGCCACCTGTCGGCAAAATCCCGCCCAGATCGCGAAACTCCTTTGGTATCAGCGTCGCCCGTCGGCGATCATGACCACTGCCAGACCCGACGAGCTTGAAGGAGGTGCCCCGAATGCATGAACTCATCGCCAACCCGATGACCGGCTCCGGCGGCGCCCTCGGCCCGTGTGGAGTCGGCTTCGACAAGACCGCCTGAGCCCACTCGGCTCCGCAGTCTGAATCCCCTCGCCACGCGATGGCGTGTTGGCGACGCTCGCGAACCGACCCGGCCCGAGCGACGTATCCCGAAAGGACTCACCCGTGATTACACAACGTTCATCCATCCCGAAAGGACCAGCGGTGTACCAAGACCGTTTCCGCATCATCTACACCCTCGCCGCCGAGCGTCAGCGTGACCTGCAGGTGCAGGCGCAGAGGGCCCATCTGAGACAACTCGCGCGCCGTGTCCCTCGGCGACCACCCAAGCGTCTCGAAGAGCAACGCGCGCCGTAATCCACCCGAACGAGAATCCGAAAGGACACTCCGATGTTCTCGTACCATCCGCACCTGCTCGAGGTGATGGTCGAACGAGCGTCGCCGTGAGCTGCAGCGCGTCTCCGGGAACTCCCGGTTGCGCCGCGAGGCCCGGCGCGGTCGACAGCACCGCCGAAAGTAATCCGCTACCTACATCTGCTCCGGGGCCGAGATCCCGAGCAGATGTAGCCCCTGAGCCAGCACCCGGGCGGTCACGTCGCTCAACGCCAGGCGACTCGCCCGGGTGCCGGCATCGGGAGCCCTGAGCACGGGACAGTGCTCGTAGAAATCGGTGAAGTCCGACGCCAGCTCGTAGAGATACGTACAGAGCCGGTGCGGGCTGGAGCGCTCGGCGGTCTCCTCCACCGCCGCCGCGAAACCGAGAACCCGCAACGCGAGCGCCCGCTCCGCGGGCTCACCGACTGTCGGGACGGTGTCCCGGACCTCGGCCCGATCGATCCCCGCCCGCCGGAAGATCGAGCAGATCCGGGCGTGGGCGTACTGGAGGTAGGGAGACGTATTGCCGTCGAACGACAGCATGCGCTCCCAGTCGAAGACGTAGTCGCGGATGCGATCCGTCGACAGGTCGGCGTACTTGAGCGCCCCGATCCCGACCGCCCGCCCGACCGCCTCCTGTTGCTCGATCGGAAGGTCAGGGTTCTTCTCGGCGACCGCCGCGTGGCCGCGTTCGATCGCCTCGTCGATCACGTCGATGAACCGGACCGGCTCTCCACTACGGCTCTTGAGCATCTTCCGATCCGGCCCGAGCACGTTGCCGAACGCGACGTGCTCCGCCCGCGAGGGCGGCACCAGCCATCCGGCCATCTCGGCGACGGAGAACACCATCGCGAGATGCTGGGCCTGGGGCGCCCCGACGACGTAGAGCAGCCAGGTCGCGCCGACCCGCTCGACCCGGTCCACGATGCAGGCGAGGTCACTCGTGGCGTACGTGAAGGCTCCGGCCCGACTGCGCACGATCAGGGGCAACGGCTCGCCCTTGCGGTTGGCGAACCCGGGCGGGAAGACCACCTCCGCGCCGTCGGACTCCTCGAGCAACCCGCCGGTGCGCAGGCGCTCGACGACCTCGGGCATCAAGGCCTCATACCGGCTCTCCCCCGCCAGGTCGTCGTCGATCAGGAGCACGCCGAGCTTGCGGTACACCTCGTTCCAGTGCGTCGCGCTCTGGGCGACGAGCGACCGCCACAGGACGATCGTCTCCTCGTCCATGCTCTGCAGGAGGACGACCCGCTGCCGCGCCCGCTCCCGGAACTCGTCGTCGTCGGCGAACTTGGTCGTTGCCTCTTTGTAGAACGCATCCAGGTCGCCGACGCCCAGCCGGCCCGCGCCCTCGGCGCCGATGTCGACGAGGTGCTCGATGAGCATCCCGAACGGCCGCCCCCAGTCGCCGATGTGGTTCTCGCGGACCACGTCGTGGCCGAGAAAGCCGAGCACGCGCACCAGCGCATCGCCGATCACAGTCGTCCGGAGATGCCCGATGTGCATCTCCTTGGCGACGTTGGGCGCCGAGTAGTCGACGACGACCCGTTCCGGCGCCGTCGCGAGCGGCACGCCGAGCCGCTCGTCGGTGGCGACGGCCGTGGTCAGCCCGGCGATCCACCCCGGGTCCAACGTGACGTTCACGAATCCGGGTCCGGCGATCTCGACCGAGCCGGCCAGATCGCTCAGGTCGGCGGCGTCGAGCACCGCCTGGGCGACCTCGCGGGGTGGGCGACCCAGCTCCTTGGCGAGCGGCAGGGCCCCGTTGGCCTGCGCGTCGGCGTGCTCGGACGGGCGCACCACCGGATCCACCCCGGGACGCCCGGCGACCGCCTCGAACGCCGGGCGCAGACGGTCGGTGAGGAGCTCCAGTGGATCGACCATGGGACAGACAGTCTGGCGTGCGAGGCCCGGTAACCTGCACCGTCCCGCCCTCGTAGCTCAGGGGATAGAGCATCGGCCTCCGGAGCCGTGTGCGCAGGTTCGAATCCTGCCGAGGGCGCCTCGACGCGAAGAAGCCCCCTCCGCAGAGGGGGCTTCTTCATCTCGCAACCTCAGTGAGAGGTTGGGAATTCTGTCAGCCGTGAAGGCCGTTGAGGTTCCCGTTGCACGCCTTGCCGGGGTGCTCACCCATCGGGATCAGCACGGTGTCCCGCACGAACTTGGGGATGCTGCCCCAGTTCTGGACCACGCCCGGATCGACCGGTGCTTCGAAGTCCATGTCGTCCAGCCCGGAGAACGAGCAGATCGAGTTGGCCCGATACTCGTTGATCGGCGTCGGCTCTCCGTTGCCGCCGCGCTCTCCGGCGAAGGCCGTGCCTCCGATGCTCATTCCTGCCGCGACGATGGACGCGCCAGCAATCCACTTCTTCATACCCGCTCCTTGTGTTCCGCCCCGCCCGCTGCGGGAGCGCCGGAGAGGATAGGGGGGCGACTCGCCGGTACCAACGCGGAGGAGCCGCCCCGAAGGGCGACTCCTGTGGTGTGAGGTCAGTTGACCGGGATGGCGATGACGAAGCCGTCAGTCTCGAGGGTGCCCTCGGCATCCGTCTCTTCGAAGTGCTGCTCGCAGCGCACTACGTCGGGAGCCACGAGGTTGCCCCGGTTGCCGTAGAACTTCTCGTACGAGAAGAACTGCTGGTCGCCCTCGACCGGTGTGAACACCTGAACGAAGTTGATGTACACGGCCTGATAGTGCTGCTCGCCGTTGATCCAGCCGTTGCGGCCCGCCTCAGCGATGAAGACCTCTTCGCCCTCACAGGTCCAGGTGCTGCCGCCCTTGGGGATCGCTCCCGCCGTTGATGCCCCTGCCATGATGGCGACCGCCGTCACTGCGCCCGCGACTACCCATCTCGTGTTCATGTGATCCCTCTGCTCTCCTGCCGAGCAGACCGCCCGCCCGACTCGGGGCCAGAGTAACCGCGATCCACATGACGCCGGTCAGCGCAACTGCGGGAGCACCTCCGCGACCAGGCGCTCCATCTGCTCACCCGCGTCGAACAGCGGGTTGAGGAGGATGAGCTCGGCGCCGGCGTCGACGACCTCGCGCAGTCCGGTGGCGACGACATCCGGTGGACCGGTCACGGCCACCGGGGTCAGGTCCCGTGCCCCGAAGAAGCTGTACACACGGTGCAACGCCTCCGCCATCCGCTGCCGAGCGCGGTCCGGGTCGTCGTCGACCGTCAGGTACACCCGCTTGGCGATCCGGAAGGTCGCCGGATCCCTGCCCGCGTCGTCGAGCGCGGTCCGGACGACGCCGACCTGCTCGGCGAAGTGGGCGGTCGTCTGGGAACCGGCCCCGAAGAACCCGTCGGCGTGGGCGACGGCTCGGCGCAGCGCGTTCGGGTGGGACCCGCCGAACCAGACCGGTGGACCAGGGCGCTGGACCGGCTTCGGCTCCATCGCCGCGCCGGCCAGCTGCCAGAACCGCCCGTCGTGGTCGATCCGCTCCTCCGTCCACAGCTTGCGCATGAGCGCGAGGCCCTCGTTGAAGCGGGCGACGAACGAGTCCGGGTCGACGCCGAATGCGGAGAACATCCGGAATCCACCGCCGGTTCCGAGCCCGACCTCCAGCCGGCCACCGCTGAGCTGGTCGAGCGACGCGAGGCTCTTCGCCAGGTGCACCGGGCTGTAGAGCGTGCTGACGAGCACGGCGCACCCGAGGCGCATCCGGCGGGTGCAGGCCGCCGCGTAGGCGAGCACCTCGAGGGGCCCGAGATCGGGGTTGTCACCGAGGACCTGCTCTTGCGTCCATCCACTCTCGAAATCGAGCTCCTCGGCCCGTCGGAGGAACGCCTGCACGGCGGCGCCGTCGTAGACGTCGTGCTCGACGGTCTGGGGGATCGCGATGCCGAAGCTGGTCATGGCGGTCAGTCTCGCGGGCGGCGCGCTTGAGCCGCCTCACCGCGGGGTAGCAAACGGGTGATGCCCGACAAGCGGCAGACCGCGACGGCTGGAACGGCGCCGGCGGAGGTCCCGGCGACCCGGGACCTCGACGAGCTTGCTCGAGCCGCGGCGTCCTGCACTGCGTGCCCCCTCTATCGCGACGCGATCCAGACCGTGTTCGGCAAGGGCGCGTCTCGCGCCGCGATCCTCCTGGTCGGCGAGCAACCAGGGGACGTCGAGGACAAGAAGGGCCTTCCGTTCGTCGGCCCCGCGGGGGCGGTGCTCTGGTCCTGCCTGGAGGAGGCCGGGATCGACCGGGCGGCACTCTTCGCGACCAACGCCGTGAAGCACTTCAAGCACGAGGTGCGGGGCAAGCGCCGGCTGCACAAGCGACCCGGAGTGGCGGAGGTCGAGGCGTGCCACCCGTGGTTGGACGCCGAGATCGCCGCCGTCCGGCCGAAGGTGATCGTGGCCCTCGGAGCCGTCGCCGCCCGCGCGCTCCTCGGCCGCACCGTCGCGATCGCGGCCAGCCGCGGTCGCCCGTTCGACGTCGACGGGATCCCGGTCCACGTGACGTACCACCCGTCGGCCGTCCTGCGTGCCGACGAGCGGGCGAAAGAGGTGCGGGCGGCGCTGGTCGAAGACCTCGTCGTCGCTCGCCGAGCCGCCGGCGTTTCGGCTGCCTGACGTCGCGCCCACGCCGCGTATGCGGACGTGGCAACGACGGGTACCCAGAAGGCAGGAGGTGCCGAGATGGTGGACGGTGGATTTGGCCCCCCACTCGCAGGAGATGCCTCCACGGGTGGCAACGGCGCTGGAGTCGTCCGGCTCGAGCTGCCGGTCGATGCCCGGATGGTCAGGGTGGCGCGACTCGTGGCGAGCGGGATGGCTTCGACGGTCGGGTTCGACGTGGATGACGTCGACGATCTCCGACTCGCGGTCGGCGAGCTCTGCAGCGTGTTGTTCGAGATCGGCAACGGCAGCCCGCTCAACCTCACGTTCTCCGCGGAGCATCACCGCGTGGATGTGCGTGGAGAGACCCCCGCGCGCTCATCGTCCAGCGTCGATCGTCGTCGTTTCGCGCTGTCGGAGCAGATCCTCTCGTCGGCCTGTGACGGTCACTCGTTCGGCGTCGACGAGGGTGTCGCGCACTTCGCGCTGTACAAGCACCATTGAGCTCGCGGGCTCATATCGCGCCGCAGCCGCGGCCGCCAGAGAGACGACCGCGGCCTCGGCCGGGATCCGCGCTTGCTCGGTCGGTCAGGCCCGACTTCGGAACAGGCTGTACCCGCCGGGACCGACGAGACAGCCGGCCACGATCAAGACGATCCCGAGGATGATCTGGCCCTGGATCAATTGGACGATGCCAATGACGACCAGCACAACCGCGAGAATCCATAACAGTGTTGCGGACACGGGGTGCTCCTTTGTTCGGCTCCTGTCATACCCCTGTCGATTCGGCGCCAACCATGCCATCAGGGGTACCGATGAGACTCGTATGGGCCCGGAGAACCACGGGTAGACGACACAGGCATGAGGGAGCGAGATGAAAGAGGTCTGCGATGGCGATCTGCGAAGTGTGCGGCAACGACTACGACAAGTCGTTCGAGGTCGTGAGCAGCGGGCAGAAACACGTCTTCGACAGCTTCGAATGCGCGGCTCACTCGTGAGCTCGCTCGAGGAACCGCGCGAGGAGCGCACCGACACCGACGAGGAGCTGGCTGAACCGGCGCGGGATCCGGAGGTGCCGGAAGCCGACGCGCTGGACCAGGCCCGCGAGGTCGAGTCGGGCGAGCGCCACACACCGGTGCACCGCGCGATCGATGCGCCGGAGGCTGACGCCCTCGATCAGGCGATCGAGGTGCCGATCGAGGACGACGACGAGCCAGCGGGCAGTTAATTCGCGTTCGAACCCCCGGCACAGTCCACCTGAGGGGCCGGCTCCTCCGCGTTCTTGTTCGCTGACATTCGGACTCTCTTCATTGCCGCCAACGGCGGACCTATTTCTCGCCCAACGTCCGAGCGAGCTCCGCGCCATCTTGGAACGGCCCGGCGACGTCGCCGGCGGGCGCTCCCGTATGGTCCCGCGGGCGGACGGGGTACCTGCCGAGCGGACGACCGATCCGGAGGTGCGCGCCGTGAAGTCACCCGAGCAGCCCCAGACGTTGACATCGATGGTCAGGCAGTGGGCTCCCCACCTCCGCCTGATGAGCGTCTCCAATCCGGAACCCCATCTGGAGCGACTCAACGTGGTCGCCACCACGTCGGACGCGAGCCTCGCTCGGGCGGCGGTCCTCGATCTGGAGGCCGAGGAGGGAGATGACGCGCGCATCGGACTCGTCGCGCTCGGGTCCCCCACCTCCGACGAAGACGAACCCATCGGCGTCGACCCCGAGGGCGTCGGCCGGACGGTCGCTCCGCGAATCGTCGCCGGAGGTGCGATCGGCGCCGCCGTCGGCGCCGGCGTCGGCGCGACCGTGACCGCGATCAGCGGGGCGGACACCGGCTTCATCGTCGGTGGCGCATTGGCCGGCGCCGCCTTGTTGGCGGTTCCCGGCGCGATGTGGGCGACCTTCCCCCGCCTCGGTGGGAGCGATGCCTACCGGCAGACGTTCGTCAACGATGACGTCGATCAACTGAACGTCGTGTCACTGCACACGAATGATCGGGCCGAGGCCGACCGGGCGTTGGCGCGCCTGTCGAACCGACCCGGGCTCGCCGTTCACCTCCTCGACGCGGACGGCAACACGCTGGCCTGACCGCTGACCGCGATGAAGCGCCGGGTCCGAATCGACCCAGCGCCTCATCGTTCACCGGCGCCGGTGACCGCTCACCCGAACGGCACCTACGCCGTGCTGCCCCGGGGGTTCAGCTGGCGGCCGCGGCGACGCCCTTGGACTTCTCTCGTGGCGTGGACACGCCGCTCTCGTCGTTCGCGGACGCCCGCTTCCACCCGAAGATGGCGATGCCGACTCCCACGACACCGACGAGGAGCAGGGCGCGCCAACCTGGCCGGCGCCACCACGGGGTGCGCTTGCGTCCAGCCACGAGTTCGATGGCCGAGGTTCCGAGATCATGGACGAGCTCGGTGCCCGTCGACCAGGCGTCGCTGACGCCTTCAGTGATCGTATTCAGTGGTGCAGTCTTCAAAATGGCCACCTCCCGCCGTACGGATACCCGATCGCACCCGAGGCCAATCCCGGTCGGGGTTCAGGTGGGGTCGCCCCTGGGTATGACTGTCCCGTGGCTCGTCCCGTCTGGTCCGGCACCATCACGTTCGGGCTCGTCAACATCCCGGTGAAGGCGTTGTCGGCCGTCCGCGATCACGACGTTCACTTCCACCAGTTGCAGAAGCGAACCGGGTCGCGGATCCGCTACCGCAAGGTCGCCGAGAAGTCGGGCCGGGAGGTCGATCAGGGCGACATCGAGATGGGCTACGAGCTCAGCAAGGGCCGTTATGTGACGTTCGACAAGGACGAGCTCGACGAGCTGCGTCCGGAGTCGACCCGCGCCGTGGAGGTCAGCGACTTCGTCGCCCTCGATGACATCGATCCGATCTATTACGAGCGCACGTACTGGCTGGTCCCCTCCGACGACCCCGCCAAGAAGGGGTACCAGTTGCTCCGGGCCGCGATGGAGGAGCGACATCTTGTCGGCATCGGCACCGTCGTGATGAGGAACAAGCAGTACCTCACGGCGATCCGGCCCCTCGACGGTGCGCTCGCCATGTCGACGATGCGGTTCGCCGACGAGGTCGTGCCCCGCTCCGAGACCGAGGACCTGCCACGGCGGGCGAAGCCGGACCCGAAGAGCCTGCGCATGGCGCTCCAGCTCATCGACGCGATGTCCACGGAGTGGGAGCCTCGGCGCTACGAGGACACCTACACCGAGGAGCTGCGCGAGCGGATCAAAGCCAAGGACGAGGGCAAGGAGATCGTCGAAGCCGCCGAGTCACCGGAGCCGACCGGGAAGGTCGTCGACCTGATGGCCGCGCTCGAAGCCAGCGTGGATGCGGCCAAGGGCGGTCGGTCACGAAGCTCTCGCGGTGGCACGCGCTCGTCGAAGTCTCGAGGGACGAAGCGCCGCAAGTCCGCGTGACCGCGGAGCGTGCGTGAGCGTCCCTGCCATCGATCCGGCCGTGCCACCGACCCCAGCGGCCGCGCCCAACCTGACGCGGGCTGGAGGGTGGTGGGGGTCCACCTTCCGCACCGGTGTCAGCCTCGGGCTGGCGGGCGTCTTCGTAATCGCCGCGGCCGACATCGCCTCGAGCGCTCAGTCGTTGCTCGTGCTGATCAGTGTCGGCGCCCTGATCGCGATCGCGCTTCATCGTCCCGTCAGCCGGTTGGCGATCGCCCTCGGTGGCCACCGCGGGTGGGCCGTGGTCCTGATTGGGGTCGGCTTGGCGGCGATCGTCACGGCGACGATCATGCTGGTCGCGCCGCGAGCCGTACGGCAGGTCGAGGAGATCGGCGAACAGGCCCCGCAGATCACCGAGCGCCTCGCTGATCTCCCACTGATCGGCGATCGGTTGGCGGAGGAGAACATCGGCGAGCGGGTGACCAAATGGTTCGACGAGCTGCCGGCGAACCTCGGCCGTGACACCGGTCCGATCGTCGACGCCGTGGCCGCGGTGGCGAACGGCGCGGCCGCCGCCCTCATCCTGTTCCTCGTCGTGACGTCGTTGTTGCTCGACGGCCCCCGCTTGCTCGACCGCGGTCGGACGATTCTCCCTCATGCCGCCGCAGACCCCGTGGACCGCACGCTTCCCGTCGTCAGAGACGTGGTCGGGCGCTACTTCATCGGTTCGATCCTGGTTGCCACGATGGCTGGTCTGGTCATGCTCGTGACCGGGCTGATCCTCTCCGTCCCCCTCGCTCCGCTCGTCGCCATCTGGATCACGCTGACGAACCTCATCCCGCAGATCGGCGGCTTCCTCGGCGGTGTCGTGTTCGTCGGCCTCGGGTTGGTGGAGAGCCCGACGACCGGACTGATCTGCCTGGCCGTCTTCCTCGCCTACCAGCAGTTGGAGAACCACATCATCGGTCCGGTCATCGTGGGAGAGGCGGTCCGCGTGTCGCCCCTCACCGCGCTGCTGGCGGCGCTGCTCGGTCTGTCGATCCTCGGCGTACTCGGCGCCTTGATCGCCGTCCCGTTGGTCGGCGTGGCCAAGGCCGTGGCGGAGGTCTGGCCCGGCACCCCGTTCACCAAGGAGGGCGCGCTCGAGTCGTACCGGGCCGGGAAGGCTCCGGCGTGACCGCTCGGGCGGTGCCGCTGCGTTCGGTCGGGGTGGTGCGCACGGCCGTCGGACTGGCCGCCGGCGCAGCCGCCGTGCTCGCCGTCCGATGGGCCCTGGGGCGAAGCGGCCGGATCCTCGGGTGGATCATCGTCGCCGCCGTCGCCGCCGGGCTCCTCTACCCGGCCGTCGGCTGGCTCGCCGCCCGGGTCCGGAAGGGACTCGCCATCGCCCTCACTGCCGTCGCGCTGCTCGCCGGGCTCGGACTGCTCCTCACCGTCGTGGTACGGGAGGTGACGGCGGACTTCCAGCGCCTCCGCGAGGCGGCACCCGAAGCCGCCGCCGAGCTCGAGCAGGACGACCGCTTCGGCGAGACCCTGCGCGACTTCGAGCTGACGCGCAACGTCGAGCTCTTCCTCGACGAGCTGCCCGGGCGCCTGGCCGGAGGCACGGGCGTGGAGGCGATCCGCGGCCTCGCGGCGTGGGGGGTCGCGGCCCTCGTGACGCTCGTGATCACGATGTTCTTCGTCGTCTACGGGCCCCGGGCGGTGCAGGGAGCGTTGCGCCGTGTCCCGGATGATCAGCGACGACGATGGAGCGTCGCGCTGTTCCGTGCTCACCAGCGATGGAGCGCCTATCTGTGGATGATGATCGGCAAGGCGCTCGTGCTCGCCGCCGTCAGCTACGCGATCTGCCGGCTCGCCGACCTGCCGACACCGATCCTGTTGTCGGTGACCGTGGCGGTCGCCAGCTTCCTCCCGCGACTCGGGGTCGTCCTCGGCGCGACACCGGCGGTGCTGCTCGCGCTCGGCACCCACCGGAACCTGGGCACGCTCGTTCTGGCGATCGCGATCGTCGTCGCCGTCCAGCTGATCGACTGGCTCGTCACGTGGCGCATCGTGGAGCCGCGGTCCATCGCCGCGGGTACGGCGATGACACTGCTGGCGTTCCTGCTCGGGGTGGAGCTCTTCGGGATCGGCGGTGGCCTCGTCAGCGTCGCCGTCGTCGTCGGTGCGCTCGCGCTCGCCGACGAGCTCGAGGCGCATCCGTCGCCGGCCGATGCCACGCCAGACTCCGGCTGAGTCCGCGAATCCCGCTCACTTCGACGGGAGTCGCGGACACAGGCGTGATCACCGGCGCCAGCCGGCGCCATGGAGCCGGACGATGAGCGTCTGCTCGACGTAGCGCCCACGTCGCATCACGTCGTCGTACGTGTACTCGTAGACCTTGCGCCCGACGTCCTGCAGCTCGTTCCGGCGCTGGGCATCCCGAGCCCGCTCGCCCGGGGCGCTGTGACCCAGACGCCCTGACACTTCGACGACCACGCCGTAGGGCTCGAACAGGAAGTCCACCCGGGCGAACGTCTTGCCGTCCCGTCGATGGATCACCTGAACTGCCGGGCGAGGCAATCCGACTCGCCGCACGAGCTGGAGGAACCGCCGCTCGAGCATTGAGTGCCCACCGGAGTCGACGAGGAACCGATCAAGGGCGACCGCGCCCACCGGCCCGGCCCACGCAGCTCAGCTAGCCGGGTCGCCAGGACTACGGGCGACGTCAGGCCGAGCCGAACGGCACTGTCGATCGCGGCCTCCAGACGGATGCCAGGCACCCGAGCGTGGGCGAGGTCGATGATCGTGCGAGTGGCGGAGAGGCAACGGAACCCCTCGACCGTCACCCGATCGAGCTTCGGGAGGTCCGCCGTCGTGTGCACGGTGAACGGCATTCGCCGGCCTCGGGCCCGACGCGGCACGGTGAACTCCACCGCGTCGACTGGCACCCGGTCGAGTTTGTGCAGCCTGGCCGCAGCGTCGTGGCTCACCCACGACTCCTCCCCCAGCGCCAGTAGCCCGATGGTGAGCCGCCGGCGCCACGTGTCGGGAGAGCCGGCCAGCACGTAGACGCCAGGCGCCACGCGGCGCAGCACCCCGCGCCGAGAGAGGTTCTCTACCCACCTCCGTGTCACGCCGTCGAGCTGGCGGACGGCGAAGACTCCGTGCTGGCGTGCCGCCAGTTCGGTGATCAGCTCGGTCGCGTAGGTCCCCATGCCCTCTCTGGGCGCGTCGAACCGGCGAAAGCGGAACCCCGACTCAGCTTGCGTCCGCGAAACCCGGCAACGTTGACGGGAGTCGCGGACGCAAGTGATCAGAACCGGATCGGGTGAAGCTCCAGCGTCGTCCCGACGTTCAGCACGCCGGGGTCGGACAGCTTGTCGCGGTTGTGGCCGTAGACGAAGTCGATGAGGGCAACCGTCGACGCCGTGTCCGAGACCTCGTACGCGGTCTGCGTGATGCCCCAGAGCGTCTCACCCGGCTCGACCGTCCAGAGACGGACTGCGGGCTCGGGCGCGGGCTGGGACTCGGCGACCGGAGCCGGTGTGGGCACGGCGACCGGTGCGGGCGTGGGCGCGACGACCGGAGCCACCAGGGCGGCCGCCGGCTTCGGCTCGGCGGCGACGAGCGGCTCGACGGCGACGAGCGGCTCGACGACATCGCAGTCGATACCGGCCACGCCGGCCGCGGGGCCTTCGGCGTAGAGACGCCCGTCCGTGTCGATCACCCAGCGTCCACCGCCCGTGAGCGGAATGACCGCGACCGCTGACGGAGACAGTGAGGTGAGGTCGACGTTCGTCCACGCGGGCTGCTCGGCTCCACAGGTCTCGCGCTCTTGCGCGGCAACGAGGCTGTGATACGGGTTCACCGGAACTCGGTCCGGCGTGCGGATCTCGAAGTGCAGGTGCGGCACCGAGGTCTCGGCGTTGCCGCTGTCACCCATATAGCCGATGACCTGACCGGCCCGGACACGGCTGCCGACCGTCAGCTTCGGCGACACCTGCCAGTGAGGCTCGGCGAGGCCATCGTCGGTCCCGGGGGTGTCGTTGTTGACGTGGAAGTAGTTGTAGTACCAGCCGTCGGCACCGGTGACGGTGATGCCGTTGCCCGAGATGCCAGCGTCGGTGGTGATCCGGGTGACGGTGCCGTCGACTGCGGCCAGCAGCGGCTGCATGCGCACGCCGATCATGTCGGTCCCGACGTGGCGGCGAGCACAACCGTCGCGACAGTCGCCCCAGCCGTTCGCGTACTGCACGGTGCCCAGCACCGGGAACGAGATGTTCCGAGTGATCCCGTCGATGCCCTCTGCCTCGGCGGGCTGGTCGGGCTGGTCGGGCTCGCGACGGAGTCGGAGACTCCGCCGGCGGGCTCGACGGCTCAGAAGGCTCCGGGACCTCGGGGGTCGTCGGCTCCGGCGTCGGCTCGGGCTCGGGCTCGGGCGCAGGCTCCGTGGTCGGCGTCGGCTCGGGCTCGGGCTCCGTGGTCGGCGGCGGTCGTCGGCTCGGGCTCGCTCGGCTCCGTCGTGGGCGGGGTCGTCGGCTCGGGCTCGGGCTCCGGCGTCGTCGTGGGCAGGGGTCGTCGGCTCGGGCTCGGGCTCGGGCGTGGGCTCGGGCTCGGGCTCCGGCTCGGGAGTGGGTTCCGTCGTCTCAGGCTCCGGCTCGGGCGCGGCCGTAGCGGCGGCGTCAGGGCCGGTGTCGTCGCTCGCCGCGAAGGCGCGATCGGCGACCGGCGCCGCCGTGACGCCAAAGGCGACGGTGAGGAAGGCGAGCGAGTAGTTGAAGGGGCGTTGAGGACGCATGAGAGTGACTCCGAGGTTCAGGGGGTTGTGGGGTTTCGTGGCGCTACGACGAGCGCCCTGGGAGGAAGGCTGAGGACAGCGCGAGGACGGCCGGCCAGAAGCGTTCAGGGGTTGCGGCGGAGCCGTAGGCGGTGGCGCCGGTGACGATCGGATGCCCGACCAGTCCCGGCGCCACCCCTTCGGGAGTCCGCCGCCCGATTACGTCGCGGATGGCACCGCCCTGCCATCCGCTCACAGCTCCATCGATCCTTCGGTCCAGAGGCGCTCGGCGACGTACCGGCCACGTGGGTGGAAGCGGTAGCTGGCGAAGTCCTTCTCGAACTCGACATTGATGTCGGGGGCTCCGTTGCGGTTCTTCTCGACTGAGAAGACGACCTGCCGGTGGAACTCCTCGGCCCGGGTCGGCGAGTGCGCGACATGCGCCCGCGACACGATGGCGAGCTTCTCGTTGAGCACGACGATGGCGTCGGACTCGTAGGCGAGCGCCGTCGAGCCCCGGAAATGGTGCGAGTGCAGACGGCGAGCATCGAGGCCGGCCTGGTCGGCGGCGGCGATGGCGACAACCACCACCTTCTGGTCCAGCGCGAGCTGCTTGAGGCCCTCGATCACACGCCCGACCCGTTCGCCCTCACGAGGAACGGCGGGGAAGACCGGCACCTTCTGCACGTAGTCGACGAACAGTGCGGTCGGCTGGCCCTCGAAGCCACGTGTCACGTCGCGGATCGCATTGACGTCGGTGTGCGCGCCCGACCCGGTCACGAGGACGATGCGGTCGGCGTAGGCGGCAAGGCGGTGGTGGGCTTCGTCGAGGAGCGGGTCGGAGTCGAGCGCCTCGCGCAGGGTGATGGCGCCGGCGGCGACGTCACGGATGCGCTCCCGGAGCTCGTAGTGCGCGAAACCCGATGTCACCAGGCGAAGAGGCGGCGAGTCTGTCGCCGAGCTCGCAGGCCAGCAGCCGGGTCAGCAAGCGTGACCTCGTCGTGCTCGTAGCACAGGTACACGGCGACGATCCCCCGCTGCGCCATCGCGCGGGCCCACTGGAGGGAGGCGATCGTCTTGCCGACACCGGGCTTTCCGCCCAGCAGCAACACTTCTCCCTGGCGGATCCCTCCGGCCAGCACGTCGTCGAGCGGGTCGAACCCGGTCGGCAGCACGACCTGCTGCGCTGGCGGACTCGTCAGTTGGTGCAGCTCGGCGAGCGTGGCGAGCGCCGAGCGGATCTGGGGGCGTCCGACGACGAGGTCGGAGATGGTCGGGTTCATCGTCTGCGACTAGCCGTGGAAGAGCACGACGGCCAACGTGCCGGCGATCAGGGGCGGTCCGAACGAGTAGCGCACGCAACAGCTTGCGCTGGTGGATGCTCATCGCCGACGGCGAGCAGCAGGGCGAGGAGGTGTCCGGCGAGGGCGCCGTAGAGCACGTACTCCAACCCGTACCAGCCGAGCAGCAGCCCGAGGACGGCGGCCAGCCGCACGTCTCCGAAGCCGAGCAGGAGCATCCCGGTGAACTTCTTGGTGAGGTACCAGAGCAGGAAGAAGGCGTTGGCGAACAGCACGCCGCCGGCCACCGCCGTGGCCAGCGGAACCCAGTCCCACTCCACCAGCGACGCGAAGGCCAACCCGGCGCCGACACCGGCGAGCGTGAGGTAGACGAGCCGGGTGGGGAGGCGCTTGACCTTCCAGTCGATCACGGCCAGGAGGACGCCGCCGAAGATGAAGGCGAGCACGGCGGGGAGCTCCGGGCTGAGGCCGAGCCGCCAGAAGGCGAGCCCGAACAGGAGGACAGTGGCGGCGTTGAGGGCGTGCTTCTGCACGAGGGCGGGCAGAGGCATGGCCGGCAAGGTACGGAGCGCTCGCGCCCGAGGAATCATCAATCTTGACGATTCGGCCGCTCGCCGCTCGTCCTTAGCGTGCCCCTCGCTACCCACCCCGATAGGCGGGGATCGGGGAAATACCAAGGAGCAAATCCAAAATGCTGAACCTCGTTGAGAAGTTCACCCCGGAGGCCGTCGAGGCCACCGACGAGGATGGCGTCGTCGCCATCGAGTACGTCCTGATGGCCGCCCTCGTGGCGGCCGTCGTCGTCGCCCTCGGTGTCGCCTTCGGCGACCTGGGCGACGCGCCTCGAGGGCGTCATCGACACGGTCGTCTCCGTCTGACGTCGCCGTCTCGGCGGAAAGGGGGGAGGGCAACCTCCCCCCTTTCGTCCCATTCGGATTCGGACCATGCGCCGGCATCGCACCCCACACCGAGACGACCGAGGCGTCGTCGCCATCGAGTTCGTCCTCATCCTCCCCTTCCTGCTCATGCTCATCATGGGCATCCTCGTGCTGGGCAACTTCCTCAGCGTGAAGGCGCAGGCCTCGAACGCAAGCCCGTGATGCGGCACGCACGTATGCCATCGGTCATGGTCTGAACGCCGGCGCGGCGATCGTATCTGGCAGCTGCCCACAGCCTCCGGCGGCGCCCAACCCCAACAACGCTGGTGACGATCAGCGTCACCAAGCCCCTGTTACTGCGAGACATTCCTCTTCTGGGGACCGTGCTCGACCGAAGACCATCACAGAAACGGTGACAATGCGATGCGGCGGTTAGCAACACAACGCGACGACCGAGGAGTTGTCGTCATCATGGTGGTCGGGCTCATGGTCCTGTTCATGCTCGCGGCAGCCCTGGGCATTGACGTGATGCGGTACAACCAGGAGAACAGTTCGGCCCAGCACTCGGCCGATGCCACTGCGCTCGCGGTTGCCACTGACTGCGTGCTCACAGGCGGCACTGCTCAGCCCGACAGCGGCCTATGACTCGTATCGCAAGACGCCACTCCAGACGATCAGCCCCGACACCCCGCTTGTCTGTGGTCCGAGCGAGGTCCGCGATCATCGTTGACAAGAATGTCAACGGCGGCTTGTTCCTCAATCGGGACGCTCGCATCGTGCATCGGCCGGCCACCGCGAACTGGGGAACGGTCAGTTCCGCCAATACCGTCCCCATCACGATCGCCGTGTGCGAGTTCACACCGGCGATGCTCAACGGCACCGACAACATCTACTTGTACCTCGACCACCCGAGTCCCCTCTCTGGCTGCAGCGGTGGTCCCGGAGGGTTCGGAAGCCTTACCGACACCGAGGACGACGATGACTGCCTGACGGTGTCGGTCGTGAACAACGTAGCCGACGGTGGCACCGGAGCCAGCGACCATGCAGCTCAGTGCTTCCAAGACCGATTCTGAAACGATCCTGAGCAGTGGTGGCTTCGTGGACGTGTTCGTGCCGATCTACGACACCTACATGCCAGGTCCCGCCGCACCTACACCTACACCATTGTGGGCTACGCCGGCTTTCGGATCGCGTGGCTATGAGTTCAACGGTGGTCCTGGAGACGCCGGGACTCTCGATGGAGGCAGCAACTGCCCGAACATTGGTCCAGGAAACGAACGTTGCCTCCATGGCGACTTCATCCGATTCGTGGCTCCGCGAGGATGCCACTCCCGGACCGAGCACGGACTTCGGCGCTCAGCAAGTCTATCCTCTCCAGCTAACACAACAACCAACCAGCAAGGAACAACCCCACAATGAAGAACAAACGGCGGATCATCGGGATCCTCGCAGCAGTGATCCTGGCCACGATCGGCACGGTGGCCCTCGTGGGCTACGTGCAGTCGGCGAAGGACAAGGCCGTGGCCCAAGAGGCCCTGGTCGAGGTCTACGTCGTCGACAAGCTCGTGCCCAAGGGCGCGGCGGCCGAGACGATCAAGGCGTCGGTCTCGGTCGAGCAGATCCCAGCCCGGCTCGAGCAGCCGGGTGCCATCACCGACCTCAAGGAGGTGGGCGCCAACGTGGCCGCCACCGACCTCCAGCCCGGCGACCAGCTGCTGGCCGCCCGCCTGGTGCCCAAGGACGAGGTGGCCGTCGAGGTCAAGGACAAGGTGCAGATCTCGGCCATGCTCACGCCCGAGCGGGCCGTGGGCGGCAGCCTGAAGAAGGGTGATCTGGTCGGCGTCTACCTGTCGTTCGATCCGTTCGACCTGCGACGAGGCCGGCCAGGACGCCGAGACGGCGGATCCGGACTCGACCGACACGACGACGGACTCGACGGACACCGACGGACTCCACGGACACCGCCGACGGACTCCACCGACGAGACGCGGCGACGGACACCGACGACGAAGAAGAAGACGCCGAACGTGACCCGGCTCGAGTTCCAGCACGTGCTCGTCACCAACGTGCAGACGACCAACGAGCCCGTCATGCCTGACGAGAGCGACCAGGGCGACGCGGACGACTTCGTCGAACAGGTCACCGGATCGCAGTACATCGTCACCCTCGCCCTCTCGCCCGAGCAGTCGGAGCGCTTCGTGTTCGCCACCGAGTTCGGCCACGTGTGGCTGTCCAACCAGCCGGCCACCGTCTCCGACGACGGCACGCGGCTGGTCACCCTGGGCAACGTCTACTCGGTCGCGAAGTGATCGGGGACGACGAGATGCCTACCGTGATCATCGGGCACGACATGCCCCCCGAGCTGGCCGCTGACGTGTCGACCGCCCTCCAGGAGATGGGCGTCGTCGTCAAGGCCAACGGCGTTTCACCCCAGCCGCGCACCGGCAAGGTCATCGTCGTGATCTCGCCCAAGGGCGGCTCGGGCAAGACCGCTGTCTCCTCCAACCTCGCCGTCGCCCTCGCCCAGCGCCATCCGGGCCGGGTCGTCGCCGTCGACCTCGACGTGCAGTTCGGCGACCTGGGGACAGCCCTGTCGCTGACCCCGGAGCACACGCTGGCGCAGCTGGCCCGCACCAGCCAGATCGACGCCACCACCGTCAAGCTGTTCCTCACGCCGTACGAGCACGGTCTGTACGTCCTGGCCGGCGCCAACGATCCGGTGGACGCCGACTCGATCGGCCACGCCCACGTCTCGGCGGTGCTGCCGCTGCTGGCGCAGAACTTCGACTACGTGGTCGTCGACACGCCGGCGGGCCTCGACGAGCGCACGCTGGCCGCCATCGAGTGCGCCACCGACCTGCTGCTCGTGTCGAGCCTCGACGTGACCAGCATCCGCAGCCTGCGCAAGGCCCTCGACTCGATCGACCAGATGGGTGTCAAGGCGGCGCGGCAGTTCGTGCTCAACCGGGCCGACGCCAAGGTCGGGCTCGACCCGTCCGACGCCGAAGAGGCCATCGGCATGGAGATCTCCTGCTCGATCCCGTCGAGCCGGGAGCTCCCGCTGGCGCTCAACCTGGGCACGCCCGTCGTGCATCAGCGAGCCCAAGTCGGCGGCCGCCAAGCAGTTCCAGCAACTGGCGCAGCAGTACGCCCCCATCGAGGCCGACAAGCCGAAGAAGGGGTGGCGGCGATGAGCCTCACCGAGCGCATCAACCAGGCCAAGCAGGCCGCGGCAGAGCGGGGTGAGGTCGCCACGCAAGTGGCAGACCGCGCCCAGCCGGCCCGTGACCGTCGACGGGCTCGGCGACTTCAAGGCCAAGGTGCACGACTCCCTGTTCGAGCGCCTCGGGACCCGTCTGTTCGAGGCGACCAACGAGGATCAACTGCAGTCGATGGTGATGGCCGAGATCGGCGCCCTCATGGACGCGACCGAGACCGCCCTGTCACCAGAGGAGCGCCAGCGTCTCGTGCAGGACATCGCGCGGGACGTGATGGGGCTCGGCCCCATCGAGCAATTCCTCCACGACTCCACCGTGAACGAAGTCATGGTCAACGGGAGCGACAACATCTACGTCGAGCGCGCCGGCGTCATCGAGCAGACCGACGTCCGCTTCATCTCCGAAGAGCACCTGCGCCGCATCATCGAGCGCATCGTCTCGTCCGTGGGCCGGCGCATCGACGAGGCCTCGCCGATGGTCGACGCCCGTCTCGCCGACGGCTCGCGCGTCAACGTGATCGTGCCGCCGCTGTCGCTGGACGGCTCGATCCTCACCATCCGGAAGTTCGCCAAGGATCCCGTTCAAGGTGAACGACCTGGTCGCCATGGGGTCGCTCACCGAGCGAGGTCGCGTCGATGCTGGCCGCCACGGTCGAGGGCGGCATGAACATCCTCGTCTCGGGCGGTACCGGAACCGGCAAGACCACGCTGCTCAACGTCCTGTCGAGCTTCATTCCCCGCGAGGAGCGCATCGTCACCATCGAAGATGCCGTCGAGCTCCAGCTGCGACCAGGAGCACGTGATCCGCCTGGAGGCTCGCCCGCCCAACATCGAAGGACACGGGCAGATCACCATTCGCGACCTCGTCCGCAACGCCCTGCGCATGCGCCCCGATCGCATCATCGTCGGTGAGGTCCGCGGCGCCGAGACCCTGGACATGCTCCAGGCCATGAACACCGGCCACGACGGCTCGCTGTCGACGGTGCACGCCAACGCCCCTCGGGACGCCCTGGCCCGTCTCGAGACGATGGTGCTCATGGCCGGCTTCGACCTGCCCACGCGGGCCATCCGCGAGCAGATCGCGTCGGCGCTGAACCTCATCGTCCACGTCGACCGCTTCCGGGACGGTTCCCGGCGCGTGAGCCACGTGACCGAGGTGCGTCGGGATGGAGGGTGACATCATCACGCTCCAGGACATCTACAAGTACGACTACAAGGCGATGCGCCTGGCCCCGACGGGCGTGCGCCCGGAGTTCGTCGACCAGCTCGCCGACCGTGGGGTCACCCTGGCCGGGTGGGCTGTTCGGCGGACCCGACATGTGGCAGCGATGAAGCGGCCGCTGTACTTCCTCATCCCGCTCCTGCTGGCCGCGTCTGGCCGGGGCGCTGTTCGGCGGCCGGGCTCACGCTCAGGACACGGCGGACGACGTCGAGGTCATCCTCGCCTTCGACTCGTCCGGGAGCATGCGTCACGCCATCGAGGCCGCCAAGGCGGCGGCCAACGAGTTCGTCGTGGCCATGCCGGCGGACGTCCGCATCGGCCTCGAGGCCTTCGGCGACGACGTCACGGTGCTGTCACCGCCGACGACCGACCGGGCGCTGCTGAGCGCGCAGATCAACGGGATCGTCGCCGACGGCGACACCGCGCTGTACGACGCCGTGGTCGCCGCGGCCGAGCAGTTCACGCCGGCGGCCGAGCGCAGGGTGCTCGTGATCCTGTCGGACGGCAAGGACGACGGCAGCACCGCCACGCTGGACGCAGGCCATCGCGGCCGTCCAGGGTGAGCACGTCGAGGCCATCAGCCTGACGACACCGGAGACCGACCTCGCCAGCCTCCAGGCCCTGGGCCGGGTGACCTCGGCCGACGACCCGGCCGGCGTCTCGGCGGCGTTCGCCCGCGTGGCTGGACCTGCTGACGCCGGTGGTGGAGCCGACCACCGTGCCCACCACGGCGCGCGCCGACCGACCACCGCCGCGCCGACCACAACGACCGAGGCGCCGACCACGACCGCCGCGCCAACGACTACGGCGGCACCGCCCACCACGGCCGCGCCACCGACGACGGTGTACTCGCGTCCGCCGGCTCCACCGGCGGCCAGCACGGGATCGCGGAAGCAGCTCCGATTCGTCTCGTTCTCTGTGGCTCGGTGGCGGTGGCATCTTCGCCGGCCTGCTTCGTCGTCGGACTGCTGCTGTTCCCCCGGCAGCGGGTCTCGAAGGCCCGGCTGGGCATCCAGAAGCCCCGCAGCGTGTCCGACATGGGCAAGCGCACCATGTCGGCCGTCGAGGAGCTCCTGGAGCGGCACGGCAAGCGAGCCGACCTTGCGACGGCCTTGTCGGTCGCCAACATCTCGGTGCAGCCCGGCGACTTCATCGCCAGAGTGGGGATCATCGCCTTCGTGCTCGGCCTCGTCGGCCTGTTCATCGGCGGTCCGATCATCGCCCTGCTGGCGGCAACAACCGTCTGCTTCGGCGGTTTGGTTCTACGTCCGCCGCACGAAGGCGAAGCGCCAGGCCGCGTTCGCCGACCAACTGCCCGACGTCCTTCAGCTGGTCACCACGGCCCTGCGCAGCGGCTACGGCATCACGCAGGCGCTCGACTCGGTGGCCGACGAGGCGGAGGAGCCGGCGCGCAGCGAGTTCGCCCACGTGCTCGTCGAGTCGCGCTTGGGCCGTGATCTGTCCGACGCCATGCGCGCCCTGGCCCAGCGCATGGAGAGCAAGGACCTCGAGTGGGTGGTGTCGGCCATCGACATCAACCGGGAGACGGGCGGCAACCTGTCGGAAGTCCTCAACGGCGTGAGTACCACGGTTCGCGAGCGCCAGCGCATGGCGCGCCACGTCCGTACCCTCACGGCCGAGGGCCGGCTGTCGGCCCGGATCCTCACCGCGCTGCCCTTCCTGATGGCGCTCTTCCAGTGGCGCACCAACCCGGACAACTTCGCGCTCCTGACGCACGGTGTAGGCCTCGCCGCCCTCATCATCGGCTGGAGTCCTCTTGGTCCTCGGGACGATCTGGGTGCGCAAGATCGTCAACTCGATCGCCTTGTGACGGCACTGACCACAGGAACGGAACCAACAAGACCATGAACCTCACAGTCATCCTCGGGGCCATGTCGCTGGTGGGCGCCATCGGCGTCTTCTGGTGGGGCCTGACGGCCCGACCCTCGGCGGCCCGGGCCAACCTCTTCGCCGGGTTGCCCCAAGCCGAAACACCGGCCAGCAAATCGGCGCTCCATCCTGCGCCAGCTGGGTCAAGGCGCTCGCCGTCTTCTGCCCAATGCGCTCGTGGACGGGCTGGAAGTCAAGCTCGTGCAGGCCGGGTACCCCTACGGGCTCGACCTGCCCCGCATCCTCGGGATCAAGATCACCCTGGCCGGGCTGGCCGCGTTCCTGCTGCTCATTGTCGGGCAACCGCTGTTCGCCCTCGTGGCCGCCGGGCTGCTGTTCTTCCTGCCCGACTACTGGGTGCTGAGCACGCGCGACAAGCGCCAGACCGCGATGCAGGCCAAGGCCGCCGACATCATCGACCAGTTGACCATCTGCGTCGAAGCCGGCCTCGGCCTCGACGCCGCGCTGGCTCGGGTGGCGACGACGACCGAAGGTCCGCTCACCGACGAGTTCCGTCACACGATCAGCGACATCCAGGCCGGAGTGCCCCGCGCCCAGGCGCTGCGGACACTGGCCGACCGGGCGCAGATCACCGAGATCCGCCAGTTGGTGACGGCGCTCCTCCAGGCGCAGAAGCACGGCGTGCCGCTGGCCGAGACGATGCGCATCCAGTCGGCCGAGATGCGGCTGAAGCGCAAGCAGCGCACCGAAGAGAAGGCCGCCAAGCTGACCGTCAAGATGCTCTTCCCGATCATCGTGTGCTACCTGCCGGTCTTCATGATCATCACGGTGGTTCCGGCCCTCATCACCGTTCTGCGCGTCCTCTAGCGCGTCCAAGAACGACGCGGGGGCTGTGGGGTCCCCCTGTCGGCGCGAGGCGCCGGTGCAACGACGCACCGGCGCCCTTGCGCGTCTGGGTTTTGACTTTTCGAACACTTGTATGTTTCGTCGCGCACCCGTTCGATAGAGTTAGCGCATGGGGACCGAGCTCGCCGACCGTCTCGACGCCGACATCGGCGACCTGCTCGGCCTCGATCCCGACACGCTCACCGACGACGAACTGCACGAGTTGGTGGTCGCGGTTCAACGCCAGTCCCACCGGCTGGCGGCCCTGCGCGCCAAGCTGATCGGCGCCTGGGATGGGCGCTCGGTGTGGGCCGACGACGGGTCACGCAGCGCAGCGCACCGTCTCGCCCGGGAGGCATCGATGGCGGTCGGCTCGGCGAAGGTCGAGCTGCGTCGGGCCCGCGGACTGCGCTCGATGCCGCAGACCGAGGCAGCCCTGGCATCCGGATCGCTGTCTCCGGATCACGTCGATCTGTTGGCGCGCGCCAACTACGGCGGCCGCACCACCCTGTTCGCCGACCACGAAGAAACGTTGGTGGAGCAGTGCAAGCTGCTGCGGTTTCCCGACGCCTGCCGGATGGTCGACTATTGGCGGCAACGCGCCGACGCCGTGGGATGCGAGGACGAAGCGGCCCGGCTACACGCCGGCCGGCACGCCTCGGTGGCCCGGACCATCTATGGCGTGGTTGATCTGCGTGCCCTGTTCGACCCCGTCGGCGGGGCCGCCTTCAAGGCCGAACTGGACCGGCTCGAGCGTCAGCTGTACCTGGCCGACAAGAAGAGCGGCACGGTGCGCACGGTCGGCCAGCGCCGCGCTGACGCCCTGGTGGAGATGGCCCAGCGCAGCCGCACATCGAAGCCGGGCGGGCTACGACCCCGCCCGCTGATCACCGTCCTGGTCGGCGAGACCTCGTTCACTCACCTGTGTGAGTTGGCTGAGGGCACCGTGATCGCTCCCGGCCAGGTCGTGCCGCTGCTCAGCGAGGCCGACATCGAACGGATCGTGTTCGACGGCCCGGACCGGGTGATGGCCGTGTCCCGTCGGCGCCGCTTCACCGGCGCCCTGCGGCGGGCGATCGAGGTCCGTGACCGTCACTGCCAACACCCCTCCGGCTGTGACGAACCGGCCGAGAACTGCGACGTCGACCACCGACGGCCGTACGCCGACGGTGGTGAAACGTCACAGGAGAACGGCGAGATCGAGTGCCGCCCGCACAACCGGGACAAGCGCAAGCACGACAAGCGACCGAAACGCCGGAACCCACCGGAGCAGCGACCACCACCTGCAGACTGATCAATCGCGGTCGGATCGTTCACAGCGCGCGCCGGCGCCGAGGCCGTCGCCGACGCACGACTCAGACTGCTCACTCGCGCCTCGTTTCCTCAATCCTGACGAAGCGGGCCGCTGGCCTCGTCAGTAGGGTCCGCCGCCCATGAAGCGGGCAGTCATCATCGCCGTCGCCGGTCTCGCCGTCACCGCCTGCGTCGGCGGCGAAGCGAACGGCGTGTTCATCCCTACTGAGCTCGAGGAAACCGTGGAGTCGGGGCGGGTAGCTGACGGCGTGACGCTCGAAGGCGATGCAAGCGGGCGCCTTCCAGTTCGAGTCGCCTGGGTTGTCGGCGCTCCTGGCCTTGAGGCCACGGCCACGGACGGCGAGGTGGTCTTCATCGTCGGCGACGTCGTCCAGGCGATCCGTGCCAGCGATGGGCAGGTTCTGTGGGTGCTCGACCCTTGGCGCAGTGGTGACCCGTGGCTCGAGGAGTTTGGCCTGGGAGCGAGCGGCGGCGTCGTGGTGGGACTGGCCGACGACGGTGCCGTGGTTCGGGTCTTCGCCCCGTAGGAGTACGACATCGAGTTGGACCGCAGTACGGGCCGAGTGTTGCGAAGTGGTCCCCCGGCTGGTGGCGACCCTCCGCAGAGCCGGTTCGATCAGCTTCCGCCCTTCGCACCCTCGACCTATCGCATCGACCAATCCATCATCGGCACCACCGTCGGTCGGCTGCCATCCGGCGAGCTGGCGTTTCGGCTCCGTGAAGACGAACCGATGTACACAGAGCAACCTCCCCACGAAGTCAGCGGGCTGATCGTGCTCGGCTTGACGAGCGGAAACGTCGTCGCGCTTCGACCCGCGACATAGATGCTCATCGCTTCACGGATGCGCTGATCAAGGGCAATCTGTGCGCTTGGCCGTCGAACCGTCGTATCCGTTTGTCCCGAAGTCCACGGCCTATCTGAGGGCTGGCCAGTACTGGGCAGTTCCGTTGTCGGACGGGCGGTTCGCCTGCGGCCGTGTCATCGCCGTGCTCCGAGGTGAGCGACGACTGTTCTTGGCCGGACTCATGGACTGGGTGAGCGATGCGCCCCCCGACTTCGAGTCCCTCGCCGGTGCAGGCGACCTCATCGACAACGGCGAGGCACACATCAAGGCGATCACTGAAACAGGAGGAGCGATTCTCGGCATTCGGTCGCTCGCTGCTGACGGCATCGAGGGACTGATCCGGGTCAGCCACCGGTCAGGGGGCACGGTGTACCTGTTGCGTGGAGCCACTCGGCTTCGCGACGCCACAGCGGACGAAGCCGCGACCCTGCCCGTGCTGGCCACCTGGGGATATCGGAGCATCGCCGTCAAGGCCGAGGCAAGGTTTGTGGGCAGCCAGCGATGAGACGCATAGCCGGCGGAACACGACCCGCTGCGTCGGGACACTCGGACGCGGAACTCCCCGCCCTGGCGCCTGGGGCAAGCTCCGTGGATGACTGACAACGACGTGCAGCGCGTGCCCGCGGACGAGTTAGACGGCGACGAAGGCTGGGAACGAGTCACGGATGAGCCAGAAGTTCGCGGTGTCGAAGCGATCAAGACCGCAGACGCGGATCCATGGTTCTGGTCAGTGACGATCTCTGCCATGGAGTTCGTCCGTGAGGATCCCCTCGAGTCGGACCTTCGCGAGGGCGTTGCCCGGGCGCTCCGCTCCGTTCCCGGAGTCGCCGATCTCGCAGAGGAAGACCGCGAAGTGTGGATTGTCAGTGGCAGCCCGAGTGGTGAAGACCTCGTTCGTACGTGCGCAAGCGTGGTGGACTCGTTCGCCGACAGGATTCGGTCGCACGTCTCTGATCTTTGAGGCCCTGCCGCTACCGCGGAGCGTCTGACGCACCCAAGCCGGTAGCGCCAGAACTGCGATCGGTACCCGTTCCCAACGGGGCAAACGGTACGGCCCTCGCTTTCGCGGTGACCAAGACGGACAACCCGGCCGATTGGCCGTGAGTGGCCGGCTGCCGCTTCCGAGCCGGGCGGATGTTCATGCACTCGGAGGGTCCTCGAGTACCTACGGCCGATCCCAAGCCTCGGCGACCGCCGAATCACTGACCGCCTCGACCACCGTGCGCGCTCCCGCGAGAAGAGGTCGATCACGGCCATCACGACCGACCGTATCCTCGTCCCTGGTGACGCCCGAAGAGTGGGTGCTCCTCGTGTTCGACCCCGACGCCGATTACTACCCCTGGCCGCCGGGCCGAGACGATCTGGCCAACCTCACCCGGCTCTTCGCCGACCCGGTCACCTCGGTCGGCGGCCTCGACGACGAGACCATCGGCATCGGCCTGTGGAACGTGCTCGACCCCGGCGGCGCCGGGACGACGTTTGCCGTCGGGGACACGGACCTTCCGATCACCGACCGCGTCGCCTGCGTGCGCGCCATCCCGACGCTCTACCGCGACCTCCTCGCGCCACGGTGCGCGCCCCGCCTCGGCCACCTCGGCGAGCAGGAGGGGCGCCTCGAGATGATCGCGTACATGTTCTGGGACATCGCCGCGTTCGGCGGCGTCGAGGGCACACGGAACGGCAACCTGCTCGAGGACGCCGTGCTGGAGACGCTCGACGACATCCTGCACATCGACCACGCCGCCTGCCAGGAGGGCGCGATCCACGGCCTCGGCCACCGGTTCCCTCGGCACCCCGAACGAGTCCCAGCGATCCTGCGGACGTTCCTCCGGCGCGGGCCGATCGCAGACGACCGCCTCGTGCCTTACGCCGAGTCGGCCATGAGCGGATGCATCCTTTGAGCCGTAGCGGCGCCCTGCGACGGGCGATCGAGGTCCGTGACCGTCACTGCCAACACCCCTCCGGCTGTGACGAACCGGCCGAGAACTGCGACGTCGACCACCGACGGCCGTACGCCGACGGTGGTGAAACGTCACAGGAGAACGGCGAGATCGAGTGCCGCCCGCACAACCGGGACAAGCGCAAGCACGACAAGCGACCGAAACGCCGGAACCCACCGGAGCAGCGACCACCACCTGCAGACTGATACCGCGGTCGAATCGTAAAAGAGCGCGCGGCGGCGCCGAGGCCTGATCAGGCAGACAGGTTCGGGCCGCCGAACTCCGTGAGCGCGTTCTGGCACTCAAGCTCGAAGTTCTTCTCGAGACTCAACCCCGAAGTGATCGCCGCGGCCATCCCACCCTTCATCGCGCTTGCCGCCTTGTGGGTGAACTCGGCGCAATCGCGGAGCTGGTCCTGGTACTCGGCTGGAGCCACCTCAGCCAACTCGTCGTAGAGGCGAGCAGTGACCAAGGCCGGGCACATGGCGAGCGCACCTCACAGAACGCCGAACGGCCGCCGTGCTCACCAGTTATCTGGTGACCACAGCGGCCGGAACGACGACGCGACGAGGAGAGATCGATGACGTCGTCAGGCCCCAGTAGGCGAACTTGCCGTCCACCTTCAGCGTCTGGCCGGGATCGGCCGAGTAGCTCACGTCCACGAACGAGTACGGCCGTCCGACGCAGGGGCGGTACTCCTTGCTGACGGAGCGGTAGCCACCGGAATTGAACGAAGAGGTGACGACACCCCTCACCCCAGTCAGGTTCGTGACCTGTGCTGGGGACATGCCGCGGCGGATCTGGCGGAACTCAGACTTGGACACGCACGGCAGGGTGGCCGCCTCTGCGGAGCTTGCGCTCGTCATCGCGGTGATGCCGACGAGTGCGCCGATGGCGAGGGCGAGGCCGACGACGACGCGGGCCAGGCGGGAACGGAGGTGAGACATTGCTCGGTGGATCACTTTCACTTGGAGTTGGTTGGTGGAGGTCGAATCCGGTTTGTTCGTGCTCGACCCTGTCGTCCTGATCAACCTCGACAGGCCGGTACACGTTCCGACTTCATCGGGATCGGGACCAAGGTCCCTGTTGGTCGGGACCAAGGACGCCCGCGTCACGCGGCGACGAGCTCGGCGCAGTCGTGCTTCCAGCCGACCCGGTTCGCCTGGGCCACCGCCGCGAGCTGCGAGCGCACGCCGAGCTTCTGCAGCACCGATCGGATCTGTGAGCGGACGGTGCACAGTGCGACGAACTGCGTCTCGGCGATCTCCTCGGCGGAGAGTCCGTCGACGAGCCCGGCGAGCACTTCGCGCTCCCGCATCGTCAACCGCTCGAACGGGGTGAGCGCCTTGCGTAGGCCGGCCCGCTCGATGCGGAGCTCGTCGATCATCGCGTCTCGGGAGGTGCGGCCGATCAATGGCGTCCCCGCAAGCACATCGGTGAGCGCGCCGACGACCTCGTCCAGGAAGGTGTGCTTGCCGACCCAGCCGGCGGCGCCCTCGTCCAGGCAGGCGGCCAGGACGGTGCGCCTGGTCTCAGCGGTGAGCATGACCACTTCGGCGCCGGTGGCGCGCAACGGCGCCACCAGATCGATGCCGCTACCGACCCCGTCCCCGAGATTGATGTCGCACAGCACGACCTGTGGTTCGAAGCGGCGGGCGTGGTCGATCACGTCGGCCGCGGTCGGGCCGTCGGTGGTCTCGACCTGCCAGCCGCGCGCCGACAGCGCCAGCTGGAGTCCGATCGCGACCAGAGCGTGGTCGTCGACGATGAGCACTCGCGCCGTCATGGCAACGGCCTCCGGAAGCGCAGAACAAACGTCGTGCCACCACCGCGGCGGGGCCGGACCGACATCGACCCGCCCTGGTCGGTCATCAGCTGGTGGGCGATGTGCAGGCCGAGCCCGGTTCCGCCGGACTCCACGCCACACACCCCACGCTCGAAGATGTGGCGGCGCAGCGGAGCGGAAGTGCCCGGCCCGCGGTCTTCGACGTAGACATCGACGACGCCGTCGAGCACGGCGACCCGTATCTCGACAGGCGACGATGCCGCGTGCCGGCGGACGTTGTCGAGCAGGGCAACGAGGACCTGCGCAGTGCTCTCCCTGCCGCCTTCAGCCTCCACGCCTGGTGGCAGGAAGAAGGTGACGTCGAGCCCTGACGCTCTGGCGCAGGCGACGACGGGTCGGATCGCATCGCCGAGATCGAACGTGGTCGGCGTGGCGGCGGGACCATCGAACAGGATTCGCACCCGACGGATCTCCGCGGCTACGGCTGCCATCAGCTCTTCGACCTGCGTGGAGGACAACCCGTCGCGATGCTGGCTCAGCGCCGACGCCGACGCCTCGATCCCGAACAAGGCGGCCCGCAACTCGTGGTCCCGCTCGGCCACACGGGCCGGAACGACGGTCGGCCGGTACCGACCGCCGACGTCCCCGACGCCGTCCTCGAGAACCGAACCCGCTTGCACGCTGCACACTCCCTCTTCTAAGTTACCCATTGGTAACTAAGCTCAAGGTAACGGTCGCCGCGTCTATTCCGATCAGGGAGAACCCGTGTTGGATCGGGACCTTGGTCCCGGGACCTTGGTCCCGAATCGGAGGCGAGGGCTCACGGTTCTACGGCAGTCGCCATCCGCGAGTCCGGCCCATGGACGGCGGGCCACTTGTAGCCGCGGAGATCGGCGACATCCCCCCGCTGATGCGTCGTCCAACGAAACGGAGATGCAGCACGCAGCCAGCACGGCGAGGTTGGCAAGCGCCCGCCGCATCATCGGGGCGTTCCGGCCCCGGCGCTGGTCGTCGCGTTGGGTCAACCCGCAACGAGGGACTGAGGCTGGCAGTGGCGAGGCGCTCGGCGGGAAGCGTCGCGCAGCCCGCCGCAGGACCCGTTCGTTCGCCGATTTGAGGAGATCGGGGACCTCCGCCCGTTCGTACGGGTCGCTCGCGCGTAGAGGTTTCGGAAGAAGTCCTGGTCCGCCCGGGCGCCCGAGGCGAGCGCGAGACTGGCCTCGTGCTCGTGGTCCGAGGCACCAAGAAGCTGCGAGATCGGGTGGGGGGCACGTTGGCCGGCGACCGCGACCAGTCGACCACGGCGCTGGGCGACTGGTTCGCGAACGTGCTGTTCTGGCGGCCGCACGTCGCACTGCTCGTGAACAGCCGAACCCTGCTCCCGGTGTTCATGCAGCTCGCACCAGCGGCCACACTGCTCGACCGCGCCCCAGGTGCGATCGAGGCGATGCTCCACCATCACGGCGTCGACGACACCTTTCTGGCCGCAGAGCGCGACACTATGAGCGACGTGCGGATCGGTCCGACGAACGATCGAAGCATCGTCGGCGTGATGAGCGAGTTCGCCTTGCATGGCGAGCTGCTCTGGAAGGACGGTCTCGGAGACCTCGAGGCACTCGCGCTCCGCATGTCGAGACTCGTCCTCGGACCACTCGACCACCGCTCCGGTTCTCCCGATCGCGAGCTCGCCGCCGTCGCGGGCAGTAGCAAGCCACTCGCCACGGGGATCACGTTCCCGGCCCAACTGACGGCCCTTGACCCAGCGCCGCGCGCCTCCAAGGGTGCGAGCATCTTCCAGCTCAAGATCACCCTGCTCGACACCAAGCCGCCGATCTGGCGTCGCGTTCTTGTCGACGGGACCGCGACGCTCGATCACCTTCACGAGGTCATCCAGGCGGCCTTCGGCTGGTGGAACTACCACCTCCACGAGTTCGAGGTCGGACGCGATCGCTACGGGATTCCTGATCCCGACGAGGACTGGCGCGAGCCACCACGAGATGAACGACGCACCCGCCTCGATGCGATTGCCGGCGAAGGCTCGTCGTTCCGATACACGTACGACTTCGGCGACGGCTGGGATCACCGAGTCGCGGTCGAGAAGGTGCTGCCTCGAACCCCCGGCACCCCGATTCCGGCGTGCATCGACGGTCGGCGCGCCTGCCCGCCCGAGGACTGCGGCGGGACGTGGGGCTACCGCGAGCTGCTCAAGATCCTCGCCGACCCGACCCATCCCGAGCACGGCGAGCGACGCGAGTGGCTCGGCCGCGCGTTCGATCCCGAAACGTTCGACCCCGGCGAGTTCGAGGACAACCTCGACACCGGACGGCTCGCCATGTTCGACGACGAGGCGTAGGCGCGATCAGGGCGCGAGGGCGCCGGCGGGGATGACGGCAACGCCATCCGGGCGTACGTAGCCGAAGCCAGTCCCGACGATCACGCCGAGGACGGCCGGCTCGCCACTCTTGCGGGTGTCGATCGCGTCGCGAAAGCGAAGCAGTGCGGCAACGCCTTCGTCGACCAGGCCGGTGCCGAGCTTGATCTCGAAGGCGCCCCATCGGCCGTCAACGAGCTGCACGACAGCGTCGGCCTCGACGCCGTAGTTGTCGCGGTAGTGGTAGACGCGCCCGTCGACCGGTTGAGCAAGGACGCGGAGGTCGCGGACGACGAGCGACTCGAACAGGAGCCCGAGGAGGTTGAGATCGGCCAGGAGGCGCTCCGGTCCCGCGCCGAGAGCGGCGACGGCCAGCGACGGGTCAACGAAGTGTCGCTTCGGTGACGTGCGAAGGTTCGCTCGGGAGCGCAGATGGGGCGCCCAGGCTGGCTGGTCCTCGATCACCATCAACCGCTCGAGGATCGTGAGGTACTCGGCCACGGTGTGCCTGTCGAGCACTCCGTCGGCGCCACCGGCATCGGTCGCGAGAACGGTGATGGCGACCTCAGTCGCGGTGTTCCGGGCGAGCGAGCGAAAGAGTCGTTCGATGCGTAACGGGTCCCGCCGCGATCCTGCGACGCGTGAGACGTCGACTTCGCGGATCTGCTCGAGGTAGTCGCGCGCGGCGTGCGCAGCGTCGGCGACCGGCCGACCGTGCTGGGCGGGCCATCCGCCGGCCGTGATCAGACCGGCCAGGTCGGCCACTGTCAGCCCGGGGTCGTCGGAGCGCGGTGGTTCGCCGGCGAGGAGAGCGGAGAGCGACACGGCGCCGTTGCCGTGCGCGGTCTCGAAGAGGGTCATCGGGCGCATGCGCAGGAACGAGAACCGGCCGGCGCCGGTGTGCCGAGCGACATCGTCGGCGGGCACGGCCGAGCCGGTCAGCACGAACTGGCCGGGGACGCCCCGGTCGTCAACGGCACGGCGCACGTAGTTCCACAGGCCCGGCTCGAGTTGCCACTCGTCCAGCAGACGGGGCGTCGGGCCGTCGAGAACGAGGGACGGGTCAACGGCCGCGGCGCGCCGAGCGTTCTCGTCGACGTCGAGCAGGACAGCACTGGTCGACTGCTGTCGTGCCGTTTCGGTTTTTCCGCAGGCCTTCGGGCCTTCGATGACCACGGCGCCGGCCGCTGCAAGCCGAGCTCGCAGCTCACCGTCAACGACTCTCGGCAGATAGGCCATGGCGGCTCCAGATCGCGTCTGATTCAGCCACCAGATTCGTAGGCCTATGAGCCACCAGTTCGTAGGCAGTGAGCGCCAGTTCGAGCGCAGCGCGGCATTCCGTCACGGCGGCAGAGCCACTCGGCGCACTCGACGATCGCCACGAGTATACTTGTGGTATGGGCGAGGTCACGACGATGAAGATCACCAGGGCCACGCGCGACCGACTCCGCGCCCTTGGCGCCGACGGCGACTCGTTGGAGGACGTCGTCGTCGCCGCTCTCGACGCGTACGAGTCCCAGCGGTTCTGGGAGGAGGCCGAAGCGGCGGCCACCGCTGAGTCTGCAGAGCAGCGCACCGAGCGCAAGCGCGTCGAGGCGGCGGTCGACGTCTGGATGGACGGTCTGCGTTGACGGTGTCGGCGGGCGAGATCTGGCTCGCCGATCGGGGCGACGAGACGCGCCGTCTCGTGTTCATCGTCTCCGACGCCAGGTTTCACCGCCTCGCCGAACGCGCCGTCATCGCACCGGTGCTCGACGAGGTCCCTGCCTTCCCGCGACCGTGGCACATCCGCCTCGGCGATCAGGCGGTCGCCGTCAACCAGCTCGGCACCACGCCGGTCGCCCGGCTGCTCGAACGGGTCGACCGGGTTGGCTTCGAGACGCTGCGCCAGGTTCGACGCGCCGTCCGTGAGATCACCAACTGACCGCCTCGAGCGCTCGATTCGTCAAAGTTGAGGACACGGTTCGCCGTCCGTGCAGCGAGCCTGGCCTCGATGATGAGGAGAGGACTGCTCACCCCGCTCGCCCTGCTGGCGCTCGCTGCCTCCGGTGGCTGCGCCGGTCTCGGCGCGTCGCAGGACCAGCAGTACGAAGCGCTGGAGGATCAGGCCGAGTTCACGACGGAGTACTCGGGCCAGTCGACCTTCTGCGAATTCGTGGACCGGGCGATCGATGCCGGCGGGATGAAGTACCCGCTCCCCTACCCGGTGGACGTGCTGGAGCGTTACGAGGACGAGCACTGCTGATGGCACCGCTCCTGTTCATGTTCCCGGTCGGCGCGATCGTCGGAGCGATCGTCGGCGCCCACAGGAACCGCACCCGCGAAGGAGCCATCCTCGGCTTCCTGCTCGCCTTCGTCGGCGTGATCATCGTCGTCTGCATGGATCCGAAGCCCGTTGCCGGATCACCGCTGCCTGCGCACCGCGACACCGGTGGCGGGTCGTGGAGCCTCTGGCCGGCGAGGTAGTCGAGCCGGTCAGCGCGACGCCGCCCGTTCGACGCGCCACGTCGTGTCGTCGGGTGGGGTGTAGCTGCAATAGAGCCCGGTGGTCACCGACGCCCGGAGGTGCCGACCGAGCTCGGGGTTGGCCTCGGCGAGCTGACGGATCGTGCTGCGCAACCGTTGCGTGACCGCCGTGCGGGCCCGCTCCGCGGTCCCGGACGCCCGCCGTGTGCGGCCGCCCCGGCCCATGGCCGCCGTCAGGTGGTCCACCAGCGTGTCGAGCTCGGCCTGGGCGCGCTCGGCGCGGGCGAGGTCGTGGGCGAGCTCGGCGTCGTCGACCTCCTCTTGCAGATCGCGGATGCGGGTCTCGTACGCGCGCCGGGCGGTGGCGTCGATGACGTCTCCGGTCGAGGCCTCCTGCGCACCCGCCCCGGTGAGATCGAGGCAGTGGTGCTCGCGGCCCGGCGAGGCGAGCAGCACGGCGAGATCGGCCAGCCCCTTGGAGGCGCGGGCCGTCACGACGCGTCCGCGGTAGCCCACCTCCCACACCGGTCCACGCTCGACGAGTGACGGCGACGCCTCGTCCGCGTCGGGTGCCCGGGCGGGAGCGGCGCCGTCGGCGACCTGCGGCGTTCCGGCGAGCAGGCTGACGACCGCGGCGATGGCCTCCCGCCGGCCGAGCGGTCGTGCGCCTCCGGTCGGGAGCGGCACGAGCTCGTACCCGGCGCCCACGAGGGTCGCCGTCGGCAGCGCCGCCGCGGTGCTCGCGAGCTGCGCCCAGCGTTCGTCACCGATCCGATGGGCGAGTACCGCCGCCACGTCGACGACGAGGCGGGCGTGTGAGATGGCGCCGCGCTCGAGCACGTCGTCCAGGAGCTCGGCGACGGTCGTGCGCGCCGCGTCGACGTCATCGAGGATGAGCTCGGCGAACGCCCGTGACCGGAGGTTGACCTCGACACCGATCGGATAGTCGATGCGCCGCGACATCTCGAGCGCGCGCACGATCTCCTCCAGCGCCGCTGCCGGATCGACCCGCAGACCGACCCAACCGAGGCACGAGCGGGCCCACGCCTCGTTGACGACCGACCCGATGCGAACCGACTCGTCGACGCTCGCACGGAGCGCCGGCAACGCCTCCTCCACGCGCCCGTCGTCGGCCGACGCCTGCGCGTACGCAACGTCGAGCTCGACGGCCATCGCCGGCATGTCGAGCTGCCTCGCCACGTCGGCGCCGTCGCGGAACGCGGCCAGCGCTCCCGGCACGTCGCCGACGGCGCGACGGGCCTGGCCGAGGACGCGCCGCAGCGTCACCGCAGCCAGCGACGGCGCGGCGAGCGAGGACGACGTCGACTCGGCGAGGGCGATGGCGCGGTCCGGCTCGCCCGACACGTACTCCGCCGTCGCCAGCGTGGCCACGGCCGCGCCGGCGAGACTGCTGCCGTCGAACGGCCAGCGTTCGATCGTCTGGCGCCCGACGATCACCACGTCGTCGGCGTGGCCCTGGTGCACGACCGCCCACATGGAGGCGCACAGCCGCCAGGCACGCTGCGGGTCGCTGTCATGGCGGTTGCACCAGCGCAGCGCCTCGGCGAGGTCGTCGTACGCCCGCACCATCTCGCGCACGAGCTCCGGGCGCCACGCGGTCGTCGAGCCGCGCAGGATCTCGCGAGCGCGCCCCAGCGCCTGATCGGCGAAGCGGTCGAACGCTGCGTCCCGCCCGCCGCGTGCCGCGAGCCGGTCCAGCGCGAACCGTCGCACGCTCTCGAGAACTCGATACCGCGTCGACGGGCCGGACGTGTCGGCGACGACCAACGACGCGTGCACGAGCTCGTCGACCAGGGCGTCGAAGCGCGGGTCGTCGCCGGCGAAGCCCGCCAGCCGGCGGGCGGCGCTCGCATCGAACGGTCCGGCGAACACGGCGAGGTGCTCCAGCAGCTCGCGCTGGGCCGGGCCGAGCAGGTCGTACGACCAGCGGATCGTCTCGGCGACGCTGCGGTGGCGCGTCGCGCCGCGGAACCGCGGCCGGTCGAGCACGTCGGTGCCCTGGCGGAGGCGTTCGGCGATCTCGGCCGGACTCATCGTTCGTACTCGCGCGGCGGCGATCTCGAGCGCCAGCGGGAGCCCGTCCAGCCGGCCGCACAGGTCCACGACGGCATCGAGGTCGGCACCATCGATGCGTACGCCGGCGTCGCGGGCACGCTCGAGGAACAGCTCCACCGCCGGCCAGGCCAGCGGATCGGGCGTGCCGACCATCGGCACCTCGAACGGCGCCAGCGCCACCACGGACTCGCCCGGCAGCTCCAGCGGCGACCGGCTGGTGGCCAGCACGGTCGGCTGCTCACAGACCTCGAGGATGCGCCCGATCGTGCGGGCCGCCTCCTCCAGGAGGTGCTCGCAGTTGTCGACCAGGAGCAGCACATTGCGATCGCCGGGCGCGTCCAGCAACGCCTGGAACGACTCGTAGCCGAGCTGCGCGGCGAGCGCTCCCGGGACAGCGTCGGCCGCGTCGACGCGGGTGAGGTCAATGCGGCGTGAACCGAGCGCGAAGCGATCCGCGGCGCGCGCCACTGCGTCGTCAGCGAGGGCCGTCTTGCCCACGCCGCCGGGCCCGATCACCGTCACGAGACGGCCGGCCTTCAGCCGGCGGTCGACGTCGTCGAGCTCGTGATCACGACCGAGCAGCCGCATCCCCGCTCACGGCGCCAGCCTACGGATCGCGCCGTCGGCCGGCCGGAGCGGCTGCGCACCGCTCCGGCCGGCGACGTCATGCGGGGGGCGACGTCGCGATGCACGCCCACGTGGCGCGGTTCATGTGCGGCACGCCGATGGTGACGACGAACCTGCCGTCGGCGAGGTCCTCGCAAGTCTGCAGCTCGGTGTCGAAGCCCTTGTTGGCGCGGGCGCCCTGGCAACGAGCGATCGCGTACGGCGTGTACACGGGCTGGCCGCCGCGCTCCCTGCACAGCTGGTCGAGCACGGTCTTCGCGCTCTCGCCGCTGGACGACGTGACGGCCGACGCACCGGCAGCACCGGCACTGAAGAGGGCCAGACCGCCGGCGGCGGCGGTGGCCAGGATGAACTTGGGGATGAACGTTCGGATGGACATGTCGGGTGCTCCTCGTGAGAGTGGGACGTGGCCGTGATCGACCACGCTCCGGTTGGCGTGAACGCCGACCTCACGTCGTGCGATCCGGTCTCACGCCTCCCTTGCGACACCGACGACCGGCCGTCAGCCGGTCCCGACAAGGAGGAACCCCATGGCCCTGCCCCAGCTCTCCGCACCGCTGACCGTCACCGACGGCGGGCTCGAGACGACGCTCGTCTACGAGCACGGGATCGATCTGCCCGACTTCGCCGCCTTCCCGCTGCTCGACACGAAGCCCGGTCGCGCCGCGCTCGCCGCCTACTACGAGCCGTACCTCGACCTCGGCCGGCGACTCGGCGTCGCCGTGATCGTCGACACGCCCACGTGGCGGGCGAACCTGGACTGGGGCGCACGCCTCGGCTACGACCCGATCCGGCTCGCCGCCGTCAACCGACGCGCCGTCGAGTTCGTGCGAGAGCTGGCCACCAGCGGTCCCGGTGGCCCGGTGGGGCACGTCGTCGATGGCGTCGTGGGCCCACGCGGTGACGGCTACGTGGTCGGCGAGGCCATGTCGGCGTCCGAGGCGGCGGCATACCACGGTCTGCAGGCGCGTGCCTTCGCCGAGGCGGGTGCCGCGATGATGACTGCCGTCACGATGACCTACGTCGACGAGGCGATCGGCGTGGCCCGAGCGGCCAGCTCGGTCGGCCTGCCAGTGGTGATCTCGTTCACCGTGGAGACCGACGGGGCCTTGCCGTCGGGGGAGCCGCTCGGGGACGCGATCGCTCGCACGGACGACGCGACCGATGCTGCACCGGCCTACTACATGGTCAACTGCGCCCACCCGACGCACTTCGCCGAGCAGCTCACCCCGGGCGCCGAGTGGCTGGCACGGGTGAAGGCGATCCGCGCCAACGCCTCGCGCTGCAGCCATGCCGAGCTCGACGTGGCGACCGAGCTCGACCGTGGCGACGTGGCCGATCTCGCCGGCTGGTACGGGCGGTTGCACTCGATCCTGCCCGATCTGCGGGTGGTCGGCGGGTGCTGCGGCACCGACCACGAGCACGTCACGGCCATCGCCGAGGCGCTGGTGGGTGTGCGGTCGTGAATGCCAGATTCATCAGGATTGAGGAGTCGCGCCGGCAGTCGTTCAGCGAGGCTGGCGGCACACAAGTCTCGGCCTATCCCGTCACCTTCCGGGTGATGGATCACCGGGCACGCTGGACTGTTGGCGGACAGCCCGAGCGTGCTCAGCATCCGAAGCCTGGGGCATCTGGCCTCGGAAGGTGATCTGGCCGCGATCGGAGCATCCCTGCTCCTCGGAGTGGGGATGCTCCGCACTCTGGACCTCGGCATCACCATCGTCCGGACAAAGGTCACGCAGGTAGTGGCTCACGGCAATCTCGGCGCGATCGTTCTCAACCGCCGAGAAGATCTGCGCCCAGATGCGCTCGTACGAGCTCGACCGGTGGGCCTGAGATGCTCAGGCGACGGCGAGCGTGGGGCGGTCGCGCTTCCAGCCGACGCGGTTGGCGTGGGCCACGGCCGCGAGCTGTGAGCGCACGCCGAGTTTCTGCAGCACCGATCGGATCTGTGAGCGCACTGTGGTGAGCGCAACGAACTGGGTCTCGGCGATCTCTTCGGCGGAGAGTCCGTCGACGAGGGCCGCGAGCACGTCACGTTCCCGGGCCGTCAGCCGCTCGAACGGCGTGAGCGCCTTGCGCTGGCCGGCCCGCTCGATGCGCAGCTCGTCGATCATCGCCTCCCGAGCGGCGCACCCGATCAGCGGGATACCGTCGAGCACGTCCGTCAGCGAGCTGACGACCTGGTCGAGGAAGACACCCTTGCCGACCCAGCCGGCTGCTCCCGCCTCGAGGCAGGCGGCCAGCACCGCGCGGCGGGTCTCGGCGGTGAGCATCACCACGTGAGCGCCCGTGGCGCGCAGGGGTGCGATGAGGTTGATGCCCGTTCCGATCTCGGCCCCGAGGTCAATGTCGAGCAGCACGACCCTCGGTTCGAAGCGGCTGGCATGCTCGATGATGTCGGATGCCCTGGGGCCATCCGTCCTCTCGACGTCCCAGCCACGAGCGGACAACGCCAACTGGAGCCCGATTGCGACCAGGGCGTGGTCGTCGACGACGAGCACCCGGGTGGTCATCGTGGTGTGGGACGGGGGAAGCGCAACACGAACGACGAACCGCCACCGGGACGGGAGTGGACCTCGATCGTCCCTCCCTGTTCGGCCATCAGGCGGTGGGCGACGCACAGCCCGAGCCCGGAGCCGGTGCTGTCGTCGCCACGCACGCCGCGCTCGAACAACCGATCGCGCAGCGACTCGGGAATGCCGGGGCCTCTGTCCTCGATGTACAGCGAGACGGCGTCAGCGGCGTCCACGACCCGAATCTCGACCGGCGACGACGCGGCGTGTTTGCGGGCGTTGTCGAGCAACGCGACGACGACCTGGGCCGTGCAGTTGCGCCGGCCGACCACATCGACGCCGGAGGGGACCGAGCAGTGCACATCGGCGCCGGAAGCCTGGGCGCAGGAGATGACGGGAAGGATCGCGGCCCGGATATCGAACGTACGCGGCGTGCCGACCCGACCGGCCACGAGGCCGCGCACCCGCCGGATCTCGGCGACCAGGCCCATCATCAGCTCGTCAACCTGCGCGCTGGCCAGATGCTCCCGGTGTTCGCACAAGCCGCGTGCCAGCGCCTCCATGCCGTACAGCGCGGCGCGCAGTTCGTGATCGCGCTCGCGGCCGGCGTCGGCATTTCGCCGAGGCTCGACGCCCTCTGCATCGAGGACGGAGTTCGGTTGCACGGTCAGTACGCTCCTCGTACCGCGGATTCCCCGATAGCCACGGTGTGGCTTAGGCGGTCGGGTTACCCGTCGGTAACTTAGTCCAAGGTAAACGATCCTGGACGTATTTCAATACGGGAAACCCCGTGCTTCGCGGGGCGGCCGCCACGGGGTCCGATGATGGCGGCCTAGACTGCGGGGGCTTCACCTGGAACGGAGCGGGCGGTCCCTTCGTCCGGTGAGCGAGGCGGAATCTGCGGGAGGATCACCGATGAGGGTGCGTTTTGTGCTGCTGGCGCTACTGCTGGGCGTGCCGGCGGTCGCCAGGGTGGGTAGCGGCTCCGGCCACGCCGGCGCGGCCGGTTCGACGGTTGCGGTTCCCAGTCGTCCGATCACCGTCGCCGGCGTTCTCGAGCACCTCGTGGTCGACACCGAGACGGGCGAGGACATCCGGTACGCCGTACGCGCCGCCGACCGGACGTGGTGGCTCGATGGGCTCGCCGAGCCGGCGCCGGCCGCTGGGACTCTGGTCGAGATCACCGGCGCACCGCGCGATGCGTACACGCTGACGGTCGCGACGCTTCGGGTGCAGGCCGCGGAGAGTTCGTCATCAACTTTGGTGGCGGCGGCAACGCCTCCGTCGACGCGAGTTCTCGTCCTCCGCGTGTACTGGTCGGCCAGCCCGCCGGCCGCACCGACGGCGGCGACGACCAGGCAGAAGGTGCTCACCGACAGCCAAGCGTGGTTCAAGGAGGTGTCCCACCGGCGCTACACGGTGTCCGGGACCGTCACGCCGTGGCTCAAGGTCTCCCGGCCGAGCGACTGTTACGACGGGGCGTTCGCCGTGCGCGATCAAGCGATCACGGCGGCCCGCCGAGCGGGTTACTCGGTGTCCAACTTCGGACGAGTCGTCGTCTACATGCCGTGCTCGCCGGGCTCGATCCTCGGGCTCGGCTATATGCCGGGCCGTGACATGTGGTTGTTCGCGACCCTGGGCAAGCAGGTCGTGATGCACGAGCAGGGCCACAACCTGGGTCTGCCGCACGCCTCGTCACGCGGGTGCACGAGCGGCGTGTGGGGGTCGGTCACATGGTCCTCGACCTGCAGCGTCATCGAGTACGGCGACGAGATCGACGCGATGGGCAACCGGCGGCCGGGACACTTCGGCTCGTACTACAAGTCCCGGCTCGGCTGGCTACAGAGCTCCACCACGGTGACTTCAACCCGCACCGTCACGCTCGCCCCGTACGAGACGACCGGACCGGGCGTGAAGGGAATCCGCGTCCAGGCGGGAAGCGCGACGTACTGGCTGGAGTACCGGACCCGCACCGGGGCCGACAGCAGCATGCCTGCAGGTACCGCCGGCGTCCAGATCCGATATCAGCCCGCGGGCGGCCAGGCGCAGTTGCTCGACGCCGCACCGGGGTCGACCATCGGTTACGAGGACTTCGCCGACTCCCATCTCCCGGCCGGCAGCAGCTGGACCACGCCCCAAAAAGTCCGGATCACGGTCACCGGTCAGACATCGACGAGCGCGACCGTCGCCATCCGGTTCGGCGCCGGCGCGCCGAGACCACCGAGCGCGCCGGGCTCGGTGCAAGCGCAGGCCAGGGTTGCCGCCGCCCGGATCACCTGGGCCCGTCCTGCCGACAACGGCGCCATCATCCGGCGCTACACGATCACCCGGTCCACCGACGGCGAAACCCGCGGCGTGATCACGACCGGAGGGCTCAGCACGAGCTACACGTGGGAAGGGCTCGACCCGGATCAGACGTACAGGTTCTCGGTGCGGGCGGTCAGCCAAGGCGGCACGTCAGCCGCGGCGACCTCCCCGCCGGTACGCCCGCTGACCAATCGACCCTCGGTCGAGATCACCAGCCCGGCGGACGGGGCCACCGTCCACGGTGTGGTCCCCATCGAGATCGACGCCGAACCGAGCACGCCCGCCTCACCGGTCCAGTACGCCACGTTGTACGTCGACGGCGACTACGTGGCCCAGGACGACGGGGCGCCGTGGGGACCATTCGAGTGGGACACCCGAGCGCTCGCCAACGGACCGCACACCCTCTCCGTCGAGGTCGTGGACCTCGAGTGGGACGCGGCCAGTGTCACCCGGACGGTGACGGTCGAAAATCCGACGCCGACGGCAACGATCACCGGTCCGAGCGACGGCGACGTCGTGACGGGTCAAGTCGAGGTGGCGTACGCGCTCACCCCGACGGACTGGCCGTTGTGGCAGAGCGTCTATCTCCTGGTCGACGGCACGCACTGGACCGCGGCCGCCTACGGCGACCCACTGGTCCTGGACACGCAGCTGGTTGGGGGCCGGCTCGCACACCCTGCAGGTCGAGGCCTACAGCCCCCTCGGCTCGTACCGTCGCCCGAGGTGTCGGTGACCGTCGCCGACCCGTGACCCACCAAACCCCGGAGCCCGAGTCCCGCGGGCAGCGGTACGCGTGGCGTAGGGTGCTGGCTGCTTCCACCGGAACGTGAGCGGGCGGTCCGTTACCTCTGGTGAGCCTGGGCGGGATCTGAGGGAGGGTCACCGATGAGGATGCGTTCCGCGCTGGCGGCGGCGTTGCTGTCCGTGTCGGCCGTCGCCACGATCGGCAGTGGCTCCGGCCACGCCGGCGCCGGCGGTTCGGAGGTCGACGGGCGAACCCGCCCGGTGACGGTCACCGGCGTTCTCGAGCGGGTGGTCGTCAACACGAGTCCGGGCGAGCACATCCGTTACGCCGTTCGTGGCGCGAACCGCACGTGGTGGCTCGACGGGATCGACGATCCCGCCCCCGCAGTCGGGAGCGTCGTCCACGTCAGCGGCACGCCTCGCGACGCGTACTCGTTGACGGTCGACAACATCCGGGTCTCGACAGCGGCCGCAGCGGTCTCGGCTGCGACCCCTCGATCGACGAGGGTGCTCGTGCTCCGCGTGTACTGGGGGACACGCCCGCCGGCGACCCCGACGATGGCCACGACGACGAGGAGCGTGATCACCGACAGCCGAGCCTGGTTCCAGGAGGTGTCCCACGGGCGCTACACGGTGTCGGGGACCGTGACGCCGTGGCTCAAGGTGCGCCCACCACAGGACTGCTTCGATGGAGCGTTCGCGATCCGGGACCAGGCGCTCGCGGCGGCTCGCCGGCGCGGCTACGACCTGAGCCGCTTCGGACGATTCGTCGTGTACGTGCCCTGCTCCACCTCAGCCGCCGGCCTCGGCTACATGCCAGGCAAGTACGTGTGGCTGTTCAACACGTTGGGCAAGACGGTCGTGATGCACGAGCAGGGTCACAACCTCGGCCTGCCCCACGCCAGCTTGCGCGTCTGCCAGCGGGCGATGATGATCGTCACCTGGTCGTCGAACTGCCTGGTCCTCGAGTACGGCGACGTGACCGACACGATGGGCAGCCGATGGTCCGGCCACTACAACGCCTACTCCAAGAGCCGGCTCGGCTGGCTCCAGCGCTCAACGACGGCGACCTCGACACGCACCCTGACGCTGGCCCCGTACGAGACGACTGGCCCCGGCGTGAAGGCGATCCGCCTCAGGGCCGGTAGCGCGACCTACTGGCTGGAATACCGCAGGGGTACCGGGGCGGACAGCGGCATCGCCGCAGGAGCGGCCGGGGTGCAGATCCGGCTCCAGGCCGCGGGCGGCCGGACGCAGGTGCTCGACGCCTCGCCCGAGAGCTACGGATATGACGACTTCATCGATACCCATCTCCCGGCAGGCAGCAGTTGGACCACGCCACAACGAGTTCGCATCACCGTCACCAGTCAGACATCTTCGGGTGCCACCGTCGCGATCAGGTTCGGCGCCCCCGCCCCGAGACCCCCCGCCGCTCCGGGCTCCGCGCAAGTTCAGGTGTTGGACCGCGCGGTCCGAGTCACATGGACCCGCCCCGCTGACAACGGCGCGATCATCCGCCACTACACGATCGTCCGATCCGACGGCGCGACCCGCACCGTGAGGATGACGGGCGGAACCATCACGAACTTCCGGTGGGAGGGTCTCGACCCGAAGCAGTCCTACACCTTCGGGGTGAACGCGACCAACGAGGTCGGCCGATCGCCGACCTCGCGGGCGGTGCGTCGCGAGCCGTCAGTCGTCATCACCAGCCCGGTCGATGGAGCAATCGTTCGCGGTGTCGTCCCCGTCGAGATCGAAGCGAGAGCCAGCTCCACCACGTCACCGATCGAGGACGCCACGTTGTACGTCGATGGCCAGTTCGTCGACCGGTACGGGGCGCCATTGGAGTCCCTCGAATTTGACACCAGGCTGCTTCCCAACGGGCCGCACACCATCAAGGTCATCGTCGAGGACGTCTGGGGGGATACCGCCGGTGCCACTCGGACCGTCAACGTCAGCAATCCAACACCACCCGTGACGATCACCAGCCCACAAGACGGGGCAACGGTCGCCGGCCAGTTCGACGTGGTCTATGCAATCTCACCGGCGAGCGACGAGTGGGGGTGGGCCACGCTCTTCATCGACGGCGTGGACTGGGGTGGTGAGTTCGTCATCGACACCACCTGGCTCGGTCCCGGGTCGCACACCTTGGAGGTTGAAGTGTCGAACCGATTCGGCCGGCAGCGGTCACTCCCCGTGTCCGTGACCGTGCCCGACCCCGAGGAGGTCAACTGACGGCGCCAGCCGGGCTCGAGACGACCTGACTCCGCTCGACAACCCGCACCTCGCCGCTGTCGGCGTCGACGTCGACGAGATCGCCGTCGCCGATGAGCTCCATCGCGCCGCGGCAGCCGATCACGGCCGGAATGCCGAGCTCACGCGCCATGACGGCGGCATGGCAGAGGAGGCCTCCCTCCTGGACGACCACCGCACCAGCGATCGCCAGCACCGCGTTGTAGGTCGGTGCCGTCCACGGAGCGACGAGCACGTCGCCGGGCTCCATCGCATCGAGCACCTCGTCGGGATCGGTGGCCACCCGCGCGATCCCCCGGTGCACGCCGGAGCCGATCCCGAGCCCATGGAGGTCGGGCGCGACCACGTTCGGGTCCACCTCGAGGTTCGACACCGCGGCGATGATGATGTTCATCACCCGCCGGATGCCCGGAGGGAACACCGACGTGTCCGGCGGCGCCATCACCGGCCCGAGCACGTTGGGCGGCTCGGCGGCCGCCTCTCGCACCCGCTCGTCGGCTCGGCGGGCCACCTCGTCCGCGTCCGGATGCGGGCTCCCGCGCAGGGCCGCGGCCACTTCGGGGCTGTCGAGCTCGAACACGTGACGCTCGTCGGCCAGCCGGCCACGAGCGGCGAGCCGGCGTCCGGCCTCGAGGAAGGACCTGCGCAACAGGCCCATCGGCCACTCGGCGGTCAGCGGACCGTTGTCGTCACGCATCCCGTAGGCGCGGCGGGCGTCCGCGAGTAGCGAGTCGAAGCAGTCCCGATCGGCCGGTGGGACGAGCGCCCGGAGCGTGCTCGGGTCACTCGGAGAAGACTCGGCCACGTCGGTCGCGCACGCCTTGATCAAGGCACAGGTCGCGCTCGGGAGCTCCCCGATCGTCAGGCCCTCGAGGTCATAGGTCGTGACCACCCGCCATCCGAACCGCTCGAGGTACTCGTCGAGTGCCTGCGCCGCCGCCGGCACGGCCCGCACCTCGTCGAGCGAGGAGATGGACCTTGGATCGAGGCCGGCAGCTGTGAGCGCGTCGGCCATGCGCCGTCCGAAGTGTCGGCCCTCACGCGTCGCCGGTGACTCGCCACTCAGCAACTCCATCAGAGCGACAGGATCGAGTCCCCACCGCTGGCCATGGGCGAGCAGATCACCGATCGGACCGAGATCGCTGCCGTGGAGCTCGTGGTGACGGTGCCAGCCGGCAAGCAGGTGTTCGTCGAGGACCTCGAGGTGCCGGGCCAGCTCGTCGTCGTCGAGGTCCGCCGGGTCGATGGCCTGCAGCGCCAGGTTGCGCTTCGCCCACGTGTCGCGCTCTCCGCCCAACCAACCTGCGACGACGTCGAGGTACGGGCGCTCGGCCAGCGCCTTGCGGGCGAGACGCTCGCGGCGGCGGAACGCCGGGTGCAGCCGGGTCGCCGCCCAGAGCACCGGCTTCGGCGGCGGCGGTCCGGTCTTGTCGGCGCCGACGAGGGGCACGAGGCGCCGGTACATGCGGCCGTGCACGAACCGCACGTCCATCGTCTCGAGCGGAGCACCCCACTGGGCGAACACGTCGCCGTAGGCGTCCGTCATCGTCGTCGACGCGACGCGCTGGAAGACGCGGGTCGCCGACGGTGCGCAGTGCGACACGTCGCGCTCCCAGGTCCCCGGACCCGGGGCGACGAACTCGAGCTCGACCTGGCTCTCGCGTGGTGGTCATGGTGCTCCCTCCGTTTTCCCGGCCGCCCGGCCGGTCTCATGTTCGACGACGAGGTCGATCAGATCGGCGACCAGCTCGGCCGCCCGTGCCGGTTCGTGGCCCATCCGGTCCACGAGCTCGAGGAACATCGACGACGACGTCACCGCAACGACCAGGTCGATGATCTCGCCGCGCCGCTTTCCGATGATCTCGTCGGTGAGCGCGTGGTCGACCTGGACCCGGCTCTGCGGCAGCCGTTCTGCTCGCAGCAGCCGGCCGTCGGGCGTGGTGTGCTGCACGCGGACGGCCGGCAACCGCGTGGCCAGATCGGTCCAGAGCACCCGCAGGTACTCGTGGACGTTCGTAATGTCGAGCCTGGGGGGGTTGGCCATCAACTCGAGGGCCCGCCGCTCGAACCAGCCGGCGGCGACCCGCTGGAGGTCGTCCTTGCTCGGGAAGTACCGATACAGCGTGCGCACGCTCAAGCCGGCCCGCTCGGCTACCGCCGGCATCGACACCCCGCTGGGGCTCGCCGACTCGAGTAAGTCCATGTACGCATCGACGATGCGCGCCTCGATGTCGGCGCGGTGCGTGGACCACACCCCCACCCGCTCGGTCGGTGACACCGCCATGTCACGGATCATGACAGGTTGTCACGATCCGTGTCAACCTCTCGACGCAGGTCCCTGACATACTGAAACGGACGCGGACAGGGAGGGAGGCCTTCGATCGTGGGCGGTGACGACGCGCGGAGACGCGCCGGCGGGACACTGCGCCGGCACGTGGCCGACGTGGCGATCGAGTGGATGCTCGACGAGCCCGCCCGCCGGTGGCGAGTCGTCGATGGCTCCCTGTGCTTCGCCGACATCTCCGGCTTCACCGCTTTGTCGGAGCGGCTCGCCCAACGGGGTCGCATCGGCGCCGAGGAGCTCGTCGAGACGCTCAGCGGCGTCTTCGGCGGGATGCTCGAGGTCGCGGCCGACCGCGGGGGGCAGCTGCTCAAGTTCGGTGGTGACGCGCTGCTGTTCCTGTTCACGGGCGAGGGGCACGCGCAGAACGCCGCCGGGGCGGCGGTCGAGATGCGGCGTGAACTACGCCGCGCGGCCGGCACGCCGACGTCAGTGGGCAGGCTGCGCCTGTCGATGTCCGTCGGGATCCACAGCGGCGACATCCATCTCTTCCTGGTCGGGGCGCCCACGCGCGAGCTGATCGTCGCCGGACCCGCTGTCGCGGCGACGATCGCTGCCGAGAGCACGGCGAAGGCCGGTGAGATCCTGGTCACCAACGCGACGGCCGCGCAGCTGCCGGCGGCAGCGACCGGTCCGCACGATGCGGCCCATCGGGAGCTCCGCTGGCGGCGCGCACCGGGCGGGTCAGTCGGGCGCGACGAGCGCCCACCTGTGTCCGACGTCATCTTTCGGTCGCTGCTGCCGGAGGAGCTCGCCGACACGCTGACCGCCAGACCGGAGCCCGGACATCGCATCGCGACGATCGCGTTCATCCGGTTCACCGGGATGGCGGAGCTGCTCGCCCGCGGAATGGACACGGCCGCCGATGGCCTCGACGATCTGGTCCGCACGGTGCAGCAGATCCTGCACCGCGAGCGGGTCACGATGCTCACGATCGACGTCGATAGTGACGGCGGAAAGATCGTCTGCTCGGCTGGCGTCCCCACAGCAAGCGAGGACGACGAGGGACGGATGCTGCGGGCGCTCGCGCGCATCACGGCCGCTCCGCTCCCCTGTCCGGTGCAGGTCGGCGTCAACCGGGGGCACGTCTTTGCGGGGGAACTGGGCACACCGTGGCGCGCGGCCTACTCGGCGATGGGCGACACGACGAACACCGCCGCGCGGATCGCCGCCCAGACCCCCGCTGGCGCCGTGTACGCCCATCCGAACGTTCTCGAGCAGGCGCGCACGGTGCGGGCGGCGCGGCCCGTCGGTCCGTTCACGTTCAAGGGCAAGCGCGAGCCGCAGACCCTCTACGAGGTGGGCGAGGTGCTCGGACCGCGGAGCCGGGGCGAACAGCTGCCACTGGTCGGTCGGACGGTCGAGTTGGCCAAACTGCGCGAGGCGCTCGGGCACCTCCAGGAAGGACACGGCGGCGTGGTCACGGTCAGCGGACCGTCCGGGCTGGGGAAGTCGCGTCTGGTGCAGGAAGCACTGGCCGAAACCGGCGTCACGCCGTTCCTCGAGGTGCGGGCCGAGCCATACGGAGCCACGACTCCCTACCGCCCGCTCCGTGACCCGGTCCGCCGGCTGCTTCGCGTGGAGCGTGGCGAGAGCGAGGCGATGACCGCCGCTCTCGTCGACACGCTCGCCCGCGTCGCGCCGACGCAGGCGCCGTTCGCGGCCCTCCTCGGCGCGGTGGCCCACGTCGATGCGCCGGCGACGCCGGAGAGCGAGGCGATCGCAGATCGCCACCGCCCCGACCGAACGGCTGACGTTCTGATCGACCTGTTCCGGGCGGTCGAGCCAGGCCCACGGGCGATCGTGATCGAGGACGCGCAGTGGATGGACGAGTCGAGCGCGCACCTCCTCTCCCGCCTCGCCTCGGCCAACGCCGTCGACCCGTGCCTGCTGATCGTGACACGACGAGACTCCGAGGGTGGCTTTGCCCCAGCCGAGGGTGAACGGCTCGTTGTCGGCCCGCTCGAAGACGCGGCCGTCCGCGACCTGGCCAAGCTCGTCACCGAGGCCGCACCGTTGCGACCACACGAGTTGGACACGCTCGTCGCCCGAGCGGCGGGCAGTCCTCTCTTCATCGAGGAGACGGCGCGTGCGGTCCGCACCCTCGGTCCGATGGAGGCGGTGCCGGAGTCGATCAACGCGGCGATCGCGGCCCAGATCGACGCGCTGACCGCGCCGGCGCGACGCGTCCTCGCCTACGCCTCGGTGCTCGGCCGCAGCTTTCGCCGGGCCGTGCTCTTCGAGCTCATGCGGGCCGACTCGTTCGAGCTCGACGAAGCGACCCGCGTCGAGTTGGGGCGATACTTCGACCGCGACGACGAAACGCGACTGCGGTTCCACAATGGCCTCGTCCGCGATGTCGTGTACGAGCGGATGGCGTACCGGACCCGCTCTCGGCTGCACGCGATCGCCGCCGAGATTCTCGAACGGATCTCGGAGGACCTTGACGTCGACGCCGACATGCTCGCCCACCACTTCTGGTGTGCCGGCAACGCCGCCCGCACGTGGCACTACTCGCGACGGGCGGCCGCTGTGGCTCGGCAGGCGTACGCGAATGGCGACGCCGCGGCACAGCTCGAACGGGCGCTCGATGCGAGTCGGCGCCTCCCCGAGATCACCGTCGAGGAACAGTTCGACTGCTGGGTCCAGCTCGGCGACGTGCGTGACCGCGCCGGCCTGCTCGACGACGCCCTCGACGCGTATGGCCGGGCGACGCGGCTGATCCGAGGCGACCCCGTCCAGCGGGCCGGACTGCTGCTTCGACGGGCGCACGCCCACGAGCGGGCCAGCTCATACTCGGTCGCACTCCGCACAACGACCATGGCCCGCACCCTGCTCGACCGGGTCGACGGTCGGGCCCCACTGGGCGCCCGTGCCGACGCCCTGGCGTTCGCTGCCGTCGTCCGGCAACGTCAGGAGCACGTGCACGAGGCGATGCAGCTGGGTGAACGGGCGATGGACGAGGGCCAGAGGTCCGAGGCGCTCCTCGCCCAGGCGAGGGCCAGCAACGTGATCTCGTGGGCGGCAACGATGCTGGGCCGCTCCGACGCACGCGAGTGGGCCGAGCGCTCGCTCGCTCTCTATGAGGAGGTCGGCGACCTCGAAGGGCAGGCCAGACTCGCCAACAATCTCGGCATTCAGGCCTTCTTCGAAGGACGCTGGTCCGAGACACTCGAGCTGTACGAGCGATCGCGAGACGCCCACGCGCGGATCGGGAACGTCATCGACGCCGCGGCGACGGATGCCAACATCGGCGAGGTGCTCGTCAGCCAGGGCCGACTCGATGAGGCCGAGCCGGTCTTCCGCGAAGCGAGTCGCGTGCTCCGCCGCGTCCGGCCACCGCTCGCTCGCGGCGTTCGCCGAGATGCACCGGGGCCGTCTGCGCGCCGGAGCGGGTGATGCCGCCGGTGCCGTGGAGAGCCTCCTCGGGATACGTGACCAGTTCGCGGCGATGGGCCAGGGCGCCTCGGTGTACGAGACGTCGCTCTACGTTGCCGATTGCCTGACCCGAGCCGGGCGACCCGCTGATGCCCTCGACATGTTGGCCAACGCAGTCAACGCGACCAACGACGACGTGTCGATCTTCGACCCGGCTCGGGCCCGCTTCGCCGCTGAAGCGCTGATCGCCATGGGTCGGTTCGTCGACGCAGCCGGCGAGCTGGTCGCGGGCATAGTTTCGGCCAGGGCACGTGGGCTCGAGTACGAGCTGAGCCGCTCCTGCGGAACGGTCGCGGCGATCGCGCAGCGCAGCCGCCAACTCGGGGGTGTCGAGCTCGAACACGTGGCGCTCGTCGGCCAGCCGGCCACGAGCGGCGAGCCGGCGTCCGGCCTCGAGGAAGGACCTGCGCAACAGGCCCATCGGCCACTCGGCGGTCAGCGGACCGTTGTCGTCACGCATCCCGTAGGCGCGCGCGGGCGTCCGCGAGTAGCGAGTCGAAGCAGTCCCGATCGGCCGGTGGGACGACGGCCCGGAGCGTGCTCGGGTCACTCGGAGAAGACTCGGCCACGTCGGTCGCGCACGCCTTGATCAAGGCACAGGTCGCGCTCGGGAGCTCCCCGATCGTCAGGCCCTCGAGGTCATAGGTCGTGACCACCCGCCATCCGAACCGCTCGAGGTACTCGTCGAGTGCCTGCGCCGCCGCCGGCACGGCCCGCACCTCGTCGAGCGAGGAGATGGACCTTGGATCGAGGCCGGCAGCTGTGGGCCCGCGTCGGCCATGCGCCGTCCGAAGTGTCGGCCCTCACGCGTCGCCGGTGACTCGCCACTCAGCAACTCCATCAGAGCGACAGGATCGAGTCCCCACCGCTGGCCATGGGCGAGCAGATCACCGATCGGACCGAGATCACTGCCGTGGAGCTCGTGGTGACGGTGCCAGCCGGCAAGCAGGTGTTCGTCGAGGACCTCGAGGTGCCGGGCCAGGTCGTGGTCGTCGAGGTCCGTCGGGTCGATGGCCTGCAGCGCCAGGTTGCGGTCGGCCCACGTGTCGCGCTCGCCGCCCAACCAGCCGTCGACCACGCCGATGTACGGCCGGTCGGCCAGCGCCTTGCGGGCGAGGCGCTCACGGCGGCGGAATGCCGGGTGGAGCCGCGTCGCCGCCCACAGCACCGGCTTGGGCGGCGGCGGTCCCGGACTTGTCGGCGCCGACGAGCGGCACGAGGCGCCGGTACATCCGGCCGTGCACGAAGCGGACGTCCATCGTCTCGAGCGGGGCGCCCCACTGGGCGAAGACGTCGCGGTAGGCGTCCGTCATCGTCGTCGATGCGACGCGCTGGAAGACGCTGGTCGCCGACGGTGCGCAGTGCGACACGTCGCGCTCCCAGGTCCCTGGACCCGGGGCGACGAACTCGAGCTCGGCGCGGTTCTCCCGTGGTGGTCATGGTGCTCCCTCCGTTTTCCCGGCCGCCCGGCCGGTCTCATGTTCGACGACGAAGTCGATCAGATCGGCGACCAGGTCGGCCGCCCGTGCCGGTTCGTGGCCCATCCGGTCCACGAGCTCGAGGAACATCGACGACGACGTCACCGCGACGACCAGGTCGATGATCTCGCCGCGCCGCTTTCCGATGATCTCGTCGGTGAGCGCGTGGTCGACCTGGACCCGGCTCTGCGGCAGCCGTTCTGCTCGCAGCAGCCGGCCGTCGGGCGTGGTGTGCTGCACGCGGACGGCCGGCAGCCGCGCGGCCAGATCGGTCCAGAGCACCCGCAGGTACTCGTGGACGTTCGTAATGTCGAGCCTCGGCGGGTTGGCCATCAATTCGAGGGCCCGCCGCTCGAACCAGCCGGCGGCGACCCGCTGGAGGTCGTCCTTGCTCGGGAAGTACCGATACAGCGTGCGCACGCTCAAGCCGGCCCGCTCGGCTACCGCCGGCATCGACACCCCGCTGGGGCTCGCCGACTCGAGTAAGTCCATGTACGCATCGACGATGCGCGCCTCGATGTCGGCGCGGTGCGTGGACCACACCCCCACCCGCTCGGTCGGTGACACCGACATGTCACGGATCATGACAGGTTGTCACGATCCGTGTCAACCGCTCGACGCAGGTCCCTGACATACTGCAACGGACGCGGACAGGGAGGGAGGCCTTCGATCGTGGGCGGTGACGACGCGCGGAGACGCGCCGGCGGGACACTGCGCCGGCACGTGGCCGACGTGGCGATCGAGTGGATGCTCGACGAGCCCGCCCGCCGGTGGCGAGTCGTCGATGGCTCCCTGTGCTTCGCCGACATCTCCGGCTTCACCGCTTTGTCGGAGCGCCTCGCCCAACGGGGTCGCATCGGCGCCGAGGAGCTCGTCGAGACGCTCAGCGGCGTCTTCGGCGGGATGCTCGAGGTCGCGGCCGACCGCGGGGGGCAGCTGCTGAAGTTCGGTGGTGACGCGCTGCTGTTCCTGTTCACGGGCGAGGGGCACGCGGCAGAACGCCGCCGGGGCGGCGGTCGAGATGCGGCGTGAACTACGCCGCGCGGCCGGCACGCCGACGTCAGTGGGCAGGCTGCGCCTGTCGATGTCCGTCGGGATCCACAGCGGCGACATCCATCTCTTCCTGGTCGGGGCGCCCACGCGCGAGCTGATCGCCGCCGGACCCGCTGTCGCGGCGACGATCGCTGCCGAGAGCACGGCGAAGGCCGGTGAGATCCTGGTCACCAACGCGACGGCCGCGCAGCTGCCGGCGGCAGCGACCGGTCCGCACGATGCGGCCCATCGGGAGCTCCGCTGGCGGCGCGCACCGGGCGGGTCAGTCGGGCGCGACGAGCGCCCACCTGTGTCCGACGTCATCTTTCGGTCGCTGCTGCCGGAGGAGCTCGCCGACACGCTGACCGCCAGACCGGAGCCCGGACATCGCATCGCGACGATCGCGTTCATCCGGTTCACCGGGATGGCGGAGCTGCTCGCCCGCGGAATGGACACGGCCGCCGATGGCCTCGACGATCTGGTCCGCACGGTGCAGCAGATCCTGCACCGCGAGCGGGTCACGATGCTCACGATCGACGTCGATAGTGACGGCGGAAAGATCGTCTGCTCGGCTGGCGTCCCCACAGCAAGCGAGGACGACGAGGGACGGATGCTGCGGGCGCTCGCGCGCATCACGGCCGCTCCGCTCCCCTGTCCGGTGCAGGTCGGCGTCAACCGGGGGCACGTCTTTGCGGGGGAACTGGGCACACCGTGGCGCGCGGCCTACTCGGCGATGGGCGACACGACGAACACCGCCGCGCGGATCGCCGCCCAGACCCCCGCTGGCGCCGTGTACGCCCATCCGAACGTTCTCGAGCAGGCGCGCACGGTGCGGGCGGCGCGGCCCGTCGGTCCGTTCACGTTCAAGGGCAAGCGCGAGCCGCAGACCCTCTACGAGGTGGGCGAGGTGCTCGGACCGCGGAGCCGGGGCGAACAGCTGCCACTGGTCGGTCGGACGGTCGAGCTGGCCAAACTGCGCGAGGCGCTCGGGCACCTCCAGGAAGGACACGGCGGCGTGGTCACGGTCAGCGGACCGTCCGGGCTGGGGAAGTCGCGTCTGGTGCAGGAAGCACTGGCCGAAACCGGCGTCACGCCGTTCCTCGAGGTGCGGGCCGAGCCATACGGAGCCACGACTCCCTACCGCCCGCTCCGTGACCCGGTCCGCCGGCTGCTTCGCGTGGAGCGTGGCGAGAACGAGGCGATGACCGCCGCTCTCGTCGACACGCTCGCCCGCGTCGCGCCGACGCAGGCGCCGTTCGCGGCCCTCCTCGGCGCGGTGGCCCACGTCGATGCGCCGGCGACGCCGGAGAGCGACGCGATCGCCGATCGCCACCGCCCCGACCGAACGGCTGACGTCCTGATCGACCTGTTCCGGGCGGTCGAGCCAGGCCCACGGGCGATCGTGATCGAGGACGCGCAGTGGATGGACGAGTCGAGCGCGCACCTCCTCTCCCGCCTCGCCTCGGCCAACGCCGTCGACCCGTGCCTGCTGATCGTGACACGACGAGACTCCGAGGGTGGCTTTGCCCCAGCCGAGGGTGAACGGCTCGTTGTCGGCCCGCTCGAAGACGCGGCCGTCCGCGACCTGGCCAAGCTCGTCACGGAGGCCGCACCATTGCGACCACACGAGTTGGACACGCTCGTTGCCCGAGCGGCGGGCAGTCCTCTCTTCATCGAGGAGACGGCGCGTGCGGTCCGCACCCTCGGTCCGATGGAGGCGGTGCCGGAGTCGATCAACGCGGCGATCGCGGCCCAGATCGACGCGCTGACCGCGCCGGCGCGACGCGTCCTCGCCTACGCCTCGGTGCTCGGCCGCAGCTTTCGCCGGGCCGTGCTCGTCGAGCTCATGCGGGCCGACTCGTTCGAGCTCGACGAAGCGACCCGCGTCGAGTTGGGGCGATACTTCGACCGCGACGACGAAACGCGACTGCGGTTCCACAATGGCCTCGTCCGCGATGTCGTGTACGAGCGGATGGCGTACCGGACCCGCTCTCGGCTGCACGCGATCGCCGCCGAGATTCTCGAACGGATCTCGGAGGACCTTGACGTCGACGCCGACATGCTCGCCCACCACTTCTGGTGTGCCGGCAACGCCGCCCGCACGTGGCACTACTCGCGACGGGCGGCCGCTGTGGCTCGGCAGGCGTACGCGAATGGCGACGCCGCGGCACAGCTCGAACGGGCGCTCGATGCGAGTCGGCGCCTCCCCGAGATCACCGTCGAGGAACAGTTCGACTGCTGGGTCCAGCTCGGCGACGTGCGTGACCGCGCCGGCCTGCTCGACGACGCCCTTGACGCGTATGGCCGGGCGACGCGGCTGATCCGAGGCGACCCCGTCCAGCGGGCCGGACTGCTGCTCCGACGGGCGCACGCCCACGAGCGGGCCAGCTCATACTCGGTCGCGCTCCGCACAACGACCATGGCCCGCACCCTGCTCGACCGGGTCGACGGTCGGGCCCCACTGGGCGCCCGTGCGGACGCCCTGGCGTTCGCGGCCGTCGTCCGCCAACGTCAGGAGCACGTGCACGAGGCGATGCAGCTGGGTGAACGGGCGATGGACGAGGGCCAGAGGTCCGAGGCGCTCCTCGCCCAGGCGAGGGCCAGCAATGTGATCTCGTGGGCGGCAACGATGCTGGGCCGCTCCGACGCACGCGAGTGGGCCGAGCGCTCGCTCGCTCTCTATGAGGAGGTCGGCGACCTCGAAGGGCAGGCCAGACTCGCCAACAATCTCGGTATTCAGGCGTTCTTCGAAGGTCGCTGGTCGGAGACACTCGAGCTGTACGAGCGATCGCGAGACGCCCACGCGCGGATCGGGAACGTCATCGACGCCGCGGCGACGGATGCCAACATCGGCGAGGTGCTCGTCAGCCAGGGCCGACTCGATGAGGCCGAGCCGGTCTTGCGCGAAGCGAGTCGCGTGCTCCGCGCGTCCGGCCACCGCGGGCTCGCGGCGTTCGCCGAGATGCACCGGGGCCGTCTGCGCGCCGGAGCGGGTGATGCCGCCGGTGCCGTGGAGAGCCTGCTCGGGATACGTGACCAGTTCGCGACGATGGGCCAGGGCGCCTCGGTGTACGAGACGTCGCTCTACGTTGCCGATTGCCTGACCCGGGCCGGGCGACCCGCTGATGCCCTCGACATGTTGGCCAACGCAGTCAACGCGACCAACGACGACGTGTCGATCTTCGACCCGGCTCGGGCCCGCTTCGCCGCTGAAGCGCTGATCGCCATGGGTCGGTTCGACGACGCAGCCGGCGAGCTGGTCGCGGGCATAGTTTCGGCCAGGGCGCGTGGGCTCCAGTACGAGCTCAGCCTGCTCCTGCAGACGGTCGCGGCGATGCCGTTCCCGGTCCCGACCGGCAGCGACGAGCCGGCTGCCGACGAGGCGGCCCGCTTGTTCACCAGGCTCGGCGTCGTCGCGCATCCCGAGACGGTTGGAACGGACGCATCTCGCTGATCGTCATTGCCACCTCGGATCACCGTCGCCGTGGTAGAGCTGGATCTGGACGACCTGGTTGTTGCTCTGCAGCTGGATGTGCTCGTCGACGAGACACCACGGGAGCACGCCGCCCGGAAAGCGGGCGTCCGGCGGGTGAACGGCCGTCTGGGCGACGGGATCCCAGGACACGCACCATTGCACGGTCTCGAAGTCGTCGGGATCTTCATCCGGATGGAAGTTGATCTCCCGGTTCGGTAGCGGGACCGCGGCGTCCTGAGGAGCCCAGACGATCTCGACCAGCGCATTGACGAACTGCGGATCACCGCTGTTGATGCCGGTCGTCCCCTTGTCGAGGAGGACGCCCTCGTCGTCGATCTCGAACGTCACGCCGACGTCCTCACACGCCTGTCCGCCATCGTTGGGCAGCCGGGTCACGACCGCGGACGTGGCCGAGCCACCGATCACGGCGGCATTCCGAGTCTCTTCGCAGAACAGGTCGTCGGCGAACTCGTGCGGCTGCACGAGCCGGAGGATCGTGTCGGCGGTGCCGTCGCCGATGGACATCCCGATCGGGCCGACCTTGCCGTCGGCGGCGTACTGCGCGTACGAGCCGTCGCCTCCGCCCTCGAGGCTCACTTCACCTGCGTGGGCGCTGAGGGTCAGGGCGCGGAACGGTTTCACGCTTCAGCTGCTCAGCGGAGAGCACCACACGGTCGTTGTCGCCGACACCCGAGTCAGGTCCGTTGTCGGACGCACTCTGCAATGTCCGAGTTGACCGTGAGCGGGCTGTCGAGCAACACATCGAGCGACGCGTCGAACTTGCCCTCGACGTCGAGCTCGGCGTCGGCGACGACAACGTCGCTCGTCGAACCACGTGCCGAGAGCGATGCGTCACCTTCTCGTTGCCCGAGACGCGACCTTCGGCCGAACGCACGTGTTCTTCTGACGGACTCCGAGTCCGTTGCTGACGAGCCCGAGCCCCTGGCTGCCGCCGACATCGTGATCGTGACCAGCGGACCGCTGGTCGAGGCGCCGCACTTGCTCGTCACGCTGATCGGCTGAGTCACCGTCGGCTGGTCCTGCGACGCCCCGCTCGGCGTGAACGTGACCGTGCTGCGCCGTACCCGACAGGTGAAGGCGCAGCACGCCGACGTCCTCGACGTCTGCACCGGGCCCTCGCCCGCCACCGGTGAGACCGACGAGTTGAACGCCACCACGCTCACCCCTGTCACCACCACCGCCGCGAGCGCGCGCCATCTCCGCGTCGAATGTCCCATGATCCCTCCCTCGTTGATCGCCGTCCGTCCGCCCGATGGTCTACTGGATCGGTCCCGGCGCGGACGAACTCACGAGCGCCGGACCGATCTCGCGATGTCGGATGCACGGGCTCACTGGCGTATCGTGCCGCCCGGACGAGCCACGAGGGAGGGGCGAGATGTTCAACAAGCACGACGCGCGCATCGACCGACTCGGGGAGGTGAGCCTGTTCCGGGCGTGCTCACACTCCGAGCTCCGGGAGCTGGCGCGGATCACCACCGAGCTAGAGGCGCCGGCTGGGGCGGTCTTGTGCCGCGAGGGTGCCACCGGGACGGACTGCTTCGTGGTCGTCGAGGGTGAGGTGTCCGTGACGATCGCCAGTGAGGAGGTGGGCACGATCGGACCGGGCGGCTTCTTCGGCGAGATGGCGTTGCTCGACGGCGGCCCGCGTGTGGCCACCGTGACCGCGCTGACGGACCTGCGACTGCTCGTGCTCTCGCGGCAGGAGTTCGCCAGTTTGCTCACGAGCGTGCCGTCGGTGTGCCGGCGCATGCTCGCCGCGATCGGCGCGCGGTTACGTCTCGCCGACGCTCAACTCCATCCGGAGCGCGTCGGCATCTGACCATTCACCGGTTCGACGTGATGCGAGCCGGCTCGACAAGGACCGCGACGCGACGTTCGGCCGCCATCACCCGGTCGTACTCGTCCCAGTCGTCATGGGTGCCGCCGGCGGCGGTGAACACGTCACGAAGCAACTGCGGGAGGCGTTCGGCCGGGAAGCCGGCGACCTCGTCATCGGGCCCGATCAGACGCACCGGACCCTCGACGGACACCCATTCCCACCCGGCGCGGAAGACGATCGTGGCCCGCCCCGCCGTCCGCAGCAGGTCGAGCTTGCGTGCCGTTCCTCCCGCCACGAGGCCGACGGCCGGTGCGTTCGTGAGCGGGTCGGCGAGCACGCCCGCGTTGACGACCGAGGCGTGGACGGTGCCGTCAGGCCGCGTCGTCGCGACCACGGCCAGCCCGTGGTCGGCGCCGGCCAGGCGACGAACGAGGTCGAGATCGGCTGCCATCACCGCCGCCCGAATCGGCGCTTGGAGAGCGTCGCCACATCGTCAGGGCTGAGCTTGATCGCGGCCGCGGCCACGTTCTCCTCGAGATGCTCGACGGAGGACGTGCCGGGGATCGGAACGATCGCCGGTGACCGGGCGAGCAACCATGCCAGGACCACCTGCGTCGGCGTTGCACCGTGACGTTCGGCGATGCCGGCGAGGGCACGCTGACGCTCGAAGTCCTGGATCGGCGCCCACGGCAGGAACGCCATTCCCTCCTGCGCGCACAGATCGACGAGCGCCTCGGACCCCCGATCGGCGACGTTGTAGCGATTCTGGATCGACACGATCGGCGTGAGGCGTTGGGCCGCCCGCAGCTGGCGTTCCGAGACGTTGGACAGTCCGATGTGCCGCACCTTGCCTTCCTCCTTGAGTCGCACGAGGGCGCCGACCGAGTCCTCGAGGGGAACGCGCGGATCGACACGGTGCAGCTGATAGACGGCGATCTGTTCGAGCCGCAAGCGCCGCAGGCTCCCCTCGCAGGCTTCCCGGAGGTGGTCCGGGTGCCCGCTGGGCGTCCACTGCCCCGGACCGGGTCGGGCGAACCCGCCCTTGGTGGCGACGACGAGGTCCTCGGGATACGGGTGGAGCGCCTCGGCGATGAGCGTCTCGCTGACCTCCGGGCCGTAGGAGTCGGCGGTGTCGATGAGGTTCACGCCGAGCTCGACCGCTCGCCGCAGCACGGCCTTCGCCGCCTCGCGGTCGGCCGGCTCGCCCCAGATGCCCCGGCCGGTGAGGCGCATCGCCCCGAAGCCGAGGCGGTTGACCGTGAGGTCGCCGATGTCCATGGACCACCCTCCTACCACCGGAAGTGTGAGCTGAGCGAGCGGATACCGGTACGGAGAGCTCACACTTCCGGACGGGGCGTGGTTGAATCCTTTCAGTGAGGCGTAGCTCGACCGGGGTCAAGGACGTCGCCGCTCGCGCCGGCGTCTCGGTCGGGACGGTGTCGAACGTCCTGAACCGACCGGAACTGGTGGCCGCCGCGACCAGACTGCGCGTGCTGCAGGCGATCGACGAGCTCGGCTTCGTCCGCAACGAGTCGGGCCGGCAGCTGCGGGTCGGGCGCAGCCGCTCGATCGCCTACGTGATGCTCGACGCCGCCAACCCGTTCTTCACCGACGTGGCCAAGGGGATCGAGGAGGTCGCCCGGGCCAACGATGCGGCTGTGTTCATCTGCAACAGCGACAGCGACGCGACCCGGGAGAGCGACTACCTCGAGCTGCTCCTGCAGCAACGAGTGCGCGGCGTGCTGGTCACGCCGGTCGACCAGGACACGTCGGCGCTCGACGTGCTCCTGCGCCAGAACATCCCGGTGGTCCTCGTCGACCGCGGGGCGGGAAAGGACTGGTGCAGCGTCGGGGTCGACGACGTCGAGGGTGGCACCCTCGCGGTCACGCACCTCTGCGAGCAGGGCCACAAACGGGTCGCCTTCGTCGGTGGGCCGATGAGCACCGTGCAGGTCGCCGACCGGTTGCAGGGGGCCCGCGAGGCGCTGCGGGCGAGCGGCCGGCCGGACGAGGCCCTCGTCGTTTTCGAGACCGTGGCGCTCAACGTCGCGGAGGGTCGCCGGGCCGGGGAGCGCCTGGTCGGCCTGCCCCGGGCGCGGCGGCCGACGGCCGCGTTCTGCGCCAACGATCTGCTCGCCCTCGGGCTCCTGCAGCAGATGACCCGGATGGGCGTCGACGTCCCGGGCGAGCTGGCCATCGTCGGCTACGACGACATCGAGTTCGCCGGGGCGGCCGCGGTGCCGCTCAGCTCGGTGCGCCAGCCTCGCCAACTGCTCGGCCGGACGGCCGCCGAGCTCCTGTTCGCAGAGAGCGACTCCGACGAGGCCCACGTGCACCAGCAGGTGCTCTTCCACCCCGAACTGGTGGTGCGGGCGTCGTCGATCGAGCCCGCGGTCACGGGGCGGTCAGGCGGGCGGCCAGCGCGTCCCAGTCGAGCACCGGCTCGGGCGTGACCTGATCGACGGCGAGCGCCCGCTCGACCAGCCGCCGGCCGTGGGCCACGTCGGCGAGGGCACCGGTCGCCGTTGCCTGGACGATCGCGTTGCCGACGACGGTTGCCTCGGAAGGCCCGGCGAGCACCGGGCGCTCGCACACGCTCGCGCACAGCCGGCGGAGCAGCGGGATCGCCGACCCCCCGCCGACGAGGTGGATCCGTTCCGCCGGCCGGCCGCTCACCCGCTCGATCGTCGCCACCGTCCGGCGCCACGTCAGGGCCAGCGAGTCGAGGATCACACGGGTCGTCTCGGCAGGCGTCGCCGGCGCCGGCTGACCCGACTCCGCGCAGACCGCCGCGATGCGCGCCGGCAGGTCTCCCGGCGCGGCGAACCGGGGGTCGTCGGGATCGACGACGCTCCGGCCGCCGGGGACGTGTTCCGCCGCCGCGACCAGGTCACCTGCACTCGACGCCTCGCCGTGCGCCGTCCACCATCGGCGGCACTCCTCGAGCAACCACAGTCCGGTCACGTTCTTGAGCAACCGGGTCGAGCCCTCGACACCGAGCTCGTTGGTCACGTTGGCCGCGAGCGCCTCGGAGTTCGTCACGGGCGCCGAGCGCTCGCAGCCGACGAGCGCCCAGGTGCCGCACGAGATGTAGACGTCTGACCCACCCGCGCGGAGCGGGGTGCCGGCGACCGCGCTGGCGGTGTCGTGGCTCGCCGCCGCGACGACCGGCAGCCCGTCCACCGTCCGATCGACGCCGCGCACAGTGCCGAGTGCGGTCCCCGGTTCGTGCAGCTCTGGTAACAGGTCCCGGCGTAGCCCGAGCGCCTCGACCAGCTCGTCACTCCACCTCCGCGTCGACACGTCGAGCAGCTGGGTCGTGCTGGCGTCGGTGACGTCGTTCGTCGAGTTGCCGCAGAGCTCGTGGTTGACGAGATCGGGGATCATCAGCAGCCTGGTTGCGGCGGCGTACTCGGACGTCTCGCGCGCGGCGACGAGCTGGTACACGGTGTTCAGCGGCAGGAACTGCACACCGGTGATCCGGTAGATGCGGTCTCGGGCCACCCGCGCCGTGACCGCGTCCATCACCCCGTCGGTGCGGGACGAGCGGTAGGCGTGGACCGGGCCCAGAAGGTCACCGGCGGCATCGAGCAGCCCGTAGTCGACACCCCAGGCATCGACGGCGACCGACTCCACCGGCCCGCGGCGGGCCGCCTCGATGAGCCCGGCCCGGACCTCCGCCAACACCGCCGCGAAGTCCCACGCCAGCGCGCCGCCGGGCCCGGCGATCGTGGTCGTCGGGAAGCGCCGCACGACGTCGAGCGCGATGGCGTCCTCCTCGACGTGGACGTTCACGACGCGACCACTCGTCGCTCCGAGGTCGACCGCGACGAACGTGGGCACGGGTCAGCGGAGGAACGCCGCCGCCACCCCGGCGTCGACCGGGATGTGCAGCCCGGTCGTGAGCGCGAGGTCACCACCGGTGAGGGCGAAGACGGCCGCCGCGACGTGCTCGGGCAGGACCTCGCGCTTGAGCAGGGTGCGCTCGGCATAGAACGCCCCGAGCTCGTCCTCCGGGACGCCGTACACGGCCGCCCGCTGGGCGCCCCATCCCTTGGCGAAGATGCCCGACCCGCGCACCACCGCGTCGGGGTTGATCCCGTTCACGCGGATGCCGTGCTCGCCGAGCTCGGCGGCGAGGAGCCGCACCTGGTGGGCCTGGTCCGCCTTGGCGGCGCCGTAGGCGAGGTTGTTCGGGCCGGCGAAGAAGGCGTTCTTGCTGCACACGTAGACGATGTCGCCGCCCATCCCCTGCTCGATCATGATCCGCGCCGCCTCGCGGGCGACGAGGAACGAGCCCTTCGCCATCACGTCGTGCTGCCGGTCCCAGTCGTCCTCGGTCGTCTCGAGCAGCGGCTTGGAGATCGAGAGCCCGGCGTTGTTGACGACGAGATCGACGCCGCCGAACGCGAGCACCGCGGCGGCGAAGCCGGCGCGAATCTGCTCGGCGTCGGTCACGTCGACCGTGACCGGCAATGCGACGTCGGTGCCGCCGATGTCGGCGGCGACGGTCCGCGCCGACTCGGTGTCGACATCGGCGACCACGACGCATGCCCCCTCGGCGGCGAGCCGCTCGGCGACAGCTCGGCCGATCCCCGATCCTGCTCCCGTCACGAACGCGACCCGGGTGGCGAGTGGCCGCGGCCGCGGGAGCCGCTGCAACTTGGCCTCCTCGAGCGCCCAGTACTCGATGCGGAACTTCTCCGACTCCGGGATCGGCGCGTACGTCGAGACCGCCTCGGCGCCCCGCATCACGTTGATTGCGTTGACGTAGAACTCTCCCGCCACCCGGGCGGTCTGCTGGTCGGCGCCGAACGAGAACATGCCGACGCCGGGCACGAGCACGATGGCAGGGTCGGCGCCGCGCATCGGTGGGGAGTCGGGTTCGGCGTGACGCTCGTAGTACGCGCGGTAGTCGTCGCAGTACTCGGCGTGGAGCTCGTGCAGGCGGGCGCGCACCGCGTCGAGCGTCGCCGTCGTCGGGAGGTCGAGGACGAGCGGGCGCACCTTCGTGCGCAGGAAGTGGTCGGGGCACGACGTCCCGAGCGCGGCCAGCCGAGCCAGCTTCTCCCGGCTCAGGAAGTCGAGCACTTCGTCGCTGTCGGTGAAGTGGCCGACCTGCGCCCGGTCCGTCGACGCCGAGCCCACGGATGAGCGGGGCGAGGAGCGGCGGCACGGGCCCGCCGCTCGGCGGGCGGCAGGGGTTCGTGCCCGGACACGACCGGCCCGAACGGTTCGGACCGGGCGCGGGCGTCGATGAACGCCTGGGCGGTCCGGATGATCTCGAGCGAGTTCGCCTCGCACTCGGCACTCGTCGCTCCCCACGCGGTGATGCCGTGTCCGCCCAGGATCACGCCGACCGCCTGCGGATGGCTGCGGGCGATCGCGGCGATGTCGAGTCCGAGCTGGAAGCCGGGCCGCCGCCACGGCACCCAGACGACCCGATCGCCGAAGCACTCCTTCGTCAGCGCCTCGCCGTCGACGGCCGTCGCGAGGGCGATGCCGGCGTCGGGGTGGAGATGGTCGACGTGCGGCGCCTCGACGAGCCCGTGCATCGCGGTGTCGATCGACGGAGCCGCTCCGCCCTTGCCGTGGGCGCAGTAGTCGAAGGCGGCGACCATCTCGTCCTCCCGATCGACGCCCGGGTAGACGTCGACCAAGGCGCGCAGCCGGTCGAGCCGCAGCACGGCGAGTCCGTCCGCCGTCAGCGTGCCGAGGTCACCGCCGGAGCCCTTCACCCACAACAGTTCGACCGGCTGGCCGGTGACAGGGTCGACATCGTCGCCCTTGGCCGAGGTGTTGCCTCCGGCGTAATTGGTGTTGCGGCGGTCGGCACCGAGCCGGTTCGACCGCACGATCAGTTCCTCGACGACGTCAGTGGGCTTCGTCTTCATTGCAGCTCTACCCGGTCGCGGTACGGATCGAGTCGATCGTCCCCGGGGTCCAAGTCGGTGACGAGCAGGTCGACCTCGTGGAGCGAGAACATCCTGGCGCGGGCACGGGTGCCCAGCTTGGTGTGGTCCACCGCGAGGACGATCTGTCGGCTCGTCGAAGCGAAGGCCCGCTTGACCTCGGCCTCTTCGAGACTCGCCTCTGAGGTCCCGGTCTCCGGATCGATGGCGGCGCCCGAGCAGACGAACAGGTCGTAGAGGAACCCGGTCGCGCATTGCACCGCGGGTGGCCCGACGAGGCTGCCCGTGCGCGGCTCGCGGAGCCCTCCGCTGAGCATCGTGGTCACGCCGGGCCTTCCACCGAGCGCATCGAACGAATCCAGCCCGTTGGTGACGACGACGAGGTCGCGGGCGCCCTCGATCGTCGTCGCCAGCCGGTGAACGGTGGTCGACGCATCGAGGGCGAGCGTCCCTGTGGCCGGGACGAGACGGCGCAGCTTCTCGGCGATCCGTCCCTTCGCCTTGGCGTTGTGGGCTTGGCGGCTGGCGAACGGCTCGGGACCCACGGCACTCGCGCCGCCGCGGACTCGGCGGGCCACGCCGAGCGCCTCGAGCTCGTCGAGGTCGCGCCGAATGGTCATCTCGCTGACGCTGAGCTCACCCGCCAGCTCGTCGATGCGAACAGTGCCCCGCTCGGCAATCGTTCGCTGGACGATCCGCAGGCGCTCTTGCGGACTGCTGTTGTTGTGCTGCGCCAAGCGCCCCTCCCTGTGCGACCTCCCGATGGTAACGCGAGCCCCGTCATCCGACCGGTGGTGGGAGGCGGGGAGTGTTCTACCTCACAGACTCCACCGGGGGATTTCCCGTAAATCCCTGGGCTGCCTCTGGCGCAACTTGATAACTGATGTTAGAAATCACAGAACTGAACACATCCGCTGTCACCGGGGCTTGGGGGTTCTCGCCTACCGGTGGCGCAAGGAGGTCGAGTCGAATGCGTGGTGCCACCTCTCACCGGCGTCGTCGCTTCATCGTGGTCCCGGCGGTGTTGGCGATCGCGGCGTCCACCTTGACCACGCCCGCCGCGGCTGCCCCCGATGCGTCCGCGGCCGCCCAGCCTCCGAACGTCAGGGTCGTCGACCTGCGCGTCAACGGGCGCTACGACAACCCGTTGCTCGGTCTTGGCGACCCGAGCCCGATCCTCTCGTGGCGGATGAGAGCGACGCCGTCGTCCGCATCGCACCCGTGTCAACAGTCGGGCCCGGACGTGGCGTGCCCGGCCGACGTGCAGACCGCTTACCAGATCCAGGCCGCCAGCAGCGTCCGCGCGCTGAATCAGGGCGACTTCATCTGGGACTCGGGCCAGGTCGCCGGCAGTGTCGCAGTCCGGAGTGCCGTACGCCGGACCGGAGCTCAGCTCGCGGGAGCGGATCGCCTGGCGGGTCCGCGTGTGGGACGCCGACGGCGAGCCCTCCGGATGGAGCGCGCCCGCCCAGTGGGAGATGGGGCTCCTCGAGCAGAGCGACTGGGGCGATGCTCGCTGGATCGACTACCCGGGTCGCACCGAGAACCAGCCGTTGCCCATCTTCGCCCGTCAGTTCGATGTCGACGTCCGCCGGGTGGCCAAGGCGCGGTTGTACGTATCGGGACTCGGCGTGCACGAGGCGACCGTCAACGGCCACGAGCTGACCGACGAGGTCCTCGCGCCCGGGTACTCGAACTTCCAGCTCTCGGCGGAATACCGGACCTACGACGTGACCGATGAGCTGGTCGCCGGGTCGAACACCGTCGGCGTCCAGCTCGGCAGCTGGACGGCGTACGTCCGGCGCAGCGTGACCAACCCCGCCGTCGGGCGCACCAACCCGTACTCGTGGTGGCAGAGCCAGCTCAAGGGCTCCGGGACCTTGCTCGAGGACGCTCCGGCCGGCACGACGAACGTCATGCCCAGCTCCACGGCCAACTACCACCTGGGCGGCTCGATCAACGTCGACACCGGAGACGGCGGCGACCGCCTCGAGTCGCGGGTCATCACCAACATCGGCACCGCCCCCACGACGGTCGCCGCGCCGAACGTCATCGGTGGCACACCCCCGCCGTCACTGACCGGCGCCAACTGGATCTGGAACGTCGCCGGCGCCAACACGAGCACTCCGGCCGGCCCGATCGTCCTCCGCAAGTCCTTCGAGGTGGCGGATCCGGCCGCGCTGACAACCGCGGTCCTGCGCGTGAACGCCGACGACGGCCACACCACCTACGTCAACGGCACCCAGGTGTCGGCCACCGCCGGTGGCAACAACGCGTGGCAGACGTCGCAGATCTCCGACATCAAGCCGCTGCTCGTCCCGGGCCCGAACGTGATCGCGATCGCTCCGTTCAACGGCGGCGGTGCCGGCAGCCTCATCGCCGTCGCCGAACTCGACGGCAATCGCATCGTCACGGACGAGACGTGGAAGACCCTCCCAGGCATCACCGCGACCCCGCCCGCCGGCTGGAACACGCCGAGCTTCGACGACTCGGCGTGGGTCGATGCCAACGTCACCGGGCCGTACGGCATCGGGCCCTGGAACCAGAACATCCAGACGCCGCCGGGCCCCACGGTCCTGCGTGTCGCCAGCGTGCAGGGCTTCTCGGTTGGCGACTCGATCCGGATCGACACCGGGGCGAACGAGGAGGAGAAGGTCATCGCGAGCGTCGGCTCCGCCGGCGCCAACGGGTCCGGCCTCACGCTGACCACGCCGCTGACGATCGTCCACGCGGTGGGCGCGCCGGTCGTCAACCTCACCAATCCGAACACGGGCATCAGCTTCACTCCGGCCCTCGACCAGTCGCACGCCGCGGGCGCGCTCGTCACCGGGTCGGGCAACAACATCGCCGCCTCCGACCCGAGTGCCGGTGCCGCCGTGACTCCGCGCATGATCGCCCGCCTCGAGGTCACGTACACCAATGGGTCGACCGACGTGATCGTCTCGGACCGCTCGTGGCGCACGGCGTTCGGGCCTTACGTGACCGACGCGTGGTACGCCGGTTCGGACTACGACGCCCGGCGCGAGCAGATCGGTTGGGACGAGCCGGGCTCCGATCTCACTGACGCCGCGACGCGGCGCGATGGGAGTCCCGTCGGCTGGATCGACGCCGGGATCGCGCCACCACCGAACCTCGCGACGCAGCTCGTGGCTCGCGACGCACCACCGGTGCGGATCGTCGAAGAGTTCGTCCCGCAGAGCGTGACGAACCCGGCCCCCGGAACGTACGTGTTCGACTTCGGGCAGAACTTCGCCGGCTGGCCACAGCTCAACCTCACCACCCCGGTGCCGGCGGGCACCGTGATCCGGATGGCGCCGGCGGAAGGACTGCAGGCGAACGGGTCCGGCCTCATCAACCAGGGATCGCTCGGACCCGGCGGACGAGGGACCGACATGTTCAACACCTACACGGCCGCCGGCGGCGGGCCCGAGACCTGGCGTCCCGACTTCCAGTACTTCGGGATGCAGTTCCTCCAGGTCACCGGGCTGCCCGAGGGGTATCCCGTGACGACGGACCTCATCACCGGATTCCGTCTGACCGCCGACGCCCCGTCCGCCGGCGCGGTGACCACGTCGAACGAGCGGATCAACCGGATCCACCGGATGGCCCAGTACTCGTTCGCCAGCAACACGATGTCGATCTTCACCGACTGCCCGGGTCGCGAGAAGCAGTCCTACCCGGCCGACTACACGATGGTCATGGGGGCGATCGAGCGCAATTACGACCTCGCGTCCTACCTGCGCGGCCACATGCGCCACTTCGCCGAGGGCCAGTCGATCGCCGACACCCCCATGCGCGGCAACGTCGCCCTGAAGGTGCCCGTGCACGACTGGGGCTATGAGGGGCAGTTCGGCGACGAGATCAACTGGGGCAACGGGATCATCCTCGTGCCGGCGTTCCTGTACGAGCTGTACGGCGACACCGACACGATGGCGACGTACTACGACGAGATGGTCTTCTACCACGACTACATCGTTCGCCAGCATGCCGGGGCAGGCGCCCTTCCCGACCACATCGTGAACGCCGCCCTCAGCGACTGGGTCTCGGCCCAGCAGACCTCCGGCCAGATCTCCGGGACGTGGGGCTACTTCGTCATGACCGAGAAGCTGGCCATGATGGCGGAGCTGACCGGCCACGACGCGGACGCCGCCGAGTACACGCAACTGGCCGAGGACATCAAGGCGGCGTTCAACGCCCAGTTCTACAACACGACTCTGAAGCGGTACGCGGCCGACGGCGGTAGCGGCGGCACGACCGGTGCCACCCAGGTGGCCCAGGCGCTCGCCCTCGACGCCGGCCTCGTTCCGGACGCCGACCGCGAGGCCGTCCTCGACTACCTGGTCGAGAACATCTACGCCTTCAACCCGTCCGGTGACGGTGGGCCGCACCTGTCCGGCGGCACGATCGGTCTCGCCCCGACCGTCCGGGCGCTCACCGACGGCGGCCGCAGCGACGTCCTGTGGGATGTGCTCCAGCAGGATGCGCAGCCCAGCTACGGGTTCTTCCTCCAGCCGACTCCCACGAACCCCGACGGGTTCACGACGGTCGGGGAGCAGTGGAACCGCGGCGCGTCGCGGAACCACATGATCCTGGCCCAGATCGAGGAGTGGTTCCACGAAGGCCTGGCGGGCATCCGGGAGGCGGAGGACTCCACGCAGTACCGCGAGCTCGTCATCAAGCCCGACGTCGTGGGGGACCTCACCTCCGTCCAAGGCAGCTACCGCAGCCCGCAGGGCCTCATCCGATCGCAGTGGAACAAGGATGTCGACAGCTTCGACCTGCGGGTGGAGATCCCGGCCAACACCTCCGCCGAGGTCTGGGTCCCAAGGCTGTTCGAGCGACAACTCAGGACTCCCGACCGGGCGACGTTCCTCCGGACGGAAGACGGGTACGACGTGTACCGGGTCGCCTCCGGCGTCTACCGGTGGCTCAACGGAGGTCGTTCGCTGACCGGCTGACGAACTCTCATGCCCCCATCCGGACGCCGGTCAGCGAGGCGATGTCAGGTGTCGCGTCGACTGTTGAGCCAGCTGACCATCGCCGGGTCGCGGTGGTCGAAGAAGAGCGAGGCTCCGGTGTCCATGGTGGCGATGCGTGCCATCTCGTCGTCCGTCAGGTCGAAGTCGAACACGTCGAGGTTCTGCTCCATGCGCTCGCGGCGGACCGACTTCGGGATGGTCACGATCCCGCGCTGGATGAGCCACCGAAGCACGACCTGGGCGACGGACTTGCCGTGCGCGTTGCCGATGGCGGTGAGCGTCGGGTCGGTGAACAGGTTGTTGCGACCCTCCGCGAACCCGCCCCATGACTCGAGCTGCACGCCGTGAGAGCGCATGATCTCCTGGTCGGCGTGGCGTTGGAAGAACGGGTTCGTCTCGATCTGATCGACCGCCGGGGTCACCTCGTTGTGCTCGATGAGGTCGACGAGCCGGTCGGGGTAGAAGTTGGCGACGCCGATCGCCCGGGCGAGGCCGTCAGCATGGAGCTGCTCCATCGCTCGCCAGAAGCTGTAATAGTCGCCGAGCGGCTGGTGGATCAGGTAGAGGTCGAGGTAATCGACACCGAGGCGCTCGAGGGACCCCTCGAAGGCGGCCTTCGCATTGGCCTCGCCGGGGTTCTGGATCCACAGCTTGGTCGTGACGAACAACTCGTCACGCGGGATGCCGCTGCTACGCACGGCCCGGCCGACGGCCTCCTCGTTCCCGTAGGAGGCGGCAGTGTCGAGGAGCCGATACCCGACCTCGAGGGCAGTGGCGACGATCGGCTCGGTTTCCTCCGGGGGGATCTGGTACACGCCGAAACCAAGGATCGGCATCTCGACACCGTTGTTCAACGTGACGTTGGGGACGTTCGTGGTCATGACTCGGGTTCCACCAAGAGCGGCACCGGGCGGGGCGGTCGGGCCGGGTCGAGCTCGGCCGGGCGGTAGGGGCACTCGAACCGGTGCCGGCCCGCGGACGCCTCGAATGGGGAGCCGTCGGGCAGCTCGACGCTGCGCCGTCGCGCCCGCCGGCACGACGACGTCGACGACGAGCCGGTCGGCAGGTCGGCTGCCAGCGAACGCTGGCGTCGCCGTAGGGGGTGCGCAGCGTCGCTTCCGCTTCCGTGAGTCCGCCGCCCGGCCGTGGGCGCACGAGCAGCGTGCGATAACCCGGTTCGGCGGGCGCGAGTCCGGCGACGACCCGGTGCAGGAAGTCGGCGACGGCGCCGAGCGCGTAGTGGTTGAACGAGGTCATCTCGCCGACGTTGATCGAGCCGTCCGGCAGCATGCTGTCCCAGCGCTCCCACACCGTGGTCGCGCCCATCGAGACCGGGTAGAGCCACGACGGGCACTCGGTCTGCAGCAGCAGGTGGTAGGCGTCGTCGACGAGCCCGGCGTCGACCAGCGCGTCGCAGACGAGCGGGGTTCCGACGAAGCCGGTCCCGATGCAGTAGCTGCTCCTGGCGCACGAGCTCGCGCGAGCCGGCTCGCGGCGCGCGTGCGCTGGGACTCGTCCGGGAGCAGGTCGAACCGCAGCGCCAGCGCGTACGCCGTCTGAGCATCGCTCGCCAGACGGCCCGACGGCGTGACGAACTCGCGGTTGAAAGCGTCGACGACGTGATCGGCTCAGCTCCTCGTACCGCGCCCGGTCCTTGTCGTGTCCGAGCACATCGGCGGCCCTCGCCAGCAGGCGAGCCGTGTGGGCGTGGTAGGCGGTGGCGACCAGCGCGGCGTCGGTCCGGGCCGGCGCGGGATCGTCGGGCGGCGCGGCGGGGTCGAGCCAGTCGCCGAACTGGAACCCCTCGTCCCAGAGATGATCCTCACCGGCCAGCTCGGCGATCTGATCGACCCACGCCCGCATGCTGTCGTACTGCCGCCGGAGCAGCTCGACGTCGCCGAACCGCTCGTACAGCACCCACGGCACGACGACCGCGGCATCGCCCCACGCCGCCGCCGGCAGCACCGGGAAGAAGAGCTCGATCCACGGGACGTACGCCGGCACGGTGCCGAGCTCGCGCTGCTCGGCGGCGAGGTCCTGCAGCCACGAGGCGAGGAAGCCCCGGCAGTCGTAGAGGAACGACGCCGCCGGTGCGAACACCTGGATGTCTCCGGTCCAGCCGAGCCGCTCGTCGCGCTGCGGGCAGTCCGTCGGCAGATCGACGAAGTTGCCGCGCATGCTCCAGCGGACGTTCTCGTGCAGCTGGTTGAGCCCGTCGTGCGAGCAGTCGAACGTGCCGGTCGGCGCCATGTCGCTGTGGCAGACGACGGCCTCGATCGCGTCCGTGGTCAGGTCGCCGGGCCAGCCGTCGACCTGGACGTAGCGGAACCCGTGGATCGTGAACGTCGGCTCGTACGTCTCGACGTCCCCGCCGGCGAGGACGTAGCGGTCGGTCGCGGCCGCCTGGCGCAGCGGCCGGGTCGCCGAGCTCGCCGTGCTCGAGCACCTCGGCGTGGCGGAGCGTCACCTCCTGACCGGCCGGCCCACGAACGGTGATGCGGACCCGGCCGGAGATGTTCTGTCCGAAGTCGACGAGCGTCGCCCCGCTGGGCGACGACGAGATGCTCACCGGGCGGAGCGTCTCGATCGGCCGGACGGGCGGCCCGCTCGGGGCGACCAGGCGGTCGGCCACCGACGGCAACTCGCGCACCTCGGCCCAATCCCGGTCGTCGTAGTCCGGCGTCGACCACGCCGGGTCGGCGAGGCGGGCGTCGTACGTCTCGCCGTCGTAGAGGCTCGCCGAGAGGTACGGGCCGAGGCTCGGCCCGCCAGCGGCGATCCGTCACGACCGTGTCGCTCGAGCCGTCGTCGTAGTGCAGTTCGAGTTGCGCGATCGGGCCGATCTCGCGGCCGTAGATCTCGCGGCGGCCGCCGCGGAACCCGAGCCGACCGCGGTGCCAGCCCTCGGCGACGGTCATGCCGAGCGCGTTGTCGCCGCCCTGCACGGCGTCAGTGACGTCGAAGGTCTGGTAGCGCAGTCGATGGCGATAGCTCGTCCAGCCGGGAGCGAGCACGTGGTCGCCGACCGGCGAGCCGTTGCACTCGGCCGTGTACACGCCGAGCGCCGACGCGTACAGGCGGGCGCGGACCAGACCCGGGCGGACGGCGAATGTTCGCCGGAAGCGGATCGGCCGCTCGGGCGAAGCGTCGGCGAAGTCGGCGGTGACCGGCACGGCGGTCCAGTCCGACGCATCGAGCAGTCCGGTCTCGATCTCGAGCGGGTCGCTCCAGTCGGAGCGCTCGCCGCCGTTGCCCTCGACCCGAACGCGGACCCGCCGCCGAGCACGCGACGGGAGCGGATCGAACGGCCACGGCACGAGGACCGAGTCAGCGGACTGGACCTCACGGGTCGTCTCGCCAGTGGCGCCGTCGGAGTCACCGACGGCGACGGTGTAGGACTGCTGCTGGTACCCCGGATCGTCCGACTCGACGATCCACGACAACCGCGGGCACGACGTACCGAGCGCCAGCGCTTCGGCGCCGTAGTCCGCCCGCAGGTCGCTGACTGCGATCACCATGATGGTCGTCTACCCCTTGACCGCGCCGCCCGCGAGCCCGGCGACGATCTTGCGGTTGAACACCATGAACATGATCAGCGGGGGCACGGTGATCAGCAGCACGTCCATGAACAGCAGGTGCCACCGGCTGATGAACTGACTCTGGAAGTTGTAGAGCGTCAGCTGCACGGTCGCGTTCTCCGAGCCGGGCAGGAAGTAGAGCGGGTTGACGAAGTCGTTGTAGATCACGACCGACGCGGTGACGATCACCGTGATGATGACCGGCCGGAGCAACGGGAAGATGACCCGGAAGAACAGGCTGAGACTGGAGCAGCCGTCGATCATCGCCGCCTCGTCGAGTTGGCGCGGAATCGTCGCGACGAAGGCGCGGAACAGGATGATGCTGAACGGGGCGAGGATGGCGACCTCCACCAGCATCAGTCCCCAGAGCGTGTCGTACAGGTGCGCTTCCTGCAGCACGTAGATCGTCGGCACCACGGCCAGCGGGATGATCAGACCGACGAGCACCATCGCGTTGACGAAGGCGGCCATCCGGTCGCGGCGCCGCTCGAGCACGAAGCCGGCCATCGAGCACAACACGACGAGGAGCGCCACGGACACGACGGTCAGGATGAAGCTGTTCTTCATCGCCGTCACGAAGAGGTAGTTGCGCTCGGACACGACGTCGGCGATGTTCCCCCACACGTGCCACGAGGTCGGCCACGAGAAGTCGAGACGGGCCGCCTCGGCCCGGTCCTTGACCGCGGTGATGATGATGAATCCGAACGGGACGACGAAGACCACGAAAGCGACGATGAGCGCGACCGCATCCACCCAGTAGCGGCGCACGATCCTCATGACCTCAGCTCCCGGCGCCGGAGGAACCAGTTCAGCGGGAACACGAGCAGCGTGACAAGGACGAAGAGGATCACGTTGCCGGCGGTGGACAGGCCGTAGAAGCCGGCCTGGTACTGCTTGAAGATCGTCGACGTGAGGACGTCGGTGGTGAACCCCGGACCGCCGCCGGTCATCGTCCAGATCAGCTCGAACGTCCGCAAGCCGCTGATGAACGAGAGCAGGATCACGGTGAACGTCGCCGGCTTGCTCAACGGCAGGGTGACGTACCGGAACCGGGCCCAGGCGCCGCCGCCGTCGACCGCCACGGACTCGTTGAGCTCGGGTGGGATCGAGAGGATCCCGGCGATGAAGATCACCATCGCCAGCCCGACCCCCTTCCAGACGTCGACGAAGGCGATCGACAGCAGGGCGATCTGGGGGTCGGTCAACCACTTCGGTCCGGCGAAGCCGACGACGCTCGATCGTCTTGTTGATCAGGCCGTCGGTCGGGTGCATCAGCACCTCGAACGTGATGCCGACCGCCACCGTGCTGACGATGACGGGGAAGAACACGATCGAGCGCAGGGTTCCCTTCAACCTGATCCGTGACGTCACGAGGACGCCGAGCGCCATTCCGAGCACGACCTTCAACCCACTGGTGACGACGGCGTAGATCAGGGTGTTGCGCAGGCCCTTGGTGAGCGCCGGCTCACGGAAGAACTGCCGGAAGTTGTCGAGTCCGACGTACTCCCAGTCGAACAGCGTCCACCGCGTGAACGAGTAGAAGAACGCCATCCCCGTCGGGACGATGAAGATGAACAGGAACACGATCCCGACCGGTGCGTAGAACCAGTACGGGTACATCGACCGGTGACGCACGCGCGCCGCCAGGCATGCGCGGCACCCTTGCAGGTGTGGGGTGGGTCGTGGCTCCCGGGCCCGACCCACCCTCGACTGCGCCGTCAGAGGTTCTGACAGCGGTGGTCACCGCTCAGCTCACCAGCCTTCGAGGCCGAGTTGCTGGGCCTGCTTCTCGACGTCCTCGTCGTAGAGCGCGGCCGCGTCAGCCGCCGTCCGTAGGCCGGAGCCGACCTCGACGGTGAGATGCTCGAGCTTGGGCCCCTTGATCGGCGACAGGAACTCGAGCGCGGGCGTGACCTTGCCGGAGTCGATGTAGGCCTCGACGTCCTTGACGGCGGGCAGCGCGTCGTCGGGGAGTGAGGCCCCTTCGATGAGGTACGGGCCGCCCGGAGCCGCCGCCGCGGTCATCGCCTCGGTCCCTTCCACCGACGCGATGAAGGCGAGGAACTCCTTCGCCTCGTCGACATGGTCGGTCGTCGCCGCGATGTACGCCCCCGCTGGCATCCACAGCGTCATCCCGTTGGTCTCGGCATCGGGCCCGGGCTGGGCGAAGAAGCCGATGTCCTGCACCTTTTCCGGATCGAGCGCCGCCAGGGACGACAGTGCGAACGTGAGCATCGGGTACTGCGCGATCTCGCCGTCGAGCAGCATCGCCTGGGCGTCCTCGAACGTCGCCGACCCATAGTCCTCGTTCCACCAATCCTTGTCGGAGGCCTCCTGCAGACGCTCGAAGCTGGTCGAGCGCGGCCGGCGTCGTGGCGTACTTGGCCTGGTTTGCGGTGTACTCCTCGGCGAAGTTGGGCTCGGCCTGGGCGACGTTGTGGTAGTCGGCGAGGACGAACAGCTGCGAGGTCCAGGTCGTGCCGAAGGAGGCACCGACCGGAGTGATCCCGGCCTCCTTGAACGCGTCGTTGTTCGCCGCGAACTCCTCCCAGGTGAGCGGCACCTCGAGACCGTTCTCCTCGAAGATCGCCCGGTTGTAGAGGACGCCGCCTCCGATACCGGTGCCGAACGGCACGCCGAAGACCTTGTCGTTCTGGGTCACGGTCGGGATGAACGCGTCGACGACGTCGTCGAGCATCGGATCACCCGTGATCTCGACCATCGACTCCTCGGGATTGAGCGCTTGCATCAACGAACCCGAGTTGTAGAAGAAGACGTCGCTCATCTCGCCGGTGGAGAGTCGGGTCTTGACGATGTTGTCGCCGTCGGCGCCGCCCGGTCGCTGCTCGATGTCGAACGTGATGTTCGGGTGCAGCTCGGTGAACGCCTCGGTGAGACCCGTGGTCAACAGGTTTGTGGTCTCGGTGTCGTCGACCAGCAGCGACAGCGTCACCTCCTCGCCGTCCCCGCCACCTTCGGTGGCCGGCGCGCTGCCTTCCGCCGCCGCGGTCGTCCCCGTGTCCGTCGCCTCCGTCGATGCGTCGTCGTCATCATCACCGCAGGCCGACACGACCAACGCGAGGCTGCCGACGAGCGCGAGCGCGCTCCTGAGTCTGCTCTTCATGCCTCTGTCCCCCATTCCCTGTTCCCCTCGAGGTGTGAAACGTTTCAAGGCGAAACGGTACGCAGGCCGCACGGCTGCTGTCAACGATTTCGGTCCCCGTGGAGAAGCTCGCTCTTGAAACGTTCAAGGCTCTCAAGCCCCCCAGCCCGCCTGGGCGCCACCCACCCGGTCCGCGACCACCCGCTCGTGGTAGCCGGAGCGGTGATAGGCGGCCACCGGGTCGGGATCCAGGCCGCTGTCGACCCGATGGTCGGCGAGCACGGGGCGGACATCCGTGTTGTAGGCGTCCATGAACACCGCGTTGGCGCCGAGCACGTCACCCTCACGTTGCGCTCGGGCGAGCGCGTCGGCGTCGACGAGCAACGCCTTGGCCGTCGCCTCCTGAGCGTTCATCACCGATCGGATCTGGGCCGGGATCTTGGGCTCGATGTTGTGGCACTGGTCGAGCATGAACGCCACCCCGGTCGCCGGATCGAGACCGCCACCTCGGCGCACCTCCCACATGATGCGGAACAGCTGGAACGGATCGGCGGCGCCGACCATCAGGTCGTCGTCGGCGTAGAAGCGGTCGTTGAAGTCGAAGCCACCGAGCTTGCCGAGCCGCAGCAGCATGGCCACGATGAACTCGATGTTGGTCCCCGGCGCGTGGTGGCCGGTGTCGAGCACGACCGTTGCCTTCTCTCCCAGTGCCGCGCAGTGGGCATATGCGGTGCCCCAGTCGGGGACGTCAGTCGTGTAGAAGGACGGCTCGAAGAACTTGTACTCGAGCAACATGCGCTGGTCGGCGCCGAGGCGCGAGTACACCTCGGCCAGCGCCTCGCCCAGCCGTTCCTGGCGGCCGACGATGTCGTCCTGGCCCGGGTAGTTCGTGCCGTCGGCGAACCACAGCTTGAGGTCACGAGACCCAGTCGTGTCCATGATGTCGACGCACTCCAGGAGGTGGTCGATCGACTTGCGCCGGATGCGCGGGTCGGGGTTGGCAACCGACCCGAGCATGTAGTCGTTGTCCTGGAAGACGTTGGCGTTGATCGTGCCGACGCGCACGCCGTGCTCGGCGGCGTGCTTGGCCAGCTCGTCGTAGTCGTCGACCTTGTCCCATGGGATGTGCAACGCCACGCTCGGAGCGGCACCCGTGAACGTGTGCACCTGGGCCGCATCCGCGACCTTCTCGAAGGGATCCACGCGGCACTCCGGGCTGGGGGAACACCTTGAACCGCGTGCCGGAGTTCCCGAACGCCCACGACGGCAGCTCGATCTCGAGGTCGTTGATTCCGTCGGCGACACGTTGTTCTCTCGTCATCTCTGCACTCCCTTCTCGCTCACGGGAGGTGGAACACCTCTTCGAGCGCACGCATCTGTTGGTCGGCCGGCGTGTCGCCGGTCGCGAAGTACGGCGCCATGAGCGCCTGCCATCGTGCGTTGACCGGCTCATCCTGCATCGCCGCGACGGCGGCGGCGAGCGTGCCCGGCGTCTCGAAGTAGCCGAACAGCACGCCGTCGCCGTCGAGGAACAGTGAGTAGTTGCGCCAACCGCACCGCTGCAACGCATCGCGCATCTCGGGCCAGACCGCGGCATGGTGGGCGCGGTACTCGTCGATCAGTTCGGAGCGGACCTGGAGGCGGAAGGCGACGCGATTCACGTCTTGGTCAGCCTTCGGCGACGTTGGTCTCGTCGTACTCGCTGAACGGTCCCATGACGATCCGCAGGCCGTTCTCGCGGGTCGGATCCTTCTCGATGGTGTACTCACCCATCCGGCCGGCGGTGAACGTCGCCCCCTCCTCGGCCTCGAAGGCACCGGTGGCGATGCCGTACGTGGCCTGGAACGCGAGGTATCCGAGGTCGACGAAGCTCCACAGGGCGAACTTCGGCGCGCATCCGTTCTCGGTGTACGACTGCATCTCGGCCGGGAGTCCGAGTCCGGAGACCTTGACGTCCTCGCAGAGGCCTTCGTCCTGCATCGCCTTGGCGGCGGCGGCGATGCCGACCGTCGTGGGAGCCATGATCAGCTTGAGGTCCGGGTGCTCGTCGATGAGGGCGAGTGCCTGGTTGTAGGACTCGTCAGAGTCGTCGTTGCCGTAGACGGTGTCGACGAGCTCGATCGATGCGTAGTCCGGCCCGGCGAGGACCTCCTCGAACGCGGCGATCCAGGCGTTTTGGTTGGCCGCCTCAGGCGTGGCCGAGAGGATCGCCAACTCACCACCCGCCTCGCCGAGGATGTCGACGGCCATGTCGGCCATCACCTGTCCGGTCTCGTCGAAGTCCACCTGGGCCACGAACAGGCTCTCGCCCGCCCCAGACGGGATCGGCGAGTCCCAGGCGACGACGGTGATGCCGGCGTCGGCGGCTTCCTGGATTGCCGGGTCGAGCTGATCGCCGGCGTTGTTGGAGACCATGATCGCGTTGACGCCCTGCGTCACGGCGTTGGTCACGAACTCGATCTGTCCGGTCGTGTCCGTGCATGCCGCCGGGCCGACGAACTCGGGTTCGGCGACACCCAGTTCGGCTGCTGCCTCCCGCGCACCCTCATTGGCCTGGTCGAAGACCGGGTTGCCGGTGCACTTCGGCAGCAGGATGCTGGAGAAGTCACCGGCTGCCGGCGCCCCGGTGCCACCGGTGTCCCCCGGTGCGGTCGTGGCCGCGGGCGCGGTCGTGGCCGCGGGCGCGGTCGTGGCGGCGGGTGCCGTCGTCCCGGCGGGTGCCGACGTCGCCCCCGTGTCGGCGGCGCCGCCGCCGTCGTCATCGTCGTCGTCGCCGCACGCGGCGATGGCGAGTGCGAGCGCCGCGACGAGCGCCGCGGTCCTGTTCAGCTTCATGCTTCCTCCCACTGTGTATCGGTGATCTGGTTCATGCGCGTTCGGGTGCGGTCGGCAGGCCGACTGCGGTCGGAGTCCCCGGCGCTCGGCTGCGATTGGTGATGCGATCGATGACGTTCTGGGCGATGACCGAGCCGACGAGGATCGCCCCGATCACCCCGGTCTGGGCGTTGCCGCCGACGTTCGCCAACCCGAACCCGTTGCGCAGGTTGAGCACGATCAGCACGGCGAGCAGCACGCCGCTCATCCGTCCGGAGCCACCGAAGATGCTCACGCCACCGAGCAGCACGATGGTGATGATCTCCAGCTCGTACCCGCTCGCCATGTCGCCGCGCACGGACCCGAGGCGGGCGGCGAAGAGGATCCCGGCGACCCCCGCGGCGAGCGACGACGCGATGAACAGGCCCAGCCGGGTCCGGACGACGTTGACCCCCGAGTAGCGGGCGACTTCGGCGTTGTCGCCGACGACGTACAGCACTCGCCCTGTCGCCGAGCGGTGGAGGATCACCCACCCGATCGCGAAGAGCGCGAAGAACAACACCACCGCGACAGGAAGCGGCCCGATGAGGTCGTCTTGCCCGAGCCGCTCGAACCAGCGGGGGTAGCCGCCGATCGAGCGATCCTCCACGAGGATCCGGGCAGCACCGCGCCATCCGATGAGCCCGGCGAGCGTGACGACAAGCGACGGCAGGCCGAGCTTGGCGACGCACCATCCGTTGATCAATCCGGCCAGAGCCGCCGCGGCGAGGGCGACGGCGATGGCGACGACCATGGGTGCGTCGTGCTCGTGCATGGTCGCCAGCACGGCGGCCGACCAGGCCATGACGGACGCGACCGACAGATCGATCTCGCCGGCCACGATGACGAACGTCATCGTGATCACGACGATGACCTTCTCGATGTGGAGCTGGAAGAGGTTGACGAAGTTGTCGACCCCGAGATAGCCGGTCGACTGCGTCAGGTTGAAGACGACGGTCGCGAGCAGGATCACGCCGAGCACCAGCTCCCACGTGTAGCGACGGGCCCAGCTAGCCATGCCCGGTCCTCCCCCGGAGCCGGCGGCCCAGGCTCACGTCCAGCAGCACGGCCAGCAGCAGCAGCGCGCCGAGAATGGCGTCGCGCCAGAACTCGCTGATCTGCGGAACCCGGGCGAGGCTCTGGTCGAGCAGCCCGATGAGCACGGCGCCGAGGAAGGCGCCCATCACCGTTCCCGAACCGCCGAGCGTGCTCACGCCGCCGACGACGGCGGCGGCGATCGCGGCCAGCTCGAGGCCGGCACCCGCGGTGACGTTGATCGTGCCGAACCGTCCGACGTAGAGGAACCCGGCGAAGCCGGCGAGCGCGCCGCACGCGACGAACGCGGCGATCTGGATGCGCCGGTCGTGGAGACCGGCCTGGCGGGCCGCCTCCGGGTTCGATCCGAGGGCGTAGAGGTGGCGGCCGGCGCGCACGTACTGGAGCACGAGATGGAGCGCAACGGCGATGATCAGTGCCAGTCCGAACATGGTTCGCACCTGGTACTGGCCGATCGTGACCAGCGTGCTGCGGGGCAGATCGACGATCCACGACGGAAGGTCGCCGGTGGGGATCGTCGTGCCGCCGGCGTGCCCGGTGAGCACGCTGCGGTAGATCGACAGGGTGCCGAGCGTGACGATGATCGACGGGACCTTGGCGACGGCGACGAGGACACCGTTGATCAAGCCGAGGAGCGCTCCGACACCGACCGCGAACGCGATCGCGACGATGGCCGGCAGGCCGTTGTGGTCGGCCAGCAGCTCGGCCGTGAGGAACGCGGCGACCCCGACGGTCGAGCCGACGGACAGGTCGATGTTGCGCGTCACGATCACGAGGGTCTCGCCCGCGGCGACGACGGCGGTGATCGACACCGCGATGAGCAGCCGGCCGACGAACCGCGAACTGAGGTAGTCGTCGACGACGAGGCTGAACAGCACGACGGCGAACGCCAGGACGCCGAGCAGGGTGAGGCCCTTCAGCCGCTCCGGCTGGACCCGCGACCGGCGAACCGGCCGCTCGCCGGCGAGGACGACGACCTCCGGCTCGGTGATCACGTGATCCCCACCGCGGCGGTCATGATGCGCTCCTGCTCGAGGTCGGTGCCGGCGAAGATCCCCATCTGCCGGCCTTCCCGCATGACGAGCACCCGGTCGCTCATCGCGAGCACCTCCGGGAGATCGGACGAGATCAGGATCACCGCGACCCCGGCTCGGGCCAGTTCCCCGACGAGCTCGTGAACGTCCGCCTTGGTGCCGACGTCGATGCCGCGGGTGGGCTCGTCGAAGATCATCACGGATGGCTTCGTCTCGAGCCACTTGGCGAGCATCACCTTCTGCTGGTTGCCGCCGGAGAGGTGGCCGACGGGCGTGAGCAGCGAGGGGCTCATGATCCGCAACCGCTGGCGGTAGACGTCGGCGGCGCGGCGCTCAGCGGTGCGGTCGACGAGGCGCCAGCGAGAGACGAACTTGCGCAGGCCCGGGAGGGTGATGTTGGCGGTCACCGACTGCGGCAGCGAGAGCCCGACGCGGCGGCGATCTTCGGACACATAAGCGATCCCGCGTGCCATGGCGTCGCGGGGCGTACGGATGTCGACGACCTCGCCCTCGCGGCGGATGGTCCCGGCGTCGGCGGGCCGCACGCCGAAGAGCGCCTCGGCGACCTCCGTCCGACCGGACCCGACGAGCCCGGCGAATCCGAGGACCTCACCGGAACGGACCTCGAAGCTGATGTCCTCGAACGCGCCCTCCCGGGCGAGCGACTCGACACTGAGCGCGACGTCACCCGGTTCGTGGGCGACGTGGCGGAAGAAGTCGGACAGCTCACGTCCGACCATGTCCCGTGATGAGGGAGACTTCGGTCACCTCGCCGACCGGCTTGGTGGAGATGTGCCGGCCGTCGCGGAGCACGGTGATGCCGTCACTGAGCTGGAACACCTCGTCGAGCCGGTGACTGACGAAGAGGATCGCCACGCCGGACGCGGCCAGCCGGCGCACCTGGCGGAAGAGCCGCTCCACCTCGTGCGCCGACAGCGCGGCCGTGGGTTCGTCCATGATCAACACGCGGACCTGTCTGGACATCGCCTTGGCGATCTCGACGGCCTGCTGGCCGGCCACGGTCAGCTGCGACGCCGCGGTCCGAGGATCGACGTCGACTTCGAGCTGGCCGAGGATCTCTCTCGCCCGGGCGTGCATGTCCCGCCAGTGCACGAGCTGGCCACCGTCGCCCTGGCCCATGAAGATGTTCTCCGAGACGGTCAGGTCCGGGAACACGAGTGGCTCCTGGTAGATGCAGGCGATCCCCAGCGACTGCGCGTCGGCCGGGCTGCGCAGATCGACCGGCTCGCCGTCGACGGCCAGGTGTCCGGTGTCCGGCCGGTACAGCCCGGCCATCAGCTTGATCAGGGTCGACTTGCCGGCACCGTTCTCGCCCACCAGGGCGTGGATCTCACCGGCAGCCAGGTCCAGCGAGACCCCGTGCAGGGCGAGCGTCGGGCCGAAGCTCTTGGCGACGTCGACGACAGAGAGCACTGGGCGCGCGCCGACCGTCGTGGCTGGCGCGTCTTCCCGGTCCGACATCCTTCCCCCTCGTCCCCCGAACTGGCTGTGGATTGAATCGTTTCAGAGAACGTATCGGCTTCCGCCGCCGCGGTCAACTACGCGTCGGGAGTACCTTGACCTGACGGCCGACATCGACCTCGCCCCGCACACCGTCCCGACGACGTACTGGCACGAGCTGGACGACGGGAGGGTGCAGTGCGACGTGTGTCCACGGGCGTGCAAGATGCGCGAGGGTCAGCGGGGCCTCTGCTTCGTGCGGGCGGTGCAGGACGGCCGCGTCGTGCTCACGACCTACGGACGGTCGTCCGGCTTCTGCGTCGATCCGATCGAGAAGAAGCCGCTCAACCACTTCCTGCCGGGGACGTCGGTGCTGTCGTTCGGCACCGCCGGCTGCAACCTGGCGTGCCGGTTCTGCCAGAACTGGGACATCTCCAAGTCCAAGGAGGTCGACACGCTCGCCGACGCGGCGTCGCCGGACACGATCGCCCGCACCGCCGAACGGCTCGGCTGCCGGAGCGTGGCGTTCACATACAACGACCCGGTCATCTTTCTGGAGTACGCCATCGACGTCGCAGACGCCTGCCGCGAGCGCGGGATCCACCCGGTGGCAGTGACGGCCGGGTACATCTGCGACGAACCGCGGGTCGAGTTCTACCGGCACATGGACGCCGCCAACGTCGACCTCAAGGCGTTCACCGAGGACTTCTACCGGCACGTCACCGTCGGCCACCTCCAGCCGGTGCTCGACACGCTCGAGTACCTGCGCCATGAGACGGACGTGTGGTTCGAGATCACGAACCTCATCATCCCCGGGCACAACGATGGAGATGGCGAGCTCGACGAGATGTCGGCGTGGATCGCCGAGCACCTCGGACCCGACGTGCCGCTGCACTTCACCGCGTTCCACCCGGACTTCAAGATGCTCGACGTCCCACCCACGCCGCCGGCGACGCTGACCCGGGCGCGGGCGATCGCCCGGCGCAACGGGTTGCAGTACGTCTACACCGGCAACGTCCACGACACCACCGGGTCGAGCACGTACTGCCCGGGCTGTGGATGGATGGTCGTCGAGCGCGACTGGTACCAACTCGGTGCGTACCGGCTCACGGCGGACGGGCGGTGTGAGCAGTGTGGGACCCAGGTCCCCGGGCGCTACGACGGCCCACCCGGAACGTGGGGCCCGCGGCGCGCGCCGGTGTGGCTCGACCGCGACGCGCCGGTCGCGTTCCGGCCGCGCCGCTCCGGCGCCGTGACCGGCTGGGTGCGTCCGGCGGCCGTTGCCGGCTCGTTCTACCCGGCGGAACCGGGCAGCCTGCGTCGCGCTGTGGCCGACCACCTCGCCGAGGCGGCGCCGGACGCTGACGGCCCCGCGCCCAAGGCGCTCATCGCGCCCCACGCCGGGTACCGGTACTCCGGTCCGATCGCCGCCAGCGCGTACCGCACGCTCGCGGGCGCACGGGCGTCCGTCCGGCGGCTTCTCCTCGCCGGACCCGCCCACTTCGTCCCGGTCGACGGAGTCGCACTCTCGAGCGCCGACGCCTTCGCGACCCCGCTCGGGCCGGTCGCCGTCGACGGTGACGCCCGGGCCCGGGCGTTGACGGTCGCGGGCGCGGGCGTCGACGACACGGCCCACGCCCCGGAGCACAGCCTCGAGGTGCACCTCCCGTTCCTCCTCGCGGTGCTCGGTGACGTGCCCGTGCTGCCGGTGCTCGTCGGACGCAACGGGCCACCGGTGCTCGCCGCTCTGCTCGACGCGCTGTGGGGCGGGGACGAGACCCGCATCGTGGTGAGCACCGACCTCAGCCACTACCACGACGACGCCACGGCCAAGGTGCTCGATCGCGAGACGGCGGCGGCGATCGTCGCCCGGGCCGAGACGATCCCGCCCGACCGGGCGTGCGGGGCGGCGGCCGTCGTCGGGCTGCTCGCCGCGGCCCGCCGCCACGAACTCGCCGTCCGGCTCCTCGACCTGCGCACGTCGGCCGACACCGCCGGCGAGCCGTCGCGCGTGGTCGGCTACGGCGCCTTCGCCCTCTCCTGAGCCCGTTCTGTCGGTCGGAATCGGCCCAGATGCGCGCCTACCGACCGACAGAACGGGGTGCTACGTGGTCATCGGGTGACCACTTCGAGCGCGAAGATGCGGTCGTGCGTGCGGATCGACTCGTCGCCACCCTCCTGCTCCTGCAGTCCCGCGGCCGGGTCACCGCCGCCGAGGTCGCCGAGGAGCTCGAGGTGTCGGTGAAGACGGCGCGCCGCGACCTCGAGGCGCTGGCGATCGCCGGCATCCCGGTGTACTCGCAGGCGGGGAGGAACGGAGGCTGGTCGCTCGTCGGTGGCGCCCGCACCGACCTGAGCGGCCTGACCGCCGACGAGGCGAGAGCCCTGTTCCTGCTCGCCGGCCCGTCCGCGGCCCTCACGCCCGACGCCAAGGCGGCCCTGCGCAAGCTCGTCGCCGCCCTCCCCGAGACGTTCCGCTCGGCCGCCGAGGCCGCCGCCGCGGCGATCGTCCTCGATCCCGCCAACTGGGGCGACCACCACCCGCCTCCGCCGCCGACCCACCTGGAGGCGCTGCAGCGGGCGGTCATCGACGGCGTCCAGGTGCGCCTCGGGTACGCCGACCGCGCCCGCACCAGGACCGAGCGGCTCGTCCATCCCCTCGGCCTCGTCGAGAAGGGCTCGATGTGGTACCTCGTGGCCGGCACGGACGCGGGCATGCGCACGTTCCGACTCAGCCGGATCGAGTCCGTCGACGTCACCGGCGAACCCGTGGTGCGTCCGCCCGACTTCGACCTCGCCACCACGTGGCGGCGGACGGTGGCGGCGATCGAGGAGCGCCGTACGTCGGTGCGGGCAATCGTGCGCTGTGACCCGGGCGCGGTCCACGCGTTGCGGACCCAGTTCGGCACCGGCTTCAAGGTCGTGCGCGATCACCTGGCCGACGGCCGGGTCGAGGTCGAGATCGGCATGGCCTACCCGAACCGGATCGCCGAACAGCTCGCCGGCTGGGGTGACCACGTCGAAGTGGTCGACCCGCCAGAGGTGCGCGAGCTGCTGGCCCGGATCGGCACCCAGCTCGTCGCCCGCTACGCCTGACCGGCGGCGACGACCTCGATCTCACCCTTCATGCCGAAGGCGTAGTGGCCCGGCAGGTGGCACGCCATCTCGACCGTGCCCGGCTCGTCGAACACGTAGCTCGTCACACCCTGCTCGTCGGGGCCGACGGACAGCTCCCCGGGCTTCGGCGGGTGGTAGGCCTCGGTGCCGTTGCTGTGCCGGTCGTGCACCGACTGCGGGCCGACGATGAGCTCGTGGTTGATCGGGTCGTCGTTGCGCAGGACGAACCGCACCTCGGTGCCCTCGACGACCCGCACGTAGTCCGGCAGGAACCGGCTGTGCTCCACGTCGACGACGACCGTCACCGGCTCGGGGCCGAGCGCCGGGGCGGCGGGGGTCCCGCCCCGATCGGCGACCGCGTAGCCGGCGGCGGTCGTGGCGAACGCCGCCGCGGCGACGAGGGAGGCACGGGAGAACCACCTCATGGCGTGACCATCCCTCGCCGCCGCGATCCGAAGGCCAGGGCGACGACCGCGACGAGCGCCGCCCAGCCCCCGGCGACGAGCGGCCAGAGCGCCATGCCGGGCGCATCGGTGCGCACGGGGACCGCCGATGCCGGAGCGACCCCGGCGTCCATGATCGACGGCTCGTCGTCACCGACGGCGACCGCCAAGTCGTAGTCGAGGTCCGCAGCATCGGCGTCGAGCTGCAGGTAGGAGAGCCACATGTCGTCGGGCACCCACTTCATGCCGACGTCGGACCGCAGGTCGGCGAGCAACGACGACGACGCCTGCTCGCTGCGCTCGACGGTGAGTCCCGGTCCGCCGGCGAGCAGCTCGGGCTCGTCGTCAGTGAGCAGGAACACGTCGGCCTCGACCCGCTGCGAGTCTTCGAGGCCGAGCTGCAGGATGTGCACCGGCACCCACGGGGCGTCCGTCGGGATGGTGGCCATGATCGGGGTGCTGTCGCCCGCGCCCTGGCCGAGCCGCTTCGCCCGCTTGGCGTCGAACTTGGCGGCCATGAACACCGGGCTGCGCTCGGCGTAGAAGTCGAGGACCTCGGGGGCATCCGGGGACAAGAAGAAGCCGTTCTCCAGCGCCCACTTGCCGACCGCGTCGCCGCCGCCCTTGAGCACCGTGATGTCGAGGGCGTCGATCTCCGTCTCGAGGATGATCTCGACGCCGGAGTCTTCGGCGGACGCGGCCGCGAGGAACCTTTCGTTCGGAGCCGGCGGATCGACCTCGAGGGCCAGGCGCTGCAGCGTCCAGTCGCCGCCCCGCTCGACCTTGGTCGGCACATCCGGCAGCGGCACGATCGAGCCGACCGACTCGCCCTCGCCGGTGAACTGGAACGCCGTGACGTAACGCTCGACCCCGTTGCTGTAGGCGGCGAGCGTCGTCGTGCGCACGAGCTGGATCGTCCCGTTCTCCCCGATCAGCCCTCCACAGGCGTCGGCCACCGCCGGCACCAGAAGGACAGCGGGTGCCGCCAGGGCTACTGCTGTCGTCAGTCGCTTCATCGAGCTACCTCCGCGATCTCGTGGGTGTCCGAGTCGATGGAGGTCTGACGCTTCGAACCGCCGCTGCGGTTCCCGGCTCAGCGCAATGCCGTGAGGCCGCCGTCGACGACGAGCGTCTGACCGGTGACGTACGCCGACTCGTCCGAGAGGAGAAACAGCGCGGCGTACGCCGTCTCCCAGCCGGTGCCCTGACGCCCGAGCGGGACGACCGTCCCGGCACGCGACGGCCGGCCCCGGGACGCCGCTCGCCCGAGCGGCGTGTCCATCAGACCCGGCGCGACGACGTTGGCCCGGATGCCACGGCGCGAGCCCTCCAGCGCGACGTGACGCATGAGGCCGCCCAGCGCCGCCTTCGACGCGTCGTACGCCGGGATTCGGCTGCCGGGCGTCATCCCGGCGATCGACGAGATGAACACGATGGAGCCGGCGTCCGTCAACGAACTGAGCGCGGCCTTCGCGACCAGCGCTGCACCGCGGAGGTTGACGGCCATGACCCGGTCCCAGTCGTCGGGCTCGATCCCGTCGAGGCCCATCCGCCCACCGATCCCAACGTTGTAGACGACCCCGTCGGGCGGCTCCGCGAACATGCGGTCGATCTCGTCGGGCCGCGACACGTCGGCCACCACCGCCGCGGCCGTGCCTCCCTCGGCGACGGCGAGTCGCACGGTCTCCTCCGCGCTCGCCTGGTCCCGATCGGCCGCGAGGACGACCGCACCCTCGCGTGCGCACAGCAGTGCGATCGCGCGTCCGTTGCCGATCGGCGGATCGTCGCAGCCGTGGTCGTTCTGGCCCGCGCCGACGACGAGCACACGGCGACCACGTAGTCGCCCGGTGTCGCTCACCCGACGACGCCTTCGATGTCGACGTCGAACGTCTCCAGGAACCGCGAGACGGCCATGTAGAAGCCGATCGTCACGACCAGCTCCTGCACCTCGCGCACCGACAGCCGTTCGAGGAGCGGGGCGAACGTCTCGTCGCCCGCTCGAACGTTGACGACGACGTCGTCGGTGAACCGGACGACGAGCCGCTGCAGCTCGTCGAGCTCGGGGGCGTCCGGCCCGGCGTGGATCGCCGCGATGAGTTCATCACTCATCCCGAGGTCGCGGGAGATCCGCTCGTGCTGGAACACCTCGTAGCCGGCGTCCGAGAGCACACCGACGCGGATGATCGCGATCTCCCGCACCGTCGGGTCGAGCTGTGTCTTGAACAGCAGGTGGTTCCCGAACCGGGCGAACGCCGCGAGCAGGCCCTCACCGTGGGCCATCATGCGGAACACGTTGAGCGGTGGGAGCCGGTCGAGGAACGCCCTCGTGCTCTCGTCGAGGGCCGTCGGTTCGGGGTACGGAACTCGCGCCATCGGCCCAGTGTGCTGCATGGCCCAGGCCGCGCTCCGATGGGAACGGCCGTCACGGCCGGCAATACCGTCGACGCGATGACGGTCGCCATCGCGTCCCGCAAACCGATCCACCAGACCCATCCCGTGGCGTTCGACGGCGCGGTCGACGCGGACGGGCACATCCTCGAGCCTCCCGACCTCTGGGAGACCTATATCGACCCTCAGTTCCGTGACCGGCCGCTGCGCATCGTCGTCGACGAAAACGGCCTGGAGGAGCTCGAGATCGGTGGGGAGCGGTCCCAGCTCAGCCGGCGCGGTTTCCCCGCGACGCTCGGCGCGATGGGCGCGCCTGACCTGCCGGCGATGATGAAAGACCCATCCCGTACGTACCTCGGCGAGGCACCGTACGGGTCGATGGACCCGGGCGAGCGGATCGCACTCCTCGACGCCGAGCACATCGACACGGCGATCCTCTACACGACCGTCGGCCTCTTGTGGGAGGCCGAGGTCGACGACGCCCCGCTCGCCCAGGCCTACACGAAGGCCTACAACCGCTGGATCTGCGAGTTCTGCGCCAGCGAGCCGCGGCTCATCCCGACCGCCCACCTCTCGTTGAGCGACCCGGCGGCCGCTGCCGCCGAACTCGAACGGGCCGTCGGCGAAGGAGCCAGGGGCGGCTACGTCGCGCCGTTCACCCACGACGGCCGGCCGCTCGGCCATCCCGACAACCACCCCGTCTTCGCCGCCGCCCAGGACCTCGACGTGCCGCTCGCGATCCACCCGACGTTCGAGCCGCAGTGGACCAAGGGCACGCGGATGGGCCCGTGGGAGAACGTCAAGCGGCTCCGGCTGCTCGCCTCGGTGCAGGCCTCCGACGGCGTGCGTCACCAGTTCACGACACTGTTCGACTACGGCGTGTTCGACGAGTTCCCGCGGCTCAAGATCGTCGTGCTCGAGTCCGGCGGGGGCTGGATCGGCTACTGGCTCGACCGCATCGACGCCGTCTACGGGCACACGTTCATCGGCGAGCGAGTGCCGCTCCAGCACAAGCCGAGCGACTACTTCCGCGAGCGGGTGTGGATCAGCTGCGACCCCGACGAGCGCACGATTCCCGCCCTCGCCGAGCGGTTCGGGGCCGACCGTTTCCTGTGGGCGTCGGACTTCCCCCATGCCGACCACACACCGGAGTACGTCGAGGACCTCAATGAGCTGGTCGCCTCGTTCCCGCCCGAAGACGGGGCCAAGTTCATCGGCGGGAACGCCCGCGCCCTGTTCGGCATCTGACGTTTCCGCGACGAGACGCAGTAGGTACGTTCAAGTGCGTCATCGATCGTCGGCGAAAGGAGGGTTGCATGGCCTCTCGCCTCAACCCCTACATCAGCTTCCGTGACACCGCCCGGCAGGCGATGGAGTTCTACCAGTCGGTGTTCGGCGGCGAGCTCGTCCTCCACACCTTCGGCGAGTACGGCGCGCCGGACGGGCCGGGAGCCGACAACATCATGCACGGCATGCTCGAGACCCCGCAGGGTTTCACCCTGATGGGCGCCGACACTCCGCCCGGGATGGAGCACACGCCGGCCGGCAACATGTGCATCAGCCTCAGCGGCGACGACGCCGACGAGCTTCGTGGCTACTGGGACAAGCTCTCCGCCGGCGGCACTGTGTCGATGCCGCTCGAGAAGCAGATGTGGGGCGACGAGTTCGGCATGTGTGAGGACCAGTTCGGCGTCCCCTGGATGGTGAACATCACCCAGCCCCAGGGCTGAGCCCGCAAGTCAGTCGCCGCCGAAGGCGAACTCCTCGAGCAACCGGACCAGCTCGAGCGGGCGGTCGCTCTGCACGGCGTGCCCGGCGCCGGCGACAACCTCGACGCGGATCGACGGCAGGCGCCGCCGCATCTCCGCCTCGTCGTCGTCGAGCACGTACTTCGACGTCCCGCCGCGCACGAGCATCGTCGGGATGCGGATCGACTCGACGTCGTCCCAGAGCGACGAGAAGTCGGACCAGTCCTCGGCGCCCTCGGGTCGCGGACCGAAGAGGTCGTAGCGCCACGTCCACCGCCCGTCCGGAAGGCGGTGGGCGTTGTGTCGCACGCCCCGGCGCACCGCCGCCGCCGGCCGGTTCGGGGTCAGCGCGATCGCCGCGTCGGCCATCGCGTCGAACGACTCGTACGTCGGCGGCCCGGCGATCAGCGCCACCGAACCGCGCTCGGCGGTCGTCATCTGGCGAGTCGCATCGTTCACCTGCGGCGTCACGTCGATCACGACCGCGACGCGGAACAGCTCGGGACAGGTGCCGGCGAGCCGGATCGCGGTGGCGCCGCCGAGCGACATTCCGACCAGTGCGGGCGGAGCGGTCGGGGCCGGCAGCATTCGCTCGAGCGCGGTGGCGACGGCCGTGGCGTTGGTCCACGGTCCGTAGTTGCGGTCGGCGCGGCGGGACGAGCGACCGTGGCCGAGCAGATCGAAGGCGAGCGCCGGCCGGCGCAGGGCGAGGGCCACGGTGTCCCACGTGTGGGCGTTCTGGCCGCCGCCGTGGAGGAACACGAGCTCGGGCTCATCGGCCCCCCACCGGATGTACGAGAGCTCCTCGCCGGGCGCAACCTCGACACTCGCCCTCACCACCTGCAGGGATTCGTCCCGCGGCAGGTCCCACTCCGCCGCGTTCTCGTGCAGCAGGGCGAACTCGTCGTACTCGTCGTCGGACAGGGTTTCGTCGACCGTCGCCATGGGCACCACGATGCCTGATCGTGAGTGCCGAGCCGCGACCGGGCCGACCATCTACCCTCTCGCCGATGCTCCGCGCTCGCCTCGGGATCCTGATCGCTGGTGTAGCGATCCTCGTCGTCCTGGGTGCCGCGAGCTTTGGCCGCGTGTCGAGCGCCGTTCCCGCCGCCCCGACGACCGTGCCGCCCACGACGGCTCGCCCCGACCACGACCGCGCCGGGACCCACGATCCCGGGGCCGGTCGTCACCGCGCCGCTCCGCGGGGGCGCCCCCGCCGGTTCGACCGCCAAGCCGTCGGACGAGGAGTGGACGCTCCGCCAGGTCCTCACCACGGTCGGCGTCATCGTCGGCTCGCTGGCCGTGCTCGGGTTCATCTACGGCCGGATCCGCAGCATGACGCCGAGGAGCCCGGGACTCGCCCCGATGGCTGACTAGCGGCTCTGGAGCGCTTCGATCAGCTTGGGCAGGACCTTGTGCACGTCGCCGACCACGCCGAGGTCGGCGATCCCGAAGATCGGGGCTTCCTTGTCCTTGTTGATCGCGATGATGTTCTTCGAGCCCTTCATGCCGACCATGTGCTGCGTCGCGCCGGAGATGCCGGCGGCGATGTAGACGGTCGGCTTGACGACCTTGCCGGTCTGCCCGACCTGGTAGCTGTACGGCACCCAGCCGGCGTCGACGATCGCCCGAGATGCGCCGGGGGCGCCCTTGAGCACCTTGGCCAGGTTCTCGATCATCTCGTACTTGCCGGCCTCGCCCAGGCCCCGGCCACCGGACACCACGACGTTCGCCTCGTCGAGCTTGGGTCCGCTGTGCTCCTCCACGTGCACCGCCTGAACCTCAGCGGCGCCCGCGGCGCCGAGGTCGGGCACCGGTGCGGCCACCACCTCGGGCGTCGCCTCACCTGCCGCCTCGGCGGCGAAGCTCTTCGGCCGGAAGGCGACGAGATGGGGACCCGGCCCGGTGAACGTCGTCGTCACCAACTTGGTGCCGCCGAACACCGGCGTGGTCACCTTGACCGAGTCGCCGTCGATCGCGATCTCGGTGTTGTTGGTGAGGACCGTGCGGTCGAGCTTCACCGACAGCCGGCTCATCACGTCGCGACCCTCGTAGCTCTGCGGGAACATGACGACGTCCGGAGCATCGCCTCCGTCGATCACTGCGTTCATCGCGGCCGCGACGGCGACGCCGGGCAGCTTCCCGCCGAGGTCGCCGGTCTCGTAGACCTTCGCCGCCCCGTGGGCGCCGAGCGTCGTGGCCAGGTCGTCGACCTCGCCGCCGACGAACGCGGAGACGGTGCCGCCGGTCTGCTCGGCGAGCGCCCGGGCCTTGGTCAGCAGCTCCAGCGTGGCGCTGTCCGCTGCCCCGTCGGCGATTTTCGCGAACACCCAGATGTTGGCAATGGCCATGACGATCCGCCTCCTCAGATGACCTTGAGCTCTTCGAGGAACTTGACGATCCTCAGATGCGCCTCACCGTCGTCCTCGACGACCTCGCCGGCCTCCCGGTCCGGGGCCGACGCGACGTCCACGATCTCCTGGCCGGCTCCGGCCCAGCCGACCGGGGTCACGCCGAGGTCCGCAGCCGTGACCGTCTCGACCGGCTTGGACTTGGCCGCCATGATCCCCTTGAAGCTCGGGTAGCGCGGCTCGACCACTCCGGCGGTCACGCTGATCACGGCCGGCAGCGGGCAGGTGACCTCGTCGTAGCCCTCTTCGGTCTGACGGTTCACCTTGAGCGCGCCGTCGGCCACCTCGACGTGCTTGGCGAACGTCACCGACGGCAAGCCCAGCACCTCCGCCATCTGCTCCGGGACGGTGCCCGTGTAGCCGTCGGTCGACTCCGTCGCGGCGATGATCAGGTCCGCCTCGCCGAGCCGTCCGCTCGCCGCGGCGAGGATCTTCGCCGTCGTCAGCGCGTCAGAACCGGCCAGCTCGGGGTCCGACACCAGGACCGCCTTCGCCGCGCCCATCGCCAGGGCGGTGCGCAGGCCCGACACCTCGCCGTTGGGCGCCATCGAGACCAGACCGACCTCGCCCCCGCCGGCTGCGTCGACGAGCTGGAGCGCCATCTCGACGCCGTAGCTGTCCGACTCGTCGAGGATCAGCTTGCCCTCGCGCTTGAGGGTGTTGTCGGAGGGATCCAGCTCACCCGGTTGGGCCGGATCGGGGATCTGCTTGACGCAGACGATCACGTTCACGGTGGGACATTGTTACCGTCAGCCGCTTGCGGATGCTCCTCGTCGTGAACTCGTTCGCGTCGTCGGTGACGGCTCGCAACACCGTGGTCGTGCACCGCCGGCTGAGCCGTCATCACGACGTCGAGCTCGTCGAGACGAACCGGCGCGGCCACGCCACGCGGTTCGCCGCCGACGCGGCGCGGCGCCGGCTCGACGTCGTGGTCGGCCTCGGCGGCGACGGCACCGTGAACGAGATCGCGACCGGCATCGCCGGGTCCGACACCGCGCTCGGGGTGCTCCCCGGCGGCTCGACGAACGTGTTCGCCCGCACGATCGGGCTGCCCAACGACCCCGTGGCCGCGGTCGAGCTCCTCGCGGCCGGGATCGACGCGGCCGACTTCCGTCCGATCTCGCTCGGGCGGGTGAACGGCCGGTTCTTCTGCTTCCACACCGGCGTCGGCTTCGACGCTGCGGTCGTCGCCACCGTGGAACGCCGGGCTTCGCTCAAGCGCTGGCTCGGTCATCCGATGTTCATCGGTGCCGCCCTCGCCACGTGGGCCAGGGGCTACGACCGCAGACGGCCGCACTTCCGCGTGGTCACCGACGACGGCGTGGTGGACGACGGCTACTTCTCGATCGTGCTCAACACCAACCCGTACACGTACCTCGGCAACCGGCCCCTCGACCTGTCACATGCGGCCGGGCTCGATCGCGGGCTGGTTGCGGTGACGTTCCGAACGATGAAGGCGCGGGCGATCCTGCGCTCGTTGTTGGGCGCGCTGCGGGGCGGGGGCGTGCAGCCCACGGCCGAGCTCGCCGAACAGGTCGACCTCGACCACCTCGTCATCGAGGTCGATCCCGATCAGGAGCCGTTCCCCTATCAGGTCGACGGCGACTACCTCGGCGAGGTGACCCGCCTCGAGTTTCACCACGCCCCGAACGCCGTGAAGCTCGTCTTCCCCGCTGCGCAACCTCAATGAACGAGGGCGTCGCGAAGCACCCCGGGCACGTCGGTGCAGATGCCATCGATTCCCCAGCCGGCGAGCACGCGGGCCCGGGCGGGGTCGTTGCACGTCCACGTGTTGACGACGAGGCCGGCGGCGTGGCAACGATCGACGACATCCTCCGTCACCGTGTCCACCCACGGATGGACGGCGGCGTGGCCGCGATCGGCGAGCAGCTTCGGGACCTCCGGCCCGACCTCGAACACCAGCCAGGCCGTGGGCACGTGGGGAGCGAGGGCGTGGCACCGGTCGACGGTCTCGAGGCGGAACGACGAGATCAGCCATGGTCCGCCATCGGTGCCCCGCCGGTCGAGCTCCGCCACGACGCCGTCGACGACCGTCTCGCCGGCGTCGAAGTCAGGCTCGCCCGGGTCGTTCTTGATCTCGAGGTTCACCCACGCCCCGGCACACGCGTCCAGCGCCTCGGCGAGCGTCGGGACGTGGAACGGAAGTCGGCTCCGTGGCGTCTCCACGAGCACGCGGCCATCCCCGAGCACGGCGTCGTGGTGCACCACGAGGATCCCGTCGGCAGTGCGCCGGACGTCGAGCTCGATGCCATCCGAGCCCAGCTCGACCGCTCGCTCGAAGGCCGCCACGGTGTTCTCCCGCTCGACCCGGGACGCGCCCCGGTGGGCGATGACCGCGGTCACCCCGGCACGGTACCCCTTGTGAATGGGCAGATCCTGGCCTAGATTTCGACCGTCGGGAGCGCGGACTCCCGCGCCCGACCACCAACTGCGGTCGTCGACAGACCGCCCTCAGGAGGACCTCCGTGTCGATCCTTGCGTCAAGCCTCGCCCTCGGTGCCGCCGACTACAGCTGGCGTGATCATGCCCTGTGCCGCGACACCGACCCGGCGTTGTTCTTCCCGGTCGGCACCACCGGCACGGCCCTGGTGCAGATCGAGAAGGCCAAGCAGGTGTGCGGCGAGTGCACGGTGCGCCGAGAGTGCCTCGACTTCGCCCTGGCGACGAATCAGGACTCGGGGATCTGGGGCGGCCTGTCCGAGGAGGAGCGGCGGGTCATCCGCCGCGAGCGGGCCGCCCGGGCCCGCGGGGTGAGTTCCGCCGCGGTCTGAACCCGCGGTTCTTGCATCTGGATCGAGCGCCATAGCGCGCCAACGAGATGCAAGTTCGAGGTTTGCTGGTCACTCGGCGAGTGGGACGACGAGCTCGACCACGGTTCCGTGGTCGGCTCCGTGGCGGGGCTCGAGGCCGACGGCGCGCAGGTCGTCGGCCGTCGCCGCCCGCATCGTGATGTGCCCGTTGAGCTCGGTCGTGACGAGCGTGCGCACGATCGACAGCCCGAGGCCCGTCGCGGTGTCGAGCTCGAACCCCTGCTCCAGTCCGTGGCCGTCGTCGATGACCTCGACCCGCAGGTGCTTCTCGTCGTTGTCGAGCGAGACGACCACCTCGCCCCCGCCGCTGCCCTCATCGAACCCGTGATCGACGGCGTTCTGCAGCAGCTCGGTCAGCACGACTGACAGCGGCGTCGCCACCCGGGCCGGGATCCGGCCGCCGTCGCCGGCCAGCGAGAAGTGCACCGGGCGGTCGGGGGACTGCAGGCTCTCCTCGGCGAGCCGCAGCAGCGGGCGAACGATCTCGATGAACGTCACGTCGTCGCCGGGTTCACGCGACAGCGACTCGTGGACGAGCGCGATCGTCCGGATCCGGCGCACGGACTCCGAGACGGCCGCCTTCGCCTCCGGGTTCGCCAGCCGTCGCGCCTGCAGGCGGAGCAGGGACGAGATCGTCTGCAGGTTGTTCTTGACGCGGTGGTGGATCTCCCGGATCGTGGCGTCCTTGCTGATCAGCAACCGGTCGCGCTTGCGCAGGTCGGTGACGTCGCGGATCAGCAGCACGCCGCCCGCGATCTCGCCGCCGGAAAGGACCGGCATGCAGCGGCACAGCAGAGCGACGTCGGTGGCCTGCTCGAACTCCTCCACGATGGGGATCCGGTGCTCGTACGCCTTGCGCACCATCTCGTCGTGGAACCCGAGCTCCGCGAGGCGCATCCCCACCGCGTTGGCGTGGATGCCGACCCGGTGGAGGGCCGAATTGGCGTTCGGCGAGAGATAGGTCACCCGGCCCTCGGCGTCGAGGCTCATCACCCCGTCGCCCACCCGCGGTGCGGCCGTCGAGTCGGCGCCGCGTGACGGGTAGGGGAAGGAGCCCTCGGCGATCATCTCGGCGAAGCGGTCGAAGATCTGCACGTACGTGCGCTCCAACTCCCCCGGCGGCCGCGCCGACCGCTCGACCCACTCCCGGGTGAGCACGGCGATGAACCGGTCGTTGCAGCACACGGGAACGGCGAGCATGCGGGCGGGGTCGGAGAGCGTCTCCACCTCGACGTCGCCCTCGGTGATCTCGCCCGACGTGAACGCCGACGAGAGCACCGCCTGCTCAGTCGTGTTGGCGTAGCTCCCGACCCAGTCGGTCTGGTACACGGTCTGTCCCGTCGCCGGGCGGACCTGCCCGACGATGAGCCAGCGGTCGTCCTTGGTCGGGACGTAGAGGAGCAGATCGGCGAAGCAGAAGTCGGCGAGCATGCCCCACTCCGACGTCAGCCGGTTGAGGTGCGAAACCTGATCGCGGTCGAGCGTCGTGGTGTCCCGGACGAGGGCGGCGAACGAGGCCATCGCTGTCGAGTTTGCCCGATCGCGACTAGGAGCGGAGGTGCGCGACCAACGAGAGGAGGCCGCTGAGGTCGAAGATGTCGCTGTCGAGGATCGGCGCGTCGAGCACGCACGGCGCCAGCTCGGCGAGCTCGGCCCGTCGCTCGGCCTCACGCATCGCGACCGTGGCCACGTCGTGGAACCGGGTCGCGATCTCGCCCAGTACGTCGCGCACGACCTTGGGCTCGACCGCGGCGGCGCCGCGGCCACCGAGCTCGTCGGCGACGGCCCGCACGAACTCGTCGTCGTCGACCTTGGTCGCGAGGCGATTGGCACTCGTCAATGCGCCTCGGCGGGTGAGGGTGCTGGGCAGGACCCGATTGGCCACGATCGCGCCGAGGTGGTAGTCGCGAGCGACCAGCTCGCGGGCGAGGAAGGAGGCCTCGTGCGCCGGCGCCGTCTCGAGGGTCGTGACGACGAGGAACGTCGTGCGGGGATCGCCGAGCAGCGCCTCGACCTCCCGGGCGTGGGTGACGAAGCCCTTCTCCATCGCTTGGAAGAGCACGAAGAAGTCGGCGATGTCGCGGAGGAACCGGGAGCCGAGCACGCGATCGGCGATGTCGTAGAACGGCCGTGACGCCACGGTGAAGAGGCGAGAGCGGTAGGGCACGGTCAGCCAGCGCAGGAGCCGGCTCCCGAAGAACTCGATCATGCGGGACGGGGCGTCGAGGACATCGAGGGCGTTGCGCGACGGCGGCGTGTCGACGACGACGAGGTCGTACTCCCCCGTGGCGTGGAGCTCGTGGAGCTGCTCCATGGCGAGGTAGTCGTGGCTGTGCACGAACCGCCCGGTGATGTTCTGGTAGAGCGGGTTGGCGAGGACGGCGTCGCGGACCTCGGCGTCGGGGGCGTGGCGACGGATGAGCTCGTCCCACCCGGCCTTGGTGTCGAGCATCGCCGCCCACAGTTCGCCGCGTGGTTCCACGCCGGCGGCGGTGAACGCGGCCGCCGGCACCCGGCTCGCCCGGTTGCCGAGGGCTCCGACCCCGATGGCATCGGCGAGCCGGCGGGCCGGGTCGACGGTCAGCACGAGGACCCGGCCGCCGAGGTGCACGGCGGCGGACAGGCCGAGGGCGGCGGCGACCGTGGTCTTGCCGACCCCACCGGACCCGGTGACGAGCACCATCTCCTTGCTCGCCAGCAGGGCGTCGAGGCCGAGCGTCGGGCGGGCCATCAGGCGGCCACGTCCAACTCGTCGGCCAACGCCTCGGCGACGAGGGCGACGACGCGCCGGCCGGTCGCCTTGGTGAACAGCTCGGGGACGTTGAGCACGGGCAGGCCGGGCGGGATGCCGGCGCGCAGCCGCTCGAGGTGCCGGCTGCCGACGCGCCGCCGAGCCTCTGAGACGTGGGCGGCGGCGAGCACCTGGCGCACCCCGGGGCCGACCGCGTCGACGAGCAACGGCTCCACCTGGTCGAGCCGGTCGACCACCTCCGCCTGACGGCGGTCGAACAGCGCCGGCAGCACACGGTTGGCGACGATCGCCGACAGCGTCACGCCGGTCTCGGCGTCGAGCCGGGCGATCAGCTCGATGGTCTCGACGACCGGCATCTCCTCCGGCGTCGTGACGATCACGAGCCCGGTCAGATCGGGGTTCTCGAGGATGTCGGTCATCCACCGGGTCTGCTCCCGCACCAGTCCGACTTGCACGAGCTCGCTGATCACCCGGGGGGCGGCGATCTCGGCGACGATGTGACCGGTCGCCTCGGCGTCGACGATCACGAGGTCGTAGTGGCGTTCGCGGACCTCGTAGGCGAGCTTGCCGACCGAGAGGATCTCCTTCACGCCGGGCGCGGCGTCGGCCACGAAGTCGAACGTGCGGGCGAGCGGCCCGATGCGGCCGACCAGCGGCACCCGCACGAAGGTGCGCAGGTACTCGCGGAGGCTGTCCTCGGTGTTCATCTGCATCAGGAACAGGTCGTGCTCGACCTGGCGCGGCTTGTACTCGAGCGGGTTCGTGTCGAACGCGCTCGCGAGGGCACCCTTGGCGTCCATCTCGCACAGCAGCGTGCGGCGGCCCGATCGCGACGACAGGTGGGCGAGCGCCGGCCGCCACCGACGTCTTGCCGACACCACCCTTGCCGGTGACGAACAGCAGGTGCCGGTCGAGCAGGTCCATCGGGACCGGGGTCAGCCGAACCCGATGCGGCGGTCGCCGTCCGACGTGCCCACCTCGACGTAGGCGATCTTCGCCGCCGGTACGCCGACCCGGCGGCCCCGCTTGTCGACCAGCCAGAGGGTCTCCTCCGCCCCCGACAACGCCGCCTCGAGTGTCTTGATGGTCTCGTCGCGTTCGTCGTCGGGCATCTCGACGGTCAACTCACGAGGCGCCTGGGTGATGCCGATTCGGACGTCCACGCCGATCCTTTCTGCCGCGGTCAGCCATGACGGTATCCGTCCGGAGGGCCGGTCACCCGCGGGACCTCGTGGCGGAAATCGTGGGATGTGTGTCATTGACGCCACCGGCCCGAGCGGGCACAGTCTGGGCAATGGCGAGCACACGACGCGCGACCCCCGGCGCGTCGTCCTCGCGATCTACGACGGCGTCCAGGCCCTCGACGTGACCGGCCCGCACGAGGTCTTCGCCGGGGCGACGGCTGCCCTCGAGTCGGGCGTGGGGTCCGGAGTGGGCTACGAGGTGTCGGTCGCGGCCCACCGCGCCGGCCCGACGCGCTCGGAGAGCGGACTCACGATCCTGGCGACGGAGATCGATCCGGCGGCGCCGATCGACACGCTCATCGTGCCCGGTGGTTCGGGAGTCCGTGCCGCCGCGGCGGACGTCGACCTCGTCGCCGCAGTGCAGGCGATGGCGGCGCGGGCGCGCCGCGTCGTGGGTGTCTGCAGCGGCGTCTTCGTGCTCGCCGCCGCCGGGCTGCTGACGGGCCGGCGGGTCACGACGCACTGGGCACGGGGCGCGAGCCTCGCCGAGCAGTACCCGGACGTCCGGGTCGACGTCGAGCCGATCTGGACGCGCGACGGCGACGTGTGGACATCGGCGGGTGTCACGGCCGGCATCGACGTGTCCCTCGCCCTGGTCGAGGAGGACCACGGGGTCGAGGTGGCCGACGTCGTGGCCCGGTGGCTCGTGATGTTCCTCCGCCGGCCCGGTGGCCAGAGCCAGTTCGCCGCGCCCGTGTGGCGGACCCGAGCGCGTCACGCCCCGGTGCGGCGGGTGCAGGACCAGATCGACGCCGACCCGAGCGGTGACCACCGGGTCAGCGTGCTCGCCGCCCGCGCCGCGATGAGCGAGCGTCACTTCCTCCGCCGGTTCACCGACGAGGTGGGCCTGTCCCCCGCCCGGTACGTCGCCGCGGCGCGCCTCGACAGCGCTCGCCGCGAGCTCGAGCAGTCCGACGACACGGTCGCCACCATCGCCGCCCGCGTCGGGTTCGGGACGGCCGAGTCCATGCGCCGCACGTTCGTCCGTCATCTCGGCGCGTCCCCCGACGAGTACCGCCGCCGCTTCACGCACAAACGACTCAAGGAGCATTCATGACCACGATCGCGATCCCCCTGTTCCCCAAGTTCACCGCCCTCGACGGGATCGGGCCGTACGAGGTGCTCCAGCGCATCCCCGGCTTCGACGTCACGTTCATCGGGCGTGAGCGGGGTGTCGTGCGTTCGGACAACGGGTTCCTCGGCATCGAGGTCGATGCCACCTACGACGATGTCCCGAACCCCGACGTCATCGTCTTTCCCGGTGGCATCGGGACCCGCGCCCTGCTCGACGACGAGCAGGTGCTCGCGTGGGTGCGCCGGGCCCACGAGACGACCGCGTTCACGACCTCGGTCTGCACGGGATCGCTGGTGCTGGCCGCGGCCGGGCTCCTCGACGGGCTGACCGCGACCACGTACTGGGCGTCGCGCGACATCCTCACGCGCTACGGCGCGGTGGTGAGCGAGGACCGGGTCGTCGAGCACCTCGACCACCGGATCATCACCGCGGCGGGCGTGTCGAGCGGCATCGACATGGCCCTGCGCCTCGTCGAGCTGCTCGTCGACCGGACGGCCGCCGAGGCGTCCCAGCTGATGATCGAGTACGACCCGCAGCCGCCGTTCGACGCCGGCGCCCCGACCAAGGCCAGCGCGGCCGTCATCGAACGCGTCGCCGAGTACGCCGCCGCCCGCAACTGACATCCGAGTGTCTTGTGCTCATCGGAGTGCGGCATGATGGAGGCCCCCGCACGAGGCACTCGGATGCCCGAAGACACTCGGATGGGGAGGATCAGACGGCGGTGGCGCAGATGGTGTCGCCGCGGGCCTTGCTCGCCGCGGTCGCGACCTCGACGTCGTCGCCGTTGCCGTACAGCGCGCTCAGCATCCCGCGCACCATGCCCCGGTCGACGGCGCAGATCACCGGGTGGTCGGTGGCGACCGTGCCGAACGGGCAGTGGTCGTTGATGATGCGCAGCCCGTCGTTGCGACCCTCGGCGTGGGCGGCGAAGCCGTGGGCCGTGAGCGCGTCGGCGACGGCCTGCATCGCCGACCGCAGCGACCGCTTCCCCTCGGCGAGGGCGTCGCCCGTGAGTCCGGCCGCCATCGCCCGCCCGTAGGTCGCCCCGACCTCCTCGGCCATCGCTTCGGCGTCGGGGCGGGGCAGGCGATCGAGCGCCCGGCCGAGCAGGGCGAGTACGAGGTCGTCGCTGCGCACCGGGACGCCGGTGTCGAACGACACGTCGTTGGCGACGGCCGTGTACCGCTTCGACGGGCGTCCGGCCCGGCGCGCCTGGCCGCCGACGGCGTCGTCGGGACCGCTCGCCCTGGCGATGACCTCGACGTAGCCGCCGGCCGCGAGCTTGTCGAGGTGGTGGCGGGCGACGTTCGGGTGCACGCCGACCTCGTTCGCCACGGCCGCGACGGTCACCCCGCCCGCCCCGCCGTGGTCGCGTGTGAACAGGTAGATCTTGCGTCGGGTCGGATCGCCGAAGGCGTCGGTGATCGCGGACACGGCGGCCGTGAACGCCGACCCGGGAGGGGCGGCCGTCACCACGATGGGATCGACGCGCTCTCCTCCGGTGGCGCGTAGAGCGGTCCGGCGCACCATGCCCGGTATTGTACCTATGGCGATAGTGCAAATTCCGCCGTCCGATCGGGAGCCCGATGCCAGCCACTCGTGACCAGATCATCGATGCCCTGCGCCCGGTGCAGGACCCCGAGCTACACCGCTCGATCGTCGACCTCGGCATGGTGCGCGACGTCGAGGTCGCCGGCGACGGCTCCGTCGAGATCCGCATCGCGCTCACCGTCGCCGGCTGCCCCCTGCGCAACGAGATCACGCACCGCGTCGACGCCGCCGTGCTCGCGCTCGCCGGGGTCACCGGCGTGGCGGTCGACTTCACGGTGATGACCGACGACGAGCGGGAAGACCTGCGCCGCCGACTCCACGGCGATGCCGCGGCCACGGCCGGATCGACGCACGCCCACGGTCACGCCGAGGGCCGGGCCATCCCCTTCGCCCAGCCGGGCTCCCGGACCCGGCCGCTGCTGATCGCGTCGGGCAAGGGCGGCGTCGGCAAGTCGAGCATCACCGCCAACCTGGCCGTCGCACTCGCGGCCCGGGGTCACTCGGTCGGCGTCGTCGACGCCGACATCTACGGCTACTCGATCCCGCGCATGCTCGGCGCCGACCGCGACCCGGTGGTGATCGACCAGATGCTCCTGCCGCCGGAGGCCTGGGGCGTGCGCTGCATCTCGATCGGGTACTTCGTGCCCGAGGGTCAGGCCGTCATCTGGCGGGGTCCGATGCTGCACAAGGCGCTCGAGCAGTTCCTGACTGACGTGTACTGGGATGAACCCGAGTTCCTGCTCATCGACATGCCGCCGGGCACCGGCGACATCGCCATCTCGCTCAGCCAGTACCTGCCGCGAGGCGAGGTCTTCGTCGTCACCACACCGCAGCCGGCGGCGCAGAAGGTCGCCCGGCTGGCCGCGGCGATGGCGCTCAAGGTCAACCTGCCCGTCCGCGGGGTGATCGAGAACATGTCGTGGTTCACCGGCGACGACGGCACCCGCTACGAATTGTTCGGCGCCGGAGGCGGCGCCGAACTGGCCGAGGAGCTCGACGTGCCGTTGCTCGCCCAGTTGCCGTTGATCCCCGAGTTGCGCGCCGGCGGCGACGAAGGTAAGCCGATCGCGGCGGTCGCACCGGACAGCGAGATCGGTCGTGCGTTCCACGTGCTGGCCGAGCGGATCGCCGTCGAGCTGCGCCCGAAGAAGGTGTTCAGCCCCGAGCTGAAGCTGGTCTGAGCCGGTCGGCGCACGAGCCACGTCTCGTGATCGCTCTGCCCCGGTACCGCTTCGAGCAGCTCGTCGCCGAGGCCCTCGACGACCTGCCCGAGGAGCTGCTGCCCGTGCTCGACAACGTGGTCGTGCGGGTCGAGGACCGCAACGCCGACGAGCCGGATCTGCTCGGCCTGTACGAGGGCGTGCCGCACACCGAGCGCACCGGCCACGAGGGACCCGATGTCGTCAGCATCTACCGGCTCGCCCTGTGCGAGGAGTGCGAGGACGAAGACGATCTCGCCGAGGAGATCTACGTGACGGTGATCCACGAGCTCGCCCACGCCGCCGGCATCGACGACGACCGTCTGCACGAGCTCGGGTGGGCGTAGGCCCTCTCCCTCCCCGCCCTCCCTCCCGGATTTGTGTCACCGATGTCGCCGCATGTGGCGAGATCGGTGACACAAACCGATGAGACGGGCGGGGTGACGCGTGGCGTGTAGGTTGGCGCGTCGTGAGTGACACCGGCTCTCCGTTGCCACCGCCGCCGCCCAGCGCCAGCCCGCCCCCCGGCTACGTCGGATACGAGCCCAACCTCTCGGCCAGCGTGCCGCTGCGCCGCGTCGGCGGCCTCGGCAAGGCGATGCTCATCCTGCTCGGCATCGCGGCCGTCGGCTACCTGATCCAGGCCATCACGATCCCGTCGGCGGTCGACTCGGCTCGCGAGCTCGTCGCCGAGACCATCGATGAGGACCAGTTCAACGAGGACCTCGCGCCGTTCAGTCTGGCCGGACTGCTCGCGGGTGCGTCGTTCATCGCACTCATCGTCCTGACGATGATCTGGTTGTACCGGATCGTCGCCAACCACCGCACGCTCGACCGCCGGCTCTCGTGGGCACCGGGCTGGGCGATCGGCGGCTGGTTCCTGCCCCCGCTGGTCCTCTACATCATCCCGATGCTCGTGCTCAGCGAGTCGTGGAAGGCCTCCGATCCGAGCGTGCCACCGGGCGATGACCGCTGGCGTCAGAACCCGGTCAGCCCGCTCGTCTACATCTGGTGGGTGCTCTACGGGCTCGTCCCGATCATCTTCATCATCCAGGGCATCACCTTCGACACCGCCACGTTCAGCCAGGACGCCGTCGATGTCGCCGAGGCGATCGAGGACCAGCAGGGCTTCATGATTGCGCAGAGCCTCTCCGGCCTGGCCTCAGCCGTCGCCTTCGGTTTCCTCGTGCGCGCGCTCACCACGCGCCACGCTCGCCTGACCGGCGAGTCGGCGGGCCGTTGACGCGCTACGTCGTCCGCCATGCCAAGGCCGGCCATCGTGAGACCTGGGATGGCGACGACGACACGAAACGACCGCTGACGAAGTCCGGGGTGCGTCAGGCACGGGCGCTCGCCGATCACCTCGCCGACGCCGGCGTGACGTCGCTGTGGTCGAGCCCGTACGTCCGTTGCGTGCAGACGCTCGAACCCCTCGCTGAACGCATCGGCCTCCCCATCGCCGACGACGAGCGGCTCGCCGAGGGCACGCCGTTCGAAGCGACGCTCGGGCTGCTCGACGAGGCCGGCGAGGGGGCGGTGCTGTGCACGCACGGGGACGTGCTGAACGACCTCGTCGACACGCTCCTGCGGCGGGGCGCCGTGCTCACGACGCCCCCGGACTGGCGCAAGGCGACGGTCTGGGCGATCGACGGCGAGAAGGTCACCGTCGAGCCCCCACCCGACGTCTGACCCACCATCGTCAGAGACCGGCCGCGAACTCCTCCACGAACGCTCGCACGTCGGCGGGAGGACCCAGCCGCAGGCACTCGTCGACCTCGGTCCGAGCCGTCGCCCGATCGTCCTGGGAGTCGGCGATCACAGCGAGGAAGCAGTGGGGATCGGCGTACGTGTCGTCGGCCGCCACCGCCCGGCCGAGCTGCTGCTCGGCGGTTTCGACGGCCACCGCGCGGACCTCGTCGCTCGCCCCGCCCGACGCCGTGAAGAGCAGCCACCCGCTGTACGCCAGCGCTTCGGCGTGGTCCGGCCGCTGCTCGAGCACCTGCTGGTACAGCTGCTGGGCCTGGAGCGGATCGACGGCGAGGACCGCCCGGGCCTGGGCGAGCAGCGTCGCCACGTCGTCGGCCCCGACGCCACCCGTGATCTCCTGGCCGGCCAGCCGTTGACCCGAGGACCGGGCGACGAGCCATCCCGCGCCGGCGCCGACCGCGACCACGGCGGCTACGACCGCGAGCCGACGCCCCCACCGACGGGGCGGCGCCGCGGGAAGCGCGGCGCGACCCTCCTCGATCGCCCGCAGCACGTCGGCGGTCCGTTTCGTGTAGCCGTCACGGAGCGTCGCGTAGTCGTGGTCGTCGACGTCACCGGCGTCGTGCTCGGCGTCGAGATCCCGCAGCGACCGCAACAGGAAGCGCCGCTCCTCCTCGAGCTCGGCGAGCCGGTCGGGGTTCATCACGCCGGTCACGCCTGTTCGTTCGCCGCGCCGTGCTCACTCGGGGGCTGCGCCCCCGAACCCCATCGCCGTCCGGCTCGCTGGCGCTCGCGGCCGGCCGGCGCCTGCGGCGCCGTCACCGTCGGCGAGGGCGGCGGCGACGAGGGCGCGGTCCTCGTCGGTCGGGTCGTTGGTGCCCGCGCCGGCGCGCCGCCAGCGCCGGAAGGCGACCGCCAACCCGGCCAGTGCGCACACCAGCGCCGCCACCGGCAGCGCCCACACGAGGGCGTCGAACCCCGACGCCTTCGGCACGAGCAGGACCCGCCCGCCGTAGCTGCGCTCGATCACGGCGACGATCTCGTCGTCGCTCGCCCGCCCCTCGTTGACGAGCTCGGTGATCGCGTTGCGCAGGTTGATCGACGCCGTGTTGCGCGACTCGTAGACGCTCTCTCCGTCGCAGACCGGGCAGGCGACCCGCTGGGCGATCGCGTCGGCCCGCTCGGCCGGCGTGCTCGGTCCACCGTCGCGGCTGGCGCCGACCGCGAGGAAGGCGACGACCACGAAGACGAACAGCACCCACGCCGGCCAGCGCTTCAGCCAGGTCATCGTCAGCCCACCAGTTCACGCAACTGCTGGAGCTGCGCGCCGAGGAACTCGGCCGTGACCCGCGAGATCATCCGGCCCCGCACGACGCCGGTGGGGTCGATGATCCAGGTCTCCGGGACCTGCGAGACGCCGAAGGCAACCGAGATCGAGCCGTCGTCGTCGTACACCACCGGCCAGTCGCCGCCGTTCTCGGTGAAGAAGTCCTCGACGGCCTTCCGATCGTCGTCATAGACGACCGTGTAGAGCTCGGCGCCGTCATTGCCGAGACCGTCCTGCTGCGCGGCGAAGCGGACCAGATCGGGGTGCTCCTGCTGGCACGGCACACACGTCGACGTGAAGAAGTTGAGCACGACCCAACTCCCCTTGCGCCGGGCGAGGTCGAAGGCCGAGCCGTCGGCTTGCGTGCCGACCGCCTCCGGCGCCGGCTCGTCCAGCAGCGGCGTGTCGGCGGTCTCGTTGGTCGACGCATCGGAGCCGGCGAGCACGACGAACAACCCGGCGATCACCACCGCCACGGCGAGGGCGATGAACGGCGCCACCCGGGAGCGTCGCTCAGACACCGACCAACTCCCGCTCGGGCACCGGCGCGGACACCGGGTCGGTCGGCCGGCGACGCCGTGATCCGGGGAACGCGGCGAGCAGCGTCCCGAGCGCCATCAGCGCGCCCCCGATCCACAGCCACAGGATCATCGGTTTGACGAACACCCGGATCGTGGCCGAGTCGGCGCCCGGCTCGGCTCCGGGCTCCAGCGTCAGGTAGACGTCGTTCACCGGGCCGGTGCGCACGCTCGGCGTCCCGATGTCCTGGCCGATGCGCAGATACTTCGTGTTGGCCGGGCGGTAGACGCGATCGCCGTCGAGGAGGACGTCGGCGACCACCACCTGCGTGCGCTCGTCCCGCGTCTCCCGCACGCCCTGCAGGGCGAACGTGTGGCCGCCCCACTCCTGCTCGGTGCCGACCTCGAGGTCGAGCGTGGCCGAGCGGGTGTAGCTGTTCGACGCGACGAGCGCGACGGCGACGAGGATCACCCCGAGGTGGACGACCATCCCTCCGTTGGCCCGCCCGACCAGGCCGCGCCACCCCTGCCGGCGGGTCGCCAGGACGAGCTGGCGCAACGCCGACCCGGCGGCCGCCCCGGCGAGTCCGAAGGCGACGAGCGGCGCCAGCCCGTCGGCGCCGAGCAGCACGGCGACGACCAGCGTCCCGGCCCCGCACCACGCCGGCCAGAACAGACGGTCGCGCAGCAGCTCCACGCTCGCCTTGCGCCACGGCAGCACCGGTGCGACCGCCATCAAGAACAGGAGGGCGAGTCCGATCGGCGTCGACAGGCGGTCGAAGTACGGGGCGCCGACGACGGTCCGGCGATCCTGCAGCGCCTCGACGAGCAGCGGGAACACGGTGCCGAGGAGGACGACGAAGGCGAACACCGTGAACAGGACGTTGTTGGCGAGGAACGCACCCTCGCGCGACACCGGCGAGTCGATCGTCCCCGGTGAGCGCAGGCGGTCGCCGCGCCACCCGATCAGCGCGAGCGACACGGCCACGACGACACCGAAGAACGCCAGCAGATAGGCCCCGACCGGTCCGTCACCGAACGCGTGGACGCTGGACAGGATCCCCGAGCGGGTGAGGAACGTGCCGAGGATCGTCAACGAGAACGTGGCCACCAGCAGGCTGAGGTTCCAGACGCGCAGCATCCCTCGCCGCTCCTGTACGAGCACGGAGTGGATGTAGGCGGTGCCGGTGAGCCACGGCAGGAAGCTCGCGTTCTCGACCGGATCCCATGCCCACACCCCGCTCCACCCCAGCACCTCGTAGCTCCACCAGCCGCCGAGCAGGATGCCGATGGTCAGGAACGCCCACGCGAACAGCGCCCACCGGCGCGTCTCGAGCAGCCACCCTTCACCCACCCGGCCGGTCACGAGGGCGGCGATGGCGAAGGCGAACGGCACGGTGAACCCGACGTACCCGAGGTACAGGATCGGCGGGTGGAACAGGACGAGGACGTGGTTCTGGAGCAGCGGGTTGGGCCCGGGGCCGTCGGTGACCCCGGCCGCGCCGCTGGCGAAGGGGTCGGCCGGACCGAAGCTGAGCAGGGCGAAGAACGCCATCACGAGAAACATCACCGCGAGGGCCCAGCCGACGAGGGGATCCTCGGTGCGCCGCCGGAAGCGCCACCCCACGGCCGCGGTGTATCCGGCGAGGATCACCACCCAGAGCAGGATCGAGCCCTCGAGCGCCGACCACATCGCGGCGACGTTGTAGAGCCGCGGCGTCGAGTTCGATCCCACCTGCTGCACGTAGGCGAGCGAGAAGTCGCGCGTGATGAGCGCCCGCTGCATCATCACGACCGCCGCGATCGCGCCGGCGAGGCAGAACCAGGCGTACCGCGGGGCGAAGCGCAGGATCCGCCGGTCGCCCGCGCGGATCCCGTAGATCGTGCCGACCGCGCCGACCGTCGCGGCCACGAGGGTGAACATCAGCCCGGCCCGGCCGAGCGCCCCGTTCAGGCTGGCGGCGAGCATGTTCCGGATTCTGCGGCGGCGCGGTCGGCGTCGACCCGATCGGCGTTCTCGGCGACGTACTCGTTGGAGTGCTTGACCTCGATGCGGTCACCGTGGAACGTCTCGCCGACGAGCTCACCGTGCACGACGACCGGCTGGCACTCTTCGAAGATCCCGCCCGGCTCGCCCTCGTACTCGACGGGCAGGGTCGCGCCGGCGAAGGAGATGGTGAACGTCGTGATCCCGTCCGCCGACGACACCGAGCTCTCGTCGACGGTGCCCTGCACGCGCAGCCGGCGGCCGCGCTCGCACCCCGAGCGCGAGCCGATCTCGTCGACGTTGCAGTAGTAGTCGACGGCGGACCGGAGGAACTGCGTGACGATCACGCCGCCGGCGATCAGCACCAGGGCCACGACCACGAGCGGGAGCCAGCGGCGGCGGTTCCGGGACGCGGGCCGCGAGTCGTCCGCGCGCGGTGAGAGATCCAGCTCGCTCACTTCCAGGGCTTCGCCTCGTCAGGGAGCTCCGCGGTGACCCGCCGCGCCCGTCGCAGCACCCACCACGCGTAGACCGCGATCGCACCGAACGTCACGACGTAGCTGCCGATGATGAACCCGGCGTCCTCCATCAGACGACCTCCGGGACGTCGGCCGGACCGGCGGCCTCGGCGCGACGGGCCGCGATCGCCCGGTCGAGGCCGGCGTCGTCGAGGGCGTCCTCGACGGTGAGGGTGCGCTGGCGGTGGATGACCAACCATGCGTACATCAGCGTGAAGGCGACGATGCCGACGAACAGCGTGAACAGCATGAGCCCGTCCATCTTCACGTCCCCGTCCGGGCGCAGCACGCTCGCCTCCTGGTGCAGGCTGCGCCACAGCTCGACGCTCCAGTGGACGAGCGGGATCTCGAGCACGGCGAGCAGCGCGAGCACGGCGCTGCGCCGGGCGCGCTGTTCGTGACTGCCGCCGAGCCGCCGCACGGCGAGGTAACCGACGTACGTGACGAACAGGAATGCGGTGGTCGTCAGCCGGGCGTCCCATTCCCAGAACACACCCCAGGTCAGCCGGCCCCACAACATGCCGGTGACGAGCGTGATGCCCATGAACAGGACCCCGACCTCGGCGCTGGCGCCGGCCAGCCGATCCCACGCGAGCGAGTGGCTGCGCCGGAAGAGGTAGAGGCCCGATGCCACTGCGGTGACGACGAACGCAAGGTAGGCGAGCCACGCCGACGGGACGTGCACGTACAGGATGCGCACCGACTCGCGCTGGTCGCGGTCGGCCGGCGAGAACCCGAGACCGAACGCCACGAGCCAAGCCACGCCGACGAGCGCGAGGGCCCCGAGGAGCCGGGTCCCTCGGGTCGCAGTGCCGGCCAACGTCTCTCCCATCACTCGTGTCACTCGTCGATGAGGGGGCCGAAGGCCAGCGTGCCGCCGACACCGAAGGCGACGGCGAACACCGCGACGACGCCCACCCAGGGCCAGCCGTCGGCGATCGCCGTCCCACCGGTGCCGAGCGCTGCTTCGACCGCCCGGGTAGCTCCGATCAGAACGGGCGCCACCACCGGGAGCAGCAACAGCGGAAGCAAGGTCTCCCGCCCTCGTGCGCCGGCAGCGAGGCCGCCGTAGAGCGTACCGACCGATGCCAGGCCCACGGTGGCGGTCGCCCACGTGACGACGAGGAGCACGACACCGGTGACGCGCACCTCGGTGCCGTACAACAGCACCGCGGTCACGAGCAGCAGCGCCTCGAGCACCGCCAGCTGGGCAGCCAGGGCCAGGGTCTTCCCCCAGAACAGGGCGCCGGCGTCGACGCCCGCGACCCGCAGCGCGTCGAGGGCGCCATCGTCCGTCTCGACGGCGAACGTGCGCTGGACGAGGAGCAGCAGGCTGAACAGCGTCGCCAGCCAGACCAAGCCCGGCGCAACGGACTCGAGCAACGACTCCTCCGCCCCCGCCGGGCGGGGCAGGCGGTCGAGGGCGAACGCGAACATCACCATCACCACCGCCGCGAACGGCAGCACCTGGTTGAGGGCGACGCGGCTGCGCCACTCGATGCGCAGGTCCTTGCCGGCGACGAGCACGGCGACGCGCCACGCGCTCATGTCCGCGCGAGCCCGACCGCGGGCTGTTCCACGACCCCGGCGACGACGTCGACGCACCGCGACGCCAACGAGCCGGCCCGCTCGAGCTCGTGGCTGGCGACGACGACGGTGGCGCCGGACGCGGCGGCCTGTCGCAGCGTGGCGTCGATCTCGTCGCGCGCCACGGCGTCGAGGCCGGCGTGGGGCTCGTCGAGCAGCCAGAGCTGGGCGCGACGAGCGAGCAGGCACGCCAGCGCCGTGCGGCGCTGCTGCCCTGCCGACAGCCGGCGGACGCTCAGCCCGGACAGCCGGCCGGACAGGCCGAGCCGGTCGAGGGCGGCGGCCACCTCCCCGCTGCTCGCGCCCACCGTCGATCCCCAGAAGCGCACGTTCTCGGCGACGGAGAGGTCGAGGTAGAGCCCGTTGCGATGCCCGAGCAGACCGACCTTGGCGCGCACCCGGGCGCGGTCGGACGCGAGATCGCACCCGAGCACGGTCCCCGAGCCGCGGGCGAGCGGCAACAGGCCGGCGCAGACGCGCAGCAGCGTCGTCTTGCCGGCGCCGTTCGGTCCGCGCAGTAGCACGATCTCGCTCCGCTCAACGGTCAGCGTCGCCCCGGCCAGCGCCGGGAACCCACCGAGCACGGCGACCACGCCGTCGAGCTCGATCACCGCATCCGAGGTTTTCGGATCACCTGAGGGGTTGCGTGCCGGATGCTGGTCCGGAAAACCTCGTTTGACCGGCGCGGCGAGGTCCGGACGCGACCCGTGGTCCATCGCGGCGCGACGCTATCGGGGCAACGCCTTCCAGCCGGGGGTCGCCGGTACCGTTGCCGCGGTGAGCGACGACGGCGGAGGCAGCGAGTCGCCGGCGGCGCCGGCGGACTCCTCGGTCTCGGCGACCTCGGCCGACCAGGCGCTGCGCAACCTCGAGCGACTCCCCGCGTCCGAGCCCAAACGCGTCTCGCGGTGGGACCGGCCGCCCCCGCCCCACGACTGGCGCTGGGTGGTCAGCGGAATCGGCAAGGTGCTGATCGTCCTCGGCCTGCTGATGTTCGCCTTCGTCGCCTACCAGCTCTGGGGCACGGGCATCGAGTACGCCCAGGCGCAGAACCGCCTCGACAACGAGTTCGAGGAGCTGCTCGCCGACACCACGACGATCGCGCCGACGTCGACGTCGGTGACCGTCCCGGAGACGACCACGACCGTGGCCGGGCGGCCGAACCGCACTCCGACCACGACCGCGCCCCCCGCAACCGTGCCGCCGTTCGATCCGGGCGACGCGATCGCCCGCATCGAGATCCCGTCGATCGGCGTGGACGCCGTCGTCGTCGCGGGCGTCGAGCCCGACGATCTCAAGAAGGGACCAGGGCACTACGAGGGCACTCCGATGCCGGGACAGCTCGGCAACTCGGCGATCGCCGGTCACCGCACGACGTACGGGCAGCCGTTCTACCGGCTCGACGAGGTGGCGGTGGGTGACGAGATCGTGCTCACGACCGTGCAGGGGCGGTTCGTCTATCGGGCCAGCGGCAGCGAGGTCGTGGAACCGGAGCAGTCAGAGGTCGTGGCGACCACCGACCCCACCGTTGCGACGCTGACGCTGACCACCTGCACCCCGCGCTACACGGCGAGCCAGCGCCTCGTCGTGCACGCCGACCTCGACCTCGATGCGTCCGACGCGCCGCAGGAGGCCGTGCTCGACTACGGAGGCCGGGCCGACGACGAACCGGCGCCGACCACTGCGCCGGCGACGACGACCGCGACAACCGGCACGACCTCGTCGAGTCCGCCGACGACGACCGTCGCTGCACCGGCCACGACGGTCGAGGACCCCACGGTCGCGGTCGGAGACGGCGTCGCGTCGGCAGGTCTCACCGAGGCGTCGGCCGACGCCTTCGCCCACGGCTGGTTCAGCGATGGGGGCGCGTGGCCCCAGGTGATCATCTGGGGGCTCGTGTGCACGGCGATCGCCGTGGGTGCCTACCTGCTCGCGCGGTCGGTGCGGCGCGTGTGGGTCGGGGTGCTGGTCGGCCTCGTCCCGTTCGTCGTCGCGCTCTACTTCTTCTTCCAGAACGTCAACCGTCTGATGCCGGCAGCGATCTGAGATGTTTCCCCAGTTCACAGACCTGCTGAGGGCTTCGAAGTGCTACCTCACGGTTGCGTTTGCTGCTCCCATGCTGTTCCCACTTCGGGCGACCTCGAGCAGAACGTCGGCATGACAGGGCTCGTCGAGTGGACACCAGCACGTCAGATCTCGGCCGAATAGTTCCCGACGGACGTCTTCAACGGAGAACTGCAGCCGCCCGGCGAACAGGTCGGACCGGAAGCGCTGCACGGCCTCGGACCGGTCGAGTTCGGCGGTCACCTTGTGCGGGTTGCCCCACCTCGTGGATCGGGTCACAGTGACCGTGCCAGCCGGCTTGCGCCACCCTCTCGTTCGGCGCAGCTGCACCCTGGTCGTCATTCATCGTCCTCGTCGGTGAGCCCGCAACAACGGGCGAGCGCTGCTCGCCACTCCTCGTCTGTGATCGGGTCGCTCCGGTCCGAGCCCAACGAGGTGGATGGCCCCGATACACGGGGTCGGGTGGGGACACGTTGAAGCTGTGCCGATCTGACGGACGTACCACCAGCAGCAACTGCTGAAGGGGCCACCGGGACGATCTGACACAGTATCGACAGTGGAGGGAGCGGAGAGGCGGCTCGTGACGATCGTGTTCACGGACCTCGAGGACTCGACGCGCCGCTGGGAAGAGGACCCCGACATCATGGACGCGGCCCTGACTCGTCATGACGCGATCCTCCAGGGCGAGATCGAGCGGTTCGATGGTGCTGTCAGCAAGCACAGGGGCGACGGGGTCATGGCCATCTTCGACCGTCCGGCCGACGCCGTGAGGTCGTCGGTGGCGGCGCAGGTCGCCCTTCACGGCGAACATTGGCCCGGTGCTCCGTTGCGAGTGCGGATCGGTGTCCACACCGGCGAAGTCCGCAGTCGCGGCGGGGACATCTTCGGGCCCGACGTGAACTTGGCCGCACGGATCGAGAATGCCGCGCACGGCGGCCAGATCCTGGTTTCGGCGAGCACCGAGTCGCTCGTGCGGGACACGCTTCCACCGCTCGCCACCGTGACCGACCTCGGCCACTGGGTGCTGCGCAACGTCCACGCTCCCCAGCACTTGTTCGAGGTTCGCCACGCGTCGCTCCGGACCTCGTTCCCCCGCATCCGCGCGTTCCGCCCTGGACGTTCGTCCCTTCCGGTGCCGCCCTCGACCTTCGTCGACACGGCCGACAGAACGGCGAAACTCGCGTCGACGCTCGCCGAGTCGCGGCTCGTGACGGTCGTGGGCCCCGGCGGCGTCGGCAAGTCCCGCCTCGCCATCGAGGTCGCGATCCGGGCGGAGGATGCCTTCACCGACGGTGCCCGTTGGTGCCCACTCGCCGGCGTCGACGATCCGAGCCTCGTGCGGGCTGCCCTGGCCTCGCACCTCGACCTGGGCGGCGCGCTGCCGGGTGCCGACGTCTTCGACGCGCTCCGTGAGCGTCACGTGCTCGTGCTCATCGACAACTGCGAGCACCTGCAGAGCGCGGTCCGGGACATCGTGGCCCGCATCCTGCGCGACTGCCCGCGCGTCACGATGCTGGCGACGAGCCGAGAACCTCTGCGGCTCGCCGGTGAGCACGTCTTCCCGGTCGCGCCGCTGACTGTCCGGAACGGGTCAGGAGCCGCGCCGGACGTCGAGCTGTTCCTCGAACGGGCCGATGCCGCGGGCGCAACCGTCAACGCCACCGCGGCCAACCAGGCGCGGATCGCCGCCCTGTGCTCGCGGCTGGACGGCCTCCCGCTCGCGATCGAGTTGGCGGCGGCGCGGATGCCCTCGCTCGGCCTCGATGAGCTGGAGCGGCGTCTCGATGAGCGCTTCCAGCTCCTGGCGTCCGACGACGCACTCGATGCGTCATCGCCGCGCCATCACCGCACGCTGCGCGACACGGTCGCCTGGTCGTACGACCTCCTCGACGAGCGGCAGCGCCTCCTGTTCGAGCGCCTCGCCGTATTCCGCGGCGGCCTCACGATCGATGCCGCCGCGGCGGTGTGCGGCGACGTCTTCACGTGGGCCGCGCTGGCGGACCTGTCCGAGCGGTCACTCCTCCACTACGACGTGCGCAGCCCGGTGACGAGGTATGAGCTGTCGGAGACGGTGCGCGCCTTCGCGCTCGAACGGCTGATCGCGCGTGGCGATGAGGTGGCGACGGCAGAACGCCACGCTCGGTACTTCTGCGATTGGGCGGAACAAGCGGACCGTGAGCGGTCGGGTCCCAACGAGGCCGAGTGGGTCGAGCGGGAGCTCGCCGACGTCGCCAACCTGCGGGCCGCGACGGCCTGGGCGGTCGAACACACCGAGGTTGACCTCGCCCTCCGCCTGTACGTCGCGCTCTACGAGCTGGCTTCGTTGCAGGGTCACGTCGAGATCTTCGACTGGCTCAACCCCTTTGCCTACCTCGACTCCGGCCACCGCTTGGCGCCGGCCGCGCTGGCCATGGCCGCGATGCGCCAGGATCTGTCGACGCCCGCCTCCCTGGAGCTCGCCCAGCGGGCCGCCTCCCTCCAGGCCGAAACGGGCCTGCCTTCGCACCGCTTGTTGCCGTGGGCGAAGGGCTTCGCCGAGGCGAGCCGGGGCGCCCGCGCGGCCGCGGCTGCCGCCTACCGGCAGGGGGTCGATCTCATCGCCTCGCTCGAAGGGGAGAACGGCCACTGGATCTCGACCCGCGCGCTCGTCGCCATGGTCACACGGAACGCGGCCGAGGCGCGAGCCGTCAGAGTCGACGCCCGCCGGGTGGGCCAACCGACCGGGCTGTCCAACGCCCTGCTGGCGGTCGCCCGCACGACGCAGGCCGACGACGCGACGACGGCTCTCGAGCTCACGCGGCGGGCGTACGCGTTGGCCGAGTCGGTGCAGAACGTCCGGCTCTTGGCGTACGCCGACCTCACCGCCGCCGGGATCGCCATTCGCCATGCCACGTCCGAGGTCGCCATCGGCCACCTGGTCACCGCCCTCGACCACGCGGTGCAGGCTCGGCAGCACGAGCCGATGTGGCTCGCCCTCACCCGCATCGACGCGGTGTTGCGGCGGGCGGGCCTCGAGAGCGCCGCGAGCGAGATCGTCGAGGCGTGGGTCGACGCCTTTCCAGGGGCGGCGGCGCGCTACCCGAGTCTCCACGGGCCGGATGGCGGCGAGAATCATCTCCGGTTCGACCGAACGATCCCGCCATCGGAGCGCGAGCTGCGCGACCGCACGGTGGCGATCATCGATCGTCTTCGGCGGGATCGGCTACTCGGCGCGCCGCGCCAGGACCTCACCGAAGAAGGTGGGGCAGGGTCCTGACAAGCCGAAGGCGCGTCCCAGCGCGCTGAGGCGAAGGAGCGTTTCCGGATCGGGCTCGAACATCGCGGCAACGAACCGGTCGTTTCCGACGTGCGGGATCTCCCCCATCGTCACGACGGGACAGCCCGCCGCGTCGAGCGCCCCGGCCACCTCGGGCAGTCTGGGGCTCGCGGCGAGGTGCCACATGTCGTCGAAGGCCGCAAGCGTCTGCGTCTCGTCCTCCGTGAGCGGACCGGCTCGGGCGAAGACGTCCTTGACGTAAACGTGCCCGCCCGGCCGCACAACGCGTGCCGCCTCGGTGAACAGTGCGGCCCGGTCGGCGGAGTAGCCGCATGACTCGAAGAACACGACGACGTCGAAGGAGCTGTCGGGGAACGGCAGGCGGTGAAAGTCAGCCTGCACGATGTCGACGCGATCGGACAGACCGTTCTGGAGAACGAGCTGATGGCCGAGATCGGCCTGTACCGCGGAGACGGTGACGCCAGAGATCCGGGCCCGTGCATAGGCGCGAGCCATCGCGATGGCCGGTCCGCCGACACCGCAGCCGGCGTCCAGGATCCGGTCGCCGTCGCGCACTCCCGCTCGCTGCGCCAGCAGCACCGCCGACAACTCGGGATCTTCGGAGCTCTCGGCGGCCGGTTTGACGAAGCCGGCTTGCAATGTCGTGCCGAAACCGCTGACGAACGCCGGCGACCAGCGGTCGTAGAACGCCTGCGCGCGGCGGCGCTGGGCGTCCGCCCCGATTGCGTTCAGAACGGGATCGGCCGCCGGAATTCGAGCAGCCCGTCGGGCGTGCGCACCCGCACTCGCTCGTTGATCCAGTCCTTCGTGTCGTCGTGGAGCGAGATGTCCATCAGCTGTTCAGCGGTTGTTGCCGGGTCGTCCGATCTGACGACCTCTTCACGGAATCCCCGGTCCGTGACCCATCTCTTGACCAGTTCGGGGTGCTGCTCCAAGTCCTCGAACACGCTGTCCGGTACGGGCGGTGCTTCGGAATCGTCCACTGTCGTGCTCCCTTCTCACACAGTGACCAGCCAGGCTACCCGAGCAGGAATCGCGTCAAGATCCGTTCGTGGAGCGTGACGATCTCGGACCGCCGGGCCTCCAGCCACAACCGGGCATCAGCCATGCCGACATCGGCGGCGGCTGCGTCGCTGGCGTCGACGTCACGAAGGGCGTCGGCGACGATCTCGTCGATACCACCCGAGACGAGGGTGTGGGTCATCTCGGCTGCGCTCGCCTCACCCCCGAGGCGTCGCACGACCCACGTCAACCGGCCCGCGGCACGGTCGGTCTCGCAATCGAGCAGATCGTCCACGAGCTGGGCGGCGCGGACGGCGTGGTGGACGAACCGCTGCAGCGGCTCGACGAGGTCCCATCGATCGGAGATGTCGAGCAGCGCCGCTCCGGGCAGGACCAGCGGCCGTGAGCGCCCGAGCACGAGATCGAACTCGTGCGGGCCGTAGGTCGCCCCGGCTCGCATCACTGCTCGTTCGAGCAGCATGGCCGCCGAGTACTCCGCCGCCACCTGCTCGAACAGGTTCCAGAAGCGTCCGGACGAGCCCACGTTCCGGGCCAGCAACGTCTGGTGGCGCACCAGGAAGGCGTCGGCGAGGAACAGCGATTCGTCGGGATCGCCGATGCCCTCGTCGAGTCGGTCGTCGTGGACCCGGACGTAGAGATACCCCGCGACGCTGGCCTCGATGAGGTCGAGCAGCCGCTGTTCACTGTCGTCTCGCTCGAACCCCACGGCGGCGGCGACCCATGTCGGGAACCAGGCGATCGGATGACCGAGCGGGTGGAACAGGGGGTCGGCGTCGAAAGACAGGAATCCACGGCGCGCGACGAGCGCGTCGAACGCGGGCCACAGTTCGGCCGTGAGCCGACGCCGCATCGACAGGAGGCGGTCGCGGATCTCCGCTTGCACCCGGGCTCGGGTCAGCACGCTGTGATCATTGCCGAAGCCCCTCGTGGCCGGCGTCCGCAGACCGCGGGACACGATGGGCACAGAAAAAGGCGCCCCCCGACGGGCGGAGGGCGCCTCACGCGTCCGGGATCACAAGCGGGCGGCATGGATCCCAGCGGGGACGTCCTTACCCACTTTCCCGGGAACGAAACGAGAAATCAGCGCTCGCCGTCGACTGTGCGAACATGCGCGATGGCGTCATCGGTCGATCCTGATCCGGTGCGGCTGCGCCGGGCCCGGGTCGCCCGGTGGACGGCCCTCGCCAACCGGGCCGGCTACGTGCTCCTCGGGGTGGCGGTGGCGTTGTTCTTTCTCGCCCTCGCGGTCGGGTTCAGCGGGACGATGGCGACGCTCGTGATCGTCGCGCTGGTCGCGGCCTGCGTCCTGCTCGCCCCGTCGATCGTGCTCGGCTACGCCGTCAAGGCGGCCGAACGGGAGGACCGGGAACGCGGTTACTAGAGGGCGGCGGGCAAGTTCTCCGTTGGGGGTTCACGGGGGCGGAGCCCCCGTGGGTCGGGTTACCCTGAGGTAACCGTGTCTGCGCTCTCCCAGTCCCAGTCGTCCACGCCACGCCTCACCGCCACCGCCCGCCGGGAGCAGCTGGTCGAGGTGGCCCTCGGGGTGTTCGCTCGCAACGGCTACCACGACACCTCGATGAACGACATCGCCGAGGCCGCCGGCGTGACCAAGCCGGTCCTGTACCAGCACTTCGACTCCAAGCGCGACCTCTACCAGGCCCTGCTCGACGACGTCAGCTCGCGGCTCCTGACGGCGATCGTGACCGCCGCGGGCGGCGCGAAGGACGGCCGCGAGCAGACCGAGCGCGGGTTCCAGGCGTACTTCCGTTGGGTCGCCGAGGACCACGACGCGTTCATGCTGCTGTACGGCGGCGGGACCCGCCGCGACGACGACTTCGCCCGGGCCCTGCGTCGGGTCACGTCCACGGCCGCGGCCGCGATCGCTCCGTTGATCGCGATCGACATCGATCCCGAGCACCGCATCACCCTCGCCCACGCGCTGATCGGGCTGGCCGAGGGCGCCAGTCGCCGCCTCGTCGAGCGGGGCGACACCTTCGACCCCGACCAGGTCGGCCGCCAGGTCAGCGATCTGGCCTGGGCCGGCCTGCGCGGTGTCCGGCGCACCGACTGATCCCCGACGATCATTCTCAGTCCGACTTCTGGGCGCGATTCCTCTCAGGCCCTGAGAACAAACGCGCCCGAGATCAGCGTGACTGAAAGACGAGGCCGCGGTAGCCGTCGGTGAACCCGGCGGCCTTGGCGGCAGCGGCGATCTCGCCCCCGACCGGTGACGCCGTGAGGGCGTCGCCGTCGATCTTGCGCAGCTCGACCTTGCGCAGCCGCCCGGCCCGCACCTGGTCGGCCAGCGCCTCGGCCCACGACCGGTCGTCGAGCGTGGCCGCGAACGTCACGAGGTGGAACGAGCGGCGGTCGTACCAGGCCAGCGGGACGCCGTCGCGCAGCACGACGACCGCCGCGCCGGTACGGGCCGGGCGGCCGGCGGTGTCCGGCCAGGGCAGGGCCGCACCGAACGGCTGCGCCGGATCGGTCGCGGCCAGCACCAGCGGAGCGGCGACGACACCCGAGCCCGCATCGTCGGCCCGCCCGCGCGCCTGACGCAGGCGGTCGACCGCCCCGGGAAGCGCGAACTGGGCCGCGCCGAGGCCACTCACGAAGTACCCGCGACGGACTTGGCCGCGCTCCTCGAGCACCTTGAGCACGCCGTACACGGCGGAGTACCCACCGACCACACCCTCGGCGAGCACGGCCTCCCGGGTGACCACACCGTGACGCTCGACGAGCTGCAGGGCGGTGGCATGGGCGGACTCGGTGACCGACGGCACCGGTTCGAGCAGCGGGGCGACCAGGCTCCACCGGCCGGCGCCCGCGGGCGGGCCGATCCGGGCCAGCCGGCCGGGCCGCGGCCGGCCGCGGTAGGGCTGTTGGCGGCGCGGCGACCGTCCGCCCGCCGGCCCGGTGAACGCCCGCAGCGGCGCGAGCGAGTCGTTGGTGACCTCGCCGGACCAGACGAGGTCCCAGAGCGCGGCGAGCAGCTCCGTGTCCGACGCGCCCGGCGCCGCCGTCCGCACCTGGGTCCAGAAGATCGCGCCACGTTCGCCGAGCACGAGCCGGATGGCGTCATGGAGCGCGCCCTGCGGCGGATCCTGCCGTTCCCACCCCGGCGCGAGCAGCGGCAATTGGTCGGCGAAGCACACGCGCACGCGGCCGTCGTTGGATCCGATCGCGCCGGCTCCGACCCACACGACGTCGCCGGCCGTGCACAGCTCGTCGAGGAGGCCCGAGCGGTACTCGTCGACCCGGGTGGCGAGGACGTCGGCCTCGAGCGTCGAGGCGACGATGGGCGCCCCACCGAGCAGCCCGAGCGCCTCCACGAGGCCGTCGACGCCGCGCCGGTGCGTCGGGACGCCGTGCCACGCCGGGAGGAAGCGGACGAGCGCCTCCTGTTCGACCGGCTCGACCTCGCGGCGCAACACGGCGAGCGACCGGCGGCGGAGCTGGCGCAGGACCTCGGTGTCACACCATTCCCGGCGCACGCCGTCGGGGCGGAACTCGCCGCGCACGACCCGGCCATCCGCCTTCGAGCGCGGCGAGCGCGCCGGCGACCCGCGACTCGGGCACGCCGAGCCGGTCGACCACCTCCCGCTCGACGAACGGCCCGTGGGTGCGGGCATATCTCGCGACGAGATCCTCCAACGGCCGCGGCACCGGGTCGGTGAACGCGATCGGGAGCCCGAGGGGCAGGGCACACCCGAGCGCGTCGCGCAGCCGCGCCGCGTCGTCGGCCGCGGCGTAGCGGGTCTCGCCGCCGATCGTGACCTCGATCGCCCGCCGTTCGGCGAGGAGCTCGGCGAGCCAGTCGCTCGGTGCCTCCGAGCGCAGGTCGATCTCGGCCGCGGTGAGATCGCCGACGATCCGCAGCACGTCGTGGAGCTCGTCCGCACTCCGGGCCCGGCGTCCGTCGGACAGGCGCTGCAGGTCGAGCTCGACGTCGGCGAGGACCCCTGGGTCGAGCAGCTCGCGCAGCTCCTCGGCTCCGAGCAGGTCGCGCAGCAGGTCGCGGTCGAGCGACAGCGCCGCCGCCCGCCGCTCGGCCAGGGGGGCGTCGCCCTCGTACATGTAGGCGGCGATCCAGTTGAACAGCAGGCTCTGCGCCATCGGGCTCGGCTTGGTGGTGTCGACGGTCACCAGCCGGACGGTGCGGCTGCGCAGCTGGCCGAGCACCTCCCGCAGCGCCGGCACGTCGAACACGTCCTGCAGACACTCGCGCGTCGCCTCGAGGAGGATCGGGAAGGTGGGGAACTTGGCCGCGACGGCGAGCAGGTCGGCCGCCCGCTGCCGTTGCTGCCACAGCGGGGTGCGCTGATCCGGACGGCGGCGGGGCAGCAGCAGCGCCCGCCCGGCACACTCGCGGAAGCGCGCCGAGAACAGCGCCGTCTGCGGCAGGGTCGCCACGACGAGCTCGTCGATCTCCTCGGGGTCGATGAGCAACGCCTCGACCGGCAATTCGTCGGCGTGCTCGGGCAGGCGCAACACAATGCCGTCGTCGCCCCACATCGACTCGACCGGCAGGTCGTACCGCTCAGCGAGCCGCTGCTCGATGGCCATGGCCCATGGGGCGTGCACCGGGGTGCCGAACGGGCTCAGCACGCACACCCGCCAGTCGCCGATCTCGTCACGGAACCGCTCGACGACGACGGTGCGATCGTCGGGCACGACGCCGGTGGCCTCGGCCTGCTCGCCGACGTACTGCAACAGGTTGGCGGCGGCGAGCGCGTCGAGCGAGTACTGGTCGCGCAGCAGCTCGGTGGCCCGCCCATGGTCGATCGCCCGCAGCTCGCGCACGAACGCGCCGAGCGCCCGACCCAACTCGAGCGGCCGCCCGGGCCGGTCGCCGTGCCAGAACGGCATCTTGCCGGGCTCGCCGGGTGCCGGCGTCACGGTGACCCGCTGGAACGTGATGTCCTCGATGCGCCACGTCGAGGCGCCGAGCACGAACGTCTCGCCCGGCCGGCTCTCGTAGACCATCTCCTCGTCGAGCTCGCCGACCCGCTTGCCGTCGGGCAGGAACACGCCGAACAGCCCGCGGTCGGGGATCGTGCCGCCCGACGTGACGGCGAGGCGCTTCGAGCCGTCGCGCGCCCGCACCGTGTCCGTGACCCGGTTCCACACGACCCGCGGGCGCAGCTCGGAGAACTCCTCACTCGGGTAGCGACCGGCGAGGAGGTCGAGCGTGTTGCCGAACTGCTCGTCGGAGAGCTCGGCGAAGTTGGCGCTGCGGCGGACCATCGTGGCGAGCTCGCCGACGGCCGTCTCGCCGCGCGCCGAGGAGTGGGCGACGAGTTGCTGGGCGAGCACGTCGAGCGGGTTGCGCAGGTAGTGCGTGCTCTCGATCTGTCCGTCGAGCATGCGCCGGGTGACGACCGCCGCCTCGAGCAGGTCGCCGCGGTGCTTCGGGTAGATCGAGCCTCGGCTCGGCTCACCGACCTGGTGCCCGGCGCGGCCGATCCGCTGCAGCCCCCGGCTGACCGCACCGGGGGACTCGACCTGCACGACGAGGTCGACGGCGCCCATGTCGATGCCCAGCTCGAGGCTGCTCGTGGCCACGATCGCCCGGAGGTCGCCGCGCTTCAACTGGTCCTCGACGAGCACCCGCTGCTCCCTGGCGAGTGACCCGTGGTGGGCCTTGACGAGCTCCTCGCGGAGGCGACCGGTGTCGGGGTCGACGCCGATGCCCCGCTCCTCGGCGAGCTCGTTGAGCTTGGCCGCCAGCCGCTCGGCCTGGCGGCGGGCGTTGCAGAAGATGATCGTCGAGCGGTGGTCGAGCACCTGGTCGAGGATCTTCGGGTAGATGCTCGGCCAGATGCTCGTGCGCCGGGGCGCGAGGGCGACCGCGGCGGGCCCGCTGTGCAGCCCCTCGACCTCCTTACCGAGATCGGCCATGTCCTCGACCGGGATCACGACCTCGATCTCCATCGGCTTGCGGATGCCGGCGTCGACGATGGTCACCGGGCGCGGTTCACCCGGCGCGGCATAGCCGCCGAGGAAACGGGCGACCTCCTCCAGGGGGCGCTGCGTCGCCGACAGCCCGATGCGCTGGGGTGGGCGGCCGGTGAGCTCTTCCAGCCGCTCGAGGGACAACGAGAGGTGGGCGCCGCGCTTGGTCGGCGCGAGGGCGTGGATCTCATCGACGATCACGGTCTCGACTCCGACCAGGGTCTCGGCGGCCGACGAGGTCAGCATCAGATAGAGGCTCTCGGGAGTCGTGATGAGCAAGTCGGGCGGCCGTCGGATCAGTCGCTGCCGGTCCCGCGACACCGTGTCGCCGGTGCGCATCGCGACCTCAGGCGTCACGACCGCTTCGCCCAACCGCTCGGCGGCGAGGGCAATGCCGGCGAGGGGGGCCCGGAGGTTCTTCTCCACGTCGAAGGCGAGTGCCCGCAGCGGCGAGATGTACAGCGTGCGGGTGCGGCGAGTGCGCTCGTCCGGCGCCGGGGAGGTGACGAGCGCGTCGATGGCGGCGAGGAACGCGGCGAGCGTCTTGCCGCTGCCGGTCGGCGCGCAGATCAGGGTGTGCTCGCCGGCGGTGATCGGTGGCCAGCCGTCTCGCTGGGCCAACGTCGGCTCGGGGAACGACGCGCCGAACCACGCCCGCACGGCGGGCGAGAACGCCGCGAGCGCCGGGTGATCAGCGATGCGGTCGAGGCTAGCGAGGGGGTGTCACGCGAGCCTGGGGCGTTCGACACACCTCCCACACACGGCTCCGACCACGGGATTGGAGCGTTTCAATCACGGGGTTTCCCCAATTTCGGCGTAAGTTACCGGTCGGTAAGTTGCTCCTCATGACACGGGAGAGGACCGAGCGACCGGCGCGACGGGCGGACGCGCCGTCGTTCGCCTTCGTGGTCGCGACGCTCAACGGCGCAGCCACGATCGCAGCGACGGTCGCCGCGTGCGCCCGCCAGGCAGACACGTTCGTCGTCTCCGACGGCTCGACCGACGACACGGTCGGCGTTGCTCGCGCCGCCGGCGCCGCCGACGCCCTCCAGCTCCCGGAGAACGTCGGCAAGCCGGCGGCCATCTACGAGCTCGTGCAGCAGCTTCACCTCCTCGATCGCTACGAACTCATCTGCATCGTCGACGACGACACGATCGTCGGACCCGACTTCGTCGTCGAGACCTCCGCCGCGTTCAAGCCGGGTGTCGCCGTCGTGTGCGCCAAGACGGCGTCGACCTGGGGTCGGGCGCAGCGGTGGAACCCGATCGTCGCGACGAGGGCGTTCGGCTACTGGAAGTACCAGACCTTCGTCCGGCGCGGCCAGTCGGCGCTCGGCGTGATGAACTGCATCTCCGGCTCGAACAGCGTCTACACGTCGACCTTCCTCCGCGAGGTGCTCCGGCCGGACACGCCGTACGTCGTCGATGACACCTACTGGGTGCTCGAGGCGCACCGGCGCAAGCTCGGCCGGGTCGTCTACTGCGAGACCGCGGCCGCCCACATCCAGGAGCCGACCACGGTCCACTCGTGGTACAAGCAGAACCTCCGCTGGCTCTGGGGCACGTTCCAGGGCATCCTCGGCCACAAGGTCGGGCGGCGGGCGACCCGCTTCGACGTCGCCTACCTCGGGATGATGCTCGACTGGCTCATCTACGCCCTCATCACCCCGGTGCTCCTCGGTGTCGTCGTGGCGACGAACTACGACGCCCCGGGCCGCCTGGCCCACGTCGGGCTCTTGTATGTCGCCGGCTACGCCGTCTGGTGTGCGATCGGCGCGATCGCGTTGCGCAAGTGGCGGCTCTTCGTGCTGTTCCCGGCGGTCGTGGTGCTCGACTGGATCGCCCGGGTCAACCTGATCCACGCCGCGATCAAGGCGGTCCGCCAGCCGACTGCCGAGTGTCGCTGGGAGTCGCCCGCCCGCTACACGCTCGCCGCCTGACGGCGTCGACCGACCGACATCTACTGACCCCCAACCCCCCGAACCCTCCAGGAGATCCACCATGGCCACCACCCTTTCCCCCGGCGACGGCGCCCTGCCCGCCACCGGCTTCGGCCCGGGCACGATCCTCGTCGCCGTCATCGGCGGCGTGCTCACGCTGTTCGGCGCGATCATGCGCCGTCTCGGCAAGCGTCCGTAATACCCGGGGGCTGCGCCCCCGAACCCCATCGCCGTGCGGCTCGCTGGCGCTCGCTCGCCCGGCCGGCGCCTTCGGCGCCTGCCGCCTGAGCGGCACTGCGCTCTCTCGGGCGTCGGCCGCCTTCCCCAACGGCTGGCGTGTGCCTATGATCCCCGACATCCGACAGGAGTGATGGGGGTTTCACATGTCAGTGACGAGACGAGGTTCAAGGTCGCGCCGACTTGCCTGGGGGGCGGTCGCCATCATGGCGATCGGCATGCTCCCGGTCGGCGAGGCGGCCGCGGCGCCGTCGCAGCGGGCGTGCAACGACCGGAACAACAACAGCTACGACAAGCTGCTCGAGTGCGTGCGGCTGAACCGCGTGCGCAAGCACCAGGAGGCGTTCCAGGCGATCGCCGACGCCAACGGTGGCAACCGCTTCTCCGGTAACCCCGGCTACGACGCATCCGTCGACTACGTCGTCGACCAGCTGGCGAGGGCGGGCTACGAGCCGACGACGCAGGAGTTCGACTACCTCGCGTTCGAGGTGATCGGACCGTCGGTGCTGCAGCAGGTGGCCCCGAACATGGTGACCTACGTCTTGGGCACCGACTTCGGGGTGATCACCCAGTCCGACCCCGGCGACGTGACCGCCAACGTCACGGCCGTCGACCTCCAGCTCGGGCTCGGCAACACGTCGTCCAGCGGCTGTGAGACCGCCGACTGGGCCGGCTTCCCGACCGGCAACATTGCCCTGCTCCAGCGAGGTTCCTGCACGTTCGAGATCAAGGCCGAGAACGCTGCGGCCGCCGGGGCGGTCGGCATCGTGATCTTCAACCAGGGCGACACAGCGGCGACGGACCGCAACAACATCCCCGCCGTCACGCTCACTGCCAACAACACCAGCGGCATCCCGGTGCTCGGCACCACCTACGCCCTCGGTGTCACACTGGCGGGAACGCCCGGCCTGCGGATGCGGGTGTTCGCCAACACGCTGCGTGAGATCAAGACGACGTACAACGTGTTCGCCGAGACGTCCAGCGGAGACGACCGCAACGTCGTGATGGCAGGGGCGCACCTCGACTCGGTCCTGGCCGGACCAGGGATCAACGACAACGGATCGGGCAGTGCCGCGCTCCTCGAGGTCGCGTTGCAGATGGCCCACGTCCAGCCGCAGAACACGGTGCGCTTCGCATGGTGGGGCGCCGAGGAGTCCGGCCTCGTGGGGTCGACGAACTACGTCAACGGGCTGTCGCAGGCGCAGAAGGACGACATCGCGCTGTACCTCAACTTCGACATGGTCGGGTCGCCCAACTACATCTTCATGATCTACGACGCCGATCTGAGCACGTTCCCGCCACCGGCCGCACCGGCCAAGGTCCCGCCCGGCTCGGCGGCGATCGAGGACCTCTTCGAGTCGTACTACACGTACGCCGGCGAGCCCTACGACGACACGCAGTTCAGCGGCCGCAGCGACTACCAGGCGTTCATCGTGAACGACATCCCTTCGGGAGGGTTGTTCACCGGCGCCGAGGTCCAGAAGACCGCCGCCCAGCAGGCGATCTGGGGCGGCACGACCGGAGCGCAGTTCGACCCCTGCTACCACGCGGCGTGCGACACGCTCGGCAACGTGTCGACCCATGCGCTCGACGTCAACAGCGACGCGATCGCGTTCGCCGTGCTGACGTACGCCTACTCGACCGAGAGCGTCAACGGCGTGCCCGGCCGCAAGGTGCCCGGCAAGTTCGTCATCCCGGCGCCGGCGGGTCCCGAGGGGACGTTCCCAGACCAGACGCCATAGTGCTCAGGGCCCGGGCGCGAGGGCGGTCGCGTCCGGGCCCTAGCCGATCATTGCTGACCCACCCGTTCGGCGGCGAGGTCCTTGAGGCGCCGGTAGTCCACCTTGCCGTTGGCCGCCCGCTGGATGGAGTCCACCACGACCACGTTGCGCGGGGCCTTGTAGGCGGCGAGATGGGTGGACACGTGCTCCTTGAGCGCGCCGGCATCCACGTCCGCCCCGTCGACCGGCTCGACGATCCCGCAGATCGTCTCTCCGAACCGCGAGTCGGGGACGCCGACCACGACCGCGTCACGCACACTCGGATGGGTCTTGAGCACCTCCTCGACCTCCTCCGGGAAGACCTTCTCGCCGCCGGTGTTGATGCACACCGAGCCCCGGCCGAGCAGGTGGATCGTGCCGTCCTCGTTCACCGTGGCGAAGTCACCCGGCACGCTCCAACGCCGCCCCTCGAGCTGGCGGAACGTGCGCGACGTCTTCTCCTCGTCCTTGTAGTACCCGACCGGGAGGAAGCCACCGACGGCGACCATGCCGATCTCCCCTGACCCGGGTGTGACCCGCCGGCCGTCGTCGGTGAAGACGGCGTTGTTCTCGGTGACCATGAAGCGTGCCGTCTCCGTGGGCGCGCCGGCCACGGACACCGAGGCGCCCAGGCCCACCGCCTCGGACGACCCGAAGGAGTCGAAGAGCAACGCCTGGGGCATGTGGCGGAGGAGGCCGGCCTTGTTCTCCTGGCTCCACATCACCCCCGACGAGGAGATCACGCCGACCGAGGACAGGTCGTAGCGGCCGGGGTCGGCGTCGAGATGCTCCAGCATCGGCTGGGCGAACGCCTGGCCGACGATCACCACGTTGGTGGCCCGATGGCGTTCGACAGCTGCGAACAGCTCGCCGACGTCGAAGTGCCGGTTCGTGAGCGTCACGACCGTTCCGCCGAGGTTCATCGCGATCAGCGCCGAGAACTGCCCGGTGCCGTGCATCTGGGGGCACGCAACCACCATCACCGGCGCGGCTGATCCCGCCGCCATGGCGCGATCGCCGAGGTCGGCGTACGACTCGGCGGGCAGCGTGCCGACGAGCGGGTTGCCCCCTGCGCCGAGCACGTTGAACAGGTCGTCCTGGCGCCACATCACGCCCTTCGGGATCCCCGTCGTCCCGCCCGTGTACAGCAACAGGAGGTCGTCACCGGTGCGGGGCCACGCCGGCACTGCCGCCGGTGAGCCCGCCGACGCCGACGCCACCTCCTCGTAGGGAGTCGCCCAGTCGGGGCCGGCACCGGTGTCGTCGGCGATGGCGTACCACCGCTTGACCTTGCCGAGCCGCGGGCGGATGCCACTGAGCAGCTCGGCGAAGCGGGCGTGGAACACGACAGCCTCGGCGTCGGCGTTGTCGAAGAGGTACACGAGCTCGTCACCGCCGTAGCGGTAGTTCGTGTTCACCGGGACCATCGCCGCCTTGAACGTGGCGACCATCGCCTCCATGTACTCCGGTCCGTTGTGGAGGTAGCACGCCACCTTGGCCTGCTGGCCGAGCCCGGCCGCGACGAAGTCGGCGGCGAGAGCTCCGGCCCGGCGGTCGAGCTCACCCCACGTCACCACACGCTCACCGTGGATCAGGCAGGGTCGCTCAGGGATGCGGGCGGCGATCGCCTCGTACGCATCGGCGAAGTTCCACGCCGTCGTCATGGCCGTCGTGCCTGTCATGGCTGTCACCCGTCAATCCTCGATCTGTGTCACCGGATAGGTCATCGACAACGTATGCGGTGACACAGACACCGGACCGAGTCGACGCTCGCCCCTCAGCGGTCCGGACGCTCGGCGCCGCCGGGCTGCCAGAGCGTGGTGCGCAGGTCGGTGTCACGAGCCTGCTGGATCACCGCCACGTCGGCGTCGATCCTGGCGTGGTCCTTGACGATGCAGGCTGCGGACGGCAGCTGGTCCGCCTCGAGCCATGACTCCGGGGACCACAGCTCGGCCCGCCGCAACGCCTTCGCGCAGTGGATGTACGCCTCCGCCACCGTCACGACCACGACCACGCGGGCGACCTTGCCGTCGATCGCGAAGCGCTCACACAGCTCGGGATCGGTGACGAGCCGGGCGCGACCGTTCACGCGCAGCGTCTCGTCCAGGCCGGGGATCATGAACAGCAGCGCCACGCTGTCGTTGGCGACCAGGTTCTGGAACGAGTCGAGCCGGTTGTTGCCGGCGAAGTCGGCCCAGCCGAGCCGCTGCTCGTCGAGCAGCTGGACGAAGCCCGGCGGCCCGCCCTTCGGCGACGCGTCGCAGATCCCGTCCGCGTTGGCGGTGGACAGCACGAAGAACGGAGACTTGGCGAGGAACTCGGCGCAGTGCGCATCGAGCCGGTGGATCACCTTCTCGACCGGTCCCCGTGCGGGCGGGCGGTAGATGCCGCGCAGATCCGCGACCGACGTCAGTTGCATCCCGCGAGTTTCGCCGCTCGGACGGCCACTTCGCCGTCGAGTTACCGGCCGACGTCGGCCTCGGGGAGCCGGCCGGTACGGTTGCGCGCGTGCGGCGCGGAGTGGTGGCCATCGTTGCCGTTGCGGTGACCCTGCTCGGCGCGTGTGGGGGGTCGCCGACAGACTCGGCGAGTGGAGCACCCACACCGACGCCACGGCTTGCTCCCCTCACGCCGCGCGACCCTGACCGAATCGCACCGGAACAGGCAGAAGCGATCGCCGAGCTGGCGGCGAACGCCTCGGCCGTGGCGCCCGGCCCTCACGCCGGACACGTCGGCCACGACCAACCCGGCCCACAGGGTGCCGACGAGACCGGCGACCTCGCCGCCGGTGACCAGGTCCGGTTCGACGAGCAGTGGGCACGCGCCGGGTCGGCCGTTCCCGGTCTCGACTCGGTGGGCGAGGCGGCCGCCGCCGGTTACACCAGGGCCGCGGTCCAGGTCGCCGGGATCGGCGTCCACTGGGTGAACTGGACGCTCATCGACGCCCCGTTCGACCCGGCGCGGCCGGCGATGCTCCTCTTCGACGAGCGGGGCTCCACGCCGACGCTGGTCGGATTCTCCTACTGGGTCCGGTCGGATACCGAGCCCGGCGGGTTCGCCGGCGACCGCGACGTTTGGCACCGGCATACCAACCTGTGTGTCGTCAACGGTTGGATCGACCGCGAGAGCGTGCCGTCGCGGGCGGAGTGCGCCGGGCACGTCCTCGCCGGCAGCGACCTGTGGATGCTCCACGCGTGGGTCGTCCCGGATCGGGAGAACCGGTGGGGCGACTTCGCCACTCACCATCCGGCGCTCTGCCCGAGCGCGGTGGGCACTCCCGACATCGTTCGCTGTCCGACCACGTGATCGGTCGACGACGTTGGTCGTCAGCGGCAGGTGAGCGCCGGCTGGCTGCTCGGCCACACGGCCGACGTCGGATGGCTGCTCGGCCAATGCGTGGGCTCGGTGCGTCGCGGCGGGACGAGGCTGATGTCGGGTGTGGGAGGGCGGGTGGTAGCCACGGCGATCTCCTGTCGTAGGGGGGTGAGTGGGGGCCGGGCAGCGGGGGCCTGCCCGGCCACGAGTCGGGTCAGCGGTCAGGCCACCGGCGCGGACAGCGCCTGGGCGACGAGCGCGTCGAGGGTTTCCTGGCCCGGAGCGGGGACGATGGGCTGACCGGCCATCGCGCGCACCCGGTCGAACGCAGCGGGGATGAACGAGCCGCGCAGCACCGGGCCATGGGCAGAGGCGATGGTCGTCGCGCCCAGGGCCTCGATGGCGTCGACGTGGCGGCGGTAACGCACCGGATCGAGCCACTGGTGCCACGGCGAGACCATGCTGTTGAACAGGTGGAAGGTCTCGTCGTACAGGTCGGCCGGCAGGTCGGCGGCGTCGTTGACCGCACCGATCGTGAGGGCGGCGAACGAGTCGACGGCCCACATCACGCCGGTCCGCTCGTCGTAGAGGCCACGCGTCGTGGGACCGTCGAAGATCGGCGGGCGGAACAGCCGCAGCCGGCGATCACCGGCGTCGAACGAGGCCCCCTCCTCGAGCCAGACCTGACGGTCGAGCGGCATGGCCCGGTCGGGTTCGAGGGCGGCCCGCTCGTTGCTGAAGAAGTTGGCGACGATCTTGGCCTTCGGCGCCCGGTCGAGGAACGGGAGCATGTTGCCGATGTGGTCGCCGTCGTCGTGGGACAGGAAGATCCAGCGCACGTCGGCCGGGTCGACCACGGACGAAACGGCATCGAGCCACTGCTCGCGGTGGAGCGGGGCGCCGGTGTCCACGACGACCGGCTCCTCGGCGAGGATCACCAGCGAGTTGACGTACACGAAGGTGCCGGGCTCGGCCGGGACCAGGTTGGGGATGAGGTAGGTGTCCTGGGCGATCCGCTGGGGCTCGGCGACAGGGACGGCAGGGGCGCTCACGGGTTCGGCGATGGTCATGGTTGCTCCTTGGGGGCGACTTCGATCAGCGATCCCAGGTTTCTCATGAGCGCCTTGAAGGACGCGTGCAAGCGCCGTGGATCCGTCCCTCACGCGCGGATGAAGCGAGCTCGGCGCTAGTCGCGACCCTGCCAGGTGGCGATGCAGACCCGGTTGCCCTGGGGGTCGGCCAGGACCCACCACGCCGGGGCGTGCTCGTCGGTCACGAGCGTCCCTCCGGCGTCGAGTGCCTTCGTGATCCGTTCCTGGGCCACGTCGGGCGGGACGTCGATGTCGAGGTGCCACCGCTGCCTCGGCTGTTCGTGAGCATCGGTCGGCTGGAGGAACAGACCGGGAACGTGGCCGTCGCGGTCGAAGAGGAACAAGTCGTACGACGGTTCTGGTTCGAGCCCGAGGACGGCCTGCCAGAAGGGTCGGATCTCGTCGGCATCGGGCGTGTCGAGCGCCAGATCGAGCACCTGCAGCGCGCCCGGTTCGGACGAGGCACCGACGCGAGCGGCGATCTCGCTGATGGTGCGGGCCAGCCGGACGTCGCGGCGGGTGATGCCGAACACGTCGTGGCTGAGCAGCGCCACATCGAGGTGCGTGTAGCGCAGGTCGAGATCGGGATGGTGGTTCGCCTGCTCGGCCTCGGCACCGATCTGCTCGACCATCGCGAGCCCGCGGGCGAAGTTGCCCGTCGCGAAGCGGGCGTGCAGCTTGCCGGCCAGGTACCGCCAGTCGTCGAGTGCCTCGCCCTCGAGCTCTTGGGGCGTCAGGGTCTGCTTGTCCTCGTCAGGGATGGGACTCATGGCCGCACCACCTCCTCACATCGTCGGTCATGATGCCGTGAGCGGCACCAGGTACGACTCCACTCGAGCGATGAGGTCACCGTCGAACGTGAACACGTCGCAGTAGACGAACCGGTGGACCGTGCCGCTCCGGTGGGTCCCCTCGCCGGACCCGATCGCCACGACGGTGTTCCCCTCCTCCACGAGCCGATCGAGCACCAGCGTCGGGCTGCCTACGAACTCTTCGTTCTCGATCTCGCCATCGAACTCGTGCTTCCCGGCGAGGTGCTTGAACCCGGGGAGGTCCCACACGACGTCGTCGGTGAGGCAGTCGAGCACCATCTGATGGTCGCTGCGGCGGAACCCTTCGAAGTACGTCTCGACGACTGCCTTGCGATCCGTCACGGCACCATTCTCCTCGCTCAGACGCGCCGGCGGTCGGGGAACGCCATCGCTGCTTCGGCGCGCAGCAGCTCGCGCACGGTCGCGAGCGTCTCGGTCGTGGCCGGCTGCCCGGACTTGATCGCGATCAGCGCGGCCCGCTGGGCCCGGATCTTCTCCAGGAGGAGGGTCACCGGATGGATGAGGATGCGGACACCGGCACGCGCGAGCGACTCGGGCTCGAGCAGCGGAGAGCGCCCGCCCTCGACCGCGTTGTAGAGCAGCGGCGTCGACGGCAGCGCGGCGGCGATCTCGGCGAGCTGGTCCACGCTCTCGATCGCTTCGACGAACACGACGTCGGCGCCCGCCGCGGCAAAGGCCCGACCACGCTCGATCGCCTCGGCGAGCCCGCTCACGGCCAGCGCGTCGGTGCGGGCGACGACGACCGTGTCCGCTGATCGTCGCGACTCGACGGCGATCCGGACTCGCTCCTCGGCCTCCGGCAGCTCCACGATCGACTTGTCCTCGAAGTGGCCGCAGCGCTTCGGCGCGAGCTGGTCCTCGATCTGCACGGCGGCCGCGCCGGCCGCCTCGACCTCGACGACGGTGCGCCGGACGTTCAACGGGCCGCCGAACCCGGTGTCGACGTCGACGATGAGGGGGAGCTCGACGGCGGCGGCGATCCGCCGTGTCGCCCCCACGACGTCCGCGAGACCGATCAGTCCGAGATCCGGTTCGCCGAGCGAGGACGCCGAGAGGGCGAACCCCGACACGTACACCGCTTCGAACCCGGCCCGTTCGATGAGGAGCGCCTCGAGCGGGTCGGCACATCCCGGCGCCTGAACCAGGCCGCGTCGCATCGCCTCGCGGAGCCGTCGGCCGTTCACCGCGGGCGACGCTAGCTCCGAGGCTCGATCGGACGTCAGAGCGTCCGCCAATAGGCGGCCGCGTTGCCGATTGAGCCTTCACGTGGGCAACGAGCTCTGGAAGCGAAAGCCTGCTGCGATCTGGGCGCGATCGTTCTCATTGCGGTTTCTGGGCGCAGATGTTCTCAGCGGTCGCGAAGAATCGCGCCCAGAAAATCTGCTGAGAAGGGCGCCGGGTAGGCGACGACGGACTCCTGCTCGTTCGGTGTGTTGCGGGCGACCAGGGCCCGGGCGGGCTCGGTGTCGCTGAGGTTGCGCGGCTGGTGCGGCACGCCGGCGGGGATGAACAAGAAGTCCCCCGCCTCGTTCACGCACACCTGCTGGAGCCCGTCGCCGTAGCGGGTCTCGACCCGTCCCGACAGGAGGTAGATGGCCGTCTCGAACCCGTCGTGGTAGTGGGGCTCGGCGGCCGCCCCGGGCGGGATCACGACGACGTTCATGCCGATGCCCGTCGATCCGGCGGTCGCATCGGAGATGCCGACGAACGCCGGGAGACGCTGCAACGTGTCGACCGGCTCGGCCGGCCGGACCGTGACGATTCGCTCGCGTTCCATCGTGGCGGACCCTACGAGGTGCCGTTCGCGGATGCGGCCGAGTTTGCCGCCATTCGGCGCGGGGTCAGTGGCCGGCGAAGGCATCCTCCAGGAACCATGCCGCCGACCGGGTGGTCTTGGCGTCGATCAGCAGCGGGGCGGAACGCTCCCCGGCGACCCAGTCCGCAACCGGGGCGAGATCGGCCGGGTTTCGTACCGTCACCGCCTCGAAGCCGAAGCCCCTGGCGATGGCCGCGATGTCGGTCGGCGGGAACTCGACCGTGTCGAGTCGGTGTCCGTGCGGGCCGAAGTGATGGATCTCGGCGCCGTAGGCATCGTCGTTGTACACGACGACGACCATCGGCAACCCGAGGCGGACGACGGTCTCGAGCTCGGCCACCCCCATCAGCCCGCCGCCGTCGCCGACGGCGGCGATCGGCAGCCGGTGCGGTTGGGCGAGGGCGGCTCCGATCGCGGTGGCCAGGCCGAGTCCGATCGACTGGAAGGCCTGGGTGAAGCAGAAGCCCCACTCGTCCGGCACCGAGAGGTACATGCTCGGGTAGCCCATGAAGTTGCCGGAGTCGACGCCGATGACCCGCTCCGCCGGAAGCAGATCGTCGAGGGCGATCGTCAGCGTGCGGGGGTCGATGCCGTCCGCGGTGCTGTCGTCGGTGTACGGGACGTCCCGCCAGCGGATCTCGGCGGCGATGCGCGCCCGCAACTCGTCGCTGCGGTAGCCGGGGCGTGGGCCGGTCACGTGGGCGAGCGCGGCGACCGCCGTCTCGCGCACGTCGCCGACGACACCGACGGCGCCGTCGCGCTGCGCGCCGATCGCCTGCGGGTCGTCATCGACCTGGATCACGGTCGCGCCGGCGGCGATCAGGCGACCGTGCCGCATCGTCCACATGTTCGAGCGCGCAGCCCCACCCGACGATGAGGTCGGCGCCCCCGATCAGCTCGGCGGCGAGCGGCGAGGAGAACCCGCCGGACACGTCGAGCGACCACGGATTGCCGTTGAACAGCCCTTTGGCGACCGCCGACGTCGCCAGCAGGGCCCCGGTCGCCTCGCCGAGCTGCTCGAGGGCATCCCGGCAGCCGGTCCCGCGGGCGCCTCGCCCGGCGACGAACACCACGCGCTCAGCGCGGTCGAGGGCGTCCACCAGCGTGGCCACATCCTGTTCGCGCGGCGACACGGGCCCGCCGGCCGCGGCGGAGGGCGCGCCGTCCCACGCATCCGGAGGCACCGGCTCGGCCTGCACCGGCAGCGGGACGTTGAGGACGACGGTCCGGCGCCCGGCGCGCGCCGACTCGACGGCGGCGCGGGTCTCGGCAACCGCGGTCGCCGCTGACGTGATCCGGGCCGGCACGGCGGACACGGCGGCGGCGAGCGCGGCCTGGTCGACGTAGAAGTTGGATCGCGGCTGGGTCACCTCGGCCGCGACGACGATCATCGGCGTCCGGCTCTTGGCCGCTTCGGTGATCCCGGTCATCGCGTTGGTGAGCCCGCAGCCCTGGTGCACGGTCAGCGCCGAGAGCCTCCCGCTCATGCGGGCGTAGCTGTCGGCCATCGTCGCCGCCCCGTTCTCGTGCCGCGCTGCGACGAACCGGGCACCGGCGTCGACGAGGGCATTGGTGAGATGGAAGTTGCCCGATCCGACGACGCCGAAGGCGCAGTCCACACCGCCGTCGGCGAGCGTCCGGCCCACCGCCTCGGCGACGTTCACTGCGTTCCCCGGCCACGCCACATACCGCCTGCGCAGCTGCTGGCCGCTCGCTCGCTGGCGCTCGCTCGCTCGCATCGACCGTCGTCGGCCACGACCGTCAGCGCTCGACGAGGGCGAGCACGCGGACCGGTGACCCGGAGCCGCCGACGATCCGCAGCGGAGCGGCGACCACCACCGACCCCGTCGGCGGCAGCAGGTGGAGGTTCTGCAGCTGGGCGAGGCCGTACTTGCCGTTGCCGAGGAGGAACGAGTGGCATGGGAACGGCGGGTCGAAGGAGTGGGCCGCTCCGGCGTCGGTGCCGATCGTCTCGACGCCGATGCCCTGCAGTGATGACTCCTCGGCAACCCAGCGAGCGCACTCCGCTGACATGCCAGGGCTGGTCGGCCCGGAGTCGGTGTTGTTGATCATCTCCTGTTGGGAGGTGCGTGACGACCACCCGGTGCGGCAGAGCAGCCAGCCCTGGTCGGGGAACGGACCGTGCTCGTTGGCGAACGCCTCGAGGTGCTCCACCTCGATCAGGAAGTTCGGATCGGCGGCGACGCGATCGACGACGTCGATGACGACCGCGGGGGCGACGAACGCCGACACGGGCACGCTGGCGACGTCGGCCCGGTCCTTGCCGGTGACCCAGTGGATCGGGGCGTCGAAGTGGGTGCCCGTGTGCTCACCGGTGTGGAAGTTGTTCCAGTACCACGCCGGGCCGCGATCGTCGTAGCGACTGATCTCCTCCAGCTCGAATCGCGCCGTCTGCCCGAACTCCGGCGGCAGCTCGAGCAACGGCGTCGCGTCGAGACAGTGGCGCCGTGAGGTCGATCACGTCGACCGATCCGGACGACAGGGCACGGGTCAGCTCGGCGAGGACGGACATCCCTCCAGTCTGGCGCGGCGTCCGATGTGTGTCCGCCGACACGCGGGACGCGTGCCCACGCCGACGGTGATGTCACCCGCAGCTGTTCACAATCCCTCGGTGCCACGCCCGCGCGTTCCCGACGACGACGGCCCCGTTGTGGTGCACACCACGCTCGGGCCGTTCCGGCTCGAGCGGAGCGCGGGCGGGCGGTCAGCCGCAGAGGCGGACCACGTCGACACTCCCCCTTCACATTCGACAACCACGGAGGACCAACCATGACCATCAGACCGCCCGCCCCCACCGGCACCCGAGCGCCACGGCGCCTCGGCCGGTGGGCCATGATCGCCGCCCTCGGGACCGGTGCCGCAGTCACCGTGTCGTCCCCGGGGCGGCGCGATCGACATCGCACCGACCGGCCCCGGCATGACGATCCCCAGTGTCGGCAGGGCTGACCCGTATCCGTCAGACATCACGGTGAACGAGGGCCCGAGCTCGATCGTGTCGGCGCCGCGTGATCCTCACCGACCTGTCCCACACCTTCACCGCCGACCTCAACATCGTGCTCCAGACGCCCGACGGCAGCCTGGTCACGCTCATGGCGGGCTGCCGTTCCGGCAACGACGTCGGCGGGACGTTGACCTTCGAAGACGGGGGCGAGCGCCTCGACGGCAGCGTGTTCACCGGGACGGGAACGTACGGCCCGAGCCGCTGCGCAGTACCGAAGCTCGAGGGCGGTGGCGGCCAGTGCATGTGCGCCGCCAGCCTTGCCTCACTGGTCGGTGACGACCCGAACGGCACCTGGTCGCTCCTGGTCAACGATGACTTGGAGGGAGACCACGGCAGCATCGGCGGTTGGACGCTGGACCTGACCCTCGACACCGCCCCGGTGGCCACCGACGGTTCGTACAGCGTCGCGGAAGACACCGTGCTCCACGACTCCCTGGCCGGCCTGGCGAGCGACCCCGAGAGCGCCGACCTCGACTTCGCCGTTGTCACGCCGCCCGCCCACGGCTCCGCGTTCCTCAGCAGCGACGGCACGTTCGAGTACGTGCCCGACCACGGCTACGTCGGAGCCGACACGTTCACCTACCGCGTCGATGACGACCGGTTCAGCGACGAGGGCGAAGTGACGATCACGGTCACCGACGTCCCGCTCCCCCACGCGACGTGTGCCGGCCGCACGGCCACGATCGTCGGCACGGCCGGCCCTGACGCGCTCACCGGCACTCGTGGCCCCGATGTCATCGCCGCCGGCGGCGGACGAGACTCGATCATCGGCGGTGGCGGCAACGACGTCATCTGCGGTGGCGTGGGCAACGACACGGTCCGGGGCGGGATGGGCGATGACACCCTCGACGGCGGCGCCGATCGGGACATTCTGCCGCGGCGGTGCGGGCAACGACTCCGTCGTCGGCAACATCGGCGGTGACGTCGTCGCCGGAGGCACCGGCAACGACACCCTCCTCGGCCGCGCCGGCAACGACACCTTGGTCGGGCTCAGCGGCGCCGATCAGCTGAGCGGCGGCCAGGGCCTCGACCACTGCTTTGGTGGCACCGGCTCCGACCGCGCCAATACCTGCGAACGGCTCCTCGCCATCCCCTGACCCCGCCCGCCCAGCCCCACCCCTCCCGGTTTGTGTCACCGGATACGTCGTCGATCGCGTATTCGGTGACACAGATCGGGAGGGGATGCGGCGCGTCGGGGGACGTCAGTGGAGGGCGTCGAGCAGCGCCTTCATCCAGGGGCCGAGATCGGCTGGCGTGCGGGCAGAGATGAGGTTGCCGTCGACGACACACGCGTCGTCGACCCACTCCACGCCCGCGTTGACCATGTCGTCCCGGATCGCGTCGACGCTCGTGGCCTTGCGACCCTTGAGGATGCCGGCCGAGATCGGCACCCAGCCGGCGTGGCAGATGAAGGCGATCGGCTTGGAGGCGGCGTGAAACGCCCGGACCAGGTCGAGCACGTCGCCCGATCGGCGCAGCTTGTCGGGGGCGAATCCACCGGGGATCACGAGGGCGTCGAACGACTCGGCGTCGAGCCCGTCGACCGTGGTGTCCACGCCGACCGGGCCATGACCCTTCTTCCCGGTCACGGGCGAGTCGTCCACGCCGGCGATGGTGACGTCGACGCCCTCCTCGCGCAGCCGGTACACGGGATAGAGCAGCTCGATGTCCTCGAACAGATCTGCTGCCAGCACCACAACCTTGATCGCGTCCATGCCTCCTTCCTACCCGACAAGAATCGCCGCGTGAACCCGAAGCTGACCGCCGGCCTCGAACACCGAGCGTCCTACGACGTGCTCGCCGAGATGGCGCCGGCGCACCTGCCGAGGGCGGTGCTGTCGACACCGTCCATGATCCAGCTCATCGAGCAGACGTGCCTGGTGGCCGTGCAACCGCACCTCGACGACGACCAGACGACGGTCGGCACGCACGTGTGCGTCAGCCACACCGCACCCGCGGCGGTCGGCGAGACCGTCACCGTCTCATGCCGGCTGACCGAGGTGGATCGGCGACGACTCACCTTCGACGTCGAAGTGACCGGTCCGACCCAGGCGATCAGCACCGGCACCCATCAGCGGGCGGTGATCGATCTGAACCGCTTCTCATGACCGAGTCACCGCGCGACCGTCGTCCGTCCCTGCGCTGGACGGGCGTGTGCATCGATTGCTCCGACGCCGAGGAGCTCGCCGAGTTCTACGCCCGACTTCTCGGCTACGAGGAGGCCACCCGCGACGGGCCGGGCTGGATCGCGATGCGCCATCCGGATGGCGGCACCGACCTGCTGCTCCAGGCCGAGGAGTGGTACCGGCCGCCGGTGTGGCCGGAGCAGTCGGGCGCCCAGGACAAGATGCTCCACCTGGAGGTCCAGGTCGACGACCTGGATGCCGCCGTCGCCCACGCGATCGCGGCCGGGGCCCGGCTCGCCGAGCACCAGCCCCAGGGCGACGGTTCGGGTGATGCTCGACCCGGCCGGCCATCCGTTCTGCCTGTTCCTTGACTGACGGCGCGAACCCTCGGACACGGTCCGCGCGCAACATCCGTGCCGTCGATGACCTCATGGAGCTCGAGGCCCCGCCCGGCTCATGATCTCGGCCACCACGTCCGCCTTGGCGTCGGCGTAGTGCTGGACGTACTTCCAGCGACGCGCGGCGAGCTCGCGTTTGGTGCGTTCGTACAGCTCGCGGTCGGCACGGTCGATCCGGAGATGGTCCCGGAACCGCAGCATGCGATCGACCTCGGAGCACCCGGCGCTGAAGACATGAATGTTCACGTCGGTGTCCGGACCCTTGAACAGCCGGTGCTCGAACCAGTCCGGCTCACGGATCCGGAGCTGGTAGCCGGCGGCCTCCATCGCCGGAACGTACGCCGCCTCGTCACTCGAGTCGGCCACGGTGAGCACGATGTCGATGATCGGCTTGGCGGCGAGTCCGGGCACCGACGTCGATCCGACGTGCTCGACCTGCACCGCCCGCGTCCCGAGGGCAGCGCGGATCCGTTCGGCCTCCCGCCCGAACCACGCCTCCCACTCCGGGTCGTACTCGGCGAGGTGGATCGGGCCGTCGTGAACGGTCGGTCCGCCGATCACGGCCGCCTCGATGTCCTCGTCGGACGGGCCGGTCATGTCGACAGGCGGGTCAGCGGTCAGTGGGCGCAGCCACAGGCACCGCCGCAGCACCCCCCGCCGACCGCCGCCGGCGTGCCCATGGACGGGGCCGTCCCCGTGGTCGCGAACATCGACAGCAGCCGAACGGTGTCGTCGTGGCCATCGGGGCACGTCGCGGGAGCAGCGGCGTCGTCCATCGAGCGGCGCAGCTCGAACCGCTGATCACAGGTCTGGCAGCGGTACTCGTACAGCGGCATCCCGCGCATCGTACCGGCGAGGTGTACGCGGCCGCGGGCCCCGGGTAGACGGAGCGCCGATGACTGACCAGCAGCGCCCCGACGCCCGACCGACGATCGCACGCATCTGGCGGGGCCGGGTCCGCGCCGAGCGAGCCGCCGAGTACGAGGCCTACTACATGGAGGCCGGGATCGCCCCGCTGATCGACGCCGCGCTCGGCGTGCAGGCCCTGCGGGAGGACCGCGGCGACGAGGTCGAGTTCGTCACGATCTCGTACTGGGAGGACGTGGACGCGATGTCGCGGTTCGCCGGCGCCGACCCGCGCCGGATCCACCACCTCGAGCGCGACCCGGAGTTCCTGATCGAGTTGCCGTCGGGCGTGCAGGTGCTCGAGATCCAGGCGGCCCACGGCGACACGGGCGGAGGGACGGCCGGCCTCAGCTGACGATGGTGGCCGGATCGCAGTTGCTGCCGCAGACGGCGACGGCGACGCGTTCGCCCCGGCCCGGCCGGTACGCCCCGGTCCGGATCGCGGCGAGGGCGGCGGCCCCGCCGGGCTCGCTGATGAGGCGCAGGTCGTCCCAGATCGCGCGCTGTGCGGCGCGGATGTCGTCGTCGGCGACGACGACGGCCTCGTCGACGTAGTGCCGCACGACTGCCCACGGCACCGCACCGATCTGCTTGGCGCCCAGCGAGTCGGCGGCGACTCCGGCGACCTCGACGTCGACCGGAGCGCCGGCCCGGAGCGCGGCGCGGAGGCACTGCGAGCTCTCCGGCTCCACGCTGACCACTCGCACGCGATCGCGGAACCACGCCGCCTGTCCGGCGGTGAACCCGCCGCCACCGCTCGCCACCACGAGGGTGTCGACGTCGCCGATCTGCGCTTCGAGCTCGCGCGCCATCGTGCCCTGGCCGGCGACGGTGGCGGGATGGTCGAACGGATGGAGCATCAGCGCGCCGGTCTGCGCCTGTCGCTCACCGGCGACCAGTTGGGCGTCGTCGTAGAAGCCCTCGACCACGACCGCCCGCGCTCCGAATCGCTCGATCAGCCGGCGCTTCAGCACCGGCGAGGTGGACGGGATGAGGATCTCCGCCGCGACGCCGAGCCGGGACGCCGCGTACGCCACCGCCGCCCCGTGGTTGCCGCCGCTGGCGGCGATCACACCGGCCGCCGGCAGCTGCTCCGACAGCATCCGGTTGAACGCACCGCGCGCCTTGAACGAGCCGGCGTGCTGCAGCAGCTCGAGCTTCAACCAGAGGCCCTCGTGCTCGATCACGGGCGTGCGCCGCACGTGCGCCTCGATCCGCCGGGCCGCCCGTTCGACGTCGTCAGGCGTCACCGGCACGTCGACGTCGTCACCCGGCCCGGCACCATCCGACACAGCACAGAGACTGACAGAGGGTCCGCGTCGGGGTGGAATCCGCGTCCGGTCGCAGACCGGGGACCAAGATGGGTCCATGCGTGACGAGATCTTCCTCATCGGACGGATCCTCTTCGCCCTCGTCTTCTTGCGCTTCGGCGTCGCGCACCTGACGCAGACGGAGGGATCGGCGCAGTACGCCGCCTACAAAGGGGTCCCCCGCGCCCGCTTCGCGGTCGTCGGGACGGGCGTCGCGATGTTGGCCGGCGGCGTGGCCGTCGTGCTCGGCGTCTGGATGGATCTCGCCGCGCTCGGCCTGGCGATCTACGTGCTCGTCGCGGGCGTCGTCATCCACGACTTCTGGACCCAGACCGACGCCCAGACGCGCCAGATCGAGATGGCGGCGTTCTTCAAGAACGTCTCGATCGCGGGCGGCGCGCTGATCCTGCTCGCCGTCAGCGAGAACGCGCCGTACACGATCACCGACGGCGTGTTCTGAGTCCGCTCCCCGGCGATCAGCGAGAGTTCGGGACGACGACCATCTCGGGAGTGAGATCGGCGATCGTGCGGGCGCCGATGAGCGCCATCGTGCGGTGGACGTCGGCCTTGAACATCCCGAGCACGTGGTCGACGCCGAGCTCACCGGCGGCGCCGAGGCCGTAGAGGTACGCCCGGCCGGCCATGCAGGCGCGGGCACCGAGGGCGACGGCCTTGACGATGTCGCTCCCCCGGCGGACCCCACCGTCGCAGATCACCTCGATCCGGTCCCCGACGGCGTCGACGACCGGAGCCACGAGGTCGATCGGCGTCGGCGCGGAGTCGAGCTGGCGGCCGCCGTGGTTCGACAGGGCGATCGCGTCGACGCCGTGCTCGGCGGCGAGGACGGCGTCGTCGACGCACTGGATGCCCTTGATGATCATCGGCCCGTCCCAGATCGACCGCATCCACTCGATGTCGCGCCACGACAGGTTGGGGTCGAACTTCAGGCTGGCGTAGGCGGCCATCGAGGCCGGCGCGGTGCCGCCGGTAACGACCCCGTGCTGCACGACATTGGCGAACTTGATCGGCTCCGAACGGGCGAACGCCCACGTCCAGCCGGGATGGATGGCACCGTCGACGAGTGTGCCGAGGCCGAGCTTCGGCGGCATCGTGAAGCCCCGCCGCACGTCCCGATCTCGCTGACCGAGCACGGCCAGGTCGACGGTGGGCATGATCGCCTCGTAGCCGGCCTCGGCGGCGCGGGAGATCATGTCCTTCACCAACCCGCGGTCGCGGAACGTGTAGACCTGGAACCACTTGCGCCCGTTGCTCACCGCGGCGACCTCCTCGATCGACCGGGTGGCCATCGTCGACAGCGAGTAGGGCAGGCCGGCCCGATCGGCGGCCCGGGCGACGGCCAGTTCCCCCTGCGGGTCCGCGACGCGCGTGTAGCCCGTCGGCGCCAGCACCAGGGGGTACGGCAACGGCCGGCCGAGCAGCGTGGTCGACGGATCGACGTCACCGACCTCGCGGAGCACTCGGGGCCGGAACTCGATGCGGGCGAAGGCCTCGGAGTTGCGGGCGAGCGTGCGCTCGTCCTCGGCGCCGCCGTCGATGTAGTCGAAGATGCCCCGCGGCAGCCGCCGCCTGGCGATGCGACGGAGGTCCTCGACCGACGCCACCTTGTTGAGCCGCCGTTTGTTGGCATCGAGCTCGAAGCGGCGGAAGCGCATCGTGGAGCGGAGGGTGTCGAGGACCTTCATGGCAGCAGACGAACCTACCGCCCTTCCACCCTCGAACTTGCAGCTACCTGGCGCGCCATGGCGCGCAGTTCAGATGCAAGAACGGGTCAGAGAGCGCGGTCACCGATGATCTGCCCGTCCGCCAGCTCGATCGAGCGGGTCAGCCGGACCTGCTCCAGCATCGCCCGATCGTGGGTGACGAGGAGCACCGTGCCGTCGAAGCCCTCGAGGGCGGCCTCGAGCTGCTCGATCGCCGGCAGGTCGAGGTGGTTCGTCGGCTCGTCGAGCACGAGCACGTTGGCCCCGTTCGCCATCAGCAGGGCCAGCGACGCGCGGGTGCGCTCGCCCGGGGAGAGCGTGGCCGTCGGGCGGGTCACGTGATCGGCCACGAGGCCGAACTTGGCGAGCAATGTCCGGACCTCGGCGGCATCCCAGCCGGTGGCGTCCTGGAACGCGCGGAGCAACGACGGGGCGGTCAGCAGGTGATCCCGGGCCTGCTCGACCTCGCCGACCATGGCACTCGGACCGAGCCGGCGCCGGCCCTCCAGCAGGTCGACCCGGCCGAGGAGAGCGTCGAGCAGGGTCGTCTTGCCCGAGCCGTTGGCGCCGAGGATGGCGACCCGCTCGCCGACCCCGATCGTGAGGTCGATCGGCCCGAGGCGGAACGAGCCTCGTGCCACCACGACACCGTCGAGGCGGGCGACGACGTCACCGCCGCGCCCCGGTGACGGCACCCTGAGCTGCAGCCGCCACGGCTCCCGCGGCTTGGCGACCACCTCGAGCCGCTCGATCGCCCGCTCGGTGCGGGCCGCCCGCCCGGCGAGCTTCTCGGTCTGGGCGATGCGGAAGGCGCGGATGTTCTTGTCCGGCTCGTCCGAGCGACGCACCTTCGACAGGCCCTGACTCGCCCACTCCCGCTCCCGCTGCGAGCGCTGGGCGAGCGACCGTCGCTGCGCGTCGTAGTCCTCGAAGCGCTCCCAGGCATGGCGGCGGGCCGCCTCTCGCTCCTCGAGGTACGCCTGCCAGCCACCGGCGAACTGGCTGGCCCGGTGGGTGAACTCGTCGAGCTCGACGACATGGGTCACGGTGCGGGCGAGGAACGTGCGGTCATGGCTCACCAGGGCCACCGCCGCCTCGAGGCCGTTGATCCAGCGCTCGAGCCGGGCGAGACCATCGAGATCGAGATCGTTCGTCGGCTCGTCGAGCAGGAACACGTCGAAGCGGGCGAGCAACAGGGCCGCGAGGCTCGCCCGGGCGGCCTCGCCGCCCGACAGCGACGCCGTCGACTCGTCGAGCAACCGCGCCGACAGCCCGAGCTCGGCCCACACCTGGCCCACGCGGGCGTCGAGGTCGGCGCCGCCCAGCCCGAGCCACCGCTCGAGCGCGGCGGCGTAGCGGTCGTCCGCACCGGGTCGATGAGCGGCGAGCTCAGCGGTCGCGGCGTCGAGCTCGGCACCCGCGGCCGCGACGCCGGTGCGGCGGCCGAGGTACGCGCGCAGGCTCTCGGTCGCGACCCGCGACGGCTCCTGGGGGAGGTACCCGACGGTCGCCGTGGCGGGCGTGCGCACGACGCGGCCCCGGTCGGGGGTGAGCTCGCCGGCGAGCGCGCGCAGCAGTGTCGTCTTGCCCACGCCGTTCGGCCCGACGACGCCGACGCGCTGGCCGACCGCCAGCGTCAGGTCGATCCCGTCCAGCACGGTCACCGGCCCGCGCACGACCGTCAGATCGCGGGCACGGAGGGGAGCGGCAGCGGCTGGCATCGAGACCTCGTTCGTTGGAGGGACGGACAGGGCGTTCGTCTTCAGCCGATCACGACGTGCAGTCTGCCAGGAGATCGTCCCGCGTCGAACCGGCTTTCAGCGGTCCCGCTCGGACTCACGGAGGATCCGGCTGCCCCGGTCGTAGGTGACGTAGTTCCACGTCCAGTTGACGAGCACGTTCAGGCGATTGCGGAACCCCATCAGGTAGACGAGGTGCAGGCCAAGCCACGACAGCCAGCCGATCACACCGCCCAGCCGCCAGCCGTTCGGGAACTCGGTCACCGCGTCGTGCCGGCCGATCGTCGACATCTGACCCTTGTCGAAGTACCGGAACGGCTCGGTCGCGAGGCCCAGCCGGCGCCGCCGGATCTGCCGGGCGACGTGCCGTCCACCCTGGATCGCCGGCTGGGCAACCTGGGGCAGCGGGGCGCCATCACGGCCGGGCGAGGCGGCGATGTCGCCGACGGCGAAGACCTCCGGATGGGCGGGCAACGAGAGATCGGGCTCGACGACCAGCCGTCCACCGCGAGTCAGCGGTGAGCCGGTCGAGGCGGCCAGGCCTTCGGCGGTGACGCCGGCGGCCCAGACGGCGGTGTGGGCCGCGATCACCGTGCCGTCGGACAGGTGCACCTTGGTGTCGTCGATGCGCTCGACACCGACCCCAAGACGAACCTCCGCGCCGCGCCGCTCCAGCGTCCGCAGGGCCCGCCGCGACGACTGCGGTGTGAACGGGGGCAGCAGGCGGTCGGCCAGCTCGACGAGCACGACCCGCGCCTCGCTGACCGGGAGGCGCGGGAAGTCCTTGACCAGCACCTTGTGGTAGAGCTCGAGCAGGCCGCCGGCCATCTCGACTCCAGTCGGCCCGCCCCCACACACGACGACGTCGAGGCCGCCGTCGGCGATCAGGCTCGGGTCGACCGCCGCCCGCTCGAAGCAGTCGAGGATGTGCGCCCGCAGCGCCAGCGCGTCGTCGAGGTGCTTGAGCGGGAAGGCGTGCTCGGCGACGCCGGGGATCCCGAAGTCGTGTGACACCGCGCCCGAGGCGAGCACCAGGGTCTCGTAGCCGATCCGGCTGCCGTCGACCGTCGTCACCGTCCGGGCGTCGAGGTCGACCGACGTCACCCGCGCCATCAACACCTTGACGTTGCCGATCTTCCACCGCCACGGCCAGAGCCGGCGCGGGCGGACGATTCCACGGACCGGGAACGAGACGTCGTCGGCATCGAGCCCGGCCGTGGCCACCTGGTACAGCAACGGCTGGAACGTGTGGAAGTTGTTCGCATCCAGCAGGACAACCTCCACCGGCTCGCCGAGCAGACCCCGCGCCGCGGCGAGACCACCGAAGCCCGCCCCGACGACGACCACGTCGTAGTGCCCACCTTGGCGCTGCACACCCTCACAGTAGGCTTCGCTCCATGGCTGTCGTCGGAGAGCACCACCCGGCGTTCGAGGAGTACTGCGAGTGCATCTTCGAGCTGGCCGAGGACGACGTCGACGTGATCCAGGCCCGCATCGCCGATCGCCTGCAGGTGAGCCGGCCGGCCGTGAGCGAGATGATGCGACGGCTGGAGACGGAGGGCCTGATCACCACCGACGGCGGCATCGACCTCACCCGCGCCGGCATCGAGCTCGCCGAGCGGGTGGTCCGCCGGCACCGCCTCGCCGAACGCTTCCTCACCGACATCCTCGAGCTGTCGTGGGCCGAGGCGCACCACGAGGCCGGCAAGTGGGAGCACGTGATGAGCCAGCACGTCGAGACGGCGATGAACCGCCTGCTCGGCAACCCGACCACGTGCCCGCACGGCAACCCGATCCCGGGGTCGAACTACGTCGAGGAGGCGTGCCGGCCCCTCGCCGAGGTCGACGTCGGCGACCGCTTCATCGTGCGCCGGATCACCGAAGAGCTGGAGTTCACGCCGGGCCTCCTCGAGTACCTCGAGGCGAGTGCCGTGCAGCCGGGCCGCAAGGGCGTGATCACCGCGGCGTCGCCCGACGGCACGCTCACGGTCGAGATCGAGGGCCGCCACGTCGGCGTGGGGGCGTTCGCCAGCGCCCGCATCCTGGTGGACGCGTGAGCGAGTGAGTCTTCGAGCGAGCGAACCGGCATTACGGTGCCTTGGCTCATTGGTGCGCCGCCCGTCTGCCACACGGGATCGACCACGTGCCATGGTGCACCAATGAGCGAGTGAGTCTTCGAGCGAGCGAACCGGCATTACGGTGCCTTGGCTCATTGGTGCGCCGCCCGTCTGCCACAGGGGATCGACCACGTGCCATGGTGCACCAATGAGCGAGTGAGGCCGGTGGCGCGCGCTGTCGCCGCCGCCGCCCTCGCCGCCATGACCGTCGCCTGCGCCGAGACCACGATCGACCCCGACGTGACGACTCGGCCGTCCGTCGACGTCACGACCACTGTCTTCGCCCCGTCGGGGACGACGGCCGAGCTGCTCGACCAGCTCGTCGCCGAGTCCGGCCAGCTGAGCGACCTGATCGTGGAGAACGAGGGTCAGCGCGCCGCGCTCGCCCGCATCGACGCGATCTGGGCGCTCGCGCGCGCCGACATCGCCACCGACCAAGAGGACCTGCTCCCGGGGTTCGAGAGCGCGATCGGCCTGCTCCACACGGGCGTCGACCGGCGCCGCCCCGCCGATGCGGACAAGGCCCACAACAACCTGCGAACCCTGGTGGCCGCTTACGCCGGCTGAGCCTCGTAGGCGAGCGCAGGCGGCAGCGGTTCGGCGTGGACGACCGTGAGCCGCTGGGTGGGCCGGGTGAGGGCCACGTAGAGAGCGCGCAGGCCCTGGATCTCGTGGGCGACGATCTGCGCCGGCTCGACCACGACGACGCCATCGAGCTCGAGGCCCTTGACGACGCTGACCGGCACGACGGTGACCGGGTCGTCGAGCCCGCTCCGGCTCGCCCGTCCGTGCTCGATGCCGGCGGCATCGAGGGCCGCCGAGATCTCGTCGGCCCGCGCGTCGGGGACGACCACGGCGACGTTCCCCGCCGGCAGTTCGGCCGTGATCCTCGCCGTCGCCTCGGCCACCGCGGCGCCGAACGCTCCATTGCCGGACACGTCGACGACGCTCGGCGAGGTGTCGCCCACCCTCACGGCCCGCGGCGAGCGCAGATCCGGCGTCGCCGCCGCCATCACGCGATCGGCCAGGGCCATGATCTGGGCGGGGATGCGGTAGCCGACGGACAGCCCGACGACCCGCGCCGGCTTGCGGTCGGGCAGGTAGGCGAGGACGTCGGACCAGTCGTCCGGGGCGAGCGGTCCCGTGGCCTGGGCGAGATCACCGACGACCGTCATCGAGCCGTTGAGCGAGCGGCGCGCCGCCATCTTCAGCTGCATCGGGGTGAGGTCCTGCACCTCGTCGACGACGATGTGGCCGTACGTCCGGATCTCGGAGCCCTCGTCGAGCTTGCCGTCACGACCGAGCCGGGGGCCGAGCACCTCGCGGGCATCGTCGAGCAGGGCCACGTCGGCGGCGGTCCAACGCACGTCGCGCACGTCCGCCGACCGGGGCCGGTACAGCGCCTCGATCTCGGCGGCCGTGAGCGCGGTGCCCGCGGCCAGGCGGAGCAGCGGGCGCGATCCGAAGAGGTCGTGGAGCAACTCGGCCGGCGTGAGCACCGGCCAGATCCACTCCAGGGCGGCCCGGACGGCAGGGAGCGAGCGGATGGCCTGGCGCAGCTCGCGAGCCGTCACGCTCTCGCCCCGCCAGCTCCCCGCCATGGCGGCGAAGACCTCGTTCTCGACGAACCTCCGAGCCCCGTTGTGCCGGCGGAACCGCCGGCGCGCCGCCTTCACGATCCGGGTCGAGTCGTCGACGGTGAGTCGCACGAAGCCGGTCCGGAACGGCACCCGCAGGTCGGCGCGCAGCGGGCGCTCCCGATCGCGAGCGGCCCGATCGATCACTTCCGACATGCGCGCGTCGCCCTTGATCCTGGCCGCGGCCGGCGAATCCCCGGGATCGACGCCGGGGCGGGCCCACCGCACGTCGGGTACGAGGTCGGCCAGCACGACCTGCTCGACGCCGGCCTCGCCGAGCGACGGCAGGACCCGCTCGATGTAGCGGAGGAAGACCCGGTTCGGCCCGATCACGAGCACGCCCTGGTCCTCCAGCGGGAAGCGGTAGGTGTAGAGGAGGTAGGCGGCACGGTGCAGGGCGACGACGGTCTTGCCGGTGCCTGGTCCACCCTGGACGACGAGCACGCCGGCCTGGGGCGAGCGGATGATCTCGTCCTGCTCGGCCTGGATCGTGGCGACGATGTCGCCGAGCGTCCCAGTGCGACCGCGTTCCAACGCCGCGAGCAGCGTGGAGTAGCCGCGGAGCGCCGGCTGATCGTCGGCGAGGCCCTCGTCGTGGCCGATGCCGAGGTGACCGCCCCCGAACAGCTCGTCCTCGATCCCGAGCACGGAGCGACCCTCGACCGAGAAGTGGCGCCGGCGGAGGAGGCCCATCGGCTCCCGCCCGGTGGCCCGGTAGAAGGGCTCCGCGACCGGTGCCCGCCAGTCGACGACCACCGGGTCGGAGTGCTCGTCGGCGACCGCGAGCCGCCCGATGTGGAAGCTCTCGACCCCGTCGGGGCTCTCGGCGTAGCGATCGATGCGCCCGAAGACCAGCGCGGCGTCCCCGAGGTCGAGGTCGGCGAGCCGCTTCACCAGGGCCTCGTCGAAGGCGTTGCGCTCGAAGCGGGCCTGGAACGTGCCGCCGAGATCGGCCTCGCTGAGATCGCGCAGCCGCCAAGCAGAGGCCTTCGTGCGGTCGAGGCACTCGTAGGCGTAATCGACGTACGCCTGCTCGTCGGCGAGTTCCGGGTGCTGTTGGGTCATGGCAGCTGCGAAAGGGGGTCGGACTACTCTACCGGGGCGTTTTGTCGTTTGGCAGCGGCCCGATCCGGCCGGTTCCAAACGACAGTTCGGGGCGGCTGGGCGGCCGGATAGCGTCGAACCGGTGACCCCGTTCCTTGCTGCGGCAGCCGGCCGCCCGGCCACCCACACCCCCGTCTGGTTCATGCGTCAGGCCGGGCGCAGCCTGCCGGAGTACGAAGCGGTGCGCGGCGACGGCTCGATCCTCGCCGCGATCGCCCAGCCCGACGTGGCGACCGAGATCACGCTCCAGCCCGTACGCCGGTACGGCGTCGACGCCGCCGTGCTGTTCAGCGACATCGTCGTCCCGATCGATGCCGTCGGCTTCGGGATCGACGTCGCTCCCGGCACCGGACCCGTCGTCGACCAGCCGCTGCGCAGCCGCGCCGACCTCGACCGCCTGCGGGTGCTCGATCCGGCTGACGTCGACCACGTCGCCGCCACGGTGAAGGCCGTCGCCGCCGAGCTCGGGCCCGCCGTGCCGCTGCTCGGGTTCGCCGGCGCCCCGTTCACCGTGGCGAGCTACCTGATCGAGGGCCGGCCGAGCCGCACCCACGAGCGCACCAAGGCCCTCATGGCCACGGACGAGACCCTCTGGCACGACGTGATGGACCGCCTCGCCGAGATTGCGATCGCGTTCGTCGACGTGCAGCTCTCCCACGGAGCGCAGGCGTTCCAGCTGTTCGACTCGTGGGTCGGGGCGCTCTCCCGCCGGGACTACGAGCGCCTCGTCCTGCCGCACTCCCGCCGCGTGTTCGCCGAGCTCACGGCGCGGCACCCGGAGGCGCCGGCCATCCACTTCGGCGTCGGCTGCCACCACCTGCTCGAGGCGATGTGGTCGGCCGGGGCAGGCGTCATCGGGCTCGACTGGCGCACACCGATCACCGAGGCCCGCCGGCGCCTCGGACCGGACGTCGTCGTGCAGGGCAACCTCGACCCGGCCCTCGTGCTCGCCGGTGCCGACGTGGCGCTCGCCGCGACGCGGCTCGTGCTCGCCGACAACGGCGGTCACCCGGGGCACATCTTCAATCTCGGCCACGGCGTCCTGCCCACCTCCGACCCGGGGGTGTTGAAGGCCATCGTCGACCTCGTCCACGCGGAAACAGCTGCGGCGTGACCGTCGGCGTCGTGCTGATGGCGTACGGGACGCCGCGGTCGCCCGAGGACATCGAGTCGTACTACACGGACATCCGTCGGGGCCGGCCGCCGTCGGCGGACCAGCTCGCCGAGCTGACCCGCCGCTACGAGGCGATCGGCGGTACCTCGCCGTTGGCCCAGGTGAGCGAGGCCCAACGGGCGACGCTGCAGGCCGAGCTCGATCGGCGGGTCGACGGCGGATTCCTCGTCCGACTCGGGTACAAGCACGCCGCCCCGAGCGTGGAGGCGGCGGTCGACGCGCTGGTCGCGCCAGGGGTCGAGCGGATCGTGGGCTTGGCGCTGGCGCCCCACCACTCCGCCCTGTCCGTCGGGGAGTACCTCGGGCGTGCCCGTTCCGCGGCCGACGCCGCGGGCCTGCCGTTCGCGGGCGTCGAGAGCTGGGCGACCGAGCCCGCCTACGTGTCATTCCTCGTCGGTGAGGTGCGCCGCCGGCTGGTCGAGCTGCCCGCGAACACCAAGGTCGTCTTCACCGCCCACTCCCTGCCGGCGCGGATCCTCGCCGACGGTGATCCGTACCCGGACGAGGTGCGCTCGACCGCGGCGGCGGTGGCCGGCACCGTCGGCCTCGCCCCGTGGGCGCAGTGGTCGGTCGCCTGGCAGTCGGCGGGACGGACGCCGGAGCCGTGGCTCGGGCCCGACATCCTCACGGTCATCGACGAGCTCGCCGAGTCCGAGAACGCCGACGGGCTGCTCGTGTGCCCGTGCGGGTTCGTCGCCGACCACCTCGAAGTGCTCTACGACCTCGACATCGAGGCCCGTCAGCGGGCCGAGCGACAAGGGCTGGCGTTCGACCGCACGGCGTCGATGAATGCCGATGCCGGCGTGGTGGCCGGCCTGGCGGATCGCCTCGTCGCCCTCACATGAGCGAGCGCCGCGAGCGACGGCAGGCCGGGCGCAGCGACCATCTGGGCGGCTCGAACGCGTTCTGGGCGCGATTTTTCTCGACCGCCGAGAACATCTGCGCCCAGAAACCCCGATGAGAACGATCGCGCCCAGATAGATCGACGGGCGGTCCTGGGCAGGGCGACGGCATGAGGGTGGTGGTCGTCGGGGGCGGGATCAGCGGTCTCGCCACGGCGCTCTCGCTGACCGACCTGGTGCCGTCCGACTCCGCCGAGATCGAGGTCGCCGAGGCGGACGAGCGCCTCGGCGGCAAGATCGCGACCACCCCGTTCGCCGGCCTCTCGGGCATCGACGAGGGGGCGGACGCGTTCCTCGCCCGGGTCCCGCACGCGAGCGCGCTCGCCCACCGGGTCGGACTCGGAGCGTCGCTCACCTCGCCGGCGGACAGCCGGGCGGGGGTCATGTCCGGTGGCCGGCTGCATCCGATCCCGGAGGGGCTCGTGCTCGGTGTCCCCACGGGTTCCCTCAGCCTGGCGACGAGCGGGTTGCTGTCGTGGCGGGGGAAGCTGCGCGCCGCGGTCGAGCCGGTCCTCCCGGCACGCGACCCGCACGACTCGGTGGGCGCGCTCGTGCGGGGGCGTTTCGGCGACGAGGTCCACGAACAGCTCGTCGACGCGCTCGTCGGCACGATCTACGCGGCCGACACCGACCGTTTCAGCCTGGCGATGGTGCCCCAGCTCGCCGCCCTGGCCGCCAACGGGCGCAGCCTGCTGCTCAGCGCCCGGCGGATGCGGCGAGCCGCGCCGCCGGTCGCCGGTCCGCTGTTCCTCGCGCCGCGGGCCGGCATGGGCGCGCTGGTCGACGCGGTCGCCGATGCGGCCCGGGCCGGCGGCGTGACGGTCCGGACCTCGACGCCGGTCACCGAGCTGGCCGCCGACGGACCCCGCTGGCGGGTCAACGGTGAGCCGGCCGACGCCGTCGTGCTGGCGACACCGGCCGCACCGACGGCGCCGCTCCTCGTCGCGGCCGCGCCGGAGGCAGGCCGGCTGCTGACCGCCATGGATCACGCAGGGGTCGTCCTGGTCACGCTCACCATCGGCGCTCTCCCGGAGCGGTTCCGCGGCTACAGCGGGTACCTCGTCCCGAAGCCGGAGCAGACCGACGTCACGGCGGTGTCGTTCGGCTCGCAGAAGTGGGCCCACTGGCGTCCCGACGACGGAGCGGAGATCCTCCGCGTCTCGATGGGCCGTGACGGACTTCCCGTCGACGCCCTCGACGACACCGAGGTCGTCGCTGCCGCGGTTCGCGCCCTCGACGCCCACCTGGGGGTCGACGCGCAACCCACCGAGATCCGGATCAGCCGCTGGCCGGCGTCGTTCCCGCAGTACCGGCCGCATCACCAGCAGTGGCTCGAGCGCGTCCAGGCGGCCCTGCCCCCCGGGCTCTTCGTCACCGGCGCGAGCTACGGCGGCATCGGCATCCCGGCCTGCATCGCCCAGGCGGAGGCGACTGCCCGCGCCGTCGCCTCCTCCCTCCTCCATCCGAGGGTTTGACGTCACCCGAGGGTTTCCGGCGCCCCCTCTGGTCAGCAAACCCTCGGGTGCACTGAAACCCTCGGATGGGTGCGGGGCTGGCAGAATCTCGCCCATGCGCCGGTGGATCGGGCTTGCCGTGTGCGCCCTGGCGGCGTGCGGGAACGACGGCGCGGACATGTCCGCACGGTTCACCGCGGCCACGACCACGGCGGCCGTCACCACGACGTCGACGTCGCCGCCCACCAGCACCACGCGTCCGAGACCGACCACCACGACGACCACGCTGGCGCCGACCACGACCCGGCCGCCGCTGCCGGTCCCCGAACCACCACCGGTGGAGGACGGCACCGTCGACCCGCTGGTCGAGGTCGGCCGCATCGAGATCCCGCAACTCGCCCTCGATCGCACGATCTACGAAGGGGTCCGCCTGACCACCGTCGATTACGGCCCCGGTCACTGGCCAGGGACCGCCCTGCCCGGTGAGCTCGGCAACGTCGTCCTCGCCGGCCACCGGGTCAGCCACAATGCGGACTTCCGGGACCTCGACCAGCTCGCGCCGGGCGACGAGGTGATCTTCACGACGAAGCGGGGCCGCCGCCACGTGTACAACGTCGTGTCCACCGAGATCGTCGGGCCGGAGGCCATCCGGATCATCGACCAGACCTACGCCCGCACCGCCACCTTGTTCGCCTGCCATCCGCCGGGCTCGGTTGCGCAACGCATCGTCGTCCACCTCGAGATGGTGTGAACCTCCGAAGGCTCGCTCTCGCCGCCGTCGGCGGGTTCCTCGTCGCGTTCTCCCTCCCCCCGTGGGGCTGGTGGCCGCTCGCCTTCGCCGGCCCGGCCGTCCTCGAGCTCGCCCTCGGTCCCCGGCCCGGACGGCTCGACCGCTTCGCCGGCGGGATGGCGTTCGGGCTCACCTGGCTGGCGACGGGCATGGCCTGGATGTGGCAGCTCACCGTGCCCGGCTACGTCGCCGCGAGCCTGATCCTGGCCGTCCTGCACGGGATCGCCGAGCTCGTGTCCCCGCCCGGCCGATGGCGCGTGCTGGGACGGCCCGCCGCCCACAGCCTCGTCGAGGCGCTGCGGTTCTCGTTCCCGTTCGGCGGAGTGCCGCTCGCCAGCCTCGGCATCGCCCAGGCCGCCGGCCCGTTCGCCGGCATCGCCCGGGTGGGCGGTGTGATCCTGATCACGTGGGTGGTCTTCCAGGTCGGCTTCGCCCTCGGCGCGCTGATCGCCGCGGCGCGGCGCACGGCGACTCGTCGCGACCGGCCGGTCGCCTTCGCCGCGATCGGCGCCGCCGCGGTCGTGCTCGTGCTCGCGGCCGTCGCCCCGCGCGGCGACGGCACCGGTGAGCATCTCGACGTCGCGGCGGTGCAGGGCGGCGGCGAGCAGGGCACTCGGGCAATCGACGTCCCGACCCGCATCGTCACCGACCGCCACCTCGAGGCGACCCGGACGATCCAGCCGGACGACGAGCTCGACCTCGTGTTGTGGCCGGAGAACGTCATCGACACGGCCGACTTCGCGACGAGCGAACAGCTCCAGTCGGTCGCCGCCGAAGCGGCTCGCCTCGGCGTCCCGTTCGCCGTCGGGATCACCGAGGACGTCCCCGGGCGGCCGGGCCGGATCAGCAACGCCCAGGTCGTCGTCACGCCCGACGGACAGGTCACGAGCCGCTACGACAAGGTGCGCCGCGTTCCCTTCGGCGAGTACGTGCCGCTGCGGAGCCTGCTCGAAACCCTCGGAGCGCCGGTCGACCAGGTACCGACGAACGCGGTCGCCGGCACGGGGCCGGCCGTGATCGACCTGCCCGACGGGACGCGGCTCGCCGTGGTGATCTCGTGGGAGGTCTTCTTCGGCGGCCGGGCTCGTGAGGGCGTGCAGCACGGCGGCGAGGTCATCCTCAACCCGACCAACGGCGCCAGCTACACGGGCACCATCGTGCAGACCCAGCAGGTCGCGTCGAGCCGGCTGCGGGCGATCGAGACCGGGCGGTGGCTCGTGCAGGTCTCGCCGACGGGCTTCTCCGAGCTCGTCACCCCCGACGGCGACGTGATCGACCGCACGGCGGTCAGCGAGCGGGCGATCGTGCGGGGCCGCGTCGAGCTGCGCACGGGACGGACGTGGTACGTGAACCTCGGCGACGCGCCGTTCATCGTCGCCCTCCTGATCCTCTTCGCCGGCTCGTGGGTGCTCACGCGGCGGGACGTCCGGCGATCAGCGCTCGAGCAGGACGGTGACGGGCCCGTCGTTGACGAGGGCGACCTGCATCTCGGCGCCGAACCGGCCGGTGGCGACCGTCGCACCGAGCCGGCGCAACTCGTCCACGACGAGGCGGACGAGCGGCTCGGCGTGCTCCGGGCGAGCGGCGGCGATCCAGCTCGGTCGCCGGCCCTTGGTCGTGTCGCCGTACAGCGTGAACTGGCTGACGACGAGTAGCTCCGCGCCCACGTCGGCGGCGGACCGGTTCATCACGCCGTCCTCGTCGTCGAACAGGCGCAGGTTCCACAGCCGGTCGGCGAGCTTCGCCGCGACCGTCGCGTCGTCGGCGTGGGTCACGCCCACGAGGACGCAGAGGCCCGCCCCGATGCGCGCGATCTCCGACCCGGTGACGCTCACGGCCGCCTCTGTCACCCGCTGCACGACCGCACGCATCGACGCATGGTCGCGCCCGACACCCGCCCGCCCGCGCCTTACCTGGCGGTAACCGTCGCCAGATAGCCTCACCCGGCATGTGTGCCGCGGCGGTCCCTTCCGGTGACCGGCCGCTCTCGATCGCCTATCTCACGTACCGGGGCAAGCCGCACGTCGGTGGGCAAGGCGTCTACACCCGCCATCTCACGAAGGCGCTCGTCGACCTCGGGCACCGCGTCGAGGTCTTCGGGGGGCAGCCCTATCCGGTGCTCGACGAGCGGATCGCGCTGACCAAGCTGCCCAGCCTCGACGTCTTCAACGACCACTACCCCGGCCGCTTCCCCGCCTACTGGGAGATCAAGACCCGCGAGGACGTGCTCGAGCTGGCGCAGTTCTCGTTGGGGACGTTCCCCGAGCCGCTCGCCTTCAGCTACCGCGCCCTGCGCGCGCTGAAGCCGCGCGTGAGTGAGTTCGACCTCGTCCACGACAACCAGTGCCTCGGCTACGGGATCCTCTCCCTCGAACGCTCGATCCCGACGGTCGTGACCCTCCACCATCCGATCACGAAGGACCGTGAGCTGGAGATGCGCCATGCGCCCAACCGGCGCAAGCGCTGGTCGGTCGGCCGGTGGTATTCGTTCGTCAAGATGCAGGGCCGGGTGGCGTCGCGTCTGCCGCGCATCGTCGTCGTGAGCGAGAACTCCATCCGCGACATCCATGCCGACATGGGCGTCCCCTACGACCGCATGCGGCTCGTGCCCGTCGGTGTCGATCCCGACCTGTTCCGCCCGCGTCCCGATGTCGCCCGCGTGCCGGGACGGTTGATCACCACGGCGTCCGCGGACGTCGCCCTGAAGGGTCTCTCCTACCTACTCGAGGCGATGGCCAAGTTGCGCACCGAGCGCGACGTCACGCTGACGATCATCGGCAAGCCCAAGGCCGGTCGGAGCATGGACCTGATCGACGAGCTCGGCCTGCGCCCCCACATCGACTTCGTGTCGGGAGTCGCGGACGAGCAGATCGTGGAGCTCTACGCCCAGGCCGAGCTGGCCATCGTGCCCAGCCTGTACGAAGGCTTCAGCCTCCCCGCGATCGAGGCGATGGTCACCGGGACGGCGCTGGTCGCCACCGACGGCGGGGCCCTGCCCGAAGTCACCGGAACCGACGGCGAAACCGTCCTGCAGTGCCGCGCCGGCGACGCCGACGCCCTCGCCGCCGCCATCGCCCGTGGGCTCTCCGACCCCGAGCTCCGAGCCCGCGTGGGGGCGGCCGGGCGGCAACGGGTGCTCGAGCGCTGGACGTGGCGTCGCTGCGCCGAGCTCACCGTCGACCAGTACCGCGAGGTCCTTGCCATGCCCGCCAACGTGGCCAAGCTCCGGCGCAACGGCCGGCCGCTCGGTGACCTCCGGTCGACGGCCTGATGTTCACGATCCGCTTCGACCGTCTCGCCGCGCTCGGCGTGCGGCCCGGACACCTCGTGCTCGACGCCGGGGCCGGGTTCGGGCGGCACGCGTTCGAGCTCGCCCGTCGTGGTCATCGCGTCGTCGCACTGGACTACGCGCCCGACGAGGTGCTCAGCACGCGGGACACGTTCGCCGCGATGGTCGCGGCCGGCGACGTCACCGGGGACGTCGTGGCGGGCGTGCTTCGCGGTGACGCGACCCGGCTCCCGTTCGCCGACCACACCTTCGACGCCGTACTCACTTCCGAGGTGCTCGAGCACGTGCACGACGACGCGGCCGCGCTGGCCGAGCTCGTCCGGGTGCTGCGTCCCGGCGGCGCGTTCGCGGCCACCGTGCCGAGCTGGTTGCCCGAGAAGATCAACTGGATGTTGTCCGACGAGTACCACGCGCCCGCGGTGGCCGGCGGGCATGTGCGCATCTACTCGGCCACCGAGCTCAGGGCCAAGCTGCGCGCCGCCGGGCTCCAGCTCGCCGGCTCCCATCACGCCCACGCCCTCCACTCGCCGTACTGGTGGCTCAAGTGCGCCGTCGGGGTGACTGACGACGACCACCCGCTCGTCGCGCGCTACCGGCGATTCCTCGAGTGGGACATCGTCCACGGCCCGCGGTCGACCCGCATCGCCGACCGGCTGCTGTCCCCGCTGCTCGGCAAGAGCCTCGTCCTCTACGCGCGGCGACCTGCTGAGGTCGACGCGGCCGCACCCGCGACCCGACGGGCCGAGGCGGCGTGATCGCGGTGACCCTCCTCGAGCTCCCCGACCTGCCCGGCGTGCTCACGGCCGCCGAGGTGCGGTCGAGCGCCGAGCACCTCGCCTCGCTGCAACTGCCCTCGGGCATGATCCCGTGGTTCCCGGGCGGCCACTGCGATCCGTGGAACCACGTCGAATCGGCGATGGCGCTCGACGTCGCCGGATTGCATGAAGCCGCCGCCGCGGCGTACCGCTGGCTCGCCGACGTCCAGTTGCCGGACGGCAGCTGGCCCAACTACTACCGATCCGACGGCGGTGTCGAGGACGGCAAGCGGGACACCAACGTGTGCGCCTACATCGCCACCGGGGTCTGGCACCACTGGTGCTGCACGCGGGACCGCGCCCTCGTCGAGGAGCTCTGGCCAACGGTCGAGCGCGCCCTCACCTGGGTGCTGTCACTGCGCCGCCCCGACGGTCTGACCCTGTGGGCCGTCGAGGCCGACGGCTCGCGCGAGTGGGACTACGCCCTGCTCACCGGCACGGCGAGCATCCAGCACGCGCTGCACTGCGGGCGCTCGCTCGCCTCGGTCGTCGGGACCCGACGTCCGCAGTGGGGCCGGGCCGCGGCCCGGATGGTCGACGCCGTCGCCACGCGTCCCGCCGCGTTCGCGGCGAAGGACCGGTGGGCCATGGACTGGTACTACCCGGTGCTCACCGGCGCGCTGACCGGCGAGGCGGCGAAGGCCCGGCTCGCCGACGGCTGGGAGACATTCGCCATGGAAGGGCTCGGCGTCCGATGCGTGAGCGACGAGCCATGGATCACGGCATCGGAGACGGCCGAGTGCGCACTGGCCCACGTGGCGATCGGTGACGTCGCGACGGCGACGGATCTGCTGCGCTGGACGCGCGCCCATCGACGGCCCGACGGGGCGTACTGGACGGGGATCGTGTACCGGCCCGGCGAGGACCCCGTCTGCTTCCCGTTCGAGGAGCACACGTCGTACACCGCCGCCGCGGTGATCCTCGCCGCCGACGCGATCGCGGGTGTGTCGCCGGGAGCCCGTTTGTTCCGGTAGCTTCTCGGTTGCTGAGTCGGGCGGACGCGGAGGGAATTTTGGAGGCGGTGCGCATGCGGGCGGTGCGTCTCGCGCGCCGCAACTGGCGGTCGACCGCGTTCCTCGTCCTGCTGGCCGGGCTGGCCGGCGGTGTGGCGATCGGTGCATGGACCGTGGGCCGGCGTACGGCGACGGCGTTCGACCACTTCGTGGAGCGCTCGGACCTCCCCGACCTGACCCTCACGTTCTGTCCTCCGGACATGACGTCTGTCGACGACAGCACGATCATCCGGTGCTGGTCGTACGACCCCGCGGCCGAGCTCGATGTCGTCCGTGCCCTGCCGGAGGTGGCGGCGGCCGGGCGGGGGGCGTGGCGAGGGCTCACCGTCGCTCGTCCGGACGAGCTGGATCGGAGGGTCGTCACGGCCGGGCAGGTCGCCCGCGATCCAAGCCTTCCGAGCCCCGACGGTCATCCGCTCGTGGTCGCCGGACGGTGGTACGACGCCGACGCGGCTGATGAGGTGATGATCAACGAGTTCCTCGCCAAACGGGCCGGCGTGAGCGTCGACGACGAGCTCGTGCTCAGGTTCTGGTCGTGGGACGAGCTCGGTGAGACCGGCCTCGTCGACCGGCCCCAGTTCCACGGGCCGACGGCCACGGTCCGCGTGGTCGGCATCGTGCGGGGGGTGCGTGACATCGCGGCGCGGGAGTCGTCGAGCAGCGCCCTGACCGACGACTCGCTGCTGCTCGCGGGTCCGGCGCTGTGGGAGAAGACCTCGGATGCGGGCGAGTTCCGATCGGTCCTCGTCGAGGCCCGCGACGGCGACGTGGCAGGGGCGACGGCGGCGGTGGAGCGGGCCTTCGGCGAGCGTCCGTTCAACGTCGCGCCGACGTACGGCCCCGACGACCTCGAGCCCGTCGAGGAGGCGATCGGCTACGAGGCCGGGGCGGCGGTCGCCTTTGCCGTGCTCGCCGGTGTGGCCGGGGCCGTGTTCGCCGGCCAGGCCGTCGCGCGGCAGAGCCGGCGAGAGTGGGCCGACCTCGCGGTACTCGACGCGCTCGGCATGTCCAGGCGCCAGTCGCTGCTGACCGCCGCGCTGCGCGGGGTGATGACGGCCCTCGGGGCCGCCGCCGTGGCTGCCGTCGTCGCCGTCGCGGTGTCACCGCTCGGACCGCTCGGCGTCGCCCGCTCGACGGAGCTCGACCACAGCCGGGTCGTCGACTGGCTGCCGTTGACGGTCGGCTGCGCGATGGTCGTCGCCATCGTGCTGCTCGCGACGTGCGTCCCGGTGCTCCGGATGGGCCGCCGGCGACGCTCCCCTGGGCCGGCGCGCAATCCCGAGCGCGGCCTGCCGCTCGGGCTGCTCCCTCCGCCCGCCACCGTCGGCGTGACGATGGCAGTGAACGGCGGACGCGGCGGCCACGGGCTGCCGTTCGGCGCCGCCATCGCCAGCCTCGCGCTGGCCGTCGCGGCGCTGGCGGCGGCGATGGGGCTCGGGACCAGCCTCGATGCGCTCACGTCGGCACCGGAGCGCTTCGGCGCACCGTGGGATTTCTCCTTCGCCCAGACGTTCGACCGGCCGCCGGGCGAGGGCGGAGGCGCGGAAGCGTTCCTCTCCGGGTCGGACGACGTCGCCGCCGCGGCCGGGATCGTCGGCGCCGACGTCGAGATCGGCGGTCGGGTGTACTGGGCGCAGTCGTTCCAGCCGGTGGAGGGGATCGCGACGGTCGTCCGGCCACCGATCACGGCCGGGCGAGAGCCCGTGCGTGCGGACGAGATCGCGCTCGGCGCGATCACGATGCGCCAGCTCGGAGTCGGGATCGGCGACACCGTCCACGTCGCGAGCACGGTGACCAGCTCGGAACCGTCGCCCATGACGGTGGTCGGTACGGCCGTGATCAACGACACGTACGAGGGCAGCCCCGGTCTCGGCGCGGTGGTGACGCCCGAGTGGCTCGCCCGGGAGGCCCCGGAGGCGTCGACACCGGATCCCTACGTCGCCCGGCTCGAGCCGGGCGCCGACAAGGACGCGTTCCGGGCCGCCATCGAGGTCGAGTTCGGCCCAACCGTGAACGAACCGGTCGAGCAGGCGGCGATCCGTAACGTGCGGCGGATCCGGTCGCTGCCGTTCGCGCTGGCGGCGATGATCGGCCTGCTCGCGGTCTCATCGCTCGCCCACGCCGTCGTGCTGTCGGCGCGACGCCACCGGCCCCAGCTGGCGGTGCTGCGGACGCTCGGCTTCAGCCGCGGGCAGGCCGCGGCCGCCGTCCGCTGGCAGGCGACGGTCATCGGCGTGGCCGCCGTGGCCATCGGTCTCCCGCTCGGCGTCATCGCCGGGAGCTGGGGCTGGCGGGCGGTAGCCGAGCGACTCGGAGTGGCGAGCGGGCCGGCGGTGCCACTCCTGGCGATCGCCGTCGCGGCGATCGGCACCGTCGCCATCGCCCACGTCGTCGCCGTGATCCCGGCGTGGCGGGCGACGCGCCCCCGTCCGGCCGAGGCGTTCCGCGTCGAATAAGCGGTTTGTGTCAGGAGCGTCCGCCAGTACGGCGCGAGCGTTGCCGATTGAGCCTTCACGTGGGCAACGAGCTCTGGAAGCGGACGCCTGCTGCGATCTGGGCGCGATCGTTCTCATGGCGGTTTCTGGGCGCAGATGTTCACAGCGGTCGCGAAGAATCGCGCCCCGAAAGCCTGCTGGGACGATTCGCGCGTTGGCGTCGGCCCGCCACTCGTCGCCGCCCGCTTCAGGAGCGCTTCGACCAGCGTGATTGCCGAGCGGGCGAAGCTTGCCGCCTCATGGCGCGCGCGCTCTGACACAAACCGGGGATCAGCCGACTCGCGTGAGCACGCGCAGCGAGCCGGTCGCCGACTCGAGGCGGAAGCATCCGCTCTCCAACGTGGGCAGGAAGATCTCCTCGTACGGCGGACGGCCACCGTCGGCCGGATCAGGGAACACGTCGTGGATCGCCAGCGTGCCGCCGTGGGCGACGTGCGGCGCCCACCCGGCATAGTCGGCCCGCGCCGGCTCGACGCCGTGCCCGCCGTCGATGAACACGAGGGCCGCCGGCGTGGACCAGTGCCGGGCGACGTCGGGCGACCGCCCGACGACGGCGATGACGTGATCCTCGAGGCCGGCGTCGTGGACCGCAGCGCGAAAGAACGGAAGCGTGTCCATCACGCCGACACGCGGGTCGACGACGGAGGGATCGTGCCACTCCCAGCCGGGCTGGTTCTCCTCCGAGCCGCGGTGGTGGTCGACGGCGAACAGCACCGTGCCCGCGGCCCGGGCGGCCGCGCCGAGCCAGATCGTGGAGCGCCCGCAATACGACCCGATCTCGACCATCGGAGCACCCGGGACGGCTCGCGCGGCGGCGGCCGCAGCGGCGTGCAGCGCGTCACCCTCCTCCTCCGGCATGAAGCCCTTGGCGGCGAGAGCGTGGGCGCGCCAGTCGATGTCGGGCACGCCGGCAGCGTAGGGGTGCCCGCCGCCGCGCACCGGTGGTCGGACACAATGGGTCGGTGCAGACATCGCTCGACGAGCTCGTGACCCTGCTCGCCCTCGAACCGATCGAGGTCAACATCTTCCGGGGACGCTCGCCGGACGAGAACCGCCAGCGCGTGTTCGGCGGACAGGTCGCCGGCCAGGCGCTCGTCGCCGCCGCCCGCACGGTCGACGATCCCGAACGCCTCGTGCACTCGCTGCACGCCTACTTCCTCCGTCCCGGCGACCCCACGGTGCCGATCCTGTACGAGGTCGACCGGCTGCGGGACGGACGCAGCTTCAGCACCCGCCGGGTGGTCGCCATCCAGCACGGCCGGGCGATCTTCAACCTGCAGGCGAGCTTCCACATCCACGAGCCCAGTCCCGACCATCAGATCGCGATGCCGACCGGCCTGCCCGAGCCCGAGTCGCTCCCGGACTGGCACACGCGGATGGCGCCGTACCGCGAGCAGCTCGGCGAGTGGTACGAGCGACCCCGCTCGATCGACCTGCGCTACGTCGACGGCGATCCCACCGACGGCGCCCGTCCCCCGGCCGAGGGCCAGCGCGTGTGGCTGCGCGCCGACGGCGAGCTGCCCGACGATCCCGTCGTGCACGCGTGCGTCGTGACCTACGCCAGCGACATGACGCTGCTCGACACGACGATCCTGCCGTTCGGGCTCTCGTGGACCAGCGGCGGGATCCAAATGGCGAGTCTCGACCACGCGATGTGGTTCCACCGTCCGTTCCGCGCCGACGAGTGGCTGTTGTACGACCAGTACGCGCTGTCGACCAGCGGTGCGCGCGGGCTGGCCGGTGGGGCGATCTTCAGCTCCGACGGCCGGCTGGTCGTGAGCGTGGTCCAGGAAGGCCTGGCCCGGATCGGTCGTGGGCAATGAGGCGGCGACGGATGCTCGGCACGATCGTCGCCGGCCTCGCCGTGCTCGCCGGCTGCTCCGACGACGACGACGACTGGTTCGGCGATCACCGCCGAGGGAGCGACGACCTCCGCCACGCCCGCCACGACGGCCGGCGCAGCGACGACGTCAGCCCCGGTGTCGTCCGTCCCGACCACCGCCGCTGCGACCACGGCGACTCCGACGACCGCGCCGCCGACCGAGCCGCCACCGACCACCGCACCGCCCCCTCCACCGACGGAGCCCCTGGGCGACCCGGAGGTGACCTACACCGAGATCGCCGACGTTGACAGCCCGGTGGACCTCGCGTGGCGCGACGGCGACCCGGGCCTCTACGTCGTCGAGCAGGACGGTCGCATCGTCCGGCTCGGTGAGGGCGACCCGGTCACTGTGCTCGACATCACCGACCTGACGGAGATGGGGGGCGAGCAGGGACTGCTCGGCCTGGCATTCACGCCCGGCGGGGGTGAGCTCGCCTACATCAACTACACCGACAACAACGGCGACACCGTGATCTCCGAACACCCCGTCGCCGCCGACGGAACGTTCGGCACGGGAGACCAGGCCCGCACCGTCCTCACCGTCGATCAGCCCTACGACAACCACAACGGCGGCGATCTCACCTTCGGCCCCGACGGCTACCTGTACATCGGCATGGGCGACGGAGGCGCAGGCGGCGATCCCGAGCGCCGGGCGACCGACCTGTCGACCGTGCTCGGCAAGATGCTGCGCATCGACCCGGCGATTGCCGAGGGGCAGCCCTATACCGTCCCGGCCGACAACCCGTTCGTCGGAACGCCGGGAGCAGCCCCGGAGATCTGGTCGAGCGGGCTGCGCAACCCATGGCGGTTCTCGTTCGACCGGGAGACGGGTGATCTCTGGATCGCCGACGTGGGTCAGAACGAGTGGGAGGAGGTCGACGTCGCCCCCGCCCGTCGTGGCGTGGATGCCGGCAAGGGACTGAGCTTCGGGTGGAGTGCGTTCGAGGGTGACGCCCGCTACAACGAGGACGTCTCACCTGACGGCCACACGCCACCACTCGCGGTGTATGGCCACGATCAGGGCTGCTCGGTGAGCGGCGGGGTGCGCGTGCGCGGTGGACCGGTGCCGGAGCTGGAGGGATGGTACGTCTACGCCGACTTCTGCTCCGGCACGGTCTGGGCCCTCGAGGTGACCGGTGCAGGCGCCGACATCGCGGCGGGCCGGACCCTGGTGCTGCCGAGCGTGAGCGCGCCGGCGGCGGTCGTCGAGGGCCCGTCCGGCGAGGTCTACGTCATTTCCCGCGACGGCCCAGTTCTCCGGGTCGACCCGGCCTGAACCGGGCTCAGCCGACTCGCGTGAAGTCGATGCGGCGCGCCGGGACGTCGACCCCGGTGAGCCGGACCCGGATGGCGTCCCCAGGATCGACGCGGTGGGCCTCGACCCGCGCCAGAACCGCCGGATCGGCGAGCTGGATCACCGCGCCCTGGCGGTCCTCGTCGACGAGGATGGCGTCGAACACGTCGCCGACCCGGCCGGCCAACCAGACCGCCTCGGCGAGCGCGATCACCGCGCTCTCGACCCGGTCGGCACGCGTCTCGGCGCGCTCCATGACGGCAGGGAGCTCGAGGAACGCCCGCTGCACGTCGTCGGGCACGGCCCGTCCGTTGGCGACGGCGAGGGCGGCCTCGACGACGTAGCGGTCGGCCAGCCGGCGCAGCGGAGCGGTGGCATGGGCGTAGGTCGCGGCCACGGCCGCGTGCCACGGCGTCACGCCGTCGCGATAGTGCTCGTACGTCGCCCCACCGCTCGCCCGCCGCACGGCGAGCAGGAACGCCGCGGTCCGCATGGACTCGGGCGGCAACGAGCGGACGAAGTCGCCGAGCGTCTGATCGCCGGGCCACTCGAGCCCGAACGCCTTCGCCGTGCTGCGCAACCGTCGGATCGCGCGCCCGTCCGGTTCCGGCATCACGCGGAACAGACCCGTTCCGGCACGGTGGAGCGCGGCCGCCACGGCAAGGTTGGTGGCAAGCGACATCGTCGCGTTCTCGTCCTCCGTTTCGAGGCGCGGCCGGAAACGCAGCGCCCATCCGTCCGAGTCGCGCTGCAGCTCCTGGTGCGGGAACTCGACGCGCGCCGCATCGCGCTCCTCCTCGGCGAGCGCGACGCGTCGGGCGAGCTCGGCCAGCGGCGGCGGCAAGTCGCCGGGCTCGACCGACTCGTACGCCAACTTGGCGCGACTCTCGATCAGCGCCCGCTCGACCCCATCGAGCCGGACGTCGCCGCCGGGACCCACCCGGACCGTGAACACGACCGCCGGCCGCGGCCCGCCGGGCAGGAGACTCGCCGCCGCCTCGCTGAGCACCGGTGGGTAGAGCGGCGCTCGATCATCCCCGAGGTAGACGGTGACGCCGCGCCGCCACGCCTCAGTGTCGATCGCGTCGCCCGGTCGGACGAAGAACCCGACATCGGCGATGGCGTAGTCGAGGACGACGTCGTCGCCCTCGACCCGCAGCGCGAACGCCTGGTCGAGGTCGGTGGACGCGGCCGGATCGAGCGTGACGAACGGCTCGTCCGTTCGGTCGACGTGCTCCGCGCCGAGTGGACGGCGGGCCGCGTCCCGGGCGGCATCGACGACCGCGGGTGGGAAGTCGCCCGGCACGTCGAACTCACGGCGGATGCGTTCGATCCCGAGCGCGAGCTGCTCGTCGCGCGGCGCGGAGAGGGGCATCTACTCCATCGAATCAGGTCCGCCGCCGCCACCCCGAGGATCTGGGCGGGATCTCTCAGCGGCGGGCGCCCATGAACATGCCCTTGAGCGCCTCGTAGTGCTCGATCACGTGGCCGGCGCCGAGCACCACGGCCTCCAGGGGAACGTTCGACATCCGCACGGGAACCTTGGTCTCGCGCTCGATCCGCTGGGCGAGCGCGCGCAACAACCCCCCTCCCCCGACGAGGTACATGCCGCGGACGAGAAAGTCCTGCGACAGCTCCGGCGGCGCCTTGGCGAGGCAGCGGATCACCGATGCGACGAGTGACGACACGACGTCCTCGATCGCGAACCGGATCTCCTCCGGGGTGAGGAGCACCGTCTTGGGCAGTCCCGTCATCAGGTCGCGGCCACGGACCTCGGCCTGGTTCTCGTCCGGCGTCGGATCGGCCGAGCCGATCGCGACCTTGATCTCCTCGGCCGTGCGCTCACCGATCGCGATGCCGTGCTCGCGGCGCACGTAGTTCTGGATCGACGCGTCGATGTCGAAGGAACCGATGCGGACCGCCTCCAACGCGACGATGCCGCCGAGGCTGATGACGGCCGTCTCGCTCGTGCCGCCCCCGATGTCGATGACCATGTTGCCGACCGGTTCGTCGATCGGCAGGTCGGCGCCGATCGCCGCCGCCATCGGCTGCTCGATCAGGTTGGCATCAGCCGCGCCGGCGCGCCGCGCCGCGTCGGTGACGGCGCGCCGCTCCACCTCGGTGATCGCCGACGGCACGCAGATCACGACCTTCGGACGGGTGAACCGGCTGACCCCGACCCGTTGCAGGAGCAACCGGATCATGCGCTCGGTGATCTCGAAGTCGGTGATCGCGCCGCCGCGCAGGGGGCGCACGGCCACGATGTAGCCAGGGGTGCGCCCGATCATCTGCCACGCCTCGCGCCCCGTCGCCAGCACCTCCCCGGTCTGGCGGTTGAGCGCGATCACGGAGGGCTCGTTGAGCACGATCCCTCGACCCTTCATGTAGACCAGCGTGTTGGCCGTCCCCAGATCAATGGCCAGGTCACGAGCCATGCCCGCCTCCAACCCTCACAGTGAAGTTGAGGTTGCAGGACGCGGGCTCGCAGTCGACAGCGAGGTCAGCCGCCACCTTCGTCGTCCTCCGCCGGGCGCCGGCCGGGCTCCTCGGGTCGCTCTTCGTCGCCACGCTCGTCGAGTTGCTGGACCTGCTCGACGACCGGCTTGCGAGCCTCCGGGGACAGCGCGTCGATCTGCCGTTGGAAGACCTCGACGGTGTCGGGCCGGCGGGCGCGGAGCACGAGCGCGACGATGATCGCCACGACCAAGACGGCGACGACGATGACGAGAACAACCGCGGTCACGCGACGGTCCCGGCACCGCTGATCGGCGTGGCTCCTGTGCCCCAGGCGCTGCCGCCGCGCCAGGTCTCGTGCTTCCAGATCGGGACTGACGCCTTCAGCGCGTCGATCGCGTACCGCGCTGCGTCGAACGCTTCGGCGCGATGCGGAGCGGAGGCGGCCACCACGACCGAGGACTCACCGACGTCGACCCGGCCGATTCGGTGCAGCAGGGCGAGTCGGCCGACGCTCGGCCACCGCTCGCGCGCCTCCGACGCGATCGCCGCCAGGCGGACGTCGACCGCTTCCTCGTACGCCTCGTAGATGAGGTGCTCGACGCCCTCCCGGCCGTCGGCGTGGTCGCGCACCGTCCCGCTGAACAACACGACGGCACCGCAGTCGGGCCGCACCGCCCACTCGTACACGGCACCGATCGGCAGCTCCTCGCCGGTGAGGAGGAGCCAGTCGTCGCCGGCGAGCGGGGGAACCACCTCCAGTGCCTGCACGGGCCGCATCGTAGCCGTGGCCATCGACGGCCTGACGGTGCGCACCCCGACGTGCCCCGCCCCGCACAGCCAGGACCATGGCTACGCTGCGGCCACGTGGAACCGGGTCCACTCCCCCCTCATGAGCGCGCGTGGCGCCACCCGTCCGAGCTCGGTCCCCCACCCCAGGAACCGACCTCGACGACTGGTCGCGTGTTGATCGTCACGAGCGCGACGGTGAGTCTGCTCCTGGTCGGACTTCTCGTTCTCACCATGACCCCCGGTCGCTCCCCGTCGCCCATCGCCGTCAGCTCGACCGTGAGCGAGACCGACGTCGCGCGGCCGGTGATCTCCGCGAGCACGGCCGCGATCACGCCCACCGCGCTCCCGGTGGTGACCCCGATCGGCGACGAGGGATGGGCCGTCACCACCCGGGAGGCGGTCGACGGCGAGACCGGCTGGATGCACGCCCGGTTGCCCTCGGGCGCCGAGGTCGAGATCGAGGTCGTCGGAACCGACGCGAGCACCGGTCTGGTCGTGGTCACGCTGCCCGTGTCGGCGGACACCCGCGGCTACAAGCTCGCGGCCGACCGTCCCGGACCGTCGGACACCGTGCTCGTCCACGACGATCAGCGCAAGGTGGTCTCCCTGGTGGAGCTGGCCGACCTCGACGTCGAAGAGGGAACACCAGTGCTCGATGCCGCGGGCGAGCTCGTCGGACTGTGCACGGACAGCTACCAAGGCACGACGTTGATGACCGTCGACACGATGCCCGGCGACGACACGACGACGGAGCCGGACGCGGACACCACGACCGTGGTCGAGACGTCAGCACCGGAGACCACCATCGAGCCCGAGACGACCGTCGAGACCACTACCCCGCAGTCGACGGACCCGGCATCGACCGTCGCCGAGACGACCGTCGTGGAGACGACAAGCCCCGACACCTCGGCGCCGGACGACACCGCCGAGGTTCCGAGCGGCGTGCCGTACCCGACCGTCCGCTAGCGGCGTCTCCGCCGCCGCCAGGCGGCCACAACCGCGAGCGCCACGGCCGCGACGCCGACTGCCATCAGGACCATCCCAGCGAGCGACAGCTCCTGCCGTCGCTTGGGCGTGATCATCGTCCACCAGCGCGCCTCGGTCCCCTCGACGTAGGCCTGCTCGTTCGTCACGGTCGGGCGCCATCCGCGGGCTTTCAGCCGGTCGTTGGCGACGAGCCACGGCGCCCGCGTGTAGCTGCGCAGACCGGGTGGGATCGGTCCCCGCTGAAAGCGCCAGCGCACGCGGCCGAGAACTTCGTTCACGCGATCGGGCAGCCGCACGCGTGGTCGTGATCCGGTCAAGGCGCGCACCCGCTCGCCGGCGATCCACCCGTCGGGTGCGACGTTGAACACGCCGTCGAGCCGCTGGTCGACGGCGAGGGCGACGGCCGACGCCAGGTCGTCGAGGTGGAGGAACTGCGCCGGAGGGTCGACTTCTCCGAACCGCTGCCCGAGCCCGGCCGCCAGGGCGCGGGCAAGCGAGGACGTCCCGTCGGCGGCCATGGCCACGGCGGGACGGAGCACCGCGACGGTGCGTCCGGGCACGGTCCGCCGCCAGCGGTCAGCCATCGCCTCGACGGTCGCCAGTTGGCGGGCGTAGACGAACTCGACGTCCGGGCGGAGGACGGCGTCCTCGGTGAGCGGAACCGGGTTGTTGGCGTAGGCGCCGTACACGAGGGCGGAGGACACGAGCACGAGGTGGGTGGCCCCACCGACCGTGGCGTCGCGAAGCATCACGGAGGCACCCTCGGTCACACTCTCGCGCCGCCGCGCCCGCAGGTCGTGGTCGCCGGCCCCGAGGTGGACGACGACGTCGTTCGCCGTCGACGAGCCCGGCCCGAGCGTCGGGTTGGCGTCGAGCAGCACGAGCACTCGGGAGCCGAGATTGCCCTCCGCTCCGGTCACGTGGACCCGGCGACGCCCGTCCGCCCGCTGGGCGACGGCGGCGGGAGCGGACGACACGGTGACGAAGATATCGACGCGGCAGGGGAGCCTGGTGAGCCATCGCCGGAAGGTGCTCCTAGCATCGACCCCATGAGCGAAGGCTCGTCGGTATGAGCGAAGGCTCGTCGCCCGAAGAGCGGCCGGAGGATCCGTTCTCCGCGCTCCCGATGTTCGGCGACCTCGCCCGGGCGCTGGCCGGACAGGGTCCGCTGAACTGGGACGCGGCCCGTCAGTTCGCCCAGCTCGGTGCGACCGGCGGGGTGGCCGAGGCCAACGTCGATCCGACCGTGCGCCTCGCCTACGCCGATCTGGCCCGGCTCGCCTGGTACCACGTCGCCGAGGTGATCGGTTCCGATGCGGCCACGCCCGACCCGCAAGCGGTCACAAGGAGCCAATGGGCCAGCGGTACCCTCGACGCCTACCGTCACCTCTTCACCGAGATGGCCACCGCCCTCGGCACGCCGGTCGAGCAGCCCGCCGAGGACGACCCGATGGTGTCGATGATGGCCGGCCTGTCTCGAATGATGGCCCCGGCGATGCTCGGCATGTCCGTCGGCTCGATGGTCGGGCACCTCGCGACCCGCGCCTTCGGCACCCATGACCTCCCCATCCCCCGCCAGCCGGCCACGGTCACGCTCGTCCCGGCGAACATCGATCGCTTCGCCGCCGACTGGGAGATCCCCATCGACGAGATGCGCCTGTGGGTGCTCGCCCACGAGTTCGCCGGCCACGGCATCTTCGCCGCCGACCACGTGCGTCGACGCGCTCACTCAGCTCGTGCGCCAACATGTCGGCGGCTTCCGCCCCGATCCGGGCGCGGTGGCGGACCGGCTCGGCGCCCTCGACGTCGAGTCGGCGGACCCGATGGCCGCGCTGCAGCAGGCGCTCGGCGACCCCGAGGTCCTCCTCGGCGCGGTGACGTCCGCCGAGCAGCAGGCCCTGCGACCGCGGCTCGACGCACTCGTCGCCGTCGTCGTCGGCTACACCGACTGGATCGTCGACGCCGTCGCCGTCCGAGTGGTCGGCGGCAACGCCCTCCGCATCGCCGAAGCGGTGCGCCGGCGGCGCGTCGAGACGACGGCGAGCGACACGTTCGTCGAGCAGCTGCTCGGCATCCGCCTCGGCGACGACCAGGTCGCCCGGGGCAAGCGGTTCGTCCAGGGGGTGGTCGATCGCGCCGGTGATGCGGGACTCGCCCCGTTGCTGCGCCGGCCGGACGCCGTCCCGACCCCGAACGAGCTCGACGCGCCGGGGCTGTGGCTCGCCCGCCTCGAGCAGCCACCGTCCGTCAGCGACGCCTGACCGGGGCGTCGCCGCCCGGGCGCCGAGGCCGCCGCCAGCGCCGCAGCCCGGACCAGCGGGTGCCGGCGGCGTAGTTGACGAAGCCCGCCGCGCTGACGACGCCGACGAGGAGGAACCCGAGCGGGCCCGGGATGTTGATGATCACCGGGATCAGCCCGGCGACGGCCCAGCCGAGCTGGAAGCGGGTCTCGAAGCGGGCGAACGCTCGACCCCGGTTGGCCTGCGGGGCATCTCGTTGCACGGTGCTCTCGAAGGCGAGCCGGCCGACCGCGGCGCAGAGGTTGACGACGCCGACGAGCAGAACGCCCGCCAGCACGCCGCCGACGAGGGCGGCGAGCAACCCCGCCGCGCTGCACAGGGCGAGCGCGCCGAGCAGCATCGTCTCCTCGCGCACCGCGCGGCGCAGACGCGGTCCGATCGCGTTCCCCGCCACCGTGGCGAGGGCGGCCAGCGCGACGGCGACCGCGAACCAGGTGGTCCCGGCGGTCTGGGTGCGCAGCCAGAAGGCGAGCAGGAAGAACGTGAACCCGACGATGGAGCGCAAGAGGAGCATCGCGACCTCGGCGAGCTGGAGCCCGGTCGACTGGAGCTGCACCTGCTCCGCCGGCTCGGCCGGCTCGGCCGCCACGACGTCCGGCGGCAGGCGGGTCGCGCTGGCCGAGCGCGAAGCCGAAGAGCAGCGCGGCATAGACGAGCGTGGCGACACCGCTGTCGGAGATCAGCTGCATGATCGCGGCCGGGATCACTGCGGCGAACCCGGCGAACCCGGCGATCACGCCGAGCTTGGAGTTGGCCTCGACGAGATCGCGCTCGTCGCGCACGACCGACGGCACGAGCGCCTGCTTGCACACGAGGTAGGTCTTCTGGAGGACGAGCGAGGCGAACACCAACGGGAACAGGGCGAGGCTGTCGATCGCGCTCGCCATCAGCAGCGAGATCACGATGCGAGCCGCCGCCACCAGCTGGATCACCGTACGCCGGCCGCCCGCGGCCCGGTCGATCACGGGCCCGATCAACGGGGCGATGACCACGAACGGGGCGAAGCCGACGATGAGGAAGAGCAGGACCCGACCCCGCGCCGCGGTCGGGTCGATGCTGAAGAACAGCGAATCGGCCAGCGCGACGAGCATCGCCGCGTCGCCACCGACCATCGCCGCGTGGGTGATGCTCAGACGCCGGAACTTCGTCATCGGGGTCCGAGCCGTCACCGCGCCGATGCTAGAGATACGTCACATTCGGGCTCGCTTCGCTCGCCTACCGAGCTCGCCGCCTCCGCTGCGCTTCGGCGCTCGCCCACCTCACCGTGGTCGAGCCTCTAGACCCGTTCGTATTTGTAGCCGAGGCCGCGGATCGTGACGATCCGGGTCGGGTTCGACGGGTCGGCCTCGATCTTCGAGCGCAGCCGCTTGACGTGCACGTCGAGCGTCTTCGTGTCGCCGACGTAGTCGCTGCCCCACACCCGGTCGATGAGCGTGTCGCGCGGCAGCACCCGTCCGGCGTTGGCGAGCAGCACGTGGAGCAGTTCGAACTCCTTGAGCGGGAGCGCCAGCGGCTGGCCGTTGACGTTCACGGTGTGTTCCTCCGGATCCAGGGACACGTTGCCCACCGTGACGGCCGACGGGCCCAGCTCTCCGGCCTGGTCGCCGGGCGCCCGCCGGAGCACGGCCCGCATGCGTGCCACCAGCTCGCGCAGGCGGTACGGCTTGGTGACGTAGTCGTCGGCGCCGACCTCGAGCCCGACCACGGTGTCGATCTCGGCACCCTTGGCCGTCACCATGATGATCGGCACCTGGCTGCGCTTGCGCAGCTGCCGGCAGACGTCGATGCCACTGATCCTCGGCAGCATCACGTCGAGCAACACGAGGTCGGGCCGCACGATGTCGAACCGGTCGAGCGCGTCGTGCCCGTCGACCGCGACCTCGACCTGGAATCCCTCCCGTCGCAGACCGATCGACAGTGCCTCGACGAAGCTCGGCTCGTCCTCCACCACGAGAACGACGGGCGCGGTCACTGGTGCAGCCTCGAGATGCTGCGAGCGACCGAGCGCCAGCGAGGGAGCGGCCAGCAACTGCGCGGGCAGTATGCGGCGTGGCCGGGGAACGCAATGACGGTCACGGCACGACCTCGTCGGATCGTTCGGGCACGGTGGCGGTCGGGATCCGGAGCACGAAGGTCGAACCCTCGCCCTCCTCGGACGACACGAGCACGTCGCCCCCGTGATTGGTCGCGACGTGGCGCACGATGGAGAGGCCGAGCCCGGTGCCGCCCGTGTCCCGGCTGCGCGCCTTGTCGACGCGGTAGAAGCGCTCGAAGATCCGGTCGTGGTCGCTCGCCGGGATCCCGATGCCGTTGTCCGCGACCATCAGCTCGGCGAGCGAGCCCTCCACCCGAACGCGCACCTGCACGGCCGAGCCCTGCTCGCTGTACTTCACCGCGTTCTCGACGAGGTTGCCGAGCGCCGAGACGAGCTGACGGCGGTCGCCGATCACCCGCACGCCGAGGGGCACCTCGAGCGTGGCGACGTCGATCCGGCGCAGCTCGGCGAGCGGCCGGACCCGTTCGATCGCCCCGTCGACGATGTCGAGCACGTCGACGAAGTCGCGGATCGGCTCCTCGCCGAGCTCGATGCGCGACAGCTCCATCAGGTCGTCGATCGTGCGGGCGACGCGATGCGATTCGTCCACCATGCGCTCGGCGATGCGCTTCACGAGCTCGGCGTCGACGTCGTCCGCGGACGTGTCGGCGAGCGTCTCGGCGAGCACGGCGAGGGCACCGACGGGGGTCTTCAGCTCGTGGCTGATGTTGGCGACGAAGTCCGTGCGCACGGCGTCGACGCGGCGCCGTTCGCTCACGTCCTCGATCGTCACCATCGCCCCGCCGCCGGGCAACGGTGACGCCGTCACGACCACAGCGACCCGAGGTGGGCCGTAGAGCTCCAGGCTCTGCCGCTCCTCGTGGCCCTTGAGCGCGGCAGCGAGCAGCCGCTCGACGGCGTCGTCGACGAGCAGGCCGGCGTGGGTGCCCGCCGACACGTCGGCGGCGGCGTTGCGGTAGTGCACTCGCCCAGAGGCACCGGCGACGACGACCCCGAGGGCGAGCCGATCAGCCACGTCCGTCCACCTGGGTCCGGAGGTCGCCGGGCCGGATGTGGCTGCGGGCTCGGTCAGAGGCGGTGGCGCGAGGCGAGCCGCGTCGCCGGCATGGCTCGGCGGCGGAGGGGCTGTCGCGACCGCCTGGCGCGGCGCCGTCCTCCGTCGCAACAGGTACAGGGCGAAAACGGCAATTGCGATGGCGCTGATGGCGGCGAGCGCGGCGATCAGCACGATCAATCCCCCTCGGTCACTCCAGGTCGCTCGCCGCGGCCCGGGTGATCCGGCGCATCTCGTCGTCGTCCGACGACGAACCCCGAACCAGGAAGCACACGCGCTCGCCGATGTTCACGGCGTGGTCGCCGATGCGCTCGTAGAAGCGGGCCACGACCGCCAGCTGCACGGCCACCTGGAGATCGATGTTCTCCGACGCGTGGCTCTCGAAGATCGCGTGCACGAACTGTCGCTGGAGGTCGTCGAGGTACGAGTCCATGTCATCGAGCGCGGCGGCCCGAGTGGCGTCGCTCGTCATGTACGACTCGGTGGCCTCCTTGAACAGCTGGCGCGCCTGATCGCCCATCTTCTGGATGATCCCGCGCAGCCGAGGGTCGAGCTGATGGCCGTAGATGCGCCGGGCGGCCTTGCAGATGTTCACGGCGAGGTCGCTCGACCGCTCGACCTCGGCGATGATCCGCAGCGCCGCCATCAGCCGCCGGAGGTCGCTGGCGACCGGCGCCTGGAGGGCGAGGACCTCGTAGCAGCGGTCCTCCAACTCGAGGACCCGCCTGTCGACCAGTTCGTCCGCCATGATCAGGTACTCGGCGCCCTCGAGCTCCTGGCGGAGGAGGATCTCGGTCGCCCGGGGAATTGTCTCGGTCACGCCCGCGGCCAGCTTGGCCGTGTCCTCGCGGATCTCGTCGAGGGCGTGGTGGAACGCCGAGCGGAGGTCCTCGTGCTCCTGGGGTTCCTGGACAACGGCATCGTCACTCATCAGACGTCACCGTTCACCCGAATCTTCCGGTCACGTATTGCTCGGTTCGTGAATCGTCGGGGTTGGAGAAGATCTTCACCGTCGGGTTGAACTCGACCAAGCGACCGGTCCGACGGTCGCCGTCGGGGTTGACCTCGGTGGTGAAGAACGCCGTGCGGTCGCTCACTCGGGCGGCCTGCTGCATGTTGTGGGTGACGATGACGATCGTGTAGTCGAGCTTGATCTCCTGCATCAGCTCCTCGATGCGCGCCGTGGCGATCGGGTCGAGCGCCGAGCACGGCTCGTCCATCAGGATCACCTCGGGCTCGACGGCGACGCACCGCGCGATGCAGAGCCGCTGCTGTTGACCGCCGGACAGCCCCATCGCCGACTCCTTGAGCCGGTCCTTCACCTCATCCCAGAGCGCGGCGCGCTTGAGCGATTGCTCGACGATCCCGTCGAGCTCCGACCGCTTCTTGATCCCATTGAGGCGAGGGCCGAAGGCGAGGTTGTCGTAGATGCTCTTCGGAAACGGGTTGGGCTTCTGGAAGACCATCCCGATCCGTCGCCGCACCTCCACGGCGTCGACGCCGGCGCCGTACAGGTCGACTCCGTGATAGAGCACCTGGCCCTCGACGCGCGCCCCTTCGATGAGATCGTTCATCCGGTCGAAGCAACGAATGACCGTGGTCTTTCCACAGCCCGATGGCCCGATGAAGGCGGTGATCTCGTTCTTGCGGATGGTGAGGTTGACCTCGCGCACGGCTCGGAATCCGCCGTAGTAGACGGCGAGATCCCTGGTCGTGAAGACGATGGTCTCCGGAGCGGCCTCGTCGGCAGGTGCTGTATGAAGAGCCACATCGAGTTGGGCCGTCGTGTGCGGCGAACGGATTGTCTCGCTCATCGAGTCCATCGGATCACCACTTTCGTTCATACCGGTTCCGCAGCCAGATCGCGAAGGCGTTGACCACGACGATGAGTACGAGCAGCACCAACGATGCGGCCGCCGCCACCGCCCGCCAGTCCTCGCCGGGTTGGCGTGAGTAGGAGAAGATTACCGCCGGCAACGCGGTGAACTTGCCCGTGAGCTGGTCCCAGAAGCTCTGGTCGCCGGTGGTCATCAGCCCGAGCACGGCACCGACGAGAAGGATCGGCGCAGCCTCCCCGGCGGCCCTGGACAGCGCCAGCACGGTGCCGGTCAGAATGCCGGGCGCGGCGGCCGGGAGTACGTGGTGGCGCACCGTTTCCCACTCCGTCGCCCCGACACCGAGCGCGCCCTCTCGGATGCTTCGGGGAACTGCCCGCAACGCCTCGGAGGCGGTGATCACCACGATCGGCAGCACGAGTGCCGACAACGCCAGTCCACCGGCGAACACGGTCCGGCCCTGCGTGATCGCGTCGAGGGCCTTGACGAAGATCGCCAGGCCGAGAATCCCGTAGACGATCGAGGGCACTCCAGCGAGGTTGCGGACGTTGATCCTGGTCCACCTCGCGAACCTCGACTTGCCGGCGTACTCCTCGAGGTAGACGGCGCAAGCCACTCCGAGGGGAAAGGCCACGACGGCCACGATGGCGCAGAGGATCAGCGTCCCCTTGATGCCCTGCCATACCCCGGCTTGGGCGGCGTCGGCCGAAGTGATCCCACTCGAGAGGAAGTCCCCGGTGCGCTCGGTCCACACGCTCCAGCTGGTTTCGATCAGGCTGATCACGAGGACCAGGAGGACGAGGAGCGAACAGAGCAGGGCCAGCAGCAACGCCGCCTCGAGCAGACGTCCACGCACGTCGATCTTGCGTTGCGTCAGCGAAGCCGTCAGCGACCGCGCCGCGGCGCCGCCCATCTGGTCGACGGTCGTGATCGCCACGATCAGTACTCCTCGCGGATCCGGCGGACGAGCCGGTCGCCGAGGAAGTTCAGCATCAAGGTGAGCAGGAACAGCAACGCGCCGACGAAGTAGAGGCTCTGGAAGGCCAGGTTGTCCCCCGCGACCTGGTCGCTGCCGAACCCGAGGGAGGCCATCGCGGCGGTCATCGTTTGGCCGGGGAGCAGCGGGTCGAAGTGGAAGAGGGAACCGCCGGTCGCGCCGGCCGCGATGGCGACCACCATCGTCTCGCCGATCGCTCGCGAGATGCCGAGGACCAAGGCGGCGATGATCCCCGAGATCGCGGCGGGGAACACCACCCTGAACGCCGTGCCGGACCGTCGTGCGCCGAGCCCGTACGACGCCTCGCGCAACGACATCGGTACGGCCCGCAACGCGTCCTCGGCGACCGAGGCGATGATCGGAACCGACAGCACGCCGACCGCGACCGCAGCCGCGGCGAGATTGGCGGCCTGAGCGCGATCGAACAGGTTCCGGATCAGGTTGGGGTTGATGAACGAGATGGCGAAGAAGCCGAGCACCACGCTCGGGATGCCAGCGAGAACCTCGAGGATCGGCTTCAGCACCCGGCGCACGCGCGGCTTGGCGTACTCCGCCAAGTAGATCGCCGCACCGAGCCCGAGCGGCACCGCGACGATCATCGCGATGACGGTGACGACCAGGGTGCCGACCACCAGCGTCGGGATGTCGAACAGCCCGCGCCGTGGGAACCACCCGATCTGACCCCAGAGCTTCGACTTGTCGACCCGTGAGAAGAAGTCCCACGCGTCGACGGCGAGAATCACGATGATCGTGATCGTCACGGAGAATGTGGCCAGCGCCGCCGAGCGGAACACCCAGCGCATCGACGTGTCCTTGCGCCGTCGCCCGGATGCGGTGCGCAGGGCGGCGACACCTCCGTCAGTCGGCGATGTCGCTACGACGGCCATGTCGTCGTCATCTCTCTCACCAATTCGACACTAGACGTCGGCCGGTGGGCGGACTCCGCCCACCGGCCGGCGTCCCGGGGGGAACTGTTCGTCATTCGCCGCCGTCGCGGGTGCCGGTCTCCTTGGCCTCCCAGACCTGCTGGGTGGCCGCAAGGTCCTCCTCGGAGAGCGGCACATAGGGCACCTGGCCCTCCTCGGAGCCGACCATCGTCGTGATGCCGTCCGTGAGGTAGAAATCGACGAAGGCCTCGAGGGCCGGGTTCTCGGCCAGCTTGGCGGAGTTCACGTAGATGTAGAGGTCCCGAGCGATTGGGTACTCGCCGCTGGCGATCGTCTCCGGCGTTGGCTCGATGCAGCCGCCGCCGCCGTCGACCTGCAGCGGCTTGATCGTGTCGAGATTCTCCTCGACGAAGGCGAAGCCGACCCAGCCGAGCGATGTCGGGTCCTGGCTGATGGTCTCAACGATCACGTTGTCGTTCGGGCTGGCCGTGTAGTCCGGCCTGGCCACAACGGCGTCCTCCTCGACCCCGAGCGCCTCCCCCACCGGCAACAGGGCGAGCTCGACGAAGCTGTCGTACGTGCCGGACTCCTCACCGGGTGCCGTCACGGCGAGTGGTTCGTCGGGATAGGGCGTGTTCGGCGCGCCGAGGTCGGTGACGGTCGCGGCGATCTCGTCAGCGGGGGCGGTTGCGTCACTCCAGTTGCCGAGTCCGGTCGCATCCGGTCCGAGCAAGGCGTAGAGATCGACGAAGCTGAGGCACTCGACCGAGTCGTGCCCGGCCGCTGTGATCACCGACAAGCCGTCGACAGCGACCTTGAGCTCGATGAACTCGATCCCGCTGCCCTCACACGAGGCGACCTCTTCCGCGGAGATCGGCCGCGACGCATCGGAGATGTCGGTCTCGCCGTTGCAGAACAAGGCGAACCCGTCGCCGGTGCCGGGTCCCTCGACCGCTACCGCGACGCCCGAGTTGTTGTCCGAGAAGGCCGTCCCGACGGCAGCGCTGATGGGCTCGACCGTCGACGACCCCGATACGAAGATCTCCCCGGAGAGGTCGCCACCGGGAGCGGTTGTTGTGTCACCGCCACCAGTGGTGTCCACCGTCGGCGTGGTCGTACCGTTGCCTCCCGTCGTCGGCGGCGCGGCGGTCGTGTCGGCACCCCCGGTGGTCTCGGCACTGCCGGTCGTCGTATCGGCACCGGCGTCGTCGTCATCATCGCCACAGGCTGCGATCAGCAGCATCCCGCCGACGATGGCCGCAACGGCCCGCCGACGGGTGGAGGAAGTGTTCACGCTCTCGAACTCCATTTCTCGTCCTGTCCCTACTGGAGCCGGTAGCTCCACGCGCACAGTAGGAAGGGCAGATGACGGCCGACCATGAGGTCGGTGAACGGCAGGTGAACGACGGGCGTCCGGATGGGGAAGTTGGCGAGGCCGGCACCGGCGAGCAGGATCGGCGTCACGGCACACCCCGGCGCTACGCTGCGAACACGGCTCGCAAGCCGCTCGGCACTGACTTGCCCGACATCCACCATTCCGGAGGAGGCCGCCGGTGCCGGTCACCGAGTATGAGCGCCATCAACTGTTCACATGGTTCGAGGAGCACATGGGTGCGGAGCGGGCCGCCACGATGATGAGTCTTGTCCCGCCGGTCGGATGGGCCGAGATCGCGACGAAGCACGACCTCGCCGAGCTCGAGGCTCGACTGGGCTCCCGCATCGACGGGATCGAGTCCCGCTTCGACAGCAAGCTCGACCGACTGCGGGCCGAGCTCATGCGCACGTTCGTCACCTGGCTGCTGCTCAGTCAGGCGGGCGTGATCGCCGCGGTCGGCGTACTGCTCGCCGTCACGTAGGCCGACGAAGGGCCTACTTGCGCGCCTGTGTCACCTGGCGCTCGACGGCCCACCGGTACAGGCGCTCCTGGGCGTGCGGCTCGAACCCGTCCGTCGGCCCCTCGCGAGTCCAGGTGTCATCGGGCTGCAGCTCCCAGCGCACGATGTCGTCGGCGAGGCCGAAGTCGAACACGGCGTCGAGCCACTCTCGGTGCCTGGGATGCTCGATCGGCACGAGCACCTCGACCCGGCGGTCCAGGTTGCGCGGCATCAGGTCGGCGGAGCCGATCAGATACAGCGGCTGGTCGTCGACGTCCCCATGGCCGAACCGGTAGATGCGGCTGTGCTCGAGGTAGCGGCCGAGGATGCTGCGCACCCGGACGTTCTCCGACAGCTCCGGCACGCCTGCTCGTAGGCAGCAGATCCCCCGGATCACGAGGTCGACGTGAACGCCCGCCGCACTCGCCTCGTAGAGCAGTTCGACCATCTCGGCGTCGGCGACCGAGTTGGCCTTGATCGTGATCCGGCCGTCGGGTCCGAAGCGCATCTCGTTCCGGATCAGCTCGCGAAGCCGGTCGCGCAGATCGCCCGGCGCGACGACGAGCGTGTGGTAGTGGTCGTCGCGGCTGTAGCCGGTGAGGTGGTTGAACAGCCGGGCGACGTCGGCGCCGATGTCGTTGTCGCACGTGAGAATGCCGAGGTCCTCGTAGATGCGGGCGGTGCGGTTGTTGTAGTTCCCCGTGCCGATGTGGCAATAGCGGCGCAGCTGATCGCCGTCGTCGCGGACGACGAGGACGCACTTGCAGTGGGTCTTCAGCCCGACCATCCCGTACACCACGTGCACCCCGGCGCGCTCCAGCTGCTTGGCCCAGCCCACGTTGGTGGCCTCGTCGAAGCGCGCCTTGATCTCCACGAGCACCGCGACCTGCACCCCTCGCTCGGCAGCCCGGATCAGGCTGCGGATGATCGGGCTGTCCCCGCCCGCCCGGTAGAGCGTCATCTTGATGCTCTGCACCCGCGGGTCCTCGGTGGCCTGCTCGATGAAGGCCTCGGTGCTGCTGGTGAAGCTCTCGTACGGGTGGTGCACCATGATTGCCCGGTCGCGCGTGACCGACGCGATCGACCGATCGATCTCCTCGGCGGCGGCGATGCGACCGGCCGTGATCGGCGGCCACGGTCGGTCCTTGAGGTCCGGTCGGTCGAGGCTGTGCAGCTGCCACAGAAAGCCGAGATCGATGGGGCCGCGGAGCCGATAGACGTCGGACGGCGTGAGCTCGAGCTCGCGGGTGAGCAGCTCACGCATCTCGTCGCTCATCGTCTCGCTCACCTCGAGGCGCACGGCGCGGTTGAATCGCCGCCGGCGGAGTTCCATCTCCACGGCCTCGAGGAGGTCGTCGGCCTCCTCGTCCTCGAATGTGAGATCGGCGTTGCGGGTGACCCGGAACGCCGCCGCCTCCTCGATCGTCATGCCCGAGAACAGGGTGTCGAGCTGGGCGATGATGAGGTCCTCGGCGGGAAGGAACCGGGTCGCATCGACTTCGACGAGACGGGGGAACACCGTCGGCACCTTGACCCGCACGAACCGGCGGTCGCCGGTGTCCGGATCCGGATCGGCGACCATCGCGGCGATGCTCAGGGCCAGGTTGGAGATGTACGGGAACGGGTGACTCGGGTCGACCGCCAAGGGCGTCAACACCGGGAAGATGCGCTGCTCGTAGTACTCCTGCAGCGTCTTGCGCTCGGGGCGGTCGAGGTCCTGCCACTTGACGATGGCGACTCCCGCCTCGTCGAGGGCGGGCACCAGGTCCTCGAGGTAGATCGATTCCTGGCGGGCGACCAGCTCGGCCGCCTTCTCGCTGATCGCGGCGAGCTGCTGCGACGGCGTGCGCCCGTCCGGTCCGGGTTCCTCGAGCCCCGCCGCGAGCTGATCCTTCAACGCCGCCACCCGGACCTGGAAGAACTCGTCGAGGTTGGTCGTCGTGATGGCGCTGAACTTGGCTCGCTCGAGCAGCGGGATGCCCGGCTCGGCGGCGAGCTGCAGCACCCGGTCGTTGAAACCGAGCCAGCTCAGCTCACGATTGATGAACCGGTCGTCCATTGCCGGACCATGATCGCGGATTCCGGCGGGATCTGTGAGCCCTGCGTGCGGAAATCCGCCCGCTGGGCTCACACTTCCGGGTCAGGGGGAGGATCACTCCTCGTCGGGCCGCCCGAGGTCCCACTCGAGCGTGATCGCCTCCCGCTCGGCGTCACGCACGATGCGCTCGCGATTGCGCCGGAACTGGGGGTCGTCGCGGGGAAGCAGCACCAGGCGGGCGAGCACCCGGGCCCGGAACTCGTCGAGCACGGTCCGATCGCCCCAGTCGCCGTAGACCTCCCAGTGCGGGGACACGGAGCCCAGGTAGACGATCCTGGCGTGGGCCCGCGGGGGCTGCTCGACGACGACATCACTCATACGCCGCGCAGCCTATCGGTGGTCCTGCCACCGCTCGGAGTGGCGCGGTTCATTACGGTCGTGTTAAGAAGTAGGCGACGCAGCCTGCTGTCAACAGCTTCCGGGAACCGTTTCGAGCTGGCGGGCGTCGAACATGTCGAGGCGTTGCCCTGAACCCGTAGCCTCGACCCGGAAGCAGCGATGGAGCACGAATCGATGGCGAAGGCAAGTGACAGCGCGAACGGCGGACTTCCCCTCCCGGACGACACGGCAACGGCGTGGATGGCGGCAGGCAACTGTCGCCTCTATCCCCCGGCGACGTTCTTCCCGAGTGACGGGGTGGGCGTGGACAAGGCCCGAAAGATCTGCGCCGGGTGCCCGGTGACGGATCCCTGCCTTGAGTACGCCTTGGAGCACCGGATCGACCACGGTGTGTGGGGAGGGTGCAGCGAACGAGAGCGGCGCCGCATCCTGAAACGGCGTCGAATGGCGATCTCGCCGGGCTGACTCGAGCCGCGATCGAACCCGGTCAGACCGGGTCAGGCGTCGGGTCGCTCGACCTTTTCGACCTTGGTCTCGGACCGCACCGTCGCGATCTCGGTGGCATCGGCGTTCGCCTCCGCCTCCTTCTGACCTTCGGAGAGACCGTCCTTGAATTCCTTCTGCGCCTTGCCGAGGTTGCGGGCCAGCTTCGGCAGCTGCGAGCCGCCGAAGATCACCAGGACGACGGCGAGGACGATGAACCACTCGGGTCCGGATGGCATGACGTCAGCCTAACTACTCGATGGGTGGTACGCGTCGCGGAACGAACTCGCGACATCGCCCTCTCGTTCGGAGCCGACGTGGCCCCGGATGCCGTGCTCAGGCGCCGATGATGCTCGCGACGCCGGACGTGCGGCCCCGGATGCCGTGCTCAGGCGCCGATGATGCTGTGCGCCGACTGTGCCCGCTGGCGGCGGATGCGGCGCCGCTCGCGCTCGGAGAGCCCGCCCCAGATCCCGAACTTCTCACCGTTCCGGAGGGCGAACTCGAGGCACTCCTCGCGCACGACGCACCCGCGGCAGACCTCCTTCGCCTCCCGGGTCGAAGCCCCCCGCTCGGGGAAGAAGAGGTCGGGATCGACGCCGAGACAGTTGGCCTCGTCCTGCCAGGCGTGATCACCTGGGTCGGACACCGATTCGAATGGTTCGTACATGTTGGGCGGACCCCCTGCCGTGTGGTCCCAGTGACGAACGTCGGGACGACGGGATTGTCGCCACAACCTCGTAATTACATCGCTGTGATTGTCGCATATCACATCGAGTGGGCGCAAGGGCGGATCTTGCGAGCCCTGGAGCAGGGACGCCGCCGATTGAGCTCGTGGGCGCGTATCAGCCGGCTGCCGGCACGCGTCACGTGGCGGGGCAGGAAAGGAACATCGCATGGGGGCCGTGCTCCTCGAGCGCGGGACCGAGCTGGCCGCGGTGACCCGCCTCGTCGACTCCGCCGCGTCCGGAACGGGAGCAATTGCCGTGATTGCCGGCGAACCGGGCTGCGGCAAGTCCGCGCTCGTCGACGCCCTGGCACCGCCGGCGCGCCGTCGTCGCGTCCGGCTCGTCGTGGTCCAGGCCGACACCGGCGGCGCGCTCGACGAAGCCGTGGTCGCAGTGGAGGCGCACGTCGCCCACCCGACGGTGGTGGCGATCGAGGACCTCCACGACGCCGACAAGGCCGGCCTGGCCGCAGTCCGAGCACTGGCTCGGCGGGTCGCCCAGGTCGGTTGCGGCCTCGTGGTGACCGCGCGGCCAGGTGGCACGTCGGCCGCCCAGGCGTGCGTCGACGAGCTCCTCGCCGCAGGCGGCCAGCTGCTTCGACCGGCTCCGTTGTCCGCCGAGGCCGTGGCGCACCTCGTCGACGTCGAGACCGGCGGACCGCCCGGGCCGTGCCTCGCGCGCCGCCTCGCCGGCGCGGCCGGCAACCCATTGCTCGTCCAGGGGTTCCTGCGGGCGGCGAGGGACATCGGGGCGCTGGTCCGCGCCGACGGCTGCGTGGAGCTCGACGAGTCGGAGGACGAGCGGCGCGTCGAGCTGCCGCCTCGGATCGTGTCTCGGTTGACGACGGCATTGACCGACGCCGCCCAGGAGGTGCTCCACGTCGCCGCCGTGGTCGGGCCGTGCGCGGCCGACTGGCTCGGTCCGCTGGTCGAGAGCCCGCCCGCGGTCGTGCGCAAGGTCGTGTGCGAAGCGACGACGGCTGGCCTTCTCGATCCCACCTCGACCATGGTCCAGTTCCGTCACGAGCTCCTGCGGGATGCGTTGGCGGCACGGGTGGCAGCGGCGGCGCGGGCGGCGATCCACCGTCAGGTCGGCCGCCAGCTGGCCGCGGCGGGCGCCGCGCCGGCGCTCGTCGCCCGTCACCTCGAGCTCGGCTCCCCCAGCCCGGACTCGGAGACTGTGCGCTGGATGCGCCGCGCCGCCGCTGACGCCGCGGTGCTGGATCCGGGCGCAGCGGCCGAGCTCCTGCGTCGGGCGGTCGCGGCGATGTCGATCGACGCCCCCGATCGCGGTCCGGTGCTGGCGCAGCTGGCCCGCTGCTTGTTGTCGCTCGCCCGCCCGGCGGAAGCACGGTCATGCGCCGGCGAGGCGTTGGCCCACGCGACGGATCCTGGGACTCGCGCCGAGCTGCAGTCGCTGCTCGCCCAGGCGGCGCTGCTCGAGGGGCGCTCGGGCGATGCCGTCGCCGAGATCGAGCGGGCACTGGCCGCATGCGAGGGTGACCGGCTCCAGACCGCCCGTCTCCGAGCGAGGTCGGCGGTCGTGCGACTGTGGGCCTACGACCTCGAGCGGGCAGTCGCGGACGCCGAGGCCGCGGCCGAGCTGGGGGCGGCCATCGGTGATCCGGTTGCGACGTCCCGGGCGCTGAGCGTGTCGAGCCGCGTCGCCGCGTTCCAGCTCGATCTCCCCCGAGCGGTGTGGGCGGGGGAACAAGCCGTGAGGCGTGCGGGCGACGTGCCGGCCGCCATTCGCGGCGCGCCGCACCTCTATCTCGGACTGGCGCTCCTCAACGCCGACCAGTTCGACCGCGCCCGACAGATCCTGAACGAGGGCGCCGCCCGGTGCGAGGAGATCGGTGCGGTGTGGGCGTTGCCGCGATACCAGGGCGCGTTGGCCGTCCTGTCGTTCTTCGTCGGGGCGTGGGACGAGGCGATGGCGGCGAGCGAGAGCGGTGCCGGGTTCGCCCATGAGACGGGCTGCCGGGAGGGTCAGGCCCAGATCGACGCAGTCGCCGGCTTGATCGCCCACCATCGCGGCGACGACACCGGCGCGGCGGCTGCGGAGCGCCGGGCCGCGTCGGCGACGGCCGAACCGGGCGCGGACCAGGCCGCGGTGCCGTACCTGTTGTGGCTGAAGGCGCTTCGCGCCGCGGCACGAGGCGACCTCACGCGAGCGGTCGCCCGCCTCGATCGGGCGTGCAAGGTGGCGATCCAGCTGCGCGTTCCGCTCGTCGCACTGTGGCTGGCCCCCGACCTCGCCCGCCTGGCGATGGCCGACGGCCAGCGCGAGCTCGCCGAATGGATCGCCGGCGAGATCGAGCGGGTCGCGCCGGCCGCCCAGAGCCGCACCGCCGACGCCGTCGCCCGATTCTGCCGGGCGGTGGTCTCGCATGATGCGGAAGCGCTCCTGGCCGCGGCGGACGGGTTCGAGGCGGCGGGTCGCCCGCTCTTCGCCGCCCGGGCTCTCGATGCGGCCGGCGAATTGGCCGAGCGCGCCGGGCGCCGGGCTGCGGCGGTCGACGCGTTGCGCCGGGCCGCCGGCATCTACGAGCGCGTGGGCGCCGCGCTCGACGGGCGGGCCACGGCGCGGGAGCTGCGGGCGCTCGGCGCCCGCTCAGGCGCTCGCGGCGCACGGCGGCGACCGGTCGCCGGGTGGAGCAGCTTGACTCCGACCGAGCAGACCGTCGCCGGCCTCGTCGCCGAGGGCCTCGCCAATGGCGAGATCGCGGCCCGGCTGTACGTCTCCAAGCGCACGGTCGAGACCCACATCTCACGCCTCTACGTCAAGCTGCAGGTGGACAGTCGGGTGGCCATCGCGAATCTCGGGCGGCGCGCCGCCGAACCGGCACCCACCTGAACCACCCGAGGGTTTCCCGCCACCCGAGGGTTTGCGGGCCGGATGGGGCGCCGCAAACCCTCGGGAGCGAGGACAACGTCGGAGAGTCGGGGCCGATCAGCCGAGCAGGTTGACGTCGTACTTCACCCGATACTGCACACCGGTCTCCCGGAAGATCAGCACCTGATCCGTCTGGTCGCCGGTGCACTCGAGCGTCTTGTTGTTGCCGATCTGGTCGTTGAACAGCGTGTCGTCCTCGATGAGGCGCACGGTCAGCGGGTTGTCGTCGGCGAACTGCTTCTTCGCAGTGTCGAACGCGCCCGCCCCGACGGCCACGCCCGGCACGCGGAAGCGGACGAAGTCACGAATGAGGGTGGGGAAGCGCTGGCCGTCGAGCTCGAGAATGATCTCGTCTCCTCGGGTCCGAGGCTCCTGGATGTCGTCGGCGGTCACGGTGTTGAGCACGAACTCGCACGACTGAACAGCCGCCGACGCCGGCTGGGCGAGCACGGGAACGGCGACCGCGGCCACGCCGAGGGTCAGCGTGGCGAGACGGGCGCCAGTGGAGCGCAGAATGGTCATTGGATTCCTCCCTTGGAATGGGACGCGTGCTTGCGTCCGGCCCCAAGGGTCCGTGAACCGGCCTCGCGGATCATCCGTGCGCGCACGGATCCCGAAGCGTGAGAGCTCCGTGCCCAGAGATCAGCCGGCGCGGCGGGTACGCGCCAGTTGACGCTTGTGCTCGATGAAGTCGACGAGCACGTAGTCGCCGAGGGTCTCCGGCGTCGTGAAGAACGCCCGGCCGCGATTGATCTCGGTCAGCCGCTCGACGAAAGCCGTCAGGTAGCTCGTGGCGTCGAGCATGAACGTGTTGATGCGGATGCCTTCGCGGGTGCACCGCAGCACCTCGCGCAGCGTCGCCTCGACGGTCTCGCTGACCGGCGGGTAGTTGAAGAACACGTCGCCGGACGGGGTCACGTGGGCCGTCGGCTCGCCGTCGGTGATCATGATGATCTGCTTGGTGCCCGACTGCCGGGCGAGCAGTTTGCGGGCGAGCGTGAAGCCGTGCTGCATGTTCGTGCCGTAGACGAAGTCCCAACTCACCTCGGGGAGTTGCTCGGCCCGCAGCACCCGGGCCGTCTCGCTGAACCCGACCAGGCCGAGGTAGTCACGGGGGAACTGCGACGAGATGAGCGAGTGCAGGGCCATCGCCACCTTCTTGGCCGGCAGGAAGTTGTCGCGCATCGGCATCGACAGCGACAGGTCGAGCATCAGCACCGTCGACGAGCGGGTCAGGTGCTCGGTGCGTTCGATCTCGAAGTCGTCTGGCGCCAGCCGCACCGGCGTGCCAATCGCAGCGTTCCCCGGCCACGCAGGCCGCGCCTGGTCGCTCGCTCGCTGGCGCTCGCTCGCTTGCACCTCATGAGCAACGCCCAGGACCCGGCGGGACAGCGCGTTACGGATCGTGCGCTGCAGGTCGAGCTGGAACGGGTCGCCGTACTCGTACGCCTTGGTGTCGTAGGTGCGCTCGTGTCCGTGTCCGAGCCGGTGGACCTGGTGCTGGCCGACCTGGTCCTTGGTGAGCTTGGCGAACAGATCGCGCAGGGCGTTGGAGCCGATCGCCCGCAACCCGCGGGGTGTGAGCTCGAGCCGGCCCTCGCGCTGCTCGATCAGACCGGCCTCGGTCAGCATGCGGGTCAGCTCGGCGAGGCGTTCGAGCGACCGCGCCGCGTCGTCGCCGAGCAGGTCTCGCACCCGGTCGATGTCGGCCTCGGCGAGCGCGCCCGGGTTCGACGCGTTGCGCAGCAGATGTTCGAGCTGATCGAGGTCACCGAGGTCCTGCATCGTCTGCATCGCCTCGCCCAGACCGAGCGGGTCGTTGCCGGTGAAGTCGTACGACTGCTGCCAGCCGAGCTGGGGGAACTGCTGGCGCAGGTGGCCGCCCAGCTGATCCATCTGCCAGCGCAGATCCATGTCGCCGAGCAGTTGGTCGGCGAGCGCCTGGAGCTGGGCCCGCTGCTCCGGCGTCATCGAGTTGAGCATCGCCTGCATGGCCGCCATCCGCTGGGCGAGCTGCTCGAGCAGCTCGTCGAGGCTCTGCGGGTTCTCGGGGAAGAAGTCCCCGTACTGGGCCATGAAGTCCTCGAACCCGGGATCCTCGCCGCGCTCCCGCCGTTCGAGCATCTCGTTGAGCGCGGCGAGCATGTCCTTCATCCGGTCCATCGCGGCCGGCGTCATCTGCTGCATCGCCCCGCTCATCTGCTCGAAGAGCTGGTTGGCGAGCTGCTCGCGCAGACGCTCGAGCAGCTGCTCGAACCGGCGGGCGGCCTCGCCGGACTCGAAGTCGTACTGCTGCAGCTCCCGCACCTTGCCGGCGAGGTCGTTCGGCAACAGGTCGAGTCGGAGGTTGCGGTCGGCCGCGGCGTCCCGCGCCGTGTCGGCCCGGCGAGGATCGCCCGTACGGGAGGCCATCGTCTCGGCATCCCGGACGGCGTTGTCGATGGCGTGGCGCTCCTCGTCGACGATGTCGTCGAGCTCGCGGGCGATCTCGTCGTAGACCCCGCCGAGGTCGAAGCGGTCGAGGCGCTCCTGGCGCTCGCGCCGCAGGCGCTCGAGCAGCTCACGCACGCCGGCGAGGCGCTGGCCGGTGCGATCGCGCAGGCCCTGGTGCATCATCCGGCGCAGGGCGGCGTTGACGTCGCCGTGGTACAGCAGCTCGTCGGTGAGCTCCTCGAAGAGCGCGTCGCCGTCGAGCTCGAACCCCTGCTGGGTGCCGTCCCACCGCGAGTACGTGAACCGAGCCGGCATGCCCTCGACTGTACCCATCCGAGTGTCTTGCGCCATCCGAGTGCGACGTGAGGGAGGGTCCCTCGCACGACACTCCGATGCCACAAGACACTCCGACGCCGAGGGACGCCGGACCCGTATCCTCGACGGAATGCGGGTGCCTCGTACGTTCGTGTTCCTCGACCTCTCGGGCTTCACCGACTACACCGCGCGCTTCGGGGACGCCGCGGCCGGACGGCTGCTCGGAGCGTTCCGCACGATCGTGCGCCAGGTGGCGTCGGACCGCGGTGTGCGCATCGCCAAGTGGCTCGGCGACGGGTGCATGATCGTCGCCGTCGACCAGCCCGACGCGGTCGCGTTCATCCTCGACCTGAAGTCTCGGTCGGCCGACGTCTGCGCCCCGCTCACCCTGCGCGCCGGCGTCGCCAGCGGCTACGCCCTGTTGTTCGAGGGCGACGATTACATCGGCTCGGCGGTCAACATGGCAGCCCGGCTGTGTGACGTCGCCCGCCCGTCCGAGGTGCTGATCCCGACGATGGGGCTCGAGCGGCTCCCCGAGGGGGTCGCCGTGACACCGCACGAGCCCGTGGCGCTCGCCGGCTTCCCGGGCGAAGTCGAGGTCGTCGCGCTCAGCGGCGTGCCGAGCACGCGGGACCGCCACGACACCGGCGAGCTCTGGACGCGCTCCAGTCCGTTCGTGTGACCGTTCTTGCATCTGATCTGCGCGCCAGAGCGCGCTGTTCAGGTGCAAGTTCGGCGGTGGAGAACTGGTCAGATCGCCGTGGCGTGCCGCGGCTCGTAGAGCATCACGTCCAGCCCGCCGGGGAGCGCGAGCATCACCGCGATCCCCCACCCCTGGTTCATCGGCTCGCCGCGTACGTCGACGCCCCTCGCGCGCAGGTCGGCGACGGTCTCGTTGATGTCGTCGCAGATGAACGACAGCTCGTGGTGCGGCGTGCCCGACGCCGGGTCCTCCGGATGGGTGCCGGTGGGATGGACCCCCACCTCGGCCGGGGGCAGCTCGAAGATCAGCCAGCCCTCTCCGGCGTCCACGTGGGGCAGCTCGAGGACGTCGCGCAGCACGGCCCGCACAGCGTCGGCCTCCGGCGTGTAGAGCAGGGCGTGGGCTCCGATGATCGGCATGGCGCTTCTCCCCTCATCCGGTCCCCTCCACGGTACGGGACGACGCCAGGTCACTCCGACAAGCCGGCGGTCGAGCGACCCTGGTCGGGCCCGATCAGCCGGCCACCCAGTCGACCCGCCCGTCGATCACGCGTAGGCCGTGCCGTCGTCCGTTGGCCCACAGCCCGTCGATGCTGAGGCCGTTGAACCGGTCGAGGGCGGGGCGGGTAGCCGTGAGGCCGTCCGGCGTCGGCTGCAGTCCGAGCATGGTGCGGACCAGGAGCAGGATGGATGCCGAAGACCACGCCTGGGGGGAGCACGACGCCGGGTACGAGACCGGGACGGGTAGGTCGTCGCGCGCAACTCCGGAGAACAGCTCGGGTGGCCGACCGGCGAAGTGCGAGGCCGCATCGAGCGCCCCCTCGACGATGAGGTCGACCACGTCCCACCGGCCGTACCGCGCCGCGCCAGCTGCACAGATCGCCGTGTCGTGTGGCCAGACCGAGCCGTTGTGGTAGCTCAACGGGTCGTAGGCCCCCATGGTGGTGGCCAGTGTTCTGAGTCCCCAACCCGACCAGAGGTCGGCTTCGCCGAGTCGGTCGAGGTAGGCATGGGCGTGATCGTCAGTGGCGAATCCGCACCACAAAGCGTGACCCGGGTTTGTCGTCAGCGCATCGATGGAACGGCCGTGTCCGTCCCGTCCGAGGGCGAACCAGCCCCGGTCGTCCCAGAACGTGGCGTTGAACCGGTCCTTGAGCGCCTCAGCCTGTTGTCGCAGGGCGGTGGCGTCGAGCGTGCCCGGTGTGGCGTCGGCGACCTCGGCGGCGGTGTGGAGCGCGGCGTACGCGTAACCCTGCACCTCGGCGAGGGCGATCGGAGGAGTCGGCAGGGTCCCGTCGGCGAACGTGATGCCGTCCCAGGAGTCCTTCCACCCCTGGTTGGCGAGGCCCTGGTCGCCGCGGCGGGCATAGGTCACGAACCCATTGGTGGTGCTTGCGCGCGATCCAGCCGACGGCGGCTTCGACGGCCGGTCGCAGCTGGTCGAGCGTGTCGAGGTCGAGGGCGCCCCACCGCCACGCCTCGCCGACGAGCATCACGAACAGGGGCGTGGCGTCGACGCTGCCGTAGTACCGCCGGCGGGTCGAGAACGGGCCGCTGCCGCCCCGGCGACGCAGTTCGTGGAGGATCTTGCCCGGTTCCTCCTCGCCGATCGGGTCATCGCGCCGACCCTGGAGCTCGGCCAGAGTCAGCAGGACGCCGGGTGCCAGCAGGGCGTCGAAGGGCAGGCTCATCCACGCCGTCAGCAGCGAATCGCGGCCGAACAGGGTCATGAACCACGGCGCCCCGGCGGCGACGACGACGCGGTCTGGATGAGCGATGTCCCGGATCTGCAGTGCGGCGAGATCGGCCAACGCTTGATCGACGGCGAGTCCGAGACGAGGGTCGATCGACGTCACGCGTGGTACCGACTCCCGCCAGCCTGCCAAGTCGCGGACCGCCACGCCTCGGGCAGCGTCCGTGACGCGCGGCGGGACACGATCGACCGTCGCCCCGTCGACGACGGGCTCGGCGGTCAAGCTCATCCGGGTCCGCTCCCGCGGCCCGGCATGCAGCTCCCAGGTGGCGAGCCCGCCGACCTGATCGATGGTCAGCGGCGCTCGATCCCATCGCAGTCGGGTGGCCGCCGACGTATCGGGATCGGTGAGCTGGATCCCCTCAGCATCGGCGCGCAGCGGTGCCGGAGCCCGCCCGACACCGGCCTTGACGTCGAAGATGTGGGCGAAGTCGGCGCCGAACTCGATCGTGAGATGCACGGATACGGCTCGCCCGTCCGTCGACCACAACTCGAGGTCGTCGCGCAGCCCCGCGGCGATACGGCGACGCCGGACCAACAAGGCCGACAGCTCATCGCCGGCGGCGTCGAGCAACCGGTGGACGACGAGGGCGTCGAGAGGTGACGTGGTTGCGCTGGCGATCGGTGTCAGCCGATTGCCGTCGACGGTGAGCACGAAACGCGAAAGGTGGCGGAGGTCGTCGTAGACGAGTCCGTGGACCCCCCCGCGAACATCACCGTTCACATCGCTGATGACGAACGTCCGGCCCTCCACGAGGGTCAGAAGGTCCCCGATGCCGGCGAAGGGGACCGTTTGGGCCGCGGCGTCAAACGGGGAGGAGATTCCTCCATTGTGGCCTGCCCCGTCGTGGACACCGCGGACGTCGCCGGAATCGGGTGGCGTGACTTGACTCGGCCGCTGACGGGGTACCGACAGGCGCTCATGAACTCGCCCTCGAACCCACCCGGCGCCGTTGCCGGGAGCATGGCTTCCGGCCGACGATCAATATTCACTGCCCCGTGCCCGGGCTGCGGACGAGCCCTGGTCCCGTTGGATGCCACGGGGTACACGTGTCCGGGCTGCGGCAGCGCCTATCGCGCCAGCCTCGGCTATCTGGTGCCGGTTGATCAGGAGGATGCGTGATGCGCATCGCCCAGATCGCCCCGCTGTACGAGGACGTCCCGCCGCGCACGTACGGCGGTACCGAGCGCGTCATCGCCGCTCTTTGTGACGGACTGGTCGCCAGAGGTCACGACGTGACGCTCTTCGCCACCGGCGGATCGCAAACGGACGCCCGGTTGGAGTCGGTGATCAGTGCCTCGTTGCGGGTGCGCATGAACCCGACCGAGATGGCCGACATCGGCGGCCACCTGCACCTGCGGATGCTGGCCGATGTGTACGGGCAAGCGTCCGACTTCGACGTCATCCACTCCCACATCGACCTCACGACGCTTCCGTTCGTCGAATCGAGCGTGACGCCGACGGTGTTGACGTTGCACGGCCGGCTGGACACCCCGGTCGTTCAGCGGGTCTTGCCCATGTACCCGGGTGTCGCCTTGGTGTCGATCAGCGACCATCAACGGCAAGCTGTCGACGGATTGCCGGTCGAGTGGGTGGCGACCGTGCCCAACGGCCTCGATCTCGGCGAGTACCACCGGCAGCGCCGCGGCGCTGGCGACTACCTCGCCTTCGTCGGACGGATCACCGAAGAGAAGCGACCTGACCTCGCCGTCGAGGTCGCTCGACGCACCGGTTGGCCGCTGCGCGTCGCCGCCAAGGTCGATCCTGTCGATGTCGCCTACTACCAACGGTGAGATCGAGCCGCTGTTCGAATCGGACGACGTCGACTACGTCGGCGAGCTCGACGAAGCGGCCAAACCTTCGTTCTACGCCGGTGCCGCGGCGACGCTCTTCCCCAGCGATTGGCCGGAGCCGTTCGGCCTGGTGATGATCGAGTCACTGGCCACCGGCACGCCCGTCATCGCATTGCGTCGAGGTGCCGTGCCAGAGGTCCTGGAGCACGGCGTCAGCGGATTCATCTGCGACGACGTCGACGAGATGGTCGACGCCGTCAACCGCCTGGGAGAGATCGATCCGGCAGCCTGTCGGCGACGGGCCGAGGAGTTCGGTGTGGACCGGATGTGCGCCCGCTACGAACGGGTCTACGACGCCGTGCGCCGACGATCCGTGGCCCGTATCGCATCGGCGTCCTCCGCGGTCGCGTCGTGACGTAAGAGCGTGAGCGGGAGCGGGCCCGTCCATGGCGAGGCGGCCCACGCAGTCCGCGGGCGAAGCTCGCGGACTATCCGGTGTTCTCGGCCTCGACGCTGACCGTCGCGCCAACCTCCGCGGTCGGCACCAGGTTGCCGTCGATCGCCCGGCCGTCGACGACGAGCGAGCTCACTCGACCGTGGGCGCCGACCGGCTTGCGGACCGTGATGCGGTACTCGGCGCCACGGAACCGGCGGGTCGCGGTGAACCCGGCCCAGTCGGCCGGGAGGCACGGGTCGATGCGCAGGCCGTGGTGGTCGGGCCGGATGCCGAGGATCCACTGCGACATCGCCACGAAGTTCCACGCCGCCGTGCCCGTGAGCCACGAGTTCTTCGCCTCGCCGTGGGTGGGGGCATCCTTGCCGGCGATCATCTGGGCGTAGACGTACGGCTCGCAGCGGTGCACGTCGCTCAGCTCCTCGCGGGCGGACGGGTTGATCCGCAGGTAGTAGTCGAACGCCCGGTCGCCGTTGTCGACGAGCGTCTCGGCGATCATCACCCACGGGTTCGTGTGGCAGAAGATCCCGCCGTTCTCCTTGTAGCCCGGTGGGTATGACGTGATCTCCCCGAGCTCGAGGTGGTAGCGGGTGTAGGCCGGTTGGACCAGCACCAGCCCGTGCGGGGTGGCCAGCCGATCGGCCACCGACTGCAGCGCCATCGCCGCCTTGCCGTCGTCGAGGCCGATCCCGCCGAGCACGCACATGCCCTGGGGTTCGATGAAGATCGCACCCTCCTCGTTGCCGGCCGCGCCGACGGGCTCGCCGAAGAAGTCGTAGGCACGGCGAAACCACTCGCCGTCCCAGCCGTGCGCCTCCACGGCGGTGGTCATCGCGGCACGCGCCGCGCGGCAGCGCTCGGCGCGCTCCTCGTCGCCGTGGAGCGCCTCGATCTCCGCCAGTTCACCGGCGGCGAGCGCGAACAGGCCCGCGATGAACACCGACTCGGCCACGCCGCCCTCTCGGTTCTCCGTCGTCTGGAACGACTCGCCCGGCGTCTCGGAGAAGCAGTTCAAGTTGAGGCAGTCGTTCCAGTCGGCCCGGCCGATCAGCGGCAGCCCGTGCGGACCGAGCCGGTCGAGCGTGTACTGCAGCGACCGCCGGAGATGTCCGGCGAGCGCTTCCTCCGATCCCGGACGGTTGTCGTACGGCACGGCCTCGTCGAGGATCCCGACATCTCCGGTCTCCTTGAGGTAGGCGGCGACGGCGAGGATCAGCCACAGCGGGTCGTCGTTGAACCCGGACCCGACGGCGTCGTTCCCCCGCTTGGTCAACGGCTGGTACTGGTGGTACGCGCCGCCCGACGGAAGCTGAGTCGCGGCGATGTCGAGGATCCGCTCGCGCGCCCGGGCCGGCACCATGGCCACGAAGCCGAGCAGGTCCTGGTTCGAGTCGCGGAACCCCATGCCGCGGCCGAGGCCCGACTCGAACAGCGACGCCGATCGGGACAGGTTGAACGTCGCCATGCACTGGTAGGCGTTCCACGTGTTGATCATCCGGTCGGCGTGCGGGTTGGGTGTCGTGATCTGCAGCGTGGACAGCAGCGTGCGCCAGTGCTCGCCGAGGCGGGCGAACGCGGCGTCGGCCTCCGCCGCCCGGAGGTAGCGCTCGATGACCGGACGGACCCGTCGAGTGTCGAGAAGGCCGGAGCCCGGCGGGTGGAACTTCGCGTCGCGAGGGTTCTCGGCGTACCCGAGGACGAACACCACGTCGCGGCGCTCACCCGGCTCGAGCTCGAGGGCGAGGTGGTGCGAGCCGATCGGTGCCCAGCCATGGGCGATCGAGTTGGTGGAGCGGCCACCCTCGACCACTGCCGGTCGGTCCCATCCGCGGTACGGGCCGAGGAACGCCTCGCGCTGGGTCTCGAAACCGGCGAGCGGCTCCGAGCAGGCGAAGAAGGCGAAGTGGTCGCGGCGCTCCCGGTACTCGGTCGTGTGGTAGATCACGCCGTCCTCGGGCGCCACTTCGACCTCGCCGATCGAGAGGTTGCGCTGGAAGTTGGTGGCATCGTCGAGCCCGTCCCACAGGCAGAACTCGACCGCACTGAAAAGCGAGATTCGGGCGGCCGTCGGACGCTCATTGGTGACTGTCGTCCGCCAGATCTCGAGCGTCTCGCCGAGCGGCACGAAGTAGGTGGTCTCGACCGCGATCCCGCCGCGCCGGGAGCCGATGATCGTGTAGCCGAGCCCGTGCCGGCAGCGGTAGTCGTCGAGCGGGGTCCTCGTGGGCTGCCACGTGGGCGACCAGAACTCTCCCCGTTCGTCGTCGCGCACGTAGAGGTACCGGCCACCGGCGTCGGTCGGGACGCCGTGGTAGCGGTACCGGGTCAGACGGCGCAGACGGGCGTCGCGGACGAACGAGTAGCCGCCTGCGGTGTTGGTGATGATGCCGAAGTACTCCTCGCTCCCGAGGTAGTTGATCCAGGGAAGCGGGGTGTCGGGCTGCGCGATGACGTACTCGCGGGCCTCGTCGTCGAAGTGTCCGAAGCGCGTCAGCTGGGCCCTCCCGGTCGAGTCGGAACGGGCGAGGCTAATTCCTCCGTCAGCTCCGCCCGCGGTAGGTGGCCCGCCGGCCGGACGCGTCCTTGTTGAGTCGCTTCGACAGATGCAGCCCCTCGAGTACGAACGACACGGCGGCGGCCACTGCTGCTGGCGACTCGTCGCCCCGAGTGAGCTCGCCGACGACCGACCGCAACGCCGGCACCGTCTCGACCAGTTGAGCGAGGTCGGTGGACGGTACGTCCTCCCCCGTGTGGGCGATGGTGCCCTCCTCGAACGCGGCGATCACGTCTCGCGTCCGCTCCGGTGGCACCCGTGCCTTGAACACCGTGAGCACGGCGCTCTTGACGATGTTCTCGAAGATCGCGCCCTCACGTCCCTCGTCGAGCGACTCGATCTCGATCTTGCCCCCTGAGCTGGCCGCGAGGGCGTCGAGGTCGTCGACCCGCGGGACCACGACGCGCTCACCGGCCCGCAACCCCCGCCGCAACGAGTTGGCGGCGAGCGTCTCGTAGTTGGTCACCGACAGGCGCACACTCACGCCGCTGCGCTGGTTGACGTGCGTGCTCGCCCGGGCCAGGTGGCTGATCGTGGCGATCACCTCGGCGAGGTAGTCCGGCACGTGGACGTCGACCCCGCCGACCGAGGTGGCGCGGGCCTCCTGGTGGACGATGTCGATCTCGGTCTCGACCTCGAGGGGGTAGTGCGTCCGGATCTGGCTGCCGAAGCGGTCCTTCAACGGGGTGATGATGCGACCCCGGTTGGTGTAGTCCTCCGGGTTCGCCGACGCCACCAGCATCACGTCGAGCGGCAGGCGCACCTTGTAGCCGCGGACCTGGACGTCGCGCTCCTCGAGCACGTTGAGCAGCCCGACCTGGATGCGCTCCGCGAGGTCGGGCAGCTCGTTGATCGCGAAGATGCCCCGGTTCGTGCGCGGAACCAGCCCGTAGTGCAGCGTCAGCTCGTCGGACAGGTACCGGCCCTCGGCGACCTTGATCGGGTCGACCTCGCCGATCAGGTCGGCGATCGAGGTGTCGGGCGTGGCCAGCTTCTCGCCGAAGCGATCGGACCGGTGCACCCACGCCACCGGCGCCTCGTCGCCGTGTTCGGCCACGAGGTCGCGGGCGTAGCGGGAGACGGGCGCGTACGGGTCGTCGTTGATCTCGCTGCCGGCGACGATCGGCATCCACTCGTCGAGCAGGTTGGAGAGCGATCGGATCATCCGCGTCTTGGCCTGCCCCCGCTCGCCCAGGAAGATGACGTCGTGGCCGGCGAGCAGGGCGTTCTCCAGCTGCGGGAGGACCGTCTGCTCGTACCCGAGGACGTCCGTGAACAGCGGCTCACCACGGGCGATGCGCGCGACCGCGTTCTCCCGGATCTCCTCCTTCACCGGGCGCGACTGCCATCCCGACGCTCGCAGTTCGCCGATCGTGGCCGGGGTGGGGGGCATGGACTGAACCTACCGCCCCGACCTCACGGGCGTCGGGCGGGATGCGCTACCCGGCGGCGCAGGGGTCGGTCGTCGTGGTGGTCGACGACGACGTGGTCGGCGCGGTCGTGTTCGTCGTGGACGGCGAGGTCGTCGTAGTCGTGGACGTCGTGGTTGTCGCGCACGGGTCCGTCGTCGGCGGCGGTGTCGTGGTCGTAGTCGTCGAGGTCGTGGTCGTCGAGCGCGGAGGGCGCGTGGTCGTCGTCGGGGACGACGTGGAGGTCGACGGACGAGGCGGACGCGTCGTCGGCGGAGGTTTCGACGTCGACGTGGGCGGCGTGGTGGTCGTGGTCGTCGTCGTCGACGACGTCGGCGGTGGTGACGTGGGCGGCGGGACGAGCGGGGCTCGCAGGAACTGCAGCCGGTACCGCTCGGGGTGTGGGAAGGCGTCCTCGACCATGTCGCGGGCGTTCTGCGACATGCTGACGACGATCGACCCGGACTCCAGCCACGGCAGGAGATGGGCGTGGTACGTGTTCATCAGCGGGTCGTTGCCGCGCGGCTCGCCCAGCGTGCGAGACACCGTCGTCCATGGCCCCCATGGTTCCGTGGCGACGTCGATGTAGAGCTCCTCACCCCAGAACCCGTCCTCCTTGGTGGCGGCCACCCACTGGTCGCCGAGGAACCGGGGCTGCATCGGGTTCTCCGCCCAGAAGCGGGACCCGATCGGCCGGGCGTCAGCGGGATCGTCGCTCCAGCCACGAGCGGTCCGGTACTCGGGCTGGTCCGCGAGTGCTCCGAGTGGCACCCGCGCGAGCCACATGGTCGTCGCCGAGTGCGGTCCGTCCCACCACCCACCTTGGCGGGCCAGGTTCTGGTCGTAGGTGTTGCCGAACAGGTACGTGTGCTCAGCGTCGCTCGCCACGGCGTAGCCGTAGATCGGCGCCACCCCCGGGTTCGGGGCGGGGGCGAACTCCATTCGGGCGAGGCTCGCCGCGTCGTAGGTCGCGAGCCAGGTCTGCGCGGGGTGCCACCCCAGTCCGTCACCCGGTCCCGGGTCGGGATCCTTCGTCATCTCGGCCCAGAACACGGAGAGCCGGTCGCCGACGAGCTCGCCACCGAGCGGCCAGAACCACTTGGTCAGCGGCTGCTCACCGGTGCCCGGCTCGAACGACGTCGGGGCGGTCGCGGACCCCCGGTGGTACAGGGTGAAGCACCGCCCGGTCTGCACGAAGGCGGCGTTGTGGGCGAACGCGGCCTCGTCCAGCTCGTCGGCGAGGCCGGGCTGGTCGAGAAAGGTGTCCTGGAACAGCCAGAGGTGACGGTCGCCGCCGAGCGGGTAGACGTGCTGGTAGTCGTGGCCGAGGACGGGACCCATCCGAGCGCGGAAGAACTCGTCGAGGTCCTCCGCCGACGTGCTGGCGGCGCAACCGACATCGGTGGCGAGATATCCGGCCGACGTCTCGCGGCGCGAGTCCGCCCACGACGGCTCCGGAGCGGACGGGGGCGGGATCGACGACGTCGGGGTCGGGATCGGCCGGGAATAGTCGGGCGGTGACGGCGGAGGTGTTGGCGGGGTCGTCGCCGCCGGGTTCGGCGCGATCAACCGGGCGTCTCCGCCTGAGACCTCGTCCGCCCCCGAGACATCGTCGGACCCGAGGGCGTCGTCGACCGCCTCGTCGCCGTCGTCGGGCTCGAGCGAGCCGTGCTCGACGGGGTCGGAGTCGGAGGCCGCGCCCTCCGTGCGGAGCACCTCGGACTGCCCGAAGTTGGGGATGCCGGCGTAGGGCACCAGCACCACCGCGGCCACGGTGGCGATGGACAGCATGGCCAGCAAGCGGTAGGACTTCGCCGCCGGCTCGGCGGGCCGCTCGGGTTCGAGCGCGTCGTCGGCTTCGCGGTCCGGCCCCACCGGGAGCGAGCCTAAACCTCCGATCCGCCATAGTGTCCCCGCCCGTGGACACAGCCGTCCTTGCGGGTTCGTGGCGGGGCGTCGAGGCCAACGACGACGTCCGGCGGGACGGCATCGGCCTTGAATTCGACGACGACGACTGGCTCGACGTGCCGGTACCCGGGCACTGGCGGGCCGTTCCGGCGCTGTCCGCCAGCGACGGCCCGATCCTCTACCGGCGCCGCTTCGCCGGACCGCCGCCGGAGGCGGGCCGGCGGCGCTGGATCACGTTCGACGGGATCTTCTACCAGGCGGACGTGTGGCTGGACGGCGCCTACCTCGGCGACCCAGAGGGGTACTTCTTCCCGCACAGCTTCGACGTGACCGCGCTGTCACGGCTGGGCGACCACCACGTGCTCGCGGTGGAGGTCGCGTGCAACGGCGAGCGAGGAACCCGCGGCCGGCGCAACATCACCGGGCTGTTCCAGCACTCCGAGGCCGTCGACCGGTCGTGGAACCCCGGAGGCTTGTGGCGGTCGGTCCTGCTCTACGACACGGGGCCGGTGAAGCTCGATCGGCTCCGGGTGTTGTGCCGTGACGCCGACGACATCCGCGCCCACGTCCGTCTGTACGCCCGCCTCGACACTGACGCCGCGCGCACCGTGCGGGTGCGCACCACCGCTGACGGCAAGGTCGTCGGCGAGACGGAGCATCCGCTCGCGGCGGGCGTCAACGAGATCGAGTGGGCCCTCGATCTCGACCGCCCCCAGCTGTGGTGGCCGCGGGCACTCGGCGACCAGCCGTTGACCGAGATCGACGTCGAAGTGCTCGTCGACGGCGAGCCGAGCGATCGGCGCTCCCGGCGCACCGGCCTGCGCGAGGTCGCGTGGACCGACTGGGTGTGCTCGATCAACGGCGAGCGGCTCTACCTGAAGGGCGCCAACCTGCTCCCCACACGTCCAGGCCTCGCCGACGCCGATCCCAAGGAGGTGCGGCGGGACGTCGAGCTCGCCGTCGAGGCCGGGCTCGACGTGCTGCGCGTGCAGGCGCACATCGCCGACCACGAGCTCTACCGGGCTGCCGACGAGCTCGGCGTGCTCCTCCTGCAGGACTTCCCGCTGCAGTGGGGATACGCCCGCCAGATCCGCCGTGAAGCCGTGCGGCAGGCTCGCGAGGCGGTCAACTCGCTCGGTCATCATCCCTCGATCGTGCAGTGGTGCGCCCACGACGAGCCGGTGCCCGACGCCCCGCAGGTCGAGGCGCCCACCGCGCGGCGCCGGGTGCGCCGCTTCCTCGCCCATCAGCTCCCGACGTGGAACAAGACCGTCCTCGACCGGTGGCTCAAGCGGGCCTTCGAGGAGGCCGACCCGACCCGGCCGGCGGTCGCCCACAGCGGCGTGTTCCCCCACTTCCCGAAGCTCGACGGGACGGACAGCCATCTGTGGCTCGGCTGGCACCGGGGCGAGATCGGCGAGATCGCCGAGCTGGCCCGCACGCTCCCCCGGCTGGTCCGATTCGTCAGCGAGTTCGGGGCGCAGTCCGTCCCCGACTCCGCCCCCGAGTTCGTCGACACCGCGTCGTGGCCTGACCTCGACTGGGAGCACCTCCACGCCCACCACGGACTCGAGGTCGACGTCATGCACGAGCGGGTGCCGCCCGAGGACCAGCCGACGTTCGACGCGTGGCGGGTCGCCACCCAGCGCTACCAGTCGACGCTGCTGCGCCACCACATCGAGACGCTGCGCCGGCTCAAGTACCGGCCGACGGGCGGGTTCTGCTTCTCGTGGCTCGCCGATCCGGGTCCGATGATCTCCGCATCCGTGCTCGACCACCACCGCCTGCCCAAACTCGCCTGGCTCGCGGTCATCGACGCCTGCCGGCCGGTGATCGTGGTCACCGACCCTCTTCCCGCGACGGTCCGGCCGGGAGAGCACCTCGCCCTCGACGTCCACGTCGTCAACGACCTCCGCTCGGCGCTCCTCGACGCCACCGTCGCCGTCACGTGCACGTGGCGGGGTGGGCGCCGGCAATGGGCGTTCCGCGGCGATGTCGACGCCGACAGCTGTGTCCGCGTCGGTCGCCTCGAACTCGTCGTCCCCGACTCCCCCGGCGACCTCCTGCTCGGCCTCGCCCTGACCGGCCACGACGGCACCGACACCGAGATCACCGCCACCCGCCGTTCCGGCGCGAGGATCCTGCGCTCCTGACGGTTCTGATCCCGATTTGCCTTCGCCGATGACCGAGATCGCGAGAAGAATCGCGACAGCTCGCCAGTACGATTTCCTGGACGATTTGCGTCATCCGTGACGGTGAATCGCAATCAGAATCGGAACGGGCTAGATGCGGGAGAGGGAGCGGCGGTTCTTGAACTTCGCCTTGAGGTAGTCGGCGTTCATCAGCGCGATCACGTCGAGGGAGATCGACTTGGGGCAGGCGATCTCGCACTCGCCGTGGTTGGTGCACGACCCGAAGTACTGCTCCATCGTCTCGACCATCGCCTCGACCCGGCTGAAGCGCTCGGGCTGGCCCTGCGGGAGCAGGTTGAGGTGGCTGACCTTGGCCCCGGTGAACAACTGGGCGGCCCCGTTCGGGCAGGCGGCGACGCACGCCCCGCAGCCGATGCAGAGGGCGGCCGCCTCGGCGGCGTCGGCGACGGGCTTGGGCACGGGGATCAGGTTGGCGTCGGGGGCGCCACCGGTCTCGGCGGTGATGAACCCGCCCGCCTCGACGATCCGGTCGAGCGCCGAGCGGTCACACATCAGGTCCTTGAGGATCGGGAACGCCCGGGCCCGCCACGGCTCGACCACGATCTCGTCGCCGCTCTGGAACTTGCGCATGTGCAGCTGGCACGTCGCCGTGCCGCGCTGGGGACCATGGGCCTGGCCGTTGATCATCAACGAACACGTGCCGCAGATGCCCTCGCGGCAGTCGTGATCGAACGTGATGGCGTCCTCGCCCCTGGCGATCAGTTGCTCGTTGACGATGTCGAGCATCTCGAGGAACGATGCTTCCTCGCTGACCTCCTCGACGTGGTGGGTCTCGAAGTGCCCGGCGTCGTTCGGACCGGCCTGCCGCCAGATCTTGAGCGTGAGGTCGCGGACCTGTGTCGGTCATCCGTCTGCCCGCTCACTTGTAGCTCCGCGTCTGGAAGTGGACCGTCTCGTAGACGAGCTCCTCCTGGTGGCGGCTCGCGTTCGCCGGGTCGCCCGTCCACTCCCACGCCGCCACGTGGGCGAAGCGTTCGTCGTCGCGCAGAGCTTCACCGTCCTCGGTCTGGTACTCGGCCCGGAAGTGGCCGCCGCAGCTCTCCTCGCGGTCGAGGGCGTCGCGGCACATCAGCATGGCGAGCTGGAAGAAGTCGTCGACCCGCCCGGCCTTCTCGAGCGTCTGGTTGACGTTCGTCGCCGTCCCGGTGACGAGCAGGTCCTCCTGGAACTCGGCGTACAGCGCCGGGATGTCCGAGAGCGCCTTCTCCAACCCCGACGCCGTGCGCTCCATCCCGCAGTGGTCCCAGATGATCCGCCCGAGCTCGCGGTGGAAGTGGTCCGGTGACCGCGTCCCCTTGATCGCCGACGTAGCGGGCGAAGCGGTCGCGCGCGGCCGCCTCGGCTGCGACGAACTCCTGGTGGTCCGGCCCGGGGATCGGCTTGTTGAGCATCGGGGCGAGGTAGTTGCCCAACGTGTACGGCAGCACGAAGTAGCCGTCGGCGAGGCCCTGCATGAGAGCGGACGCACCGAGTCGGTTGGCTCCGTGGTCGGAGAAGTTGGCCTCCCCGGTGCAGTACAGCCCGGACACGGTGGTCATCAGCTCGTAGTCGACCCAGAGCCCGCCCATCGTGTAGTGCGACGCCGGGTAGATCCGCATCGGGACCGTGTACGGGTCCTCGCCGGTGATGCGCTCGTACATCTCGAACAGGTTCCCGTACCGCTCCCGCACCACGTCCTGGCCGAGCCGGCCGATGGCCTCGGCGAAGTCGAGGTAGACGCCGTTCTTGCGTGGTCCGACGCCGCGGCCGGAATCCACGGCCCGCTTGGCGGCCCGGGAGGAGATGTCTCGCGGCGCGAGATTGCCGAAGCTCGGATACAGCCGCTCGAGGTAGTAGTCACGCTCGCTCTCGGCGATCCCGGACGGCGGCCTGGTGTCATCGGGATCGAGCGGCACCCACACCCGGCCGTCGTTGCGCAGCGACTCCGACATCAACGTGAGCTTGGACTGGAACTCGTCGGACTGCGGGATGCACGTCGGGTGGATCTGCGTGTAGCACGGGTTGGCGAACCAGGCACCTCGGCGATGGGCCCGCCAGATCGCCGTGACGTTGCACGCCATCGCATTCGTCGAGAGGAAGAAGACATTGCCGTACCCACCGGTGGCGAGCACGACGGCGTGCCCGGCGTGCGAGCGGAACTCACCCGTGAGGAGGTCGCGGGTGACGATGCCGGCGCAGCGCCCGTCGATCACGACGATGTCGACGAGCTCGAGGCGGTTCCACATCTTGATGTTGCCGAGGCCGACCTGCCGGGACATCTGCTGGTAGGCGCCGAGCAGCAGCTGCTGGCCGGTCTGCCCACCCACGTAGAACGTGCGGCTGACCTGGGCACCGCCGAAGCTGCGGTTGTCGAGGAGACCGCCGTACTCGCGGGCGAACGGGACGCCCTGGGCGACGCATTGGTCGATGATGTCGACCGACACCTGGGCGAGGCGGTAGACGTTCCCTTCCCGGGCGCGGAAGTCGCCACCCTTGATCGTGTCGTAGAACAGGCGGTAGATGCTGTCGCCGTCGCCCCGGTAGTTCTTCGCCGCGTTGATCCCGCCCTGGGCGGCGATCGAGTGCGCCCGGCGAGCGGAGTCGTGGAACGTGAACGCCTCGACCTGGTAGCCGAGCTCGGCGAGGGTGGCCGCGGCCGAGGCGCCGGCGAGCCCGGTGCCGATGACGAGGATCTTGAACTTGCGCTTGTTGTTCGGGTTGACGAGCTTGACGTCGGCCTTGAACGAGTCCCACTTGTCCGCCAGCGGGCCAGCGGGGATCTTGGCGTCGAGCATGCCCGTCAACTCCCTCGATCAGACCTGCACGATTCCGGCTTGGACAGCGATGGGGAACGAGCAGTTGCCGACCACGATCACCGTCGCGATCCCGGTGGCGATCCCCCGCCGCCAGGAGTTGAAGCGCGGGCTGTTCCACCCCATCGACTGGAACAGGCTCCACACGCCGTGGAAGAGGTGGATGCCGAGGGCGATGTTGGCGACGATGTACAAGATCGCGACCGGCAGCTGGGACAGGCTCTCGTCGATGTTGTGGTACACCGCGCCGCGCACGAAGTCAGGGTTGGCCCAGCCCCAGGTGAGGTCGGCGAGATGGTAGGCGAGGAACAGCAGCACGATGATCCCCGTCCACCGCATCGTGCGGCTGGCGAAGTTCGCCGCGACGTAGTCCCGCGGCGACTGGTACCGCACCGGCCGCGCCCGCCGGTTGATCAGGGTGAGCGTGTAGGCGGCGTGGAGGTGGAGGACGAGAGCGACGATGAGGACGATCCGCATCGTCCACAGGGCGACGGTGCGCGGGAGCAGGGGCACCAGGAGCTCACGGAGGAACTCGCCGTAGTGATCGATCTCCTCCGGGCCGAGGTACATCTTGAGGTTGCCGATCATGTGGGCGATCACGTAGCCGATGCCGATCAGCCCGGTGATGGCCATCACGTACTTCTTGCCGACCGCGGTGGAGTAGAGGTCGAGCAGGAAGGGCTTGCGCTTCCTCGGCGCCAGCGCGGTGCCCGACACCGCCTCCCGTGCGACCGCTTGCGCCATCAAGGAGCACGCTAACGCCGCGACGCGCAAAGTCCCGAAATCCTCGTTCACGTCATCCAGGAGGTCCAGATTCGGACGATTCAGATGACACCGACGAGGTTGGCGCCCAACCCGCGGCCACGGCCTCGAAGAGGAAGTCGACGCGTGCGACGTGGCGCCCGTCGTGTCGATGACGAACTGTGTTCGCGGTCGTCGAGAGCCCGGCGGCGCGAAGTAGAGCGAGCAAGCGGCGCTCGAGCACCGATTCGCCGCCGCTGTCGATCAGCCAGCCGGTCGATCGCAGCTCGTCTCGTCCTCGATGTCATTCGACGTCGCAGCCGCCTCACGCCGAGGCCGTCGGCGCAGTCTGTCCACATCTCCCCTGGGGGTTCCCAGAACCGAGAACGGGAAGGGACACCGGGAACCGCACCGGCGCGGCGAACGTCGAACGGACATGGGGAGGATTGTTCGGACACAAGCTGGATTGCTCGCGCTCGTCGCCCTGCTGGGCGGCGCGTGCAGCGATGACGACGACGACAGCGGCGGCGCCGCTGACACCGTGGCTGGGGAGGCGCCGGCGGCGCGGGATGACGACCTGGCTGCGCCGGGCACCGAGGCGCCAACGGCCACCGAAGGAGGTGTCGGCGCCGGCGACGACGGCGCCGCGGCCACCGGCCGCGGGGCCGGCAGGCCGGGGACCGGGGTGGCCGCCCTGCTCCAACTCGCCGGGCCGTCGATCGCGATCGAAGCGCGGGCGACCCTGCGCACCGACGACGTGCGAAGAGCCGTCGACGGGGTCACCGGGGTCGCCGCGCGCCGCGGCGGCCGCGTGGCGTCCGCCGACATCGACTACGCGCCGGACGGTGGCGATGATGACGCCGACGAGTCCCGCGCCACCCTCGTCTTGGCGATACCACCCGAGGAGCTCGCCGCGGTCGTGGACGCGATGGAGGATCTCGGAACGGTGGTGGCGTACGACCAGCTGGCCGAGGACGTCACCGACCGGTTGATCGACCTCGACTCGCGCATCGCCAACGTGCGGGTGAGCGTCGCCCGGGTTCGGGCCCTGCTGGACGCGGCCACCGACATCCAAGGGATCGTGCGCCTGGAGTCCGAGCTCACCGAGCGCGAGATCGAGCTCGAGACGCTGCTCGCCTCACAGCGCCAGCTCGAGGATCGGGTCGCGATGTCGACGCTCACGGTGGAAATCGTCCCCGCACCGCCCGAGGTTTTCGCGGCGGTCCGTCGGGAGTTCGAACCGCCCCAACCGGGCGTGCTCGAAGCGGCGGCCGACGGCTGGGGCGCCTTCGTCGGCGGCGCCTACGCGGTCGTGCTCGTCCTCGCCGTCACGATCCCGTTCGTCATCGCGGTCGCGCTGCTCGTGTTCGCCGCGCTGTGGGCCCGCCGCGCCTTCAGCCGGGGTGCACCGACCGCGACCGCCAACCGTCAGGCGTGAGCACCCAGTCGGCCCGGCTTCCGTCCGGGAACGCGAACGGCGCCCGCATCCCGGTGTGGGCGTAGGCGTCGGGGAGCTCGAGCACGTCGAGGTCGTCGCCCCAACGGTGCCACCGTCGAGCCGGCGCCTCGGTGAGATGGAGCGGGCCGCCGGCGAGCTCGATCGTGCCGTGCACGACGCCCTCCTGCTCGTACCCGTCGTGTCGCGCGGTCGGCGCGCCGGTCGCGTACCACTCCAGATCGAAGGCGACCGGGCTGGGCGTCCCGTAGGCGCGACCCAGCGCGTCGGCGGGGTCCTCGAGCGCGGCCGCATACGTCTCGTTGGCGACCGTCCATTGCTCCATCGGCGCGTCGCATGTGTGCTCGGCCCACAGTCCGTGGGCCTTCACGATCAGCGGGTCGGCCCGTACCGGGGCATCCCACTCGGAGACGTGCAGGAGCGGTTCACCCCGTCGCACCAACGCGGCCCAGTACCACGCCCGGCGTCCGAGCAGCCGGTGGCCCGTCATCGCGCCCAGCGACCCGTCGCTGAACCAGCAGGCGAACACCCACTCCTCGACCGCCGCGTCGGGGTGCCGACGCTCGTGCCGCGGGTCGATCGCGGGATCGAGGCGGGCCGGCCCGCCGGCCCGGCGCCGGTCGTCACGAGAGGCTCCGGCCACGATCCGGCAGACTAGAGGCGTGGTTCGGTACCTCAGCCTGGACTGGATCGACGAGCTCGCGCGCGCCGTCGCCGCCGACGAGCACCTCCGCGAGCTGGCGGGCTCGCACGAGATCGGGCTCACGCAGGTGGTCGGCGACGGTCCCGAGGGCGACGTGACGTATCACCTCCAGGTCGGAGACGGGATCGCCCAGTTCGGGCCGGGCGTCGCCGAGCCCGAGCACGTCCGGATGGAGCAGTCCTGGGACACCGCCGTCGCGGTGGCCACCGGTGACCTCAACGCCCAGGATGCGTTTGTCAACGGACACATCCGGCTGTACGGCGACCAGCAGCGCCTGCTCGACGCGCAACCGATCTTCGGCGCCCTCGACTCCGTCCTCGTCGCGCTGCGTGAGCGCACCGAGTACGTCTGATCCGCGATGCCCGAGCTTCCCGAAGTCCAGGCGCACGCCGAGCGGCTGACCGAGGCGTACGCCGGTCAGCAGCTCACCCGTTTCGTCCCGCTGACGTTCAACGCCCTCAAAACGGTGACCCCGAACCCGTCGCAGGCGCACGGAGTCGATCTGGAGGAGGTCGGCCGGCGGGGGAAGTACCTGCTGCTGCGCTTCGGTGAGGTGACGTTCGTGGTGCACCTGATGCAGGGTGGTCGGCTCAACATGGACGCCAAGCAGGCGGCGCGACCGCGCGGCGGGCAGGCCCGGTTCGTCTTCGGCGGCGACATACCGGCGCTCCTGCTCACCGAGCAGGGGACGGAGCACAAGGCCGGGGTCTGGTGCATGGCCACCGAGTCGGTGTTGACCTCACCTCCGCTGAGCCAGCTCGGACCGGAGGCCGATCTCGTCGAGCCGGACGAGCTCGCCCGCCTCTTCGCTCAGCGGTCCGTGCGCGTGCACGGGTTCCTGCGCGACCAGCGGGTGATCGCCGGGCTCGGTCGCCGCCTGGCCAACGAGGTCTGTCACCGGGCGCGGATCTCGCCGTTCGCGCACACCGGCAAGCTCGACGCCAATGACGCCGCCGAGGTGGTCAAGGCGATCCGGGAGGCCGTCGCGGAGGGTCTCGAGTACGAGCGCGGGCGCGACGACATGAGCTCGTCGAAGGACCGTCCCGGCCGCGTCCACGGCCGAACCGGCCAGCCGTGCCCGGTGTGCGGCGACACGATCCGCGCCGTCGAGTACTCGGGGTACACCGTGAACTACTGCCCCACGTGTCAGACGGGCGGCAAGGTGCTGGCCGACAACACGACCAGCAAGTTCCTGAAGTAGCGGCTACGCCGGCGGGGGCGGCGGTGCTGCGCCCGGTGGCGCGGTCGGCGGATGCGGTGGCGGCGGCGAAGGCGGGGCTTGCGCCGTCGGCGACTGGGGCACCTCCGTCGGCGGGAGCGGTGGTGGAGCGCTCGGCGGCGAGATGCTCGGGGTCTGTCCACTGGGCGCGCCCACCCTGCTCCAGTTCGGGTACGTGTCCGTCATCAGCAGCACGTAGCTGTTCGTCTGCAGGACGTAGTGCACCACCCGGTAGGTGAAGTCGAACATCCCGCGCGGGTGCTTCCCGGTGAACAGGATGGCGAACCACGCCACGACCACCACGAAGAACATCGCGAACCCGAGGACTGCTGCGATCACCAGCGTGGGGATCGCCCAGATGAAGCGCAGCCCGTTGGTCAGCCGGTCGGCCGGTTCGTCATAGCTGAAGTCGGTCGTGACCGGCACCGGGCCGGGATCGCTGCCGAAGGCCGGATACGGGTCGTAGAGCAGGTCGACGTAGCCGTTGACGCGGCTGGCGTAGTCCAGCCAGGCCCATTGGAGGTTCCAGATGCTCTCGTTCCGCTTCCCGGTGAACAGAACGATGAACCACTGGACCACCGACACGGCCTCGGCGAGCCAACCCCAGATGCCGACGAGGAGGAGGTGCGGGATGGCGAGGATGTACCGGAACGCGGTCGTGAGCCGGTTCCGTTGCTCGGTGTAGGCGACGTCGTACTGAAAGGAGGCCACCGCGGAAACGTAGCCTCCGACACGACCACGATCGGGTGATCACTAGCGTGCCCGCCCATGGCCATCCATCTGCGAGCGGACGCCGGCGACTACGCACCGGCGGTGTTGTGCCCCGGCGATCCTCGGCGCGCGACGTACGTCGCCGAGAATTTCTTCGACCCCGGCGCCCGTCTCGTCAACGAGGAGCGCGGGATGCTCGGCTACACCGGCACGTTCGAGGGCGCCTCGATCAGCGTCCAGAGCACGGGGATGGGGTGCCCGTCTGCCGGCATCGTGTTCGAGGAGCTCGTCGGGCTCGGCGCCACCCGACTCATCCGGGTCGGCACGTGTGGGGCGATCGGCGACGGGATGCGGTTCGGCGACACCGTCGTCGCGGTGGCGGCGTCGTGCGACGACACGACGGCGCTGCGCTACGCCGACATGGCCGGGTACGCGCCGGCGGCGACGTTCGATCTCGTCGAGGCGGCCGTCCGGCTGAGCCGCGAGTCCGGCGCGACGGTGCACGTCGGACCGATCGTGTCGAGCGGCGTCTTCTACGACCCCGATCCGACGAGGGTTCCGGCGTGGAAGCGGCTCGGACTCCTCGGCATCGAGATGGAAGCGGCGATGCTCTACACGATCGCGGCGGTGAAACGAGTCGAGGCGCTGGCGATGATGACGGTGAGCGACATCGTCGGCGCGGACACGAGCGAGCGGATCGGCGACGACGACCTTCGTCGCGGTGTGGACGCGATGATGCGCGTCGCCTGCCAGGTCGCCGTGGGCTGAACCCCCCGTTCTGTCGGTCGGAACCGACCGTTTCCGGCTGTTTCCGACCGACAGAACGGAGGGTCAGACGAGATCCAGCTCCTTCACCGCGTCGCGTTCGTCGACGAGCTCCGCTACCGAGGCGTCGATCTTGCCCCGGCTGTAGTCGTCGATGTCGAGGCCTTGGACGATCTCGTAGCGGCCGTCGCGGCACGTGCACGGGTAGCTGGAGATGATGCCCTCGGGGATGCCGTAGCTGCCGTCGCTCGGGATCGCCATCGACACCCAGTCGTCGTCGGGCGTGCCGAGCACCCACGACCGGACGTGATCGACCGCGGCGTTCGCGGCCGAGGCCGCCGACGACGCGCCGCGGGCCTCGATGATCGCGGCGCCCCGCTTGGCGACGGTCGGGATGAACGTCCCGTCCACCCACTCGTGGTCGCCGACCGCCTCGTAGGCGTTGCGCCGGGAACCGTCGATCTCGACCTCGCAGTGGAACAGGTCGGGGTACTGCGTCGTCGAGTGGTTGCCCCAGATCGTCATCCGCTTCACCGCCGCGACCGGCACGCCGAGCTTCTGGGCGACCTGGCTCATCGCCCGGTTGTGGTCGAGGCGGGTCATCGCCGTGAAGCAGCGCGGGTCCAATCCGTCCGCGTTGCTCATCGCGATGAGCGCGTTGGTGTTGGCCGGGTTGCCGACGACGAGCACCTTGACGTCGCGGCGCGCCGACCGGGCGAGCGCCTCCCCCTGCGGCTTGAAGATCCCTCCGTTCGCCGAGAGCAGGTCCGACCGTTCCATGCCCTGCTTGCGCGGCATCGCGCCGACGAGCAGGGCGATCTCGGTGTCGCCGAACGCGACGTCGGCGTCGTCGGTGCACACGACGTCATGCAGCAGCGGGAACGCGCAGTCGTCGAGCTCCATGCGCACGCCCTCCAGGGCGCCGAGCGTGGGCGTGATCTCGAGCAGCCGGAGCGCGACGGGCGTGTCCGGCCCGAGCATCGAACCCGACGCGATCCGGAACAGGAGGCTGTACCCGATCTGACCGGCGGCCCCGGTGACCGCGACCTGGACCGGCGCCGACGATGAAGAAGTGGTGTTCACGGCCGCCGAGCGTAGGCCCCCACGGGGGCTCCGCCCCCGTGTACCCCCGACGTTGAGGTCGGCTATCACGTAACGCGGCGACCAACCCGTGACGGCGCTCGCGGGGACCTCTCCCAAACGCAGCGAGTGCGTGCCGGCACTCGCCGCGCTAGGCCTCCAGGAAGTACATGATCACCTGCGTGTAGCGCGCCTGACCGTCGGGCTTCAGGTGGATGCCATCCTCGTAGATGCAGTCTCCCGGACAGCGGGCGGCGAAGGCGACCCAGTCGACGAGCGTGACGTTGGGATATCGCTGCGGGAGCCTGGCGAGCAGCTCGTTGTTCGGTCCGATCCACGGCTTCCCCGGGGCCGCGACCGTGAGCACGACGACCCGGCGCACGTCGCGCAGGCCGTCGAAGAAGGCGGTCATGGTCTCCTCGCTGATCGGCCCGTTGGTGCCGAGGTGGACGACGACGGCGTCGCCGAGCCGGCCCTGGTCGCGCAGCGCCTCCACCTTGCCGATCTCGTCCACCATCTGGCGGCTGACTTTGGCGTCGACCGTCACGCCTTCGGCGGCGAGCTCCTCGGCGGCGCCGAGCATCACCGAGTCTCCGATGGCGAGGATCGGGTACGGCTCGGGTGGGATGGTGGTCGTCCGCCGCGTCGTGGTGGGCGGGCTCGAGGGCGGAGCCTCGGTTGCCGGGGTGGCGGTCGCGCCCGGGATGATCGCACCGCCCGCGTCCGTCGCCGGCGGCTGCGTGGCGCCGGGTACTGACGTGGTGGCCGACGGCGACCCGCCCACCGTCGTCTGCGTCGTCGTCGCCGGGGCGACCTGGTCGAGAACGTCGGTGACCGCTTGGTCGCCTTGCTCGAGCGACTCGGCGATCTCGTTCTGCTTCAGCTCGGCGGTCGCCAGGTTGGCCGCGGCGAACACCGACAGGGCGACGCAACCGGCGCCCGCGGCGGCGATGATCCGGCGGGGAACCGGATCGCGTCGCGCCTGCAGCCGCCGCCACCAGCGTCCGACATGCCGGCGCCGGATCGGCATCTCGACGAAGCGGTACGACACCTCCGTGATCACGGCCGTGAGCGCCAGGGCGAGTACGAACTCGCCGACCGTCAGCGGTCGCCCGGCGACCCCGCGGATGATCTGGTAGATCGGCCAGTGGAACAGGTAGAGCCCGTACGACCGCAGGCCGATCCACAGGAGCACGGAGGTGCCGAGGAGCCGGCCCGCCCACGCCCCTCGGTGGGTGACGCCCGCGATGAGGGCCAGCGTGGCCAGCCCGGTGACGAAGAACCCACCGCGGAACAGCCACGGATCGGCGCCCTCGGGCGTGACGATGTGGAGGTACCAGCACAGCGCGCCGAGCCCGACGAGCCCGACCAGCGCGACGACATCGACGACGTGGCCCTTCCGGCGCATCGGGCTGCGCATGATCGCGACCGGTCGCCAGAGCAAGGCGAAGGCCGCTCCGAGCAGGAGCCCGCTCGCCCGGGTGAACGTGCCCAGGTAGACGAAGTCGAGCTTGGAGATGCACCGCTCACCGAGCTTCCAGTACGCGTCGGGAGTGACGTCGCACTCGCCGATCTGGCCCTGCGGCGCCAGCACGGCCGTCAGCACGGTCACCGCGATCGCGGCGACGAACAACCACGTCGCCATCTCCGGCAGGCGCCGCCGTCCGAACCGGAGCAGCCCGATCATGATCAGTGGCCAGAGCAGGTAGAACTGCTCCTCCACGGCGAGGCTCCAGAGGTGGCGGAGCGGGGCGAAGTCGCCGGTCGAGGTGTACCCCTGGCCGACCCAGATCTGGTACCAGTTCGACACGTACGTCAGGGCCGCGATCACGTCGCCCCGGAGCTGGCCGAGCACGTCCCGTTTGAACAGGGCGGTGTAGATCGACGAGCCCGATGAGCAGGACGAACAGTGCCGGGAGCAGCCGGCGGGCACGGCGCAGATAGAACTGCCGCAGGCTGACGGTGCCGCTGCGCTCGTGCTCGCCGACCAGCAGCAGAGTGATCAGGTATCCGCTGATCACGAAGAACACCTCGACTCCGAGGAAGCCGCCAGGGAGCCAGGCGTTGTTGGCGTGGTACACCATCACGGCGATCACGGCGATCGCCCGCATCCCGTCGAGTCCGGGAAGGTAGGGCACCCGGCTGATCGCCGTGCGGGGCGGGCTCCACTCGAGCGGCCTGGTGGCCGTCGTCGCCACGGTGTCAGGTCACCGCGAGCCCGAGGTTGGCGTAGATCTCTCGGGTCGCCGTGCTGCGATTGAGCGTGTAGAAGTGCAGACCCGGCGCGCCGGCCTCGAGCAGTTGGGCGCAGAGCTTGGTCGCGACGTCGACCCCGATCCGCCGCACCTCGGTCGGGTCCTCGACGCCGGCGAGGCGCTCGATCAGCCACGTCGGGACGGCTGCCCCGCTCATCTCGGCCATGCGGCTCACCTGGCCGGCGTTGGTGATCGGCATGATCCCAGCGATCACGGGCTTGGTGACGCCGAGCGCGGCGAGCTCGTCGACGAGGCGCAGGTAGTGCTCGGCCTCGAAGAAGAACTGAGTGATCGCGAAGTCGGCCCGGCCCAACTTGGCGGCCAGCAGTCGCCGGTCGGTGGAGCGGTCCGGCGAACGCGGGTGCACCTCGGGATGGGCGGCGACGCCGATCGAGAAGTGCTCGAACGGATCGATGTCGTCGATCAGGTCGGTCGCGTACACGTAGTCGCTCGGCCGGACGTCAGCCGGGTCCTGGGGCGGATCGCCGCCGAGGGCGAGCACGTTCTCGATCCCGGCGGCGCGGTAGTCCTCGAGGATGGTGCGGATCTCGTCCCGGGTGTGGCTCTGGCAGGTCAGGTGCGCCATGGGCGTGATCGAGGTCTCGCGACGCACCCACGTCACGACCTCGCGGGTGCGCCAACGGGTGCTCCCCCCTGCCCCGTAGGTGACCGAGACGAAGCTCGGGCCGAGCGGTTCCAGCTCGGCGATGGTGCGGCCGAGAGACAGCTGCGCGCCGTCGGTCTTGGGCGGGAAGAACTCGAAGGAGTACGTCCGCCCTGCCGCGAGGAGATCGGACACGCGAGCCATGGGGTCCGCCTTACGCTACCGCTCCCTCCCAACCGAGGGTTGGCTCCCCATCCGAGTGTCTTGCGCCATCCGAGTGCGCGATGAGGGAGGCCTCCCCATCGGACCCTCCGACGGACGAAGACACTCGGACGGGATCAGTGGCGGAAGTGGCGTTCGCCAGTGAACACCATCGCCATGCCGTGCTCGTCGGCGGCGGCGATGACCTCGGCGTCCCGGACGCTGCCGCCGGGCTGGATCATGGCGGCCACGCCGGCGGCGGCCGCGACGTCGAGGCCGTCGCGAAACGGGAAGAACGCGTCGCTCGCGCCGACTCCGCCGCGGACCCGTTCGCCCGCCCGCTCGGCCGCGATGCGGGCCGAGTCGACCCGGTTCTGCTGACCGGCGCCGATCCCCAATGCCTGCTGGTCTCGTGCGAAGACGATGGCGTTCGAGCTGACGGCGGCGCAGACGGTCCACGCGAACTCGAGGTCGGCCCACTGCTCCGCGGTCGGCTCGATCTGGGTGACCACCCACCACGCCGAACGATCGATCGTCACGGGGTCCGCCGTCTGGACGAGCAGACCGGCGTCGACCGGCCGCACGTCGAGCGTGCGGACACCCGGGGCGGTCGCCGACAGCACGCGCAGGTTCGGCTTCGCGGTCAGGGTGGCGACAGCGTCGTCGTCGTACCCGGGAGCGACGACCACCTCGGTGAACACCGGGGCCAGCGCGGTCGCGAGCTCGTCGGGCACCGGTCGGTTGAGGGCGACGACGCCACCGAATGCGCTCACCGGGTCACAGGCGTTGGCCCGCTGGTACGCGGTCGTGATGTCCGGGGCGACCGCCACGCCACACGGGTTGGCGTGCTTGACGATGACACACGCCGGTTCGGTGAACCGGTGGACCAGCCGCCACGCCGCTTCGGCGTCGTACAGGTTCAGGTAGCTGAGCGCCTTGCCGCCGTGCTGGGTGACCGTGTCCCACCAGCCGGTGGCGCCGACGTGCCGATAGCGCGCGGCCTGTTGGTGCGGGTTCTCGCCGTAGCGCAGCGGCTGCACGCGCTCGAGCTCGAGGCGCAGGCGGGCCGGGAGCTCATCGGCGTCGCCGTCCTGCACGCCACCACAGCGGTCCAGCCAGTCGACGATGTCGGCGTCGTACGCCGCGGTCCGGGCGAACGCGGTCCGGGCGAGATGACGCCGGGTCGGCTCGGACAGACGTCCGCCCGCCCGCAACTCGGCGAGCACGGGCTCGTAGTCGGCCGGGTCGACGACCACGCCCACGTGAGCGTGGTTCTTCGCCGCGGCGCGGACCATCGCCGGCCCACCGACGTCGATCAGCTCGACGCCGGGCTCCCGGCCGAACGGATAGAGGTTCACGACCACGAGCGAGATCGGCTCGATGCCGTACTCCTCGAGGTCGCGGCGATGGTCGGGGTCGTCGGGGTCGGCGAGGATGCCGCCGTGCACCGCTGGGTGGAGCGTGACGACGCGGTGGCCGAGGATGGCCGGGAACCCCGTGCGCTCGGCGACGTCGGTGACCGGCACCCCCGCCTCGCCGATCGCACGCGCCGTTCCCCCGCTGGAGAGAACTTCCCAGCCCAGCTCGTGCAGGCCCCGGGCGAGCTCGGCGACGCCGGCCTTGTCGTAGACGGAGAGGAGGGCGGTGGGCACGCGTGGAGGGTAACCAACCGTCGGTAGATGGCGATCACACGGCGTGTCGCGGCAGCGACTACGGTGCGCGCGGTCGCAGATAGGAGGCGCTCGTAGTGGATTTCAGCAAGTTCAGACCCGGCGACTGGCTGTTGGTCGTCGGCGGTGTGGCGATGCTGATCTTCGGCCTCGCGCTCGACTGGGCGACGGTGGACCGCCGCTCGGCGAGCGGGAGCGGCAACAACGCCTTCGACTACTTCTTCACCGGCGGGCTCGCCTGGATCCTCGTCGTCGCGGCCGGCGTGATCGCCGTCCTGCTGGCGCTCGGCGCGATTGCATCCGGCACCGACTCCGTGGTCCCTCATCCTGCTCCTCGTCACGGGTCTCGCCACCCTGCTCATGCTCCTCCGCCTGATCTCGGTGGCGGCGACGACGGCCGGCATCGACCGCGACCGCGGGGTCGGGATGTGGGTCGCCTTCTTCGCCGCCGCCATCGCGCTCGGAGGGGCGGTGATGAACTTCACCCGCTCGGGCGGGAAGTTCTCCGACCTCACCGACATGGACAAGATGCGCGGCGCCTTCAAGGGCGGGAGCGACGAGGGTCGACACCTCCGCCTCCTCCGCCCGGCTCGCCCCCTCCCCCGCCGCCGTCCCCCTAGGCTGTGGACTTCTCCGAGTTCAGACCGGGCGACTGGCTGATAATCACCGGCGGGGGGGTGATGCTCGTCTTCGGACTGGCCCTCGACTGGGCGTCGTTCGGCAGCATCAAACTCAACAATGCGTTCGACTACTTCCTCACGGGTGGGATCGCCTGGCTGCTGCTCGTTGCGGCGGCGTTGCTCGCCTTCCTGCTCGTGGCCGGCCTGATCCGACCCGGGAACGTCCGCTGGCCGCTGATCCTGCTCGTCAGCAACCGGGATCGCCTGGCCGATGCTGCTCCGGCTCGTCCTCGGGCGGGTGAGATCGACTTGGCGCCGGCGAATCAGACCTGGGCGATCTCGACAGAGCCTCCGGCATGTACATCTCGTTCCTCGCCGCGGCGGTCGCGTTCGCGGGCGCCGTGACGAACTACCGGCACGAGCGCGACGAGGCGCGAGGACGACGCCGAGACCTCGGACGGCTACTGACCGAACGGTCAGAGGGCGGCGACGATCCGGGCCATCCGCTCGCCTGCCTCGGTCGGGTTGAGCCCGACCTCGACGCCGGCGGCGGCGAGCGCATCGATCTTCCCCTGCGCCGTGCCCTTGCCCCCGGACACGATCGCCCCGGCGTGGCCCATCTTCTTACCGGCGGGCGCGGTCACGCCGGCGATGTACGCCGTCATCGGCTTGGAGACGTGAGCCGTGATGAACGCGGCTGCTTCCTCCTCCGCCGACCCGCCGATCTCACCGATCATGAAGACGGCATGGGTCTCGGGATCGGCCTCGAACTCGGCCAGGCAGTCCACGAAGCTCGTGCCCGGCACCGGGTCGCCGCCGATGCCCACGCACGTCGAGACGCCGATCCCGTTCTGCTTCAGCTCGTACAGCGCCTGATAGGTGAGCGTGCCCGAGCGGCTGACGATGCCGACGTTGGGCCGGTCGGGGGTCGGGGCGAGGGCGATGTCGCCGGCGGTGATGCCGATGTTGCACTTCCCGGGGCTGATGGCCCCCGGGCAGTTCGGGCCGAGCAGGCGCGTGTTCGGGAACTCCCGCACGAGGGTGTTGAACACCCTGGCCTCGTCGTGGGCCGGGATGCCCTCGGTGATGCACACGACGAAACCGATGCCGGCCGCGGCCGCCTCGAGAATCGCCGCCGGAGCCGCCTTCGGCGGGACGGCGACGAACGAGGCGTCGGCTCCGGTCGCGGCAACCGCGTCGGCCACCGAGTCGAACACCGGAACGCCGTCGACGTCCTGGCCGCCCTTGCCCGGCGTGACGCCGGCAACGACCTTCGTCCCGTAGTCCCGGTTGCGCAACCCGTGGAAGCGGCCCTGCCCGCCCGTGAGGCCCTGGACGACGACCTTGGTGTCCTGGTCGATGAAGATCGCCATCAGACGCCCCCGTTCGCAATGCGGACCGCCACGCGTGCCGCCTCGAGCATCGTCGGCTTGCTGATCAACTGGTCGGCCGGGATCCCGGCGTCGGTGATGATGCGCCGGCCCTCGTCGGCGTTCGTCCCGTCGAGCCGCACGACCATCGGCGCCCGGAGGTCGACCCGGCGCACCGCCTCGACGATCCCCTTGCCCACCTCGTCGCCGCGGGTGATCCCGCCGAAGATGTTGATGAAGATCGACCGAACCCGCTCGTCGAAGTTGATCACTTCGAGGGCGGCGGCCATGACGTCGGCGTTGGCGCCGCCACCGATATCGAGGAAGTTGGCGGCGTTCCCGCCGACCTGGTTCACCACGTCGAGCGTGCTCATCGCCAGACCGGCGCCGTTGGCGATGATGCCGACCGAGCCGTCGAGACCGATGTACTGGAGGCCCTTCTCCTTGGCCCGCCGCTCGCGTTCGTCGAGCTCCTCGGTGCCACGGAACTCGTCCCACTCCGGATGGCGGAAGCTGGCGTTGTCGTCGAGCGTGACCTTGGCGTCGAGCACCCGTGCACCTGGCCGGACGGCATGAGGATCAACGGGTTGACCTCGGCGAGATCGCAGTCACCCTCCGTGTAGCAGCGGTAGAGCTTGACGAGGAGCTCGGCGACGCCGTCGACCGCCCGATCCGTGATCTTGGCGTCGACGGCGGCTTGGCGGGCGACGACGAGGCGGACAGCCCGTCGACGGGGTCCACGTGGAGCCGGACGATCACGCCCGGATACCGCGCCACCACCTCCTCGATGTCGACGCCACCCTGCGCCGACAGCATAGAACAGGTGTTGCTTCGCCGCCCGATCGAGCGTGAAGCTGGCGTAGTACTCCTCGGCGATGTCGGAGGCGTGCTCCACCCACACCCGCCGCACCACATGGCCCTTGATGTCCATCCCGAGGATGCGCTCAGCGGCGGCCCGAACCGCAGACGCGTCGTCAGCAAGCTGATCCCGCCCGCCTTGCCGCGTCCACCGACCTGCACCTGCGCCTTGACGACGACGGGGTAGCCGGCCGCCTCGGCGGCGTCGACCGCAACGTCGACGGTCTCAGCAACCCCGCGTTCAACTGC
>CAWGZN010000002.1:0-161904 GCA_963827075.1 uncultured Acidimicrobiia bacterium | reverse complement strand
GTGACCTGTGTCGACGACCCGCCGATCGCGGTCACGACACGGCGACGGTCACCGAGGACGCCGCCGCCACCGCCATCCCGGTGTTGGCCAACGACACCGACATCGACAACGGGCCGATCAGCATCGACCAGGTGACCCAGCCGGCCAACGGGACGGTGGTGATCACCAACGGCGGTGACAACCTCACCTACCAGCCGAACGCCAACTACTGCAACAGCCAGCCCGGCGGGTCGCCGGACACGTTCACCTACACCCTCACCCCCGGCGGCTCCACCGCCACCGTGTCCGTCACCGTCACCTGTGTCGACGATCCCCCGGTCGCGGTCAACGACGCCGCCACCGTCACGGAGGACGACCTGGCGACGGCGATCGCCGTGTTGGCCAACGACGTCGACCCCGATGGTGGCACGATCACGATCGTCTCGGCGAGCGAACCGGCGAACGGCACCGTCGTGCTCACCGGGGGCAGCCCCGGCGCCCGCACCGGGCTCACCTACCAACCCGACGCCAACTATTGCAACACCCAGCCGGCCGGGTCCCCGGACACCTTCACGTACACGATCAACGGCGGTGACGACGCCACCGTGTCAGTGACGGTCACCTGTGTCGACGACCCGCCCGTGCCGCGGTCAACGACACCGCCACCGTGCTTGAGGACGCCGCCGCCACCGCGATCGCGGTGTTGGTCAACGACACCGACGTCGACGACGGCCCGAAGGCGATCACCGCGATCACCCAGCCGACCAACGGCACCGTCGTCACCACCGGCGGCGGGGCCGGCCTCACCTACGAACCCGACGCCGACTATTGCAACACCCAGCCGGGCGGGACCCCGGACACGTTCACCTACACCCTCACCCCCGGCTCATCCACCGCCACAGTGGCGGTGACCGTCACCTGTGTCGACGACCCGCCCGTCGCGGTGAACGACACCGCCACCGTGCTCGAGGACGCCGCCGCCACCGCGATCACCGTGTTGAGCAACGACACCGACATCGACGCCGGCCCGACCACGATCACGGGGGTCACCCAGCCGGGCAACGGCACCGTCGTGATCACCGGCGGCGGCACCGGGCTCACCTACCAACCAATGCAACTACTGCAACAACCCGCCCGGTACCACTCCCGACACGTTCACCTACACCCTCAACGGCGGGTCGACCGCCACCGTCCCGGTGTCGGTCACGTGTGTGAACGACCCACCGATCGCCGGTGATGACTCGTTCACCGGCGTGAACGCCACGCTCGCCAACACCCGCCTGGTCGTCGGCACGACGTCGACGGGCTCGCACCTGGTCGTCACCGGCAGCGTCCTCACCAACGACACCGACGTCGACACACCGTCCGGGCTGACGGCGGGGCCGGCGACGATCAGCAGCGCCAACTGCGCCGGATGCAACAACGTCACGATGGAGGCCGACGGCAACTTCATCTACGACCCACCCGCCGGCTTCACCGGCAACGACACGTTCACCTACACCGTCAACGACAACGACCCCGACACCCCGGCCAACCAAACCGACACCGCCACCGTCACGATCGAAGTCGTCGGCCCCGTCGTGTGGTACGTCGACATCGACGCCGCCGCCCCACCCGCCGGACAGGGCGGCCGCTCCCACAGCCCCTTCAACTCGCTCACCCCGCTGACCACCGGCGGAACCGCCGACGCACTCGACGGCGACGGCAACATCATCTTCCTCGACAACGATGACGGCACGGTCACCGGCTACAGCGGCGGCATCGTGTTGGAGACCAACCAGCGGCTGCGGGTGAACCGTTCGGGCTGACTGTCGATCCCGGCGGCCCCGGCGCGGCACTTCACCGTCCACCACCCTCGTCGCAGCCACGGGGACGACCAACCCGAACGTGTTCAACAGCGCCGTCGGTGGCATCGGTATCACCTTGGCCAACGGCGTCGACATCCAACGACGTCAACGCCGGTGTCACCGGCACCGCCAGCACCACCGCCGGCATCTCCGGCGATGCGATCACGACGGCGACGATCGGTCCCAACCTGCTCGTCCAGGGCAACACCAGCGGCGTCTCGCTCACCGGTGCGGCGGGCGGCAACATCACCGTCGCCGCCACGATCAACGGCAACACCGGCACCATCGTCAACGTCGCCAACCGCTCCAGCGGCACCGTCACGTTCAGCGGAAACCTCACCGGCAGCAGCGCCAACTCGGCGATCAGCCTGACCAGCAACACCGGTGCCAACATCGACTTCACCGGCGCGATCAACCTGAACAGCACCGCCGCCACCGATCACGGCCTTCTCGGCCAGTGGTGGCGGGACGACCACCGCCACCAACGCGGCCAATCAGGTCGCCAGCTTCTCCGGGACCGGCGTCAACCTCAACGGCGTCACCATCGGGGCCGCCGGAGTCACGCTCAACACCGTCAGCAGCGCCGCCAGCGCCGTCAACGGCATCCTGCTGACCAACGTCGCCGGACCCGGCAGGGTTCACTGTCAACGGCGGCGCGATCACCGCCACCGCCTGCGCCCTCGACGTCGACGACAACTCCGTCAATGTCACGATCGGCGCCACCCTCACCACCTCCGGGGCGTCGGCCCGGTCCGTCGACGTCACCAACCGCGACGGCGGCACCGTCGACATCAACGCCCTCGTCACGGACACGTCACAGGGCATCAACCTGTCCACGAACGGGACCGGCTTGGTGCGCTTCGACGGCGGCATCACCGCCAACACCGGATCCAACTCTGCGTTTTGTGTCCGCCGTCAGCGGCAACCTCGCCATCACCGACACCAACGGCGCGACAGCACCGAACAACACGCTGACGACGACGACCGGGATTGCCCTCCACGTTGCCAACACGACGATCCATGCTGACGATCTGACCTTCCTGAGCATCTCCGCCAACGGCGCCGCCAGCGGCATTGTGCTCAACACCACCGGCGCGTCGGGCGGCCTCACGGTCACCGGCAACGGCGGTGCGTGCACGTCGGCGGCGTTGTGCACTGGAGGCGCGATTCAGAACTCGACTGGCCCGGGGATCTCCTTCACAGGTGTCGGCGGCGGAGTGAGCCTGACGCGGATGAGCATCAACAACGGAGCTGACGATGGCATCCGAGGCGCCAGCGTGGTCGGGTTCGCGTTCGACAGCTCGCGGGCGGTGGCCAACGGCAACGCCGTCAACGAGAGCGGCCTCGATTTCGTCGGCGGGTTGACCGGGACGGCGTCTATTTCGAGCTCGACGGTCGGCGGCTCGTTTGAGAACGGGATGATCGTGACGAACGCGAGCGGCTCGCTGAACCTGACCGTCACCGGAAGCACTCTGAATTCAGTGTCGACTGCGAACAGCGGCAACGACGGTCTTCATCTGGACGCGAGCAACACGGCCTCGATGACCGCGAGCGTTACCGGCTCGACGTTCAGCGACAACCGTGGCGACCATTTCCAGTTCTCGACGAACTCGACGAGCTCCGGCACGAACAGCGTGACGTTCTCGAACAACACGCTTGTCGGGGATCGCGGATCGGTGAACGGAGGGACGGAACTGGGCGCGGGCATCGTGATCAGCCCCGACGCTGACGCCGACACCGGTTACACCATCGCCAATAACAACATCCAGGGCGCGGTCTTCCACGCGATCGCGGTCGCCCCCGGCAGCTGCCTCCGTGCCGACCGGCGTGACGTCGGGAACGATCAGCGGCAACACGATCGGCACGGCCGGCACAGTGGACTCTGGATCGGCGCAGGCCTCCGGTATCTCGGCCTACGCGGACGGCGACGGCGTCCACACGACGAGGATCGAGAACAACCAGATCCGGGAGTGGGCGGGCTTCGCAGGGATCGACATGCTCATCCGCGATGGGTCGCCAACGCTGAACGCGACGATAGCCGGCAACACGATCAGCAATCCGTCGGTTCACGGCGGCCAAGTCTTTGGAGGCCCCGGGCCACCTCGCCAGGCCGGCGCGATCACTACCGACGCGGGGACCATCTGCGCCTCGATCACCGGCAACACGTTGGCCACGGGCCGGGGGGACGGGATCACCGACTTCCGCTTGCGCCAGCGCTTCGGGACGACGTTCCGACTGCCGAACTACACGGGCGCAGCCGGCGACACGGCCGCGGTCGTCGCCTTCGTCCAAGGAAACAACCCCGGCGCCGAAACCGGCAGTGCGACCGCCAACTTCCCTGCCGAAAGTGCCGGCTTCACCGGTGGCACAAGCCCGTGTCCGACCCCGCCGTAGGCCTATCCCCGGCTAGCGGCACTGACGGTGGTCTCGTCGTTACGGCCGAGCCGGTAAGCGTCCGCTCGATCGTCATTGCACGTGGCCATCTCGCCTCACGGGATGTGAGGGCCAACCCGCGACGTCGATCGCCGTTGGCCTTGTCACAGTTCGAGGTCGGACCCCCGACCAGTGTTGAAACGCGTGGCTCGGGGAGGGGTAACCGGCGAGCCCACTCCACTCCTGGACGACCTGCGCGAGAGCCCGACAGTGGCCGCTAGCGGACCGGAGGGTGTCGACGGCCTCGCTGAGTGGCTTGACGTCGATGCTGTCGCCCCACGCCCAGCGCCGCCACGTGTCGAGGGCGTCGAGCTGCGCTACAAGGCGCGGGATCCGATCATCCCGGTATTGATCGATCAGAGCGAGGCGGTCGCGGTGACGCAGTCTGTCGCGCAACGTCTCGACCTGTTGCGACGCGACGGCGTAGCGCTCGACGTCGGGGCATATCTCGGTCTGGACCAGGTCAACGTCGTGGGTGGCCCACTTCAGCTTGTTGTCGGCGGCGACAACCTCGCGCCGCGCCACTCGACGTCCACGGAACCCGACGGCGTCGAAGCGGCGCGGTGAGGCGATGAGCGAGCGGTACTGCTCGTGCGGCGAGGTGAGGTTCAGTGGCGCCGCATCCACAAGCTCGACGTCGAGCCGTACGAGTTCCATGAGCGCGACACGCTGACCGCGATCCCAGCGCATCTCCTCCCAGTTGAGCGGCCGGTCGGCTTCGACGCCCGCTGGCCGAGCCGATCAGGCAAGATGAACCCATGGCCCTCAGCAGCATCCACCGGCAGGACGGCTACGGCGCTTTCAAGCGCCGGGAGCACTGTGAGGTGTGCTACATCGCTGAACACCGGGTCGGAACCTGGCGAGCCATGTACGACGACGGTACGAAGCGGTTCTTCTGCGATACCCACATCAGTCACGCTTTCGCTGGCTGTTCGCCTGCTCCAGCGGCGATGACGACGAGTAGCCCACCGTAACGCCGGGCCGCAACTCTGGTCGGTCACTCTCCGGCGGGCTTGGCGGGCCCGGCAACGAAGCGCACTCCGTCGCCCTCGTCCGCACCCGAGCCCGCTTCGGACCAGGGGTGGTCGTCGATCGTCAACCGCAGGACCAGGAAGCGATCGCGTGATCAACGAAGAAGCCGCTGAGAGGGCCCTGTGAGCCCCTGACGGTCAACGGGGGGCCTTCGAGGGTTTCGAGGACGCTGTGTAATCGCGTCGACCACCGCTTGGCCCGTCACCGGGCTTGCTGCTGCTGGTCGGCGACGAGTACGACCCGCAGGGCCGGAGCCGACAGCCCGAGGAGCAGCACCGACGAAGGTTAGGAGTGCTGGGTAGAGAGCGGATCGATCTAAGGGTGGGGGTATCACCGATTGTGGCGTACCCGCGTCGCTCTCCTCAGTTCCCCGGCCACCGATGGCGGATCCCTTCGAACTCTTCTCCGGTGCCGTCGGATCTAAGGAACAATCCACGAGTACTGAATAACGATCGACATCGATGATCTGTCTCGACGGCGTGAGGTGTAACTACGGCCATCAACACTGACGATCGGATCAGTGCCGATTGACATCAGAAGTGACTAAGCGGGCGTACATGAAACGGACGTTTACTGTACAATAGCGGTGTGAGAGCTATCTGCTGCGGATGGGGGCGTGGCCTGAGGACATCTTCCGGGCAGAGGCTACGTTCTAAGGTGACTCGGTGGTCATCTCGGCAGGCCGCACGTTTCTGCGGGCTCGACGACGATCGCTGCTTGGCCGATGGGGTGTTCCTGTCCTATCGGCACGCCGACGACGTGTTCCTCGCCGGCCGTCTCCGTGATCGTCTCACAACGGCTTTCGGCGACGACAGTGTCTTCTTCGATGTCGATTCGATCCCGCCCGGATCGGACTTCCGCGCCGTGGTGCAGGAACGCATTCGTGTTGCCGACGTGGTCATCGCGCTGATCGGCGCACGGTGGGACCCGACGAGGCTCGCCCGATCGGACGACTACGTCCGCACGGAGTTGCGGGAGGGCCTGCGTCAGCACAAGCCGATCATCCCGGTACTCGTCGACGACGTGACGATGCCTCGGCCGGACGAGCTGCCCGACGATCTGACGACGATTGCCTTCCTGAACGCGCTCCGCATTCGTCCTGATCCTGACTTCCACGTCGACTCGGCTCGACTCGTCGAGGCCATCACCGAGGTGACCGCCATTGCGAGCGGTGGGGCGGTGGACCAGCGTGCATTGGACTCACCGGCGGCCGCGCCAACAGTGGCGCCCACGAATGAGGAGTCGACCATCGGCGCGGTTGGACCAACGTCGAGAGGGAATCGATCGGAACGCCAGCGCCGGGGACGGTTGATCGGCGTGAGCGTGGTCTTGGTGTGCGTCGTCGCGGCCGGTGCGACGCTCCTCGTCGGCGCGCTTCGTGGCGAGGATCGCGAGGGACAAGGTGGGTCGATGATCGGTGAGACCGACGAGTGGGTGGCCGAGGTCGTCGACGATGGCGAGCTCATCCGCACCGAGGACGGCACTGTGCTGGCGGGAAGCGAACCGGCCTGGGACGTCGAATCACAGCGCCTGGCTTATGTGCCGACGGGCGGTGAGCTGTGCGGTCTGTGTGGCCTCGAGCGGGGCTCCGTCGAGGCCGTCGAGCTCGTCGCGGCGGGGACCGATGGCGCGGTGCTGCATGCCCCAGCATGGATCAACGACGGGTCGCTGTACTACGCCCGGACAAGGGGCTGCACGCCGGGGTCAGCGTGCTCCGACGACATCGTGCGAACCGCACCCGGCGCGCCTTCGACCGGGGAGCAGGTGCGAAGTCCGCTGTTGGCGTGGGTGCGTGACCTCGAGGTCGATCCGCAGTCAGAGGACAGCGCCGAGGAGGTGCGACTTGCGTTCGTGGACGCCCACGGCGCCGGGTTGCTGTGGCGCGGCGAGGTCTCACGACTCGAGCCCGGAGACGTCGACGACGTCGTGTACAGCTCAACTAGTCACGTCATCGCCGGGCGTCGCGAGGAGACCCCCCAGCTCGAGTTCTGGACCCGTTTGGGAGGCCACATCGACAGCGTCGACGTGGGCGTGCTGCTCGACGCGACGAAGGACAACGGCATCGAGACGGGTCTCGACGTCGCGACAGTGGAGGTGGTTTCGATCTCGGCGTACGGCAGCGACAGTGACCAGAGCTTCGTCGTCGCCCTCCGTGACCGGGCGGGGGAGGTCGGTGCCGTGCAGATCACGATTCCTTACAACGCGGATCCGGAGGCGCAGCTGGACGAGGTGGCGGTTGTCGACGGCGTCATCGCGGTGCCGTACGCGCTCCATCGCGGCGCCGTACTCGTCGAGCTGGTCCGACTCCGAGAGCCCAGCAGCTGACCAGTGCTCGGTTCCCACACGGCACCACGACGTCCCGTGCCGGCCGAAGCGGTGGGTTCCTCAGCTCGCGGCTGACCAAGATGCAGATGAGCGCGCCGAACAGCGCCAGCACCCTGATCAGCAGCGCCCACCCGGCTGTTGCCAGCCGGCGTCCGGGTATCCGAGCAACGCGGGGATAGCGCCAGACGACCGCGTCCTAGACCGCCGGGTCGCTGGCGCTCGCGACCCGTCCGATAACTCCGGCTCGCCTTCAGCGCGCCGGCGCGCGGTAACCGGCGGACTGCCCGGCACGGACGCAACATAACCGCGCCACATAATCACGCCGTTGCGGCGATCCCGAGCCGCCCCGAACGGCGCGAGTTGGCGGGCCCTCTGACGCCTGACGGCGCGGTCGCCCACGATTCCGGACTCTGTCGAGGCGAGCCTGAGGTGGGCTGGCCGCGTTCGCGGATCCGGGCTTGGTGCTTGGCGTGCCGCCGCGGTCACGGTTTGGTGGCAACGAGGAGGAGGTAGCCGGCATCGCCGCGTCGAACGGTGTCGGCGGCGCGGCGGGCGAGTTCGATGGCCCGGGTGACGTCGACGCCGCGCAGGAGGGGGAGGTCGGCAATGCGTAGGGCACGAAGCCTGGTGGTGATCTGGTCGATGGTGTCGGCGAGTGCCTGGTCGTGACGCTCGAGGTGGGTGACGGTGAATCCGGCCCGATCCAGGGTCGCGGTGAGCTCGGCGATCGGTCTGGCGTCGGCGAGGCAGGCGACCCGACCGGCGAGTCCACGGAGCTCGGGGTCGAGGCGGTCGGGGTCGAGCCACACGTCGGTGATACCGAGACGGCCGCCGGGACGCAGGACGCGGGTGAACTCGGTGGCGGCGGCGGTCTTGTCGGGGAATGTGCAGAAGGAGCATTCGCAGATGGCGGCGTCGACGCTGGCGTCTTCCACGGGGAGGCGTTCGGCGTCGCCGATCTGGAAGCGGACGCGGGTGGTGAGGCCGGCGTGCTCGGCTCGGGCGGCGGCTCGGGCGACTTGGGTGCTCCCGAGGTCGATGCCGAGTACGTCGACGTCGCGCTCGGTGGCAAGTAGTACGGCAGTGGTGCCGATCCCGGCGGCGACGTCGAGGACCCGCTCACCGGCCCGCAGGCCCAGTAGGTCGGCGAGCCGTCGGGTGAGGGTGGCGCCGCCGGGGTGGTAGCTCTCGCCGAGGAGGAGCGTCACCGCGTCGACGCCGTAGAAGGTGGCGCAGCACGCCTTCATCGACTCGGCGTCGACGGTGCGGATCACCGCAAGCGTCCTCCGACGTTGATTTGCACGACGGGGGCGGTGGCGCCGGCGGCCGGGTCAGCGACGGTGCGTGAGCCGTGGCGGGTGGTGACCAGCAAGTCGGCGAGGTCCATGGCGTTCGGGACCACTGACGCGACGGGTGTGCCGGAGAGTTGCTCGCGGATCTGTTCGCGGTAGCCGACCGAGTTGTAGGCGCAGAACGGGATCAGTCGGCCGTCCGGTGTGATCTGCTCGACGCAGCATTTCATCAGTTGGCGCACGTTCAGTGTGTAGGCGTCCTGGAAGTCCTGGATGACGATCATGAACGCTTTCGCCGCGAGCTCGGCGAGGGCGTCGGGGAAGTCGATTCCGCAGGCCGCGCAGCCGTCGAGGGCGGCGCCGGCGATTTGGCGAAGCTCGTCGGGCAGGCCGAGTGCGGCGAGGGCGGTGGCGAGCCGTTCGCTGACGGCGGCGGTCCCGGGTACTGAGGATGCGCTCCACAGTCCTTCGAGCACTCCGCGCAGGGTGGGGTCGGGTAGCGCCCTGTTGGCGAGGTAGTCGAGGTAGTCCTCCATCGGCAGCAGCCTGGGGATGGGGAGCACGTCGTGGTCGTCGGCGAGGAGGTAGGTGATTGACCGGCAGGTCGGGAAGCAGCACGGCACCGGGAAGAAGTCGGTTGTGCGGAACCAGTCCTGGCACTGCTCGACGAGGCCGTGGATGATGTCCGCGTTGGTCAGGCGGGTGCGGGGGTCGAAGGTGAGGTGCCGGCCGGCGTGGGTGACCGGCTGGAACACGGCGCCGCGCACGGCCGGGTGGGCGATGCCGTGACGGACGACAGCGCCGAGCTCGTGGGTGTTGACGCCGCGCTCGACCGCCGCCACGAGCATTGACCGTCAGCCCGGCGTCGGCGCAGTGGTCGAGCGCCTGGGCCTTGATGCGGCGCAGATCTCGGCCCCGCATCGCCAGGTGGGTGGCCTCGTCGAGGCCGTCGAACTGGAGGTAGATCTTGACGCCCAACTCGGCGAGGGCGGGGGCGAACGTGCGGTCGTGGGCCAAGCGGATGCCGTTGGTGTTGAGCACCACCGTGCGAACCCCCTTGTCGCCGGCCATCGCGCAGAACTCGAGGATCTGCGGATGGATCGAGGGCTCGCCGCCGGAGAACATCACGACCTCCGGTTCTCCTTCGGCGGCGACGAACGCGTCGAGGCCCGCGGCGACCTGCTCGATGGTCAACGCGAAACCATCGGGCTGGTGGCCGGAGTCGGCGAAGCAGACTGGACAGTCGAGGTTGCAGGCGGTGTTGACCTCGATGATTCCCAGACAGGCGTGCTGTTTGTGATCGGGACACAACCCGCAGTCCAGCGGGCACCCGTCGCGCACCTCGGTCTGGAACTCAACCGGCAACGTACCCGGCTTGTTGAACCTCAGGGAGTCCACGTACAGCTCGGCGTCGCTGTAAACGAGCGCTTCGAAGCTGCCGTGATCGCGGCACCGCTTGCGCAGGTACACCTTGTCGTCGCGGACGTTGATCTCGGCGTCGACGACCGCCTTGCAGACCGGGCAGATGCTCTTGGTGTACTCCAGGAACACCTCGTCGCGGTCGACCCGGGGTGTCACCGGTCGACCAGCCTGCACACGGCGTCACACTCGCTGCCCGACATCGTGGTCCTCCACCGTACTGAGACTGGCGCGGCGCCGACAACGGTGTCGCCCTGCGAGTGAGGGCGGGAGGTCGACCGCCTACAGCACGACGGTGGCGATCGATGCCGGATCGGCGGGGAGCGATGCGGTCCATCGTGTCGAGGTCGTCGCTGTTGAGGGCGCCTGTTTCGGAATCCCTCGATTGCTGCGAGAGTGATCGTGTGCGTCGAGTTGCTTGGGCGGTCGCTGCCGCCGCGATGGGAGGACTCGGGTTCCGGCTCGTCGCCATCGGGGCGTTGACGCTCGACACCGGCGTCGGCCGCACCGCGCGACCACTCGGGCCCCTCACCGTCACGATCGGCGCACCACGCGAGACAGTCTTCGACGTCATCGCTGGTCCCTATCTCGGCCGCACTCCGCGGGCGCTCAGTGACGAGATCGACGTCCTCGAGCGGGGAAGCGACATGGTCCTCGCCGCCCACCGCACAGCGGTCCGACGACTCGGGATGGTTGCCACGACGGTCGAGACGGTCCGGTTCAGCCGACCCGAGACGGTTGATTTCCGACTCGTGCGGGGCCCGGTTCCTCGCGTCGTCGAACGGTTCACGCTCGCACGACGACGACGGCCGGACCCGCCTCAAGTACGCCGGCGAGCTCGGCACGGACTACTGGACACCGGGTCGCTGGTGGGGCGACCTGGTCGCAAGGAAGTGGGAGGCAACCGTTCGCTCCTCGTTGGACAGGATTCGGGCGGAAGCGGAACGACGGTCCGCCAGAGCCCACTGAGCAGACCATCCGCCGCGAGTCTCGCAAACTGGTGCTGCGCCTCCGGACCGCCAAAGAGGCCCGACCCCCGTTGCCCGTGTCGAGGTGGTCTCCTCGGGGAGATGATCCCGCGATGCCGCGCCGCGTTCGAGGCGACTAACAGGTCGTCACGAAAACGACCGAACGCGCCGACCGAACGACGTCGACGAGCCGGGCTCGGCGCACACATATCGGCACGTAGGAGGCCGTGGGTTCGCTGGGGCGGATAACGATCGCCGGCCTCGTCCGCTGGCGTCAGCCGCCAGGAGATCAGCGGTCAAGGTTCGTCGGAGGCCCACTCGGTCGGACCTCGGGGGCTTGACGCGACCGAACGCCCAGTGAGGCGTCGCTGCGCGTGTCCGAGCATCGCGTCCGAATCCCGAACGCCCCTATCCGGTATCGCCGGCTGAATGACACTGTTTCGGCTCTTCAGTCACGGCCGCCCGTACGCGAAATGGTGGCATCTCCGCTGTCCGACGGACGAGACGCGGATGTCAGGCGCCGGCCTTGAGCATGCAGATAGCGAGATGAGCGGCGAGCACGGACTCACGCGCATCGCTGGACAATCCGGGGTCGGCTTCGGCCGCGGCCTTGGCGCTATCGCCAGCCTGTTCCAGCTCGAGGACGGCATCGTGACTGGGCGCGTCACCGATCATGTGTTTCTCGGCCTTGGCGAGCTTTGCTTGGAACTCACGGACGACGGCGACGAGCACTGGTGAGGCGCCGTCGTCGGCATCCACCTGACGTGCCGCATCGGTGATCTTCTCGACGACTGAGTCGAATGCAACTGGCATCGTTCCTCCTCGGGCGCGCTCATCAGCCAGGTCGCCCTGGTGGCGCCGTACGCCAAACCTACTTTCGCGCCTCGCTGGGAATGGCGAACGTCTGCTGGGGCGGGCTGCTCGGCATCGACTCTGCGGAGGGCGACGGTCTTGCGCCAAACGATGACCCGACGACGTGGGTCCAACGGATCGCCAGTGAACCGGCCGACCTGATGTTGGTCGGGCACCTCCCTCACCTCGGGCCGCTCGCCAGCGTGCTCTTGACGTGCGAGTCCAGCCGTGAGCTGATCGGCTTTCAGCCAGGCGGGCTGGTCGCCCTCGACCGAGAGGACGCGGGCTGGCTCCTCGCATTGGCGCTGCCTCCGTCTGCCGCGACACCCGGTCTCAGCCCCACCCCGCCGCGCTGAATCCCGCGCACCTACCGAACGCCGGAACCGAACGTCGACGCGCGGGCGACGTCAGCGGCGCCAGAACAGCACGTCGGGAGTGGGGCGGAGCGCTGATGTAACGGCCCGCCCACCGAGCTCTGCTGTGTGGGGCCAAGCAGTGTGCTGATGGTGCTGTTCGCGTTCGGCGTTGGGCTCGCCAACTTTGCCTCCGGACTCGACATGTCGCCGGCGGCAGTGGTGGCTGCGATCGCCGATGAAATGGCGGTTGTCGCCTCGTATGGCTCGACCGGCAACGTTGCCGTCGAGGATGGGGACGTCGATGAGATCCGCCGCCGGCTCACGACGGTGACGCGCACGGCGTGGGCGATCGTCAGTTCCGAGCGCCTCGAGGATGGGCTGCGCACACTGGGCGCCATGCCATCTCCGCAGCCGAGCACGTCGGTCACCACCGCATGAAGCTGGCGTCCGGTGGTCGCGCACTCGTGCCCGCCTGGCATCACCGGGTCCTGTCTCCTGCTACTCGACGCTTTGATCACTCCCGAGACGGGGTCGTATCCGCCCGTCTACGGACCTGCTGTGCGGCGGGGCCTGTGCCCTGCTCGACGACGCCACAGCTTGCCTCACGCCCGTGACGCTCGACGACGGTGAGCGCGATGGCGTCTTCGCGGAGATCACTGTTACAGCACGGGTGCACTCCCATCCGACCGACCCGCACCCGCGCCGTGTTCTTCGACCAGCGCTGCATGCAAGGTACCGCACCCCATCGCCGGCGCCACCCGGAGGCGGCTGATTCCGAGCGGGGCGGCCCCCGCTAGCGCTTCCCGGCCGGGGTCCGAGGTGACAGGTGGTGGCTCCTGTGGCTGGTGGTCATGATGCTTGGCGACGACGGAAGCTGTCGAGGAGCTGGGCGGGTGTGCGGCCACGCATGTAGTCGCTGTGGTTGCGGCGCCGGTGGTGGTAGCGCACGAGCCAGGCGTCGGCTTCGGCTTGCAGCTGGCGGATGCTGGTGAAGCGACGACGGTGGAAGGCGGGGCGCCAGCACTCTTGCAGGGCGGTGCTGTGGAACCGTTCACAGACGGCGTTGTGGTTCGGTGAGCGGGGCGGGATGCGGTGATGGGCGAGTCCCTTGGTGGCGAGATGGGCGCGGAACCCGCCGGCGATCCACTCGGGTCCGTTGTCTGTGAGCACAACCCGCACGTCGACACCGAGACGTCGCCACGACTTGATCACGTGGTCGATGAAGCGGATCGTGTGGGCGGCGGTGACGGGGCCGATGACGATGAGCATGATCGCCCAACGGGTGGCCACGTCGATGGCGGTCAGCTGGTACACCTTGCCGACGCCTTTGAGGTTGCCGATGTAGAAGCTGTCAGCGGCGATGAGGTGGCCGGGAGCTGGGCTGTAGTGGCAGAACCCGATCGGCTCGACCTCCCGGGCGGCGTCGGTGGACAGCCCCGTCGTTGTCGCGGTGATCGCCGCGGCGCGGGCTACTCGTTGGGCTCGGCGACCCAGACCGTGGACCACGAGGTGATGCTGGACCGCCGACTTGCCGATGCGATAGCCGCGCTCGCCGAGCCGGTCGGCGTACTGGCGGCAGCCCAACGTCGGCTCGATCACGGCCAGCGTCAACAGGTCCTCGACGACGTGGGTCGGGGTGGCGTTGGGCAACTGCGGTTGGCGCCGATCCTTGGGCATCAACGCCTCCAGGCCGTACTCGGCGACGACGCGGCGCCACTCGTAGTAGCGGGTGCGGGAGATGCCCATCTGTCGGCACGCCGCGGCGACGTTGCCGAGCTCGTCAGCAAGTTCCAGCAGCCGCACGCGTCGGTGGTAGATGATCTCTGTCGGGGTCACGGTGGTGGCTCCTCGTTCTGTGGAAGGAACCACAGGGTCCACCACCGTCCCCACCAACTGGTGGACCTGCCACCTCAACCCCCGGACAGGAAGCGCTAGCGTCACGGACGCGGGCCCATCGGGACGTTCGAGGGAGGTCACGGGATGGTCAGGGCGAACTTCAGGCCCGCGTTGGCTGCCAGTCTGCTGATGGCCACCGCGGTGTCATGCGCTGACGATGGAACCGGCGCGCCTGCGACGTCGGCCGGCGCCGTCGTGACGTCCGCTTCGGCCGATGCGGCGACGACCACCGGGTCGTCAGCGGCGATCACGGTGACAACCTCTGAGTCGTCAGCCGGCACGGTGACGTCATCGGCATCGTCGGCCAGCTCTGTGACGACGACATCGCCGCCGCCTTCACCGGGACCGGACTTGGTCGAGCCGAGCGTGATCGACAGCAGCGATGGTGTGTTGGCGACGACGCTCGACGCCAAGGTGGCAAGGCTCGATGTCGGCGGCCGCGAGGTCGAGACGCTCGTATACAACGACAGCTACCCGGCACCGACGCTGCGGATGCGTGCCGGGGACGACATGCGCGTCAAGCTCATCAATAACTCAGACGGCGACACCAACCTGCACACTCACGGCTTCCACGTCTCACCCGTGGGGTCCGGCGACAACGTGCTGCACCACTTGATGCCCGGGGGCACGTGGGACCTCGCCATCGACACGCCCGACGACCTGTCACCGGGTTTCTACTGGTACCACGCGCACAACCATGGCGACGCCGAGTCGCAGGTCACCGGCGGCCTTGCCGGTGCCATCGTCGTCGAGGGACCGCTCGACGCGGTGGCCGGCGTCGCCGGCCGATCCGAGCACGTGCTGATGATCCAGGCCAGCCAGTTCGACGAAGGCGGCCAAATGGTCCCGGTTGCCGACCAGACGACGAACTCTGTCACTCGATTCGTCAACGGCCAGCTCAACCCGGTGATCCGCATGCGGCCAGGCGAGGTGCAGCGCTGGCGCATTGCCAACATCCAGGCCAACGACTTCATGGAGCTCTCACTCGACGGCCACCGGCTGCACCAAATCGCTGCCGACGCCAACCCGTTCGACGAGGTCGTGGCGCAGGACTCGATCGTGATGGCACCGGCCAACCGCGTCGAGGTGCTCGTCGAGGCGGGCCAGCCCGGTACGTACGTCCTGCGGGCAGGATCGTTCGCCGGAAGTGCGGCGGCGGTGCTGGCGACGCTCGAGGTGGCCGGCGAGCCGGCGGAGGCAGAACCGCTGCCGACCGAGCTGTTCCCGTTCGACGACCTCCGCGACGATGCTGTCGACGCGACGCGGACCGTCACGTTCTCCAACCACAACAAGACGGGCTGGGCAGTCATCGACGGCAAGGCCTTCGACGCCGACCGAGTCGATCAGACCATCCAACTCGGGGCGCTCGAGGAGTGGACGATCCGCAATGACTCCGACGATTGGCACCCGTTCCACATCCACGTCAACGACTTCCAAGTCGTGGCAATCGGCGACGAGCCGTACGAAGCACACAGCCTGCTGGACACCGTGCCGCTTCCACCCAACAGTTCGGTGACGTTCCGCATTCGCTTCGCCGACTTCACCGGCAAAGCCGTGTACCACTGCCACATCCTCAACCACGAGGACCTCGGCATGATGGCGGTTTTCGAGGTCGTCTCGGCGCCGGGCTGAGCCGCGGAACACGCGGCCCACCTCGGTCGGGACGTGGCCCAGCGGCCGCGCTGTGGAGGCGCTCGGACTTGATATCGCGGCGCGATGACGGGTCGACCCCACGGTCGCGTCGGAGACTCGGCTTTGCTCGACCTGCCCTCACTTGGGCGCAAGCCCCGCGCCAGCCACGAAGTGTCGGATACCAGTCGGCAGCTTCCCCGCCGCCCGTGGGCTCATTACGGGACTCCGGTTCAGCACCGACAGCAAGATCCTCACAGCACTGTCCCACGACCGGACCCTGTCCATCTACGACGTCGCCACCCACACCCGCATCGGAGACCCCATCGCCGTCGACGTGCAAACCAGTCCCGGAAACTCGCCTGCCCCCGACCGAATGGCGGTGGCGATCGGCGGCGGCGACGGCATCGCCATCTGGGACTTCGACCCCGACCACCTCGCCGCAGCGGCCTGCCGCCTCGCCGGCCGCAACCTCACCCCCACCGATGGGACACCCACCTCGCCGAGTTAGGTTCCTACCGACCGACCTGCCCCGAGCACTCCTGACCTGCGGCACCGGAAACGAATCCTGACCGTCGGTCACCCGCAGGCAGCTCAAGTCAGACACTCGGTGGTCCGACACCCTCCACGCCTGCGGAGCACGCCGATACGGGGCCGCCGCCGACCAGCAGCTGCGAAGCATGGGCGGCCATGCCCACCGGCGCAGCCGTGCAGGCCGAACCGGCCGTAGCCGCATCGAATCGCTCACCGGGCGCGAGCTTCAAGTCGCCCACCTCGTCGTCGATCGTCGCACGAACGCAGTAATCGCCGATGCCCTCTTCGTCAACCCGAAGACGATCGAGACCCACATCCGAAACATCTTTCACAAGCTCGACGTCTCGTCGCGCGTCGAGCTCGCCCGCACGGTGGAACGTTTCGCAGAACTCGCCCAGACCCGACCGCTCGGTGTCCGCCCAAGCGCTGGCCGCCAGCAACCGCGGCGCTGAGGTCAAGGAGCACGGGCAGCCCGCGCGAAGCGAAGGCAAGGCGAGGTGTCCGAATATGACGGGGACAATCCCGTGTCGGCGCGTCCTCGATCGCCGGGTCGTCGGCGTCACTGCCCAGGGTGCGCAGTGATGCCGCGTGTGTGGGGGTGATGACGCAAGGAGGGCGGTGACCGAGTGCGCTGGCTCGGTCGAGCGGGCAATGCGCCGGCGAGCGGCCGACGCCCGCAACGCCTTGGGGCCTCCGAGGCCTTCAGAAGCGGCGTCAACGGACCCTGGATGCCGTTCGACCCGCGTGATCCTATGGCGGCCCCGCGGCGGGTGGTGCGTTCATCGACTCGCGCACCGCGACGATCGGGCCGTCCGGGATGGTGATCAGCCCGCGGTGTGGTCGATCGAGGTCGAAGATCACGAGGAGGATCACTGCGACCAGGCCGGCTGCGAGCAGTGCCATCAGCACGCCGCGCTCGTGGGCGGCGAGGAACATGCCGAGGACCCCGAGGGCGAGCGCGCTGGCGAGGATCTGCAGCCAGAGCACCGGCGGCGGGATGCGGTTGTCGAGGGCGGCGAGGCGTGTCGTGTGGGCGTCGATCATTTCGTTCAGGGTCTCGACGTAGAGGCGAGGAGCACTGGCTTGGGGCGCCTGGTTCAGGGCGTCGCCGGCGAGCGCCCACAGGCTGTTCTGGATCTCGACGGACTCGTTGGAGGCCGCCCGGAACGGTGCCGAGTCGGGCACCGACTCGGACAACGCGATGCGGGCGTCGCCGTATCGCTTGAGCAACTCGAGCGATTCGGTGCGCATGGGTTCAGCGAGCGTCTGGGCCCGTAGGTAGGTGGTGCCGATGGCGTTCGCTTCCAGCATGACCGCGTCGCGCCGGGTCTGATACCGCCCAACGGCCATCGTCAGCCCGAACGCGAGGAGCAACGCGACCAGTCCGACGAGTGCCGCCTGCATGATCCCGAGCGGTTCTTTGAGTCCGCTCTGGCGCCGAGACAGCAGCCGTCCGATCCAGATGCCGAGACCGGTCGCGCCGAACAGGATCGCCACGACGACGAGGGCGAGCTCGAGACTGGACAGGGTGGTGAGCATTGCTACGTCGCACTCTCGACGCGGCCGTTCGACCTCACAGCCATGGTGACCGAGACACCTCTTCTCTCTCGCGTCAGCAGCGGATGATGCCCGATCGGGGGCGCCGTGTGGACATCGGAGAAGTCACGCGCGGCGATGATGCCGGTAGCTCGGCGCTCCCTGCGCCCAGCGGATGACGAGGGACCCGAGGCTCGAGACGCCAGGCGACGAGTCCGCTTCGCCTCCCTCTCCGCACCGAACGTCGGTGCGGGCGTGTATCCGATATCCGCGCCCGGTAACCACGGCCAGCCGCGTCACCTATCGCCGGGCCGCGGCACTCGCCGGCGTCCGGTACCGCTGGCCGAGCCCGACATTCCTGACGCTTCTCGAGCGCCGGCGCCCGGCGAGATCGCTCAGGCAGGCGTGACCGGAGCGGCGTACGGGTTGTCGACGACGTACTTCCAGTCCCCATCGGGCTGGCGCCGTGCGATCTCCGCAGTGATCCAAGTCGTCTCGTACCCCGGCATCGAGAACGTGTACTCGTTCGACAGCATGGCGAGCTCACCGCACTCGACCACGTAGCGCGTCTGGAGCGTCAAGGTTCCGCCCCGAACGGGGTAGTTCCGGGGCAAGCAGTTTTCGCGAACCGTGTCTCGTGTTCGAACGTAGTGAAAGAGGGGTGGACCTCAACGTCACGCGTGATGAGGAGGACCGACGATGGCGACCGCTCGGATGCTTCGACCCTTGGGGGGACTGCTCGCGGTGGCGGGCCTGTTGATCGTTGGGGCGGTGGGGTCCCCGACCGGGGCGCAGTCGGACGAACCCGCGATGCTTCACCCGCGACTCGGTGTGCGCACCGTCGTCGAGGGGCTGAACCTGCCGACCAGTATGGCGTTCCTCGGCGCCAACGACATGCTGGTCCTGGAGAAGAACACCGGTCAGGTGCAGCGGGTCGTCAACGGCGAGGTTCAGGACACCGTGCTCGATCTGGCGGTCAACTTCGGCAGTGAACGGGGACTGCTCGGGGTCGCCCTCCACCCGAACTTCCCGGCCAATCCTGGCGTCTATCTCTACTGGACCGAGAGCACCACCGGCGCCGACACCGACGTGCTCAGCGAGACGCCGCTGTTAGGCAACCGCGTCGACCGGTTTGTGTGGGACGGGTCGGCCCTACGCCTGGAACGCAATCTGATCAGGATTCGCGCCATCCAGCAGGATGCCGGCCAGGTCGAGCGCGGCAACCACGACGGCGGTGTGCTGACGTTCGGTGCGGACGGCAAGCTCTTCGTCTTCATCGGCGACGTGGGACGGCGCGGCCAACTGCAGAATCTGGCCTGTGGCCCGACGATGGTGTGCCCGGAACCCGACGACCAGTTCGGCGGCCCGCAGCCGGACAACGCACATCTCACCGGTGTGGTTCTGCGGCTCAATGACGACGGCACCGCACCGAACGACAACCCCTTCTTCGCTGCGGGAGCGGCGGTGGGCGGGGAGGTCGGGGCCAACATCCAGAAGATCTTCTCCTACGGCCACCGCAACAGCTTCGGCATGGCGATCGATCCGCAGTCCGGAGGGCTGTGGCTGCAGGAGAACGGCGATGACACCTTCAGCGAGCTGAACCGGCTCGATCCGGGCACTAACGGCGGCTGGGTCCAGATCGCCGGTCCGGTGGAGCGCATCGCCCAGTACAAGGGCATCGAGACGACGTTCGGTGGCCGAAATCTGCAACAGCTGCGGTGGCCACCGACCAACATCGCCGATACGCCTGCCGAGGCGCTCGCACGGCTGTTCATGCTTCCCGGAGCGCAGTACAGCGACCCAGAGTTCAGCTGGAAGTGGGAGGTCGCGCCGGGAGGTATCGGCTTCGTCGACGGCCAGGCGTTGGGGCGACAGTTCAACGGCGACCTGTTCGTTGGGGCCGCCACGCCGAACCTGGCGGGGGGCTACCTGTTCCACTTCGACCTGACCGGCAACCGCGCCAAGATCGGCGTCGACGACCGCCGCCTGCAGGATCGCGTCGCCGACAACCTCGCCAAGCACGACGTCACCGAGAGCGAAAGCCTGCTGATCGGCGAGAACTTCGGGGTAGTGACCGCCATCGAGACCGGGCCCAACGGCAACCTGTATGCCGTCTCCCTCTCCAACGGGACGATCTACGAGATCTTCGGTCGATAAGGAGGTCGAGCGCCGGGACCATCGCCCGCGTTCGCGATACGACAAGCGGACGGCGGGGTATGTCGGTGGCCACGAGAATCTGCCCACGCGCGGTCACAAGGCCGCCCAACGCACAGGCTCGTCCGAGGAAACGGGCACGAGTCGATCAGAATGACGGATCCGGCCTGGACCCGACTGAGCAAGCGAGGGTTCACGAGCGATGGGCCCCAGCACGGTGTGGACGCTCCCGAGCGGGGACGACGCGCACCGAACGACGCCGGCGTGGTGCCCGAGAACAACATCCGGTAATCGCGTCGCCCACTGCCCTCGAACGCCGGGTAGTGGCGATCAGCTCGGCGCCGTTGGGGGATTGCGCGGTCGCTTCGTCGCGGCGATCGCAGCCGTGACGCGCAGAGCAGCGGCGGCAAGGACGAGAAGCAAAGCAGCACTGCTCCACCAATGTTGGTGAACCTCGACGACTCCGTCCTGCAGGTCGTTGACGGCGTAGCCGAGCGTGAACAGGGCGACCGCCAAGACTAGGTCGGCGAGGCGACGGGCGGCGTTGGTCATGAGCTGCTCTCCTCTGAGCTGGCCGGCGTGCACGGCAACGTCCAACGCGTCGCGCACGGGACGTGCAGATTGGTCGAGGAGGTCGATGAGCTCGTCCTCGTAGCGCCGACGGAACGGCTTCGGATACAGGTGCAAGAGCCAGCGTTTCACGTGACCGCCGAGGTCGCGCGCTGACGGATGCGATCGAACTCCTCGAGCTGATCGCGCAGCTGCTGGCGCCCGACCTGCGTGAGCCGGTAGGGGCGTCGCCGCTGATCGCTCGGGAGCGCTTCGACGAGGCCGTCTCGTTCCAGTGAGTTGAGGGCCCCGTAGAGGGTGCCGGGGCCGAGGTGCACAGCGGCGAAGCTGTTGACGTCGGCCTGGATGGCGTAACCGTGTTTGGGTCCGTCCGACAGGCTGACGAGGACGAGAAGCCGGGCGTCTGCCATACATCGGCTAACGTATTACGCTGCACGTAGTACCGCAAGTGAGATGGGTGCCGAGTGCCCGATAACAACGTCCGGTAATCCCGCCGAGCGCTGCCCGGGAACGCCGGGTCGATGGCGCTCGCAAGGAGCTCCCAGACCCCTGGCCGGCGTTCGCGCAGCGAGCCTCGCATCGGGCGAGACCGTACCGGAAAATCTTGGATGGATCTTGGATGGCGGCCATCCGGGTCCGCAGCCTTCGGTCTAAAATGTGCTCTGACCAGGTACTTTGTGGAGCCCAGAGTGGGAATCGAACCCACGACCTACGCATTACGAGTGCGTTGCTCTACCGACTGAGCTATCTGGGCCGCGGGTCAGGCAGTGTAGCGAGCGGCCGATCGGCAATGCCCGGGCTGATCACGTCCCCTCGATCTGGGTGCAGCGGTTCTCAGATGGTGCGAAGGATCGCGCCCAGAGGCGCTGGTGGGAACGATCGCGCCCAGATTGCAGGGGCCCGCGAGGGCGGACGGGTCCTAGTGCCGGTCGTCGGCCGGCAGGGACCACAGCAGCGACTGCAGGAGCAGGGCCTCGTTCGGGTTGCGCTCGAGCGCCTCGATCGCGTCGTGAATGCGCTCGATCGCGGCGACGAGCGAGTCGGGTCGCTGGCTGCTGCCGGCGACGAGCGTGTCCCGGTATGACCCGGCCAGCAACGCCAACCCGCTGCGCAGCTCGTCGGTGCGGTGCCGCCGCAGCTCCCGTTTCTGCCGCTCGTCGAGCAGGCGCCGCCCCCGGCCCCGTTCCCCGAGGAGCTCGATCGTGGCCTCGAGCTCGGCGACCTCCCGGGCGTGTTGTTCGGCGAGGGGTGCGGCGGCGTCGTCGATGCGGCCGAGCAGTTCCTCGACCTGCCGGACGACGGTCGCCCCCGTGCCGTCGAGGGCCCGCGGTAGCTCGGCGAACGCTCGGCGTCGCTCGGCGAGCTCGGGATCGGCGGCCAGCACCCGCGCCCGGGTGAGATCACCGCCCGCCGCCGCGGCCACGCGGGCGGCCTCGCTCGGCGTCCGTTCCCTCCTCGGTGAGCCGGGCCGCGAGCACGTCGGCGGGGATCGCCCGGAAGTCGATCCGCACACACCGCGACGCGATCGTCACGAGATCGTGAGGGATGAAGTCGGCGAGGATGACGAAGATCGCCGACGGCGGCGGTTCCTCGGTGGTCTTCAGCAGCAGCGCCGCGCCCTCCGGCCGGAGCAGATGAAACTCGTGGAGGATCATCACCTTGCGGCTGCCTTCGACCGGCGCCAGCGCGGCGAGCCGCACGATCTCCCGGGCCTGCTCGGCGGTGATGAACGGACCGACCCGTACCACCTCGCGGATATCCGGGTGTTCGCCGGCCAGGGCGAGGCGGGCGTTGCGGCTTGCCGGATCGATGTCGCCGGCGATGAGCGTGGCGGCGAACGCTCTGGCCGCCTCGTCCTTCGTCGAACCCGGTGGTCCGACGAACAGGTACGCGTGCACCGGTGCTGCCGCGGACCGCTGCAGCGCGGCGACCGCGTCGGGTTGGCCGACGACGGCGTCCCACACGCTCGCCACGCCTGCCTGCGCGGTCACGTACGTGTCCGCTCCTCGACGGCTTCGCGGACGCGAGCGGCGATCTTGTCCGGCTCGCCATCCGCGGCGATGACGATCCACCGCTCCGGGTCGTCGCCGGCCATCGTCCGGTAGGCGTCGATGACCCGCTCGTGGAACTCCTCGCCCGCCCGCTCGAACCGGTCCAGATCTCGCCCGTGCAGGCGAGCGGCCAGCACGTCGGTCGGCGCGTCGAGCAGGACGACGAGGTCCGGCCAGACGCCGCGCATCGCCCAGTCGTTGATGCGGCGGATCTCTTCGACGTCGAGGCCGCGCCCGTAGCCCTGGTAGGCGAGCGCGGAGTACACGCTCCGGTCGCTCACCACCGGGCGGCCGGCGTCGAGTGCGGGGCGCACGACTCGGGCGATGTGCTGGGCGCGGTCGGCGGCGACGATCAGAAGCTCGGCGCGATCGTCGAGGTCGACGACGCCGACGTCGTGCAGGATCTGTCGCAGCCGTTGGCCGACGTCCGTCCCGCCGGTCTCGCGCGTGAGGACGGCGCCGAGCGCGTCGGCGAGCAGGGCGGCCTGGGTGCTCTTGCCGCATCCCTCCGCGCCCTCGAAGGCGACGTACAGCGGGTGGCGGCCGGGCATCGACTGGTCAGCGCTTCTTTGCCGTCCGTCGCGGCTTGGCGGCGCGCGCCGGCGAGTCACCCTTCGCCGCGACCTGCTCTCGGCGCACGGCGAGCAGCTCGTAGGCCCGCTCGGGCGTCATCTCCTCGATCCGGTCGCCCTTGCCGATCGACGCGTTGGTCACACCGTCGGTGACGTACACCCCGAACCGGCCGTCACGGGCCACGACCGGACGCTCGCTCACGGGGTCGGTGCCGAGCTCACGGAGCGGGCCCTTGGCGGCGGCGCTCCGTCCGCCCCGCTTGTACACCTTCGGCTGGGCGAAGATCCGCAGCGCGTCGTCCAGCGTCACGGTCAGCAGCTGGTCTTCGTTGTCGAGGTTGCGGTAGTCCTTCGCCTTCTGCACGTACGGCCCATAGCGACCGTTGTTGGCGAGGATCGGCACGCCGTCGGACGGATCGGTACCGAGCTCGCGGGGGAGGGAGAGCAGCGCTTCGGCCTCCTCCATCGTGATCCGCTCGAGCACCATCGTCTTGAACAGGCTCGTCATCTTCGGCTTGTCGTGGCCCGGCGGCGGGGCGTCGGCCGTGCCCCATTGCACGTACGGGCCGTAGCGCCCGTTCTTGGCGAACACGGGGTAGCCCTCGAGCTCACCGATCGGCTCGTCGGACTTCGGCGCGGCGAGCAGACCGAGGGCCATCTCGACGGTGAGCTCGTCGGGCGGGAGATCGTCCGGGACGCCGGCCGTGTCGTCCCCCCGCTTCACGTACGGCCCGTACTTGCCCGGCTTGACGACGACCTCGTTGCCGTGCTCGTCGACGCCGATCGGGAACGTGTTGATGGCCGCCGCGTCGATCTCGTCGAGGTTCTCCTCCACGAGCCGCTTCAGGCCGGGCAACGCGTCGTCGCCGAAATAGAACGAGGTGAGCCACTGATCTTTCTGCGCCTCCCCGCTGGCGATCGCGTCGAGGTCGGTCTCGACGCGCGCCGTGAAGGTGTAGTCGACGAGCTCGTCGAAGTGCTGCTCGAGGAGGTTCACGACGGCGAAGGCGGTCCACGTGGGGACGAGCGCCTGGCCCTTCTTCCAGACGTACCCGCGGTCCTGGATGGTCTGGATGATCGACGCCCACGTCGACGGCCGGCCGATCCCGAGCTCCTCGAGTCGCCGCACGAGTGAGGCCTCGGTGTAGCGCGGCGGGGGCGTCGTCGCGTGGCCCTGAGGTTCGAGCTCGGCGACCGGCACAGTGTCGCCGACGCTGAGCGGGGGGAGGATCTCCTCGCGCTCGGTCCCCGTCGCGGCGTCGGCATCGCCCTCGTCGCGCGACTCCACGTACACCTGGCGGTAGCCCGGGAACGTGATGGTGGTGCCGGCCGCGCCGAACTCGGCGTCGCTTCCGTCCGTGGCAACCGCCCCGAGCCGCACGCTCACGGTCGTCCCGGTGGCGTCGGCCATCTGCGAGGCGAGCGTGCGCTGCCACACCATCCGGTACAGGGCGAGCTCCTGCGAGTTCAATTCCCGCTGCACCGCGCTCGGCGGGCGCAGCGGCGTCGCCGGCCGGATCGCCTCGTGGGCCTCCTGGGCGTTCTTCACCTTCGAGGTGTAGCGACGCGGGGACGGCGACAGGAACTGCTGGCCGTACTCGGACGAGACGGCCGCCCGGACCGCGGCCAGCGCCTCGTCGGAGAGGGCCACGTTGTCCGTGCGCATGTAGGTGATGAAGCCGCGCTCGTAGAGGCTCTGGGCGATGCGCATCACCTGCGACGACGACAGGCGCAGCTTCCGGCCGCCTTCCTGCTGGAGCGTGCTCGTCATGAACGGCGGGCGGGGTGACGACTTGTACGGCTTCTCCTCGACCGAGCGCACGGAGAACTCGGCGCTCTCCAATCCGTCGGTGAGGGCGCGGGCCCGCGGCTCGTCGAGGACGACGACGGACCCGGTCACCTGGCCCGACGGGTTGAAGTCCTTCCCGGTCGCGACCCGGGTGCCGTCGACGGCGACGAGCGTGGCCGTGAACGACGGGGCCGTGGCCGTGGTCAGCTCGATGTCCCAGTAGCCGGCGGACACGAACGCGATCCGCTCTCGCTCGCGCTCGACGATCAGCCGGATCGACGGGCTCTGCACCCGACCGGCGGACAGGCCGCGGTTGACCCGCCGCCACAGCACCGGTGACACCTCGTAGCCGTAGAGGCGATCGAGGATGCGCCGGGTCTCGGCCGCGTCGACGAGCCCGTAGTCGATGCCCCGCGGGTTGTTCACGGCGGCGTCGATGGCGGCCTGGGTGATCTCGTGGAACACCATGCGCTTCACCGGCACCGTGGGCTTGAGTTGCTCGACGAGGTGCCAGCTGATCGCCTCGCCCTCGCGGTCCTCGTCGGTGGCGAGATACAGCTCGCTCGCCTGCTTGAGCGCGGCGCGCAGATCCTTGACCACCTGCTTGCCGCGGTCGGTGAGCTCGTACGTCGGCTTGAACCCGTTGTCGACGTCGACCGCCAGTCCCTTGGACGGCAGGTCGGCGATGTGGCCGATCGAGGCGCGCACGTCGAAGTCGCTGCCGAGGAACTTCGAGATCGTCTTGGCCTTCGCCGGGGACTCGACGACGACCAACGGCTTGGCCATGGGTCCCTTTCGCTACGGGATCGGGGGGCCCCGTGTCAAGGCATCATGGCGACGAGGGCGGCCAATCCCTCGCGTTCCGGACGATCAATTCACGAGCTCGGGCTCGCGCTCACCCTCCACCTCGTGGGGCGGAACGGGCGCGACGTGGTGTTCGCCCTCCACCTTGATGTTCGGCAGGATCCGGTCCAACCACTTCGGCAGCCACCAGTTGCGGTCACCGAGGAGCTCCATCGTCGCCGGGACGAGCACCATGCGAACGACGGTGGCGTCGAGCAGCACGGCGATTCCGAGACCGAGGCCGAACAGCTTGAGCTGGCGGTCGTCGCCGAGCGCGAAGGCCCCGAAGACGCAGAACATGATCAGCGCGGCGGCGGTGATCACCCGCGCCGTGGAGGCGAGTCCGTCGGCGACGGCGAGGGCGTTGTTCTTCGTCCGGTCGTACTCCTCACGGATGCGGGAGAGGAGGAACACCTCGTAGTCCATCGAGAGCCCGAACACGATGGCGAACATGAACATCGGCACCCACGCCTCGATCGGCCCGGAGCGATCGACGCCGACGACGTCCTTCAACCACCCCCACTGGAAGATGGCGACGATGATCCCGTAGGCGGCGCCGATCGACAGGAGGTTCATGACGACGGCCTTGAGCGGCACGAGGAGGCTGCGGAACACCGCCATCAGGAGCAGGAAGCTGAGCAGCAGGACCACGCCGATCAGCAGGGGCATGCGATCGCCCATGAAGTCGGCGAAGTCGGTCGAGGCGGCCGTCAGCCCGCCGACTTGGGCGTCGACGCCGGACGCTGGGATCACGTCGTCGCGCAGGTGGTTGACGAGCGTTGTGGTCTCGGCGTCCTGCGGGGCGCTCTCGGGGTTGACGATGACCAAGGCGAGGCTGTCGTTGATCGGGGAGGGGAAGGCGGTGGCGACGTTCTCGTTGCTGGCGATCGTTTCGACGAAGGCATTGAGCGCCTCAGGATCCGCTGCGGTCTCGCCCTCCACCGTGACGAACAGCGGACCGTTGGTGCCCGGCCCGAAGCCCTCGGCGAGCAGGTCGTACGCGCGGCGGACCGTCTGGTCCTCGGGGTAGTTGCCGTAGTCGCCGAATCCGAGGCGGATGCCGAAGAGCGGAATCGCCAGTATGACGAGCACTGCGGTTGCCCCGATGAGGGGCGGCCACGGGCGGCGCTGGATGAGGCGGCTCCAGCGGTACCACATCCGCTGTTCCTTCTCCGGCTCGTGGCGGTGGGGGATCTCCTTGCGCAGTGATTTGACGAAGAAGCTGGCCACGAACAGGACCACGGCGGCGAGCATGCCGAAGATGAAGATGCCCTCCTGCTTGGTCACCACGCCGAAGAAGGCGCCGATGACGCCCAGCGCGACGGCGCCGAGGGCGGCGCGCGTGGTGTGGTCGATCCGCGTGCCGATCCAGCCGAGCAGGGCCGGCAGGAGCGTGAGCGATCCGAGCATCATCAGCAGCACCCCGAGGGAGGCCGCGACGGCAATTCCCTGCACGAAGCTGAGTCCCATCAGGAACAGGCCCATCAGCGAGATGATCACGGTGATGCCGGCGAACAACACCGCCCGGCCGCTGGTGTCCATCGACTCGACGACGGACTCCTCGACCTTCAGGCCGAGCCGTAGCCCTTCCCGGTATCGGGTGACGATGAACAGCGCGTAGTCGATGCCGACGCCGAGTCCGATCATCGCCACCATCGCGGTCGTGAAGTCGGGGATGGGGATGACGTTGCTGCCCAGCGACACGAGGGCCGTGGCGATGCCGAGGCCGAACAGCGCCGTGCCGATCGGAAGCCCCATCGCCAGCACCGACCCGAAGGCGAGGATGAGGATGACGACCGCGGCGATGATGCCGTAGATCTCGGACTCCGGCAGCTCGAACTCGCTGAACGGGTCGCCGCCGTACTCGACCTCCAGGCCCGCGACGGACTCGCGGGAGTCGCCGAACTCCTCGATGTCGGTGCCGAGGTCGATGATCTCCTGGAACCCCCGGTCGCTGATGTCGAGCTGGGCGTAGGCGATCGTGCCGTCGTCGCTGACCTGTTGCGGATTGTCGTACGGGCTGGTGACGGTCACCCCCGGTTGCTCGGCCGCGAAGTCGATGATCTCATTGAGCGCGGCTTCCACCTCCGGGTCGTCCACCCCCTGCTCGGCGCGGACCACGATCTGCCCGGCGAAGCCGGCCCGGTTCGGATCGTTGGCCTCGAGCAGCTCTTGCACGTCCTTGGACTCGCTGTCCGGCAGGACGAAGTCGGTCCGCCAGTCGGCGCCGACCCCGGCGGCGATGGCGTTGATGCCGATGAGGAGAGCGAGCCACGTGCCGATGACGATCCAGCGGTGGCGAACGCACACGCGCGCGAGGGAGGCGAACATGGATAGTGACGCTACGCGTGGGACGTGGCGCCCGTCACTGCGGATTACCCGACTCGTCGGGCGACATCGGTCACATCTCCCACGGGGGGCTCCGCCCCCGTGAACCCCCGAGGCAGCTTCCCTGGCCGACCCGGGTCTCAGCGTAGCGTGACGGTGTGGCGGAAGTGGACCGGGCCAACCTGCGCGCCCTCGGCTGGGACGATGCGCTCGCCGCGGCGTGGACCGAGCTCGGGGCGCCGGGATCACCGGGACGGGTCTCCCGGCTCGACCGGGGCTGGAGCACCGTCGTGAACGGGCCGGACATCGCCGAGTCGGCGCAGCGCGTGCGCAACATCGGCGCCGACGTCGCGGTGGGCGACTGGGTGATCCCATCGGCCGACGGTGAGCGCGTGGAGCACGTCCTGCCACGGCGGTCGGCCCTGGTCCGCCGGGCTTCGTTCGAGGGCGCTCGCGCCGTCGCGGACACACTCGCCGCCAACATCGACGTCGTCTTCCTCACCCACTCGTTCGGCGCGACCCCCAAACAGCGCCGGCTCGAGCGGGAGCTGGTGCTCGCCTTCGACAGCGGCGCCGAACCGGCCGTGGTGCTCACCAAGTCCGACCTCGTCGACGACCCCGAGCCGGCGCGGCGGGAGCTGATCGAGGTCGCCCTCGTGGTGCCGGTGCTCGTCGCCAGCGGACGCACCGGTGCCGGCATCGACGACCTGCGGGCCTTCGCCCGGGGCGGGCGCACGCTGGCGTTCCTCGGGGCCAGCGGCGTCGGCAAGTCCACATTGGTGAACGCGCTGCTCGGGGCTGACGTGCAAGAGGTCACCGACGTGCGGACGGGCGATCAGCGCGGCCGGCACACGACCGTCGCCGCCCAGCTGCTCCCGTTGCCCGGCGGAGGCTGGCTCCTCGACACCCCCGGCTTGCGAGCCATCTCGCTCTGGCTCTCGGGCGACGGGATCGAACGGGCCTTCGCCGACGTCTTCGAGCTGACGGAGCACTGCCGGTTCCGAGACTGCAAGCACGACCAGGAGCCGGGGTGCGCAGTCCGGGCCGCGATCGCCGACGGGCGGCTCGACCCGGATCGGTTCGCCAGTCTCGAGCGGCTGGTCGCCGAGGAGGCCGCGCTCGAAGAGGAGCAGCGAGTGAAGGAGCGCGTCGCCGACCGTCGCCGCGGTGGTCGGCCGGCGCCCGAGGCAGAGCTCGATTGACCGGGCTGACCGGGCCGAGCGATACGGTCGCCGACCATGGAGTTCGCCTTCACTGACCGCTGCAACGAGTACCGCGAGCGGCTGTCCGCCTTCATGGACGAGTGGGTGTATCCCAACGAGCGGCTCTACGAGGAGCAGATCGCCGAGGCTGGTAATCCCCATCACCAGCCCGAAGTGATGGAGAAGATGAAGGCCGAAGCCAAGGTCCGTGGGCTGTGGAACCTCTTCCATCCCCACTCCGAGTGGGGGCCCGGCCTGACCAACGCCGAGTACGCGCCGCTCGCCGAGATCATGGGGCGGAGCCCGATCGCCAGCGAGGCGTGCAACTGCTCCGCTCCGGACACCGGCAACATGGAGGTGCTGACGATGTTCGGCACCCCCGAGCAGCAGGACACGTGGCTGCGCCCGCTGCTCGAGGGTGAGATCCGGTCCGCGTTCGCGATGACCGAGCCCGACGTGGCCTCCTCGGACGCCACCAACATCTCCCTCCGCATCGAGCGCGACGGCGACCAGTACGTACTCAACGGTCGCAAGTGGTGGATCTCCGGCGCGATGCACCCGAACTGCCGGATCTTCATCGTGATGGGCAAGACCGACCCGGCCGCCCCGCCCCACCGCCAGCAGAGCCAGATCCTCGTACCGATGGACACGCCCGGCCTGACGATCAAGCGCGCCCTCCCCGTGTTCGGGTACATGGACCACGAGGGTCACGTCGAGCTCGAGTTCACCGATTGCCGCGTGCCGGTCGACCACCTGATCGCCGGACAAGGGGACGGGTTCGCGATCTCCCAGGCGCGGCTCGGACCAGGACGCATCCACCACTGCATGCGCACGGTCGGCGCCGCCGAGCGCGCCCTCGAACTCTTGTGTCAGCGGGCGCTCGCCCGTACGACGTTCGGGCGCCGGATCGCCGAACGCTCGAACATCATGGATTGGATCGCCGAGTCACGTATCGATCTGGAGTTGGTGCGTCTGCTGACGCTGAAGACGGCGTGGATGATGGACACGGTCGGCAACAAGGCCGCGGCCGTGGAGATCTCGGCGATCAAGGTGGCCGCGCCCAACGTGGCGCTGCGGATCATCGACCGGGCGATCCAGGTGCACGGCGGCGGCGGGGTCTCCGACGACTTCCCGCTGGCCTCGATGTACGCCCATCTGCGCACCCTGCGCCTCGCCGACGGGCCGGACGAGGTGCACAAGATGACCATCGCCCGCCGCGAGCTCCGCAAGCACGACCCGGAGTTCCGGGTCGGCTGATCAGCCCGTTCCTCCCGAGCTGCGTAGCGGGCGAACGTCGACGACCGCGCTGACCGGGATCGGCCCGTAGACGTGGGGGAAGTGCTCGCCGCTGCCGATGAGATCCTCGACGACGACGCGGCTCGGCAGCCGGCCCGGGTCGATCCGCAGGACCACGGCGTCGGTGACGTCGCGATAGAACCGATGCGCCGTCGCCTCGACCTGCTCGGCGAACGAGCAGTGGATGAAGCCCTCTTCGGCGAGCGTCCGACCGCGGGTACTGGCGGTGTACTCGCCGCTCGCCCGTGCCGCCGCCCAGTCCTCGGCCAGGGCGATGTGGTAGAGGTCCTCGGCGTCGTCGGTCGTCATGGGCCGATGGCGGTGAGCGCCGTTGCCACCGTGACGGCGCGGTCGAGCCCGGTGAGGGTGAATCGTTCACGGACTTGCTCGTTCCCGCACACGATCACGACGTCGCCACCGTTCTGCCGAGCGCGCCCGGCGGCACCGAGCAACACGCCGAGCCCGGTGTCGTCGAGCGTGTCGACGCCGTCCAGACTCGACGGCGACGCGCTGACCGGGGTGCTCGGCGGCCAGGCGGAGGAGGAGATCTCGCAACACCGCGACGGTGGCGAGGTCGACCGACCCGGTGAGTGACAGCACCGGCATCGTCCCGACGACTTCGACCGTCCCGTGCAGGTCCACCACCCGACAGTACGCGGACACGGCGGACACGGCGGTGGAGATCGGCGCTCACGGCGGCTCCAGGGCCATCGTCGCCGTGGCGCGCAGGTCGACGTCGTCGATCAGCCGCCCGATCAGCGCGATGTCGGTTCGGCTGCGGTGCCCGACCGTGACGCTGACGGTGGTCGCCGACAGGCTCACGTCGACGGAGAGTGGTTGCAACGTCGTGACCCGGTCGGCGGCGGCCCGGGCCGCTCCGACGGGGTCGGCGGCGACGGCCGCCGCCCGAGCCGCCTCGCGCGCCGCCAACTCGATGGCCAGCTGGTCCCGGCCCACGAGCGCCACCTGGAGCAGCCCGAGCAGGAGCACCACCACCACCGGCAGCACGAGCGCCAGCTCCACCGCCGCCTGCCCGGACTCGGATCGGACACCATCGGACGCCGCTCGCTCCGGCGCTCCTAGACCTTCTCGATCACCGAGTCGATGACCCGATTGAAGAGGCGGGCGATTTTGCCGGCGCCACCACCGGCCGTCGCCCACGCGACCACGAGCAGGGCCACCAGCGCGGCGGCGAGGAGGACGAGGGCGTACTCGGTGGTCGCTTGACCCTGGTCGCCGCGTCCCCGCCGGGCGGCGAGGGCAGGGCGAGTGGACGGATCGGTGACCATCAGCAGGGCGGCGTGCAGCCGGGCGAGCAGGGCAACCAGGGCAACAGGCATCGGGACTCCAGACGGCGGAAGGTTGGTGCGGACGGCTCACGGGACGGTGCCCCGCAGCGTCGAGATGGCGCCGAGCACCGCCGGCGCGATGGCGAGGAGGACGAAGGACGGCAGCGTGCAGACGACGAGTGGGAACGAGAGGCGCACCGGGAGTCGCTGCGCCTCGGCCTGGCCGAGGCGCCGTCGTTCACTGCGCGCCTCGGCGGCGAGGCGGTCGAGAACCGGAGCGAGCGGCAGACCGTCGCGATCCGCCATCGCGATCGACGACGCGAGCTCCCGCGCCGCGGGACCGAGCTCGCGGGGAAGCTCGGCGAGGGCGTCGGCGAGGCCTCGACCGCGGTGCAGTTGCCGCTCGACCGCGACGAATCCGGGGCGTACGGCTGGCGGCGCCCGCCGCGCCAATTCGACGACCGCCTGGGTGGGCGACCGGCCGGCATGCACGCACAGCACGAGCAGCTCGATGCTGTCGGGCATCGCCAACTCGATCGCCCGCGCCCGTCGGGAGCGTGACGTGCGGCGGCGTCTCACCAGGACGATCGTGGCCACCCCGCCGCCGACGACCACCGGTGCCGGGCCGACGAACGCGATCCCGCCGGCGACGAGACCGAGGACAACGACGGCGCACGCGACCCGGATCGGTCCACTGGGGCGACGCGGCCGCACCGGGCTGGCCGGTCGACAAGACGTGGGCCGTCTGGCGGCGCGGGCCAGGACGAGGACGGCCGCGACCGTGAGCAGCCCGGCCACGGTCGCGACGTTGCCGGCGAGCGGGCTGGTGTCGCTCATCGGTCACCGCCGATCAGGCGGCGCATCCAGCACCACCCGGCGACGTTGAACGTCGCACCGGCGACGACGCAGGCGATTCCCGCCGGCGTCGTCAGGGTCGAGCGAACTGCGGGTTCAGCGAAGGACAGCAGCGCGAGGACGCCGACGGGCATGGTGGTCAGAACGCGGGCAGAGAGTCTGGCCTGCGCGCTGTTCGTCCGGCGCTCCTGCCGCTCGGCGGACCGGGCGTGGAGCGTCGCGGCGACCCGCTCGAGCGGCAGTGCGGCCGGTCCACCGAGCTCGGCACACGCGGACAGGACGGGGACGACGAGGCCCGACGCCGAGGACGGGTCGTCGACGACGGTCTCATTGAGCGCGTCCGCCAGTCCGCGCCCGCGGCCGAGTGCGCGCACCATCGGTTGGAACACCTCCGAGCCGGCGGGCGCGGCAGCACCCGCCTGGATCACGGCGTGGCCGAGTGAGTGTCCAGCGCGCACGCCCCGGGCGACCTGCTCGCACCATGCCGCCACGTCGTCGTCCTCGGTTCGGAGCCGGCCTCGCGTTGAACGGCGTCGAGTGCCGACCGGGTTCGTTGCCGGAGCACCGCCGGCGACCGTCCGACCGGGGACGACCCACCGACTCGTGGCGGCGGCAATGAGGGCAACCGCCACGGCGACGAGCCCGGGGAGGACGACGTTCGTCACGAGGACCGGGCTCTCGTGAGTCGGCCGACGACGGCCTGCTCGGTCAGTAGTGGTTGCAGTTGCAACCGCTCGCTGCCATCGAGGTACGACACGACCTCGGCGACCTCGACAACGCGTCGGGCGGCCCGGCCAGTGCGCTCGACGTGCACGACGGCGTCGATCGATCTCATGAGTTGGTGCCGCACGGCGACGAGCGGCCATGCCGGCGCGGCCTGGATGATGAGTGACTCCAGTCGGTGCAACGCATCGAGCGCGCTGTTGGCGTGGCACGTGGACCACGAGCCGTCGTGGCCGGTGTTGAGCGCCTGGACCAGCCCGAGGACCTCGGTGCCACGTACCTCTCCGACGACGAGGCGGTCCGGACGCAGCCGGAGCGCGGTGCGCACGAGCTGTTCGAGCGTCACGGCCGGCGGCCCGTCGGGGGTGGGGGGTCGGGCCTCGAGGCGGACGAGGTGGTCGTGCGCCGGGGCCAGCTCCGCGGTGTCCTCGATGATCACGAGTCGCTCGCCGGCTGCGGTTCGTCCGAGCATCGTGTTGAGGAGTGAGGTCTTGCCCGACGAGGTCGCGCCCGAGACGAGGACATTGCACCGGCCGACGAGGAGCGCGTCGAGGAGCTCGGTGACAGCGCGCTCACCGAAGGCATCGAGCGGCAGCGCGCGTTCGCGAAATCGGCGCACCGACAGGCACGCTCCGTCGAGCGCCACAGGTGGGACGACCGCGCACACCCGCGATCCGTCCGGCAGACGGGCGTCGACCACCGGGTTGGTGCGGTCGAGGCGGCGGCCGAGCGGGGCGAGGATCCGTTCGACCACGACGGCGAGGTCGGCCGCGCCGATCGAGCCGGCCGGATGGGTGACGCCGTCGCGCTCGACCCAGATGTCGCCGCCCGCGTTCACGAGCACCTCGTCGACGTCGGTGTCGTGGAGCACCGTGTCCAACGCACCCAGGCCGTCGAGTCGGGCGACCGCCGCGCGCACGAGCTGCTCGCTGTCCGCCGGGGTGGCGAGCGGAGCGACCCGCCGGACGTGCGAGCGGACGACGGCGTGGACCTCGCCGTCATCCTCCTCGGCGGCACGGCAGAGCGCGTCGAGCAACTGCTGGTTGACGGCGCTCATGCCGCCCCCCGGAGCTCACGCTGCAGCAGCCGCGGGAGGCGGGCGGCCAGCAGGCCCGAGTCGACCGCACGGGCGACCGCCGGATCGATGCTGACCGCGGCGACGACGGGCGCCCCGACGGCCCGCTCGACGTCGGGTCCGCGCAGCGCCCGACCGGGCTCGGCGACCAGGACCACACCGTCGGGGCGCCACGGCATGGCGGCCGCGCGTCGTAGGGCGAGGTAACACGCCCGCGTGACGAGCAGCGTGCGCCCGACCTCGCCGAGCGGGTTCGGTGGGTCGCCGGTGGCAGCGTCGATGATCACCGCGAACGGGCGCTCGCCGAGCCACTCCCCGACGGCGGCCCAACGGGGCGAGTGTCGGTCGACCGGACGTGATCCGCGCGGCACGAGTTGGGTGGTGCGATTGACCCCGACGGCGAGGTCGGCGAGCGCCGATGGCGGAGCGTCGCACGCCAGCCAGTCGGCGATGCCCTGCCCGGCGGGCTCGGGGAGTCCGAGCACGGCCGGCAGCTCGCCGTCGAGGTCGATGAGCAAGGAGTCGGTGCGGCTGGCGAGGGCGAGCGTGGCGGCGACGACCGTGGTGCCGCTGCCTCCCTTCGCCGACCAACAGACGGTGACGGCCATGGGCGACCTCCCGAGGTGGGCCCGGTGGCGGGCCGGTGAGTCCCCGGAGGATGTCGGTGAGGCGAACGTACAGAAGGGGTGCGCGCTCTCCAACCGCCCCCCGTTCTGTCGGTCGGAAACTGCCCGGATCGGTCGGTTGCGACGGACAGAACGATGAGTCGGTGAGCGGCGGGCGGAGGTGGACGGGATACGGTTGGCCGTCCCGGGAGGTGTCCGGGCGCCTGGTGGGCCCCGCCGCCTTCAAAGCGGTTGGGACGGGTGATCCCCGTCCGGCGGGTTCGATTCCCGTCCACCTCCGCTCGCCGCCGCCACGCGCTCGCGTCTCCCGTTGACATGGCCCGGCTGCGCTCGTAGACCGGACGAGGGGGCTCGAGAGGAAGGAGACCGGTCATGGCAACGGATCTCGCGGTCACGGTGGAGGATCAGCCGGGCGCACTCGCCGGAATGGGGGAGGCACTCGGCGCCGCCGGCATCAACATCGGCGGGGTCTGCGGCGCGGCCACGCCCGGATCGTCCGTCATCCACCTGCTCGTCGACGACGCCGCCGGTGCCCGGCAGGCGCTCGAGGGGGCCGGGTTCTCCTCCGTCGAGGAGCGCGAGGTCGTCGTCGTCGAGGTCGAGGACCGTCCCGGTGTGCTCGGCGAGGTCGCCCGCAAGCTCGCCGACGCGGGCGTCAACATCGAGCTCGTCTACCTCGCCTCCGGCACCCGCCTGGTGATCGGCGCCGCCGACCTCGATCAGGTGCGCGCCGCGGTCTGATCGCCGGGCCGCCCGTAGCGTGGGTGGCATGAGCGTCCAGCTGAACCACACGATCGTTCACGCCACGGACAAGCGGGCGTCGGCCGAGTTCATCAGCGAAGTCCTCGGGCTGCCGGCGCCGAAGCCGTTCGGGCCGTTCCTCATCGTCGAGGCCGACAATGGCGTGTCGCTGGACTTCGCCGACGACCACGGCGACGTCCACCCGATGCACTACGCGTTCCTGGTGAGCGACGACGAGTTCGACCAGATCTTCGGTCGGATCCAGGAGCGCCAGATCGACTACTTCGCCAACCCCGACGCGTCGGGCAAGGGTGAGATCAACACCAGGGACGGCGGGCGCGGGTGCTACTTCGCGGACCCCGACGGGCACTGGCTCGAGATCCTCACCCGGCCCTACGGCTCGGGCGGCTGAATCCGTCCCGTTCTTGCACCTCGTTTGCGCGCCCTGACGCGCAGATCAGATGCAAGAACGCCGGGTGCGGCGCGAGGCGAGCGCCCGGGTCAGACGGCGAGGAGGTCGCGGGCGCCGGTGTCGCTCGACGGGTGGCGGAGCTTGCTCATCGCCCGGGCCTCGATCTGGCGAATGCGCTCCCGGGTGAGGTTGAAGTGCTCGCCGACCTCCTCCAGCGTCCGCGGCTCGCCGCGGTCGAGCCCGAAGCGGAGCTTGAGGATCTCCCGCTCGCGCTCGTCGAGCGGCGCGAGCAGGCGGGCGATCTCATCGGGCAGGAGGGCGGTGGCGGCCACCTCGAACGGGCTCTCGGCCGAGCGGTCCTCGACGACGTCACCCAGCTCGGCGTCCCCGTCCTCGCGCAGCGGCTCGGACAGTGACAACGGCTCGGCCGCGAAGCGCAGCGCCTCGGTGACCTTGTCCTCCGGCATCTCGACCTCGCGGGCGAGCTCGGCGAGCGTGGCCGGGCGACCGTACTTGAGTTCCAGCCGGGAGCGCGCCTTCTGCAGCCGGGCGAGCGTGTCGCCGGCATGCACCGGGAGGCGGATCGTGCGGCCGGTGTTGGCGATGCCACGCGTGATGGCCTGACGGATCCACCACGTGGCGTAGGTCGAGAACTTGAACCCCTTGCGCCAGTCGAACTTCTCGACGGCGTGCATCAGGCCGAGGTTGCCCTCCTGGATGAGGTCGAGCAGCGGCAGGCCCGATGCCTGGTACTTCTTGGCGATCGACACCACGAGGCGCAGGTTGGACTGGACGAACTGGCGCTCGGCCTCCTCGCCCTGGCGGGCGGTGCGGCGGAGCTCACGTCGCCGCGTCGCCGTCACGTCCTTGCCCCCGGCGTCGAGGGCCTCGATGGCCTCCTTGCCCGCCTCGATCGCCTTGGCCAGCCGGACCTCGTCGTCCTTGGTGAGCAAGGTGTACTGACCGATATCGGTCAGGTACAGGCGTACGAGATCTTCGTCATCGCGTTCAACGCGATCCTTGGCCACGGCGGCTCCTCATATGTACCGTCCCGCTACGGGTGTTGTCGTCGGGCGAAGTGTCCACCCGCGCGAGCGGGGAATGTGCTCACGATACCGACGCGGTCAAGCGCGCCCACCCAATTCTCCTGGTTGTCGGACCGTTCTTTGCCGAGCGGGACGGACGGCGGCCGCGGTGGGGGTGTCCCGGCCGATACATTTTGCTCGACGGCGCCGCCGGGCGCCGGGCGTGAAAGGGAGTCTCCCGTGCCCAACCCGATGTTGAACGAGAAGCGGATCGAGGAGGCGCGGGCCGGCTGGGCCGCCCCCGAGCCGCCGAGCCCGGGTGGTCAGGTCTGGCCGCCGCCAGTGGAGCCCGGCACGCGGGTCGACGACGGTCCGGTGAGCCCGTGGGCAGGGGCGATGACGGTGAGCGGCACGATCAGTGCCACGGCGGTGCTGTTCGTCCTGCTCCTCGGCGGTGCGATCGCCGGCTGGCAGGCCACGCCCACGGACGGCGACCAGGTCGAGTTCCCCGGGGTGGCCCTGGTCGGCGTGGCGATCGGGTTCGCCTGCGTCATCGGTCTGTGGTTCCGTCCCCAGTGGGCGAAGATCCTCGGGCCGATCTACGCGATCGCCGAAGGGTTCTTCGTCGGTGCGATCTCGGCCGCGTTCGAGGCGGCGTATCCGGGCATCGTCGTCCAGGCCGTCGGGGCCACCCTCGGCGTGTTCGCTGTGATGCTCGTGCTCTACCGCACCCGCATCATCAAGGTCACGGAAAAGTTCCGCCGAACCGTCATCTTCGCCACGCTCGGCGTGATGGTGCTGTACCTGGTGTCGTTCGTGATCACGCTGTTCGGCGGCGAGGTCCCCTTCATCAATGAGCCCAGCCTCTTCGGCATCCTCTTCAGCTTCTTCGTCGCCGGGCTCGCCGCGGTGAACCTCGCGCTCGACTTCGACTTCATCGAGCGCGGGAGCAAGGCCGGGCTCTCCAAGGACTATGAGTGGTACGCCGCCTTTGGCCTGCTCGTCACGCTGGTGTGGCTGTACCTGGAGATCCTGAGGCTGCTCGCCAAGCTCCGCAATTGACCGACGCCGGTCCGGCGTACCCGGCCGTCCTCGAGGCCGCGGGCGTCGCCGTCGCCGGCGGGGCGCTCGCCGGTCTCAGCTGGTCGCTGGTCGGGCTGACCTGGCCGGCGGCGGCCATCGGAGCGGCGAACGGGGCGATCTCGGGCGCGCGGCGGATCTACGGCTGGCGGGCACCGACCGGTCCGCTGGCGTTCGCCCTCGACTCGACGTGGGGCCTGCCGATGACCACGGCCGCGATCGTCGCCCACGGGGTCGCCGCGACGCAGGGCCGCGCGGCCGGGTTCGTCACGCAACTCAGCGAGCGCGCCGACCGCCACGTGTACGTCCGCGGCCTGCGCATCCGGAAGGGCTTCGCGATCACCCTCGGCAACGTCGTGTGCGGAGCCGGTGACGACGTCCTCACGTCACCCCGTCGGGCGAGGCTGGTCACCGATCATGAGGACGTTCACATCTGGCAGGCGCGGTGGCTCGGCCCGCTGTTTCCGGTCCTGTACGTCGGCTGGACGGTGCTCGGCGGCGCGGCGGGTGCGGTCGTGTGGCTCGTGCGCCGTCGGGGGGAGCCGTTCACCAAGGTCGTCGAGACGTGCGCGTACTACCTCAACCCGTTCGAGTGGTGGGCGTACAGCCGCGACGACCGCTGGCCGCCGGCGCACAAGGTCGCCGGGCTCGGGTGGTCCCGGCCGTGCGTGCGGCCGTTCAGCCAGCTGCCGCGGCGGAGCGCTCGCCGTCGAGCTCCCGCAGGAATCCCAGCAACGCCGCGTTGAACTGGTCCGGCGCCTCCTGCTGGGTCCAGTGGCCGATCCGGTCGAGGAGGACACTGCCCCGATGGTTCGGCAGCAGGCCGTCCATCGCCTCGACGTACCCCGGCCGGCTGGCGATGACGATGTCGTACGTGCCGCCGATGAACCAACTCGGCGCCGACGGGACGGGGAGGTCCTTCGTCCGCTCGTAATTGGCGTCGAGGTTGCGGTACCAGCTGATCGGTCCGAAGAACCCGCTCGTGCGGAAGTGGTCGACGTACACGGCGAGGTCCTCGGGCGTCAACCACGCCGGCAGCTCGTTCGGGATCGGGCCGGCCGCTTCGATGATGTCGAGGAAGCCGGTGCCCTCCATCGGCGGCGGGTCGGGGCGGTCCTCGACGTACGCCTCGCCGGACGCGCCCCAGAGCATCCCCCGCATCGTGCGCTCGACATCGGCCTCGAGCTCGGTCTCGGCCGGCCCGACCGGCTGGAAGTAGAGGATGTAGAAGAACCGGTCGCCCCAGATCGCCTTCATCAACTCGCGTGGGCGCCGTCGGCCACTGGGTGTACGGGACGCTCACGCCGACGACCGCCCGCACCCGCTGCGGGTGCAGCCGGGCGAGGTCCCACACCACCAGCGCGCCCCAGTCGTGGCCGACGAACACGGCGTCGTCGTGCCCGGTGTCGTCGAGGAGGCCGAGCAGGTCTCCCGCGAGGTGCTCGATGCCGTAGGCCTCGACCTCCGTCGGCGCGGTCGAGCTGCCGTAGCCGCGCTGGTCCGGCACCAGGACGTGGTATCCGGCGTCGGCGAGCGGCTCGATCTGGTGGCGCCACGAGTGGGCGCACTCGGGGAACCCGTGGGCGAGGACGATCGCCGGAGCCTCCGGGTCGCCGGCCTCGATCACGTCGAGCTCGATGCCGTTGACGGCGCGGCGGATCGTCATCGTGTTCATGGTCGGGCGAGCGTACATTTGACGCTTCGACCCCAACGAGGAGAAGACGATGCGACGCTTGATGGTCACCGCGGCGATCGCCGGCTCGGTGCTGCTCCCGCTCGCCGCCTGCGGCGATGACGACGATGACGACGACGGGGCCGCGGCGACGACCTCACCCGGGACGGAGGCGGCGGGCGCGACCACTGCGCCGGCCGGGACCGGAGGCGGCGGGGGTGGGGAAGGCGCCACGATCACGATCACCGAGTTCGCCTTTCCACCCGAGACCGTGCTCGCCGCCGGTGGAACGGTGACCGTCGTCAACGAGACCGGCGCCGCCCACACGCTCACCGACACCCTCGGCGTGTTCAACGAGGAGGTCGGGGCGGGCGAGACGATCGAGTTCTCGATCGCCGACCCGGGCTCCTACGAGTACGTCTGCAACTTCCACTCGTCGATGATGGGCGTCATCAACGTCGAGTGACCCGCTCAAGCCAGGCCGTTCATGACGCAGCCGCCGAAGCGCCTGGAGGCGCCGGCGTGCTGAACCGGGACTTCACCTCTCAACGACGCGATCCCGCCACGCCGTCTCGTCGGTGCCGAGTTCCGTCGCCGGCGGGGCGCCCGTGCGGTACTCGAGCAGCATCGCCCGCCAGGGCGCAGTGACGTTGAGCTTGCCGAGGATCGCGCTGATCCCCCAGACGACCCGGTCGAGGATGACGAAGCTCGCCGGCATGTTGAGCTTGGCGATCACGCCGGCGTGCGGACCGCTGAGGTCGACGATGCGGGCCAGCGTGTCCCGCATCCAGTCCCGCGTGAACGTGAACTCGTCGACCAGGTACGGCTGGTACGGGCTCGAGACGTAGTCGTAGACGAGCTCGGGATCGAGGCCGTGTCCGGGCGCGAGGAAGCCGGCGTGCTCCATGGCGGTGATGAGGAGGTCCGGGTCGCGGTGCACGACGATCGCATCGAGGCTCGGCTCGAGCCGCTCCCACTCGCCGGGCTCCCACCGCTTGACGAGCCCGAAGTCCAGGAACGTGACACTGCCGTCGTGATGGAACCGGTAGTTGCCCGGATGCGGATCGCCGTTGAACGCGCCGAGGCGGTGCACGGCGTGCTGGCCGAAGCGCCAGATCACCTCACCGGCCCGATGCTTCGTCTCCGTCGACGCCGTGGCGACGAACTGGTCCCACGGCATCCCCTCCACCCACTCCGTCGTGAGCACGCGCGTCGCTGACAGCTCTGGAACGAGGTTCAGGATCCGGACCCACGGATGGCCGGCGAAGTGGCGGGCGAACTCGGTGATGTTGCCGGCCTCGAGGCGGTAGTCGAGCTCCTCGCGCATGCGGGCACGCAGCTCGTCGACGAGCGAGCGGGCGTCGAGGCCGCTGAGGGCGATCGCCGAGAACATCGTGTACATCAGCTCGGCCCCGTCGAGGTCCTCCTCGATCGCGGCCCCGACGCCGGGGAACTGCACCTTCACCGCGACGTCGCGACCCTCGGTGGTGACGGCGCGGTGGACCTGGCCGATGCTCGCCGAGGCGACCGGGAGGTCCTCCCAGCTGCGGAACACCCGCTCGGGCTCGTCGCCCAGCTCCTCTCGGACGACCTCGGCCGCGAGGCTGGGCGCCATCGGCGCGGCGTCGGCCTGCAGCGAGGCGAGTGCAGCCTGGGCCTCGTCGGGGAGCGCCTCGACGATGAAGCTGATGAGCTGGCCGACCTTCATCAGCACGCCCTTCATCTCGCCGAGCTCCTTGGCGACGTCCTCGGCCGTGCGGATGGCGAACTGCTCGTCGAGGGCGGCGCGCCGTTCGGCGGGCGTCACGAGCTGGCGGGCCTTGGTACCGGCGTAGCGGGTGGCGCCTCGCGCGGTCATCTTCCACATCCGCCGCGATCGCCAGCTCGCCATGCGGCTGAGCTTGCGGCCGGCCGCCACGAGCACGCCGACCCCGATCCCGCCGGCGGCCACGGCGGCCGCCCGTCCCGACTTCAAGAGCTCGCCGGTCCCGGTGAGGTGTCGTCGTCCTCTCCGGGCGCCGCGCCGGCGAGCCGGTCCAGCTCGGCTTCGACGTCGGCGAGGTCCTGGGCGATCGCGTCGAGGTCGGGCTCACCCTGGGGATCCATGCCGGGGAGGCTACTCCGGGCGTCCCGACCGATGCCGGGGTGATGACCTACTGTCACGCGTGATGAGTGAGCGGAGCGAGCTCGTGCCAGCCGAGCGAGCGCCAGCGAGCCGGATGGCGATGGGGTTCGGGGGCGCAGCCCCCGTTGCGTGATGGCACGCCAGCGGACGACGCAATCCCGCTGGCGCGACGTCCCGACCGCGGTGTGGATGCTCGCCCCGTCGCTCGTGATCCTGGTCGTGTTCGTGCTCTATCCGCTCGGCCGGGCGATCTGGCTCGGCCAGGCGCGCTGTGACGCCCAGGGCGAGAACTGCGTGTCGAACGGCTGGGATCAGTACGTCGACGTCGCGCGCAGTGAGGAGTTTCAGCACGCCCTCTGGGTCACGATCAAGTTCGCCCTCATCACCGTGCCGATCGGCGTGGCGCTCGGCGTGGGTCTGGCCGTGCTCGCCGACAAGTACCTGCGTGGCATCGGGGCGTTCCGGACGATCTTCTCCTCGACGGTCGCGACGGGCGTCGCGGTGGCCAGCCTGATGTGGCTGTTCCTGCTCCAGCCGGACGTCGGCGTGCTCGCCAACATCGGCTGGATCTCGGACCTGTTCCCGGTCCTCAAGTCTCCCGGACTGCTGCGCGACCCGGGCACCGCGCTGGTGTCGGTCGCCGTCACGAGCATCTGGGCGAACCTCGGGTTCACGTTCATCCTCATCACCGCCGGGCTGCAGGGGATCCCCCGCGACGTCCACGAAGCCGCGGTCGTCGATGGCGCGGGCGGGATCCGCCGGTTCTGGAGCCTGACCCTGCCGCTGCTCGGTCCGACGTTGCTGTTCGTCGTGATCGTGCTGACGGCGCGGGCGTTCCAGGCGTACGGCGAGATCGATCTGCTGACCGACGGCGGGCCCCGTCCGCAGGACTCGACGACGACGCTGACGTACCTGACCTACGGCACCACCTCGATCATCAACAACAACGACGGGCTGCAGGCCGCGGTGGCCGTGCTGCTGTTCGTCGTGATGCTCGTGGTATCGCTGCTGCAGCTCGCCGGGTTGACCAGGCGGGTCCACTATGCCTGAGGTCGCGGCCCGTGGCCGGTGACGCGACCACGACGTACGACGCCCCGAGGGGCTGGCGGGCCGTCGGGCGCTACGGGCTGCTCGTGGTCGTGTCCGGGCTCGTGCTGTTCCCCGTGTACACGTCCGTCGTGGCGGCGTTGAAGCCGGGGGACAAGGTCCTCCAGAACCCGTTGGTCCCGAATGCCTTCACGTTGGACGTGCTGCGGGACGCGTGGACCGACGGCCACTTCGGGCGCTACATGGTCAACTCGATCGTGGTCACGGTGCTCGTGATGGTCGCCCAGATCGTGACGTCGGTGCTGTCCGGCTACGCCTTCGCCATCCTCGAGTTCCCCGGTCGCACGCTGCTGTTCGTCGTGTTCCTCGCCACGCTCCTCGTCCCGTTCGAGGCGACGGTGGTGGTCAACCGGCGCACCGTCGACACGTTGGGGTGGCTGAACACGTACCAAGGTCTGGCGGTTCCGTTCCTGGCGACTGCGTTGGGGACGTTCCTCATTCGCCAGGTCTTCCTCACCCTGCCACGCGATCTCCGTGACGCGGCGGCGATCGACGGTGTCGGACACGTCGGATTCCTGCGCCACGTCGCGGTGCCGCTGGTGCGGCCGACCATCGGGGCGCTCGCGTTGTTGACGTTCCTGTCCTCCTGGTTCCAGTACCTCTGGCCGGTCCTGATCACGACCGAGTCGGACATGAACACGTTGCCGGTCGGGCTGAAGCAGATCAGCGAGGCCCGCCTCGACGAGCCCAACCTGGTGATGGCGGGCACGGTGATCGCTGCCATCCCGATCTTCGTCGGGCTGCTGATCTTCCAGCGCCAGCTCGTGCGGGGATTGACGTCTGGGGCGGTGAAGGGTTGAGCGCGGTCCGGCGGGCGCTGCTCGCGTGCGTCTTGCTCGCCGCGTGTTCGTCGGGGAAGTCGATCCTGCAGGCGGGCAACGAGGAGGTACCGGTCACGACGACCGCGACGACCGTCGCCGGACCGCCGCCGAGCACGGTGCCCGGGCAGACGCTGCCGCCCACCAGCCCGCCGACGATCGCCACCACGACCACGACGCCGCTCGACGCGCTGCCGCCGTGCCCGGTCGACGCCCTCGATGGTGTCACCGACCCGGTGGAGATCACGCTGTGGTACGGCTTGAGCGGCGTCCTCGAGGGGGTGCTGACCGAACTGACCGACGCCTACAACGCCAGTCAGGACAAGGTGCGAGTCAGCATCGAGAACCAGGGCGGGTACCGGGAGGTGATCGACAAGTTCACGCAGAGCCGGCAGGGCGGCCGGCCCGGGCTGGCGATCTTCCCCGAGTACACGGTCCAGCAGCTCGCCGACTCCGACTCGGTCATCCCGGTCGGAGCATGCATCGAGTCGAGCGACTACGACACGACGCCGCTGCTTCCCCGGGCGCTCCTCGCCTACCAGACCGAGGGGGTGCAGTGGGGCATGCCGTTCAACGTCAGCAACCCCGTCCTCTACTACAACCGCAAGATGTTCGAGGAGGCCGGCCTCGATCCCGATGTCTCGCCGGTGTCGCTCGAGCAGCTGCGGGCGACGTCCCAGGCGCTCGTCGACTCGGGCGCGGCGGGGACGGGGATCGCCCTCGACTCTGGCGTTGATTCGGGCGGTGGGTGGTTCCTCGAGCAGTGGTTCGCCCGCGCCGGCGAGCCGTACGCCGACAACGGCAACGGTCGCCTGGCGCCGGCGACGCGGGTGCTGTACGCCGGGCCGTTCGGGGTCGAGGTGATGACGTACGTGCAGTCGCTGATCAACGACGGGTTGGCGGTCACGGTGGGCGACAACCCCCAGGGGCAGGACGCTCTGCTCAAGCTCGCCGACCCAGACGCCCCGGCGGCGATGGCGATCGCCACGTCCGCCGCGTTGGGCACCGTTTTGGACGCCCTCGGCGGGGGGCTGATCCCCGGACTCACCCCCGCCGACGTGGGGGTCGGTCCGATGCCGGGGCCGGGCGAGACCGAATCGGCGACCGTCGGTGGCGGTGCGCTCTACCTCACCGCCGGCAAGGGGGACGAAGAAGTCGCGGCGGCGTGGGACTTCATCACGTACCTCGTCAAGGCCGAGACGCAGTCGGAGTGGGCGGCCCGGTCCGGCTACGCGCCGGTGAACCAGGGCGCGTTGCGGCTCGACCCGCTGCGCGCGACCTATCGGGACGACCCGCGGTTCAAGGTGTCCTACGACCAGGTCGTCGCCGGCGCCGACGACTTCGCCGCCGTCGGGCCGGTGATCGGACCGCTGCGCGAGGTGCGTTCGGTGACTGCCTCCGCCGTGGCGGCGATCTTCAACGGCGCCGACGTGGCGTCGTCCCTCGCCGACGCGGCCGACCAGTCCGACGCCCTCATCGCCGACTACAACGCCCGCAACTGACCCCCCACCCACGATCTGGGCGCGATCCTTCTCACGGACCGATCTGGGCGCGGTTCTTTCCAGATGTCGAGAAATTCTGCGCCCAGATGGAGTGCGCTTTCCCCTTTCGGCGGTGCGCACCCCCCAGGGGGTATGGACCTTCAACGTTTGGACGAATACGCCCACGATCACCACGGACTGGTGACCCGGGCAGCAGCCCGCCGGCTCGGCATCTCGACGGCGACGTGGTACCGCGCCCTGGACAATGGGTCGCTCGAGCGGGTGCACCAGAACGTCGCTCGCATGTACGGCGCCGAGATCACGGTGGAGCAGACCATCGCTGCAGCTGTTCTCGCAGCCGGCGACCGGGCGATGGCGTCGCACCGCTCTGCGGCCCACCTCTGGGGCATTCCACGTCCCGAGGGTGAATCGCCCGACGTCATGCTGGTCGAGCGCACTCGCCGAGCGACGATCGAGGGCGCGTGCATCCACCGTCCTCGCGACCACCTCGATCTCAAGCCCGTGCTCAGGAAGGGCATCCGGGCCACGAACATCCTCCGCACGCTCTGTGATCTCGGCGCCCTCGATTGCGACTCGGTGCCGGGCGCGGTGGGCCACGTCATCACGAACGGACTGGCATCCCCGGTCGCGCTGCGCCGCGCCGTCATCCGCCATTCACGGCGCGGCCGGGCCGGCGTTCCTGCGTTGCGAGATGCGCTCGACGAATGGGTCATCGACGGCAAGCCGGTCGACAGCGTGCTCGAGCCGGCCATGCGCAAGCTGGTGGCGACCTATCGGCTGCCGCCAGTGGAGTTCCATCCGATCGTCAGCGGCTACGAGGTCGACTTCCGTTTCATCGATTCGATCGTCATCCTCGAGTGCGACGGCTGGGAGACGCACGGTCGCAACAAGTGGCAGTTCGAGAAGGACCGGGTGCGGGACAACGAGCTCACCGCGATGGGGTGGATCGTCGTCCGCTTCAGCTATCGCGGGATCACCCGGCACGCGGCCAGGGAGGCCGAACGCATCCGTGCGGATCCTCCGTCGGTGGGCTCCGCACCTCGTTCCGGGCGCGGATGTTCTCAACAGCTGAGAAGAATTGCCGCCCAGATCGGTCCGTGAGAAGGAATCGCGCCCAGATGGGGGAGGGAGGGGTGGGCCGTTAGGGTGCCCGCCATGGCATCCGACTTTCCGCCGCTCGATGGTTCCGCGCCCCAACGTCAGCAGTTCTCGGAGCCGCCGGCGATGGGGATCGACCCCGCGAAGCGGTACACGGCGACGCTCGACACGTCGCTCGGCGAGATCGTCATCGCCCTCGACGCGGTGAAGGCACCGCAGACGGTGAACAACTTCGTGTTCCTCGCCCTCCACCACTACTACGACGGCGTCATCTTCCACCGGATCATCAACGGGTTCATGTGCCAGGGCGGCGACCCGACCGGCACCGGCCGCGGCGGGCCCGGCTACCGCTTCGCCGACGAGCTCCCCAAGTCCGGCGACTACCAGATCGGGTCGGTCGCGATGGCCAACGCCGGCCCCAACACCAACGGCAGCCAGTTCTTCCTGATCTCGGGCCGCGACGGCGTCCGCCTCCCGCCGCAGTACAGCCTCTTCGGTCAGATCGTGAAGGGCCTCGACGTGCTCGACGAGATGCAGGGGGTCAAGACCGGCTCGGGCGACCGTCCGGTCGACGACGTCGTCATCAACTCCGTCACGATCACCGAAGCCGACTGACCCCGTGGGCGCGCTCGACGGACGCACCGCGATCGTCACGGGCGCCAGCCGCGGGATCGGCGCCGCCGTCGCCCGCGGCCTCGACGCCGCAGGAGCCCGGGTCGCGCTGGTCGCCCGCGACGCCGAACTGCTCGGTGCCGTCGCGGCCGATCTGGACAACGACCCGGTCGTTCTCCCGACCGACCTCGGCACCGCCGAGGGTCCCGGCGCGGCCGCGGCCGCGGCGCTCGCCGCCTTCGATGGGCGCCTCGACGTGCTCGTGAACAACGCCGGCATCGCCGTTCGCAAGGAAAGCGAGGGGATCCAGGTCGAGGAGGCCGACCGGCTGTGGAACGTGAACGTCCGTGCCGCCCTCCTGCTCACCGCCGCCGTCCTCCCCGCGATGCTCCAGGGCGGCTCGGGATCGATCGTGTCGATCAGCTCGATCAGCGGGCGCCGCGGCGCGCCCCGACGGGCGTTGTACGCGGCGACGAAGGCGGCGCTGGACGGGATGACCCGCGCCCTCGCGATGGAGTACGGGCCGCGCGGCATCCGCGCCAACGCCGTCGCGCCCGGCGTCGTCGACACCGACCTGTGGCACGAGAACCTCGCCAAGCCCGGCGTCGCCGACGCCGTCCTCGACGTCATTCCGACCCGACGCGTCTCGACCCCGGAGGAGGTCGCCGACACGGTCGTGTTCCTCGCCTCCGACGCCTCCCGCGCGATCACCGGCGAGATCATCTCGGCTGATGGCGGCATCCACGCCACCGTCAACCTCTGGCCGACCGTCTGACCGCCGCCGGTAATTGTCGGCGGTCGATGACCGGCAACACCCTCGACGACGTCGTCGCCGCGGCCACCGCGAACGTACGTGGCCGAACATCCGCGCAGCCGTGAGCTGGCCGACGCGGGCCGCGGCGGTCATGCCCGGTGGCAACACCCGCTCCGTCCTCCACATCGAGCCGTTCGCCTTTCGGGTCGTCGGCGCCGACGGCGCGCATCTCCACGACGCCGACGGTCACACCTACGTCGACCTGCTCGGCGACTACTCCGCCGGCCTGCTCGGTCGCCACCCGACGTCGCCGACGTCGATCCGCGGCGTGCTCGACCGCGGCTGGTCGTACGGCGCGATGAGCGAACCGGAGGCGGCGTTCGCCGAAGCCGTCGTGGCCCGCTTCCCGTCCGTCGAGCAGGTGCGCTTCACGAACTCCGGGCACCGAAGCCAACCTCATGGCCCTGCTCACCGCCCGTCACGCCACAGGACGCGACCGGATCGTCGTGTTCGACGGTGCGTACCACGGCGGCCTGCTCTACTTCGGTCCGGGCGGTCGGCCCGCTGCGGGCGCCGTTCGACTTCTCCGTGCTGCCGTACAACGACATCGCCGCCGTCGAGACGGAGTTCGCCAGCCGACGGCGCGTCGACGGCCGCGTTCTCGTCGAGCCGATGATGGGCGCGGCCGGGTGCATCCCCGGCGACCCGGCGTTCCTCGCCGCGCTGCGCCGTGTGACCGAGGCAAGCGGCACGCGTGCTGATCTTCGACGAGGTGATGACCTCGCGGCTCGCCGTCGGCGGGGCGCAGGAACTGCTCGGCATCACTCCGGACATGACGACGGTCGGCAAGTACCTCGCCGGCGGGCTCTCGTTCGGTGCGTTCGGCGGCCGGCGCGACCTGATGGCCGCCTTCGACCCGCATGCCGGCGGGCTCACCCACGGCGGCACGTTCAACAACAACGCCTTCACGATGGCCGTCGGCGCGGCGGTGCACGAGTCGCTGGTCGACGCCGACACCCTCGCCGCGGTCAACAAGCGGGGCGACGGGCTGCGCGACGCGCTCAACGCGGCGTTCGCCGCCTCACCCCTGCCGTTCACCGCGACCGGGTGGGGATCACTCGTGAACGTCCATCCCGTCCCCGGCCCGGTACGCGCCCCCGCCGACCTGCGCGCCGCCGATCCCCGCTGGCGTGAGCTCATCTTCCACGACCTCCTCGACGCCGGGTTCTACATCTCCCCGCGCGGCTACCTCGCGCTGAGCATGGACATCACCGATGAACACCTCGACGCCTTCGTCGACGCCGTCGGCGAGTTCTGCCGACGTCGGGAAGGACTCGCCTGACCCGATGGCCCCAACCGTCGAGCTGAGCGCCGACGAGGCCCGCCGGATGGCTCTCGCCGCCCAGGGCTTCACGGACCGGCGTCCCGCGGGCCGGGTCGACCGCCGCCACCTGCGGCGGGTGCTCGACCGCGTCGGGCTGATCCAGATCGACTCGGTGAACGTGCTGGCGCGCAGCCAGGAGCTGCCGCTGTTCGCCCGCCTCGGACCGCATCCGCGCACGCTCATCCCCGATGCGACGCGGGCGGGGGAGTTGTTCGAGTACTGGGGCCACATGGCCTCGCACATCCCGACGGCCCATCATCGCCTCTTCCGCTGGCGGATGGAACCGTCCCGGCACCCGTGGCGCGTGATCAGGGAGATGGAAACCAGCCGCAACGGCTACCTCGGCGAGGTCGTCACCCGGATCCGCGACAACGGCCCGGTCGTCGCCGCCGACCTCAGCGAGCGCGAGGGTCGCAAGGGACCGTGGTGGGACTGGGACGACGCCAAGGTCGCCCTCGAGTACCTCTTCGTGACCGGTCAGCTCGCCGTCACCCGGCGGTCGAACGACTTCGCGCGGGTCTACGACCTTTCCGAGCGGGTGCTGCCGGCGGATGTGCTGGCCGCGCCGACGCCGACCGAGTCCGACGCCCGCAAGGAGCTGCTGGTGCTGGCGGCCCGGTTTCTCGGTGTCGGCACCCTGGGCGACCTCTCCGACTACTACCGCCACGACATCCCGTCGTGTCGCCCGCTCGTGGCTGAGCTCGTCGAGGAGGGCCGACTGGTCGCGGCCGAGGTCGAAGGGTGGAAGCAGCCGGCCTTCGTCCATCCCGCCGCCAAGCTGCCGCGCCGCGTCGATGGTCGGGCGCTGCTCAGCCCGTTCGACTCGCTGGTGTGGAACCGCGACCGCACCGAGCGGCTGTTCGGGTTCCGCTACCGCATCGAGATCTATGTCCCACCCCCGAAGCGGGTGTACGGCTACTACGTCCTGCCGTTCCTGCACGGCGACCGCCTCGTGGCGCGTGTCGACCTGAAGGCCGACCGCGGCCAATGGCCAGCTGCTCGTGCAGGCCGTCCACGGCGAGCCCGACGATCGACGCCGCCGACGGTCGGCAGCCGCGCTGGCCGTCGAGCTGGAGCTGATGGCCGGCTGGCTCGGTCTCGGCGGGCGTGGTCAAGACGGACCGCGGCGATCTCGCCGCTGCCGTGCCGTCTGATCTGGCGCGCCAGTTGCACGGGTGGCCGCGGCGGCCTGACACCGCATCGATACGCTCCGCACGTGGCCAGGGAACCCGAACCCGGCGAGCTGCGTCCACTGCGGCCGCAGCCCGAGTCGGTGACCCCGGAGCCGGAGCCGGCCGCGGCGGACGAGTCGACGGCGAGCGAGTCGAGTCGCGTTCCCCGATGGGTCGTGCCGACGGTGGTCGTGTTCTGGGCCGGGTTCCTCGCCACGCTCGTCGTGCGCTTCTTCTGGGGCCAGCTGAGCGGTCTCTTCCTCCTCCTCGCGATCTCGGTGTTCCTCGCCCTCGCCCTCGAACCCGGCGTCAACCGCCTCGGCCGCCGGGGGTGGAGACGGGGCACGGCAACCGCGCTCCTCCTGTTCGGCACGCTGCTCGCGTTTGCCGTCTTCGTCGTTGCCATCGGCACGCTCGTCTTCTCCCAGGTCGCCGACCTGCTGGAGAACTCTGAGCAGTACATCACCGACACCGTCACCACGGTCAACGACACGTTCGGCACCAATCTCGACGCGGAGGAGGTGATCGACGACTTCAACGACCCCAACGGCGCGGTCCAGGAGTTCATCCGCGACCAGCGGGACGAAGTCGTCGACCTCTCGGTCGCCGCGCTCGGGGTCATGCTGCAGATCCTGACGGTGCTGCTGTTCACCTTCTACCTCGTCGCCGATGGGCCGAAGATGCGCCGGGCGATCTGCAGCCGGCTCACCCCCGCACGGCAGGAGCGCGTCCTCGCGATCTGGGAGCTGGCCGGCACCAAGACCGGCGGCTACCTGTACTCGCGCGCCTTGCTGGCCCTGATCTCGGCGTTCTTCCACTGGATCGTCTTCCAGTCCGTCGGAACCACCGCTCCGGTCGCGCTGGCGGTCTGGGTCGGCGTCGTCAGCCAGTTCCTGCCCGTCGTCGGCACGTACCTCGCCGGCGCCCTGCCGGTGCTGCTCACGTTCCTCGACTCGCCGTTCAAGGCGGCGGTCGTGCTGATCGCGATCGTCTTCTACCAGCAGGTGGAGAACTACGTGTTCTCACCCCGCATCACCGCCCGGACGATGGAGGTCCACCCGGCCCTGGCGTTCGGCGCCGCGCTCGGCGGGATCGCCCTCTTCGGCGCGATCGGCGCGATCCTCGCCCTGCCTGCGGCGGCGATGGCGCAGGCGATCATCAGCGAGACCGGCGACCGTCACCAGGTGATCAAGAGCGACCTGACCGATGTCCGGCACCATCGGGTGTGGAAGCGCGCGGCGAGGATCCGTCGGGCGCAGGAAAAGTGAACGACCCGTTCGTGCCGGTGGCGGTCGCCGAGCGCAGCGGATTCCGGGAGAGCGTCCATCGCGGCGCTGTCGTCGCCCTCGGCCCCGACGGTGACGTGGTGTGGTCCGCCGGCGACCCGGACACCGTGATCTACCCCCGCTCGGCGCTGAAGCCGCTGCAGGCCGCGAGCATGGTCGGCGCGGGACTCGACCTCGACGACCGGCTGCTGGCCGTGGTCTGCGCGAGTCACGACGGCCGGCCCGAGCACATCGCCGCGGTCACGGAGATCCTCGCCGGCTCCGGCCTCGACGCGAGCGACCTCGCCAACACGCCCACCCTCCCGCTCGACCCCGAAGCGAGCACCGCGGCGACGCGCGCCGGCGAGCCGCCGAGGTCGATCACCCAGAACTGCAGCGGCAAGCATGCCGGGATGCTCGCCACCGCCGTCGTCAACGGCTGGCCGACCGCCGGCTACCTCGCCCCCGACCACCCGGTGCAGCACCGGATCCTCGACGACCTCGCCCGTGAGGTCGGACCGGTCGAGCACGTCGGCGTCGACGGCTGCGGCGCGCCCGCGGCGACCGTGTCCCTGAGCCGGCTGGCCGGTGCCGTGCGTCGCCTCGCGGTGGAGCACCACCAGGTGCACCGGGCGATGACGCGGCTACCCGGAGATGGTCGGCGGACCGACCCGCGACGTCACGATGCTGATGCGGCTGGTACCCGGTCTGCTCGTCAAGGACGGCGCCGAGGGCGTGCAGGTCGCCGCTCTCCCCGACGGCCGGTCCGTGGCCGTGAAGATCGCCGACGGCAGCCAGCGGGCCCGGGTGCCGGTGACGGTCGCCGCGCTGCGGATGATCGGCGTGGACATCGACGCCGATGCGTTCGTCGAGCCCGTCCTCGGCCACGGCGAGCCGGTCGGGCGGGTGCGGGCGCTGGTGGGAGCGCCGTGACCGGGCCTGAGTTCCGCCCGCTCGACGACGTCGTGTACGGACGGGTCGACCAGGTCTCACCGATGATCCGGCGGGTCATCGCCGAGAACCCGTCGAAGTTCACGTACCGCGGGACGGGGACGTACATCGTGGGTCGCGGCGAGGTCGTGGTCGTCGATCCCGGGCCCACGCTGGACTCGCACCGCGACGCGCTCGCCGCCGCCATCGACGGTGAACGGGTGACGGCGATCTGCGTGACCCACTGTCACAGCGACCACTCCCCGCTCGCCGCGTGGTTGCGCGAGGAGACGGGCGCGCCGACGATCGCCTTCGGTCCGCACCCTCCGCCCGCCGACGACGAGGTGAGCGAGGAGCTCGACGACGGGGTGAAGGTGGAGGAGGCGATCGACCTCGCCTTCGCCCCGGACGTGCGGGTGGTCGACGGCGACGTCGCCGCCACCGGCCCGGACTGGACGATCACCGCGGTCCACACGCCCGGGCACACGTCGAACCACACCTGCTTCGCCTTCGCCGAAGAGCGCGTGCTCTTCCCGGGCGATCACGTGATGGGGTGGAGCACGACGGTGGTGTCCCCGCCCGACGGCGACATGGCCGCCTACGTCGACTCGCTGCGCAAGGTCGCCGGACGGGCCGACGCGACCTACTGGCCGACGCACGGACCGTCCATCCCCAACCCGCAGCGCTACGTCGACGCGCTCGTCGCCCACCGCCTCGACCGTGAGCGCCAGATCCTCGACGCCGTCGGTGAAGGCGTCGACGAGATCCCGGCGATCGTCGCCCGGCTGTACGCGGACGTCGCCCAGGAGCTGCACAAGGCCGCCGGCCGCAGCGTCCTCGCGCACTTGGCGAAGCTCGTCGACGACGGCACCGTCCGGGTGGTCGACGGGGGACCGGCGCGGCTCGCCGGCCGCTACGAGCGCACGTAGGACCGCTCGTCAGCCGGGCCCGAACCCGGTCATGTCGTCGAGGACCTCGGTGAGCATCTCCGGCGTCGTCAGCGGGTTCACCATGCAGACCCGGAAGCAGCGCTCGCCCCGCCACGTGGTGGGCAGGACGAGGGCGAGCCCGGCCTTGGCCCGGCTCGTGCTCCACGCCGGGTACCGGTCGTCGTTCCATCCCTCGACGCGGAAGAGCGTGACCGACAGCTGCGGCTCGAGGAGCAGCGTGAACCCGTCCCGCCGGTCGAGCTCGGCGGCGAGCCAGCGCGTCGTCTGCAGCGTCGTCTCGACCGCCGTCGCGTAGGCGTCCGTGCCGTGCGTCGCCACGCTGAACCAGAGCGGCAGGCCTCGGGCGCGGCGGGAGAGGTGGAAGGAGAAGTCGCTCGGGTTCCACTCCTCGCGACTGACCGTGTCGAGGTACGCGCCGTGTTGGGCGTGCGCGCCGGCGGCGAGCAACGGATCGCGGTACAGGAGGGCGGCGCAGTCGTACGGCGCGAACAACCACTTGTGCGGATCGACGCCGAAGCTGTCGGCCCGCTCGAATCCCTCACGGACCTCCGTCGTCGACGGCGCGCACAGTGCCGCGCCGCCATACGCCGCGTCGATGTGCATCCACACGTCGAGCTCGCGGCAGACGTCGGCGATCGGATCGAGCTCGTCCACCGCGCCGGTGTTGGTGGTGCCGAAGTTGGCGACGACGGCGAAGAGCCCGTCGGTGCCGGTCTCGCTGAGGGCCCCGCGCAGGGCGGGCCCCGTCATCCGGCCGCGCTCGTCCGGCGGGACGAGCACGACGTCGACGTCCATGACCCGCGCCGCGGCGTGGACCGACGCATGGGTCTCACCCGTCGTGGCGAAGCGCCAGCGGCCGCCCGGCGGATCCCCGTGGCGGGTCCGGGCCTGGTGCCGCGCCGTCGCCAGCGCCGAGAGGTTGGCGGCCGAGCCGCCGGTGACGAAGCAGCCGCCCGCTCCGTCGGGGAAACCGGCCAGGCCGGCGAGCCAGCGCAGCGCCTGATTCTCGGCGGCGATCGCGCCGGCGCCGCACTCCCAGAGCCCGGCGAAGATGCTCGAGGCGCTGACGACGAGATCGAACAGGTTCGCGGCCGGCGTCGGCGCCGTCGGCACGTGGCCGAGGTTCATCGGGTGGTCCATCGGCCGGCAGGCGTGCATCAGCACGTCGCGGAAGAGGGCGAGCGCCTCGTGACCGCCGATGCCCTCGGGGCAGATCGCCCCGTCGAGGGCGGTGGCGAGCTGCTCGGCCGAGCGGGCGCCCCACGTGGGGTCCTTCGACATCTTGAGCCGCTCGATCGCGTAGCCGATCACCGAGTGGGCGAGGAGGTCGGTGCTCTCGTCCCACCGGTGCATGGCGGCATTCAACCACGGCGATCGACGGCTAACGTCGGCGGCTCCGGGGGAAGGGGAGAGGCACCTATGACCGATATCAGTCGTCGCACGTTGCTCAAGGGGGGCGCCGCGGGCGCCATCGGGCTGGCGCTGGCCGGCCCGTTCGAGGGGTTCGCGGCCCACGCGGCACGCGGGCGGCCGGGGAGCGCGGGGTACGGGCCGCTGGCCCCTGTGGTCGATCCGCGCGGCAACGTCGTCCGCCTCGAGCTTCCCGCCGGGTTCCAGTACCGCAGCTTCCACGCGCGGGGCGAGATCGTCGACGGCACGGTCCTGCCCGGCCGGCACGACGGGATGGCGGCGTTCCCCGGACCGAACGGTCGCACGATCCTCGTGCGCAACCACGAGATCAACGGGAACTCGGGACCGGGCGGCGGCACCGAGCCGGTGCTCGGGACCCCCGCCAATGGCGGCTACGACCCGCTGGCGAAGGGAGGAACGGTCACCGTCGACGTCGACGGGCAGGGCAACGTCTTCGGCGCCACGGTGTCGCTGAGCGGGACCCAGATGAACTGCGCCGGCGGTCCGACGCCGTGGGGCAGCTGGCTGACGTGCGAAGAGACGGTCAACGGCTCCGACGTCGGGCCTGACTTCACGGGCGTCCCCAACAACACGCTGCGCAAGCACGGCTATGTGTTCGAGGTGCCGTCGGGCGGGGTGTCGGACGCCGAGCCGATCACGTCGGCCGGGCGCTTCGCCCACGAAGCGGTGGTGTCCGACGCCGCCGGGCGCGTGCTCTACCTCACCGAGGACAACTTCGCCTTCCCGTCCGGTCTCTACCGGTACCTGATCCCGAACCGGCCCCGGCGGGACGGATTCGTCGCCAACGGCGGGCGGCTGCAGATGCTTGCCGTACGCGACCAGCCCAACGCCCAGCTGCAGCTCGGCCAGCCCGTGGGCACGAGCTACCGGGTGCGGTGGGTCGACATCGACGATCCGGATCCGACGTTCGCCGCCGGCACGACGAACGATCAGGCGCTCGTCGCCGTCGGTGCCCAGGGTCGGGCCCAGGGGGCGGCCCACTTCAGCCGGCTGGAGGGCATCGTGTGGTCGCGTGGTCGCGTGTTCTTCACGTCGACGCAGGGCGGCGCCGGGACGCCGCCCGTCACGACCGGCTTCGGCACCGGCCGCGGCCAGGTGTGGTCGTACCAGCCCGGCGCGGAGCGGCTCGAGCTGGTCTACGAGTCGCCGTCGGACACCGTGCTCGACCTGCCCGACAACGTCGCGGTGAGCCGCCGTGGGGCGCTCGTGCTGTGTGAGGACGGGGCCGGCGACAACTTCCTGCGCGGGTTGACGAAGGACGGCGAGCTGTTCACGTTCGCCCGCAACGCCGACGCCGGCCAGGTCGGCCAGGAGTTCGCCGGCGCCCGGTTCAGCCCCGACTTCCAGACCCTGTTCGTCAACATCCAGTCGAGCAGCGGGTACTCGGTCGCGATCTGGGGCCCCTGGCACCGGGGGCCGTTCGGCTAGTCCAAACGGGGGAACTTCGGGTCGCGGCGTTCGATGTAGGAGGCGACGCCCTCGGCGAAGTCGGGGCGCTCGAAGCTCGCCCGCATCAGCTCGAGCGCGTTGCGTTCGGCGGCGCCGAGGCCGGCGTGCAGCTCGGTGTACACCTGCCGCTTCATGATCGCCATCGACGTCGGCGACGACGTGCGGGCGACCTCGCGGACGTAGTCCTGGGCGGCGGCGAGCACCTCGTCGGCGGGGAGGGCCCGGTTGACGAGTCCGATGCGGGCAGCCTCCTCGCCGCCGACGCGGCGCGCCGTGAACAGCAGGTCGAGCGCGTGGGCCGGGCCGACCAGTCGGGTGAGGAGCCACGACAGCCCCCATTCGGCGACGAGGCCGCGCTGGGCGAACGACGTCGTGAGCACGGTCGCCTCGTTCATGAACCGGAGGTCGCAGGCGAGGGCGATCGGGACGCCCATGCCGGCGACGGGGCCGTTGATCGCCGCGACGATCGGCTTGGGCACCGACAGGAAGTAGGTGTAGGTGCCGCGGAGATCGTCGCCCCACGACTCGTCGCCCGGCTTCGGGATCGACGCCTCGGTGAACGGGGTCGAGGTCTCCTGGCCGGCCGTGCCGCCGCCACCGTCGGCGCCGGACAGCGCCGAGAGGCGGTTCATGTCGGCGCCGGCGCAGAAGCCCGCGGCCGGCGCCCGTCAAGACGATGCCGACCACGGACTGGTCGTGCTCGGCGCGGCCGACGGCATCGCGGACCTCGCCGGCCATGGTGTCGGTCCAGGCATTGAGCGCCTCGGGCCGGTTGAGGGTGATGGTCGCGACCGGGTCGTCGACCTCGTAGAGGATCTGCTCGTACGCCATCGCGCGTTTGTAGCGCAGTCGCGCCGTGCCACTCCCATCTGGGCGCGATTCTTCTCGGGAGGTGGAAATAACCGCGCCCAGATCGGTCCGTGAGAACGATCGCGCCCAGATTGGACGGAGCGGGCGGGGCAGATCGCCTCAGATCCCCTCGGCTGCCTCCACGCCTTCGGCGTCGGCGGACTCACCGGACCTGAGGTCGTCGAACACGGCGGGCGGGTCCCGCCACGGGTCGGGCAGGGTGCCGGCCTCGGCGTCCCGGATCGCCCGCCAGACCCGCTCGGGCGTGCACGGCAGGTCGAGGTGGCGCACGCCGAGGTGGGCGAGGGCGTCGATCACCGCGTTCTGCACTGCCGGGGTCGAGCCGATCGTCGCCGCCTCGCCGATGCCCTTGGCCCCGAGCGGGTTGAGCGGGGTCGGGGTCTCGGTCGAGCGCACGTCGAAGCTGGGCAGCTCGGCCGCGGTCGGGATGCCGTAGTCGACCAGCGTCGCCGTCAGCGGGTTGCCGTCGGAATCGTGCAGCACCTCCTCGTAGAGGGCCTGCCCGATACCGGCGGCCACGCCGCCGTGCTGCTGACCCTCGACGAGCAGCGGGTTGATCACGGTGCCGCAGTCGTCGACGGCGACGTGCCGCACGACCCGCGCCCGGCCGGTGTCCAGGTCGACCTCGACCACGGCGATGTGGGCGCCGAACGGGAACGTCGAGTCGGCCTGGTCGAACTGGGCCTCGGCGAACAGGCCGGGCTCACCGTCGAGGAGCTCGGGCGGAGCGTCCTTCGCCCTGCCCGCGAGCTCGCCCCAGGTCAGTGCCCGCGCCGGCACGCCGGCGACGCCCACGCTCGCCGTGGCCGTGTCGACCACGATGTCGGCCTCGGCGGCCTCGAGGGCGTGGGCGGCGAGCCGCTTGGCCTTGGCCACCATCGCCTCCGTCGCCTGATGCACGGCGGTGCCGCCGAGCTGCAGCGAGCGCGATCCGCCGGTGCCGCCACCACGCGGCACGCGGTCGGTGTCGCCGTCGACGAGGCGGATGCGGTCGACCGGGATGCCGGTCTGCTCGGTGACGAGCATGGCGAAGGCGGTCTGGTGGCCCTGGCCGTGGGAGAACGTGCCCGCACGTACCGTGGCCGAGCCGTCGTCGTGGACCTCCACCGCGCCGAACTCGCCCGTGCCGCCACCGGCCGTGATCTCGACGTACGTGGCGACGCCGATCCCGAGCGCGACACGATCGCCCCGTTGGCGCCGCTCGGCCTGCTCGCGGCGCAGCGCCTCGTAGCCGACCGCCTCGGCGGCGAGATCGAGCGGCGTGGTGTAGGCGCCGCTGTCGTACGTCAGCCCGGTCAGCGTCCGGAACGGGAACACGTCGTCGGTGAGCAGGTTGCGCCGGCGCAGCTCGATCGGGTCGATGCCGAGCTCGTGGGCGGCGTGGTCGACGAGGCGTTCCAGCAGGGCGGTCGCCTCCGGGCGGCCGGCGCCGCGGTACGCGCCCATCGGGGTCGTGTTGGTGACGGCGACGGCGACGTCGAACTGGATCGCCGGGAAGCGGTACGTGCCGTTCGCCATGCGCTTGGTGCCGCCCGGGAGGAAGGCCCCGATGCCGGGATACGCACCGGCGTCACCGAGCAGGCGCACGCGCAATCCGGTGAACGTCCCGTCGGGGCGGCAGCCGAGCTCGGCGTACTGGACCTGACCGCGGCTGTGCGGTTGGGCGATGAGGTCGTCGCTGCGCGTCGGGGTCCACGTCACCGGCTGCCCGAGGTGCCTGGCCGCGGCCGCGATCGCGGAGTACTCGGGAACGAGCCCGGGCTTCCCCCCGAACCCGCCGCCCACCTGGGGGGCGATGACCCTGATCTGTTCGGCGTCCATGCCGAGCACGCCGGCCAGCTGGTTCCGCACCATGTGCGGCATCTGGTTCGAGGCGTAGAACGTCATGCGGTCGCCGTCGGCGGGAACCACGGCCGCGCTGTTCGGCTCCATCGGCACGACCGCCATGCGCTGATTGACGTAGCGGCCACGGACCACGACGACGCCGTTGTCCCCGTCGCCGAGGTCGATCGGCTCCGCGTCGGTCGCCACGAGCGCCTGGTTCGACCCGTGCGCCGGGAAGATCACCGGCGCATCGGCATCCAGGGCCGCCTCTGGGTCGGTGACCGCGGGAAGCGGCGCGTAGTCGCCCCAGACGGCGGCGGCCCCGTCCACCGCGGCGGCGACGGATTCGGCGACGATGATCGCGATCGCCTCGCCCACGAACCGCACCACGCCGTCGGCCAGCGGCGGTCGGGCGAAGTCGGCGTGCACGGTCACGAAGCCGTGGTGGGGCGCGACACCGAGGTCGGCCGCCGTGTAGACCGCGACCACCCCGGGGACGGCGAGGGCGTCGTCGACATGGACGGCGCGCAGCTCGGCGTGGGCGTTCTCGGAGCGGGCGAACGCGGCGTGCAGCTTCCCGGGCAGGTCGAGGTCGTTGACGTAGCGCGCCGCGCCGGTGAGCAGATCGGGGTCCTCCGTCCGCACGACCCTGGTACCGAGGATCGAGCCGGGCACTCTGCGCATCGTGTCGGTCATCGCGGCAACCTATCGCCGGGCGCTCACAAGCCGAATTGGGTAGCGCGGACCGCCGCGACCGCGTCCGGCGGGCCGTCGAGCTCGACCTGGGCGACGTCCTTGCGCCCGTACAGGTAGAGCACTCCCTCCGGGAGCGGTCCCCGGATCGAGACCGCTGTGGTCCCGCTGCGCAGCTCGATCCGCTCGCGTCCCAACGGCTCGAGCGTGATGCCGACGCCGGCCTTGCGCGTCGAGCAGTCTCCCGCCGTGGGCGATGGAGGTGGCGAGGGCGTCTTCGAGCGCGGGGTCGAGGGCGCGAGGCACCCAGCCCGGCCGGGCTCGGCGGACGTCCTCGTGGTGGACGAAGAACTCGATGCTGTTGGCGAGTCGATCGACGGCGTCGACCCGCATCGGGTTCCAGCGCGGCGGGCCGCGCCGCACCAACTCGACGAGTTCCTCCCACGGGCGCGCCGCCTCGGTCAGGCGGACCTTCTCGCCGTAGGCGGCGAGGGGTCGCAGGACGATTCCGGCCGCGGCGTCGGGTCGCCGCTCGCGCACGACGAGGTGGGCGGCCAGGTCGCGGGTCGTCCATCCTGTGCACAGCGTGGGAGCGTCGGGGCCGACCTCGAGGAAGAGGTCGCACAACGCGCTTCGCTCGGCGGCGGCCGGTGACGTCATGCGGTCGAGGCTAGAGAAGGAGCCCTCGCCGGCCGGTACGTTGACGCGCGACGCCCCTCTAGCTCAACGGTAGAGCAGTGGACTTTTAATCCATTGGTTCAGGGTTCGAGCCCCTGGGGGGGCACGGTGCGGCGCAATCGCTGCGCGCGTTACTGTCGCAGCGGTCTACACGGAGGTGTGCATGTCCGACGAAGAGTCCACCGGTGCTGTCGAGATCGCCGTCGTCGAGTTCCCCGGCAGTCAGTTCAAGGGGGAGATCGTCCCGGCGATGATCGAGCTCGTCGAGAGCGGCATCGTGACGATCATCGACTTGGCGTTCGTGATGAAGGACGAGGACGGCACGGTGATCGGTGCGGAGCTCGACGACCTCGATGACGAGACCGCCGCCGCGTTCGACGAACTCGACGGCCAGATCAATGGCCTGTTGAGCGACGATGATCTCCTGCAGGCGGGCGAGGCGCTGTCGCCGGGCAGTTCGGCGATGTTGGTCGTGTGGGAGAACACCTGGGCCCGTCGCCTCGTCACCGCGGTCCGCGATGCCGGCGGAAGACTCGTCGCCCACGATCGCCTCGACGCCGAGACCGTGGCCGCCGCGATGGCGGCGAGCGGCGCCGAGGACTGAGAACATACGCACACCCCGAGAGGAGACAGTCATGATGAGACGCGGAATCGGTCGGGTCGGCCGGCCCAGCCTGATCGGCACGGCGGCCCGCACTGCCGTCGTCGCCGGCACGGCCACGGCGGTCGTCGGCGGCGTGAGCCACCGCCAGCAGGCGAAAGCACAGCAGGCCGCCGACGCCCAGGCTTATCAGCAGGAGCAGCAGCAGGCCGCGATGGACGCCGCCGCCCAGCAGGCCGCCGCGCAGCAGGCCGCCGCGCAACAAGCGGCCGCGCCCGCCGCGGCACCGGACCCGATCGCCGAGCTCGAGCGGCTCGCTCAGCTCAAGCAGCAGGGGATCCTCACCGACGAGGAGTTCGCCGCCGCCAAGGCCAAGCTGCTCGGCATCTAATTCCTCTCGTCATCACCACATCCGAGTGTCTTGTCGCAACCGAGTGCCGCGTGCGGGAAGGCCCCTCACAACGCACTCCGATGCACGAAGACACTCGGGTGGTTAGCGGCCGTCGGCCTCGAGCAGGCGCAGCCACACCTCGCTGACCGTCGGGAACGACGGCACCGCGTGCCACAAGCGGTCGAGGGGCACCTCGCCCGCGATCGCCACCGTGGCCGAGTGGAGCAGCTCCTGCACGCCCGGTCCGACGAACGTCGCGCCGACGAGGACGTCGCGCTCGTTGTCGACGAGCAGCTGGCTCGTGCCGGGGAACTCCTCGCCGAGCACCGAGGCCCCGGCGACGTCACCGGTGGGGAAGCGGACGGTTCGCACGTCCATCCCCTTGTCGCGCGCCTCGGCCTCGGTCCGCCCGACTGCGCACACTTGGGGATCGGTGAACGTGACCCGGGGGACGATCCCGTCGTCGGCGACGCTGCGCACGTCCTTGCCCGCGATGACGTCGGCCGCGATGCGGGCCTGGTACTTCCCCATGTGCGTGAGCAGGGACCGACCGTTGCAGTCACCGACGGCGTAGAGCCAGCCGCCGTCCACACCCGTGGCGCAGAGCTGGTCGTCGACGTCGACGTACTTGCCCGGTTCGAGCCCGACCGTGTCGAGTCCGAGATCTCCAGTCGACGGGCGGCGGCCGGCGGCCACGAGTAGCTCGTCGCCCCTCAGCTCCGTGCCGCCGTCGAGGCCCATCGTGACCGGGCCCGTGCCCTCGCGCGCGACGTGCGTGACCTTGACGCCGAGGTGGACGTCGATGCCGTCGGCCTGCAGACCGGCGAGCACCTCGTCGCTGGCGAAGGGCTCCTCCCGGGCGATCAGCCGCGGGGCGACCTCGACCACCGTCACGTCGGCGCCGAGGCGGCGGAACGCCTGGGCGAGCTCGGCGCCGATCGCGCCGCCGCCGAGCACGAGCAGCCGATTCGGGACCGTGGTCGCCGCGGTCGCGCCGCGGTTGTCCCACACCTCGATGTCGCCGAGGCCGGGCACCGGCGGCCTGGATGCACCGGTCCCCGTGGCGAGCACGACCGCCTGTCGCGCCGACAGGGCGCGTGACGAGCCGTCGCCGGCCTCGACGTCGACGCGGCGTTCGCCGGCGAGGCGTCCGATCCCTCGCACGAGCGTTACCCCGCGGTCCTCGAGCCAGGGCAGCTGGCCGGCGTCGTCCCAGTCGCTCGTCATCTGGTTGCGCCACGCGAACGCCGCCTCGGCGTCCAGCCGTCCGGTGACCGCGCTGGCGGCACCGGGAGCGCGCCGCGCCGCGGCCGAGCAGGTCGCCCGGCCGGATGAGCGTCTTGGACGGGATGCAGCCCCAGAAGGAGCACTCGCCGCCGACCAGCTCGCGCTCGACGATCGCCGTCTCCAGTCCGGCGTCCGCGCACCGCCCGGCGACGTTCTCGCCGGCCGGCCCGGCCCCGATCACGACAACGTCGAACGTGTCCATCAGTTCCTCCGCGGGGGCCGCTGGGGCCGGATCTCCATCGGGGTGAAGCGGGTGAGATCGATGTCGAGCAGCCACGGCCCGTCGGCGCGGCAGGCGCGGGCGAACGCGTCCTCGAACGACTCGACGCTGTCGACGGGTTCGGCCTCCATCCCCATCGCCCGGGCCATCGCCACGAAGTCGGGAGTGGTGAGGTCGACACCCGTGCGCCGGCCGTCGAGCAGGACGTCCTGGAGGTACCGCAGGATGCCGTAGCCGCGGTCGTTGAACACGCAGACGACGATCGGCAGCCGCTGCTGGACCGCGGTGGCCAGCTCGCCGAGGCTGAGCATCAGCCCGCCGTCGCCCTGGATGACGAGGGTCCGCCGGCCGGTACCGAGCGCCGCCCCGATGGCCAGCGGCACTCCTGGTCCGATCGCCGCGGACTGGGGGCGGATCGTGGTCCGCGGCTCGTACGTGCCGAGCAGCCGGTTGGCCCACAGGTACGCCGCGATCGTCGAGTCCTTGACGACGATCGCGTCACGCGGCAGGGCGGCCCGCATGCCGTCCATCAGCTTCTCCAGGTCGTGGCCCATCGCGTCCCGGATCTCGGCCTCGACGGCGGCGCGCGCGGCCCGGCCCTGCTCCGCCCACACCGGGTCGACGGGCGGTACCGCCCGCTCGGCGAGCCGGGCACCGAGGGCCTCGAGCGTGAGCAGGGCGTCGCCGACGAGCGCGACGTCGGCGCGATGGTTGCGGCCGATCACGGTGGGATCGACGTCACTGTGGATGAGCCGGCCCGGGATCGTCATTGCCCGTTCGATGTTGCCGGTCATCTGGAAGCGGGTGCCCACGGCGAGCACGACGTCAGCCCCGGCGATCATCGGATCCATCGTCGCGTGGTCGAACGTGGCGCCGAGGGCGAGCGGGTGGTCCTCGGGGATCGCGCCGCGGCCGTGCGCAGATGTGAGCGCCGGTGCGCCGAGAGTCTCGGCGAGGGCGGTGAAGGGCACCGCCGCGTTGGCCGTGATGACGCCGCCGCCAGCCCACAGCAGCGGCTGTTCCGCGCCGGCGAGCAGATCGACGGCGCGCTCGACGGCGAGGTCGGCGGGCGGCTCACGGTGCCGGTGGACGGTTGGCACCTCGACCTCGCCCCGGTGGTACTGCAGATCGATCGGGATCTCGATCGCCGCCGGCCGGGGACGGCCGGTCAGCGCGTCGAGCCCGCACCGCACGACGGTGGCCGCGATCTCGTTGTGGTGGCGGACGCTCTCGGCCCGTCGGGTCACGGCCCGCAGCATCTCGATCTGCTGGTCGGCCTCGTGGAGCGCGCCCCGTCCTCGGCCGACCCACGGGGTTTCGACCTGGCCGGTGATCATGAGGACCGGCGACGACGCGAAGTGGGCCTCGAACAGCCCCCCGACGGCGTTCGCCGCGCCGGGGCCGGTGCTCGTGATCGCCACGCCGAGCCGGCCCGTCGCCCGGGCGTACCCGTCCGCGGCGTGCACGGCGCCCTGTTCGTGGCGGGCCGGGACGAGCGTCATGTCGGGATCGCGGGCGATCGCGTCGAGCGTCGGGAGGTTGTGCACGCTGACGATGGCGAACACGTGCTCCACGCCGAGGGCGCGGAGCCCGGCCACCACCGCCTCGCCGCCGGTCATCTCGGTCATGTCACTGCCGCTGCGACGCTCGTCATGCCATCAGAGTCGCACAGCCCGCAGGCCGCCCGTTCATCCGGCCGTGGCGTCGCGGAGCGCGGCGTAGGCGGCGCGCACGTCGGCCGCCGACCCCGCGCCAGGGCCGGGCTCGACGAGCTCACCGGCGTCCAGGCTCCAGTTGTCGGCGACGTCGGCCGGTTCGGCGCCGCTGGCCATCGCCGCCGCCTGCACGCACGCGCCGGTGGCGACCTGCTCCTGGTCGTGGGGCACGAGCACGGGCCGCCCGCTGAGGTCGGCGAGCACCTGCCGGAAAGCACGCGACCGCGCGCCGCCGCCGACGAGGAACAGCCGCCCGTCGGTCGGCGCGAACGCGCTCAGCGCGTCGAGGCCGTCGAGGAGCCCGCACACGACGCCTTCGGCGGCCGCTCGGGCGAACTGCTCACGGGAGACGTCGCTGCGCAGCCCGGCGAGCACGCCGGTCGCCTTCGGCCGATCAGGCGTCCGCTCGCCGTCGAGATAGGGGAGCAGGGTCACGCCCCCGGAGCCTGGAGCAGCGCTGAGGGCGAGCTCGTCGAACTCTTCGTGGGTCACCCCGAGCAGGCGGCGGACGGCCTCGGTGACCTTCGTCGCGTTCAGCGTGCAGACGAGCGGCAGGTGCCGGCCGGTGGCGTCGGCGAACCCGGCGACGATCCCGGTCGGGTCGGCGGTCGGCTCGTCGCTGACCGCGTAGACGGTGCCCGACGTCCCGATCGACACGACGACGTCCCGGGTCCGCAGCCCGACGCCGAGTGCGCCGGCCATGTTGTCGCCGGTGCCCGCGGCGACCGCCGCGCCGGACCACTCGCCGGCGACTTCGCCCGGCCCGAGAACGGCGGGCACGACGGGCGACCAGTCCCGGTCGCGGTCGACGATCGCGAGCAGGTCGGGGCGGTAGCTCCCGGTGGCGGCTGACCAGTACCCGGTGCCCGACGCGTCCCCGCGGTCGGTGACCAGCCGGCCGGTCAGCTTGAACGTCAGCCAGTCGTGGGGAAGCACGACGTGGGCGAGCCGGGACCACGCGTCGGGCTCACTGCGGTGGAGCCACGACAGCTTGGTGATCGTGAAGCTCGCCACCGGTACGGACCCGCACGCGTCGGCCCACGCCTGCCGGCCGCCGGGGAGCTGGTCGATCAGCCACGCGGCGTCGGGGGCCGACTCGGTGTCGTTCCACAGCTTGGCCGGGCGGATGACGTGGAGCTGCTCGTCGAGCGGGACCATCCCGTGCTGCTGGCCGGCGACGCTGATCGCCGCCAGCACGGGCGCCCCGGCCTCGTCGTAGGCGGACTCGAACGCGCTCCACCAGCCCGCCGGCTCCTGCTCGGACCGCGGGGGCTGGGTCGGAGCGTGAGGCGCCGCGCCGCGACCGACGACGCGACCGCTGTTGAGGTCGCGCACCTCGACCTTGGTTGCGCTCGTGGACGAGTCGACGCCGGCGACCAGGGGCATGCCGGATCATCCCATGCGGGCTAGCGCGTGCGGGCGACGTAGCGGGCGACGAGGTTCTCCAAGCGCTCCTGGCCACCGGACACGCGGGCCGGCTCGCCGCGATCGAACGCCCGCTCGTGGAGTGCCGGCAGGTCGGTGGTGCCGGCGAGGATCGACTGCCCGAGCTCGCCGTTCCACGCCGCGTAGCGGTCGGTGCGGTTGGCGTCCAGCTCACCGCCGTCGATGATCGCGACGGCGACGAGCAGTGCTCGGGCCATCGTGTCCATGCCCCCGATGTGACCGTGGAACAGGTCGGTGCGGTCGATCGACTGGCGGCGCAGCTTGGCGTCGAAGTTCAACCCGCCGGTGGTGAACCCGCCGCCGCGGAGTATCTCCAGCATGCCGAGCGTCATCTGCTCGACCGACACCGGGAACCGGTCGAGGTCCCAGCCGAGGCGGTCGTCGCCGGCGTTGGCGTCGATCGATCCGAAGATCCCGGCGTTGACGGCCATCGCCACCTCGTGGGCGAAGTCGTGGCCGGACAGCGTCGCGTGGTTCACCTCGATGTTGACCTTGACGTCCTCGAGCAGGTCGTAGCGCTGCAGGAACGCGTGCACGGCGGCCACGTCGTAGTCGTACTGGTGCTTCGTCGGTTCGAAGGGCTTGGGCTCGATGAGGATCGTGCCGGTGAACCCGATGCGGTGCTTGTGCTCGACGACCATGGTCAAGAAACGGGCGAGCTGCTCGAGCTCGCGGCGCAGGTCGGTATTGAGCAGCGTCTCGTAGCCCTCGCGCCCGCCCCAGAGCACGTAGTTGTGACCGCCGAGGCGGTGCGTCGCCTCGAGGCAGTGGGTGACCTGGGCCGCGGCGTAGGCGAACACCTCGGGGTCGGGGTTGGTGGCCGCGCCGGCCTGGTAGCGGGGGTTGGAGAAGAGGTTCGCCGTCCCCCAGAGGAGCTCGACCCCGGTGCGCTCCTGGTGCTCGGCGGCGGCGTCGACCATCTCGTCGAGCAGGGCGGCGGACTCCTTGAACGAACTGCCCTCGGGCGCGATGTCGCGGTCGTGGAAGCAGTAGAAGGGGACGCCGAGCTTGGTGAAGAACTCGAACGCGGCGGCCATCTTCCGCTTCGCCGCGTCGAGCGGGTCGGCGGTGGGGGCGAACGTCGGGTGCCACGGGCGGTCGAGGGTGCCGGCGCCGAAGATGTCGAAGCCGTCCCAGTTGAAGGAGTGCCAGTAGCACACCGCGAAGCGGAGGTGCTCCTCCATCCGCCGGCCGGCGACGACGCGGTCGGCCTCGTACCAGTGGAAGGCGAGGGGGTCGTCGCTGTCCGGGCCCTCGTACCGGATCGGTTCGGTGACGTCGGTGAAGAACTCGTCCATCTGCATCCCCTCGCTCAGCGGACCGTGACCGTTTCCTCGTACATCTTCGCGGGTTGCCGACCTGTCGGGTCAGCCCTCACGGTCACCGTCCCGACCTCGATCAGCTCGGCCGCCGAGGTGCCGACGAAGACGACGATCTCGCCCGGGTCGACGACGTACGTGAGGTCGCGGTCGTAGTAACCGAGCTGACCGACGGGCGTCTCGAACGTGACCGTCCGCGACGAACCGGCGGCCAGCGCAACGCGCACGAAGCCCTTGAGCTCCAGCACGGGACGGGTGACGCTGGCCGCCGGGTCGCGGACATACAGCTGGACGACCTCGTCGCCGTCCCGGGCTCCGGTGTTCGTGACGTCGACCGACGTGACGATGACCGTCGTGCCACGACACGTCCGTCGCGGCGAGCGTCGCTGCCGTCAGCGTGAACGTGGTGTAGCTCGACCCGTGGCCGAACGGGTAGAGCGGGCTCGTCGGGCCAGTCGACGTAGTCGCCCTTCCAGTGCGAGCGACCGCCTGACACCTTGTGCCCGTAGAACACCGGGATCTGTCCCGCCGACCGGGGATACGAGATCGGCAGCTTGCCGCCGGGGTTGACGGCGCCCGTCAGCACGTCGGCGATCGCGTGGGCGCCTTCCTGTCCGGGGAGCCAGGCCAGCACAACGGCTCGGCAGTGCTCGTGCACCCAGGTGCTCGCCAGCGGCCGGCCGGCGACGAGCACGAGCACGACGGGCGTGCCGGTGTCGATCACGGCGCGGACGAGGTCCTCCTGCACGCCGGGCAGGTCGAGGGTTGAAACGTCGCGACTCTCCCCGCTCGTGCAGTCGTCGGTGAGCCCGGCCTTGTCACCCATCACCATCACGACCACGTCGGACCGGGCGGCGAGCTCCACGGCTTCGGTGAACCCACTGCGGTCGGGGCTGTTGACGTCGCACCCCTTGGCGAAGCGCACCACGGCGCCGAGCCGGTCCCGCAGCGCACCGACGACGGTCGCCGCGTCGGACTGGACCGGGTCCAGGGCATGGTCGTCGTCGATCGGCATGGAGAACACGTTGCGCCCGCTGCGCAGCACCTCCATCAACGACTCGACGTGGGCCGGGTAGGTGTAGTCGCCGAACAGGTGGCGGGCGTGGTCGGCGTTGGGCCCGATCACGGCGACCGTTCCGACGTCGGCCGGCAGCGGGAGCACGCCGTCGTTGCGCAGGAGGACGATCGACTTCTCGGCGATCGTGCGGGCGAGGCGGCGGTGGTCGGCGGTGTCGGTGACCGCGGCCACCGCGTCGGGGTCGACGAACGAACGCTCGAACAGCCCGAGCTCGAACTTGGACTGCAAGACCCGGGCGACGGACGTGTCGAGCGTCGCCTCGGACACCCGGCCCTCGCGCACCGCCTTCAGCAGCGGCTCCCCGTAGCAGTCGGTGCCGGGGAGCTCGACGTCGAGCCCGGCCTCGAGCGCCATCGCCGCGGCCTCCGTGTCGTCGGCGGCCAGCCGGTGGTAGTCGGCGAGCTGGCGGACCGAGAAGTAGTCGGCGACGACGCAACCGGCGAACCCCCACTCGTCGCGGAGTGTGGTGGTGAGCAGGCCGCGGTCGGCGGCGGCCGGCACCCCGTCGAGCTCGGTGTAGGCGTTCATCACCGAGCGCAGACGGGCGGCGCTCACGGCGGCCTCGAACGGGTGCAGGTAGACCTCGCGGAGCTCGCGCCGACCGAGATGGGCCGGCGCCCAGTTCATCCCGCCCTCGGACGCGCCGTAGCCGACGAAGTGCTTGGCTGTCGCGATCACACCCTCGGCGAGATCGTCGCCCTGCAGTCCCCGCACGAACGCCACGCCCATGCGGGCGACGAGGTGGGGGTCCTCGCCGAACGTCTCCTCGGTGCGTCCCCACCGGGGGTCCCGGCAGACGTCGAGCACGGGTGACAGTCCCTGGTGGGCGCCGATCGTCCGCATCTGCACCCGAACGGCATCGGCGAGCGCGGTGGCGTAGGCGGGCTCCCACGTGCTGGCGAGCCCGATCGCCTGGGGGAAGATCGTCGCGCCGCTGGCCATCAGGCCCGAGCAGATCTCCTCGTGCACGATCGCCGGGATGCCGAGGCGGGTCTCGTCGACGAGGTGGCGTTGGATGGCGTTGGCGAGGGTGGCCGCGTCCCGTCCACAGAGACTGCTCGCGCCGGAGATGCGGGTGACCTGGCCGAGCCCGTGGCGGAGCAGCCCGGCGGCTCGCTCGGTCGCCAGCTCGGCGCCGTCGGCGAGCTGGAAGACCCACGCGCTCCCGAGCTGGGCGACCTTCTCCTCCACCGTCATCCGCCCGAGCAGGTCGGCCACCCGCTCACCGATCGGAAGGTCGGGGTCGCGATAGGCGGCGTCGGCACCGGCCGCACCCGCCGGCGCGGCGGTCCCGTCGAGCGTGCTCATGGAGCGATCGGGCGACAGGACTGGCGGACGACGAGCCGGGTCGGGAGTGTGATCTGCTCCGGACGCTCGGTGGTGCGCTCCTCGATCAGGTCGATGAGCAGCTCGACGGCTTCGCGGCCCATCCGCTGGATCGACTGGTCGATGGTGGTGAGCGGCGGCTCGGTGAGCGCGGACTCCGGGATGTTGTCGAACCCGATCACCGAGACATCACCGGGCACCGACCGGCCGAGCGAGCGGGCGACGTTCATCGTCTGGATCGCCGAGAGGTCGTTGGCGGCGAAGATGGCGGTCGGCGGTTCGGCGAGCTCGAGCAGCTGGCGGGCCGGCTCCTCCGACGTCTCGAGCTCGTACTCGCCGACCCGGACGAGCTCCGGGTCGTACGGGATGCCGGCGGCCGCCAGCGCGTCGCGGTAGCCCTGCTCGCGCAGCCGGGCCGACTCCAGGTCGGGCCGGCCGGCGAGGAAGCCGATGCGGCGGTGACCGAGCCCGATGAGGTACTCGGTCGCCGTGATCGCGCCGGCGAGGTTGTCGGAGTGCACGCTCGGCAGGCTCGACGGCCCGGCGTGGGGGTCGACGGCCACGATCACCCCGGCGTCCCCGACGTCGTCGACCGTCGGGGTGACGAGGATGATCCCGTCGGTGAGCGTGCCGCTCAGCCGGGAGACGTTGCGGCGCTCCCAGCCGGAGTGCTCCTTGCCGTGGCCGCTGCCGGAGTAGACGATCAGCTCGTAGTCGCTGCCGCGGATCGCCGCGGCCGCCCCCTTGAGCAGCTCGGCGCTGAACGGCTCGATGTCGGCGACGAGGATGCCGATCACGTTGGTGCGCCGGCTGCGCAGGCTGCGGGCGACGAGGCTGGACTCGTAGCCGAGCTCGGCGATCACGGCCTTGACCCGGCTGAACGTGTCGGGGGCGACGCCGTAGCGATCGTTGATCACCTTCGACACGGTGGCGATCGAGACCCCGGCCTCGGCCGCCACGTCCCCGATCGTCACTCGACGGCGCGACACCGGGCGAGCATACTCTCGCGCTGTAGATCGGTGTCGATAACGATATCGATAACGATTGACAACGCCTCGCGGGCTGTGCCACGCTCGGCGGCGGGACCGCTCTCGCACGCTCACAAGGGGGACTCGATCATGCGTCGTCGGCTCGCTCGCACCACCCTGTTGCTCGGCGCCTTCGCGCTCGTCGCCGCCTCGTGCGGTGGCGACGATGACGATGACGACGCCGCCCCGCCGGCATCCGACGCCCCCGCGGCGACCGACGCGCCGGCCACCGAGCGCCGGCCACCGAAGCCCCGGGGACCGAAGCCCCCGCGGCGACCGAAGCCCCGGCGACGGAGGCCCCGGACTCCGGCGAGCCGGTCGAGATCGAGTGGTGGCACATCCAGAACAACGACCCCGGTCTCTCGCTCTGGCAGGACGTCGCCGACGAGTACATGGCGGAGCACCCGAACGTCACGATCGACATCACCGTCTACGAGAACGAGGCGTTCAAGACGGCGATCGCGCCCGCGCCTGCAGGCCGGCGACCCGCCCGACCTCTTCCAGTCGTGGGGCGGCGGCGGGCTGATGGAGCAGGTCGACGCCGGGCTGGTCCGCGACATCACCGACGACGTCGAGCCCTGGATCGGCGACCTCAACGAGGCGGCGGTCGGCATGTACCAGGTCGACGGGCGTGCAGTACGGGATCCCGTTCGATCTCGGCATGGTCGGGTTCTGGTACAACAAGGACCTGTTCGAGCAGGCCGGGATCAACGCCCCGCCGGCCACGTGGGAGGAGTTCCTGGAGGACGTCCAGACGCTGAAGGACGCCGGGATCACGCCGCTCGCCCTCGGCGAGGGGGACAAGTGGCCGGGCATGTTCTGGTGGGCGTACCTCGCGCTGCGCATCGGCGGACCCGACGCCATGCTGCAGGCCGGCGAGGACGGCTCGTTCGACTCCGAACCGTTCGTCCAGGCCGGCGCCGAGCTCCAGCGCCTGGTCGAGATGGATCCGTTCCAGGACGGCTTCATGGCGGCCGTGTGGGACGGTGCCGGCGGGCAGGCCGCGACGATCGCGACCGAGGGCGCGGCGATGCACCTGATGGGGCAGTGGGCGCCGGGCACGCAGAACGCCAACTCGCCCGACGGCGAGGGCCTCGGCGACAAGCTCGGCTGGTTCCCGTTCCCGGCCGTCGAGGGCGGCGCCGGTGCGCCGACCGACGTCTTCGGCGGGGGCAACGGGTTCGCCGTCGGCAAGGACGCTCCGCCCGAGGCCGTCGACTTCCTCCAGTACGCGACGAGCCTCGACGTCGCCAACCGGTGGGGCGAGACGAACAGCGGGATCCTGCCCGTCACGATCGGCGCCGACGGCTCGATCACCGACCCGAACCTGACGGGCGTGCTCGACGCCCGGGCCGACGCGTCGTACGTGCAGCTCTACCTCGACCAGGCGTACCCGCCCGAGCTCGGCGCGGTCATCAACGACGCGGTGGCGGAGCTCTACGCCGGGCAGGCCTCCGCCGGAGCAGGTGGCCCAGACGATCGCGGATGCCGCGAGGGCCTGAGCGGCGCGACCGCCTCGATCGAGCGGCGGGCCGCTCCCTACGGCCCGCCGCCCAGCTCTTCTGAGGGCACGGATGTTCCGGCCGGCGGGCGCGGCCAGGGCCGGGTCGGGGCGGCGTGGCGGAAACGCACGACGATCGTCCTGTTCCTGCTCCCGGCGCGTCGCTCCTGTACGTGCTGTTCGTGCTCGTGCCGATCGTCCAGGGCATCTACTACAGCGGCTTCGACTGGAACGGTCTGGCCCCGCTCACCGACTTCGTCGGGCTCGACAACTACCGCGAGGCGCTCTCCGACCCGGTGTTCCTCGCCTCGATCCGGCACGTCTTCCTGATCCTCGTCCTGTCGCTCATCCTCCAGCTGCCGTTCGCCCTCGGGCTCGCGGTGCTGCTCAATCAACGGATCCGCGGCCGGGCGGTCTTCCGGCTGCTCTTCTTCCTCCCGTACGTGCTGTCCGAGGTGATCACCGCGGTCGTGTGGCGGCTGCTGCTGCAGCCCAACGGGCTGGCCGACAGCACGTTGGACGCGATCGGTCTCGGCGGGCTCTCCGCAGGAGTGGCTGGCCAACCCCGACGTCGTTCTCTACACCGTCTTCGTCGTGGTCACGTGGAAGTACTTCGGGTTCCACATGATCCTGTACCTCGCCGGGCTGCAGCAGATCCCGCGCGAGCTGGAGGAGGCGGCGGCGCTCGACGGGGCGACCAAGTGGAAGACGTTCCGCCACGTGACCCTGCCGCTGCTCGGCCCGACCATCCGGATCTCGGTGTTCCTGTCGATCATCGGGTCGCTGCAGCTGTTCGACCTGGTGTGGGTGATGACCGGCGGCGGCCCGGTCAACGCGTCCAACACGATGGCCGTGTACATGATCGACCGCGGCTTCGAGCGCTCGCGCTTCGGCTACGGCAGCGCCGTTGCCGTGATCGTGTTCTCGCTCTGCTTCGTGATCGCGCTCGCCTATCAGCGCTTCGTCCTGCGCCGCGACGTCCAGGGCGCACTGACGAGGATGGGCGCCGTCTGATGGTGATCGCCGCCCCCGTGGTGCGCAGCCGCCCGATGCGCCGGACGCTGTCCCGGGGTCGTGATGTACGCCATCGCCATCGGGGTCGTCCTGGTCGTCCTCGTCCCGATGATCTACGCCGTCCTCGGCGGGTTCCGCACGACCGGGCAGATCTCGGCTCAGCCGGTGGACCTGCCCGACCCGTGGGTCTTCGAGAACTACCGCGAGATCATCACGTCCGGCACGTTCTGGCGACAGGTCCGCAACAGCGTCCTGATCGCCGCGATCACGATGGCGGTCGTCGTCCCGGCTGCGTCGCTGGCGGCGTTCGTGCTCGCCCGCTTCTCGTTCAAGGGGCGGGAAGTGGTGTACATCTTCTTCACCCTCGGGCTGCTCTTCCCGGTCGCCGTGGCGATCCTGCCGCTGTTCATCTCGTTGCGGACGTTCGGCCTGATCAACAGTTGGTTCGGCGTCGCTCTCCCCCAGGCGGCGTTCGCCCTGCCGACGATGATCATCGTGCTGCGCCCGTTCTTCCGCAGCATCCCGGCCGAGCTCGAGGAGGCGGCGGCGATCGACGGGTGCGGTTCGTTCCGCTTCTTCTGGACGATCGTCATGCCCCTCTCGCGGCCGGTGCTCGCTACGGTCTCGGTCCTCGTGATCGTCACCAGCTGGAACGCCTTCCTGCTACCGCTGATCGTGCTCAGCGACCCTGATCTGTGGACGCTGCCGCTCGGCGTCACCAACTTCTCGACGCAGTACTCGTCGGACACGGCGCGGGTGCTCGCGTTCACGTCGCTCTCGATGGTGCCGGCGCTGGTGTTCTACGTCTTCGCCGAGCGTCAGATCGTGAGCGGGCTCGCCTCGGGGGCGGTCCGCGGTTGACCGCGCTCACGCTCACGGCTGACGGCCTCGTGATCGAGGACGGGGGTCGGGTCGTCCGGGCGCGTGCGCGACTTCACGCTCGACGATCTGTTCCGGTCGCCGGATCCAGTCGGCGCGGCGCGCGAGGCGTTCGCCGCCGGTGAGGAGATCGCGGGCGTCCCGTCGTCGATGCTCGCCCCGATCGCGTCCCAGGAGGTGTGGGCGGCCGGCGTGACCTACGAGCGCAGCCGCGAGGCGCGCATCGAGGAGTCGAGCGACGCGGGCGGTGGCTCGTTCTACGACCGCGTGTACGACGCCGAGCGCCCCGAGCTGTTCCTCAAGTCGATGCCCCACCGCGTCGCCGCGCCGGGAGGGGACGTGCGCATCCGCGGCGACTCGGCTTGGAACGTCCCCGAGCCGGAGCTGACGCTCGCCGTCAACTCGGCGGGCGCCATCTTCGGCTACACGATCGGCAACGACATGTCGAGCCGCGACATCGAGGGCGAGAACCCGCTGTACCTGCCGCAGGCCAAGATCTACGCCGGCTCGGCAGCCCTCGGTCCCCGGCTGATCGTCAGCGCCGAGCTGCCGCCGCCCGACACCACGATCGCGATGGCCATCGAGCGGGACGGGCAGTCGGTGTTCGCGGGGTCGACGTCGATCAGTCGCATCCGGCGGCCGCTGCCGTCGCTGGTCGAGTGGCTGTTCCGCGAGGACGAGTTTCCCAACGGCTGCTACCTGATGACCGGCACCGGCGTCGTACCGGAGGACGAGTTCACGCTCGAGGTCGGGGACGAGATCCGCATCACGATCGAAGCGGTCGGGACGCTGGTCAACCGCGTGACCCGCTGACCCGTTCTGTCGGTCGGGAGCGGCCGGATTCGGTCGATGGCGACCGACAGAACGAAGGATCGCGTACCGTTGGCGGCGATGCGCGAGCAGATCCAGGCGGCCGTGCAACGCGCCTTCACGCCCGACGAGCGGGCCCTGGAGAAGATCCGCGGCCAGGGCAAGCTGACCGCCCGCGAGCGCATCGACCTGCTCCTCGACACCGGGTCGTTCGTCGAGGACGCCGTGCTGGCCAACGCCATGGCGACTGGGCTGCCGGCCGACGGGGTCGTGACCGGCCGGGGCACGATCGACGGCGTGCCGGCCGTCGTGGTCGCCAACGACCCGATGGTGAAGGCCGGATCGTGGGGCGCCCGCACGGTCGAGAAGATGGTGCGGGCGACCGAGGCCGCGCTGGCCGAGCAGGTCCCGATCGTGTGGCTCGTCGATTCGGCGGGCGCCCGGTTGACCGATCAGGTCCAGCTGTTCCCGGGGCGGCGCGGGGCCGGCCGGATCTTCTACAACCAGGTGCGGCTGTCCGGCCAGGTCCCGCAGGTGTGTTGTCTGTTCGGCCCGTCGGCGGCCGGCGGGGCGTACGTGCCGTCGTTCTGCGACGTCGTGTTCATGGTCGACGGCAACGCCTCGATGTACCTCGGTTCGCCGCGGATGGCCGAGATGGTCGTCGGGGAGATCACGACGCTCGAGGAGATGGGTGGCGCCCGCATGCACGTGACGCAGTCGGGCTGCGCCGACAACCTCGCCACCGACGACCACGACGCGATCGACCAGGCCCGGGCGTACCTCACGTACTTCCCGCGCTCGTGGCGTCACGAGCCGCCGGTGTACGAGAGCGAGCCGCCGGAGGTCGAGCTCGCCGACGACGTCGTGCCGGCCGACGAGCGGGTGCCGTTCGACATGCACGTCATGAATCGCGCCCGCATGCACGTGACGCAGTCGGGCTGCGCCGACAACCTCGCCACCGACGACCACGACGCGATCGACCAGGCCCGGGCGTACCTGACGTACTTCCCGCGGTCATGGCGCCACGAACCGCCGGTGTACGAGAGCGAACCGCCCGAGGTCGAGCTCGCCGACGACGTCGTGCCGGCCGACGAGCGGGTGCCGTTCGACATGCACGTCATGATCGACGGGATCGTCGACCGGCACAGCTTCTTCGAGATCAAGCCGCTCTACGCCCGCGAGCTGATCGTCGGATTGGGGCGCCTCGCCGGTCAGCCGGTCGGCATCGTCGCCAACAACTCGGCCCATCTCGCCGGCACCCTGTTCGTCGACTCGGCCGACAAGGCCGCCCGCTTCATCTGGTGCTGCGACGCGTTCAATCTCCCGCTGATCTTCCTCGCCGACGTGCCCGGCTTCATGATCGGTTCCGCCGTCGAGCGCCAGGGGATCATCCGCCATGGGGCGAAGATGGTGACGGCGGTGAGCGAGGCGACGGTGCCGAAGTTCTCGGTGATCGTGCGCAAGGCGTACGGCGCCGGCTTGTACGCGATGTCAGGTCCGGCGTTCGAGCCCGACGCCACGATCGCCCTGCCGACGGCCCGCATCGCCGTGATGGGGCCGGAGGCCGCGATCAACGCCGTCTACGCGAACAAGATCGCGGCGATCGAGGACCCCGACGAGCGCCAGCAGTTCGTCGCCGAGCAGCGGGCGTTGTACGAGACCGACGTCGACCTGCTCCGCCTGGCGTCGGAGCTCGTGATCGACGCCGTGATCGACCCGTCCCGGCTGCGTGACGAGCTGATCCGCCGGCTCGCCCTGGCGCGAACAAGGAACCGACATTTCGCGGACCGTCGACATGGGATCCCCCCGGTCTGACGTTCACCCGAGTGTCTCTGTGCCATCGGAGTGCGTTGTGCGGGTCCCTCCCTCACCAGACACTCGATTGGCTGAAGACACTCGGATGAGATGCATGCGGATTCGCGATGTGACGGCCCGCGACGGGTTACAGGGGGAGCGCCCGGTCGATGTCGGCGACCGGATCGAGCTCGTCCGCCGGCTGCTCGCCGCCGGGCTGCGCGACGTCGAGGCGGCCTCGTTCGTGTCGCCGAAGGCGGTGCCGGCGATGGCCGGCGGAGCCGACGTGGTCGCCGCCGTCCTGCCCGACGTGCCGGACGGGGTGACCGTGTGGGCGCTCGTGCCGAACGTGAAGGGCGCCGAGCTGGCGACCGCCGCGGGGGTCGACCACCTCACGATCACCGTGTCGGCCTCACCCGCCTACAGCGAGAAGAACGTCCGCATGACCGTCGAGGAGGCGCGCGCTCAGGTCGAGGCGATCCGGGCCGCCGCGCCCGACGCGGTGCTGGACGAGGTGATCTCGTGCGCCTTCGGCTCCCCGTTCGACGGCGAGGACATCGCCCCCGACGACATCGCCGTGTTCGTCGACCACGCCCGCGCCGCCGGAGTCGATCAGGTCACGCTCGCCGACACGACCGGGGTCGGCACGCCGCGGCGCGTGCGTGCCGTGCTCGACCGCGTCGGCACCGACGTCGGGCTGCATCTCCACGACACCCGCGGCACCGCGCTGCTCAACGCGTGGACGGCGATCGATCTCGGCGTCACCCGGTTCGACACGGCCCTCGGCGGTCTCGGCGGTTCCCCGTTCGCGCCCGACGCCGGCGGCAACCTGGCGACCGAGCATCTGGTTCAGTTGTTGGAAGCCGAGGGCTACGAGACCGGCGTCAGCGTCCCGGAGCTCGTCGCCGCACTCGGCTTCATCCGTTCTGTCGTTTGAGATCGACCGGATGCGGTCGGTGCCACAGGACAGAACGTGAGAAATTGTCGGATGGCTCCGACGTGGGGAATGCCTCGGATGGCCTTCGGCGGGGACTACAACCCCGAGCAGTGGCCCGAGCCGGTGTGGGCCGAGGACGTCGAGTTGATGGGCCGGGCGGGGGTCAACTTCGTGACGGTCGGCGTGTTCGCGTGGGCGCGCCTCGAGCCCCGCCCCGGCGTGTTCGATCCGGACTGGATGGGGCGCGTCCTCGATCGCCTCCACGACGCCGACATCCGCGTCGATCTGGCCACGGGGACGGCCTCGCCGCCGCCGTGGCTCGCTCGCCTCCACCCCGAGATCGTCCCGGTCGACGAGCGCGGCGCGCGGTACGCGCTCGGCAGTCGCCAGACGTGGTGCCCGAGCTCACCGGTGTACCGGGAGCACTCGCTCGTCCTCGTCGACCGGCTGGCCAAGGAGTTCGGTGGGCACCCGGCCGTGACGATGTGGCACGTCAGCAACGAGCTCGGATGCCACAACGCCCGGTGCTACTGCCCGGTCAGCGCCGCCCACTTCCGGCGCTGGCTCGAGCAGCGCTACGGCGACCTCGTCGAGCTCAACCGGGCGTGGGGCACCACGTTCTGGAGCCAGGCGTACGGCGACTGGGAAGAGATCCAGCCGCCCGGACGAAGCACGACGTTCAGCAATCCGACCCAGTTGCTCGACTTCGCCCGGTTCAGCTCCGACACGCTGCGCGACCAGTTCGTCGCCGAGCGGGATCTGTTGCGCGAGCACACGCCGACGGTGCCGGTCACGACGAACTTCATCATGAGCCACGAGGCCAGCGTCGACTGCTTCTCGTGGGCGGCCGAGCTCGATCTCGTCGCCAACGACCACTACGTGCTCGGGGCGTTGCCTGACCCGCTCGCCCACCTCGCCTTCGTGGCCGACCTCACGAGAGGAGTCGCCGGCGGGCAGCCGTGGCTGCTCATGGAACACTCGACGAGTGCGGTCAACTGGCAGCCGGTGAACCGGGCCAAGGCGCCGGGCGAGATGATGCGCACGTCCCTTGGCCACGTCGCGCGAGGCGCCGACGGGGTCGCCTTCTTCCAGTGGCGCGCCGCCCAGGCGGGGTCGGAGAAGTTCCACTCCGCGCTCGTTCCCCACGCCGGCGCCGACACCCACCGCTTCCGCGAGGTCGCCGAGCTCGGGGCCGTGGTCGGCCGGTTGTCGGAGCTGCGCGGCAGCACCGTCGCGGCCGACGTTGCCGATGCTCTTCGACTGGCCGTCGGTGTGGGCGACCAACGCACCGTCGCTGCCGAGCTCACTCGTGCGGGGAACGGATGCCGCCCGCGCCTACCACCGCGTCCTGCGCGGAATGGGCGTGACGACTGACGTCGTGCACCCACACGACGACCTGTCGGCGTACCGAGTCGTGATCGTGCCGACGCTCTACCTCTGCGACGATCGCACGGCGACTGCGGTTGCGGACGCGGCCGCCGCCGGCGCGCACGTCGTGGTCACGTACTTCTCCGGCATCGTCGACGAGGACGACCACGTGCGCCTCGGCGGTTACCCGGGCGCGTTCCGGGAGCTCCTCGGGGTGCTGGTGGAGGAGTTCTTCCCCCTTTCTGCCGACGCGACGGTCGAGCTGAGCGACGGCAGCCGGGCCGGCATCTGGACGGAACGTGTGCGGCTCACACCGGGCCAGGGTGCCGAGGTCGTCGCGGCCCACACGGCGGCGCCGCTCGCCGGCGTGCCGGCGATCACGGTGCGCCGAGTCGACGCCGGGGTCGCGTGGTACGTGGCCACCGCGCTCGATGACGCATCGCTCGAGCGCCTGCTCGCGCGCGTGACAGCGGAGGCTGGGGTGACGCCGCCGGTGGCGGTGACGCCGGCTGGTTCACCGAACGAGATCGACCTGACCCGCCGCCGGGGCACCGACGGCTCCTGGCTGTTCGTCCTCAACCACGGATCCTCCGACGTGTCGGTCGGCGTCAGCGGGCATGATTTGGTCAGTGATCGGGCGGTCGAGGGCGTGTTGACGGTCGAGGCCGGTGGCTGCGCGGTGGTGCGGGAAGCGCCGGGCGACTGATGCTCGCACCGATCTCGGAGGTCGACATCCTCGTCACCGACGACAAGTTGCCCGAGGCCGCCCGGCGGGCACTCGAGGCGCAGGTCGGCCGGCTGATCGTCGTCGACGGCAGCGGGTGAGATGACGGCGACGCGCGCCCGTCACCGGAAGGCTCGGGTCCGCCGGTCGAGCGGCCACCTCGCCGACGGCCGGGAGCTGATCTACTTCGACGACTCCGAGCCGTACGTGTCCGGCCGGGCGCAACGATCGTTCGACGACCGCCGTCCCCTCGAGCCGCATGCCAGCGACAGCCGGATGCGCTTCGACGAGCTGTCCGGGGAGTGGATCGCGTTCGCGACCCACCGCATGGACCGCACCCATCTCCCGCCGGCCGACCTGTGCCCGCTGTGCCCGACCCGGCCCGGGCGCGAGCCGACCGAGATCCCCGCCGACGACTACGACGTGGCGGTGTTCGAGAACCGCTTCCCGTCCTTCGCCGGCCTCCCCATCCGAGTGTCTCAGTCCGACCGAGGGTCTACTGCGGGAGGGTCCCGGACGACGCACTCGGATGACCGTAAACCCTCGGATGCGCAGACGGCCGACATGCCCGCCGTCGGACGGTGTGAGGTCGTGTGCTTCACGAGCGACCACGACACCCACTTCGCCGAGCTCGACGTCGGGCGGGTGCGCACCGTGATCGAGGCGTGGGCCGATCGCACGGCCGAGCTGTCCGCCCGGCCGGGGGTCGCCCAGGTGTCGGTGTTCGAGAACCGGGGCCGCGAGATCGGCGTCACCCTCCACCATCCCCACGGTCAGATCTACGCCTACCCGTTCGTCGTGCCGCGCACGGCCGGGATGCTGCGGCAGGCCGAGCAGCATCGCGGGCGGGGTGGGGGCGATCTGCTCGGCGATCTCCTCGCCGAGGAGGTCGCGGCCGGCACCCGGGTCGTGGCGCGTGGCGAGCACTGGACGGCGTACGTCCCCGTCGCGGCGCGGTGGCCAGTGGAGCTCCGCGTCGTGCCCCATCGCCACGTGGCCGATCTCGCCGCCCTCGACGACGGGGAGCGCGACGAGCTCGCCCGCCTCTATCCCGAGCTGCTGCGCCGGTTCGACGAGTTCTACCCGAAGGTCGCCGCCGTCCCGTACATCGCCGCGTGGCATCAGGCGCCCGTCGGCGAGGGCCGTGACCTGTGCCGGCTGCACCTCGACATGTTCTCGATCATGCGGGCACCGCGGAAGCTCAAGTACCTCGCCGGCTCGGAGTCGGCGATGGGGGCGTGGGTGAACGACACCACCCCGGAGCGCATCGCCACCCGGCTGCGGGAGCTCGCCGGTGGGAGCTGAGGACGGGATCGACTGGCACCGGTCGGACGGCGTCGAGGCCGCCGTCGCGCGGCTGGTCGAGTCGTTCGACGCGCTGATGGGCGGCCGGCCGGACGGCGTGTGGGCAGCACCCGGTCGGGTGAACGTGATCGGCGAGCACGTCGACTACAACGCCGGTCGCTGCCTCCCGATCGCCCTGCCCCACCGGACGTTCAGCGCCGTTCGCCGGCGCGGCGACGGCGAGCTGCACGTGGCGTCGGCCCAGGGCCATCCGCCGTGGTCCGGCGCGGTCGCCGAACTCGACGCAGCGGGCATCGGCGGCTGGGTCCGGTACGTGGCCGGTGCGGTGTGGGCGCTGCAGCGGGCCGGCGCCGACGTCCCCGGCCTGGACGTGGTGATCGACAGTGACGTGCCGATCGGAGCCGGACTGTCCAGCTCCGCCGCGCTGATCTGTTCGGTCGCGTCGGCGGCGGCCGAGCTCTCGGGATGGGGTGATCCCGCCGACCCGCCACCAAGGTGGCGCTCGCGGCCGTCGGCGTGGACGCCGAGACCCGGTTCGTCGGCGCACCGACCGGGGGCATGGACCAGGCCGTGGCGATGCGGGCGACGGCGGGGCACGCGCTGCTGCTCGACTGCCGCGACGACACGGCGACGCCGATCGCGTTCGAGCTCGATGCCGCCGCGCTGGCGCTGTTGGTGATCGACACCCGGGTGGCCCACCGCAACGTCGACGGCCGCTACGAGGAGCGCCGGCGCGGCTGCGAACGGGCGGCCCGGTTGCTCGGTGTCACGACGTTGCGCGAGGTCGCCGACGCGGCGAGCGAGGGTGCGGTGGAGGATGCGCTGAAGCCTGTCGTCGGTGACGAGAGCTATCCGCTCGCCCGCCACGTCGTGTCGGAGATGCACCGCGTCGACTGTGTCGTTCGTTCGCTGCAGGCGGGCCAGATCGGCGAGATCGGTCCCGTGCTCGATGCGTCGCACCGCTCACTGCGCGACGACTTCGCAGTGTCGTGTGTCGAGCTCGACCTCGCCGTGGACGTGGCTCGCGCCGAAGGCGCGCTCGGCGCCCGGATGACCGGCGGCGGGTTCGGCGGCTCGGCCATCGCCCTCGTCCCCGCCGAGACCGAGCACGCCGTGGCGACCTCGATCGACCGCGCCTTCATCGACGCCGGCTTCCTTCGCCCCGCCTTCCTCCTCGCCCGGGCCGCCGCCCCCGCCGGAAGGGTGGCGTGAGTACGGGTTCTGATTGCGATTCACCGTCACCCCTGACGCAGATCGCGCGGGAGAACCGACGGTGGTTCGGTGCTCGCGATTGTTCCGCGCGCAATCGGTCACCCGCGAGGGTGAATCGCAATCAGAACCGGCATGGGGCGGACTTCCCGGTGCTGGTGCCAGCGAAAGGCTTCGCTCTCCACGGCACGGCCGAGCATTCTGGTGCGTGAACCGGCCCCGTCTCGAGAAAGGGGGAGACACCCGTGCGCGACGTCCTACGAGCCCGCCTCGGCGAGCTCCGGTTGGCGCCCGACGGTGCTCCCCGCCCTGACGCCCCCTTCGGCCGGGGGCCGCTCGCGGCCCGGGTGTTGGCGCAGGTGATCGACGGGGCGGTGTGGGCCGGTTGCCGCGTCCCGGCGGGCGTCGCCCACTCGCTCGCGACTGTCGGCGGCCACGTCGAGTGGGCGGTCCGACCGGGCAAGCGCCGCGCGCTCGGCGTCAACATCGCCCACGCGCTCGGGACGACCCCCGATGTCCCCACCGTGCGCCGCACCGTCCGGCAGGAGATCGTGAACGAGGCGCACCGCTCCGCGGACCTGCTCTGGGCGCTCGGTCGACCGGACGACTTCCTCGCCACCGTGGAGCTCGACGGGATGGAGCACGCCCAGTCGGCTGCCGCCGCGGGGGATGGGGTCATCCTCTCGGGCATCCACCTCGGTGGCTGGGAGGTCGCGACGGCCATCCCGCGGGCCGAGATCCCCGTGCCGACCTCGGTGATCGTCGCCGACGACTGGCTGGCGTGGGCCATCGCCCACATGCGAGTGACGGCAGGTCTGCGCGTGCTCTATCGCACGGCGCCGGCGATCCGCGCCGCCCGGCATCTGCAGGCGGGCGAAGCCTTGCTCGTGCTCAGCGACGACGGCTGGGGCTCCGAGCCGCGCACGTACCCGGTGCACTTCCTCGACTCGTCTGCCGACCTCCCCGCCGGAGTGGTCACGCTGTCCCGGCTCTGCCAATCGCCGATCGTCGGCTTCGCGGTGCTGCCGATCGGGCCGCGGCGCTGGCGGGCCGTGCTCGACCCCGCGATCGGGCCTCCCGGGCGCGACGGCGGAGCCGAGGAGGAACAGAAGGTGCTCCAGATCCTCGCCGACCGGTGGAGCGAGCTGATCCGGGCCCATCCGGACCAGTGGGCGGCGGCGTACCGGATCCGCTGGCGCGCTCGAGAGTGAGCGGTCGCCGCGAGATCGCGATCGGCCTCGGCGCCTACGCCGCCTACCTCTCCGTCCGTCAGGTGGTGTGGACGGAGGCCGGCCGCGCTCGCGCGGCCCGCAACGCCCGGCGCCTGATTGACGTCGAGCGCCGGCTCGGCCTCTTCGTCGAGCCCCGGGTGCAGGCGCTGGCGCTGCGCGCCCCCGCGTGGTCGATGTGCTGAACGCCGGCTACGCGGCCGGCAACGTCGCGATGAGCGTGGGCTGGTTGATGCGTCTGTACGCGAGTGGCGACGAGGCGTTCCGTCCCGAGCGGCGAGCCGCGGTCATCGCCTTCACCGCCGCGCTGCCCGTGTTCCTCGCCTTCCCGACTGCGCCCCCTCGCACGCAGGAGGGGTTCGTCGACACGCTCGCCGATCGTGGCATCGACTTGGGCCATCCTTGGCTTGTGCGCTTGTACAACCCGATCGCCGCGATGCCGAGTCATCACGTCGCGTTCGCCGCGGTCACGGGTGAGGGGCTGGCGGTACGGGCGTCGGGGCGGTGGCTTCGCCGGGCGTGGCGCGGGTACGCGCCGTTCGTGGCCATCGTCGTCGTCGCCACGGGCAACCACTTCGTCGTCGACGTCGCCGCTGGCGCGGCGCTCGCCGCGCTTGCCAGGCGGTTGGCGCGGTGAGTGACCAGGCGCCGAAGCTGATCGAGGCGGCGCTCGGCGCGGAGCCCCGGGAGCCCCACCTCACACCGGCCCGGATCCTGCTCGGCCTCCTCATCGCGCTCACCGTCGGCGTCGTCCTCGTCGTCGGGATCGGAAAGCTCGCCGGCTTCAGCAGGCTCACCGACGTCCTGAGGGACGGTGACATCGGGTGGCTCGCCGTCTGCGCCGTCGGGCAGGTCGTCGTGTTCGCCGGTTATGCCGGCGCCCTGCGACGGGCCATTGCCTTCGAAGGCGGCCCGCGCATCGAGACCGGACTCTCCCTGCGCGTCGTGCTCGCCAGCTTCGCCCTGTCCCAACTCTTCGCCGCCGGCGGCGTCGCCGGTCTCGCCATCACCTACTGGGCGCTGCGGCGCGTGGGCATGGCGCGGCGGGACGCGGCGATCCGCTTGATCGGCCTCAGCACGGCCGTCTACCTCGTCTTCGGTCTGATCGGCTGGACGGCCGCCCTACTCGCCCTCGTGCTCAGCCGGGCGCCGCTCGGGATGACGCTGCCCTGGCTCATCGCCGTCCCGCTCGTACTTCTCGCCGCGTACTGGTTCACGGATGCCGGGAGGGTCGAGCGCTGGGCCGCGCCGGGCGGCGGACTTCTCCGCCAAGGCCTCTCGACTGGGATCAGTGCGGCGTGGTGGGTGCGCCGGGCTGCCTGCGATCGGACCGAGGGCCGGCCGGTGCTCGGCTGGGCGTTGCTCTACTGGGCGGGCGACATCGCCAGCCTCTGGGCGGCACTGTTCGCGTTCGAAGGCAACCCGGGCCTCATCGCGCTCACGCTCGTGTACACGACCGGATACTTGGCCCAGTCCGTGCCGATCCCGTTCGTCGCCACCGGCGGGATGGACGCGGCGACGACGTTCGCTCTGACCGCAGTCGGCGTTCCGCTCGAGATCGCGCTCGTCGCGGTGATCGCCCACCGGGTGTTCGCGTTCTGGATCCCGCTCGTGCCTGGCCTGGTGTTCGCCGCCCTGTTGCCGCGCACGGGGAACGCACTGGAGGCGGCGGCGACTGCCGAGGCGGCCCACGAGTCGCAGCTCGCGCCCCGAGCCGGGAACCCGTGAACACCGACCGGGGCGAGGTGCTGTGGACGCCACCGGCCGACGTGTGGACGGCGACCGCGGCGGGGCGGTTCGCCACCGCGCAGGGGTTCACCGACTACGCGTCGCTGCATGCGTGGTCGGTCGCCGAACGTGAGTCGTTCTGGCGCGCGGCCACCGACTTCACCGGGATGCGCTGGCACGAGGCGCCTCGCGCGATCTGTGACGGGCAGTGAGATGCCCGGGGTGTCGTGGTTCCCCGGCGGCACGCTCAACTACACCGAGCACGCCCTGGCGCCGGCCGCGGCTGACCCGGACGGCGTCGCCGTCGTCGCCCGCAGCCAGACCCGCGGCCCGAGCGAGCTGACCTGGGCCGAGCTGGCCGCGCAGGTGGGCGCGGCGGCGGAGGGCCTGCGCCGGCTCGGGGTGGGGGCGGGCGACCGCGTCGTCGCCTACGCGCCGAACATCCCCGAGACGCTCGTGGCGTTCCTCGCCGCGGCGTCGCTCGGTGCGGTGTGGGCGAGCTGCGCGCCCGAGTTCGGCCGGCGGGCCGTGATCGACCGATTCGCCCAGATCGAGCCCGTCGTGCTCGTCGCCATCGACGGGTACCGCTACGGCAGCCGCACGATCGACCGGCGGGACGAGGTCGGCGCGATCGCCTCCGCCCTGCCGACGCTGCGGAGTGTCGTGACGATCGGCTATCTGGACGAGGCGGCGCATCCGCCGGCGCTGCCGAACGGCGTCAGCGCGGTGAGCTGGACCGAGCTCGTCGCGGACGGACCGCCGGCGGCGGAGCCGCACCCGGTGTCCGCCGCCCATCCGCTGTACGTGCTGTTCAGCTCCGGGACCACCGGCGTGCCCAAGGCGATCGTCCACGGCCACGGCGGCATCGTGGCCGAGCACCTCAAGGTGCTCCGGTTGCACCAGGACGTCGGGCCCGGCGAGCGCTTCTTCTGGTTCACGACCACCGGCTGGATGATGTGGAACTACCTCGTCTCGGGCCTGCTCACGGGCGCCACGATCGTGCTCTTCGACGGGGACCCGGCCGCGCCGACATTGGACACGTTGTGGGACGTCGCCGCCGAGACCGGCATCACGGTCTTCGGTGTGTCGGCACCGTTCCTCATGGCGTGCCGCAAGGCCGGCGTGCGTCCGCCGCGATCCCGGCTCCGCTGGGTCGGCTCGACCGGCGCGCCGTTGCCGGCGGCCGGGTTTCGCTGGGTCCACGAGCACGTCGGAGTGCCGGTGTCGTCGATCAGCGGAGGCACCGACGTGTGCACGGCGTTCGTCGGCTCGTCGCCGCTCGTTCCCGTGCGGGCGGGTGAGATCAGCTGCCGGATGCTCGGCTGCGCCGTCGAGGCGTTCACGCCCGACGGCTGGCCGTGCCCGCCGGGCGTGACCGGCGAGCTCGTGCTCACCGCGCCGATGCCGTCGATGCCCGTCGGATTCTGGGGTGACGACGACGGAGCGAGGTACCGGGCGGCGTACTTCGACGAGTTCCCGGGCGTGTGGCGGCACGGCGACTGGGTGACGTTCACCGATGACGGGGCGTGCGTGATCAGTGGTCGCTCCGACGCCACGCTGAACCGCGGTGGGGTGCGGCTCGGGACGAGTGACTTCTACGCCGTGGTGGAGGGGTTCGAGGAGATCGTCGACAGCCTGGTGGTTCATCTCGAGGACGGGCGCGACGACGGGGACGGCGGCCGGCTCGTCCTGTTCGTCGCGCTGGCGCCCGGCGTGAGCCTCGACGACGACCTCGCCACACGAATCGGTGCTGCCCTGCGCCGTGACTTGTCGCCGCGCCACGTCCCCGACGCGATCGAGGCGGTGCCCGTGGTCCCCCGCACGCTCTCGGGCAAGAAGCTCGAGGTGCCGGTCAAGCGCATCCTCTCCGGCGTCGCGCCGGACGAGGCGGCGTCCCGCGAATCCCTGGCGGATCCGACGTCATTGGACTGGTTCGCCCGCCGCTGAAGCGTTCTGTCGGTCGGAACACGCGCCATTCGGCGCTTTCCGACCGACAGAACGGTTCAAGCGAGCTCCGCGATCAGCTCAGCCGCAGCCGTGGTTCCCGGTTGTAAGCCCTCCGCGACGGCGCGATGGGTGGCGTGCTGGAGCAGCTCGTTGACCGGCGTCGGGACGCCGTGCAGCCGGCCGAGCAGGACGATCTCACCGTTCAGGTAGTCGACCTCCACCGTCCCACCGCGGGCGAGGCTCTGGAACGTCGAGCCGCCCGGCCGGCGGCGTTCGTCGATCGGCACGATGCGGAGGACGTCGCCGCGCCGGGCCTTGTCCTCCTCCTCGCTGACGTGATCGATGCCCGCCGCCGCGAGCACCTCGGCTCCCTCCTGGCGGGCTCGATCGACGAGCGTCGCCGCGTCGGCGTCACGCACACACAGCGCGTCGACCGGGTTGCCGAGGTTGAGCAGCAACTTGGTGTACTTCCAGCGGGCGATGTCGGGCCGGGCGATCGACTCGAACCCGGACGCGACGAAGGCTGCGGCCACGGCGTCGGTGACCTCGTCGGTCCCTTGCGGCCACCGCCCGACGTCGAGCATTGCGGTGGCGTTGGGCGTGTACGACTGGACGACTCCCGGCTCGACGTGCCACGTCGGTGCCATCACCGTGACGCCGTGCACGTTGGCGAACCGGCGCAGCGCGCGCCGCCTCGTTGGCGACGCCGTTCTGCAGGCACACGATCGGCGTCGACGGCGACGCCACGGCGGCCAGCGCGTCGAGCACGCCATGGGTGTCCTGGCTCTTGACGGCGATGATCACGACGTCGCCGTCGTCGACCGTCAACTCCGACGCGTGCCCGACCACTGGGACCTTCAGCGTCACCGACCCGTGCGGCCACTCGACCGTCAAGCCGTCGGCCGCGATGGCCCGGCGGTGCTCGCCGCGCGCCACGAGCACGACATCGTGTCCGTGCTGGAACATGCGTCCGCCGACCACCCCGCCGACCGCACCCGCGCCATAGACGATAAATCGCATCGACCGATGACCGGCCCGCTCAGGCGATCGCGGCGAGGTCGGTGTTGCCCAGGTCCGCGGCGACCTCACGGGCGAGCTCGATCAGCCGGGCCGCGACCGGGGACAGCGTGCGATCGCGGCGCCAGACGAGGCATACCTGGCGCGGCGGGATCGCCGGTTGCAGTGGGCGGATGTCGATCGCCGGGTCCCGCGTGTCGACGCAGAGCATCGGCATCACGGCCCACCCCATCCCGGCGCGCACCATCGCCAGCTGAGCTCCGTTGTCCAACGTACGGAACACGAACGTGGGGATCACACCGCGCGCCCTGAGACCGTCCTCGATCTCCTGCTGGCAGAGGTTCGCCGGGTAGCCGATCAGCGACGCACCATCGAGTTGGGCGACCGGATACGGTCCCTCGGGCACGTCGCCGCGCCGGGTGACGAGCACGAAGGGGTCGTCGAGGAGGACCACCGACTCGAGATCGGGTGCGGCTGGCTGGCCGACCGTGAACGAGACGTCGAGCTCGCCAGTGACCACCTTGCCGGGGCCGTGGTTCTTGTCCTCGTCCTCGAACAGGCGGATGTCGATGTTGGGGTGGGTGGCGCGCAGCCGAGCCACGATCGCCGGTAGCAGCATGCTGGAGACGCTCTGGAACGTGCCGACGTCGATCCGGCCCCCCTCCCCGGCCTGGAACCGCTCGACGGCCTCGCCGGCGGCGTCGACGCGGGCGATGATCTCACGCGCGTGCCCGAGGACGAGCTTGCCGAGCGGGGTCAACGCGACCGGCCGGGGTCCGCCGGGGCGGTCGAACAGCGACCCGCCCACGAGCCGCTCGAGGGCAGCGATCTGCTGGCTGACCGCCGACTGGGTGTAGCCGAGCCGCACCGCCGCCCGTCCGAACGTGCCCTCGGTGGCGACGGCGTCGAGGGCGACGAGATGACGCAGTTCGAGATCGCGGAGCTGGGGCATGATCATCACGGTAGCTGATCGACATGATGACTGATCATCGCTTTTGCTGTCGATGATGATTCCGTACAGTCGACCTCATGAGCACCCCCCAGCTCCTCGACCTGGCCTCGGACCTGGAGTCGTTTGGGTTCGCCGGCCAGGAAGTGGCCCTCCGGCCGATCATCCGGGCCGCCCGGGCGGCTGGCGTGTCACCGGTACTCGTCGACGTCCTCGCCGACCCGTCCGAGCCCGAAGTCGCTCGGCTCCGGGCCTTCGGTCGGGTGGCGACCGAGCTCGCCACCCTCACGTCTGTCCGCGCCGGCCGCGAACGCGGCCGCCTGAGTCACCGGAGCCCTCCCCCCACCGCCTTCCCGACCGCGCCGGAATGGGATTGACACCGGCGCGGTCGGGAAGGATGGGGGCGTGAAGGCCGCCAGGACGACGCCATTCGACAACCCGATCGCACGCGCCCGGGACGCGTCCGGCCAGGCCCCACCGTGGGCGTGGCGGATCGCCGCGATGGTTGCCGGGTTGGTGACCGCCTCGCTCATCAAGGGCGCGGTCGGCGCCGGTCAGAAGCGGATACGGGGTAAGTCGTCGGCAGACCGGATCGGATGGCTCGCGGCGCTCGCCGGCGCGGCCGCTGCCGGCATCGCGGCGTCCGTGGGCCGGCGCGCCGCGCAGCACGCCGTCACGAACGCCTGGACCCGTCGGGTCAGTCCGCCTGCGACGTGAACGCCGTCGCCGTTGCGGTCGGCGGCAGGACGAGCTCGTCGAACGGCCGGAACAGGTAGCGCCGGCCGACTTCCCCGTAGCCGCGGTACAGCCCGGCGCCCTCGGCGGCCGCTCGGTCCCCGTCTAACCGGGCGTGGACGTCCGGGAGCCCGTACCACGGCACGCCGGGCCGGACGTGGTGGGTGTGGTGAAGGTTGTTGTTGAGGAACAGCAACGAGAAGAACCAACCGGCGCGCACGACCGCGGACGGGGTGCCGGTCTCGGTCCGGCGGTGCTCGACGAACGAGCGCAGCAACGACAACGCACCTCCGCACCACACGACCCCGACGACATAGACCCAGATCGGGAGCCCGGACGCGCGCACCGCCAGGAGCACCAGCGCGACGGCCGCGACGTGCGTGACGAGCCGCGCCACGGCGAGCGGCGAACGGTCAGCCACGATGCGGCCCCACCAGCGGACGGCGGCGACGGGCGGCCCGAGCACCAGCCGCCCGGCGAGCGTGCGCAGCATCCGCAGGCCCGCCCGGCGAACCGGTCCGCAGCGTTCCCACGTCGCCGCCGAGACGTAGAAGCTCTCCGGATCGAGGTCCGGATCCGTGAGCTGCTCGGCGCGGTGGTGGGCGAGGTGGATCTCGCGGTAGACGGCGAACGGGACGACGAGTCCGAGCGGGGCCGTCGCCATGGCGGTGTTCACGCCGGTCCACGGTGTCGGGTGGCCGTGGATCACCTCGTGCTGCAGCGAGTTGTACCAGGCGCCGAGCACGGCCAGCGCGCCGACGACGACCGCGGTCGGCAGCGACTCGTGGCCGGTGAGCACGCCCGCGAACCCGGCCGCGATCGCGACTGCCACGGCCACCGTCGGCCACTCGACCCGCGTCGTCCTCACGAGTCACTTGTAACAGTCAAGCGGCCCCGCGTGGTGATGGATTCAGGCACATCTGTCGTGTATACGCTACGGATGATGGATAAGCGCACGGCACCACCAGCGGTGTTGCGGGAACGCCTCGACGAGGCGATCCGTCGCACCGGGCTGAGCAAGAGCGAGTTCGCCGAGCGCGCCGGCGTCGACCGCACCACGCTGTCGCAACTGCTGTCGCCGGCGAACCGCCGGCTGCCCCGCCTCGACACCATCGTCGGCCTCGCGGCGGCGCACGACCTGTCGATCGACTGGCTCGTCGGACTCTCCAACGTCGGCCCGGTCGAGGCCGAGACTGATCCAGCACACGTCGTTCGAAGCCCCGGGTCCGTCGCCGATCGACGAGCGCCTCCTCGGGTGGCTGAGCGAGGCGGCCGACTACAAGATCCGCTACGTCCCGGCGACGCTGCCGGACCTGTTGAAGACGGACGCGGTCATCCGTTTCGAGCGATCTCGCTCAGAGGGGCCCGGACGCGGCCCAGACGATCGACACGACCGCGGCCCGGCTGGCCTGGGCCCGTCACCCGGACACCGAGATGGAGTGCTGCTCGTCGGTGCAGGCGATCACTCGTTCGCCCGCGGCGAGGGCATCTGGAGCCGGCTGAGCGTGGCGACCCGCCGCGACCAGCTCGACCGGATGATCCAGCTCGTCGACGAGCTCTACCCGACGTTCCGCTGGTTCCTGTTCGACGGGTTGCGCCGCTACGCCGCGCCCGGTGACCGTCTTCGGGCCAGCGGGCCGCGCTCTACCTCGGCCAGCTGTACCTCGTGCTCACGTCCGCCGAGCACGTGCGCACGTTGAGCCGCCACTTCGACGGCCTGATCCGCGACGCCGAGGTCCAGCCGACCGCCGTCCCGGCCCACCTCGCCCGACTCCGCCGCCGTCTCTGATCGCGCCCAGACTGCCGACGTCAGGTGAACGTGGCCGCGTCGCTCGCCGTGCGGGCGAGGACGGCCTCGTCGAGGGTGCAGCCGAGGCCGGGGCGGTCCGACAACGTGATCCAGCCGTCGCCGTCGACCTCGACGGTCTCGGTGAGCACGAAGTCGCGGCGGGCGGTCGTCCACTCCGGCGGGTCGAACGGGAACTCGAGGAACGGTGCCCCGACGGTGCCGGCCGTGAGGTGGGCGTTGGCGAGCAGCCCGATGCCGTTGCCCCACGTGTGCGGCGTGAACACCTTGCCGGCGGCGACGACGTCGGCGGCGAGCCCGCGGAGACCGGTGATGCCCTGCGTGCAGACGCAGTCGGGTTGGAACACGTCGAGGCAGTCGCGGCGCAGCAGCTCGCCGAACTCGTAGGGCTCGCGGGTCAGCTCGCCGCCGGCGATGCGGACGTCGACCCGGCGGCGCAGCTCGGCCAGACCGTCGTAGTCGCCGCGGTGCAGCGGCTCCTCCATCCAGTACACCTGCTCGGCGGCGAGCGCGGCCGCAACGGTCGTGGCCCGGTCGAGGTCCCAGGCCGGGCGAGTGTCCCACGGCATCCGCCAGCCCTGGTTGCAGTCGACCATCAGCTCGAGCGCGTCGCCGACGGCGTCGCGGATCGCCCGCACCACCGCGACGTCGTCGGAGACCTCACCGTCGCCGAAGCGCACCTTCGAGCGCGGCGAACCCATGGTCCTGCACGGCGCCGGCCATCTCGACCATCTCGGCGAGCGGCCGGTGCACGCCGACGACGCGTACGCCCGGACCCGCCGGTCGCGCCCGCCGACCAGCGCCCACACCGGACGGTCGGTGATCTGGCCGGCGAGGTCCCACAGCGCGACGTCGAGCGGCCACGGTCGGCCGGCGTGGAAGTCGACGTTGGCGAGCACGGCGGCGTGGCGATCGAGGTCGAGCGGATCCTCGCCGATGAAGTACGACTCGTAGTCGGCGAACCCGTACATCGCGTCGCCGGATCCGACGCCGACGTGTCCGGCGTCGTCGTGGACCCGCACGATCGTGGCCGGGAAGTGGGTCCGCGGCCGGGGATCCCACGCGGCCGGGAACGGTGGATCGAGCGGGAGCCGGTGATGGCTGATCTCGATGCGGGTGATCGCGCTCATCGTCCGGCCGCCGCGAGCAGCTCGTCCCACGTCCGCAGCGTCGACGCGGCGAGCGCGAGGCGCTCGGCGTCGTCGGCGACCCGGCAGTTGTTGTGTACATCGGAAGGTTCTCGTCGGCGACCATCGCCGCGGCGAGCTCCGGCGCGGTCACGGTCAGCGGTCCGGCACGCGTCACCGCGGCGGGGAACCCGCTGGCGATGAGCAGCGCGCGCGTAGGCCTCGGGGAGCTCGGCGACCGTCCGCCCGAGCGCGGCGGCGACGGAACGAACGCCTCGGGCGCGCCGTCGACGTTCCAGTCCAAGGCGGCCGCGAGGCCGACCGCGACGGCGACACCGTGGGGCACGTGGGCGAGCGTGCCGAGGGCGTGGCCGATGGAGTGGGCGATTCCGGTGCCGCCGCCGTCGATCGCCAGGCCGGCGAGCAGCGCCGCCTCCTGCATCGCCCGGCGGGCGTCGACGTCGCCCGCCACCGCGGCGGGGAGGTGGTCGAGCACGAGCCGGATCGCGTGGCGCGCCGGGGCGGCGACGATCGCGTTCGTCCGGCGCCCGGTGACGGCCTCGACGGCGTGGACGAACGCGTCGAGACCGGTGGCGGCGGTGACGTGGGCCGGCATCGTCGCCGCCGCGGCGGGGTCGAGGACGACCGGCTCGGCAGCAGCTCGTCGCCCCACGTCCACACCTTGCGGCCGCGGCCGTCCGTGAGCACGCACGTCCGCGTCACCTCCGAGCCGGTGCCGGCCGTCGTCGGGATGGCGACCATCGGGCGGCCGGCGGGCAGCGGATGGGCGCCGAGCGCGTAGTGCTCGACGCCTTCGCGCCCGGCGGCGACGACGGCGGCCTGCTTGGCGGTGTCGAGGCGCGCTGCCGCCCCGATGCCGATGACGGCGATCGTCCGGCCCGCCGCCGCGAACGGCCTCCGCGGCGGCGTCGACCGAGGTCGCGGACGGCTCGTGCGGCGGCAGCACGTGGAGCTCCACTGCGTCGAGATGGTCCAGCGCGGCCCCTCACGCGATCGACGTAGCCGGTGGCGACCACCGCCTCGTCGACGACGAGCACGGCCCGGGTCCGGCCGAACACGCCGGCCGGCTCGGCCAGCACCTCGAGGCTGCACGGACCGGCGGCGACGGGAGGAACACGACCGCCGGAATGGCTGAACCCGCTGCTCACGCGGATTTCACAGTACATCCGTACCGGGAACAGTGGTTTGAACGGTCCGCCGCGCGACATTAGGGTTCGGCCAGCGAGCGACACCGAGCCGTCGTTTGCGCAGGGCCACCGGGGGAGGAACCCATGGATTGGAAGCGCTTCGACCGGACTCGTCGTTCCGTCGGTCCCGTCCACCTCGATCTCATCGAGGCGTACGCCAGCCGGAAGATCAGCCGGCGTGACTTCGTCCGGCGGGGCACGATCATCGGGCTGTCGATGCCGATGATCGGCGCGGTGATCGCCGCGTGCGGCGATGACGACGACGACACCTCCGCTCCCGCAACGACCGGTCCGGGCGGAACGAGCGGGACGACCGGCGCCCCTGGCACGACGGGCGCGCCCGGAACCACCGGCGCCCCCGGCACGACCGGCGCCGGCCAGCAGGGCGGCACGATCAGGATCGCCTACCAGACGCCGGCGGCGACCCTCGACCCGATCGACGATGCAGGACCTCGGCGCCTACGGGCTCATCGCCCAGTGCTTCGAGTTCCTCGTCACGCTCGGCGACGACGGCGAGATCGCTCCCGGGCTGGCCGAATCGTGGGAGCCGAACGAGGACGGCACCGTGTGGACGTTCCAGCTGCGCCAGGGCGTCACGTGGCAGGCCGACGGCTCGCCGTTCACGTCCGCCGACGTCGCGGCGACGATGGACCGGCTGGTCGTCGCCGACAACGCCGGCCTGGCGGGCGTCATCGCCGAGGGCGCCGTCGACGCCACCGATCCCAACGTGGCCGTGTTCAACCTCGAGGGGCCGAACGGCAACTTCCCCTACCTCGTGTCGGTGTTCAACGCCCAGACGCTGATCACGCCGGTCAACTACGAGACCGGCACCACGCTCGACGGCTCGCCCAACGGGACCGGGCCGTGGATGCTCGGCGAGCTACGACCCGGCCACCGGCGCCTCGTTCGAGCGCAACCCCGACTGGTGGGGCGGCCAGACGCCGCTCGACGGCCAGGAGGTGCAGTTCTTCGACGACGTCGGCACGATGGTCACGGCGATGCAGGGCGGCGCCGTCGACGCCCTCGTCCAGTTCTCGGTCCTCGGCGGCGACGCGCTGCTCAACGACCCGAACTTCACCGTGCTCGAGGTGGAATCCTCGACCCACCGCCAGATCTGGATGCGCTGCGACACCGGCCAGTTCGCCGACAAGGCCGTCCGCCAGGCGCTGGCCTTCACGCTCGACCGCGAGCAGATGGTCAACACGTTGTTCCAGGGTCGGGCCGAGATCGGCAACGACCACGTCTATCGCCCCGTTCATGCCGTTCTTCGACCCGTCGCAGCCGCCGCAGCGGGTCAAGGACATCGAGATGGCCAGGCAGCTCCTCGCCGACGCCGGCGTCGAAGGTCTGCAGGCCACGCTGCACGTCGCCGAGCTGCAGGAGATCCCGCGAGCTCGCCCAGCTCATCCAGGCCGGCGCGGCCGAGGCGGGGATCAACCTCGAGCTCGCCATCGAGAGCCTCGACACGTTCTACGGCGCGCAGTGGTGCCCGGCCGAGCCGGCCGATCCGCCGTGCTCGGGGGCCGCCGAGCTGGGCATCGTCGACTACGGGCACCGGCCGACGCCGGACGTGTTCCTGAACGCCGCGCTCAAGACGAACGGGGTCTGGAACTCCGTCGCAGTACTCCAACCCGGAGCTCGACGCGGCCTTCACCGAGTTCCAGCAGGCCGTCGGCGTCGACGCCCAGACGGCGGCTGCCGGCAAGCTGCAGACGATCCTGAACGAGGACGTGCCCGATCGGCGTGCCGTTCTTCTACAACTACCTCTCCGGGCACTCGAACAGCTTCCAGGGTGTCCGGGTGTCGGCGCTCGGTCAGATGTTCACCGAGAAGGCGTCGCAGGTCTGAACGGCCGCGCTCCGCTAGAAGGGTCACGCATGACCCGATACGTCATCCGCCGGGTCGCCCTGTCGATCCTCACGCTGTTCCTGCTCGCGACGATCGTCTTCCTGATCATCAACGTGTTCCCCGACGACGTCGGCCGCAGCGTCCTCGGACCGTTCGCGTCCGCAGGAGACGGTCGACGCGCTGAACGAGGAGCTCGGTGCCGACGATCCGCTGATCGACCAGTACGGCCGGTTGCTGAAGAGCGTGGTCACGTTCGACTACGGCGACTCGTTCCAGTACCGGGTGCCGGTCACGGAGCTGCTCTGGCCGGCGCTCTGGCGGTCGGCCAAGCTCGCCGCCTTCGCCCTCGTGCTGACGATCCCGCTCGCCATCGCCGCCGGCATGTTCGCCGCCCGCCGGCGCAACACCATCGCCGACCGGTCGATCGTCACGCTCGGCCTGGCCAGCTCGTCGATCCCTGACTTCGTGTCCGGCGTGATCCTGCAGTACCTCATCGGCGTCAAGCTCGGCTGGTTCCACGTGCTCGCCACTGGCGCCGGCGGGTTCCGAGCATCCTCACCCAGCTCGACTACCTGATGCTGCCGGCGCTCGCGCTCGTGGTCGTGTACTTCGGGTACATCGCCCGGATGACCCGCGCCGGCACGATCCAGGCGCTCGACGCCGACTACACGCGCACCGCGGTGATGAAGGGCTCTCCCGGCGGCGCGGTGTCGCGCGCGGCACGTGATGCGCAACGCGCCTGCAGCCGACGGTGTCGGTCATCGGCGTGCAGATCGGCTACGTCTTCAGCAGCCTGATCGCGATCGAGATGATCTTCAACTACCCGGGTCTGGGCAGTCTGATCCTCGCCGCCGCGGCGAGCCAAGGACTTCCCGGTGCTCGTCGGCGTCGGTCATCCTCGTCGGCATCATCTACATGGTCTGCACGCTGCTCGCCGACCTCATCATCGCCTGGATGAACCCGCGGGCGCGGCTCGGAGGGCAGAGCCTCGTGAGCATGAACGTGCCGCCCCCGGAGCCGTCGTCGGCGGCGGCCACCGTCGAGGTCGCGGCCGAGAAGCGGCGTTCGAGGAGCTCGGCGAGGAGGTCGACGCCGGCGCGCCGCCGATCGACATGCGCGCCGAGCGGCGCCAGGCCCGCCGGGAGCGGTGGCGGCTGCTGCTGCGGCGGCCGGGGTTCATCGTCGGCGTCGTGATCCTGCTGTTCTGGATCGTCTGCGCCATCGGCGGCGACCGGATCACGCCGTACGGGCCGCTGCGACCGGAGTTCCCACCGTTGCTGCCGCCGAACTCGACCAACTGGATGGGCACCGACCAGCTCGGTCGCGACGTGCTCTCGCGGGTGATGGCCGGGGCGCGCGACGTGCTGATCGTCGCCCCGATCGCGGCGGTGCTCAGCGTCGTCGCCGGCACGCTGCTCGGCCTCATCATGGGCTACTTCCGCGGCTGGGTCGACGAGGTCATCAGCCGGGTCATCGAGGCCCTGCTGGCGATCCCGGTGATCCTCATGGGCCTCCTCGTCGTCACGTCGCTCGGGTCGTCGCAGGACCATCGTGATCGGCACGGTCGCGTGCTGTTCACGCCGATCGTGTCCCGCACCGTGCGGTCGGCCGTGATCGCCGAGGCCGAGCTCGACTACGTCACGTCGGCCCGGCTGCGCGGCGAGTCAGGACTGTTCGTCATGACCCGGGAGATCCTGCCGAACATCACCGGTCCGATCGTCGTCGAGCTCACCGTGCGCATCGGGTACGCCATCTTCACGATCGCCACGCTGTCGTTCCTCGGCGGTCGGGATCCAGCCGCCGTCGCCGGACTGGGGGCTGACGGTCAACGAGACCTACCGGCTCATCCAGAGCGGCAGTGGTGGCCGACGATCTTCCCGGCGCTGGCCATCGCCAGCCTGGTGATCGCCATCAACCTGATCGCCGACTCGATCGAGGCGGTGTGCGCGGCATGAGCGACACGATCGCCACCGCACGACGACGCACGCCCTCGCGGTCGACGACCTCCAGCTCGCCTACCGCGTGCGCGGCATCCCGCGGGAGGTGCTCCGGGGCGTGTCGTTCCACGTCCGCCCCGGGCGAGGCGTACGGGCTGGTCGGCGAGTCGGGGTGCGGCAAGTCGACCACCGCCTACGCCGCGCTGCGCTACCTGCCGTCGAACGCGCGTGATCACCGGCGGCCGCATCCTCGTCGGCGGCGACGACGTGACGCGGATGTCGGACACGCGAGCTGCGCCGGTTCCGCGCCCGGCGACGGCGTCGATGGTGTACCAGGATCCCGGCCCGGCGTTGAACCCGATCGTTGAAGATCGGCCGCCAGGTCGTCGAGGCTTCACGCGTCCTCGGTCACGACCGCAGGCGAGGCGCAGCAGAACGCCCTCGAGGCGCTGCGCCGCGTGCGCATCGCCGACCCGGTGCGGGTCATGCAGCGCTATCCGCACCAGCTCTCCGGCGGGATGCAGCAACGCGTCGTGATCGCCATGGCGCTGGCGTGCGACCCGAAGCTGCTCGTGCTCGACGAGCCGACCACCGGTCTCGACGCCACCGTCGAGGCCGAGGTGCTCGACCTCGTGCGCGCCCTGCGCCACGAGACCGACGCCGCGATCCTGCTCATCGCCCACAACCTCGGCGTGATCCGCTCGATGTGCGACCGGGTCGGCGTGATGTACGCCGGCAAGGTCGTCGAGGAGGGCGACGCCGGTCGAGGTGTTCGACGACCCGAAGCACCCGTACACGATCGGCCTGCTGCAGTGCCTGCCGCGTCACGGCATCCGCAAGACCGAGCGGGCGCTGTCCACGATCCCGGGCACGCTGCCCCAGATCGGACGCCGACCTGCCGACGTGCGTGTTCGTCGACCGCTGCCCGCTCGCCGACGAGATCTGCCGCGCCGAGGTGCCGCCGGTGGTCGCCGGTCGGCGACGGCCACTTCACGCGCTGTCATCACGTCGACCGGATCGACCAGATCCCCGAACCGCCGGCGGAGACGCCGGTCGACATGCTCGGCGGCCGGATCGTGATCGAGATCCACGACGTCTCCAAGACGTTCCGCCAGCGCGGCCACGACATCCCGGCGCTGGTCGGCGATCGACCTCGAGCTCGGCGACGGCGAGACGCTCGGCCTCGTCGGTGAGTCGGGCTCCGGCAAGACGACGCTCGCCAAGACGATGCTCGGCATCTACGCGCCCGACGAGGGCAGCGAGATCAGCCTCGACGACCAGCCGTTGCCGCGCAAGGCCGAGCGCCCGCGACGTCGACGACCATGCGGGCCGATGCAGATGGTGTTCCAGAACCCCGACTCGGCGCTCAACCGCAACTGGAGCGTGCGCCGCATCCTCAGGCGGTCGGTGCACAAGCTCACCGGGGTCAAGGGGCAAGGCCGCCGAGGACCGGGTCGAGAGCTTGGCCGAGGCGTTGCGGCTGTCGCCCCGGCACCTCGACATGCAGCCCGCGCCAGCTGTCGGGCGGGCTGAAGCAGCGCGTCGCGATCGCCAGGGCGTTCGCCGGCGATCCGCGCATCGTCGTCTGCGACGAGCCGACGAGCGCCCTCGACGTGTCGGTGCAGGCGGCGATCCTCAACCTGCTCTCCGAGCTGCAGACGACCGAGTCGACGAGCTACCTGTTCATCAGCCACGACCTCGGCGTCGTGCGCTACCTCGCCGACCGCATCGTCGTGATGTACCTCGGGCGGATGCAGGAGATCGGCCGCACCGACGCAGATCTTCGACGGCCCCCACCACCCGTACACCGAGGCGCTGCTGTCGGCCGTGCCGAGCGTCGACGGCGAGCCGTCGCGACGCATCCGGCTGGCCGGCGAGATCCCGAGCCCGGCGAACCCGCCGTCCGGCTGCGTGTTCCACACCCGGTGCCACCGGTTCATCGCCGGGCACGTGCGACGTGATCGAACCGCCGGTCGTCGAGCTCGAGCTCGGGCACCGCATCCGCTGCCACCTCCCGGTCGACCGAGCTCGGCCGCACGCACGTGGCCGAGTGACGGAGCGAGCCCGCAGCGGGCGGCCGGGCAGGCGCGGGTGGAGGCCGACGCGGAGCGGCGCGCGACGCCGTCGGCGCCGGCGTTCATCCGTCGCCAGATCCCGACCTACGAGCTGCTCGGCGAGGAGGGACTGGCGCTGATCGAGCCCAAGGCCGACCAGATCCTGGCCGAGATCGGGATCGAGATCCACGACGACGTCGCCGTCGGGCTGTTCCGCGACGCCGGCGCGACGGTCGACGGCGAACGGGTGCGCTTCGATCCGGGCCACGTGCGCGCGCTGTGCGCGACCGCGCCGTCGAGCTTCACGCAGCTCGCCCGCAACCCCGCCCACGTCGGTCGAGATCGGCGGCGACGACGTCGTGTTCGCCCCGGCGTACGGCTCGCCGTTCGTCCGCGACCTCGCCGGCGGTCGGCGGTACGGCATCGCTCGCCGACTTCGAGAACTTCGTCAAGCTGGCCTGCGTCGATCGCCGTGGCTGCACCACTCGGGCGGCACCGTGTGCGAGCCGGTCGACGTGCCGGTCAACAAGCGCCACCTCGACATGGTGTACGCCCACCTGCGCTACAGCGACAAGCCGTTCATGGGCTCGGTCACCGTGCCGAGCCGGGCCGAGGACTCGATCGAGATGGCGCGCATCGCGTTCGGCGCCGAGTTCCTCGAGTCGAACTGCGTCATCCTCGGCAACGTCAACGTCAACTCGCCGCTCGTGTGGGACGGCGCGATGACCGGCGCGATCCGCGCCTACGCCGGCGGCGAACCAGGCGCCGGTCGTCGTGCCGTTCATCCTCGGCGGGGCGATGGGACCGGTCACGCTCGCCGGCGACATCGCCCAGGCGCACGCCGAGACGATGGTCGGCGTCGCGCTCGGCCAGCTCATCCGGCCCGGGTCGCCGGTCATCTACGGCAACTTCCTGTCGTCGATGGCGCTGCGCTCGGGCGCGCCGACGTTCGGCACGCCGGAGCCGGCGATCGGCTCGCTCGTCGTCGGTCAGCTCGCCCGCCGGGTCGGGCTGCCGCTGCGGTGCTCGGGCTCGTTCACCACGTCGAAGGTGCTCGACGGGCAGGCGATGCTCGAGTCGGCGGTGTCGATGCAGGCGGCGATCCTGTGCGGCGCCAACTTCATCCTGCACTCGGCCGGCTGGCTCGAGGGTGGGCTGGTGATGGGCTACGAGAAGTTCATCGTCGACGCCGACCTCTGCGGCGCGCTGCACCGCTACCTGCAGGGCATCGACCTGTCCGACGAGCAGTTCGCCCTCGACGGGTTCCGCGAGGTCGGCCCCGGCAAGCACTTCTTCGGCGCCCAGCACACGCTGCGCCACTACGAGACGGCGTTCTGGGACAGCTGGACGGCCGACAACTCGAGCTTCGAGCAGTGGCGCGACGCCGGCGAGCGGCGCGTCGAGGAGCGCGCCGCCGACAAGGTCGCCGAGCTGCTCGCCGCCTACGAGCCGCCGCCGATCGACGACGCCGTCGACGAGGCGCTGCGGGAGTTCGTCACCCGCCGCAAGGCGGAGATGCCGGACATGTGGGACTGACCACCCGCGTTCTGCATCTACTTTGCGCGTGATAGCGCTAGGTAGATGCAAGAACTATGGGTGGTGGGAAGCTGGTGACGTGGCTGACGATCCGCTCCTGCAGCCGTTCCAGCTGAGGCACCTGACGTTGCGCAACCGGGTCTTCTCGTCGTCGCACGAGCCGGCGTACTCCGAGAGACGGCATGCCGAAGGACCGCTACCGGCTGTACCACGTCGAGAAGGCCAAGGGCGGCCTGGCGATGACGATGACGGCCGGGTCGGCGGTCGTCGCCGAGGACAGCCCGCCGGCGTTCGGCAACCTCCACGCCTACGACGACGAGATCGTGCCGTGGATCCGCCGGATGACCGACGAGATCCACGAGCACGGGGCGGCGTGCATGATCCAGCTCACCCACCTCGGTCGGCGCACCGGCTGGGCCCAGGACGACTGGCTGCCGGTCGTCGCCCCGTCGCCGCTGCGCGAGCCGGCCCACCGGGCGGTGCCGAAGGAGGCCGAGGACTGGGACATCGACCGCATCGTCGGCAAGTACGCCGACGCCGCCGAGCGGATGCAGGCGGGCGGGATGGACGGCATCGAGATCGAGTCCTACGGGCACCTGTTCGACCAGTTCTGGTCGCCGCTCACGAACCAGCGCACCGACGAGTACGGCGGGTCGTTCGAGAACCGGCTGCGCTTCGGCTGGCGGGTGCTCACGGCGATCCGGGAGCGGGTCGGTCCCGAGTTCATCGTCGGCATCCGGATGGCGGTCGACGAGACCGTGCGCCGGTGGCATCGACGCCGCTACCGGGCTGGAGATCCTCTCCCGCCTGGAGGCCGACGGGCTGGTCGACTTCGTCAACGTCATCCGCGGCAACATCGCGACCGACCCTCGCCTGATCAACGTGATCCCGATCCACGGCATGCCGTCGGCGCCGCACCTCGACTTCGCCGGCCACGTGCGGGCGTCGACGTCGCTCGCCGTCCTGCACGCGTCGAAGGTCGACGACGTGGCGACGGCACGCCACGCCATCCGGGAGGGCAAGGTCGACCTCGTCGGCATGACCCGGGCCCACCTCGCCGACCCGCACATCGTGCGCAAGATCATCTCCGGCCGCGAGGCCGAGATCAGGCCGTGCGTCGGGGCGACGTACTGCCTCGACCGGATCTACGAGTTCGGCGAGGCGCTGTGCATCCACAACGCGGCGACGAGCCGCGAGCAGACGATGCCGCACGAGATCCCGCAAGCGCCGACGACTCGGAGCGTGGTCGTCGTCGGCGCCGGCCCGGCCGGGCTCGAGGCGGCCCGGGTCGCCGGCGAGCGCGGCCACGACGTCGTGCTGCTCGAGGCGATGCCGTGGGCCGGCGGTCAGATCCGGCTGGCCGCCCGCAACCCCCGGCGCAAGGACCTGCTGGGCATCGTCGAGTGGCGGGTGAGCGAGCTCGCCCGCCTCGGTGTCGACGTGCGCTACGACGTCATTGCCGAGGGGGACGACGTCACCGCCCTCGATCCCGACGTCGTGATCGTGGCGACGGGCGGCCTGCCGCAGCTCCCGGACATCGACGAGGGCGCCGAGCGGATGGTGACGAGCTGGGACGTGATCGGCGGCGACGTCACGCCCACCGGTGAGGTCCTGTTCTTCGACGACAACGGCACCCACTCGGCAATGTCGGCGGCGGAGATGATCGCCCGGTCCGGCGCCCGCCTCGAGATCGTCACACCCGAGCGGATGCTGGGCATCGAGGTCGGCGGGATGAACCACGTGCCGTACGCCCGGGCGTTCAACGAGACCGACACGCGGATCACGCTCAACCAGCGGGTGCACGCCGTGCGTCCGGAGCACGGGCGGCTGTGCGTCGAGGTCGGCAGCGACCACTCCCCGCACCTCGAGCGTGCGTCACGTCGACTGGGTGGTGACCGACCACGGAACGGCCGCGTCCGCCGACCTGTACTTCGAGCTCAAGCCGGCGTCGCGCAACCTCGGCGCCGTCGACTACGGCGCCCTCCTCGAGGGTCGCCCGCAGTCGCTGACCACGAACCCCGACGGCCGGTTCCAGCTGTTCCGCATCGGCGACGCCGTGGCCGGCCGGAACATCCACGCCGCCGTCTACGACGCGTTGCGACTCGTCAAAGACCTGTAGCCATCCGAGTGTTTCCCGCCGTCGGAGTGTCTGCCGAGGGACTCTCCCTCACGAGACACTCGGTCGGCGTCAGACACTCGGATGGACGTCGGCGTTCGAGGCGGGCGACGCCGGCCTCGAGCGAGGCGGTGAGCCGGCGCCGCTCGCCGGTGGCGAGGAGGTCCACGACGAGGCCGGTGAACATCGCCTTGACCAACGGCGCCTCGAGCGCGGCCTCGTCCGGGTCCATCCCCTCCGCGACGAGGCGCTGCTCGATGTTCGCCCGCCACGGGGCGATCTGGTCGGCCCGCACCGCCCCGGGCAACCCGCTCGTCGTGGCGTCGAGGGCGGCGGCCTCGATGCCGAGGCGCACGACCGCGAGGTTCGCCGGCGACGCGTTGATCCACCGCCACCACCGGCGCAACAGCTCGGCCTCCGTCAGCCCGGGCTGGCGGGCGAGCCAGCGCTGCTCGAGGTCGGCCTGGACGTCGGCCGCCCGTCGCAGTGCTGCGACCACCAGCTCCTCCTTGGCGCCGAAGTGATGGACGAGGGCGTTCACGCTGACGCCGAGCTCGCGTGCCATCGGGCGCAGCGAGACGTCGGCCAGGCCGTGGCCGGCGAGATAGGCGACCACGCGGTCGAGCAGCTCCTGGCGCCGCTCGACGTCGGGCCGTCGGCCCACGGTGGCTAGACCCGCATCCGCTCGCCCGCCGGGTCGAACACCGGCTCGTCGAGCAGCCGTGCCGGCCGCCGCTGGCCGATGATCTCGACCTCGAACGAGGCCCCGGATCGGGCGAGCGCGGCGGGGACGTAGCCGAGGGCGAGCGACCGGGCGCTGTAGTGCGCGTAGCCCCCGGACGTGACCCACCCCACCACGTGCCATCCGTCTGGGCCGTCGTGCCAGATCGGCTCGTCGCCGATGACGTCGGCGGGCTCCTCGGGATCAGGGTCGACGTCGAGGTAGACGAGCGCCCGCTCCGGCCCGCGTGCCATCTCGGCCTCCAGCGCCTCCCGACCGATGAACTCGTGGTCGAGCTTCAGGTAGCGATCCATCCCCGCCTCGAGCGGCGTGTAGATCGGGCGGAACTCGCGGAACCACGTCCCGAAGCGCTTCTCCATCCGCAGCGACATCAACGCCCGGAAGCCGAACAGCGCCATCCCGTGCGGCCGGCCGGCGTCCCACAGCAGGTCGAACAGGGCCCGCTGGTACTCCGGCGCGACCCAGATCTCGTAGCCCAGGTCGCCGGTGTACGTCATCCGCCCGACCCACGCCGGGATCATGCCCAGCCCCACCTGCCGGAATGCCATGAACGGGTAGTCGGCGGTCGCCAGCGACTCCGACGTCACCGACTGCAGGACGTCACGCGCACGGGGACCCGCCACCGACAGCCCGACGAGCGACAGCCCGAGCACCTCGAACCGGATCTCCGACGAGGCCGGCAGGTGGCTGAGGAACCACCGGGAGTGATACACCTCGGCGATCTGCGAGCCGAACAGGAAGAACTCGTCCTCGCCCGTGCGGGCCACCGAGAACTCGCCGACGATGCGGCCGTCCGGATTCAGCATCGGGGTCAGCGCGATGCGTCCCGGCTTGGGCAGACGGTTGGTGAACAACCCCTGCAGCCACTCCGCCGAGCCGGGACCGGCCACGCGGTACTTGGCGAAGTTCGAGCACTCCGTGAGCCCGACCCGCTCGCGCACGGCCCGGCACTCCTCGGCCACGACCGGGAACGCGTTCGAACGCCGGAACGTGACGTCCTCGACCGGTTCCTCGCCCGGACGCTGGAACCACAGCGGATGCTCGAGCCCGAACCCGGCGCCCCACACCGCGTTGTGCGCGGTGAACCGGTCGTACACCGGCGTCGAGTGCAGCGGTCGCGCGGCCGGCAGCTCCTCGTTCGGGAACGTGATGCGGAAGCGCCGGCTGTAGTTCTCCCGCACCTTGGCGTTGGTGTAGGCGAGCGTGGCCCAGTCGCCGAACCGGGCGACGTCCATGCCCCACACGTCGAGCTGCGGGTCGCCCGTCGTCATCCAGTTCGCCAGGGCGAGCCCAACTCCGCCGCCCTGCGACAACCCGGCCATCACGGCGCACGCGACCCAGCAGTTGCGGACGCCCCGGATCGGGCCGACGAGCGGGTTGCCGTCGGGGGCGAACGTGAACGGCCCGTTGATCACCCGCTTGATCCCCGCCGTCGCCATCGCCGGGTAGTGCTTGAAGGCGACCTCGAGCGACGGGGCGATGCGATCGAGGTCGGGAGGCAGCAGCTCCTGGTCGAAGCTCCACGGCGCGACCTGCGGTGACCACGGCACGCATGCCTGCTCGTACGTGCCCAACAGCATCCCGCCCTGCTCCTGGCGGATGTAGATCTCGCCCTCGAAGTCGAGCGCCATGGGCAGCTCGTGCCCGTGCTCGGCGTTGAACGCGGCGACCTCGTCCATGTCGTCGGTCACGAGGTACATGTGCTCCATGCCGAGGACCGGCAGCTCGAGCCCGATCATCCGCCCGACCTCACGCGCCCACAGCCCGCCGCAGTTGACGATGTGCTCGGCGTGGATCTCGCCCTGGTCAGTCGCGACGTCCCACGTGCCGTCGAGCCGCTGGCGCAGATCGTTGACCCACGTGTGGCGGTAGATCTCGGCGCCGGCCTGACGGGCGCACTGGGCGTAGGCCGTCGTCACGCCGCTCGGATCGACGTGGCCCTCGACGGGGTCGTAGAGCGCACCGACGAAGTACTGCTCCTCCAACAGCGGGAACCGCGCCTTGGCCTCGCCGGCGGAGATGATCTCGAGCTCCATGCCGAGGTACCGCCCGCGCGCCTGGGCCATCCGCAGCCAGTCGAGGCGCTCGCGGTCGCTCGCCAGCATCAGTCCGCCGGGCAGGTGGATCGAGCAGTTCTGCCCCGAGCGGGCCTCGATCGTGCGGTACAGCTCGATCGTGTACTGCTGCAGCTTGGCCACGTTGGGGTCGCCGTTGAGCGTGTGCATCCCGCCGGCGGAGTGCCACGTCGACCCGGCCGAGAGCTCCTTGCGCTCGACGAGAACGACGTCGTGCCACCCCGCCTCGGTCAGGTGGAACAGCACCGAGGCGCCGACGACCCCTCCACCGATGACGACGACCTGCGCTGATGACTTCACACCGAACCCTTCAGTAGTCGGTCGGGACCCCGCCCTCGGCGACGCGGCGGGCGACGAACGTGTGGAGTTCCTCGCTCACGGCCGGATCCATCGCCGGCGGCTCGTAGGCCGTGAGGAAGGCCTGGGCGAGCTCGATCGCCCGTTGGGTTGCGTCGGGCCCGCCGGCCTCCGCCCACGATTCGTAGTTGCGCCAGTCCGAGATCATCGGCCGGTGGAACGCGGTGCGGAAGCGCTCCTGGGTGTGGGCGACTCCGAAGAAGTGGCCGCCGGGGCCAACCTCGCGGATCGCGTCGACGGCAAGCGTCGCCTCGTCGACGACGATCGGCTCGCAGATCGCCGCGACCATGCCGAGCAGGTCGGCGTCGATGACGAGCTTGGCGGCCGACGCCGAGAGGCCGCCCTCCATCCAGCCCGCGCCGTGCATCAGGAAGTTGACGCCGCCCATGACCGCGCCCCACAGCGAGAAGACGCTCTCGTAGGCGGCCTGGGCGTCGAGCGCGTTCGACGCCGAGACGTTCGACGAGCGGTAGGGCACGCCGTAGCGCCGGGCGAGCTGACCACCGAGCATCGCCGTGCGCACGTACTCGGGCGTGCCGAACGCCGGCGCGCCCGACTGCATGTCGACGTTCGAGGTGAACCCGCCGTAGACAACCGGCGCGCCCGGCCGTACGACCTGGGTGAACACCATCCCGGCGAGCGCCTCGGCGTTCTGCTGGGCGACGGCGCCGGCGAGCGTGATCGGTGCCATCGCGCCGGCCAGGGTGAACGGCGTCATCACGACGACCTGGTTGCGTGACGAGAACTCGATCATCCCCTGCAGCATCGGGGTGTCCAGGCGGAGCGGCGACGACGAGTTGACGACCGTGAACACCGAGGGCTCACGGTCGAGCGTGGCGTCGTCGACCTGGCGGGCGATGCGCACCAGCTCGAGCACATCCCGGTTGCGCTGGGCACCGAGGCTGTAGCTGTGCAGCACCTTGTCGCTGAACGTCAGCACGTCGAGGGCCGCCTCGAGGTGGCGGACCGACGGGTGCACGTCGATCGGCTCCACCGGATAGCCGCCGATGAAGTGGACCATGTTCAGGGCCTGGCACAGCTTGACCAGCACGCGGAACGCCTCCCGGTCGCCGGGACGGCGCCGGCCGTCGAAGTCGACGATGTTCGGTGGGCTGCCGACGGAACCGAAGGCCAGCACGTCGCCGCCGATCGTGAGCGTGTGGGCCGGGTTCCACGCGTGGAGCTGGAACGTGGACGGGCACGTGGCGACCGTCTCGACCACCATCTCCGGGTCGAAGCGCACCCGCTGCTCGTGGCCGTCACCACCGACGGTCGCACCGGCGGCGGCGAGCAGGCGGCGGGCCTCGGGGTCGAGGAAGTCCATCCCGATCTCGGCGAGGATGCGCAGCGAGGCGAGGTGGATCGACTCCAGCTCGTCGGCGGAGACGACCTCGGTCGGGACGTAGGGCAGGCGGGGCTGGGCGAACGGTCGCTGCTCGGGCAGGCGGGAGCGCTCGCCGCGCTCGGTGGCTACGCCGGCGGGGAGGATTTCCAGTACGAACGTACCGAGATTAGCCAGCCTCGGGCCCGTCGAGCTCAGGGGTCTGCGCCTCCGACGGCGGGCGCCAATCGACGGTGGCCACGAGCAACCAGGCGAGGATCAGCAACGCCGCCGCGGCCGTCAGCCCGGCGATCAGTCGGGGCCAGTCGTAGTCCGCGGAGGGCGGCGCGACGAACTGGGTCTCGATGAACGAGCTGCCCGCGGCGGCGACGACGGTGATCCCGCAGTCCTCGCAGCGGGGACCGATGACGACGACCGCGGTCGCAGTTCCGTCCTCCCCGGCGGTCGCGTGGCGCAACGACTCGCACGTGGCCCCACAGAACGCGGCCTCGATCGGCGTCCCCGGGGTCAGGTTCGCGACGTCGACGCGAACCTCGTCACCCTCGGCGTACGGCCCCGCTGGCGTCAGGGTCACCGCTGGTTCCGCGGGAGCCGAGGCACCGAACACCGTGAATGCGTGCGCCTCGCGCTCGCGTTCGTCGTCACGGACGACCACGACACACGAGCCCGTGGCGCCACACCCTCCGAGATCCTCGACCTGGTACTGGAAGACCGCCCGACCGTTGTCGTCGAAGAGCATCGGAAACTGATTCGTGCATCCCCGGAAGCCGCTGACGACACGCCGGCATTGCTGTACGTGGCCCCGCGCGCTCTCGACACCGCCGTGGACGCGGATCGTCAGCACGTCACCGTCGGCGAGCTCGTCGACCGTGGGCGCGGTCAACACGGCCTCATCGACCGGTACGGCGTCGACGTCGACCGCAGTGTCGTCGCCGCCGGCTCCCAAGACGGCGGCGATCAGCGTGACGACGACCGCAACCGCGGGCATGGCGCCGTTCTCAGCCGGCGTCCGGGTCCGGCGGGCCGCCCTCGTCGAGGCGGCGATTGAGTGTGAGCAGGCGCCCCATGACCGGCAGGGCGAGCAGGTTCACGCCATGGAGCACACCGATGATGAGCAGGATCCCGGCGACCCGAGCGGTCTCGAGCTGGAGCTGGTCGGCGTTCACCGTCTCCGACCAGCCGTCGCGTGGCTCGTAGGTCACCGTGAAGAGGATGTACGAGAAGAAGATCAGGTAGTAGGCGACGTCGGTGAGCAGGATGAAGCTCTTGCCGGTCCGAGGGTTGGCGCGGAACACGTCGGCCGCGTAGCTGCGGCCGAAGCGCTTGATCAACGGACCGAGCCAGAACGCGATCGCGACCAGGATCGCAGTCGTGATCAATTCGAGCATCCACCAGTCCATGAGCAACCCTCCTTCTTGACGGTCGACGACGGCGAACAAGGTCGAGCCGAGCGCGGCGACGATGCAGCACCCGATCAGGACCAGCGCAACGTGCTGCCGACGAAGCCGATGATCGTCCTCGATGCTCAGCTCGACCCGGGCGAACAGGTCCGGGCTCTCGTGAACCGACTCGGCGCGCGTCGTGCAGCGCGTCGCGGAGTCGGTCCTCGCAGCGCGGTCATCACGGCCTCTGCCGACCTCTCGGTCGAGGCGGCGCCTCGAGGGTGGCGAGCCCGCGCTGCAGATGCGTCTTCACCGAGTTGCGGGACACGCCGAGCGTCGCCGCGATGTCGTCGGGGCCGAGGTCGTCGTAGTAGCGCAGCACGAGGCACGCCCGCTGACGTGCCGGCAGGTCGCGCAGCGCTTCCAGCACCCGTCGCTGGTCGTCGCGCACATCGATCTGGTCCTCGACCCCGGGCGCAAGTTCGCCGAAGGGGAGCCGGTGGCGCATCGAGACGAGGCCACGGCGGTTGTGGTCGCGGGCCAGGTTGAGCACGATCGACCGCAGGTACGCGGGCGCGCGGGCCGGGTCGTGGATGCGGTGCGCGCTGCGTGCCAGCCGGATGAACGCCTCCTGGACGAGATCCTCGGCGGCGTTGCGATCGTCGACGAACAGGCGGGCGAGTCGGACGAGCGACGCTCCCTCGGCCCGGAACATCTCGGCGACGAACCGGTCGACGTCCGCCGTCGGCGCGGCGGCGAGCGGCTGCTCGACGAGCGGGACGTCGGCGGCGAGCCATGCCGGTGGGCCGCACCACGCGCGCAGCGCATCGCTGAGCTCCGCCCCGACCATCCGCACGTGGACAATCGTTGCACCCCGGGATCACGTGCTCGCGACGATGTCCCTGCGGGAGAACGTCGCCGTGGCCACGCCGAGAAGAAGTCCCAGGTAGCCGAGCAGCGCAACCAGCGCCACGATCGGCGGGCGCTCGAACTCGACGCCCTCCATCTGGACCCATGGAACGACCGTGGCGACGTTCTCCGTGATCATGAACCGGGCCAGTTGGGGCCGCAGTCCGACGACGACACGCTCGACGACGAGCGCCCACGCCGCCAGCGCGACGAGGGCCGCGCTCGTGTTGCGCCCGATCGTCGCCACGGTGACCGCGAGCACGGCCACCAGCGCGGTGACGAGCGAGATCCGCGCCATCGCCAGGACGAGCGACTGCCACCACGCGGCGTCGGTGCCGTCGGCGGTGCCGTGGGCGAGAACGGCCGGCAGCGTCGAGGCGAGGAACGCCGCCTGGAGGGCGAACCCGATCACGAACGCCAGCACCGCCGCTGACGCCGTGCGGGCGAGATGCAGACGGATGCGGGACGGCTCCCACGTGAGCACCGTCGTGATCGTCCCGGCCCGCCACTCGGCCCCGGCGACGGAAGCGCCGCAGATGGCTGCCCCGACGGCGAGAAACATCGCGGCCACCACGAGGAAGCCGTCGCCCGTGCCCGGCACCCACCAGTCGGACATCCGGGCCGGATGCTCCGTCGCCGTGGCGAACTCCACCGGGTCGGCGCTCGAGACGAAGGCGACGATGCCGGCGACGGCGCAGCCGGCCAGCGCGATCGCGACCATCCAGCGCACGATGCGCCGGTGCAGGGCGCGGCGCATCTCGACCAGGGTCAGATTGAGAAAGCTCACGCCGCCACCTCCACGTCGCGTTCGGTCAGATCGAGGAACAGGTCTTCGAGAGTCACCGTGTCCGGACGCAGCTCCGATACGTAGAGCCCGGCGTCGGCGAGGAGCTTGGTCACGACGGCGCCGTCGGCGGCCGAGACCGCGACGCTCAGCAGACGCTCGGTCGGCTCGACGAGCAGTCCGGCGGCGCGTAGCACGGCGGCCCCTCCGGCAAGGTCGTCGAGGCCGACGAGCAACGCCGGTCGCGCCGCCTCGGCGAGCACGTCCTCGACGCGCCCGGTGAGCACGAGGCGGCCACGGTCGATGATCGCGACCCGGTCGCACGTCTGCTCGACCTCGGCGAGCAGGTGGCTCGACACGAACACCGTGCGTCCCTCGTCGCCGAGCCGGCGCAATAGCTCACGGATCTCGCGGATGCCCGACGGGTCGAGCCCGTTCGCCGGCTCGTCGAGCACCAGGAGCGCAGGGTCCTTGAGCAGCGCGGCGGCGAGGCCGAGGCGCTGGCGCATGCCGAGCGAGTACTTGCGGACGGTGGTGTCGGCGCGGTCCCCGAGCCCAACGACGTCCAGGCACTCGGCGACGCGCCGCCGTCCGATGCCGTCGATGGCGCCGAGCAGCTCCAGGTTCTCCCGCCCGGTCATCGTCGGGAACATCGCCGGTGTCTCGACGATCGCGCCGACCCGGCGCATCACGTCCCGGAGGGCCGCCGGCGTCGGTCGCCCGAGCACCGCCGTGCGGCCACTGCTCGGTGTCACCAGCCCGAGGAGGCAGCGGATCGTGGTGGTCTTGCCGGAGCCGTTGGGGCCGAGGAACCCGAACACTCCGCCCTCGGGGACGGTCAGGTCGAGCCCGTCCACGGCGACGGCCGGGCCCGCTCGCCATCGTCGATAGTGCTTGCGCAGTCCTTCGATCTCGATCGCACTGGTCACTGGCGCACCCTGTTTCTGATGCGAGCGACCGAGCGCCAGCGAGGGAGCGGCCAGCTACTGCGCAGGCAGTATGCGGTGTGGCCGGGGAACGCATTGATCGTCATGCCCGCACAGACGAGTGGCGGCGGTCACCGGGTGACGCGGCGGTCGAAGAATTTTCTTTCCCGCGCTGTCACCCGCGGCCGGACGTGCTTCGTCTGTCCGAGCAAGACCAACCACCGAAACGGGAGGGAAACCGACATGACGACATCAGCGGGCAGGAAACGACGGACCAAGCTCGCCGCGGCTGGAGCGGCGGGTGCGGCGGCGCTCGGCGGGCTTGCGATCGCCCTGGCGTCGGCCGGTCCGGCGGCCGGTGACGGCTGGGAGGCGCGGGCGGTGCTCCGCGACGCATCTGGAATGCGGGTGGGCACGGTCCGGTTCGAGGGCGACGCCCGCGGCACGACCGTGAAGGTCGTGGTCCAGGGAGTCGAGCCCGGCGACACGTATCACGGACTGCACATCCACGCCAACGACAACAACCAGCCGTGCATCCCGCCGTTCACCAACGTCGGTTCGCACTGGCACTCGGATCCGGCCGGGACGTCGCACGGGAACCACGATGGTGACCTACCGAGCCTGCTCATCCAGGCGGACGAGACGGGCAGCGCGAGGTCAGTCACGGCCCGCTTCAAGCCCGGCGAGCTCCTCGGCAAAGCCGTGATCCTGCACGCCGGGCCGGACAACTTCGCCAACGTCCCCACCCGCTACACGACTGCCGGCACCCCTGGTCCAGACGCAACGACGCTGGCGACGGGAGACTCCGGCGGACGCTTCGCCTGCGGCATCATCGAGCGCGGACTGACAGCCCGACCAGCGTCAGGCGAGCGCGCTGAGCGCGTCGTACTCGGCGACGTCGAGGGGCACGAACCCCGTCAGCAGCAGCGTCGCCCGGGGCCCCCGGGTGGCCGGGTCCTCGAGCGCGGCGGCGAACGCCCGGCGCAGCTCGTCGACCCGGCCGCTCCGGGTGATCACCGCCGGGCTGGGGATCCACGGCCCCCGCCCGACCACGTGGAGGCCGTCGACGAGCTCGGGCTCGAGCCGGCGGAGATGGGCCCACGTGAGCTCGTCGATGCTGGCCAGATCCGCCTCCCCGGTCCGCACGGCTCGCACACTCTCGACGTGGGAACCGGTCCAGCGGGTCGGGCCGGGCCAGACGCCGTGGAGGCCGACCGTGACGGCCTGCAGGCTGACCCAGCCCGACAGGCTGTCCTCGCTGTTGGCGGCGAGAGTCGTGCCCGGCGTGACGAACGAGGCGAGCGGGCCGGGACGGGATGCGACGAACGACACAGCGGTACCGGTGGCCGTCGGCTTCGGGCAGGGCGAGCGTGAACGCGCCGACCACGGTGACCGCCGACCGCAACGTCGTGGCGACCGGCCACCCGCACGCGTGGCTGACGACGCACGCCGGATCAGCCCAGTGCTCCTGCACGGCCCCCTCCCACGTGAGCTGGGACGGCGTCCACGGCGCCCGCGAGTGCACCGCCGACCACAACTCGTCCCACGCCGGCCGCAGCGGCTCGAACGCGTACATCCCGAAGCTGGCGAACGCGTTCACGTGGCGGCGTCGGCGAAGGCGGCCATCGACGTGAACCGCCACTTCGGATGGACCGTCGCGCTCGGCGGGGCCGTTGCGCCGTGCCCCGCCTTCTCATGTCGGCGGTGGATCCAGACCGAGGGGAGCCCGGCCGCGATCGCCGGCTCGTGGTCGTGGTAGAGGGACTCGGCCACGTGGAGCAACTGATCCTTGCTCACCCCGATCGTGCCGATCCCTTCGAGCAACGCGGCGAAGTTCCGCGGGTCGGGTTTGTACGAACCGATGTCCTGCGCGGTGAGGACCAGGTCGAACTCGACGCCCAACCGCTCGTTGCTCGCGGCGAACGACGTCCGGTCGACGTTGGAGAGGATGATCAGCTGGAAGCGCTGCTTCAGGCGGGCGAGCGCCTCGGCGGAGTCGGGGAACGCCGGCCACGATCCGACCGAGCTTCCGAACGACGCCCGCTCCTCGTCCGTGGCGGCCGCTCCGAAGTGGTCGGCGATCCGGTCGAGCGTCATGGCGAGGACATCGGGATAGATCGCGGTCGGGTGCTCGGCCTCCACGCCGGTCTCGAACCGGCCAAACGCGGCGAGCAGGTCGGCGTCGGTGGCCTCCACCCCCTGGGCCGTGGCCCAGCGCCGCAGCTCGCCGGTGATCCCCGTCTCCCAGTCGATGAGCGTGCCGTAGCAGTCGAAGCTCAGGGCGCGGAACTCGTCGAAATCGGCCATCACGACTCCCTCCGGCGGCGGATCTCGGCCGAGATCGCCGGGACCACGTCGTGGAGGTCGCCGATGACCGCGTATCCGGCCTTGGCGACCATGTTGGCGTCGGGGTCGAGGTTGACGGCGATGATGTTCTTCGCCGTCATCGCCCCGACCCAGTGCTGGATCGCGCCGGAGATCCCGCACGCCAGATACACCGTCGGGGCGATGCGAGTGCCGGTCTGGCCGACCTGATCGGTGTGCTTGCGCCAGCCGTTGTTGGTGACCACCCGGGAGCAGCCGACGACGCCGCCGAGCAGGCCGGCGAGCTCCTCGAGCGGGCCGAAGGCGTCGGCCGACCCGACGCCGCGGCCGCCGCCGACGACGACCGGGGCGGTGGCGAGGGTGAGTCCGGCGGTGCGCTCGACCCGTTCGCGCACGATGGTGCGGGCGAGGTCGGGATCGAGGTCGGGGAGGAGCTCGCGGGTGTCCGCCGCACCAGGCTCACCGGCGGGCTCGGCGGCGTAGGCGTGGAGCGCCGTCGTGAGCAGCGCCACCGGCGCGTCGAGCGTCGCCTCCTCGAGCAACGAGCCGCCCCACCGCACGCGGGTGACCGTCAGCGGCTCGCCGGAGGTGACGGCGGTGCAGTTGGCGACCATCGGGCGGTCGAGCCGGGCCGCGGCGTGGGCGAGGACCTCGTGGCCGCGGTCGGTCCCCGTCGCCAGCACGGCCGACGGGACGAGCTCGGCGACAGCGTGGGCGACGACCGCTCCCCACGCTTCCGGCCCGTAGTCCGTGAGCACCGGGTCGTGGGCCTGGTGCACCACGGACACGCCGAAGCCGGCGAGCTCGGCGGCGAGGCCATCCGCGTCGGCACCGATGGTCAGCGTCTCCAGCGGGGCTCCCGTCGCCGCGGCCAGCTCCCGACCCGCGGTCAGGGCTTCGCCGGACGCGGCCGCCATCACGCCGCGGTCGTGCTCGACGACGACGAGCACTGGGCCGTTCACCTCAGGACCCCGAGCTCGTCGAGCAGGTCGACGACAGCGGGCGCGGCGTCGGCGCCGTGGCCGAGGATCACGGTGCTGCTGGCTCGCTCGACCGGTCGTTGCAGACGCACCATCTGCTGTCCGCCCGACTCCGCGTCGATGTCGAGGCGGGAGACCTCGACCCGCTTGGACGCCAGCCGTCCCTTCATCGTCGGGTAGCGGGGCAGGTTGATGCCCTCCTTGACGCCGATCGCCGCCGGGAGGCGCAACTCGTACGTCTCCGATCCGGTGTCGGTGTCCCGCCGGACGCGAACGGTGCCGTCAGTGGCTTCGATGCCCTTGATCCCGTTCACCATCGGTCGTCCCAGCGTGTGGGCGACGCGGATGCCGACCTGGAACCCGCCCGAGTCGGCCGACTCGTTGCCGAAGAGGAGCAGGTCGAACGGGCCGTCAGCGGTCTCCAGGCGGGTCACGGCGGCGGTGATGGCGCGGGCCGTGCGCTGGGGGTCCCAGTCGGCACCGTCGGTCTCGACGAGCGCGGCGGCGGACATGCCCACGCTCACCGCGTAGCGGCAGCTGCTCCTCGGCCTCCGGCGGGCCGACGGTGAGGACGGTCGCCGCCCCGCCGTGGGCCTCGACGAGTTGCACGGCGGCCTCGACCGCGCACTCCTCGTGCGGGCTCGTGGTGAACCCGAGGTGGGCGGTGTCGATCGCCTGCTCGTCCGCGGTGAGGTTGATCCGTGCCCCCGGCGCGGGAACGCGCTTCACACAGACCAGGATCCTCACGACTTCATGCGTTCGTCGTCGGGATCGAACAGGGGGCGGCTGCCGACCCGGGCCACGCGCACCGGGTACAGCTCGTTCATGTACATCACGCGGAGCTCGGAGTCCTCGACGGCGTGCTCCGGCGGGAGGTACGCCATCAGCAGGTACGTGTCGAGCGACGGCGCCGCCCCGGCCGTCGTCACGCGCGACACGCGGCCCTTGCTGTCCACGATCCGCTCGCCGTCGAGCGTGAGGATCGGCTCGTTGCCACCCGTCGGATAGCGCTCGATGCCCTCGGCCGACGTGTGGTCGAGCATCGCCAGCGTGCACAGGATCGCCGCCGGGTCGCGCTCGCGCGCCGCGAGGTACGGCTCCTTGCCGATGAAGTCGGCGGACTTGACCCGCGGCCGGGCGAGCCCGGCCTCGACCGGGTCGTACTCGCTCTCCAGCTCGGCGCCCATCAGCCGGTAGCCCTTCTCGATCCGTCCGGTGACGGCGTACACCCCGAGCCCGACCGGCCGCACGTCGTGGGCCTGGCCGGCCTCCCAGATCGTGTCCCAGACGCGCAGCCCGTGCTCGGTGTTGGTGTACACCTCCCAGCCGCTTTCGCCGACGTAGGAGATCCGGAACATCGTGCACGGCACGCCGTCGACCAGCACCTCACGGACCGACCCGTAGGGGAACCCGGCCTGGGACAGGTCGCACGGGCGGCTCGACCGGTCCGACACGATCGGCGTCATCGTCGCCACCGCCTTCGGTCCCCACACGCCGATCGTGCAGATGCCCGACGTGCGGTCGGTGAACGTGACCGATCCGTCGTCCGGCAGGTGCCGGCGGAACCAGTAGTTGTCACGACCGCCGTCGAACGCGCCGGTGACGACCCGGTAGTGCTCCTCGCCGAGGCGCATGATCGTGAGGTCGGAGCGGAACCCACCGCCGGGGGTGAGCAGGGGCGTGTACACCGACTTGCCGACCGGCACGTCGACGTTGTTGACACACATCCGCTGCAGGTAGTCGACGACCCCCGGCCCGGTGAACTCGAACTCGTTGAACGCGGTGAGGTCGACCATCCCGACGTGCTCGCGCAGGTGGAGGTGCTCGACGTTCGTGATCGGCGACCACCAGCGGTTGTCCCACTCGTGAGGCCGCGGTCCGCCCGCCTGCGGGTAACGCTCGCGCAGGTCGGCGTTGGACTCGAACCACTGGGGCCGCTCCCACCCCTTTGCGTCGAAGAACGTCGCCCCCAGCGCATCCTCCCGCGGGAAGAACGGGCTGCGGCGCATGCCCCGCTCTGATGCCCATTGCTCGCGGGGGTGCACGATGCCGTAGGTCTTGTTGTAGTGCTCGGCGCAGCGGGCGTAGACGTGGTGGTCGGTGCGCTCGTGCGGGTAGAAGCGGCTGATGTCCGACGAGTGCGGATCGCAGATGTGGGGGTAGCCGTCGGTCATCCACTCGGCGACGAGGCGGGCGATGCCGGGACCTTCCTTGATCCACACCGCCGCCGCCGACCACAGGTTGCGGACCTCGACCGTCTCGCCCAGCACCGGCATGGCGTCCGGCGTCAGCGACAGCAGCCCGTTGATCGAGTACTTGATCTCGGCATCGCCGAGCAGGTCCATCAGGTCGATGGCCTGCTCGAGCTGGGGGTCGAAGTCGTCAGCGGTGAACGGCAGCTCGGTCGGGGAGAGCGCCGCCGCCTCGATCGACGGGATGTCATCGGGGTGGTGGAAGATCGGTCGGTGGGCGTACGAGCCGACCTCCATCGATCCCGCCGACTGCCGCTCGTAGCAGAACGTGTCCACGTCCCGGACGATGGGGAAGGCCACCTCGGTGTTGGTCTCCTGCAGCACGTCGAGCGGCCCGACGTCGACCATCTGGTGCACCGCGGGTGTGAGCGGGATGGTGGCGCCGGCCATCGCCGCGATGCGCGGGCTCCACACCCCGCACGCGATGGCGACGTGCTCGGCCTCGATGCGGCCCTTGCTGGTGACGACGGCCCGGATCGCTCCGTCCGCGACCTCGAGGTCGAGCACCTCGGTGTTGGCGAGCACGGTCAGGGCGCCCTTGTCGATCGCTTCCTGCCGCATCAGCGTCCCGGCCTGGAGTGAGTCCACGACCGACACCGACGGCGTGTAGAAGCCGCCGAGCAGGATGTCGATGTTGATGAACGGGACCAGCTCCTTGATCTCGGCCGGCGTGAGCAGCCGGGCATCGATGCCCCACGCCTTGGCCGACGTCATGCGCCGCTTGAACTCCTCGAGGCGGACCGGGTCACGGGCGACCTCGATGCCCCCGCACGTCGTGTTCACGCCGAGCTCGACGTACTGACGCTGGCTCTCCAGGGTGAGTAGCGCCATTTCCTTGTTGTGGTCGGTCGGGAAGATGAAGTTGGACGCGTGCCCGGTCGATCCCCCCGGGTTGGGCAGGGGTCCCTTGTCCACGAGCACGAGGTCCGTCCAGCCGAGCCGGGCGAGGTGACCGGCCAGGCAGTTGCCGACGATGCCCGCACCGATCACGACGCAGCTGGCCGACTGGGTCGTCGAGGTTGTCGAGGTCTCCGGGGATCCGCTCACCCCGGTGATATAGCACCCCTACACGGGCGCGGTCGCGGTCGCCGTGGTCGTGGTCGTGGTGACCGGCCCCCTGATGTTCCATGCCGAGCGGCCGAGCACGGCCCCGAGCGCGACGAGCACGAGCATCGCCACGGCGGCCGTGCCGTAGGCGGTCGCCCGCCCGAAGTGCTCGTACAACACGCCGGTGACCGAAGCGGTGATGCCGGCGGTGAGCGTCTCGAACCCGCCGAGGACGCCCTGGGCTCCGGCCTGGCGCTCCGGCGGCACGACCATGCCCACGGCGACGCCTGTGCTCGACACCGTGAACCCGTCGTTGACGGCATGGACCATCGCCACTGCGAACATCACCCCGCCGCTCGGCACGACGCCGTAGAGGGCCATGAAGAAGGCCCCGCCGAGGAGTCCGATCGTGCCGACGCGGAACGGTCCCACCCGCTGGGCGAGCCGGCCGCCGATCGACCCGAGCAGGATCAACGGCAGGGCGAACAGGGTGATGCCGAGGTTGGCGATCCACTCGTTCGTGTCGAGGTCGTCGAGGACGACCGCCCACAGGGCGTCGAACGCGCCGATCATGAGGAACACCGCCGACCCGAGGGCGACGGCGCCCGCGAACGGCCGGATGCGGAGGAGGTCGAAGGCGAACCGTTGCGTCGGTGGGTCGGCCGACTCCTGAACGGCGATGCGGGCGACGAACGGCAGCGCGACGAGCGTGGCGCCGGCGATGACCAGGAACGGGGCGGGGATCCCGAACGGCGGGACGAGCGCGGCGGACACCGCCGGGCCGGCAGCGAAGCCACCGACGTCAAAGGCGAGGAGCATCCCGATGTTGTGGCCGAGGCGCTCCGGCTCGGCGAGGATCACGATGCGCCGGATCGCCGGGAACGCCATGCCGACGCCGGTCCCCATCACGAGGCGTCCGAGGAGCAGTGGCACGAACGCCGTCGCCCAGGCCATGAGCAGGAGTCCGGCGACGTTGAGGATCATGCCGGCGAGCACGACGCGCTTGGCGTGGCCGCGGTCGGCGAGCGGGGCGATCAGGACCTGGGACGCGAACCCGGCCAGGAACCCGAGCCCGATCACGACGCCGAGCGCCGACTCGCTGATCCCGTACTCGTCGCGGTAGTCGTCGAGCATCGTGAACAGCACGCCGTAGCCGGCGCCGAGCATGGCCATCAGCAGGCCGAACGGAAGCACCACCGACTTCGGCCGCATTCGGTCGACCGTAGCGGCGGGCCCGCGGATCACACGGCGCGGTTCCGACAACTGGGCGGGAATCGTTCTCATTGCGGCTTCTGGGCGCAGATGTTCTCAGCGGTCGCGAAGAATCGCACCCAGAAAGCCTGCTGAGACGACCGTGAACCCCCCGAAGAAACGGACGTGGTCGTGCGGGTCAGTCCGGGCGGTTCTGGACGTGCTGGAAGCCGAAGCGGCCCTTGATGCACAGGTTCCCGCTGGTGATCGCTGGCGTCTGCCGGGGAGCTGACCTTGACGATCTGGTTGTCCTGGACGTGCAGCGTCAGCGTGCAGCCCACGCCGCAGTACGGGCAGATCGTGTCCGTGGTCGTCTGGCGGTCCTCGTCCCACGTGCCCGCGGCGCGCATCTCGTGCTCGGACGAGAACATCAGGGCGCCGGTGGGGCAGACCTGGATGCAGTTGCCGCAGTACACGCACGCCGACTCGGGCAGGTCGACGGCGTACTCGGTGGAGATGTGGGCGTCGAACCCGCGGCCGGCGACGCCGATGGCGAACGTCTGTTGCCACTGCTCACCGCAAGCGTCGACACACTGGTAGCAGAGGATGCACTTGGCGTAGTCGCGGACGTACAGGGGGTTGTCGACCTTCACCGGCTGGTCGACGGTCTCGACGTCGTCACCGAAGCGGCCCGGGGCGGCGCCGTACTCGGCGTTCCACCGGTCGACGTTGGCCGTCAGCGACAGGTCGACGGACGAGCCGAGCAGCTCGAGCACGAGCCGCCGGCTGTGGCGGGTGCGCTCGGTGTCGGTGCGCACCACCATGCCGGGCTCGACCTTTCGCGAGCACGACGGCACGAGCACCCGCGAGCCCTCGACCTCCACCATGCACACCCGGCAGGCGTTCTTCGGCGTGATCGTGTCGCCGTAGCACAGCGTCGGGATCTCGGTCCCCCCGTCCCGGCACGCCTGGAGGAGCGTGGTGCCCTCCGGCGCGCGGACGGGCCGGTCGTCGATCGTCAGCTCGACCACGCGCGTCACGCCAGCGACGATACGCACCCGCACGCGGATCGGGTACAGTCCGCGGGTGGGGAGGTGACCTTCGGGGAGGGAGGCTCCGGCTGTGAGTGAGCATGGTGTGCCTGAAGTCCGGTCATCTGGGTACAGAGGGACCGTGTCCGGGACATCGCACCCGCGGCGAGCGGTGCTCGCCGCAACGCTGGCGTTGGCGGCGACCACCACAACGATCGCGACACCGTCCGTCCCGGTGACGGCGGCGTCGGCCTGCGGCCCGCTCGGCGGGGTGAAGACCTACGCCCTCAACGACCGCTGCGACTATGGCCTGCTCGATCTGGGGGCGGTCACCGACTCGTTGATCGTCGCCCTCCTCGGAGAGGCCGGCCTGTTCGCCAACTTGACGCTCTGCCTCGGCCAGGGTGTGTCCACGGTCCCGATCGTCGCGGTGCCGGACGAGCTGCTGGTGACCGCGTCCGGGCCCCAACGCCTGGACGAGGCCGTGGCCGACGTGAGCCGGCGCCTCAACGGTGCCGTCGTGGGTGTGACGCCGCTCAACCCGTTCGCCGCGACGCTCAGCCTCCGCGACGGCATCCTCAGCGGAGCCTTCCTCCGCCAGATCATCCCCACCCTGCAAGGACGGGGATTCAGCACCGACCTGAACTATCTCGAGCCGGCCCTGCCGACGAACCACTTCCGGCCCGACGACAATCCGGTCGAGGCGGCGAAACCAGCCGCTGGCCAGGGTGGCCGCGGACGTGTGCTGGTCGTCGATTCGCCGGCGGACGCTCCCGCCGCCGCCCCCGGCGTGACGATCAACGGTCCGGTCGTGGACTACGACGTGGAGAACAACGGCTTCGTCGACGAGGATCATGGTCACGGCGTCTTCATCGCGTCGCTGATCGAGCGGCTATCCCCCAGGGCCGAGGTAGTCTTGGCGGGCGTCAACGGGGGACACCTATCCACCTCGGACCGCTGGTCGCCGATGGTGTTCTCCGACGCCGATGTCATCGCCGCCATCAGCCAGTCCTTCGGGCTGACGGCGACGGGTGTGGAGCGACCATTCAACGTCGTCAACCTGTCGCTCGGCGGCGCCGGCTGTGGCGGCATCGGCAGCCGCCTCGCCCTCGGTCGGTTCCTCCGCGATCTGGCCGACTTCTCGGCGCTCACGACCGGCGTCCGCCCGGTCTACGTCGCGGCCGCGGGAAACGACGGCGGCGATGTCAAGCACTTCCCGGCCGCGTGGCGGCACAAGCCCACCATGTATGCGGCGGCCGCCGCCGTCGACCTGGTGGGCCCGCTGGGCGCCGGGAACGAGATCCGCGCCATCCAGGCAGCACTCGAGTCCGGCATGCTGGCCGTCGGGTCGCGGACCGGTGGGCAGCGGGACTCGTTCTCCAACTGTGGCTCGTGGGTGAACGCCGTGGCGGCCGGAGCGGACACGGTTGGCCGCTACCGAAGCCCGTCGGGCTGGGCCCGCTGGAGCGGGACGAGCTTCGCGACGGCTCGCGTGAGTGCTGCCATCGCCGGTGGCCAGGGCATTTCCGACGTGATGCTCGGTACCGCCGTCGGCACCTGCTGATCGTTCGGTACGCTCGACAGTTGTGGGAGGGAGCGTCGACGATCTTCTGACTCGCGCATTCACCGACCCGACCAGCGCGCGAGGAAGCTGCGAAGATGTTGCCCTTGACCGCGGGTGCCGAGCGGGTCGAACTGCTGAGGGTCATGGGGAATGCCTGCCGGGAGCTGAGGCAGGTCGACGAATCGGTCCGTCATCTCGACGCCGCAGTTGACGCCGCGATCGCGCTGGGCGACCCCGCGCTGGAAGGTCGGGCCTCGATGTCGCTCGCCGCCAGCCTCTCCTACTCCGGGGAGTTCGGGCGGTCGTTGGAGCTGGCGGAGCGGGCCGTCACCCTGCTCGACGGCCACGACAGGCTGGTCGCGATGAGTCAGCGGGCCGGCCTGCTGCAGCGGGCCGGGCGCAACCGCGAGGCGTTGGCCGCGCTCGACGCGGCCCTCGACGCCGCTGCACATTCGAGCGACCGGACCCTGGTCGGCGACCTCTTGACGAATCGGGGGGTGCTGCTCGGATGGGCCGGCGAGATCGAGGCGGCGGAGGCGGACACGTGGCGCGCGCTCGAGCTCTACGAGTCCCAGGGCTGGACGAAGTGGGCCGCCGACATGCGCGGCAACTTGGCCTGGCTCGCCGCCCGGCGCGGCGACCTGGTGGAGTCGTTCCGCCGGTTCGACGAGGTTGAGCAGGTTTTCACCTCCCTCGGCCTGAGTAGCGCGGCGGCGTTTCCTGACCGCGCCGAGGCGCTCCTCGCGGCCGGACTCACCCTCGAGGCGCTGACGCTTGCCGAGCGATCCGTGCAGAACCTGAAGGCCCAGGGCGCCGACGTCGACTTCGCCGAGGCGCTGATGCTGGTCGCCCGGGCCGCGCTGCTCGCAGGGGACGTCGACCGCGCCGCCGCCGCGGCGGCCGAGGCGACGGCACAGTTCGAAGCCCAGGGCCGGGCCGGCTGGTGGGCGGCCGCGGCGTCGCTACGGGTCGAAGCCCACCAACGGGCCGGTGTGGCAGATCCATCCGACGTCGCGCTCATGGACACGGTCATCTCCGCCACCGAGTCCGCCGGACTCACCGCCGCCTCCGCCTATGCCCGCGTCATCGCCGCCGAGCTGGCTGCGGCGCGGGGTGACATGGAGGCCGCCGAACGCCACATCACCGCCGCGGGGAACGGGCTGGGCCCCGCCTCCAGTTGTCGCCGCGACCTCGTCAAAGCCCTCCTCCTGGCCAAGAGCGGACGGACCGAGGATGCCCTCCGCCGCTGCGCCGCGACGGCCGACGAGTTCGCCGCGCTGACGTCCGAACTCGGCGGCACCGAGCTGCGGGCCCACGTCGCCATGCACGTGGCCGCCGTGGTCGATCTCGGCCTCGCCATGGCGGTGCGCAGCGGTGACGCCGAGCTGGCCTTCGCCTGGTCGGAACGCCAGCGAGCGTCGGCGCTGGCGACCGCTCCGGTCCGACCGCCAGAGGAGGGTGCGCTGGCGCGTGATCTCGACCTTCTGCGGGCCGCGATCATCGAGTTCGAGGTGAAGGCCCGCGACGGCGCGAGCGACCCGCAGCTGGCCCGCCGGTGCGCTCAGCTGCAGGACCGGGTTCGCCGCCGAACGCGTCAAGCGGCCGGCGAGCCCGGTGCGGCGCTCCCGACCGGAAGCCTGCCGGAGACAGCCGATGGAGACGTCGCCGCGTGGATCTCCTACGTCGAAGTCGAGGGCGAGCTCGCCGCGATACGGCTGGTCGACGGACGCGCATCCATCGTGTGGCTCGGCCCCCTCGCCGCGGCCCGACGAGTGGCCGGCTCACTGATGGCGACGCTCACGATGCACCTCAGCGCGGCGAGCCGCGGCCTGCAGCGTGACCCGGCCGTCGTGCAGGCGGCGGCGATGGAGGCCGCCGCCCTCCTGCTCGACCCGCTCGACGTCCCGGACGGGCTGGTGGTCGTCAGTCCGAGCCCGGCCCTGCACGAGGTGCCGTGGGCGCTCCTGCCGGCGATGCACGACCGACCGTTCGTCGTGGCACCGTCCGCTGCTCTCTGGCGGCGGTGCCGGGCCCGCCCGCTGTCACTCGACGCCGGCGCCCTGGTGGTCTGCGGCCCCGGCCTGCCCCTGGCGGAAGCGGAGGGTCGTGCTGTCGCCGCCTGCTACGCCGATGCCACGCTTCTCGTCGGCGAGCGGGCGACGGTCGGTGCCGTCGACGAGGCGATGCGGCGCGTCGATGTCGCCCACCTCGTGTGCCACGGGAACTTCTCCAGCGGAAACCCGATGTTCTCCTCGCTTCGTCTCGCCGACGGACCGATGTTCGGGTACGACCTCGAGCGGCTGTCCCCGCCGCCGCACGTGGTCGTGCTGTCGGCCTGTTCGGCGGGCCACCACGCCACGCCGGCCGGCAAGGAGATCCTCGGCCTCACGGCGTCCCTCCTGGCGACCGGACCACGGGCGGTCATCGCGGCGACCGTCGCCGTGCTCGACGCGTCCTCGACGGTCGAGTTCATGGGCGAGCTCCACGCCGCGCTCGCGGCCGGCGCCGGTCCCGCCGAGGCGCTCCGGCGCGCCCGACAGGCTGATCCGATCATCGGTGGGGCCTTCGCCTGCCACGGTGCCGACTGACGACTACCGTTGCTACGCCGCACTGGGTCGGCGGGAGGCCCGGGGTGGTAGGCGGGGCCCGAGGGACCACATCCGCCGGTGAGTCGCTCGGGCCCCGCCGGTCCCCGCCCCGCTGCCGCGGGGAAACCGGCGTCTCCGCCGAACGCCGGCCCCCCCGACGACCGATCGTCAGGGGACGTTCGGCCGTGTCGGCAGCCGCCGGGCTGGTGTTCACGCTGTCGTACGACAGGAGTCGCTCGGCGGCGCCCTGATACGCGCTCCGACAAGAAATTTTCTTGTCCCTGGTAGGTGGCCCGATCAGGGACGGTGGCGGGCTGGGTCGGCGAAGATGGGCGCGATGCGGATCGTGTCGCTGCTGCCGTCGGCCACCGAGATCCTGTTCGACCTCGGCCTCGGGGATCAGGTCGTCGGCGTGACCTTCGAGTGCGACTTCCCCGCGGAGGCCCGCACGAAGCGGATCGTGTCGACGTCGGCGCTGCCCTCGGGCCTGTCGCCCGCCGAGATCGACGTCGTCGTGAAGGAACGGATGGCGGCGGGGGAGGACCTCTACCGGCTCGACCGCGACGCGTTCGCCGACCTCGACCCGACGCTCGTCGTGACCCAGGACCTGTGCGCGGTGTGCGCTGTCGACGTCACCGAGGTCGACGACGCGCTCGCCTACCTCGGCTGCCGGGCCGAGGTGCTGACGCTCGATCCCATGACGCTCGACGAGGTCATCGACTCGGTGCGCACGGTCGGCGCGGCGACCGGGACGACCGCCGGCGCCGACGAGATCGTCGCTGTGTGCCGGGACCGGCTCGCGACGGTCGCGGCCGCCGTCGACGGCGCGCCCCGGCCACGGGTGCTCGTGCTCGAGTGGACCGATCCCGCATTCACCGCCGGCCACTGGGTCCCCGATCTCGTGACCGCGGCGGGCGGTGAACCGCTGCTCGGGCGACCGGGCGAGAAGTCGGTCGGCGTCGACTGGGCGACGGTCGCGTCTTGTGCAGCCGACGTCGTGATCGTCTCGCCGTGCGGGTTCCGGCTCGACGGGGCCGTGACGCTCGCCGAGCAAACGGTCGCGGCCGGCGTGCTGCCGGCCGGCGCCGAGGTGTGGGCGGTCGACGCCGACGCGTTCGTCGTGCGGCCGGGGCCGCGGGTGGTGGACGGGGTCGAGACGTTCGCCTCGATCCTGCATCCCGACCGGTGCGGTCCGCCGGCCGCAACCGCCGCCCGCCGGATCGTCTGACCGGCGTACCGTCGGCGCCATGGCGATCACGTACGAGTGGCGCGGCCGCTTCGAGAACGGCGAGGTCAACGCCCTGCACGCGGAGGCGTTCGAGACGCGCGTCTACGACGACAGCGAGTGGAACTGGCGGCGGCTGGTCGAGGCTCACAGCCTCGGGTGGGTGGTTGCCCGCGACGACGGCGACCTGGTCGGGTTCGTCAACGTCGTCTGGGACGGCCTCGTCCACGCCTGGATCCAGGACACGATGGTCGCGGCCAAGGCCGGCCGCCAGGGGATCGGGACCCAGCTCGTCGCCGTCGCTCGGGATGCGGCGCAGGACGCCGGCTGCGAGTACCTCCACGTCGACTTCGACGACGACCTGAAGGCGTTCTACTACGACGCCTGTGGCTTCACTCCGACGAACGGGGGACTGATCGCGCTCCAGTAGCTGCCGGCTGCTCGACGAAGCTGATCGTGTGCCCGTCGGGGTCGGTGACGTAGCTGTGCCGGGCACCCCACGCCATCGTCGTGGGCGGGAAGTCGAACTCGACGCCGGCGTCGCTCGCCCGTTCGAAGTGGGCGTCGAGATCGCCGATCCGGAAATACAGGTTGATGCCGTCCGACGCGTTGCTGCCGTTCTCGGGCACTGGGTGCAGCTTCAGGTGTCCGCCGCCCGGGGCGGCGACCATGGCGACTCCCTGCACCTCCTCGACGAGCTCGAAACCGAGCTTCTGGTAGAAGGCCGCGCTCTGGGCGACGGAACGCACGTAGAGCATCGCCGAGTCGAGCGTCAGATCGGTTGCCGTGTCGGTCATCGCGTATCGCTCCTCATCGAGGTGGAGATCGGCACGAGTCAGGTCGAGCGCCCGGTCGGCGATAGCCGGCTCGACGCGGTACACGCGCTCGCGACCACGCCGCTCAACCGACACCAACCCGGCATCGAGCAGGACGCCGCCAAACTGGGTGCGAATTTTCTCGGACGTTGAGAACGAACGCGCCCCGATCGCGGCGTGGCAGGAATCGCGCCCAGATACCGAGGCCGGGGCGGGCAGGATCGCGACCATGTCCACCTGGGCGAAGTTCGAGACTGAGGCACCCGACCTCGCCGCGGTGGCGGCCCGGCTCTGGCCCGGCATCACCGCCCTGAACCGGGGTGAGCCGCCGCCGGCGAACTGCTTCCGGATCGCGTTCCTCGCGTCCGTGCGGCCGGACGGTGCGCCGCGGCTGCACCCGTTCTGCCCGATCCTCGCCGGCGGCCGTTTGTTCGCCGCGATCCCGCGGTCGTCGCCGAAAGGATCCGACCTGCGGCGGGACCCGCGGTGCGTCATCCATGCCCTGCCCGGGCCGGACGACGACGAGCTGTGCATTCGCGCCCGAGCACGGGACGTCACGGCCGATCAGGCGACCCGCGACCTCGTCCGTGGGGTCGTCGCGCAGACCGGGGTCGGCGGCATGATCGAGACGGTCTCGCACGACCCGCTGTTCGAGTTCCAACTCGAGCGGGTCGACGTGGCGAAGTGGCTCGACATCGGCCAGCCGGGCACGCGGCCCGTCCGGCAGCGCTGGCCGGACCGCTAGCAGGTCTCCTTCCCGGCGCAGCCGGTCTCCATCGCGGCGACGAGTGTGGCCAGCGCCTGGCGCAGGTTGTGGCGCGCTGTGGGCGACAACTCGTCGAAGAGCCGGCTGATCTCCTCGAGGCGGGGCGCCAGCGACTCGTCGGCCGCGGCCTGGCCGGTGGGCGTGAGCTCGAGCAGGGTGGCCCGTCGGTCGGTGGGGTGGGCGACCCGGCGGATGAGGCCGTCGTTCTCGAGCGAGTCGGCGACCGTCGTCATGTTGCGGGCGCTCAGCCCCAGGCCGTCGGCGAGCACCTTCATCTTCGCCGGCCCCTCGCAGTGGAGGGACTCGAGCACACGCAGACTCGGGTACGTCAGGCCGTCCGGTCCGCCGGCGTCGATCCAGCGCCGGAAGCCGTGGGTGAACCGGGCGGCCAGCTCGACCAGCTCGCGATGCGGTATCTCAGCGACCTCGACGACCTCGGCACCCTCCCCGCTCATGCCACCAGGCTACCTTCCGAGCCGCGCGATGAGAATATGTTGGCAGAGATAGTTACGACCGTTACTATCACTCACGTCCGTTTCTGACTCGGAGGAGATCCATGCTCACCACCCTTCCGCTCGCGACCGGCACCTGGACCATCGACGCGGCCCACTCGGGCGTCTACTTCAAGGTCCGTCACCTCGGCCTCACCAACGTGCGGGGCCGCTTCAACGGCGTCGACGCCTGGCTGACCATCGGCGACGATCTCGCCAGCACCCGGTTCGGGGCGACGATCGACATCACGAGCGTCGACACCAACCAGTCCGACCGCGATCACCACCTCCGCTCGACCGACTTCTTCTCCGCCGACCAGCACCCGACGATGACGTTCGAGTCGACGTCGATCGCCGAGCGCAGCGACGGCGACTACGAGGCCGACGGCGTGCTCACGATCAACGGCGTCAGCAAGCCCGTCCGCTTGGCGGTCGAGTTCGGTGGGACCGAGGTGCATCCCGGCGACGGCAAGGAGCGGGCCGGATTCGTCGCGACCACGCAGATCACCCGCGACGACTTCGGCATCGACTTCAACCTGCCGTTGGGCATGGACAAGTTCGCCCTCGGCAAGAAGATCGACATCGAGATCGACGTCGAGTTCGTCGCTCCAACCTCCTGATCCGATTCTGAGCCGTCTGAGTCGCGCTCAGCGCGACTGGGGAGGCTCAGAACCTTCTTTCGGTCAGCGGAACACGCCGAGCTTGTCGATCGCCGACTGGATGGCCACCGGCGCCGTTTGGCCCAGCCCGCAGATGCTGGCGTCACGCATGACCTGAGCGAGGTCGGCCAGCAGTGCCAGATCGGTTGCCCGTGACCCCGTGCCGGTGGCCAGCCGGGTCAGCACTTCCTCTTGGCGGACGGTGCCGACCCGGCAGGGCACGCACTGCCCGCACGACTCGTCGCGGAAGAAGGCGGCGATCCGGCGCAGCTGGTCGACGACGTCGACGCTGTCGTCGAGCACGAGCACGACACCCGACCCGAGGGTCGTCCCGTGCTCACGAGCCCCCTCGATGGTGAGCGGCACATCGAGCTCGTCGGGCCCGACGAATCCGCCCGCGGCCCCGCCGAGCAGCACCGCCCGCAGGCTGGAGCCCGCCCGCACGCCGCCGGCGAGCTCGATCAGCTCCCCGAGCGTCGCCCCGAACTCGACCTCGTACACCCCGGGCGCAGCGACGGCGCCGGACACGCAGAACAACTTCGGACCGGTCGAGGCCGACGTGCCGACGGCGGCGAACGCGGCCCCGCCCCCGCGCACGATCGGCAGCACGTTCACCAGCGTCTCGACGTTGTTGACGACCGTCGGCCGGCCGAACAAGCCGGCGTCCACCGGGAACGGCGGCTTGTTCCGCGGTTCGCCGCGAAAACCCTCGATCGAGTTGAAGATCGCCGTCTCCTCGCCACAGATGTAGGCGCCGGCGCCGCGGAACACCGTCACGTCGAAGTCGAACCCGCTGCCGAGGATGTCCGCGCCGAGGAACCCCCGACGGCGCGCCGCGTCGAGCGCGGCGTGCAACGTCTCGGTCGCCCGCGGGTACTCACCCCGCACGTAGATCCAGCCGTGCTCGCAGCCGGTGGCGAAGGCGGCGATCGTCATCGACTCGATCACGGCGAACGGATCGCCCTCCATCAGCACCCGGTCCTTGAACGTTCCGGGCTCGGACTCGTCGGCGTTGCAGACGAGGTGGTGGGGACGGTTCGGCTGGCGAGCCACGGCATCCCACTTGCGCCCGGTCGGGAAGGCGGCGCCGCCCCGGCCGACGAGCCCGGAGTCGGTGACCTCTCTGATCACCGCGGCCGGCCCGATGGCGAACGCGCGCCGCAACGCCTCGTAGCCGCCGGCGGCGCGGTAGGCGTCGATGCTCGCCGGCTCCCCGGTGCCGATGCGACCGAGCAGGCGGAGCTGGGGGCCGTCTCCGTCGACGACCTGCGGTACGGCGGCCACCACCGGCGGCTCGCGGTCGGGCCACCCCCCGTCGACGACACGTTGGACCGCGACCGGCGTCGCCGGCGCCAGCACCGCGCGTCGAGGCTCGGAACCGGCCTCGACGACCAGCGCAGCGGGGGCCCGTTCGCACACGCCGAGACACGGTGCCGGGTGCGCACCGTCGGGAAGGTCGCCCTCGGCGAGCCCGGCGGCGGCCCGGCAGACGAGGTCGACGCACACGTGCACCTGGCGGGCGGGCCGTTCGACCGTCGAGAACAGGCCGTAGAACGTGGCCACGCCGTAGATGTCGGCGGGCGCCACGTCGAGCCGCGCCCCGAGGTAGTTGATCGCGCCGCGGCTGATCCACCCGACCCGGTCGTTGACCGCGTGCAGCGCCGGCAGCAGCAGGTGGCGCCGCTCCCGGAGCTCCCGCCCGCCGCGCGCGACGTGGTGGCCGGCCGGGTCACGGTCGCCGTACAGCGCGCCCGCCGGCGTCGGGCCGACGACGGAGTCGACGGCCGCACGCTCGTCGGCGGTGGCCGCCGCACTGGCGAGCTTGAGATCCATCCGGGTCAGTCTGCTGCGGCCACACCGAGCCGGTCGATGCGCACGGCCGTGGCCTTGAACTCGGCGGTTCCGGATTTGGGGTCGGCCGCCTCGATCGTCAGCAGGTTCGTGTCGACCTCGTCGGGAAAGTGCACCGTCATGAAGACCAGGCCCGGCCGCAGCCCACCGTCGACTCGCACCGGCGCCTCGACCTCGCCCCGCCGCGACGACACCCGGACCAGCTCGCCCTCGGTCAGCCCGAGCCGCGCCGCGTCCTCCGGCGACATGTCGATGGTCTCCCCGATCCGGTTCGGGCTCTGGTAGCCGCGCGACTGAACGCCGGTGTTGAACGAGTCGAGCCGGCGGCCGGTGGTGAGCCGTAGCGGGTAGTCGTCGTCGAGCTCGTCGACGGGCGGCTCCTGGATGACGACGCTGAACGGGGCCAGCCGGCCGCGGTCGGCCGGGTCGTCGGCCCACAAGCGCCCGTGCAGCCACGACGGCTCGAGGCGGTCCTCGTGGAAGCACGGCCACTGGATCCCGCCGAGCTCCTCGAGCCGGGTGTAGCTCATCCCGGCGTGCATCGGCGACAGCTGCCGGACCTCGTTCCAGACGTGCTCGGCGATCTCGTCGGGCTTGCCGTAGTCCCAGTCGTGTCCGAGCTCCCGGGCGACGTCGAGGATGATGCGAATGTCGTCGCGTGCCTGGCCCGGCGGGTCGAGCGCCTTGCGGCACAGCTGCACCCGCCGCTCGGAGTTCGTCACCGTGCCATTGGCCTCGCACCACGACGCGGAACCCGGCAGCACGACGTCGGCGCGCTGGGCGGTCTTGGTCAGGAACAGGTCCTGCACGACGAGGTGGTCGAGCCGGTCGAGGGCGGCCGCGGCGTGGTGGCCGTCGGCCTCGGACTGGGCCGGGTTCTCGCCGATCACGTAGAGCGCCTTGAGGTCGCCGCGGTGCATGGCGTCGAACATCTCGGTGAGGTGCCACCCGTTCTCGCCCGGGATCGTGTATCCCCACGCGGCCTCGAACTTGCCCCGGGCCGCGGCGTCGGTGACGTCCTGGAAGCCGGGGAGCTTGTTGGGGAGGGCGCCCATGTCGCCGCCGCCCTGCACGTTGTTCTGGCCGCGCAGCGGATTGAGCCCTGACCCGTAGCGCCCGACGTGCCCGCCCAGCAGGGCGAGGTTGATGAGGCAGAGCACGTTGTCGACGGCGTTGTGGTGCTCGGTGATCCCGAGCGTCCAGCACAGCTGGGCGCGGTCGGCCCGGGCGTAGGCGTGGGCGAGCTCGCGGATCGCCTCCGCCGGAACGCCGGTGACCTCGGCGCCCCGCTCGAGCGTCCACTCCTCGACCGAGGCGGCGTACTCGGCGAAGCCGGTGGTGCCGCGCTCGACGAAGGCGGTGTTGACCAGCCCGGCGTGGATGATCTCGCGGGCGATCGTGTTGGAGAGGGCGATGTCGGTGCCGACGTGCGGGCCGAGCCAGAGGTCGGCGAACTCCGCGGTCGAACTGCGCCGCGGGTCGACGACGTAGAGCGTGGCGCCGTTGCGGACGCCGGCCAGGACGTGATGGAAGAAGATCGGGTGGGCGTCACGGGCGTTGGACCCCCACATGACGATGACATCGGTGTCCTCGATCTCGGCGTACGAGGAGGTGCCACCGCCGGCTCCGAAGACTGTGGCCAGACCGACCACGGAGGGCGCGTGTCAAGTGCGGTTGCACGAGTCGATGTTGTTGGTGCCGATCACCGCCCGGGCGAACTTCTGGGCGATGAAGTTCATCTCGTTGGTCGACTTCGAGCACGAGAAGAAGCCGCACGCGCTGGGCCCGGCCTCCCGCTTGGCGGTGCGCAGTCCGTCGGCGGCCCGGTGGATGGCTTCCTCCCACGAGGCCGGGCGCAACTCGCCACCGTCGCGCACCAGCGGCTCGGTGAGGCGCGTGTACGGCGAGTAGGAGTGACGCTTCATCTGCAGCTCCGACTGTATCCGGCGGTCCCCCTGGTCCCGGCCGCCCGTGTTTCGTATAGTGGTACAGCACCGCATCGTGGAACAACTCGGGAGCACGAACATGCCGTTGCCGTCCGACCTCGCCATCTCCAGGGGCGCGACACCGAAGCCGCTGCCGGACGTCGCCGCGGAGATGGGCCTGAGCGAGCGCCTCCTCGAGCCGTACGGGGCGGGCGTCGCCAAGATCCGCCTCGAGGCCGTCGAGGAACTGGCCGACCGGCCGCCGGCGAAGTACGTGGTCGTCACCGCGGTGACCCCCACGCCACTGGGTGAGGGCAAGACGACGACCACCGTCGGTCTGGGCCAGGCGATGAAGCACATCGGCCGGCGGGCGGTGATCACGATCCGCCAGCCGTCGATGGGCCCGACGTTCGGGATCAAGGGTGGGGCGGCCGGGGGCGGGTACAGCCAGGTCATCCCGATGGAGCTCCTCAACCTCCACCTGACCGGCGACTTCCACGCCGTGACCGCGGCCAACAACCTCCTCGCCGCGATGCTCGACAACCACCTCCATCAGGGCGACGACCTCGGCATCGACCCGCACAACATCACGTGGCGGCGCGTGCTCGACGTCAACGACCGTGCGTTGCGCAACGTCGTCATCGGACTCGGCGAGCGTCAGGACGGCGTCGTCCGCCAGACCGGCTTCGACATCACCGCCGCGTCGGAGGTGATGGCCGTGCTCGCCCTGGCGACATCGGCCGAGGACCTGCGGGCCCGCCTCGGGCGCATCGTCGTCGCCTACACCGCGGGTGGTGAGCCGGTGACCGCCGAGCAGCTCCGCGGGGCCGGGTCGATGGCGGTCATCCTGCGGGAGGCGATCAAGCCGAACCTGCTGCAGACGCTCGAGAACACGCCCGTCATCGTCCACGCCGGCCCATTCGGCAACATCGCCCACGGCAACTCGTCGATCCTCGGCGACCTCATCGGCCTGCGCGGTGGCGACTACCTCATCACCGAGGCCGGGTTCGGCGCGGACATGGGGGCCGAGCGGTTCTTCAACATCAAGTGCCGGACGTCGGGTCTCGTCCCGGACGCCGCGGTCGTGGTGACGACCGTGCGGGCACTGAAGCTGCACTCGGGGCGGCACCGCATCATCGCGGGCCGTCCGCTGCCGCCGGAGATGCTCGAGGAGAACCCCGACGACGTGGCGACCGGGGCGGTCAACCTGCGCAAGCAGATCGAGAACGTGCGCCTGCACGGGGTCACGCCGGTGGTGGCGATCAACGCGTTCCCGGAGGATCACGCGTCCGAGCACGAGGTGATCCGGCGAGAGGCCGAGGCGATGGGCGTGCGGGTCGCCGTGTGCACGCACTTCGCCGACGGCGGCGCCGGCGCGACGGACCTCGCCCGGGCGGTGGTCGAGGCGTGCGCCGAGCCGAGCGACTTCCGCTTCCTCTACCCGGACTCGGCCAGCCTGCGGGAGAAGATCGAAACCGTCGCCACGAACGTCTACGGTGCCGAGCGCGTGGAGTACTCGCCGGTCGCCGCCCGCCAGCTCGCCACGTACGAGCGCAACGGCTTCGGTCACCTCCCCGTCTGCATCGCCAAGACGCATCTCTCGATCTCCGCCGACCCGGCGCTGAAGGGCGCCCCCTCGGGGCACACGCTCGACGTGCACGAGGTTCGGGCGTCGGTCGGGGCCGGGTTCGTGTACCCGATCTGCGGCGAGATGCGCACGATGCCGGGTCTGGGCGCGAACCCCGCGGCATCGATCATCGACGTCGACGACGACGGGGAGATCGTGGGCTTGTCGTGATGAGCGAGCGGAGCGAGCGCATGCCGCGCCTGCGAGCGCCAGCGAGCGGTGCGGCGATGGGGTGTGGGGGCGCAGCCCCCACGATGTGATGGAGGACTTCGCCCGCACGGCCGGAGGGGCCGTGCTGATGGACGGGGCCCGGCTGCGCGACGAGATCATCGTCGAGCTGCGCAAGACGGTCGAGGCCGCCGGCACGCCGCCGGTGTGCCTCGCGACCGTGCTCGTCGGCGACGACCGTCCGAGCCAGGTGTACGTGCGGATCAAGCACCGCAAGGCCGAGGAGGCGGCGATGACGTCGCGGTCGGTGGAGCTGCCCCCGACGGCGTCGCAGGCCCAGGTCGAGGACGCCGTCGGCGAGCTCGCCGCCGATCCGGCGGTGCACGGGATCCTCGTCCAGCTGCCGCTGCCCGACGGGCTCGATCCCGAGCCGGTGCTCGACCTGCTGCCGCCGGACAAGGACGTCGACGGGTTGTCCGAGCTGTCGATGGGCCGGCTCGTGCGGGGCCGGCCGGGCCACGTGCCGTGCACGCCGCTCGGCGTGTTGCGCCTGCTCGAGCGCTACGGCGTGCCGACGGCGGGATCGCGTGCGGTCATCGTCGGCCGGTCGACGCTGGTCGGGCTGCCGCTGGCCCTGCTCCTCGCCCGCAAGGGCACCGACTCCACGGTCACTCTGGCCCACAGCCGGACACCCGACCTCGCCGACGTGTGCCGTGAGGCCGACATCCTCGTCGGCGCGGCCGGCCAGGCCCGGATGCTCGGGCCCGCCCACGTGCGACCCGGCGCCGCCGTGATCGACGTCGGGGTGTCGCGCACGGAGGCCGGGCTCGTCGGCGACGTCGACTTCGACGCCGTGGAGGCCATCGCCGGCGCGATCACGCCGATGCCCGGCGGCACCGGCCCGATGACCGTCGCCTGCCTGCTCGAGAACACGCTCGCCGCGGCGCGCATGCAGGGCGCCTTCCCCGCCTCGTCGTGACCCGCCCTCGCCTGTTCTTGCATCTGATCTGCGCGTCCTGGCGCGCCATGTAGATGCAAGAACGGCTCTGGTTGTGAGTGTGTCCCGCATCGTGGAACACTGACCGCGCGATGGCCGCAGTGCAGTCGGTGGAGCGGGCGTTCGCCATCCTCCGCTGTCTGGCGGGAGGACCGGCCGGCGTGTCGGCCGTCGCGGAACGGGTGCGACTGCCCAAGAGCACCGTGTCGCGGTTGTTGTCGACGCTGCACGAGCTCGGCGCGGTCGAGCAGGCGGGCAGTGACTACCGGATCGGCCACGGGATGATCGACCTCGCCGCCGCCGCAATCCCGAGCCGGAACCTGATCTCGGTGGCCCGGCCCCATCTCGTGGAGCTCGTCGAGACGCTCGGCGAGGCGGCCGGGCTCGCCGTGCTCGACGTCAGCGACGTCGTGTACCTCGACCAGGTCAACATCGACAACCCGGTGCAGGTGCGGGACTGGACCGGCGAGCGCCTGCGCCCGCACATGGTGTCGTCGGGGCTGGTGCTGCTCGCCCACCTGTCCGAGCAGGAGCGTGAGCGCTACCTGGCCGGGCCGCTCGAGTCCGGCACGCTACGGACGATGACCGATCCGGCCGAGCTGCGGCGTCGTCTCGAGCGCATCGCGTCGCAGCGGACGGAGTGGACGATCGACGAGTTCGTGACCGGGATCAGCTCGGTGGCGGCGCCGGTCTCCGGTGCCGGCGGGCAGGTGGCGGCGGCCGTGCATGCCCACGGGCCGTCGTACCGCTTCCCGCCGCCGGGGGCGTCCGACGAGATCGCCGGGCTGGTTGCGCGCGCCGCCGATCGCATCAGCGTCCGCCTCGCCAGCCAATCGTCCCCCGAATGAACCTGCGCGAGCTGCCGATCCTCGCCGGCGACGACGTCGCCCGCCTCCTGCCCTACGCCGAGCTCGTCGACGCCCTCGCCTCCGGGCACCGTGGCGAGCCGGCCGTGTCGCGGCGGGTCGTGTTCGGTCCCGACGGCGCCGCCGACGCGTTCCTCGCCCTGCCCGCCTGGCGCCCAGGGGAGGCGATCGGCGTCAAGCTCGTCACCGTGTTCCCGGCCAACCCGGCGGCCGGGCGACCGTCGGTGCAGGCGATCTATGCGCTGTTCGACGGATCCACCGGCGACCCGATGGCGCTGATCGACGGCACCGAGCTGACCTACCGCAAGACCGCGGCGGACTCGGCCCTGGGTGCCCGCTTCCTCGCCCGCGCCGACGCCTCGACGCTGCTCATGGTCGGCGCCGGCGGTCTGGCGCCGCACCTCATCGCCGCCCACCGCGCGGTGCGGCCGTCGTTGCAGCGCGTGCTCGTATGGAACCGCACGCGGGCGAAAGCCGAAGCGGTCGCCGCGGCCGTCGGCGGGACCGTCGTCGACGACCTCGCCGACGTGGTCCCCGAGGCCGACGTGATCAGCACGGCGACGATGACCGTCGAGCCGCTCGTCGAGGGGCGCCGGCTCCGCCCCGGCACCCACCTCGATCTCGTCGGCGCGTTCCAGCCGGACCACCGCGAGGTCGACGACGACGCAGTCCGGCGGGCCGAGATCTACGTCGACGACCGGGAGGCGACGCTCACGGAGTGCGGCGATCTGGTCATCCCGCTGCAGGCCGGCCTGATCACCGCGGAGGACGTGCGGGCCGACCTCTACGAGCTGTGCCGCGGCGACGTTCCCGGCCGCACCGACCCCGACGCGATCACGCTGTTCGAGAACGGCGGCGGCGGGCACCTCGACCTGATGACCGCCTCGTTCCTCTGGCGGCAGGCGTCATCCGAGGGTTTGCGTGACCGGCATCCGGTCCGGAAACCCTCGGATGAACTGAAACCCTCGGATGGGTTAGGCGAGCCAGCCCTGGACGACGTCGGCGTTCTCGTCGACCCACTGCTGGGCGGCCTCCTCCGGGGCCAAGCCGTCGCTGTCGATCAGCGCCGCGATCTCGTTCTGCTGGTCGATCGTGAGCTGGAAGTTCTGGAGGAAGCCGAACGCGGCCGAGTTCTTCTGCTCCAGCCCCGCGCTCGGCCGCCTTGTACAGGACGTCGGGCGGGTAGTCGCAGTTGTACGAGCCGTCGTTGGCCTCCGCCGCGGCGAGGCACTCGTCGGTGACCTCGGGCAGCTGCACCTCGCTCAGCTCGACGCGGGAGTGCAGCCAGTGCGGCTGCCAGAAGTAGAACAGCAGCGGCTCCTGCGCGTCGACCGCCTGCTGGATGGCGGTGATCTCGGCGGCCTCCGAGCCGGCCACGACGAACTGCAGCGGCAGCTCGAGGTTGGCGATGATCTGCTCGTCGTAGCTCACGTAGCTCGGGTCACCCATCAGGAACTGGCCCTTGTCGCCGGTCTCGGCGGTGGCGAACAGCTGGGCGAGCTCGGGATCCTTGAACCCCTCCCACGTCGCCAGCTCGGGGTGCTCCTCCATCACGTACGACGGCACATACCAGCCGATCTTCGCCGTCGGGCCGAGCTCGCCGAGGTCGACGACGGACTGCTGCTCGTCGATGTACGTCGCGTAGTCCTCGGCGTGACCCGACGGCCACACCTCGAGCACGGCGTCGATGTCGCCGGCGGCCATGCCCGGCCACGTCGCGTTCTCGTCGATCTCGACGAGCTCGACCGGTGTGCCGACCTCCGACTCGAGCACGACCTTGGCGACGTGGGCGTTCACCGCCGAGCCGGTCCACGGGTTGACGGCGAGGGTGATCCCTTCGCCCTCCGCGGGCGCCCCGCCATCCGCTGCCGACGTCGCCGGGGCCTCACCGCCGGCCGTCGTGGCGGTCGTGTCACCGGCGGCTCCGCTGGGTGCCGTGGTCCCCTCGTTGTCGGAGCCGCCGGTGTCGTCGTCGTCACCGCATGCGGCGGCGGCGATCAGCAGTCCCGCGAGCGCCAGTGGCGCCACGCGCCTCGACCAGTTCATCACTCCCCCTTCACTTGTGGCCGGGGCGCCGTCCGCCCCAGGCCTGGGTGATGCGATCGAGCACGATCGCGAGCAGGACAATACTCACGCCGCCTGCCACGCCGCGACCGATCTCGCCCTTGGTGAGCCCGTACACGGTCTCCAGGCCGAGGGCGCCGGCGCCGATCAGGGCCGCGATGACCACCATCGACAGCACCATCAAGATCGTCTGGTTGATGCCGAGCATGATCGCCCGACCGGCCATCGGCAGCTGGACCTTGAACAGCTCCTGGCGTGGCGTCGCCCCGAACGAGATCGCCGCCTCTCGCGGGGCGACGGGCACGGAGCGCAGCCCGAGGTTGACGAGCCGGATGCACGGCGGCAGGGCGTAGATGACCGACGCCACGATGCCCGGCACCCGACCGACGTTGAACAGGAAGATGACGGGCACGAGGTAGACGAACGCCGGCATCACCTGGGCCGCGTCGAGCACCGGGCGCAGGATCCGCTCGACCCGGTCCGACCGCCCGGCCCAGATCCCGATGGGGAGGGCGAGCACGACGCTGATCGCGACGATCACGAGCACCTGGCTGAGCGTGTCCATCGCCAGGTCCCACGTGCGCAGGGCGGCGATGCCGGTGAAGCAGAGGCCGCAGACGAGGGCGAGCCGCCAGCCGGCGCTGGCCCAGCCGATCGCCACCGACGCCGCGACCACCGACCACCACGGCGCGGCGAGCAGGAAGTCGCGCACGGGGTCGAGCACGTGGATCACGAGGAAGTCGCTGAACGACCCGGTCCCGCCGACGACCGGGACGCCCGTGCGGAAGTTGTCGTTGATCCATCCGACGGCGTCGTTGATCGGCTCGGTGACGTCGACCGTGAGCGCCTCGGGGAACTGGTCGGCACCGGCGAGCTTGGCGACGAGCGCGACCAGGAGCACGAATGCCACGCCGAGCAGCGGCGCGCCGAGCGGGTGCTCGCGCACGAACGCCGGCAGCCGGACCCGGCGCACCCGGCCCGTGCGCCACTGCCGCTCACCGGTCGTGATCCGGTCGAGCGCGACGGCGGCGAACACGATGGCGAGCCCGGGCGCGAACGCCTGGCCGACGTTGACCCGCTGCAGGCCCCGGTTGACCTCGGCGCCGAGGCCGCCGACGCCGAGCAGCGAGGCGAGCACGACGATGGCGAACGCCATCATGATCACCTGGTTGAGGCCGAGCAGCATCGCCCGGCGGGCCATCGGCAGCTGCACCTTGGCCAGCAGCTGGCGGGACGTGCACCCGAACGAGTTGCCCACCTCGGTGGCGACGACCGGCACGCTGCGCAGACCGTGGCTGGTGAGGCGCACCGCCGGGGCGGTGGCGTAGATCACCGTCGCCACCACGCCCGCCGGCACCCGGATCCCGAAGGCGACGACCACGGGCAGGAAGTACACGAACGCCGGCATCACCTGGGCGGTGTCGAGGAAGCCCTGGATGCCCCGGTCGAACCGGTCGCGACGGCCGGCGACGATGCCGATCGGGATGCCGATGAGCAGCGCCAGGGCGACGGCGACGAGCATCAGCGCCATCGTGATCATCGTCTCGTCCCAGAACCCGAGCACGCCGCAGCCCGCCATCGCGAGCACGCCGACGGTCGCGGCCCGAGCCCCGCCGGTGCGCCATCCGATCAGGCCGGTGAGGGCGAGCACGCCGGGCCAGCGCAGGGCCTCGAGCACCCACAGCACGGCGTCGTAGGCGGCCGAGAGGAAGTCGGAGATCGGCTCGAAGACCCACGTGAACAGCCAGTGGCTGGAGTTGTTGCGCACCGTCCACTGGTAGACGTCGTCGACCCACGGGCGGACGTGGGCGTCGAGCCACGTCGGCACGTCGTCTCCGATGGCGGCGCCGACGACGCAGATCGCCACGACGACCGCGGTCGGGACGACGAACCTCCGCCACCCGGTCACCGGCGGCGCGAGCGCGGGGAGGTCGGCGGTGACGGTGGCGACGGCCATCAGCTGTCCCCGTCCCCGACGTCGATCACGTCCTCTCCGGCGACGAGGCGGAGGGCCGCGACCCGGTCGACGGTGCCGACGACCCGGCCCTCGCCGTCGACCACGCCGACGGGGAGATCGTGGTGGGCGAGGCGGCCCATCACGTCGCGGACCTTCGTCCCGAGCGGCACCCGGGCGCTGAAGTTGTCGGGGACGACGCCGTCGACCGGGGTCATGATCGACTCGACGGCGAGCACGTGCGACCGGGACACGTCGCGGACGAAGTTCTCGACGTAGTCGTCCGCCGGTGAGCCGACGACCTCGGCCGGCGTGCCGACCTGCACGAAGCGCCCGTCGCGCATGATCGCGATGCGGTCGCCGAGCCGCAGCGCCTCGGCGAGGTCGTGGGTGATGAACATCATCGTCGTGTTCACCTCCCGGCGCAGCCGGGTGACCTCGTCCTGCATGTCCCGCCGGATCAACGGGTCGAGCGCCGAGAACGGCTCGTCGAACAGCAGCACCTCGGGGTCCGTGGCCAACGCCCGGGCGAGGCCGACCCGCTGCTGCATGCCGCCAGAGAGCTGATCGGGCCGGGCCGATCCGAGCCCCTCCAGGCCGACGAGCTCGAGCATCGCCTCGGCCTTGGCCCGGCGGGCCGCCTTGTCGACGCCGCGCACCTCGAGCCCGAACGCGACGTTGTCGACGAGCGACCGGTGGGGGAGCAGCCCGAAGTGCTGGAACACCATGCTCACCCGATTGCGACGCAGGTCGAGGAGCTGGTTGTCGCCGGCCTTGGTGACGTCGAGGCCACCGATGCGGACGGTCCCTGCGGTGGGGTCGATGAGCCGGGTCAGGCAGCGGACGAGCGTCGACTTGCCGCTTCCCGACAGACCCATGACGACGAACACTTCGCCGCGGGCGACGTCGAAGTCGACGTCGCGCACGGCGACGACGTTGCCCGTGCGCGCCTGCAGCTCACGGCGGGGGAGGTCGGCGGCCGGTGTTCCGAGGATGCGCTCGGGGCGCGGCCCGAAGACCTTCCACAGCCCTCGCACGGAGATCGCGGTAGCGCCCTCGTCCCCCACGGGCCGAGTGTACGTTCAGCTCGTCAGCGTCGCCGTGGTGGTACCGGGCACGGTCGTCTCGGGCAGCGTCGTGGTCGCCGCGGTCGTCCCAGTCGGCGCGGTCGTGGACTCCACGGTGGAAGTGGTCGGAGTCACGCCCGGTTGGGGCCGATACCAGAGGACGCGGCCGTCGCGGTCGTAGATCGTGATTCGACCCTCGCCCTGCGGGGCCTCGAGCACGAGGTATGCACCCGGGTGGCCGTTCGTCTCGCTCGCCCACACCGCTCCGCCTTCGGCCGATCGGTACACGACAAGGTTTCCATCGCTCGCCTGCATGTTCGCCCACGAGCCGGGAGGTCCTTCGCTCGACTCCCACCGCGTGACACCGTCGGTCGTGAGGACGAGCTCGCCGTCCTCGGTCATCTCCAGGCGATGACGGCCGTCGGCGGTGGCGATGAACTCGCCCGGGTCGAGGCGGGCGCCCGAGATGAGGCGGTCCTGAGTCTGGGTGCTGGCGTCGTCGTCCGGGCCTGGGTCGGGCCACAGGAGGATCGCGGCGACGACGCCGACCAGCAGCACCACCGCCGCGGCCAACGCGACGACCCGCCACCGGGTGTTCGTCTCGCCCACGAGCTTCTTCAGCGAGTTCGTCAGCTGCGTCGCCTGGGCGTCGAACGCCTCGTGGTCGAGACGCGTCGCCTGGTTCTCCGTCAGCGGTTCGAGATCCGGCGGCAGGTCGTCGGCGTGCGGCATCGCGGCGCCGTCGACGAGCACGGGGACGACCGGGATCCCACGGGCGAGGGCGCGGCGCAACTCCCGGGCGACGTAGTCCTTCGGATCGTCCAGGCGCCGCTTGCCGTGCTCGTCCACGCTGGTCGCCCAGGTCGGCCCGATCAAGGCGAGCAGCACGTCGACCCGGCTCAACGCGGCGTCGATCGCCTGCGGGAAGTGAACGCCCATGTTGACCGAAGCGACGTCCATGAACACCTCGAAGTGCTCCTTCAGACGGTCGTGGAGTCGCGCCGCGGCGTGCTTCGTGTCCTCTCGCCGATAGCTGATGAACACGCCGGCCATGGCTCCCTCCGCGTCGACCGGTCACGAGGGGCATCCAGGATCGCGCGCAACCCCGTCGTCGTCGTTCCAATTCGGGCAGACTCCGCCCCATGAGCGATGCGGCGCCCGACCTCCACATGCTCAACGTCGTCGTCGACGACATGGCCGCGAGCATCGACTTCTATCGCCGGCTCGGCGTGGACATCGCCGACACCGTCGACCCGTCGGGCGTGCACGCCCAGCTGCGCATGCCGGGCGGCTTCAGCCTCGAGCTCGATACCGCCGACTCGGCCCGCGTCTGGCACGCAGGGTGGCGCGCCGACCCGGCGAGTGTCGGCGTCGTGATCGGGTTCGCCCTCCCGAGCCGCGAGGCCGTCGACGACCGCTACGCCGAGCTGACGGCCGCCGGCTACGCCGGGCGCCAGCCTCCGTTCGACGCCTTCTGGGGCGCCCGCTACGCGATCGTCGCCGACCCCGACGGCAACGACATCGGGTTGATGAGTCCGATGGATGAGTCGCGCCGGACGTGGCCGCCGGAGCAGTCTCCCGATCCGTGACGACCACCTACGACGTCGTGATCGTCGGCGGCGGATCGGCGGGCTGCGTGCTCGCCAACCGGCTCAGCGCCGACCGCTCGACCCGCGTGCTCGTGCTCGAGGCCGGCCGGCCGGACTACCGCTTCGACGTGCTCGTGCACATGCCGGCCGCGCTGATGCTGCCGATCGGCAACCGCTTCTACGACTGGAAGTACGAGTCCGAGCCCGAGCCGCACCTGGGTGGGCGCCGCGTGTACCACGCGCGGGGCAAGGTGCTCGGGGGTTCGTCGAGCATCAACGGGATGATCTTCCAGCGCGGCAACCCGCTCGACTACGAGCGGTGGGCGGCGGACCCCGGCATGGCGGCGTGGGACTACGCCCACTGTCTGCCGTACTTCAAGCGCATGGAGGACTGCCTCGCCGCGCCGGCCGGCGACGAGTACCGCGGCCACACCGGCCCGCTCGTGCTCGAACGGGGCCCGGCCGTGAACCCGCTGTTCGGGGCGTTCTTCGACGCCGTCCAGCAGGCCGGGTACCCGTTGACCGACGACGTCAACGGCTATCGCCAGGAGGGCTTCGCCGCCTTCGACCGCAACCTCCACCGCGGCCGGCGGCTGAGCGCGGCCGGCGCCTATCTCCACCCGGTGCAGGACCGCCCGAACCTCGATGTGCAATGCCGGGCGCTCGTGACGCGACTCGTCGTCGACGGCACACGGGTCACCGGCGTCGAGTACGTGCGCGCCGGGCGCCGGCGCGCGGAACGGGTCACGGCCGGTGAGGTGATCCTGTGCGGCGGGGCGTTCAACTCGCCGCAACTGCTGCAGGTGTCGGGCATCGGCGACGCGGCGCGGCTGCGGGCGGCCGGTGTCGACGCGGTGCACGACCTGCCGGGTGTCGGGGAGCACCTGCAGGACCACATCGAGGTCTACGTCCAGCACGCCTGCACCCAACCGGTCTCGCTCAACCCGTACCTCAAGTGGTACCGGCGCCCGTGGGTCGGCCTGCAGTGGCTGGCGCGACGCGGGCCCGGTGCGTCGAACCACTTCGAGGCCGGCGGGTTCATCCGCAGCAACGACGACGTCGCCTACCCCAACTTGATGATCCACTTCCTCCCGATCGCGGTGCGCTACGACGGCTCGGCCCCGGCGGGCGGTCACGGCTACCAGGTCCACATCGGGCCGATGTACTCGGACTCGCGAGGCAGCGTGCGGATCACGTCGCCGGACGTCCGCGTCAAGCCGGCGTTGCGCTTCAACTACCTCTCGACCGAGCAGGACCGCCGCGAGTGGCTGGAAGCGATCAGCAAGGTCCGCGAGATCCTCGCCCAGCCGGCCTTCGCCCCGTTCGACGGCGGGGAGCTCTCGCCCGGGCCCGGACGGTGACGACCGACGAGGACGTCCTCGCCTGGGTGGCTCGCGACACCGAGACCGCGCTGCACCCGTCGTGCACGTGCCGCATGGGGACCGGCGAGACGATGTGGTCGACCCGGCGACGATGCGCGTCCACGGGCTCGACGGGGTGCGCGTCGTCGACGCGTCGGCGATGCCGTACATCACCAACGGCAACATCTACGCCCCGGTGATGATGCTGGCCGAGAAGGCCGCCGACCTGATCCTCGGCGTCGAGCCCCTGGCGCCCGAGCCCGTCGCCTTCTACCGCCACCCGAGGGTTTGACGTCATCCGAGGGTTTGGCGCGGGACAGTCCCTCAGCAAACCCTCGGATGGCGGAACCCTCGGATGGCGACGGGCTACTGGCGGGCCAGGATCGCCCGCATCTCCGCCTCGTCGTCGACGATGAGCTTGCCGGAGACGTCGATGGTCACCCGGTGGATCGTGCCGGTGAACTCGAACGGCGCGGCGTAGTCGTCGCACACCGGTGAGCTCTCGTCACGGCCGACGCACACGCCGGCGGCGAGTCCCATCGCGAGCGGGATGGTGTAGGGGAACTCGGTCTGGCCGACCAGCTTCTTGTTGACGTACAGCTGGGCGCGGCCCGGAGTGCCCTTGCCGTTGGGGATGTCGGGCGGTCCCGTCGGTTCGAACTCGAACCGCAGCGCGGCGTGGCCGGTCGGGAGCCCGTCCTTCGACGACACCCGGAAGTAGTCGGCGGCGACGTAGTTGTACGTGTACTGCAGCTTCCCGTCCTTGACGAAGAACGTGAATCCGCCGTCGACCCCGCCCATCGACAGCAGCACGCCCTCGGCGCCCTCCTCCGGGATCTCGACGTCGGCCGTGATCGTGTGCGGCCGGTTCAGCAAGCGCACGGCCTGGCCCGACGGGACCGCCTGGGTGTGCGGGTAGTACACGTACGTCTCGCGGTCCTTGGCCAGCTGCGGGCGCTGCTCGGCGAGGCGCAACACGCCCCGGCCGTCGAGCGGCAGGACCTTGTACTTGCCCGCCTCGGCATACCACAGCGAGATCATCTCGATGAGCCGGTCGCGGTTGTCGGCGGCGACGTCGTGGCACTCGGATGCGTCCTCGTCGACGTGGTACAGCTCCCAACTGCCGCCGTCGAGCCGCTTCAGGTCGTCGGCGGTGAGCGGCGTGCCGAACGGATGGCCCTCGGAGAACGAGTGCCCCGGCCACGGGCACACCGCCCGCCACCCGTCGTGGTACAGCGACCGGTGGGCGAACATCTCGAAGTACTGCGTGACGTGCTTCGACGGCGCGGCGCCGTCGTCGAACGTGTGGGCGAAGCTCACCCCCTCGATCGGTGACTGCTGCACGCCCCGGATCGACGTCGGCGGCGTGACCCCGAGGGCGTCGAGAACGGTCGGCACCATGTCGACGGCATGGGCGAACTGGGTGCGGGTCTCTCCCTTGGCCTTGATCCCCTTCGGCCAGTGGACGATGAGCGGGTCGGAGACGCCGCCGCGGAACGTCTCCCGCTTCCACCGGCGGAACGGCGTGTTGCCGGCGAACGTCCAGCCCCACGCGTAGTGGTTGAAGTACTGCGGCCCGCCGAGATCGTCGAGGGCGGCGAGGTTCTGCTCGAGCGAGTCGGGCACGTTGTTGAAGAACTTGTTCTCGTTGACCGACCCGTGCGGGCCCCCCTCGGAGCTGGCGCCGTTGTCCGAGATGACCATGATCACGGTGTTGTCGAGCTCCCCGATCGTGGCGAGGAAGTCGACCAGCCGGCCGATGTGGTGGTCGGTGTGCTCGAGGAAGCCGGCGAAGACCTCCATCATCCGCGCGTACAGCTTGCGTTCGTCGGCGGACAGCGTGTCCCAGTCCTGCACGTCGGGGTCGTGGGGCGACAGCTCGGTGCTCTTCGGGATGATCCCTTCCTTCAACTGACGCTGGAACACCCGCTCGCGGTAGGCGTCCCACCCGTCGTCGAACTGGCCCCGGTACTTGTCGACCCACTCCTTGGGCGCGTGGTGCGGGGCGTGCATCGCCCCCGTGCAGAAGTACATGAAGAACGGTTTGTCCGGGGCGATCTGCTTGCTGTCGGCGACGAACGAGATCGCCTTGTCGACAAGGTCCTCGGTGAGGTGGTAGCCCTCGTCCGGCGACTTCGGCTGTTCGACGCTGTGGTTGTCGTACACCAGTTCGGGGTAGTACTGGTGGGTGTCCCCGCCGAGGAACCCGTAGTAGCGCTCGAAACCGCGCCCGAGCGGCCAGCGGAGGTACGGCCCGGCCGGGCTGATCTCGTGCGCCGGCGTGAGGTGCCACTTGCCGACGGCGTAGGTGTTGTAGCCGAGCTCGACGAGCATCTCAGAGAGGAAGCCGTTCTCGAACGGGATCACGCCGTCGTACCCGGGGTAGCCGGTGGCGCCCTCCGTGATGCACGCCATGTGGTTCGAGTGGTGGTTGCGGCCGTTGAGGATGCACGTCCGGGTGGGCGAGCACAGCGCGGTCGTGTGCATGTTGGTGTAGCGCAGGCCGTTCGCCGCCAGGCGGTCGATGTTCGGGGTGTTGATCGGCGACCCGTAGCAGCCGAGCTGGCCGAAGCCGGTGTCGTCGAGCACGATGAACAGCACGTTCGGCGTCCCGGCCGGTGGCCGGACCGGCTCCGGCCACGCCGGCGTCGATACGTCGAACGTCCGTCCGATCACGCCGGGGAACGCCGTGCCCGCTGGGTACTCGACGAGGGCCGCCGGCGTCGCCGCGTCGGCCGGTGTCGCGGCCTTTTTGGCCGACGCTCGTTTCGCCGCGGCCTTCTTCGCCGGCGCCTTCTTGGCCTTCGTCGCCGCCTTCTTCTCCGACTTCGCCGCTGGACGCTTGGCCATGGGGTACTCCCTCTCTGATGGGGCAGGGCTGACTTGTTCTAGCCCATCGGTGATCTCGCGTGGACGTGGTAGCGTTCCACGATGCGGGTGTGTTCCGCATGATGGATCTTCGGGAGAGATCGTGAGCGAGTCAAGCGATCAGGCCGAGCAGGGCGACGAGATCGATCTGGCGAGCCTCGACGACGACGAGCTCGCCAAGCAGATGCACGACGATCTCTACGACGGACTGGCCGATGAGATCGTCGAGGGGACATCGATCCTGCTCGACCGGGGCTGGAGCCCGGACAAGGTGCTCGCCGACGCCCTCGTCGAGGGCATGCGCATCGTCGGCATCGATTTCCGCGACGGCATCCTCTTCGTCCCCGAAGTGCTCCTGTCGGCGAACGCGATGAAGGCCGGCATGGAGATCCTCCGCCCGCTGCTCGCCGAGACCGGCGCCGAGTCGGTGGGCAAGGTCGTCATCGGCACCGTCAAGGGCGACATCCACGACATCGGCAAGAACCTCGTGGCGATGATGATGGAGGGCGCCGGCTTCGAGGTGATCGACCTCGGCATCAACAACGACGTCGACAAGTACCTCGACGCCCTGGCCCAGCACCAGCCCGACATCCTCGGGATGTCCGCACTGCTGACCACGACGATGCCGTACATGAAGGTCGTCATCGACACGCTCACCGAGCGCGGCCTGCGCGACCAGTTCATCGTGCTCGTCGGCGGCGCCCCGCTGAACGAAGAGTTCGGCACCGCCGTCGGCGCCGACGCCTACTGCCGCGACGCGGCGATCGCGGCTGAGACGGCGAAAGAGCTCGTCCAGGCCCGCCGCCTCCGTCGCGCCGAGCCTCCCGGACCATCGGTGGCGTGATGAAGCCGCTGGTGGTCGCCTGCGGGGCATTGGCGAGCGAGCTCCGTGCCGTGCTGCCCGACGAGGTGGAGGTGCGCTACCTCCCGGCGCACCTCCACAACCGGCCGGAGGGGATCGTTCCCGCCGTCGAGACCGTCATCGCCGAGGCCGGCGACCGTCCGGTGTTCGTCGCCTACGCCGACTGCGGCACGGGCGGGGGCCTCGACGCGATGCTCGCCCGCCATCCCGGCGTCGCTCGCCTGCCCGGGGCCCACTGCTACGAGGTGTTCGCCGGGTCCGGGCTGTTCGCCGAGCTCCACGACGCCGAGCCGGGGACGTTCTTTCTCACCGACTTCCTCGCCCGCCATTTCGAGGCCCTCGTGTGGCAGGGACTCGGCCTGGACCGGCACCCGGAGCTGCTCGCCGTCTACTTCGCCCACTACCGGCGGGTGGTGCTGCTCAGCCAGAGCGAGGACCAGAAGGTCGTCGCCGCCGGCCGCGCCGCCGCGCAACGACTCGGCCTCGAGTTCGAGCACCGACACGTCGGACGTGACCGGCTCGCTGCCGCGATCCCCGTGAAGGCAGCCTGATGCCGCGGCGTGGTGGCAGCGAGGTCGTCGTGATCCTCTGGCGCGACATCCCGGCCCAGGTCAACGCCCAGGTCGGGCGCGAGCGCCACCAGGTGCTGCTGCCGGACCGGTTCCAGCGGGCGATCGACCGGGCCAAGCGCAAGGCCAAGATCCGCACCGCCCACGAGGACGTCGCCCAGTGGCGACGGATCAGCCACCCGCTGCAGGGCGACGGTCCCGCCGCCGCCAAGGCCGAGGCCGAGCGGCTCGACGCCGACTACAGCCAGGAGCGGCTCGGCAAGCTCGCCTTCGCCGGCGGCTGGGAACACGACGTGGAGGAGCAACACTCTTGACCGAAACCATCGTCAGCTCGGCGACCCGCGAGGTCGTCATCGGGTTCGACCGGCCGTTCGTGATGATCGGCGAGCGGATCAACCCGACCGGCCGCAAGCTCCTCGCCGAGGAGATGAAGAACGGCGACTTCTCGCGCGTCGAGGCCGACGCCGTCGCCCAGGTCGTGGCGGGCGCCCACATGCTCGACGTCAACGCCGGCATCCCGCTGGCCGACGAGCCCGCGCTGCTGGCCAAGGCGATCCAGCTCGTTCAGTCGGTCACCGATGTGCCGCTGTCCATCGACTCCTCGATCGTCGAGGCCCTCGAGGCCGGACTCGCGGTGTACCAGGGCAAGCCGCTCGTCAACTCGGTCACCGGCGAGGACGAGGTGATGGAGCGGGTGCTCCCGCTCGTCGCCCGCCACGGCGCCGCGGTGGTCGCGATCTCCAACGACGAGACCGGGATCAGCGAGGACATCGACGTGCGCTTCGCCGTCGCCAAGCGCATCGTCGAGCGGGCCGCCGACCACGGCATCCCCGCTGCCGACGTCGTCGTCGATCCGCTCGTGATGCCCATCGGAGCGTTGGGCGACGCCGGCCTCAAGGCGTTCCGGCTGATCCGCCGGCTGCGCGAGGAGCTGCGCGTCAACACCACGTGTGGGGCGTCGAACATCAGCTTCGGGCTGCCCAACCGGCACGTCGTCACCGGCACGTTCCTCGCCATGGCCATCGGCGCCGGCATGACCTCGGCGATCATGAGCCCGCTGCATCCGGAAGTGAAGTCCGCGGTCATGGCCGCCGACGTCCTCGCCGGCGTGGACCGTGACTGCATGGCGTGGATCCGGGCCAACCGCGACCCCAACGCCCCGGCGGGTGAGCGGGGCGGGCGCGAGGGTCGTCGGCGCCGCCGCGCGGAGTAGCGGATGACCCCGTTCCACCGCGTCGTCTTCACTCCGTCGGGGCTCGAGGGCAAGGTCGCCGCCGGCACCAGCGTCCTCGAGGCCGCGCGCCAGCTCGGCGCCGATCTCGACACGGTGTGCGGCGGCCGCGGGATCTGCGGGCGCTGCCAGGTCACGCCGAGCGTCGGGCGGTTCGCCAAGTGGGGGATCGACGCCACGCCCGACGCGCTCAGCCCACCGGCGACGATCGAGATCGACTACCACGCCACCCGCCCGCTCGAACCGGGCAACCGGCTCGGGTGCGCGGCCCGCATCGTCGGCGACGTCGTGGTCGACGTGCCGGCGGCCAGCCAGGTGCACCGGCAGGTCGTGCGCAAGGACCTCGACCTCGCGTCGGTCACCGTCGACCCGTTGTTCAGCCTGTACTTCGTCGAGGTCCCGCCGGCGCGGCTCGGCGACCGGAGCCGGAGCGCAGCCGCCGCCCTGCTGGACGCGGTCGAGGAGCAGCACGGCCACGAACGACCGACGCTCGCTCCCGCGCTGCTCCCCTTGGTGCACGGCGCGCTCGCCGCCGACGGCGGCGCGCTGACGGTCGCCATCCGCGACGACGTCGTCGTCGCGATGTGGCCGGGTTACGTCGACACCGCCTACGGCGTCGCTGTCGACATCGGGTCGACGACGGTCGCCGGGCACCTGTGCGACCTGTCGAGCGGCGAAGTGCTCGCCTCGGCGGGGCGGATGAACCCGCAGATCCGCTTCGGCGAGGACCTGATGAGCCGGGTGTCGTACGTGATGATGAATCCCGGTGGCGACAAGGAGCTCACCTCCGCCGTCCGGCGGGCCGTCGACGAGCTCGTCGGCGAACTGATCGCGGCCGCCGATGCCGACCGTTCGCGGGTGCTCGACGTCGTGCTCGTCGGCAACCCGATCATGCACCACGTCGCCCTCGGCATCGACCCGACGCCGCTCGGGTCGGCGCCGTTCGTGCTCGCGACCGACGAGTCGGTCAGCGGCGCGGCCGTCGACCTCGGCCTCGACCTGCCGTTCGCCCGCTTCTACGCCGGGCCGTGCATCGCCGGTCACGTCGGGGCCGACACCGCCGCGGCGATCCTCGCCGAGGGACCGCACCACGCCGAGACGACGCAGCTCCTGGTCGACATCGGGACCAACGCCGAGATCGTGCTCGGCGACCGGCGCCGGCTGTTCGCCGCGTCCAGTCCGACCGGGCCGGCGTTCGAGGGCGCCCAGATCAGTTGCGGGCAGCGGGCCACGGCGGGCGCGATCGAGCGGGTGCGCATCGACCCGGAGACGCTGGAGCCGGAGCTCGGCGTGATCGGCGGCGACTCGCGGGTCACGGGCGTGTGCGGATCGGGGATCATCGACGCGATCGCCGAGATGTCGCTCACCGGGATCATCGACGCCGCCGGGACGATCCGCGGCGAGCTCGCCGACCGCACGCCGCGCGTCGTGCCCGACGGGCGCACGTTCTCCTACGTCCTGTACGAGCACGACGGCGTCCGCCTCACGATCACGCAGAACGACGTGCGGGCGATCCAGCTGGCGAAGGCCGCGCTGCGGGCCGGCATCGAGTTGTTGCTCGAGCACGCCGGCTCGCCGGAGATCACCGACATCCGCCTCGCCGGCGCGTTCGGTGCCCACATCGACCCGTACCACGCGATCGTGCTCGGGCTGGTGCCGGACATCCCGGTCGACCGGGTGCGCTCGGTCGGGAACGCTGCGGGCGCGGGCGCCGTGTACGCCCTGCTGTCGGGCGAGCGCCGGGCCGAGATGGAAGACGCCGTGCGCGAGGTTGTGAAGATCGAGACCGCGACCGAGCCGCGCTTCCAGGAGCTGTTCGTCGCCGCGATGGCGTTCCCGTACGGCGCTCCGCCGGCCGCGGCGCCGCGCCGCAGGCGGGGGCGATGAGCGAGCGGAGCGAGCGAGTCAGCACCGGCCGGCGTGGTGGTGGCCGCGAGGCGCGCCGCGCCGCCCGCGAGCACGCCGTCGTCACCCACGAGCCGTTCATCACGCGCACGCTGAAGCCGGTCGAGCTCGTCTCCGACGAAGGGCTCGAGCTGCTCGAGCACAACGCCGACACGATCCTCGAGGAGGTCGGCGTCGAGGTCCGCGACTACCCGACCGCCCTGGAGCGCTTCGCCGCCGCCGGCGCCGACGTGGACGGCAGCCGCGTGCGGCTGCCCCGGGGGCTGTGCCGGTCGATCATCCAGGCGAGCGCGCCGTCGGAGTACGTCCAGCACGCCCGCAACCCGGCCAACTCGGTGCAGGTCGGCGGCATGGCCACCGTGTTCGCGCCCAACTACGGCTCGCCGTTCGTCCACGACCTCGACTCGGGCCGCCGCTACGCGACCATCGGCGACTTCGAGAACTTCGTCAAGCTCGCCTACCTCCACCCGCACCTCCACCACTCGGGCGGCACGGTGTGCGAGCCGGTCGACGTCCCGGTGAGCAAGCGCCACCTGGCGATGGTGTACGCCCACCTGCGCTACAGCGACAAGCCGTTCATGGGCTCGGTCACCGCGGGGGAGCGGGCCGCCGATTGCGTCGAACTGGCCCGCATCGCCTTCGGGGGCGACCTCGCCGACCGCACCGTGATGACGAGCCTGATCAACGCCACGTCGCCGCTGGTGTGGGACGCGACGATGCTCGCCGCGGCCGAGGTCTACGCCGCCGCCAACCAGGCGACGATCATCACGCCGTTCATCCTCGCCGGGGCGATGGCGCCGGCGACGTCCGCCGGCGTGGCCGCCCAGACGCTCGCCGAGGCGCTCGCCGGGATGACGTTCATCCAGCTCGTGCGTCCGGGCGCGCCCGTCGTGTTCGGGTCGTTCGCCAGCTCGATGTCGATGCAGACCGGCGCGCCGACGTTCGGGACGCCCGAGCCGGCGCTCGTCCTCTACACCGTGGCCGCGCTCGCCCGCCGGCTCGGCGTGCCGTTCCGCTCCGGCGGATCGCTCACGGCGTCGAAGCTGCCCGACGCCCAGGCGGCGTACGAGAGCGCGGCGACGCTTGATCCCGACGATGATGGCCGGGACCAACTTCGTCCTCCACGCCGCCGGTTGGCTGGAGGGCGGGCTGGCGATCGGCTACGAGAAGTTCGTCCTCGACGCCGACCAACTCGGGATGATGGCCACGTTCGCCAAGGGCCTCGACCTGAGCGAGAACGGCCAGGCGCTCGACGCCATCCGGGCGAACCCGCCGGGGCAGCACTTCCTCGGGACCGCTCATACGCTCGCCAACTTCGAGTCCGCGTTCTATCGCTCGGAGACGGCGGACAACTCGAGCTTCGAGCAGTGGAGCGAGGAGGGCGCACGTGACGCAGCCCAGCGGGCGAACCGCCTGTGGAAGGAGCGCCTTGCCGCCTATGAGCCGCCACCGATCGACGACGCCGTCGACGAGGAGCTGCGCGAGTACATCGACCGGCGCAACGCCGAGCTCCCGGATTCGGTGACATGAGCGAGCGCCGCGACCTGGTCGCCAACCTCCTCTTCGAGCTCGTGCCGATGAAGTCGGTCGAAGCGGCGATCGCCGACCTCGGCCCCGGCTCGACGGTGTCGGTGACCTGCTCGCCGGCGAAGGGTCTCGCCGCGACCCAGGACCTCGTCGGCCGGCTCGTCGACCTCGGCCACTACGCGATCCCCCACGTCGCGGCGCGTCAGGTCGAGGACCGTGAGCACGTCGCCCGGCTGGCGGCCTGGATCCGCCGGGTCGGGCTGCGCGAGGTGTTCGTGATCGCCGGCGACTGCCCGCACCCCGCCGGCCGGTACGTCGACGCGATCTCCTTCCTGCGCGACCTGTTCGAGCACGACACCGGGCTCGAGCGGGTCGGCGTGGCCGGCTACCCGGACGGCCACCCCCTGGTCGAACGTCCGGTGCTGCACGAGGCGCTCCACGTCAAGCAGGCGCTGTTCGCCACCGTCGGTGTGGCCGGCTCGGCGACGACGCAGATGTGCTTCGACGCCGCCCGCATCCGCTCGTGGCTGTCGGTCGAGCGGTGCGACGGGTTGACCATGCCGGTGGTCGTCGGGATCCCGGGCGTCGTCGAGCGCACGCGGTTGTTGAAGACCGGCGTCCGCATCGGCGTCGGCGCGTCGTTGCGGTACCTGCGCAAGAACCGGGCGGCGATGGCCGCCCTGCTGGCGCCCGGCGGCTACGACCCGACCGATCTCGTGACGGCCATCGCGGACGACGCCGCCGAGCTGGGCATCACCGCGCTGCACTCGTACACGTTCAACAGCGTCGCCGCGAACGCGGGCGTGGCAAGAGGCGCTGCTGCGCGACGGACGTCGCGGGTCGCGTCCACTAGGCCCCTCTGCCGACCGCGAACCATTCCAGTTGGGTGACAGTTGCCGTACTCGTCACCCCATGACGCCCTGGGCGGAGTCAGACGCGCCATGAACGTCAATACCTCCCCCCCAGTGGCGCGCCGTCACCGCGCCCTCATCGCCGTCGCCCTCGCCGCGGCGGTCGCGACCACCCACCGCCGCCGGCGGCGCCACCGCCGGCGATGCCCAGCCAGCCGACGGAGCCGTGACCGCGGCCGTCGCGTGCCCCGGTCTTCCACGCGGCCTCGCCCTCACCGGGAATGGGCCGCACCGGGTCTGGAGGGTCACCCGTGTCGGCTCGAAGCCGCTCGCATCCGTCGCCCGCGGCGTCATCACCAAGGCGGTCCGCGGACGCGACGGCACGATCTGGGTCGAGGCGTGCTCGGGTCGGGCGACCCAACGACGAGTGGCGGCGGATCGTGCGCATCCTGCCGGGCGGGAGAAGGCGGGTGAGCGAGACCGGCAAGGTCGAGCTGTCGCACGTCGGCACCCTCCGGGGGCGAACGACCGTCGTCACGTACATCGATCGGGATGGGGCGGACGGCAGCGACGAGCCGTACGGGCACGTGTACGTCGAGTACTCGACCGGTGTGCGGCGCTCGGTCACGCACTCCCAGGAGATCGTCAACGTCGTGGGGGAGGCCGCTCCGGCCGTCCACCGGGTCGGTTCGGGGAGGTTCCGGAATGTCGTCGTGATCAGACGAGCGGTCGACGCCGCGGACCAGTTCACCTTCCACCGCCTCCGGGGCCGGCGTTGTCCGGGGTTTCTTCGATCCCAACCGCGACGCGCCCGACTTCGGGCCGCCGACGTTCCACGCAGCCGATCCTGTCGCCCCGCGGTGGCAGGCTGTCGTGGGCCGAGGGCCCCGACTGGTCGTCGACGAGCGCAACCGGCTGGTGGGTGACTGGAAGCTCGTTATCGCCGACAGCAAGACCGGCGCCGAGTCGGTTCGTGTCAAGGTCGGCAGACTCGGGCAGGAGCTTCATCACGCCGACTACGACGGCCGCTACTGGGTCGGCACCTTCAGCAAGCGGATGGATCGGGCGCCAAAGCCGAGCGAGCTGCGGATCCGGATCGTCGACACCTGTGTCGGCCAGCCCGCATGCGCAGTGACCGCCGGGTGCAGCTCCGGATTCATCGCCTCGATCGACCGGTTCGTGAATCGTTAGGACGAGCACGCCGACGTGGCGGGTCGCGTCTCGGGGAACCCCGCTAGCGCCTTTCGCAGTGCGTCCTTACGGTGACAGTCCCCCCTGCGGACACCACAAAGGACACCCCACATGCCAGCCACCGCTGTCGTCTTGACGCCGCCGATGATCTCCAACGTCTCGCTGACGTTGACGAGGGACATCGCCAACGCCGAAGTCGACTTGTCGTTCCGCATCAACTGGAGCAAGTTCGACCAGCTCACCGACCTCTCGTACAGCGAGTCGTGGTCGCTCGTCGCCCTCGACGGCGCGAACAAGACGACGATCTTCACCGGTCCCGTGCTCGCCACCGGAGTCAGCTCCAACGGCAACTCCTCTACTCGATCGGACCAAGTCGGCCACGATCCCGTGGGCCGACCTCGACGAGGACCTCAACGACGACGACGAGATCGCGGCCGTCGTGACGCTCACGCCGAGGCTGCCGACCACGAAGACCGCCCAGAGCGCGACCGTGGTGGTCAACTCGCCCTGACCCAATCCGGTCGCGGTCGGCTTGAATGGCCGCGTGGATTCAGCCGACGCCATCGTCATCGGGGCCGGGGTCATCGGCTCGGCCGTCGCCCTCGAGCTCGCCCGCTCCGGCCGGTCGGTCGTCTGCGTGGACAAGGGCCCTGGCCCCGGTGCTGGCTCGACGAGCGCGTCCTCGTCGATCATCCGCTTCAGCTACTCGACGCGCGACTCGGTGTTGACCGCCTGGGAGGCGGCGGCGATCTGGCGCAACTGGTCGGAGCACCTCGGCGTCGAGGATCCCGATGGGATGGCCCGCTTCATCCGCACCGGGTACCTCGGCTTCAACACGCCCGGGTACGACAGCTCGACCGTGCTCGCCCTGTGGGACGAGCTCGGGATCCCGTACGAGCAGTTCGATGCCGACGAGTTGCGCCGCCGCTGGCCGGGACTCGACGTGGGCGCGTACTTCCCGCCGAAGCGGATCGACGACCCGGCGTTCGCCGACGACGCGGCGAGCGAGCTGACCGCGTTCTACGAGGACGTGAGCGGGTTCATCGACGATCCGATGCTCGCCGCCCACAACCTCGCCCACGCGGCCCGGCACCACGGCGCCGAGTTCCGGTTCCGGGAGGCGGTGGTCGGGATCGGGCGTGACGGCGGGAGGATCGGTGGGGTCTCGCTGGCTTCCGGGGCGTCGATCGCTGCTCCCGTCGTCGTCAACGTCGGCGGTCCGCACTCGTCAGTGATCAACGAGATGGCGGGCGTCACCGGTGACATGCGCATCGGGCACCGGGCTCTGCGGCAGGAGGTGTTCGCCGTGCCCGCGCCCGACGGTTTCGGGCTCGACGACGGGGGGGTGGTCGTCGCCGACCTCGACGTCGGTCAGTACTTCCGTCCCCAGCCCGGCGGCACGCTGCTCGTCGGCGGCACGGAGCCGGAGTGCGACCCGTTGGAGTGGATCGACGACCCCGACCACTTCGACGAGCAGCCGACGGTCGAGCTCTGGGAGACGTACATGCTGCGACTCGCCCGGCGGCTGCCCGAGTTCGGCGTGCCCAACCGCCCGGTCGGCCTCGCCGCGCTGTACGACGCATCCGACGATTGGGTGCCGATCTACGACAAGTCGAGCCTGCCCGGCTTCTACATGGCGTGCGGGACGAGCGGCAACCAGTTCAAGAACGCCCCCCTCGCCGGCCAGTTCATCCGCGCCCTGGTCGACGCCGCCGACGCCGGCATCGACCACGACGCCGAGCCGGTGCAGTTCCCGGGCCCGACGACCGGCCGCCCGATCAACCTCGGCGTCCTTCTCGCGACTGCGCGACAAGGCGGTCACCTCCGGCACCGTCATGGGCTGACCCGTTCTGTTTGTCGGGACCTACCGTTTCGGGTAGATGCCGACCGACAGAACGGGGGTTCAGCCGTCGAGCTCGGCGACGAGACGTTTCGGGGCGATCTGGCGGTAGGCGTCGGCGCAGATCTCGGCCATCTCGTCCCAGTCCGGGTCGACGTCGAGGCGCACGCCGAGCCAGCCCCGCCCGCCGACGTACGGCGGGCGGAAGAACCGGTTCGGTTCCGTCTCGACCGCCTGCGCCTGGGCGCCCGGCGGGGCCGCGCACCAGATCGCCAGCCGGCCGTCCCCGTGGTGGTCGTCGAGGAACATGACGAACGTCTTCTTGCCCCGCACGAAGAACGTCGGCGAGCCGTGGCTCAGCCGCTCGGTGACCTCGGGGAGCGCGAGGCAGATCCGGCGGACCTCCTTCAGCGCCCGCTCGACGTCGGCGCTCGTGTACACCAGCGCAGTGTCGCACGCGGGCTGCGAGACTGAGCGATGGAGGTCTTCGAGACGCCGCTGCCCGGCATCGGGGTGCGCCACGAGTTCACGACCAAATCGGGCGAGCGGGTGGGCGTCGTCACCCGCCGCGACGGTCGTCGCGAGGTGTTGCTCTACGACCGATGGGATCCCGACTCGTGCCGGGAGACGGTGGAGCTGACGCCGGAGGAGGCGGCGACGATGGTCGAGCTGCTCGGAGGGTCCCGGGTCACCGAGCGGCTCGAGGACCTGCGGCTCGACGTGGAGGGGTTGTCGATCCAGTGGGTCACGATCGAGTCCGGTCAGGGCATGGCCGGCAAGACCATCGCCGAGGCGCAGATCCGGACCCGCACCGGCGCGTCGGTCGTGGCCGTCATCCGCGGTGAGACGTCGATCCCCGGGCCAGGGCCCGACCTCCAGTTCCACGCGGGCGACGTCGTGCTGCTGATGGGTTCGGACCAAGCCGTCGACGCGGCGGAGCGCTTGTTGCTCGAAGGCTGATGACGTTCACGGCGTTCCCCGGCCACGCAGGCCGTTGGTGGCCGCTCGTTCGCTGGCGCTCACTCGCTCGCCGTCGTGCAGTAGCTCGCCGATGATTCTTGCTGTCGGCGCCGACGCCACGGTGCTGCTCGAGCTGGGCGCCGTGCTGCTCGCCCTCGGTGTGCTCGGCCGGCTCGCCGCGCGCGATCGGGCTGCCGGCGATCCCGCTCTACCTGCTCGCCGGGCTCGTCGTGGGTGACGGCGGCTTCTACTCCCTCGACGCGTCGCTGGACTTCATCGAGACCGGTGCCGACATCGGCGTCGTGCTGCTCCTCTTCATGCTCGGGCTGGAGTACACGACCGACGAGCTCATGGTCGGCCTGCGCAGCCACCGCAGGGCCGGGATGGTCGACGCCGCCGCCAACTTCGCCCCCGGGTTCGCCATTGGGCTGCTGCTCGGCTGGGAGCCGCTGGCCGCCGCGCTCCTCGGCGGGGTCACGTACGTGTCGTCGTCGGGGATCATCGCCCGCCTGCTGGACGAGTTCGAGCGCCTCGGTAACCGGGAGACGCCCGTCGTACTGTCGGTGCTCGTCATCGAGGACCTGGCGATGGCGGTGTACCTGCCGATCGTCGCCGGCCTGCTCATCGGCGACGGTCCCGGCGCGACTGTCGTGTCGATCGTGATCGCGCTGGCGGTCGTCGCCGTGGTGCTGTTCGCGTCGGCCCGCTTCGGCGGCCACGTGTCCCGGCTGGTCAACTCCGAGTCGGCCGAGCTCGTGCTGTTGACCGTGCTCGGGTTGACGTTGCTCGTCGCCGGGCTCGCCGAGGAGGCCGAGATCTCCTCCGCCGTCGGCGCCTTTCTCGTCGGCGTGTCGCTGTCCGGTCGTGTCGCCGAACAGAGCCGCCAGGTCCTTGCCCCGGTGCGCGATCTGTTCGCCGGGATCTTCTTCGTCTGGTTCGGATTGGAGGTCGATCCCGAGCGACCTCGGCCCGGCGGTCGGGGCGGCGATCGCCCTCGCTGTGGTCACCGGGGCGACGAAGTACTACACCGGATGGTGGGCGGCCCGGCGGGCGGGGATCGGGCCGCGTGGCCGCATCCGGGCCGGGACGGTGCTCCTGCCGCGGGGCGAGTTCTCGATCGTGATCGCCGAGCTCGGCGTCGCTGCCGGCCTGACCGCCGACATCGGCCCGGTGACCGTGTGCTACGTCCTGATCCTCGCCGTCGCCGGCTCGATCATCGCCCGCTACGCGGACGAGATCGCCGACGTGGTCCAGCGCCGCCGCGTCCCCGCCCCCGCCCCGCCTGACCCCCGCGCCCGTCGCAATCTGGGCGCGATCCTTCTCACGGGCCGATCTGGGCGCGGTTCTTCTCAGCCCTCGAGAAAATTTGCACCCAGATCGAGGGTCAGATCCAGATGCGACGGGTCCCGGGGATCCGCGCCATCCGTTCTTCCGCCAACCGATCCGCCGCCTCCACCGGAGTGATGCCGGCCTCGGAGGCCGTGCGCAGCACGGCGAGCGTCGCCTCCCGGATCCGTGTGGTCTTGCCCTTGGCCCGCTCGAACGAGAACCCGTGCAGCTCGTCGGACACCTGGATCACGCCGCCCGCGTTGACGAGGTAATCGGGGCAGTAGACGATGCCCCGCTCGTGCAGGCGGTTGTCGATGCGGTCGTGGGCGAGCTGGTTGTTGGCCCCGCCGCACACGATCTGCGCCCGCAGGACCTCGGCGGCTTCGTCGTCGAGCACGCCGCCGAGCGCACACGGCGCGTAGACGTCGATCTCGGCGCGGAGCAGAGCGTCGTTGTCGGCGACGACCTCGACGTCGGGGTGGCGATCGCGGACGAACTCGATCGCGTCGGCGTCGATGTCGGTGATGACGACCTCGGCCTTCTCGTCCACGGCGTGCTCGACGAGGTGACGGCCGACCTTGCCGACCCCGGAGATGCCGATGCGCCGTCCGGCGAGCCCGTCGACGTCCCACTTGTACTGCGCGGCGGCGAGCATGCCCTGGTACACGCCGAACGCGGTGAGCACGCTGGAGTCGCCGGCCCCGCCGTTGGCGGCACTCCGCCCGGTCACGTGTGAGCACTCGCGGGCGACAACGTCCATGTCCTCGACGTAGGTGCCGACGTCGCACGCCGTGATGTAGCGCCCGCCGAGCCCCTCGACGAAGCGGCCGTACGCCCGGAGCAGCGCCTCGGTCTTCTGCGTGGTCGGGTCGCCGATGATCACCGCCTTGCCGCCACCGTGGTCCAGGCCGGCGAGGGCGTTCTTGTAGGCCATCGCCTTGCTCAGGTTGAGCACGTCCTCGAGGGCGTCGGCCTCCGACTCGTACGGGTAGAAGCGGGTCCCACCGAGCGCCGGGCCGAGGGCGGTCGAGTAGATCGCCACGATCGCCTGCAGCCCGCTCGCCGGGTCCTGGCAGAACACCACCTGCTCGTGCCCGGACGCCCGATCGAAGACCCCCACGCGCCTCACCCTAGGTTGCGGCCGCGCGCACCCAGACCATCTCGCGCCCCGCTCGCCCGGCGCCGCCGGCGGCTTGTCCCGGATCTCGGCGAGGGTGTAGCCGAGCCGGCGGGGGACCGCCGCGCTGCGCGCGTTGGCCGCGTCGCAGTGGATCTCGACCCGCTCGATGCCGTCGAGGGCGAAGGCCGCGTCGGTCAACGCCCGCGCCGCGGCCGTGATCACACCACGGCCCGTCTCGCCGGCCCGCAGCCAGTAGCCGATCTCGAGCGTCTCGGGACCGGCCCGACGGTGCAGGCCGCCGCCCCCGAGCACCCGGCCGCCGTCGGCGTCGACGATCAGGTAGGCGAACTCGTCGCCGGCGTCCCACTTCTCCCGGGCGCCGTGCAGGAACGTCACGGTGTCGTCGCGGCTCTGGTCGGCCCAGAACATCCACGGTCGCAGGTGGTCGCGGCTCTCCTCGATCGCCTGCTGCAGGGGG
>CAWGZN010000001.1:0-110746 GCA_963827075.1 uncultured Acidimicrobiia bacterium | reverse complement strand
TGCGGTCTACGATGGAATCTCGCACTTCACTCTGACTCCCGAGGACCTGCTTCCGGTTCTCGCGCTCTCTCCTTGCGGGACTTTCGGGTCCCGGCGCGGGACGGGTGGTGCTCTTCGTCCTTCCCGCCGCGTGGCTCGTCGGCGGTCTTCTCGGTCTCACTCGCTCGACCGAGATCCTGATGCCGGCAGTCACCGCGGTGATGCTTCTCGCACTCGGTGCCCTCGTCGCTTTCGATCGGAAGCTCCCGCTCGCGCTCGTTGCCGCTCTCGCCGCGGCCCTCGGACTCTTACATGGTTATCTGAATGGGACCGCGAAACTCGGAGCGCTGGGTCTCACGGGAGTCGCCGCGACACTCTTCGTTTTCGTGGCGTTGGTCGCGGCTTTCGTGATCTCGCTCCGCGCGCCCTGGACCCGCATCGCGGTGAGAGTCGCCGGGAGCTGGCTGGTCGCTATCTCGATGTTGATGCTGGGCTGGGCGTTCCGCGCGGGCTGAGCGTCAACGAGTACACCGTCGCTCCCGGCAGGAGCGGCGTTGCCCGCCCCTCCTCCCAGTCTTCGTGCCCCGCAAGGAAGTACGGCGACAACGGATGCCCGCTCTGTCCTCCCGGCATGTGGAAGATCGCTTCGGCTTCGCGGCCGGGAGACACGGCGAGGCGCTCGGAAGCGCCGTCGGAAGGACCCTGAACTCGAGGCATATCGGTATTTCCCGGGAGCGGCCGCTTCGGCGCGTCGAGGAATCGAGCGAGAAACGATGGGAGGCCGGCGCTCAAAGGATGCGATATCGAGGCCGTGTTCGCCTCTCCCCACGTCCGTCGTTCGATGGGTCGCGGCCACGACCGAGATGTTTTCTTGACGATCGCGGAAAGCCACTCGTCCCAGGTTCGGTACGGCGGCGCGACGAGATGGGCGGGCCGCTCGGATACGAGCTTCCACAAGGGTCCTTCCCACTGGCGGAGCTGGCCGACGCGGAAACGCGGATCGGCGCGGCTCGCCTCCGCGGTGAGCGCGCCCATGACTTCGGTGAAAACAGCGCGTCTCAGGTCCCGCACCGCCCGGTAGCCGGCGGAGTCGATCGACGCCCGTCCCGTCCAGCCTTCGTCGAGGACGCGCTCGACGTCTTCGAGACCGCCCGTCGCGCGGGTGATGCCGAGGAAGAGCTCGCGCCATCTCTCGAGAAAGAGCGCGCGGTCGTCGAGCTGGATCGCGAGCATGTCTTTTTCGGTCGCGCTCGAGAGCGGAAGGAGCGCGTCGCGGATCTGTTTCGCCCTCGCTCCGAGCGAGTATCCGTCGTCACCCATTTTCCGGAGCATGTCGCCCTCGACCACCCGGGCGTTCGCGGTCCAGATCGCGCCCGAGGGTGGATTCAGGAGAACCGGATACTCGCTCGCTTCGAGATATCCATCCCACCGATTGTCAGGCGTGCGCCTCGGGATCCGTCCGGCCACGGTCCAGCCGATAGAACCCTCGCGATCGGCGACGACGAAATTCTGCGGGGGAATTCCGACCGTGGGAGCTATCGCGAGGGCCGCGCTCACCGTCGTCGTCTCTTCGAGAAGGCGGATCCTCAGGTTGACGCCTCTCGGGTCGTGGGCAATCCATCGTACGGCTCGGCTTCGTCCGCGATGGTCTTCATCGATCACCGGCCCCGCCTCCGTCTCGCGCACTTCGAGCTCGACCGCGGCCTCACCGGCGACCCGGATGGTTTCGCGATGAACCTCGAACGGCGGCTCCGCCTCGACGAGGTCGACCCAATCGCCGCCGGTGTTGGTGAATCCCCAGGCGATGTCGCCGTTCGACCCGACGACGAGCGAGGGAGTTCCCGGAAGGGTGACCCCGACGAGGCGGCGCGAGCCATAGGTCATTACAGCGCGATACCAGAGGTTCGGAACCGTGTGACCCAGATGCATGTCGTTCGCGAGAATGGCGCCCCCGTGAAGCGTCTTCGAGCCGGCGAGGGCCCAGTTGTTGCTACCGATGTCGGCGGCGAGCTCCTGCTCGTCCTCGAGCCGCGCGGCGGGCCGCTCGGAAAGCTCGACCGCGCCCGGCCCGGGAATGGCGGAGGGGAGAAGGGCGTCCCCGAAGAGAGGAGCGTCCCATTCGGTTCCGGCGGGGTCCAGAAACTCGGCAAGCTCGGGATGGAGCACGTCGCGGAGGAGCGCCTGCGCCGATTCGAGCGAGCCCCGGTCATCGTTCAGCTCGAAGAACATCGAGAAGACCACCAGCACGCAGTCTGGAGCGCTCCAGGGCTTCGGGTCGGAGCCGAGAACGACGTACTCGAAAGGAGATGCCTCGAGCGCTTCGAGCCCGGCATTGACGCCGTCGACGTACGCCGAAAGGAGCGCGCTCTCGGAGGGGCTCGCTTCTGCGAGAACGCGTTCCGCGCGGGCCCGCATGCGATGGACGCGGTGATACCAATCGATATCGAGCATGGAGGCTCCGAGAAGCTCGGAGAGCTCTCCCGCGGCGCGCCGCCGCATGAGGTCCATCTGGAAGAAGCGCTCCTGCGCGTGCACGAATCCGAGCGCGCGGGCGACATCAATCCGGTTCGCGCCCTGAATCGTGGGAACGCCCTGGGCGTCGCGCGCGACTTCGACTTCCTCGGTAAGCCCGTCGAGCGGAATTTCACCGTTCAGATCGGGAAGGCTCGAGCTCAGCCGGCGGTGAGACCAGAGCGCGGCCAGAACGCCCGCGGCCAGGAAAAGGAAGAGAATGGAAAGGAGGACGCGCTTCGTCCGGACCCGCATGATCCGGGATCGTATCAGCTCAAACGAAGAGCCGCTTCAGCCCGTCCTTGGCCAGTCGGCGCTAGGGCCCTCCATTCATCAGGAACTCCCTCACGTCCCGGAGGAGCGCGGCCCGCGATTCGTCGTGCAGGTACATCATGTGCCCCGCCTCGGTAGTACGTGAACCGGATCCGCTCCGGCACGATGCCGTCCTCGGCGAGGGCGTTCTCGGCTCCGAAGAACGGGGTCGCGAAGTCGTAGTACCCGCTCGGAACCAGAACTTTCAAGTCCTTGTTCCGGCGCATGGCGCGCCCGAGGTAGGGGACGACGTTCACGAATCGGCCGCCGTTCGGCGCCCTCTCGGTGAGGAGCCAGTTCCAGTTCGTCGAAGCTTCGCGGCCCGAGGTCACGTAGGAGCAATCCATCGACACCCCGAAGTAGTCTTTCATGTGAGCGTTGATGGCGGCGGTGTAGCCGCTTCCGAATCGAATCGCTCGCGGGGTCGGACTCGTAGCTCTCGGCGACCACGTCGGGCTCGACGCCGACGTAGCGGCCATCGAGCCGGCCCACCACCCCCGCTCGTCGCGGAGGAGCTCCTTGAAGAAGCGGGAGACCGGAACCCGCAGGTTCGCCTTGTCGAGATAGTCCTGGTCGAGGCCGGTGTACCGGGAAAGCCGGTGCAGGATTTCCTTCCGCTCGCTTTCCGGAAGACGGTTTCCCGCAATGAGCGCGAGGGCGTAGTCACTGCGGGCAAACTCGCGCACCTCGTCGAGGAATGGAGCGATCTGCTCCGGCCGGTTCTCGATCTTCCTGTGATACCAGGCGGTCGCGGCGTAGGTGGGAAGGAACGAGACGTACCCCATGCATGCCGCCTTCCGAGAACCGGGAGTTCTGGTAGTCGAGCACGGCCGAGATCAGGATGATCCCGTTCACCGAGATATCGCGCTGGCCGAGCTCGTCCGCGAGGACGGCGGACCGAGGCGTGCCGTAACTCTCCCCGACGATGAACTTCGGCGAGTTCCATCGGCCGTTCTCGGTGATCCACGCCTGGATGAAATCCGCGATCGAGCGCGCGTCCTCGAGAACGCCCCAGAACTTCTTGGGGTCCGCGCCCGGAAGCGGCCGGCTGAAGCCGGTCCCCACCGGGTCGATGAACACGAGATCGGTGACGTCGAGGAGCGTGTCAGGATTGTCGACGATGGGATAGGGCGGGGCGCCGTCGTCCGTGGGCTCACTGGGAAGCGCCACCCGGCGGGGGCCGAACGCTCCCATGTGGAGCCATAACGACGCCGAGCCCGGCCCGCCGTTGTAGAGAAACGTCACCGGGCGAGAGGAAACGTCTCCCTCCTCCTTTTTCAGGTACGCCCAGGTGAAGAAGCTCGCGGTGGGCTCTCCCTCGGCGTTCCGGATGAACGTCTCTCCCGCGCGGGCGGTGATCGCAAGCGTGCGTCCCTGGACGGTAACGCTCCGGTCGGACACGAAGCGCTTCGGTTCGGGAGGCGGCTCCTTCTTCTCTTCCTGTGAGCCCTGGGGCTGTGAGCCCTGGGGCTGCGAGCCCTGGGGGGCTGCCAGCATCGCCGCCGAGAGTGCGAGAGCGAGGAAGTCGGGCATTGGCTCCTCCTTGAGGAAGGCGGAATTCTACCGCAGCCCCTGCTGCTCGGCGGTGCTCTTTACCGCACGCGAGCGGGCTTCGAGCCTCCATCCCGCTTGATGGAGCCTGTGCGCGCCGGATGGTCAGACGAAGAGACGCTTCAGCTTGTCCTGAATTCCGCTGTCCGGAGCCTTGAGCTCGACGAGGGCGCTTCGCGCCTGGGCTAGTCGCGGGTCGATCGCGAGCGCGGCCTTGAACTCCGCGAGCGCGCGCGATCGCATCTCGAAGGACTGGTAATAGCGGCCGAGGAGGTAATGGGCCTCCGCGTTCTGCGAATCGAGGGAGAGCGCCCGTCGGAAATGCCGTTCGGCCTTGCTCTTCATGACCGGATGCGACGCCAGGGCCTGCGCGAGCATGGCCTCGTACTTCGCGCTCTCCGGCTCGAGAGCGACGACTTCATAGAGAAGCGAGATCGTTCCCTCCTCGTCTTCCACCATCCTGCGGAGCTTGACCTCGCGGAGCAGGCGCTTCAGCTCGTCGCTCGCCGCCTTCGTCCGCGCGGCCCGGACCGGCCGCGCCTCCTCCTCGGCAGGAGGCGGCGTCTTCGATTCCAGGAGCTCCGCTTTCGCGCGGGCGAGACGCTTCTGGATCTCTTCCACTTTGAGGAACAGTGTTTTCTCGTTCTCGAGAGTCTTCTGCTTCTCGGCCCAGGAGGCTCGGCGCTCTTCGTAGGCCCGCTCGACGGCATCGGGCGCTGCACCGTCCTCAATCGCGAGAAGCTCCTCCGCCGTGGCCCTCTCGGAGTTCTCGAACTCGAGGAGCACTTCCTGCCGTACGTTCGACGCGGCCGCTTCCACGGTCTCGTCCAGCTTCGAGAGGAGAAACGTCCCGGTCTCTTCCTGTACCTTGAGTGGCGAAGGCGCCACCCCTTCCCGAACGCGCTCCAGGATTCCAGCGCAGAGGAGACCATAGGCGGCTCGCAGCACCACCCCGCGGGCCTTTTCGACGCGCTCCACAATCTCTTCGAGGGTTCGGCCCTTCTGCGCCGCCTCCATGACCAGGAGCTCGACCGGGAGGAATTGCACCTCCTCGAAGCTGAAGGGCGGACACTTCGAAAGACGAAGGGCGCTCGCGAGCGGGGGAAGCCCGCCGTCGATGAGAGTCGCGTTCTTCATCACGCGGATTCCTTCGAGTTGAATCCGGTAGAGCGAAAGGCTCAAGCGGAGCTCCAGGGGAATCGGGCATTCCTGCTGCTCGAAGCGATACATGCCTTCTTCCAAGGCGAAGAGTGAGCTCGCGACCTTCCGAGCCTGGCTCGCGAGGGCGCGCCCGAGATCGTCCGGAGTGAGATACCCGGCTTCCACGATCGCTTCTCCGATTCGCCTCTTGCCCTTCATCAGGCTCGCGGCGAGCTCGAGCTCCGTCTCCGTGATTTTTCCGGCTTCGAGGAGGCATGTCCGAGCCGGTCGCTCTCAGAGTTGCTCGCCGTGAAGACGATGGTTCCCGGTCGAAGTAGATGCGTGCGCACGGCTCGCCCGGAGGTCACTTCCAGGCATCCAGAGAGCTCGTGGAGCGCGATGGTCTCGAGGACTTCGGGAAGGGCTATGCGCGCGAGCGAACCGACGTTCGCCATCGTCGGAGAGCTCCTGGTTCGAGAGGTACGGCTCGAAGGCAGTATTCGGCCCTTGTCGAGGAGTATCCTGCGATCCACGCTCCATGCCAGACGGAGCAGGCTGGAACTCATTCGAAACAAAGGGCGACAAGGGTCTCGCTGTGGGGGAAACCCCCAGACTCCGCTTCGAGCGTGAGGGGATTCTGCTGATAGTATCGAACGATGTGGAGCGCCTTTCTCGTATTCGCGGCCGTCGTCTCGGCGCCTCGCGATCACGTGAGCTTTCTCGTGATGGGGAAGACGACGAACCACCGTCAGTCGGAGAGCGGAGACCTGACACTTCTCAACTATCACTTCTTTGCCGAGATTTTCCGTGCGCGAGGGAGGCCGCGTGACTGGAGCATCGCTCACGTTTCCGGAAGGCGAAGTGAAAGCGTTCGACGATCGCGGCGCGGTGCTCGAGCTCCACGGCGGACGATTCGAGGCGGAAGAAGAGCTCGATGGCTTCGGGTTGCCCAAAAGTCTCGACCGCATAGCGATCCGCCTCGTATTCATGACGGCGAGAGAAGACCTGCATGCCAACCGACAGGAGGAGTGTGAATGGCGTGTAGAGCAGCGTAAAGAACACCACCCCAGCATATATCGAAGGCTGCTCCACATAAAACGCCTGGAACAGTCCCTGGTGAGACAGAAAAAACGACAGGAGCAAGAACATCACCCCCATATGGGCAATGCTGAGGAGTAGACCCTGCACGATATGCTTTTTCTTGTAGTGGCCAATTTCATGCGCCAGCACGGCGACGAGTTCAGGAGGCGTAAGCTGGGCAATGAGCGTGTCAAACAACGCCACGCGTTTGTGCTTCCCAAAGCCAGTGAAAAACGCGTTGGATTTGCTGGAACGACGTGAGCCATCCATGACGTACACATCCTGCAGCGGAAAATCGACGCCGCGGGCGTACGCCAGTAAGGCTTCGCGCAAGGGCCCTGGCTCCAACGGCTGGAACGTATTGAAGAGCGGCATGATCCAGGTAGGGGCAACAAATTGCACGCCCAACATCACCAGCACAGTGGCAATCCAACAATATATCCAGGCGTAGGGACCAGCAGACTGCAAGAAGGCCAAAACTCCCGCCAGCAGTGGTCCGCCCAGTATAACGGCAAGCGCCAATCCTTTCCCCATATCTTTGACAAACGTCAGCGGTGTGGTGCGATTAAATCCAAAACGCTCCTCAATAACAAACGTGGCATAGACCCGAAAAGGGACAGAAAGCAGCATCCGACCCAGCATTAAAAGCCCAATATACGCCAGACCGGTCGCTATTGGCCCCCATTGCCAGCTCCGCACTCCTTGATCCAGCACCTGAAAGCCGCCCGTGAACCAGAACAGCAGCGTCACCCCAAACAGGCACGACGAAGAGACCCAGGCGAACTGCGTCTGTGCCCGCGTGTATGCCTGCGACCGGCGATAGACCTCGGCGTCGTACACGCCCTGAAACGCCGCCGGCAATTCAGGGCGCAGGGCGCGCAGATTGACAATGTCCGCTACGAGATGCACCACATAATCCAGCAGCATTGTCACCAGGATAATGATGCCGTAAACATTCATGCTCTCTGCCTCGTTCCTGTGTCACGCACAGCTACCGTCCTGTCAGGAGGGCACGAAACCACAGACGGTACACCGTGTCTTATTTCCCGTCGTCCATACTGCCGGGCCGTGACACCAGGTGCACTGCTGGCCTTCATGGTCTGGTACAGCGCGACGCTGGAGCAGGGGAACGACCGTCGTCAGGACGGCAGCAGGTGTAAGACGTTGGGCTTCAGATGGCATGCTCTTCCCTTTCCGCATGCAGGGAGTCTGCACATGGTGCACCACATACCGCCAGCCACACGCTGGCGCGACAGGCCTTCCCCGTGCAAGATACCACAGTCGTCGCTGTTTTGCATGGCTTGTTGAAAAAGATAGCCGTCCCAACAGGGTCATAAGGGTGGTCTGGCAATCTTCTGCGGACTAGTGACCGCTGATCCATCCAGTGTGTCACATTTGCCATAGGACACTTTCATATTTCTTGGCCATTTGTAACTCAGTATTCTATGTTTCAAGTATTCCCCAGTGGCAATAGCTTTTTTATTGTTATGTTCGTCTCTCGTATTGACACCTGCGCGATAGGACGACCCGGAATAGGCGCGAGAAAACAGCAAAACTGGCATAATCTTTGCTCTGTACGAAACGATAGACGTTATAGAAAACGTTGTAGGGCCTCGAGAGTGTCGTGCTAACAGAGCCAGGGAATCATACTGATGTCTTGCCAGAATGTCCTTGTTTTGCTACCCTACCGCTATAGTGGCAGCATGCACTTGTTTGAAAGAGGCATGGGTTCTATGAGGTGTTCTCTCGCCACAAGATGTCCCTTGATCAATAGGGTCGATACAGGAGGGTTATTATGGTAACCTCCATTTTAGGAATTTCCGCTTATTACCATGACAGTGCTGCATGCTTACTTCAAGACGGCATGCTTGTCGCGGCGGCTCAGGAAGAGCGCTTCACGCGCAAGAAACATGACGCCGGCTTTCCGCAGCACGCAGTACGCTATTGCCTGCGCGCTGGAGGTGTGGCGCTTCCCGACCTGCACGCCATTGCCTTTTATGACAAGCCCCTGGTCAAGTTTGAGCGGTTGTTGGAAACCTATCTGGCTTTTGCGCCACGCGGTTTTCGCTCCTTCCTCACGGCTATGCCAATCTGGCTCAAAGAAAAACTCCTGCTTAAGAAGCTGCTGCAACAGGAATTAGTGGCTATAGAGCCCGGGCGAAAAACTGCCGATTTGCCACCGCTGCTGTTCGGCGAGCATCATGAATCACACGCTGCCTCGGCGTTCTATCCGTCGCCATATGACAAGGCCGCGGTGCTCTGCATGGACGGGGTTGGGGAGTGGGCGACGACCTCTGCCTGGCTCGGCAACGGTCGTACCCTGACACCGCTGTGGGAGATCCCTTTTCCCCATTCCCTAGGGCTGCTCTATTCCGCGTTTACCTACTACACCGGCTTCAAAGTCAACTCCGCCGAGTACAAAATCATGGGCCTGGCCCCCTATGGCAAGCCAGCCTACGTGCAGGCGATCTACGAGCATCTGCTCGACCTGAAAGCCGATGGCACTTTCCGGCTCAATCTCGACTACTTCGACTACTGTACTGGCTTGACCATGACCAATAGGAAATTTGATGCGCTGTTCGGTGGTCCGCCGCGCCAGCCTGAAACGCTGCTCACCCAGCGAGAGATGGATCTGGCATGCTCGATCCAGGAGGTGACCGAAGAAGTGATGTTGCGCCTGGCGCGCACCCTGCATCGCGACACAGGTCTGCCGAACCTGTGCATGGCCGGTGGCGTGGCGCTGAATTGTGTGGGCAATGGTCGTGTCTTACGTGAAGGGCCCTTTGCCGGTCTGTGGATTCAACCTGCCGCAGGAGATGCAGGCGGAGCGATCGGCGCCGCGATGACCGCCTGGCATCAATTGCAGGAGCAACCCAGAGTAGTCCAGGCAGGACGCGACGCCATGCACGGCAGCTTCCTGGGCCCGGCCTTCAGCAATGCCGAGATCGAACAGTTCCTGCGTGCCAACGACGCGCCCTATACGCGCCTGAACGATGCGACACTCTATGCCCGCGTTGCCGAAGAACTCGCCGCTGACAAAGTCATTGGATGGTTTCAAGGCCGTATGGAGTTCGGGCCGCGGGCCCTGGGCGGGCGCAGCATCCTGGGGGATGCCCGGAGTCCGAAGATGCAATCGGTCATGAACTTGAAAATCAAGTACCGGGAATCTTTTCGGCCCTTTGCCCCCTCGGTATTACGTGAACGAGTGGCAGACTACTTTGCCATGGACACGGAGAGCCCCTATATGCTCCTCGTGGCCCCGGTCCTGGAACAGCGCCGCGTGCCCCTGACGCACGAGCAAGAGGCGTTGTGGGGCATTGACTTACTGAACGTCCCACGGTCAGATATCCCAGCTGTCACACATGTCGACTATTCGGCGCGCATCCAGACTGTCGACCAGGAAAGTAATCCACGCTATTACCAACTCCTCAAAGCCTTTGAGGCGCACACAGGCTCTGGGGTCATCGTCAATACCTCGTTTAATGTGCGGGGCGAACCGATCGTGTGTACTCCAGAGGAAGCGTATCGCTGTTTCATGCGCACAGGTATAGACGTCCTGGTGCTGGAAAACTGTCTCCTGTATAAAGCCGATCAAAAGCCGTTGGTCGAAGACCAGGATTGGCGCAAAACCTTCGCGCTGGATTGAGGGAAGAAGCGACACATGCAGCCCGATCTCACTGCAAAGCAGTTGCGTTCATTTGGTTTCCTGGTTGGCGGCATCTTTGCATTCATTGGTCTGTGGCCCGTCCTCTGGCGTGGCGAGGAGATCCGCCTCTGGGCCGTTGTCCTGGCCGGACTGTTGCTCCTCCCAGCCGCGCTTGCTCCGCAGAGTCTGCGCTGGCCGTATCAGGGCTGGATGGTGCTGGGTCAGGGGCTGGGCTGGGTGAACACCCGCATCATTCTCGGTCTCATCTTTTACGGGCTCTTCACCCCTATGGGTCTGGTGATGCGATGGGCTGGACGGGACCCGCTGCACCTCAGGCATGACCCGCAGGCAGAGACGTACCGTGTCAACCGGCAGTCACGTCCGAACTCACACATGCGGCGGCAGTTTTAAAGCGGATTCTCAATCTTGGCGCGCCGCCAGGAGCGTACAGAGGCGTCCAGCATGCTCCCGTTGCAGCAGGCGCCACACGTATCACGCGTACATGGAGACACAACGATGGGCGAACTTGTCGTAGAGCTCTGGGCTTTTTTAAAGGAACGGAAGAAGTTCTGGCTGTTGCCGATTATTATGGTGTTACTCGCCATGGGCACGTTGCTCGTGCTAACGCAGGGTTCGGTTGTGGCGCCCTTTATTTATACCCTGTTTTAATCGGCAAATATTCAATGGGCAAGAGTCGTATCAAACGCCCCGGTCTCTGCTGGCTGAAGAAACCGGAGGTGGTCCTGGTGGTGGTTTCCTCTGTGTTGGCGCTCATAGTGGCTGACGTCAGCCTCAACCTCCTCCTGGGATCTATCTATAAACCAACAAAGTATGGCTGGACAATTACAGCAAACCGCACCAAACACCGTACGGTGCAAGATCAGCCTGGGCAGTTCCGCACTGTCAAAGATCAAACATTCAAGTATGGCTTTAAGCGCTGGGGCAACCCCAACACAACGCACACCAAGGTACTCATCCTGGGGGACTCGTTCACGCAGATGAACGTTGTGTCCAACGGCGAGGAATGGTACGCATATCTTGAAAACGCTTTCCCGGCAGTGGAGTGGTTTGTCTACGGTGGTGGCGGATATGGGTCGTTACAAGAGTACATGATCTTAGATGACTACATCGATGAGATTCAGCCAGATCTCATCTTGTGGCAGTTCTGTGACAACGACTACCCAAACAATCTCTATGCCTGGGATAGAAAAACATACCCACACAACAACTTTCGTGTGCGCCCCTACCTCGAGCAGGGGGACATCGTGTTTAAGCTCCCGTTGCCGTTGCCATGGCTCAGAAAATACTCAAAGATTGCTGACCTGCTCTTGAGTGTCTACGACACCAGCATGAAAAAGAGCCAACCCATAGGAGTAACGCCGACAGCGCAAGAACAGGCAGAGGCCCACCGTGTCACTCTCGAAATCTTACGCCTCGCCCGTGAGCGAGCGCCTGACATACCATTTTTTCTCTTTAGCGTCAGCCAATTTGCTGCCACAGAAGAAGCGCTCTGTGCAGGAGCAGACCTGACATGCATTCCCGGTGTGGGGATCAGATCGCACTCCAGAAAGCCCATGGTCTCATCGTCGAGGTGGTCGACGACGGCCACTGGAACACTGTCGGCAACAGAGTGGTAGGCGAATATTTGCTCCAGTATTTACGCGAGGACCCCCTGGCCAAGGACATATTGATGGGCATCATAGCGAGTATACGCCGGCTTCCAACGTAGCACCTCCCATGCTGTCTTGTGCCTCTGGCCTGACGCATAACGACGCAACACGGCAGCAGCGAGCGATAAATCCCCGTCGCAGTTAGAGGCCTTTCGTGGTAGGCTTGATATTAGTCCTGTAGCGTTTTGTCATGAGATCGTGGTGAAACCGCGAACGTATCTACAGCGTGACACACTGGCGTGAGCCAGCACGGCTATTCTTGGACATATATCGCGCTATGCTCCAGACGCTTTTTTATTTTTTCGACGAACTGTATCGCAATTTTCGCCTTACTGATGCCGTCGACATTGCCATCATCTCGGTGCTGTTCTACTCCCTGCTGGTCTGGTTCAAAGAAAGTGCCTCACGGCGAGTCGTCATTGGTGTCACGGTGCTGCTGGTCGTGTATTTTCTCGCCCGGGCCTTTGACCTGTACCTCACCTCACTGCTCTTCCAGGCAGGCTTTGCTGTGCTGGTGATCATGCTCATTGTGGTGTTTCAGGAAGACCTCCGTCGGGCCCTGGAACGTGTGGCCTCGTGGGGGCCCTTGACCAATCAGCGCTCCAACGCGGCGCAAACGACGGACATCGATACCCTGGTCGAGAGCGCTTTTGCGCTGGCCTCGAACAAAACCGGTGCCCTCATCGTCATCAAAGGGCGCGAGGCCCTGGAGCGGCATGTGCAGGGAGGCATAGCATTGGCGGGTAACGTCAGTAAACCCCTGCTCTTGAGCATTTTTGATGCGCACTCGCCGGGGCATGATGGGGCCGTCGTCATTGACCAGGGTCATGTGGTGAATTTCGGGGCACATTTGCCACTGTCGAAGAATCGCAAAGAAATTACGTACCGAGGCACGCGCCACAGCGCTGCTCTGGGCCTGTCAGAGTCTTCAGATGCGTTCGTCATCGTGGTCTCTGAGGAACGAGGTGTGGTGAGCGTTGCCGAACGTGGCATCCTGAAAGAATTGGCGTCACCCGCTGTGCTCAAGAGACAACTGGAATGGTTTTTCCAGGATAGATTTCCGCAAGCACCTGGCCCGACGTGGAAACGCCTCCTCGCCCACGACGTACGGCTGAAAGCCCTGGCGGTCGGACTGGCCTGTATCGGGTGGCTACTGTTGGCCTACAATGTTGGCACTATTCAGCAAACATTTGAGGTGCCGATCGAGTACCGCAATATTCCCCCGACTCTCGCCCTCGATGAAACTGTGCCCAATAAAGCCAGAGTGACGGTGTCCGGACCTGAACGCGCCTATCACTTCCTCGACCCAAACAGTTTGAAGATTTCTATCGATTTGGGAGTGTCGCCTGTCGGGAGTCAGGTCCTACAGATCACCGAGAAAAACTTGAAGCTTCCCTCCAGCTTAACTCTCCGGCGCATCGAACCTCAGGTCCTCTGGATCACCCTGCGAAAAGTCGCGCGTACCACCCCTTTGAGCCTGGTACATTCCTCGGCCTTGGGGCACAGCTATACTACTGCCCATGTCACCAGGGAGACCACTCCGCACGCTGGCCGACGCGTCACTGACGGCAGGCTTAGAGCCGTTCTCCAAGGCAGAGCGCCGTATACCCAATGGCAACCCGCTCTAGCCACCGCGGTGACACGCTACCACGGCGGGCTTACGCTATCGGTCGATAACTCCACGCCGGCAGGCTGCCGTACCCCGCCAGTACCTCTGCCAGGAGTTTGCCAACGCGCACCGAGAGCGCCACTCCATGTCCACGGTACGCCGTCGCCAGCAGCACGCGGTCGTCATCACCTACACTGGTAATAACGGGCTTGCTATCTACAGTGATGCACCGAGCCACGTTGGAGCAGATGGTCACGGACGCCGGACTCGGCGACCGGTTCCACCTCGCGCCGATGGACCCGAATCTCGCCAAGGTGAGCAGTACCGTCTACTACCGGGAACTGGCCGAGTCGGCGTTCCTCGCCGCCTTGCTGCCTCCGAACCACCCTGGCTACCGGACGTTCAAGATCACGTCAGTGGTGCCGGCATCGCTCGGTTTCGGCATTCCGCTGATCCTGGATCGGCCGAGCGCGAAGGTCTACGACGTCCCGTGTGTCGCGCATCGGACTGGAGACGTCGCATCGGGAATTGTCCGCGCCCTGTCGTTGGACGATCCGGCCTACGGCCGGCTCCGCGCCCAGCTGGAGCAGCGACGCGCCGCCACCCTCGACGACGCCAGCAGCGAAACCGCCCGCCTGCTTCGGACTGTCGGTGGCGAGGACAAGCGGTGGCGACAGCGGCTGACCTCGGTACGCCGCGAGCCTGGCCTCCCTGGTGGACAAGGCGGCGCGCGCCCGCCGGTCCGGTTCCCCGCCTGATCGCGACGACCCCACCGCCTTTCTCGAGTTTGTGCGGCAGGCATTGCGCCACTCGTACGCCCAGCGCTTCCAGGATCTCTGGGCGCTGTGGGAGTGTGGCCTGGCGGCCAACGGCTACTTCGTCGAGTTCGGCGCCCAGCACGGTCTCTACGGCTCCAACACCTATCTGCTCGAGCAACTCGGCTGGAACGGAGTGGTCGCCGAACCACATCCCGACTACGGCGACGAGCTTCGCCGCGTCCGAGGGTGCGCGATCTCGACCAAGTGCGTCTACGACCGGTCCGGGGAGCTCGTGCGGTTCCAGGCCGTCAAGGGACGACCCGCGTTGTCCACGATCGAGGGGTTCGGCGACGACCTCCGGCGCGACCTTCGCACCGAGTACACCGTCCACGACGTCGAGACGATCTCGCTCGACGACCTGCTGACCGAGGCGTCGGCACCACGGACGATCCAGTTCCTGTCGGTCGACACCGAGGGATCGGAGCTGCGCATCCTGCGGGCGTACGACTTCAGGCGACACGACATCGCGTGCATCTGTGTCGAGCACAACTACCACCAGCGCGAGGAATTGCTCGAGCTGCTGACGACGCACGGGTTCCGGCGCAAGTGGCCGAAGCTGTCCGGTCAGGATGACTGGTACGTCAACGACGGGATGATCCCTCAGTGGGATCCCGGCCACATCCCGTCCGCGCTGTCCCGCATCAGCGCGGTCGCCCCGGCCAGCAAGACGTACGAGCGGCGACTGCGCCTGCTCGGCCGGCTCGAGCGAGCGGAATCAGGTTCGTAGCGGCCGGGCCGGTTGCACCGGTCCCGGCTCATCTGGTTGCTGCGCTGTCGGAGCGGATGCCGATCCGACGAAGCAGGGTCCCAGGAAGGCCAGGAAGGGCAGCGCGGAGGCGGCCGCGCTGGGAGCGATCGGCCGCGGTCGCGGCGTTCCCGTTCGTCCTGGCCGGTCCGTTGCGAGACGCCTCGAACTGGACGACGGCGAAGCTCGCCAACGTCTCCAGAGCGGCGTCGGCGAGGCTGTCGCCATCGACCGTCGGTACGGGCCGGCCGACGTCGGCCGCCGGCACCAAGAGCGCCGGGTCTCCGTGGAGTTGATAGCCGCGATCGACGATCGCGCGGAGCCGCTCCTCAGCGGTCGCGCGCACCCACTCGACGTGGTGCGGTGGCAGCGGAACGCGTGCGCTGGCGCCGCGAGCGATCACCCGACGGACGAGGACCCGACGGATCGCGGGCAAGTACTCGCGGTTGAAGTCGGCAAGGCGATCGCCCAAGACCAGGTTCAGACGCCGCAGCATCTCGGCCTCCCGGTACCCGAACGATGCGTTGGGCCGGCCGGACGGTGTCTTGAGAACCGACGGCTCGACGCCGACGACCTCGGCGAACAGACGGAACACCGCCCGCCGGTCGACCGAGGTGGGCGGCACGACGAGAACGTGCACTCGCGCCGGTTCGACTCCCGCGCCCCATCGCTCGCAGATGCCGAGGACGTCCTGCCGGCGCCAGAATCGTTCTCCGTCGGGAACCTCGCGCTGTCGCACCTGAGTCAGGAACGCCTCGTAGTCCGTCGTCGAGCGGTCCTTCAACTGCTGTTGCCACTCCGACGGAAGCTGTTGCGCCCAGTCCCTCGCCGTGACGATGACGTGGACGTCGAGGTCGGCGGCCTCGGCGGTCTCCATGAAGGCGGCGATCTGCGCCGGCCCGGCTTCGGCGAGGTCCTCGTTGGTGAGGAGGATCCGCTCGCCGGGCGCGCGCCGAAGCCGTCGGGCGAGCCGTCCGAGCGCCGGCCGGTCCACGGCGCCGACGTAGCCGTCCGGGTGGGTCCAGCCGAGCGGATGGAGGATCCGGCGGACGTGGGAATCCCTTCCCACCAGTGGTGACGCGACGCCGGCGGCCGCGAGTCGCTCGGCTGAGGTCCACAGCGCCATCTGTAGCGCTGAGGTCCCGGTCTTGCGGGATCCCACGTGCACATAGAGTGGCCGGCCCACCCGGTGAACGTACCAGGGCGATCGTCGTTCAGGACGGTGCTCACGGACGCGAAAGCGCATCTCCCGGGCCGCGTGCGGTGCTCGCGCGTTCGTGCCGGAACCCTTACCCTGTAGCCGTGCTGCGTGCTCAGAGCTCGACCGATCCCGCGGGTGCGTCCGACGTCGTTGTCGGCGCCGGAGCGCCCTGACGACGCGTGCGATCAGTGCGCAAGACGGTCTTCGTCCACATCGGCGCGCCGGCGGCGGGAGGCTCGTTCCTGCAGCGTCAACTGGGGGCGAGCCGGGCGAACCTGCTCGACGCCGGCATCGCGGTGGTCGATTCTCTGCGCACGGATCTGGTGCACGACCGCGGGGCCGATTGCCAGACGGTGGTGTTCAGCAACCCGCGTCTCGCCGGTGCGCCAACCGGTCGAGTCGCGCGGGTGCTCGGGAGGCTCGCCGGCCATGACGTCCACCTGATCTATGGAATGCCCAACGTCGGCGATGCACTCGTCGCCGAGTGGCAGCGGCATGTCGTCGCGACGGATCGAGAGATCTCACTGTCCGCCTGGGTCAAGGAGCTCGCCTCCGGCGAGCACCCCTCGTTCTGGCGGACGTACGACGTGACCGACGTCGTCGGTCGGTGGGCCGTGTCACCCGGTGGCGTCCATGTCGTCGTGGCGCCATCAGGATCGGCGCGGGCCGGCGAGCTCTGGACGAGGTTCGCCTCCGTGATCGGCGCTCCGCCGACTGCGCCCGATGAGTTGACGGTCGGCGAGGAACCGCTGGGGCCGGAGGAGCTCGAGCTGCTGCGCAGGGTTCACGCCCGGATGACCGAGCGCCGAGCCGCACCAGGAGCGCATGAGCTGGTCAGGGAGACGTTGGCCCGCGAGGTGCAGATCGGACGAGATCCCACGCGATGGCCGCAGCTGCCGCCGGACCATCGAACGTGGATCGAGAGCCAGGCGGCCGGGCAGCGCGACCGCCTCGCGTCCGGTGGCTACGACGTCATCGGGGAAATGGTCGACCTCGAGGTGGACGAGCGGCGATTCGACACAGCCGAGTCGGTCCCCTCCGAACCGCTGGTGCTGGCGAGCGGGATCGAGGTCAGCGCCGTGCTCGTCGAGCGCCTGGTCCGCGGTCGCGAGCAGCCCGCGCCGGCGCCGCATCGAGACGCCGGCGCCCGCGCCGGCGAGACGGGGATTCGCGGGATGCTGGACCGGGCTCGCGGCCTCGTCTCCGACTGGCGGGCGGCGGTGCCTGGTGTCCTGCGTCGCCGGGGACGGTCCTCACCCGTCATGAGCGGGCGGCGGACGTACTACCTCCACGTCGGCGCACCGAAGTGCGGCTCGTCGTACCTGCAGGCGTTGCTGTGGAAGAACCGAGCAGCGCTCATGCGCGACGGCGTGTACCTGCCCGGGCGGTCCCAGGCCGACCACTTCCGAGCCGCGACGGACTTCCGGGGGCAGCCGTACGTCACGCAGGCACCGGACGACCCCTGGCCAGGGGCCTGGGACCGGTTGATCGACGATGCCGAGCGCTCGGGCTGCTCGAAGATCGTGATCTCGAGCGAGTTCCTCGCCGACTCGCGAGCAGAGCGGATCTCGGCGCGGCTCGAACGGCTCGGCGACGCGGACATCCACGTCATCTACGCCACACGCGAGCTCGGTGGCCTCTTGGCAGCCATCTGGCAACAGGTCGTGCAGGTGGGTCCCACCGCTCCGTGGGACGACTGGTTGGGCTCGCACGCGCGACGCAGTGGCACGGAGTGGATGTGGGGCCGGCACGACATCGGCAAGGTCTGCGCGCGGTGGGGGGCGAACGGCGCGGACGAGATCGACGTGCTCCTGCTCCCTCGCTCGGGGAGCGCACCTGACGAGCTCTGGCACCGTTTTCAGTCGATCGTCGGATGGACCGTCCGAACGAAGGTCGGCACACGTCGCGCGAACGAATCGCTCGGCTACTCACAAGCCGAGTTGCTGCGGCGGCTTCAGCACCGGCTCGCTGATGTCGAGCCGCGTCATCAGCGCGCGCGTGTGACCAAGAACGTCATCGCCAACCAGGCCCTCCGCAAGATGGAGCGAGTCGATGCGCCGCTCATCCCCGAGCACCTGGGTGCGTGGCTCGAGGCGGAGACGGCCAACCGACGCGATCAGCTCGTTGCCTCGCCCGCTCGGATCGTCGGTGATGTCGACGACCTCCTCGTCGTCGGTACGAGGCTCGCTCCGACCCCTCAAGGTCCGCGTGACTCGGTCATGATCGATGCCGCGGTGAACGTGATCGAACGCCTGGCCGCCACGATCTGGCTCGAGGAAGCCCCACCGTCGCGATGATCTCGGCCACGACTGAATGGCTGCAGCGACTGAGGCCCCGCCGGCCGTTGCGCTACATCTTCGTCGTCACGTACGGCCGTTCCGGCTCGACCCTCGTCCAGGGACTCCTCAACACGATTCCGCGGACGCTCGTTCGCGGCGAGAACAACTTCTACGTCCTTCCGCTGTACCAAGCGATGGTTCGTGCCCGCGCGGTCAAGCGGAAGTACGGAGGTCCCCGCTCGAGGCGAACGGCGAGCGCGTTCTACGGGCTCGAGGAGCTCCGACTCGAGCACTTCGCCGAGTGCACCCGTCGCCTCGTCGTGGAGCAACTCCTCGGGGAAGCCAAGCGTTCACACTTCGACATCGTCGGCTTCAAGGAGATTCGCTGGAACCAGATCAGCCGCGAGACGCAGGCCGACTTCTTCACCTTTCTGGATCGGGCGTTCCCCGGAGTGCAGTACGTGCTCAATCGGCGCAATCACGACGACGTGAGGACGTCGGACTTCTGGCGCGGGAGGGGGTCGGACGTCTTCGTCGACACCGTGACTCGCATCGAGGAGATCCAGGAGTTCCTCCGGGCGACCCGAGCGGACCGGGTCTACGACGTCGAGTACGAGGTGCTCACCGGGGTGGACGACTCGGCGGCCGAAAAGCAACTCCGCGGACTGGCGGAGTTCGTCACCGGCGCGTGCGATGACGCGCTGCTCGCCGAGATGCGCACCACACTCACGGTGGGCCACGGCCCGAAGCCGTTCGGGGCGAGCAGGCGAGGCGAGAACAAGCGTGGCGGCGACGGGCGCGTGCCGCCCGAGGGGTCGCCGTCAGCCCCGACGGGCTGACGAGTTCGACTTCAACCTCGGCTTCGGCTTCGTCTTCGCCTTGGCCTTGCTGCCGCCTCCGCCTCGAGTGCCTCGAGCTTGTCCGCCTTGACGAACTGGTAGCCGGTCAGCCGGCGTAGCAGGTCGTTGACCTGCTTCTTCACGCGGAACGGGAGCGACTGGCGGGCGGGCACGGGCGAGAAGGTATCAGCCCTGCTCGCCGCCGAACCGACGGCTCCACCACCCCAACCACGGGGTGCCGGCGGACCGGTCGAACGACCTCGTCGCCGAACCGGAGCCGCAGCTTGCGCATCAGCCGTTCGAACTCGACGAGCTGCCGGCGCTCGACTTCCGGGTTGCGCTCGAACTCCCACAGCGACCGGTCGTACTCCTCGACGACGCGATAGCGGTCGAAGACGAGTGGCCGCCATGGGACGACTTGGTCGCGGCCGCCGCGCGAGCACCCGCGCCGGGCGGGAGGACACCGGCAGGACGAGCCGGGCGAGGCGCATGACCGGGATCCACCAGCAGGACGCGAGCCGGCGGTAGTTGCCGAACCGGCGGGAGGTCGCCTTGGTCCGGCCCTCGACCCGCTTGGGACCGATCGACTTCTGGTGGTCGAGGCACTGCAGCAGCGCCCTGTTCGACGTGTCGAAGACGCGGTCACCACCCTCGATGAAGTCGCGGAGGGCGTCGATCGCGAACTGGCAGGAGTTGTACCGCGACAGCATCGCGTCGAAGTGGAAGCGGCGCCGGATCTTGCTGCGGACCGCCTTCAGGTCGCCGTTGCGGTGCAACGAGAGCATCGTCAACCGGTTGCGTACCTCGAAGTAGTAGTGCCAGCCGCCGAGCTTGAGGTAGAAGGGCTCGTGCCACACGGCGATGCCCGGCACCGGGACGGTCTTCAAGCCGTTGCGGGCGAGGCGGGCGCCGTACTCCATGTCGTCGCCCCGGATGAAGCACGGGATGGGGAGTCCGATCCGCTCGATCACGGAGGTGGCGGCCATGAAGAACCACCACCCGTTGTAGTCAACGGGTCGCACGTCGAGGAACATCTCGAGCGTCTCCGGCTTGTCCAACCGCTCGCCTTGACCGATCGGCTTCGGAAGCAACGTCTCGGGGTGGAAGTCGGCGCCGGCCTCGTACAGCTCGTTCGGGCGCACCAGGTCGAGCATGTGACCACCCAGCACGACGTCGTCGTTGGCGTAGCGCATGAAGCGGATCGCCCGGAACAGCGACTCGGGATGCAGCCGGACGTCGTCGTCGAGGAGGAGGACGTGCGTCAGCGAGCCGTCGCGAAGGGTCTCGTACATGCCGCGGGTGAAGCCGCCGCAGCCTCCGAGGTTCTCCTGCTCGATCAGCTCGATGCGTTCGAGGAAGTCCTCGCCGGCGTCGGCAACGAGATCGGCCAGACCGAACGGTTCGCCCTGGTTGACGATGAAGAAGCGGGAGATCTCCTCGTAGACGTCCTTGCGGTCGGCGAGGGCCTGCATGATGCGAGCGAGGTACTCGACGCGATTGAAGGTGCACACGACGACGCTCGGGCGGACCTGGCGGGCGGGGGGATCGGGAGTGACCCACTCACCGCCGTGCAGCGTGCAGTCGGCGTGCGCCTGGAGGTCGAACCACACCCGGCCGGTCGAGCAGGCGACACCGTCCATGTCACGGAGCGGAACTGCGAGCGTCGTCGCGGTGTCGCTGTCGAACGCGTATTTGCCGACGAGCGCGACCGAGTTCTCGGCCGCCTGCCAGAAGACCGACACGACGCCCCGTCCCGAGAGCCGCAGGCGCAATTCGACCGTGGCCACGCTGGTGCACTCGCTCCAGTGGTTGGCGTAGAAGCTGTTGAAGTAGGTGCCGAACGAGACCTGCAGCCCGGCGTCGAGACGCAGCGACCGCTCCGCGCTCGAGATCAGCGCGAGCTTGCCGATGTCAGCCCAGTCGTAGCGGAAATAGAGCTCCTGCGTGGCCGGGTGCCCTTCGAGGTCCACGTGCTGGAGCACCGTCATCACGGGTTCACGCACTCCGCCGACCCTACCGTGCGGAGGCGGTCAGCGGCCGGGATGCGTCCGTGACGGTTCGCGCCCAGATGTTCGCGTCGCGTCGCAGGGGACGACGCGAGCCGGACGGTGCCCCGCGGCCAGGTGCCGGTAGATTCCCGGGCCATCAGATCGTGGTACCAACTGTCATCGCTTCGCGCCGATGCGCGGCGAGTGCAACGGGCCCTCCGGTCGAAGCTCGCGAAGCGTTCGGTCGGGCGCGCGACACCTGCACCGCCGTCTCTGCGCGCGCAGGGTTCGGCGGACCGGCTGCTGGCCACCTACGGGTTGAGCACGGCGGAGGCGCCTGCGGGCTTCGTCGACGCGCTGGCTCCCGGGAAGCCGCTCGAGCAGGCGGTGACGGAGTACGTCCGCAGCCGGCCGGCCGGCATGGTTGCCCGGATTCGGGTGCTGTGCGAGGCGTTGCTCCGCAACGCCGACACGGCCACCGCGGGCGATCTCGGCTACGCGATGTTGTCGCGACTGCTCGGTGCGCCGGAGAAGGCGTGGTACCACTTCCGCCGCGTTCCGGAGGAGCAGTGGCGAGCCTGGGCGCCCGTCGAATACGTGCGCACCGCACGGCTGATCGGCGACACCGAGCTGGTGACGGTCGCGACCGGCCTGCTCGCGGATCGTCCGGAGGACGTCCCCGTCGAGGCGTGGCTCTCCGCGGCCGAGGGAGCTTTCGGCTACGGGCACCGCGACCTCGCCCGCCAGGCACTCGCCGCGGCCGCGGCCGTTGCGGGGGCGGCCGGTGAGCCTCGCCCCGCGACGCCGGCTCGCATCCGGTGGCTCGAGGACTGGCTCGACCGGGCCGAGCGGCCGGGCGATCCCGCCGGTCGGGCTCCGTCGGGCCAGGTCGCGTTCGGCGTGCTCGACTACAAGCAGCCGGATCGCACGCGAACATCGGCGAGCCTCGATGACTACCTCCAGACGCTCGCCGCCCTGGCCCAACTCGCCCGTCACCGCGGGATCGAGCTCGCCGGCCCGCCCGAGCTCGTCAGGTTCACGCAGACGCTCGGTGCACGCGTCGAGGCCGCAGCGGCGGTCGATCGGGGCGCCGGATCCGTTCGGCTGGTCCCCGTCGATCGTGACGCCAGCAGCTTCGGGTCGTTGCCCGATCCGACGTGGTTGCTGGCGGTCGGGGAGTATCTCGAACCGTGGTTCGGGAACAGTGATTTCCCACTCCACCCGAGCATCCGGCCCCTCTTCGTCTCGTTCCAGTGGCGAGATCCGGCGATGCTCACGCCGGAAGCGATCGAGTACCTGCGCCGGTACGGACCCGTTGGTTGCAGCGATTGGGGCACGGTCTATCTCCTGCACGGGGCCGGTGTGCCGGCCTTCTATTCGGGATCTGTGACCTCGACGCTCGGCAACCTCGCGCCCAGGAGTGGTCCACGGACTTCGTCGACGCGCACGGTTGCGTTCCTGGGCGGTTCGACCACGTCGGGACCGAGACGGGTCCACGTCCCGCTGACCCGGAACCAGCTACGCGCCGCCCCCCTCGTCAAGAACCTCCAACAAACCCTCCGTGTCCTCGACGACGTACGGGACAAGTACGCACGGGTCGTGACGACTGACGTCGACTGGTTTCTCGCCGCCCGTTCGCTGGGTGCGCGGGCCAGCTCCGTCGCGAGGAACGATGTCGCCGTCCGGGTCGACGGACAGCGCAAGCTGGATGACGCCGCGTTCGCCTCCATGCGTGCAGGACTCGACGACAAGATCGCGTCGACCCTGTCGCTCGTTCTCTCCGGCGCGGCCGAAGACGAGGTGTACACCCACTGGCGGGCCATCTGCAGCCGCGACGTCGACGAGGCTCGCCGGCGCATTCAGGACGTCGCCCAACTCCCGCCCCCGTCGCTCGACGTCCGCACCGTGTGCGAGCGGATCCGGTCCGAGCGTGTCGACGTACCCGGTTCGAGCGCTCCGGAGCGCCAGTCGGTCGACGTCACCGTGGCCCTCGACGGCAACCTCAAACATCAACTCGGTGTCGTGATCGAGGCGCTGGTGGCGCACTCCAGCCGGTCCCTCCACCTCTGGATCCTCTGTCGGGATCACGGCCCCACCGACTTCGATCGGATGGCCCGAGCGTTCCCGGAGGTCACGTTCACGTGGTTGCCGTGTGATCACGTCGACTACGGACACGTGCGGGGGCTGTTGAGCTACACGACGCAGGCGACGCTGGACCGGCTGCTGCTTCCGGACCTGCTCGGCGAGCTCGACCGGGTCGTCTACATCGACCTCGACGTGCTGCCCCTGGGCGACATCGCCGAGCTCGCCGACTGGGACCTCGACGGCGCGCCGTTCGCCGCCAGTGCGCGGGTGGCGAACAAGAGCGGCTGGGCCAACCTCATGAAGGTGGCCGGTCGGAAGGGTCGTCGGCGGACGCAGACGGATTACCTGCTGCGCTGGCTGGCATCGCACCACACGTTCGACTTCGCGAGCATCAATGCCGGCGTCATGGTGCTCGATCTCGCGCTCATGCGACGCGACGACTTCTCCCGGAACTTCGTTCCCTTCGTCGAGATCTACGGGATGAACGACCAGATGGTCCTCAACCTGTACGGCGGATCTCGGCACGCGGTGCTCCCGCCCGAGTGGAACTACCGGCCATCCCACATCCAGCTCGAGTCGCCGAAGCTGATCCACTGGGCCGGTCGCACGAAGCCGTGGGACCAGCCGTTGGCGCCGCTCGCCGACCGGTGGAGGGAGTTCGAGGCTGCGCTCGAGGCCCGGATGGCGAGCGCTGACCGCCAGCCGGTGCCGTGACGCCGTCGCCGCCTGACCGCAGCCGAGTCGGGAGCGGGTGGCCCACGCTCGTGGCGCCGCGATGGTCGATCGTCGTCCCGTCGTACAACTGCGCCCGCTACCTGCCGGCGACGCTCGGCGGCGTGATCGCGCAGCGGCCCGCCCGCCTCGCCGAGCTCGAGGTGGTCGACGACCGGTCGACCGACGACACCACTGTGGTGGTCAAGGAGTACGCCGACGCCGGCGTGCGCCTCCACGTCAACGACGAGAACCAGGGCCCGGTCGGGAACTTCAACGCGTGCCTGCGGCGCGCGAGTGGGGAGCTCGTGCACCTGCTCCACGCGGACGACGAGGTCCGGCCGGGCTTCTACGCCCGCATGGAGTCGGCGTTCGGACACGACGGCGTCGTCGCCGCCGTCTGTCGGGCCGAGTACGTCGACGAGGCCGGCGCTCCGCTCGAGCGAACACGTGCCGAGCAGGATCAGTCCGGGATCTGGCGAAACGCCCGCGACGTCCTGACGGTGTCGAACCGCGTGCGCCCGGCCGCCATCGTCGTCCGCCGTGACGCGTACGAGGCGCTCGGAGGATTCCGCGTCGACCTGCCCCACGCCGCCGACTGGGAGATGTGGACGCGCCTCGCCTATGCCGGCGACATCTGGTTCGAGAACGCCGTGCTGGCGCGGCACCGGGTCCACAGCGCATCCGACACGGCCGGTCGGGTCGCCAGCGCCGCCAACATCGCCGAGCGGGCGGAGACGATCAGGCTCATCGCCGCGTTGTACCCCGGGCGCCACACGCAGCGGCTCGCCCGCCAGGCGATGGGGTACACCGTGCTGTTCGCCGGGCGCACGGCGATCCGGCTCGCTCGCCGGCGGGCCTGGAGCCCGGCCCGGGCGCAGGCCCTGGCGGCGCTGCGCTACGGCGTCGCCGGTGTCGTGTGGCCCGGCCGGCCGCGGTTGCCACTGGAGCTGCCGGCGGACGCGCGCATCGAACCGCTCAGAGGATCGGCGGACGACCGAGGCGGGTGAGCTTCCACACCGTGCGCCAGCGCAGTGGGCGTCGGGGGCCGACGCGCGTGCGCCAACCGTCGCGCACGCCTCGGACGTACTCCCGGGTCGACGAGGACCGCCGGACGAGCGTGATCAGCAGCCAGTTGGTGAGGTAGACGGGCGCGAGCGGCAGGGGCAGCAGGCGGTGGGCCAGCCACGTGCGGTTCCGCGCCGTCCGCCACGCCGCGTCCGGGTGCCGGCTCGGCTGCGTGCGGGGATGGAAGGCAACGTGCTCGGAGCCGTACCGGATCGTCCACCCCGAATCGATCAGCCGCCAGGCGAGGTCGGTCTCCTCGAGCGCGTAGAAGTAGTCGCCGCAGAACCCGCCGACGCCGTGAAACGCCGACGCCCGGATGCAGTTCGCACCACCCGGGAACGACGTCACCTCACCGGACCGTTCGGGTTCGCCCCGCCCGAGGCGGGGGACGTGGCGGCCCGCTGTCTCGCCGCGCTCGTCGACGAGCCGCATGCCGAGCCCGCCGAGCCGCGGGTCGGCGGTGAACGTGTTCACGATCGCGGCCAGGCTCGTGTCCCCGAGCAGGCGGGCGTCGTCGTCGAGGAACAGCAGAACGGGCGCGGCGGCCGCCGCGGCGCCGACGTTGCGGCCCGCTGGGATCCCGACGTTGTGCTCGAGCGCCACCTCCCGGTCGACGAGGCCGGCCGGTAGCGGCACGGGCCGGCAACCGTTCCACACCACGATCCGCTCGGTGGCCACACCGGCCTGGCCGGCGACGGAGGCCAAAGCCTCGGTCAGCGCGGGTAACCGATCGCCCTGGCTGAGAACGACCGCCGCGACGTCGGCGCGCGCCGCCACGGTCAGCGGGGGATCGCGCGCAAGAGGTCAGTGATCACGTCGTCGGCGTCCTCGAGGCCGATCGAGATGCGCACCAGGCCGGGCGTGATGCCGATGGCCGCCTGTTCGTCGGGCGACAGGCTCACGTGGGTGCTCGTTGCCGGGTGGCAGACGAGGGTCTCGGGGCCGCCGAGCGACGTCGCCGATCGGCCGACGCGAAGGGCGTCGAGCATCGCCCGGGCGGCGTCGATCCCCCCGGCCAGGTCGGCGGCCAGCACGGTCGGGAAGACGTCCAGTTGCTTGCGGGCCAGCTCGTGCTGCGGGTGGTCGGGCAGACCCGGGTAGTGCACCTCCGTCACACCGGGATGGTCGACGAGTGACTCGGCCACCTGCTGGGCGATGGCGGACTGGTGGCGTTGGCGCACGGCCAGGGTGCGGATGCCGCGCAGGCCGTTGAGCGCGTCGTACGGCGAGGCGCTGGCGCCGTGGAGCACCGCGTACGCCCAGATCGCGTCGAGCACGTCGCGCGCGCCGGCGATCACGCCGAGCGTGGCGTCGTTGTGGCCGGAGATGCCCTTGGTCGCCGAGTGCAGCACGAGGTCGACGCCGTGGGCGAGCGGGTGCTGGCCGATGGGCGTCGCGAACGTCGAGTCGACGACGGTGTACGGGCCGGTGATCGCGCCGAGCTCGTCGAGGTCGACGAGGTCGACGCGGGGGTTCGACGGGGTCTCGCTGACGACGAGCATCGTGCGCCCCGGCCGGACGGCCGCGGTGAACGCGCCGGGCTCGGTGCCGTCGACGAACGTGACGTCGATGCCGAAACGCGCGCACGGGCCCTGCAGCAGGGCGACGGTGCCGGCGTAGAGCTGGCGCGGGGCGACGATGTGATCGCCGGCCGAGCACAGGGCGAAGATCGTGGACGCCAGGGCGCCCATCCCCGAAGCGAACGCCATCGCGTCCTCGGCGCCCTCGAGGTCGGCGATTGCCTCCTCGAACGCCCGCACCGTGGGGTTGGCGTAGCGACTGTAGAAGTCGTCCGGCCGCATCCCGGTGGCGCGCTTGCGGGTGTCGTCGAGGCCCTCGGTCTGCCAGGTGCTGTTGCCCCAGAGCGGCACGTTCAGGCTCGACCCCTGATACCTGCGACCGGAGGTGACGGCGCGGGTCGGGATCGCGTTCGCGTCTCGCGGCTCGGTGGTCACGGGCGCCGACGCTACCCGCGTTCCGTCGGCCGGGATCGTGCGGTTCGGGCCGGTTGGTACGGACGGAACGGGCGTGCCTAACGTCCGCGGCCATGAACATCGATGGAGCTGCGGCAATCGTCACTGGAGGCGCTTCCGGGATCGGGGCCGCCAGTGCCCGCCTGCTGACCGAGCGGGGGGCCAAGGTCGTCGTCGCCGACCTGCAGGAGGAGAAGGGCAGCGCCCTGGCGGACGAGCTCGGTGGCGCCTTCGCCAAGGTCGACGTCACCAACACCGACGACATCGTCAACGCGGTGGAGATGGCCAAGTCGGTCGGGCCGGTGCGCGTGCTCGTGAACTCGGCCGGGATCGGGTGGGCCCAGCGGACCGTCGGCAAGGACGGCTCGTACGAATCGGCCGCCAACCTGGACGCCTTCAAGCGCGTCATCGCGATCAACCTGATCGGCACGTTCGACTTCATCCGCATCGCCGGCACGGCCATGAGCACGACCGAGCCCCTGGAGTCGGGCGAGCGGGGCGCGATCGTCAACATCGCCTCGGTCGCCGCGTTCGACGGCCAGATCGGGCAGGCGAGCTACTCGGCGTCGAAGGGCGGGATCGTCGGCATGACCCTGCCGGTGGCGCGCGACCTCGCCGCGATCGGCGTGCGTGTCAACACGGTCGCGCCGGGGCTCATCGACACGCCGATCTACGGCGAGGGTGAGGCGAGCGAGGCGTTCAAGACCAACTTGCAGAAGGGCGTGCTCTTCCCCCAGCGTCTGGGGTCCCCGGAGGAGCTGGCGTCGGTGGTGCTCGAGTGCGTCACCAACAGCTACCTCAACGCCGAGACGATCAGGGTCGACGGCGGCATCCGCATGCCCCCCAAGTAACCGCGGTCGGCTCACCCACCTATCTGGGCGCGATCCTTCTCACCTCCGAATCTGGGCGCGATCCTTCTCGACAGGCGAGACGAATCGCGCCCAGATGGCCCCGGTGAGACGCTCGGTCAGTCGTCCAGTGCTTCGCCGTTGATCTGGGCGCGGATCTCGCCGCCTGCCGCGATTCACGCTGTGGACGTTCACGTAGGTGCCGCCGCCGCGTAGGGCCTGGACGAGCCCGTCGAAGTCCCCGGCGTCGAGACCACGCGCGGCCGCCCCGGCGAGGACGTCAGCAGCGGCGATCGTGCCCGTGATCGTGCCTCCCGCGGCCGGGCAGGTCTGGGTGCCGGCGGGCCCGTTGTCGAGGTTCGTGCACAGGAAGACGATGACCGGGCCCGCCCTCCCACGGACCACCGAAGTGGATGTGCGCCTGAGTGACGTTGCTCTCGAGTCCGCTGAACGTCAGCGTGTAGTCGATCGAGGCCGTGGCCTTGTCGATCTTCGCCCGGAACGTCCCGACGCCCGGCGTCGACAGGGTCATCGGCGCCTCCTCGAAGCCGCTGAGCTGCTCCGAGAACCGCCGCTGGTTGTCATTGGCGGTTGCGGCCGCCCCCGCACCCAACACGGTCACCACCCCGACGACCGCGGCGATGCGTACATACCTTCCTACAGCCATGAACTGTCTCCTCCCTGGCTCCGGCTAGACATTCCCCCTTTCGTCCACTACGCACGGAGCGGCCGGGCGGTTCGCGAAATCTCGAAAAGTTCCGCCGCCGGAGAGCTCAGGTCGTGTAGTCGGCGTTGATGCGCACGTAACCGGCCGTGAGATCGCACCCCCAGACCGTGCACTCGGCCGTCCCGGTGCCGAGGCTGACGTGGATCAGCACCTCGTCGCCGGCGAGGTACTCGCTCAGCGCCGCCAGGTCCGGCTCGGACACCGGCGCGGGGTACACCTCACGTTCCCCGAACCGGATGACGACCAGCTCCTGCTCGATGTCGGTGTCGTCCTGGCACTTGCCGATCGCCATCGCCACCCGGCCCCAGTTCGGGTCGGCCCCGTGCACCGCCGCCTTCACGAGCGGCGAGTTCACGATCGCCTTGGCGATCCGTTTGGCCTGGTCCCGGTCGCGGGCGCCATCGACGCGGACCTCGATGAGGGTCTCGGCCCCTTCGCCGTCGCGGGCGATCTGCCGGGTCAGCGACTCGGCGACAACGCCGAGGGCGTTCTCCAGCTCCTCGAGATCGACCGGCCCCGCCGCCCCGCTCGCCAGGACCACCGCGGTGTCGCTCGTCGACGTGTCGGTGTCGATGCTGACGCAGTTGAACGTCCGATCGACGACCCGGCGGAAGCACTGATCGAGCTCGCCGGCGTCGACCGCGGCGTCGGTCAGGAGCACGGCGATCATCGTGGCCATGTCCGGCTCGATCATGCCGACCCCTTTGGCGAACCCCACCACTCGCGCCGGGCCACTGCCGACGGCGGCGTCGGCCACCTTGGGCACCGTGTCGGTGGTCATGATCGCCCGGGCCGCGGCCTCGGCGTCCGTCCCGTCCGGCACGGCCGGCATCGCGGCGACGCCGGCGAGGATGCGCTCGAGCGGGTAGCGGCGGCCGATCACGCCCGTCGAGGCGATGAGCACGTCGTCAGCGGCGCAGTCGAGCCGGTCGGCGACGGCCGCGATGAGGGCCTCGGCGTCGGCCTCGCCGCCCCGTCCGTTGGCCACGTTGGCGTTCTTGGCGACGATCACGACCGTCTGCGCCCAGCCGTCGACCAGGTGGTCCCGGCTGATCGTCACGCTCGGTCCGCTGAACCGGCTGCGGGTGAAGACGCCGGCGGCCGTGACGGGGCCGCGGGCGGCGATGACGACGAAGTCGTCGGTGTCGTCCTTCACTCCGACGTTGGCGACGTGGCAGCCGAAGCCCGCCGGGAGCGCAGTCACTGTTGCACTCTCGCGTCGATGCGAGCGAGCGAGCGCCAGCGAGCGAGCGGCCACCGACTGCGCAGGCGGCATGCGGCGTGGCCGGGGAACGCAATGGCGGTCACCGAGGCGCCTCCTCGGCGTGCAGGCCCCCATGGATGGCCGTGAACACCCGCTCCAGCGCGGCCACATCAGCGCGGTCGATGCGGTCGAAGATACGAGCACGGACGCTGGCGGCGTGGGTCGGAGCGGCGTGCGCGAGCGCCGCCTCGCCCTCGGCGGTGAGGATCGCGAGCATCACCCGACGGTCGGTCTCCGACGGCCGGCGCGCCACGAGACCGGTGCGGACGAGACCGTCGAGGCGGCGGGTGAGCCCGCTCGGCGACAGTTGCAGCCGGACCGCCAGATCGCACATCCGCATCGCCCGGCCGTCGGCCTCGGACAGGAACACGAGGACCTGGTAGTCGCCGAGGGACAGGTGGTGGGGGCCGAGGTCCGCCTCCAGCGCGGCGGTCAACTCGACAACCGTCTCGGCGTACGCCCGCCACGCCCGCATCTCGTCAGCGTCGAGCCAGCGCACCTCACCAGAATACGAGCGACGCGCAATAGTTGCGATGGTCAGCTTCCGCCCCGGATGGCGGCGAGGATCGCGGCGTACGCGGACGGGTCGACGGTCACGTCGAGCAACGATGGGCCGGGGTGGCTCAGCGCCGTCTTCAACGCGGAGTGGTAGGAGTCCGCATCGGAGACCCGTTCGCCAGGGATGCCAAAGCCGGCGCCGACCGCGGCGAAGTCGGTCGGGAGGTACGACACCGCGTCCGGCCCGCCCTGCCCGCCGGGCGACTGTTTGATCGCGATCAGGCTCAGCGCGGCGTCGTTGAACACGACGACGGTGACGGCGAGCCCCAGGCGGGCGACGGTCTCCAGCTCGGCGAGGTTGATGCCGAGCCCGCCGTCGCCGGTGAAGCAGACGACGGGGCGTGACGGCTCGACCAGCGCCGCCGCGATCGCGGCCGGAAGCGCGAAGCCCATCGTGGCCAGTCCGTTGGAGATGAGCAGCTCGCCGGGCGTGGAGACCTCCCACAGCGGGACGGCGGCCAGCATGTGCGCGCCGGCGTCGACGGTCGCGACCGTCCCCGCCGGCGCGACGTCCCGCGCGATCGTCACGACCTGCTGCGGGGTCAACCCCACGGGGTCGACCGGGACGGCCGCCTCGATCGCCTCGGTTGCGAGGATCCGGTAGCCCTGGGCCTCGCCCGGCGACCAGGTCGACTCGACGAGTCCGTCGAGCGTGGCGACGAGCGTGGGCAGGTCGCCGACGAGCTCGGCGGCGAGCCGGTCGCCGAAGTACGTGCTGTCGTCGATCGGCCACGACCCGAGCAGCACGACGGGTGCCGAGTACGGCCACGGGGCCGGGATCAGCTCCACCGGGTCGAGCCCGACGCCGATCACGAGGTCCGACGCGTCGAGCACGGGCGACTCGGCGGTGGCACCGGTGGCGACGCCGGCGGCGTTGGGGCTCAGGTCGTCGACGACCCCGCGCGCCTTGTACGTCGTCAGGACCGGGAGGTCGTGACCGGCAGCGAGCCGCGCCACCGCATCCACTACCGGGCGCCCGCGCGCGCCCACGCCGGCGACGATCACCGGCCGTCGCGCGCCCCGCACCAACTCTCCCCAACGCGTCGCGACCTCCGGCGCGAGCCGACCGGTCTCGGCGAAGGTCTCCGGCTGCGGCGTGGTCGCGGACGGGTCGAAGTCGAGGTGGACGGGTCCGGGTCGGCCCTCGACGGCGAGCGCGACCGCCCGCGCCGGGAGGTCGACGTCCGCCGGGCCGTAGCGCACCGACGCCTTGGCCACGGTCGCCATGAGGCCACGCTGGTCGATGCGCTGGTGCGAGACGCGGGCGCGGTCCACCTCCTCGACGCAGTCGCTGATCACGAGAATCGGCTGCCGGTCGAGCAGCGCCTGGGCCACCCCGTTGGTCACGCTGGACACTCCCGGGCCGCGCGTCACGAGGCAGGCACCCGGGACGCCCGTGAGCTCGGCCGTGACCCCCGCCATCGTCGCCGCGGCGCTCTCGCCGTGGGTCAGCACGAAGCGCAGCCCCACACGCTCGGCGGCCCCGATGACGTCGAGGTTCGACCCGCCTCCCGGCATCCCGAACATGACCCGCGTGCCGGCCGCCGCCAACGCCGCGACGAGATCGGCCGCCATCTGCGCGCTCGGGCGGCGGGCAGCGGCGGCGCGGTTCACGGCCGCCGACACTAGGACCCTAGGATCCGGCCACGACCGAGTCGATCGATCGGGGGGTAGCGATGACGATCCAGGTGGCGAAGTTCCTCGACATCGCCGAGGGGGTGCAACCGAACCAGTTCACCGTGGGAGACCACGACGAGATCGAGTCGCTGCGCGACCTCGATCCGAAGTACCGGCAGCTCCTCGACAAGCCGATCGCGGCCGTGCTCGGCCTCATCGGGAACGATGGCCGGGTCAACCTCACGCCGATGTGGTTCGACTACGACGACGACCACGTCCTCCTCAACGTCGCGACGCATCGCAAGAAGGTCGAGTGGATCCGGAAGAACGAGCAGCTGTCCTTCCTGCTCGTCAACCCGGAGAACGCCTACCACTGGGTGAGCATCAAGTGCACGATCGCCCGGGAGGTCCTCGAGGACGATCCGGTCGAGGGCAAGCGGGTCACCGAGCAGCTCGACCGCATCTGGACCAAGTACACGGGCAGCGACCCGCCCTACGGCATCCGCGACCCCTCGATCGACGAGCGGCGGGTGCTCTTCGAGTGCACGGTCGACCGGGTGGCCACGTTCGGCCAGCCCTGACGGCTCCACCAACGCTTTGGTCACGAAATTGGTTGCCCGTCCAACCGAATCGGTGACCAAAGCGGGATCGGCGGCGCAGTGAACCGCGGCCGTGTCGTCGTCGCCGGCGGATCGCTCGGCGGCCTCACCGCCGGCCTCCTGCTCCGCGACCTCGGCCTTGACGTCACGATCCACGAGCGGTCACCGGCCGAGCTGCAGGAGCGCGGCGCCGGCATCGGCTTCCTCCCCGACAGCTACCGCTACCTCGTCGAGCGGGCGGGCGTGCCGCTCGACGAGATCAGCATCTCGACGAGCTCGATCCGCTACCTCGGGCGCGACGGCGCGGTCGTCCACGACCAGGCGCACCCGTACCGCTTCAGCTCGTGGAACACCGTGTACCGGCGGCTGCTCGGATGCTTCGACCGCGGCCGCTACTTCCTCGGGTGCGAAGTCACCGGGTTCGGCGACAACGGTGAGTCGGTGCGCGTCGAGCTCGGTCCCGACCACGCGATCGAGGCGGACCTGCTCGTGTGTGCGGACGGCGTGAGCTCACCGGCCCGGCGCCGGCTGCTTCCCGACGCCCGGGCGTGCTACGCCGGCTACGTCGCGTGGCGGGGGATGGTGCCGGAAGCAGAGCTGGACGAGTGTGCACGCACGCGGCTCGGCGACGCGATCACCTACTTCGTGTACGCCAACAGCCACATCCTCCTCTACCCGATCCCCGGGTCGGACGGGTCCGTGCGGCCCGGCGAGCGCCTCGTCAACTTCGTGTGGTACCGCAACTACCTCGGCGGCGGGGATCTCGACGACCTGATGACGGACGCCACCGGCACGCGACACGAGCGCTCGGTGCCGCCAGGCGAGGTCCGCGACGAGCACGTCGCCGAGATGCGAGCCACGGCGCGGGCGCGCCTGCCCGGGCTGATCGCCGACGTCGTCGGCGCGGTGGCGCGGCCCTTCGTCCAGGTGATCTACGACGTGGAGGTGCCGCGGATGGCGTTCGGTCGGGTGTGCCTCGTCGGTGATGCGGCGTGGGTCGTCCGCCCCCACGCCGCGGCCGGCACGGCGAAGGCGTCCGCCGATGGGTGGGAGCTTGCCGGCGCGCTCGCCGAGTCCGCCGATGTGGTCAGCGCGCTCGCCGCGTGGGAGCCCCGCCAGCTCGCCCTCGGCCGCCAGCTGCTCGACCGGACCCGGCGCATCGGCGCCCGCTCCCAGGTCGATGGCAACTGGGTCCCGGGCGACCCCGAGCTGATCTTCGGATTGCGAGGTCCTGGACGATGACTATTCATGGCGTTCCCCGGCCACGCAGGCCGTTGCTGGCCGCTCGCTCGCTGGCGCTCACTCGCTCGCACCGGTTCGGGGTGCTCCAGTGACCGACTACACCGAAGCCGCCAGCCGGATGGCCGATGCCGCGGCGGCGTTTCTCGATTCCCTCGACGAATCCCAACGCGAGCTCGCCGCGTGGCCATTTCCCTCCGACGACGAGCGCCGCCGGTGGTTCTACACACCCACCGACCACGGCGGGCTACCGCTGTCGGCGATGCGGCCCGCCCAGCAACGGCGGGCGTTCCGGCTCGTCGCGGCCGGACTCTCCCGGCCGGCGTACGTCACGGTGGCCACGATCATCGGCCTCGAGAACGTGCTCGACGAGGTCGAGGGCTGGACGGTCGAGTTCGAGCGGGAGCGGGGCCGCGATCCCGGCCTCTACTACCTGCGCGTGTTCGGTCAGCCGGGCGGCACCGAACCGTGGTCGTGGCGGTTCGGCGGGCACCACGTCTCGATCAACCACCTGATCGTCGACGGCCGGGTACAGGCGTCGACACCGCTGTTCCTCGGCGCCGATCCGGCGTCGTCACCGCTGCTCGGCCCCCACCTCCTGCGCCCGCTCGCGGGCGTCGAGGACCTCGCCCGTGAGCTCGTCCATGCCCTCGACGAGGAGCAGCGCGCCACCGCCGTGTTGTCGCCGGCGCCACCCGTCGACCTCGTCGGGGGCAACCGTTCACGCCTGAGCGACGGTGACCGCCCGGTCGCGCTGATCGACGTGTGGCGGGCGCCGTTCCGCGGCGAGCTGGGCGATCGCATGCGGACGAACCAGCAGCGCGCCGAGCAGACCGTCGGGCTGCACGAGGAGCACCTCGAAGCGGTGAGCTTCACCACCATGCCGAAGGGCCTCGCCGCGAGCGCGATGACCGACGCCCAGCGGGAGCTGCTGCGGGCGGTGCTCGACGTCTACGTGCGGCGGATCCCCGACGCACTCGCCGACGGTGAGGCGGCGAAGTACGCCGACCGGCGGATCGACGAGCTCCACTTCGCCTGGGCGGGTGGCCTCGAGCCGGGGGAGCCGCATTACTACCGGGTCCAGGGTTCCCGGCTGCTCGCCGAGTACGACAACACCCAGCGCTCGGTCAACCACGTCCACTCGGTGTGGCGCGACCTGCGCGACGACTTCGGCGACGACATCCTCGCCCGCCACTACCGCGAGGCGTCCTCCGATCACGGCCACAGTTGACTTGTATGTCAACATCGGGGGCGACCACGTAGCGGAAGGGGGGCACCCGCATTGTCCGAGCTCACTGAAGTCACGTCCGGCCTGAAGTTCCCGGAGGGGCCGATCGCCATGCCCGACGGCACGGTCATCCTCGTCGAGATGTTCGGGCCGCGCCTGACCCGCGTCCATCCTGACGGCACCAAGGAGACGATCGCCGAGATCCCCGGCGGGCCCAACGGGGCCGCGATCGGTCCCGACGGCGCCGCCTACGTGTGCAACAACGGCGGCCGCTTCACCGAGATGGAGATGGAGGGGCTCTGCTTCCCCGGACCGGTGACGCCGGAGAAGTACATCGGCGGGCGCATCCAGCGTGTCGACCTCGACTCGGGCGAGGTCACCGATCTCTACACCGAGGTGGACGGCAACCCGCTGTGGGCGCCCAACGACCTCGTCTTCGACGCCCACGGGGGCTTCTACTTCACCGACCACGGCTACTCCCACGGGCGCGAGGCCAAGGTGACCGGCATCTACTACGGCAAGGCCGACGGCTCGCTGGTCAAGGAGATCGTGTTCCCCGCCCACGACCCGAACGGCATCGGGCTGTCGCCGCAGGGCGACAAGGTCTACTGGGCGGAGACGTGGAACGGGCGGATCATGCAGCGCGACATCTCCGCTCCGGGTGAGATCGTCGAGGCCAGCATCGTCGACACGTCGGTCTGCCTGTACGGCTTCCCCGGCTTCCAGCTCCTCGACTCGCTCGCCGTGGACAGCGACGGCAACGTCTGCGTCGCGACGTTGGTCAACGGCGGCGTGACCGTGATCTCGCCCAAGGGTGAGCTGCTCGACTTCATCCCCACGGGTGACCTGCTCACCACGAACGTGTGCTTTGGGGGTCCCGACCTGAAGACGGCGTATGTGACGTTGTCGGGCACCGGGCGGCTGGTCTCGACCGACTGGCCTCGCCCCGGGGCGAAGCTCAACTACTTGAACGACTGACGACTGAGTCGGAAAGGGGGTTCCGATGCTGCTCGGGGACATCATCGGTCTCAACGCCGGCAAGTCGCCGGACCGGCCGGCGCTGATCGACGGGGATCGCGAGCTGACGTACGGGCAGCTCCACGAGAACGTGACCCGGCTGGCGAATGCCCTGCTCGGGATCGCCGCGCCGGGAGACCGCGTGGCGATCCTCGCTCAGAACGTCGCCGAGTACGTCGAGTGCTACTACGGCGTCCCCGCGGCCGGGATGGCGCTGACGTTCCTCAACTACCGGCTGCACCCGAAGGAGTGGGCGTGGATCCTCGGCAACTCCGAGGCGCGCGTGCTCATCGTCGAGCGGTCGTTCCTGGACCAGATCCGGCCCGAGCTCGCCGGCGTGCCGTCGATCGAGCACCTCGTCGTGATCGGCGGCGGGGCCGAGGACGGCGTCATGCCCTACGAGGAGCTGGTGGCGACGGGCGCGACCACCCGCCCGCCCGTGGAGGTCGACGACGACGACACGGCGTGGCTGATCTACACCAGCGGCACGACCGGGTTCCCGAAGGGGGCCATGCTCACCCACCGCGGCCTCGTCGCCGCCGTCGTCGAATCAGCGATCGAGTATCAGCCTCAACCCGACGAGCGCAACCTTCTCGCCTTCCCGCTGTGCCACGTCGCCGGGTACACGGTGCCGCTGATGCACCTGCGCGGCGGGCTTGTGGTGTTGATGAAGGCGTACGAGCCGGAGCTGTTCATGCAGCTCGTCCAGCGTCACGCCATCACCGCGTCGGCGCTCGCGCCGACCATGCTCAACTTCCTCCTGCAGCACCCGAGGATCGACGACTACGACCTCTCGACCCTGCGCAACATCGGCTATGGGGCGGCGGCGATGCCGGTCGAGGTGCTCAAGGCGGCGATCGAGCGGTTCGGCCCGATCGTCTACTCCGGCTTCGGCATGACCGAGCTCGGCGGCAACGTGCTCGTCCACTCCAAGGAGGCCCACATCCGGGCGATCAATGGCGAGGAGCACCTCCTCGCCGCGTGCGGCACGCCGATGTGCCTGGCCAACGTCAAGGTCGTCGACGACGCCATGCACGAGTGCCCGCCGGGCGTGGTCGGCGAAATCGTGATCCAGGCCGAACAGGTGTTGAAGGGGTACTGGCGCAACGACGACGGCACCAAGGCGGCCTTCGACGGCGGCTGGTTCAAGACCGGCGACATGGCCCGGCGCGACGAGGAGGGCTTCTTCTACATCGTCGACCGCAAGAAGGACATGATCCTCACCGGGGGCGAGAACGTGTACTCGCGGGAGGTGGAGGAGGTGATCTACACGCACGCGGCGGTGTCGGAGGCGGCGGTGATCGGGCTGCCCGACCCGACGTGGGGTGAGAGCGTCACTGCGGTCGTCGTGCTGCGCGAGGGCATGAGCGTGTCCGACGCTGACATCATCGCCGTGTGCCGTGACCGGCTCGCCGGTTACAAGAAGCCGAAGCGGGTCGAGTTCATCGACGAGCTCCCGAAGAACGTGAGCGGCAAGATCCTCAAGCGCGAGCTCCGCGACCGGTTCGCCAACTGATGCTGCACGTCGACGTCGGGCTGCTGACCGCCCAGCGCCTCGACGGGTCCGAGCAATCGTGGGCGGAGCTGTACGCCGACTCCCTGGCCATCGCCGAGGAGGCGGAGCGGCTCGACTTCGACGGCGTGTGGGTGAGCGAGCACCACTTCACCGGCGACGGCTACATGAGCGCGGTGCTGCCCGTGCTCGCCGCGATCGCGGCTCGCACCGACCGGGTCGCGCTCGGTACGAACGTCGCCCTGGCGCCGCTGTACCACCCGCTGCGCCTCGCCGAGGACGCCGCCGTCGTCGACCTGATCTCGGGCGGCCGCCTCCTGCTCGGCCTCGCCATCGGGTACCGCGACGCCGAGTTCGACGCCTTCGGCGTTCCCAAGCGGGAGCGGGTGGCCCGGCTGGTGGAGTGCGTCGACGTGTGCCGCAAGGCGTGGACCGGGGAGCCCTTCGACCACCAGGGCCCGCTCGTGGCCACGAAGGGACTGACGGTCCGACCCGTGCCGCCGGGCCCGCCCGAGATCTGGCTCGGCGGCTGGGTGGACGCCGCGATCGTGCGGGCGGCCGAGCTCGCCGACGGCTACATCTCGCCGGTCGGCGCGCCGGACGACACCAGGCGCCGGCTCGAAGTGCTCGACGAGGCGACCGCCCGGCTCGGCAAGCCATCCCTGCCGATCGCCACCGCGAGCTGGCTGTCGTTGGACCACGGCGGCGGGCTTTCGCCGGCCGTCGAGCGCGGGGTCAGGCACCTGTACGCGAACTACGAGCGGTGGTACTCGTCGTCGTCGGACGGAGCCGGCGGACGGGCGGTCGGCGAGGCGATCGCCGGACTCGCCGGATTCCCGGCCGGAGAAGCACCGCCGGGCGTCGTGTCGGGGACGGCGCAGCAGCTCGTCGATGCGCTCGCTCCACTGGCCGAGATCGGGCGCGACCGGACGTACCGGTTGGCCGTGCGCCTGCACTACCCGGGCATGGCGCGGGCGGAGGTGCTCGACCTCCTCGGTGCGTTCGCCGACGACGTCGTGCCCAGCCTGCGTGCAGCCGCGAGCCGTGAGGTCGGGCGAGCGGCGAAGCGGAGCGAGCCGGCGAGCTCGAAGGCGAGCGCAGCGAGCCCCGAATGAGCGGAAGGAGCGAGGGAATGGAGGACTTCCGGGAGCTCGGCAAACGGCTGAGCAACTGGGGCCGCTGGGGGGCCGAGGACGAGCGGGGCACGCTCAACCTGATCACCCCGGACAAGCTGGTGGCGGCGGCGGCGCTCGTGCGCAAGGGGGCGGTGTTCGACCTCGGCATCCCCTTCGACGACCAGGGTCCGCAGCCCGGCGGCGGCCGCATCAACCCGGTCCACCTGATGTCGCAGACCGGTGACACCCAGGTCTTCCCGGGCGGGTTCCGGTACGCCGACGACTACATCTTCATGCCCCTGCAGGGCGCGTCGCAGTGGGACGCCCTCGCCCACGTGTACTACGACGACCAGCTCTACAACGGCTACCCGGCGAGCGACGTCACCGTCGTCGGCGCCTTCCACGACACGATCGACCGCATCGCCAAGGGCGTCGCCGGGCGCGGCGTCCTGCTCGACATCGCCCGCCAGCGCGGGGTCGACTGGCTGCCGGCGGGGGAGGTCATCACGCCGGACGACCTCGAGGCGGCGATCGCCGCGCAGGGCGGCGTCGAGGTCGGCAGCGGCGACATCCTCCTGTTCCGCACCGGCTGGCGGCGGTTCTTCCTCGAGCAGAAGTCGGCGCAGGAGTTCATGGCCGGCGAGCCCGGTCTCGGCCAGGCGTGCTGCGAGTGGCTGCACGAGCGCGAGGTCGCCGCGGTGTGCTCGGACAACTGGGCCATCGAGGTGCTTCCCGGCGAGGTGCCCGACGTCATCCTCAACGTGCACATGGTCCTGATCCGCGACATGGGGATGACGCTCGGTGAGATCCTCGACTTCGAGGAACTCGCTGCCGACTGCGCCGCCGACGGAGTGTGGGAGTTCTTCTTCTGCGCCCCTCCACTGAAGGTCACCCGCGGCGTCGGCTCGCCGATCAACCCGCTGGCGATGAAGTAGGGCGTCATGGGCAAAGCGGCGGACGACGTGGCGTTGCTGACCGAGCGCGGCCAGCGCACGCGGGAGCGTCTGATCGTCGCTGCCCGCACGGTGTTCGAGCGCGACGGCTTTCACGAGGCCCGAGTGACCGACATCAGCCGCGAGGCGGGAGTCGCCCACGGGACCTTCTACACGTACTTCGACACGAAGGTGGCCGTGTTCCGCGAGGTCATCCTGCGCATGCAGGCGAACTCGATGCGAGCACGTGATCAGGCGCCACCGGCGTCATCGCCGCGGGACCGCATCGCCCGGGCGAATCGGGCGTACCTCGACGGCTACCGCCGGGACGCCAGGATGATGGCGATCCTCGAGCAGCTCGCGGCGACCAATGACGAGTTCCGCGAGCTGCGCCGGCAGGCTCGCGTCGCCAACACGATGCGGTCCGCTCGGGCGATCCAGCGGTGGCAGGACGAGGGGCTCGTCGACCCCGCCCTCGACGCCCGCTACGTCGCCAGCGCGCTCGGCTCGATGGTCGACCGGTGCCTGTACGTGTGGCTCGTGCTCGGCGAGCCGTTCGACGAGGAGAAGGGCCTCGAGACGCTCAACGAGCTGTGCGCCCGCGCCCTCGGTTTCGACTGACCGCACCTCCCCGCACCCCCCGTTCTGTCGGTCGGAGATCGCGGATTCGGGCCGATGCCGAACGACAGAACGGGGGGACTCACTCGCCCGGCTCGGTTCGTCGACTTGACGTCAGGGTCAAGTAGGTTCGGGGCGCCGGGACCAGGGGACCGGAGAAGGGGGACTACGACATGTCCAATCGTGTTCCGAGCCGGGCGATCGGAAGTTTGTCGCGACGCGACGCGCTTCGTCGTCTGGGGATCTACGGAGCCGGTGCCCTCGCGGGGCCGGCGATCCTCGCCGCGTGCGGCGACGACGACGATGACGATGCCGGCCCGGCGACGACCGCGGCTGGTGCGGCGACGACCGCCGCCGGCGCGGCCACGACGGCCGCCGGCCCGGCGACGACCGCGGCCGGAGCCGCGACCACGGCGGGTGGCACCGCGGCGCCGTCGGGCGACGTCGGGGCCGAGCTCGCCGGCCTGCTCGGGATCGATCCCAGCGCCGACAACGGCGCGGGCGTGCCCTTTGAGCTCGGGTGCGTACTCGCGCTCACGGGCAACGGTTCGTTCTATGGCGCGACCATGACGCGCGGCACCGACCTCGGGGTCAAGCACGTCCTGGCTGCGGGGGGGCCGGAGATCACCGTCGTCTACAAGGACCACAAGTCCGGCGACGCCCAGGCGGCGACGCAGGCGATGACCGAGATCGGCACCGCCGGCATCCCGGCGAAGTTCGCGTCCTACGCCGACGGCCTCGGGGCGATGCTCGCGGGCACCGAGCAGTACAAGTGCTTCACGCTCGACGGCGGCGGTGGCACGAGCATCTTCGCCCAGGGGATGCCCTACTTCTGGGGCACCCGGGCGATCACGCCCAACGACGCCCTGCCCGGCCTGTTCGAGTACGTCAAGCAGACCTCGCCGGACGCCACCACCGTCGGGCTCACGGGCTGGGACATCGGCGAGCCGAGCAACTCGATCGTCAAGGAGGACGTCCTCAAGAAGATCGCCGACGCCGGGTTCGAGTTCAACGACCTGTACGAGTTGTTCCCGCCGAACACCACCGACTTCGCCGCCACGCTGACCAAGATCCAGGCGAACGAGCCCGACGTCCTGCTCTGTGGCTGCTACGGACAGGACCCGGGCTTCCTGCTCGATCAGTCGCAGACCGCCGGACTGAGCGCGCTGATGTACGGCTTCGAGTTCACGCCCGACGGGATCAACGCCTCGAACGGTGCCTACGACAGCGTCGGGTGGACGTTCGCCTACGACTACTTCGACGCCGGGAACCCGGTCAGCCCGTTGGCGAAGCTGTTCGTGCGCGAGTTCGAGGCCGAGTACGGCGAAGCGCCCGACTTCTACGCCGCCAACTTCTACGAGAACACGCTCGTGCTCTGGGAGGTCATCCGCCGCGTGCTCGCCAGCGGTGGTGACATCAACGACGGCACGCAGCTCGACGCCGCCCTCCAGGAGAACCTCACCGTCGTCAGTGTGTACGGCGGCGACGAAGGCACCGTCGGCTCCTACACCCTCGACCCGACGACGCACTCCGTGATCCAGCGTCCGATGGGCGTGTTCCAGTACAAGGACGGGTCCGTGACACCGCTCGCCTACTACGACATCGGCGGCGCCGACTTCCAGATGGCATGACGTGCCGCGGAGGAGCTGAGCGTTGCTGGTCGCGGCGAACCTGACCTGGGATGCCTTCAGCCAGCTGACCGTGGTCGGCGTCATCAACGGCGCCGCCTACGGTCTGCTGGGCGTCGGCTTCGCCCTCATCCTCGGGGTGTCGGGTCGGTTCCACTTCGCCTACGGCTTCACCTACGCGCTCGCCGCCTACCTCGTGTTCACGTTCGCCGAGCGGTCGGGGATCCCGTTCTGGATCAGTGCCGTCCTCGGGATCCTCGCCACCGCCATCGTGGGTGTGCTCATCGAGCGGGTCGTGTACCGGCCACTGGCGACGAGAGCCGGCGCCAACGCGCTCCTCGCCGTGTTCGTCGCCTCGCTCGGTATCGGCATCGCCGGCGAGAACCTGATCCGCCTGCTCTACAGCTCGGCCGCCCAGCAGCTCGCCAGCGCGCCGGACGGCCTGCGCACACCGATCAACTGGGGCGACTCGGTGGCGTTCCGGTGGGTCGACGTGTGGCAGGTCGTGACTGCCGTCGTGCTCGTGCTCGCGCTCGCCGCCCTGCTCCGCTTCACCGGGCTCGGCCGCTCGATCAAAGCCACCCGCGTCAACCCGGAGATGGCGCGGATCATCGGCATCGACCCCAATCGCATCTACCTCGTCTGCTTCTTCATCGGCACGTTGATGTGCGGGGTGGCCGCCTTCTGGTTCGGGGTCAAGTTCTCCGTCGCGGCCGACATGGGCTTCAAGCCGGTGATCTTCGCCTTCGTCGTCGCCTTCCTCGCCGGGACGGCGAGCGCCCCGATACGGGTCTTCCTCACGGGCATCTTCGTCAGCCTGATCGAGCAGTGGAGCACGATGTGGCTGGAGGTGCGCTGGCAACAGCTCGTCGTCTTCGTGGTGCTGCTGCTGTACCTCGTGCTGCTCGCCTACGACCCGCGAGCGTGGCTGCGGCGCCTGCGCCCGGCCGGGGGCGGGTGAGCCAGCAGATGGAGATCTGGATCTACTACAGCGGGATCGCCCTGATCTACGTCGTCTTCGCGCTCTCGCTGAACCTGCTCCTCGGCTTCGCCGGCCAGGTGTCGGTCGCCCACGCCGCGTTCGGCGCGATCGGCGGCTACGCCGTCGGTTACCTCACCCTCACCGAGGGTTGGAACTTCGTTCCGTCGCTCCTCGTCGGGATCGCCATCGCCTTCGTCGTCGGAACGATCGTCGCCCTCCCCGCCATGCGATTGTCGGTCGAGTACCTGATCCTGCTGACGCTGGCCATCTCGTCGGTGATCCTCGGTGCGTTCACCACGTTCCCGGAGCTCGGTGGCACCTACGGCCTGATCAACCTGCCGAAGGTCGAGCTGTTCGGCTGGACGTTGCAGGACCCCTCCGACTGGCTGCTGCCGTTGTTCGTCGTGGCGGCGTTCACCTACTGGCTGACCGACCGGCTCGGCGAGTCGCCGTACGGACGCGTGCTCCGCGGGATCCGGGAGGACCCGCAGGCGGTGCAGTCGCTCGGCAAGCGCGTGTTCCGGTTCAAGCTCAGCGTCTTCGCGATCACGTCGGCGCTGGCCGCGCTCGCCGGCGGACTGCTGTCCGCGTTCCTGCAGCTCGCCACGCCGAGCCTGTTCGGCTTCTCGATCTCGCTGACGATCTTCGCCATGGTCATCCTCGGCGGGATGGGCAACCTGACCGGTTCGGTCGTCGGGGCGCTTGTGCTCGCCTCGCTCGACCCGATCCTGACCCGGGTGATCGGGATCAGCGCCGACAAGGCCGGTTTCGTCCAGTTCATCGTCTACGGCCTGCTCCTCGTCGTGCTGATGCGCCTGCGTCCGGAGGGCGTCCTGCCCGAGGGCTTCTCGCTCCTCCGCTGGGCGCGCCGGCAGCAGCAGCCGCTCGCCGGGCGCGTCGAGATGGTCCGGTCCGAGGGCTGGGTGCCGAACGTGAGCACGGAGGTGGCCCAGCTCGCCCGGGCCGAGCAGCAGTTCCTGCAGGAGACGGCCACGGTGACGGCCGGCGAGCCGGTCACCGGGAACGGGGACGAGGAACGGGCCCGGGCCGGGCTCTGGGCCCGGGCGCCGGTCGTGCTCGAGGTGACCGGCCTGTCCAAGCGCTTCGGCGGGATCATCGCCGCCGACGACCTCACGTTCACGCTGCGGCAGGGCGCGATCGTCGCCCTCGTCGGACCGAACGGCGCCGGGAAGACGACCGTCTTCAACCTGCTCACCGCGTTCATCCCTCCCGACAGCGGATCGATCCGCCTGCGCGGCGTCGAGCTGGTCGGCGCGGCGCCCGACGAGGTCGCCCGGATGGGGATGGTGCGCTCGTTCCAGGACGTGCGCCTGTTCCAGCGCCTGTCGTGCCTCACCAACGTGGCCATGGCCGTGCCCGGCCAACCGGGCGAGCGGGTGCCGTCGCTGCTCGTCCGTCCGGGTGCGGTGAATCGCTTCGAGGCCGAGGCGATGGAGAAGGCCCGCGGCTGGCTCACGTTCGTGGGGATGGCCGAGTTCGCCGACATCCCGACGGGTGCGCTGTCGTACGGCCAGACCAAGCTCGTGTCCCTCGCCCGCGTGCTCGCCACCGAGGCCGAGGTCATCCTGCTCGACGAGCCGGCGAGCGGGATCGACGACGTCTGGGTCGACACGATGCTCGGCCTGATCGAGTCGCTCCGCGACAAGGGGCGCACGATCTGCATCGTCGAGCACAACCTCCACGTGGTCGGCCGGCTCGCCGACCACACCTACTTCATGGAGCTCGGCCGGATCACGGCTGAGGGCACGATCGGCGAGCTGACCAGTTCGGACCGGCTGGCGGAGGCGTACTTTGGAACCGTCTGAGCGAGCGACGACGGCGGCGGCGTCGGCTACCCGGGCCGACGTGCTGCAGGTCGAGGGCCTGTACGGCGGCTACGGCCGCAAGCAGGTTGTGTTCGACGTGAGCCTGCACGTCGGCGCCGGTGAGGTCGTCACGCTGCTCGGGCACAACGGCTCGGGGAAGACCACCACCATCAGGACCGTGCTCGGGCTCAACGCCGCCCACGCCGGGCACATCCGCTACCAGGGGCGTGACGTCACGCGGGCCGGCTTCCGCGCCAACGTCAAGGCCGGCATGGCGATGATCCCGTCGGAGCGGTTCGTGTTCTCCGACCTGACCGTGCTCGACAACCTCCTGCTCGGCGGGGCCAATGAACCGGACGCGGCACGCCGGCGCGAGCGCATGGAACAGGTTCACGCCCTGTTCCCGATCCTCGCCGAGCGGTCACAGCAGAACGCGGGGACGCTGTCCGGCGGGCAGCAGCGCATGCTCAGCCTCGGCCTGCTGCTCATGGCGAGCCCCCGGCTGCTGATGCTCGACGAGCCCTCGCTCGGCCTCGCCCCGGCCGTCGTCCAGCAGATCTTCGATCGGGTGCGCGAGCTGGCCGACACGGAGGGACTGGCGGTGCTCCTGCTCGAGCAGAACGTCGGCCAGGCGCTGCGCATCACGGACCGGGCGTACGTGATGCGGTCCGGGCGGGTGATCCTCGAGGAGACCGCCGAGCAGATGCGCGCCCGTCCGAGCTACTGGGACCTGTTCTGAGGAGGCTGCGATGCCGAGAATGACCGACGACGAGGTCCGCGCGTTCCTCGACGAGCCTGGACATCTCGTGCGCATCGGAACGATCGACGACGACGGGTTTCCCCGGGTCGTGCCGACCTGGTTCATCCGCCAGGACGACGACGTCGTGTTCACGCCGCGGTCGCCGGCGGCGTTCCTGGCGAACCTGCGGCGCGATCCGCGGGTCGGCCTGTCGATCGACGAGGACCCGCTGCCGTACCGCAAGGTCACCGTGCAGGGGACGGCCCGGATCCTGCACGAGCCGGGCACCGACGACGAGTGGCGGGATCTCTACCGCGCGATCGCTGGTCGCTACGTGCCCGGCGACGTGGCCGAGGACTACATCCAGAACACGATCGACCAGCCCCGGGCACTTCTCGGGGTGTCGCTGGCCGACGCCCGCGTCAGCACGTGGCGGATGCCGGTCGAGGGGGAGGCGCCGACCGGGATCTGGGCCCGCCGGTACTACCTCGACGGCACGAAGATGGCGGCCCAGGCCGACTCGTACCACTGACCCCTCCGTTCTTGCATCTACCTAGCGCGTCAGAGCGCGCAAACCAGATGCAAGAACGGGGGTTTGTTCAGCGGTGGAGCAGGGCGCGTAGGGCGGGCTCCAGCTCGGCGTGGGTGAACTCGAAGCCGCCCGACCGGAGAACCTTCGGCAGCACGCGCTGCCCGGTGTAGAGCAACGTCTCGGCGGCCTCCCGGCCGACGAGCAGGCTCGGACCGAACCGGGGGACGGGGATCACGGCGGGCCGGTGCAGCACGCGGCCCAGGGTCGCGGCGAACTCGGCGTTGGTGACCGGTGCGGGGGCGGTGAGGTTGACCGGCCCGCTGATGTCGTTCGTGAGGAGGTGCTCGATCGCGGCCGTCTCGTCGGCGAGTGAGATCCAGCTCATCCACTGACGCCCCGATCCGAAGCGCCCGCCGACGCCGAGCTTGAACAGCGGCAGGAGCTTCCGCAACGCGCCGCCATCCGCGGAGAGCACGATGCCGGTGCGGAAGTGGACGACCCGCGCCCCGGCGGACTCCGCGGCCGCCGTCGCGGCCTCCCAGTCCCGGCAGACGCCGGCGAGGAAGGTCGATCCCGGCGGCGACGACTCATCGAGCTCCTCGTCGCCGCGGGCGCCGTAGTAGTCGATGGCCGACGACGACAGCAGCACCCGCGGGCCGTCATCGCCGGCAGCGGCGATGGCCTCCGCCAGCAGGGTCGTGCCGCGGACCCGGCTGTCGCGGATCTCCCGCTTGTAGTCGTCGGTCCAGCGATGGTCGCCGATGCCCGCGCCGGCCAGGTTCACGACCGCGTCGACGCCGGCCAGGTCGGCGACCTCGAGGCGTCCCGCCCGGGGATCCCAGACGATGTCGGCCGGTGCCGGATCGCTCCGCACGATCCGCCGGACGTCGTGTCCGGACCGGGCCAGACGGTCTGTCAAGGCCGACCCGATCAACCCGTGGGAACCAGTGACCGCAACGCGCACGTCGGAGAGGGTATGCGACAGCCGGCGCATCAGACGATGGCACCGATAGGCTGCGCCGCTCGGGCAGGGCGGAACTGGGAGTGAATTGTGAGCGACGACGGAATCTGGCAACCCCCGGAACAGGGCGGCGTGCGGGCGGACATCCCCATGGCAGCGGTGGAGCTGGAGCCGGTGCGCCGGCGCCGCAGCCGGGACGATCCCGAGCGGTCGTCGTCGCGGCCGTGGTCGGTGCCGCCGCGATCGCCGCCGGAGCCGTCTTCGGCATCACTCGGCTCGCCGGCGACGACAACGCCGGTGGCGCGGCGACCCCGGAAGGCGCCGGTCTCGCCCTGCTGACCGCGTTCGAGAACGAGGACGTCCTCGGGATGATCGACGTCCTGCTCCCCGGCGAGCGGGAGACGTTGGGCGAGCCCGTGACCGACCTGGCTGACGAGCTGCGCCGGCTCGAGGTCCTCAGCGAACGAAGCCGACCTCGGGGCCGTGTCCGGTGTGGACATCGTGCTCGAGAACGAGTCGGTCCGGGTCGACGAGACCAACGTCGACGACATCGTCAATCTGGACATCGGGGCCAACGGCTACGGGACCATCGACGGCGAGCAGCTTCCGATCGGGGACCTGATCGTCGACAACCTTCCCGACGACGCCGACCTGTCCGAGCTGGACGCCGACACCTCGGACGCTCAGGACGACGTGAGGATGTCGCTCGCCCATCACCGCGGTCGAGGAGGACGGGCGCTGGTACGTCAGCGTGTTCCACTCCGTCGCCGAGACGATCCGCGGCAGCCAGTGCCCAGGCGGACATCCCCGCTGAAGGGGTGACGCCGATCGGTGGCGACAGCCCGGAGGACGCGTTCGACGCGTTCCTCGCCGGGGTCGAAGCCCTCGACCTCGAGACGCTGATCGCCACGCTCAACCCGAACGAGTTCCAAGCGTTGCAGCGCTACGCGCCGAGCTTCCTCGCCGACGCCCAGGCCGAACTCGACGGGGCGATGTCCGACCAGGACGTGTCGGTGACGATCGCCGAGCCCGAGTACACGGTGGCCGGCAGCGGCGACACGCGGTCGCTCACCATCGACTACTTCCGAGTGGACATCACCGGCGAGGGGGAAACCGTTGTCGTCGAGTTCGAGGACGGATTGCTGGAAGGCAACCGCCGAGGGCGAGGAGATCAACAGCTGCGTGCTCGCCGAGGACACGCCGAGGCTGGAGGAGATGTTCGACGATTCGGAGCAGATCGAGGACGTGCTGGCCCTGCTCGAGGAGACGTTTGCGGACTACGAGAACCCGGGCTTCATCGTCAAGCAGGTCGACGGCGAGTGGTACGTGAGCCCCTTCGCCACCGGATCCGAGCAGGTGCTGGCCGTCCTGCGCGCGCTCGACCGGGACGAGATCGACACGCTCATCGAGCAAGCCACCACGGCCCTCGAGGAGTCCGGTGACGAGCTCCAGGACGGACTCGACACGCTGTCTCCTGACGGCGACTAGCAGGACGACGCCGAGGCTTCATCGCCGAGGACGAGTACTCCGTCGACGTGGCCGCGAGGGACTCGTCCCCGCGTCCGCGAGGACTCCTGCGACAAGCCCACCAGTAGGCTCCCGCGGTCGTGGTAGTGACCCCGAGGAGCGACCCGTGAGCGACTGGCAGCCGCCTCAGCCCGGGGCGACACCGTCGCCACCGCCCCCTCCGTTCCGCGGTCCGGAAGTGCCGCTGGACGAGGCGGAGACCACGCCCCCGCCGCGGCGACGGTCCCGCGGCGCGGTGATCGCCGCTGGCGTCGGAGGGGTCGTCGTGCTCGGCGCCGCCGTGTTCGGCGCCGTTCAACTCGTCGGAGGTGACGACCAGGGCGGCGCGGCCACCCCCGACGAAGCCGGGCTCGCCCTGCTCACGGCGTTCGAGAACGAGGACGTCCTCGGCATGATCGACATCCTGCTGCCCGGGGAGCGGGAGACGCTCCGGGACCCGGCGACCGAGCTGACCGACGAGCTGCGCCGGCTCGAGGTGCTGAGCGACGACGCCGACCTCGGCGCCGTCTCGGGTGTCGACATCGTGCTCGACGACGAGTCGGTGCGGGCGACGCCGACGAACGTCGACGACATCGTGAACCTGGAGATCTCGGCCACCGGCTCGGCCACCGTCGACGGCGAGCAGCTGCCGATCGGGGACCTCATCCTCGACACCGCCGACGTCGACCTGTCCGAGCTCGACGCCGACTCCTCGGACGACGGCGGAGTCGACGACCTCACGTTCCAGCTCACGGCGGTGGAGGACGACGGTCGCTGGTACCTGAGCCTGTTCCACACGGTGGCCGAGACGATCCGCGCCGAGGCGGACGAGCCGGTGGACATCCCGGCCGAGGGGATCACTCCGAGCGGTGGCGACAGTCCCGAGGATGCGCTCGACGCGTTCCTCGACGGCGTCCAGCGGCTCGACCTGGAGTCGGTGATCGCCACGCTCAACCCCGACGAGTTCCAGGCGCTGCAGCGCTACGCCCCGACGTTCCTCGACGATGCCCAGCAGGAGCTCGAGCGTGTGGTCGCGGAGGCGGGCGTCGAGATAACGATCGCCGATCCGGAGTACACGGTCAGCGGCAGTGGTGACACCCGGTCGATGAGCATCGACTACTTCCGTGTCGACGTGACCAGCGACGAGGAGGCGGCCACCGTCGAGCTCGAGGACGGCTGTTGGACGGTGACGAGCGCGGGCGAGGAATTCAACAGCTGCGAGCTCGCCGAGGCCACGCCGACACTCGACGAGGTGTTCGAGGACTCCGAGTCGGTGCGGGCGCTGCTGACGACGCTCGAGGAGGCGTTCGCTGACTACGAGAACCCGGGCTTCATCGTCAAGCGGGTCGACGGACAGTGGTTCCTGAGCCCGTTCGCGACGGGCTCCGAGCAGTGGCTCGCGGCCCTGCGTGCGCTCGACCGCGAGGAACTGGAGGAGATCATCGAGCAGGCGGAGGTCGCGATCGAGCAGGCCGTCGACGAAGGTCTCTTCACCCCGACCTTCGAGGAGGACACCGGCGAGGCCATTCCGCTTCCGCCCCCGGACAGCGCGCCGGCCCCCGACGACTCGTCCGTGCCCACCACTGTCGATCCGTCCGGCATCTGCTTCACCGAACCGACGGGTGAAGAAGCGGGCGCCTGCTTCCGGCAGCTGATCGACGCCGGAGAGATCGAACCCTCGGTCGCCCCGGTGTACGTCCTCTACCCGGAGTGCGGGCTGGCGGAGGTGTACTGGAGCGGTGACTACTCGTCGCTGCCCGACGCCGACTTCATCGCCATCGTCGAGGAGACCGCCCCCTGCTTCCAGGACCTGGTCACGTCGGGCGAGCTCACCGAGGCCGACCTGCCGTTGGAGTTGAGCCATCCCGAGTGCCTCGACGGGCGCAACTGGTTCACGGCGATCGAGGACCAGGCGTACTCCGACGCCGTGTTCGAGTGCGCCTACGGCTGAGGGGGTTGAGCGGGCGAAGCCGCTGATCGGGGGCTCCCCGTATCCTGCGCCCGGTGCGGACCCGCACCCTGTTGCTGCTCGCCGTCGCCTGCGGTCTGGTGATCCTCGTCGCGGGCGTCGTGCAGCTGATGCGGATCGCCGCCCAGGACGAGCCCGCCCCGGCCGCGCCGGTCGGTGAGCCCGTCGAGATCGGCGATCTCGCCGTCACTGTCGAGGACTTCGCCGAGTCGGGCGGTCGGGCGGTGGTCGAGCTCGCGCTCGGTGGTGTCGACGATCCGGAGGGCACCTCCGAGTTCCGGCTCGTGGTCCCGGGCGCGTCGCTGCGACCGGTGAGCACGGCCTCCGGTGCGTGCGGCGGCACGACCGTTGCCGCGCAGCGTTGCACCCTGACGTTCGACGTCACCGACACGGACGGCACGAGCCGGGTCCTGATCTACCGGAGGGGCGACGAGCGGGCCCGCTGGGAGCTGAGCGGTTCGTGATCCGCCAGGCGGGGAAGTAGGTCTTGCAGTCGCGGCGCTACCGTGGTCGACGGCGTTCCCGACCGACACCGAGAGAGGGTGATCCCGACGGCCGAGCAGTTCGATCTCGTATTCATCGGAGGCGGACCCGGCGGCTACGCCGGCGCGCTCTACGCCGCTTCGGCGGGCGTCAAGGTGGCGCTCGTCGAGAAGGACGCCCTCGGTGGGACGTGCCTCAACCGAGGCTGCATCCCCGCCAAGGCCTTCCTCGAGACCGCCGCCGTGCACCGGCACGTGCAGCACGCCGCCGACTTCGGCATCGAGGCGGGGACACCGAGCGTGAACTTCGCCGTGACCCAGGCGCGCAAGCAGAAGATCGTGGCCGGGCTCGTCGGCGGCATCGCCGCGATGTGCAAGGCACGCCAGGTCGAGGTCTTCAACGGGGTCGGTCGGCTCGGAGCCGACCGTGTGGTCACGGTGACCACGGCCGACGGGTCGAGCACCGAGATCACCGGCACCGGCATCGTGCTCGCGTCGGGTTCGGCGCCCCGGCTGATCCCCAACTTCGAGCGGGGCGGCCCGATCATGACCAGTGACGAGGTCCTCGACATCGATCACGTGCCTGACCGGGTCGTCGTCGTCGGAGGCGGGGCGATCGGCTGCGAGTTCGCGTCGACGTTCGCCGATCTCGGCGCCAAGGTGACGATCCTCGAGGCACTGCCCAAGATCCTCCCCGGTCTCGACGCCGACGTCGCCAACGTCGTCGTGCGCAGCTTCAAGAAGAAGAAGATCGACATCCGCACCGGCGTGATGGTGCACGGGCACACGCCGAACGACTCCGGCGGGACGACGGTCCACTTCGGTGAGGGTGAGGATCTCGAGGTCGACGCCGTGGTCATCTCCGTCGGTCGCCGGCCGTACGCCGACGAGCTCGGGCTCGACGGCACCGGCGTCAAGGTCGACGAGCGGGGCTTCGTCGTTGTCGACGAGTTCTGCCGCACCGGCGAGGACGGCGTCTACGCCATCGGCGACCTGATCGACACGCCGCAGCTGGCCCACGTCGGCTACGCCGAGGCGATCCTGGTCGTCAAGCAGACGCTCGGCGAGGACGCGACGCCCGTGCTGTACGACCGCGTGCCCTGGGCGATCTACTGCCACCCCGAGGTCGCGTGGGCCGGGCCGGGCGAGGAGGAAGCGAAGGCCGCCGGCCACGACGTCGTCGTCGCCAAGCACCCGTTCAAGTTCAACTCCCGCGCCATGATCCTCGGCGAGCTCGACGGGTTGGCGAAGGTCATCGCCGAGAAGGGGCCTGACGGTCGGGCGGGACGCATCCTCGGCGTGCACATGGTCGGACCGTGGGTCACCGAGCAGCTCAGCGGCGGGTACCTCGCCGTCAACTGGGACGCGACGGTCGACGAGGTGGCCGAGTTCATCCAGCCGCACCCGAGCCTCACCGAGCTGTTCGGCGAGACGGTGATGACCCTCACCGGGCGCAACTTCAACGGTTGAGAGAGGACCGCGCATGGCCGACGTGACCCTTCCCCAGCTCGGTGAGACCGTCACCGAGGGCACGATCACGCAGTGGTTCAAGCAGGTCGGCGACACCGTCGCCGAGGACGAGCCACTGTTCGAGGTCTCGACCGACAAGGTCGACACCGAGGTGCCGTCACCCACCGCCGGCACGATCACCGAGATCCGCGCCCAGGAGGGCGAGACGGTCGCAGTCGGCACCGTCATCGCCGTGATCGGGGATGGGGCGGCCGCACCGGCCGAGGCAGGCGCCGCCGAGGCCCAGCCGGAGGCGGAACCGGCCGCCGCCGAGGAGGAGCCCGAACCGGCGCCGACCGAAGCCGAACCGGCCGCCGAGGAGCAACCCGCGCCCGAGCCGGAGGAGCAGCCGGCCCCTGAGGAGCAGCCGGCGGCCGAGGCGCCTGCCGAGCCACCCGCGGCCGCCGCGGCCCCACCGCCGGCCGACAAGGCCCCCGCCGATGCGACGGCGAACCGGATGCTGCTGTCGCCCGTTGTCCGACGGCTCGTCAACGAACACGGCATCGACCCGGCGACGATCAGTGGCACCGGACCGGGTGGCCGGATCACCCGCGACGACGTGCTCGACCACATCGACCGCACCGGCGCGAAGGCCGCACCCGCCGCAGCACCGGCCGAACCGGAGCCAGCCGCGGCCCCGGCGGCGAAGAAGGCGCCCGCCGAGGCGCCGGCGAAGCCGGCTGCTCCGGCCGCGCCGGCTCCGGAAGTCACCACCGGCGAGCGCGACACGACGATCAAGCTCTCGCGGATCCGCAAGGTCACCGGCGCGCACATGGTGATGAGCAAGGGCGTCAGCCCGCACGCCTACAGCGTCGTCGAGGTCGACTACGCCAACGTCGATCGGGCCCGCGGCGCGGTGAAGGCGGAGTGGAAGCAGAACGAGGGCTTCAGCCTCACCTACCTTCCGTTCATCAGCCGGGCAGTCATCGACGCCCTCGCCGAGTTCCCGCACCTCAACGCCAGCGTCGCCGACGACGAGCTCGTGGTCCATGGCTACGTCGACCTCGGCATCGCCGTCGACCTCGACTACGAAGGCCTCATCGCCCCCGTGATCCGCGACGCCGACGGCAAGCGCCTGCGTGCGATCGCCCGCGAGATCAACGACCTCGCGGCCCGGGCGCGCACCCGCAAGCTGATGCCCGACGAGATCAGTGGCGGCACATTCACGATCACGAACAACGGCTCGGCGGGCTCCGTGCTGACGATGCCGATCATCAACCAGCCGCAGGTGGCGATCCTGTCCACCGACCTGATCGTGCGCAAGCCGGTCGTCACCGACGTCGGCGACGGCACCGAGGCGATCGTGATCCACCCCGTCGGCCATCTCGCCATGGCCTGGGACCACCGCGCGTTCGACGGTGCGTACGCCGCCGGCTTCCTCAAGCACACCAAGGAGCTCCTCGAGACCAAGGACTGGTCCGCCGAACTGTGAGTGGCGCGCCTGCGCATCCGGTGGCTCGGCACCGTCCCGTATCGGGAGGCGCTGGCGATCCAGCAGGCGCTCTTCGATCGGGGACGGGAGCAGCATCTGTTGCTCCTCGAACACCCACACGTGTTCACGTACGGACCGCGGTCCGACCTCGATCACAACCTCCGCTGCGATCCGGAGTCCGTCGGCGCTGATCTCGTGGGCATCCGGCGCGGCGGTGACGTCACCTACCACGGTCCGGGTCAGCTCGTGGGGTATCCGATCGTCGCGGTCAGCAACCGGCTCGGCGCCGCCGAGCACGTCCGCAACGTCGAGCAGCTGGTCATCGACACGCTGGCGAGGTTCGGCGTCACGGCCGGGCGACTCGCCGGCTACCCCGGCGTGTGGGTCGACGCCGACGGGCCCGCACCCCGCAAGATCTGCGCCATCGGGGTGCGGCTCAAGGGCGGACGCACGATGCACGGCTTCGCCCTCAACGTCTCGACCGACATGACGTACCTCCGCGAGCACATCGTGGCGTGTGGCATCGAGGATCGCCCGGTCACGTCGATGGCCGAGGAGGGCGTCTGCGTCACGATGCGTGACGTCGTCGACGCCGTCGCCCGCCTTGCCGCCGAGCGGTGGGGGAACGGCGGCGCCGAACGTCAGGACGTGGCATGGCGCCATCGACCCGAGGATCTCTCGGCGTTCTCCCGGGGGGCCGGACCGGGTGAGCCGGTCCGGGCCTCGTCCCGGGCGGCGTCGCGGCTCGCCGAGGCGGGGGTGACGTCCGGGCTCGCGATCGAGACCCGCAAGCCGGAGTGGCTACGCCCGAAGGTCCGGCACGGCGCCGAAGTGCTCGCCCTCCGCCGCACGATCCGTGAACTCGGGCTGGTGACGGTCTGCGAGGACGCGGGGTGCCCGAACCTGTCGGAGTGCTGGGCCGACGGGACGGCCACGTTCATGGTGCTCGGGGACCGGTGCACGCGGGCGTGCGGCTTCTGCCTTGTCGACACGAGGCGCCCGCACGTCCCGGCCGCGGACGAGCCCGAGCGGGTGGCCCAGGCGATCGATCGCATGGGGCTCGCCCACTGCGTGCTCACGATGGTTGCCCGCGACGACCTCGCCGACGGTGGCATGGCCCACGTCGCGGCCTGCGTCCGGGCGATCCGCGAGCGCCGGCCGGGCACCCGCGTCGAGACCCTGATCTCCGACGTCCACGGCCACGAGGATGCGCTGCGCGTGCTGCTCGACGAGCGACCGGACGTGCTCAACCACAACGTCGAGACCGTCGCCCGCCTCCAGCGGGCCGTGCGGCCCTCGGCCGCGTACGCCCGCAGCCTCGCGGTGCTGGCCCGGGCCAAGGAGGCCCGGCTGACGACGAAGTCCGGGCTCATGGTGGGGCTCGGGGAGACCGACGACGAGGTCGTCGGGTGCCTCGCCGACCTCGCCGGGATCGGCGTCGACATCGTGACGATCGGCCAGTACCTCCGGCCGACCTCACACCACCTCCCGGTCGTGCGCTGGGTCGAGCCGGCCCGGTTCGCCGAGTACGCAACGGCCGGCAGGGAGCTTGGTGTGGGTCACGTCGAGGCCAGCCCCCTCACCCGCTCCAGCTACCACGCCAAGTCCGCCGCCGCCCACGTCGCCCCATCCCCCATCCCCGTCGAAATCCGGTTCTGAGCCGCCTCAATCGCGCTGGGCGCGATCAGAACTCCGGAGAACCCGCGAGTGGCACACTGAGGCCATGACGACGACTCCGTCGGTGTACCTCGATCGCCTGCAACGGGTGCGCAAGGCCATGGCCGACCAGGGCGTTGACGTGCTCCTGCTGTCGCTCGGCCACGACCTGCCCTACCTCACCGGCTACCACGCGATGCCGCTGGAGCGTCTGACGATGCTCGTGGTGCCGCGGGAGGCCGACGCCACCCTGGTCGTGCCCCGGCTGGAGGCGCCGCGGGTGGTCGAGCAGCCGGGCGTCTTCGGGTTGCGGCCGTGGGACGAGACCGAGGACCCGATCGCGATCACCGCCGAGCTGGCCGGGCCGGCTACGACCGTCGCCGTGGGCGACCAGATGTGGGCCCGCTTCCTCGTCGCGCTGCTCCCGCGGCTGTCCGGCGCCGTCGATCCGCCGGGCGGTCGAGGTCGTCGGCCCGCTGCGGATGGTGAAGGACGCCGCGGAGGTCGAGGCGCTGCGGGCGGCCGGTGCGGCCGCCGACCGGGTCGCTCGTCAGCTGCAGGCCGGCGAGATCGAGCTCGTCGGCCGAACCGAAGCCGAGGTCTCCGCCGACATCTCCGCCCGGCTGATCGCCGAGGGCCACGAGCGGGTGAACTTCGCCATCGTCGCCGCCGGCCCCAACGCCGCCAGCCCGCACCACGAGCCCGGGGACCGGCTGATCGCGTCCGGCGAGATCGTGCTGTGCGACTTCGGCGGCACCATGGACGGCTACTGCAGCGACATCACGCGCTGCGTCTACACCGGAGATCCGCCCGCCGAGATCCTCGAGGCGTACGACGTCCTACACGAGGCGCAGCAGGCCGGCGTCGCCGCCGCCACCGTCGGCAGCCCGTGCGAGGAGGTCGACCGGGTGGGCCGGCGGATCATCGCCGCCGCGGGCTACGGCGAGTACTTCATCCACCGCATCGGCCACGGCATCGGCATGGAGGCCCACGAGGACCCGTACATGGTCGAGGGCAACAGCAGTCCACTGGCCGCCGGCCACGCCTTCAGCGTCGAACCGGGCATCTACCTGCCGGGCCGCTGGGGCATGCGCCTCGAGGACATCGTCGTGGCCACGCCGGACGGGCCGGACGCGCTCAACACCTGCGACCACGGTCTGGTCGTCGTCTAGGGCGACGAGTCAGTCAGTCCGGCGGCTCGAGCTGGGACTGGTCGGCCCGCGGCCGGAAGCGCGTGAGCTCGATCGACAGGTCAGCCGCATCGAGTCGGGCGAGCGGGCCCGAGTCGAGCGCACAGTAGGTCGACTCGCCGCCCGTCGTCGGCACGACGACGCACGTGGCCGGCTGTCCGGCGATGGTCTCGGTGGAGGCACGCGTCGGTCCCGCCCGCAGCTCGGTGTCCCGCCGCAACCGGGTGGCCGCGCTGGCCGCGTAGAAGTCGGGTGTCAGCTGGACGTCGCTGATGCGGGCGACGTCGATGGTCGGGCTGCACGTGCTCGTCACGAGATCGCACGTCGACGTTTGCGGCCCGTCGACGATGAACCGGACGTCGCCGACGGTCACGGCCCGCCGGGCCGGCCCGGTCTGGACGACCGTGACCGGTGTCGTGATGCTGCCGAACCTGGTCAGCACCGTGTAGTCGCCCGTGAACGTGGTCTGGCCCGCCGCCTCGAGGCGCGACAGCACGGCGTCAGCGGCGGGGTCGCCGGTCGAGCTGGCCCCCTCTACCAGCCGCGGCCGCTCGCCGGTGAAGCACCCGGACAGGACCATGGTGATCGCCACCCCGAGCGCGAGGTGACAACGTCGTGCGACTCGGGAGACCATGGCGCCGACAGGCTAGGGGTCGGGTCCTCCGTTTTGTGTCACCGACGCCGCCGCATGCGGCGAGGACGGTGACACAAACTCCAAGGCCCCATAGCCTCCGGCCCCGTGATCCGCCTGGACGCCGCGACCGTGCTCCTGCAGTGGGCGGTCGGGGGCATGGCGTTCTGCTGGTTCACGACCAGGCGGCGCCAGGTCGGTCTGGGCTACGGCTGGCTGCTGCGCGGGATCTACGTGGTCATGGCGCTCGGCGCGTTCGCGGCCGGCGTCGCCCTCGGAGTCGTGCCAGTGCGCGAGGCCGCGTCCCTGGCGGTCGCGGCCGGATGTCTCCTCGGCCTCGCCGTGTCCGTCGCCCGGCGCCGGGCCGGCGTGCGGGGACAGCGGGCCGAGCACGACCGTCGCACCGCCCGGGTGGCGGCGATGACCGGCATCGAGCGGGCCGCCCCGGCGACCGCCGAACCCTCCACCGGCCCGGAGTTCCCGCCGATCCTGGACCTGGTCCCGGTCGCGTTCGGCGTCGTCGGTCTGGTCGCCGCGGCCCTCGACGCCGGCGGCAACCCGGCGGTGGCGCTGCTCCGCACGTTCGCCGGCGCCGCCTTCCTCGGCGGGGTCACCGACGCCATGCTCCTCGGGCACTGGTACCTGGTCCAGCCCGGGCTGCCCCGGGGGCTGCTCGTCGAGCTCGTCGACGCAATGCTGTGGGTGTGGCCGGTCGAGGTCATCGCGATGCTCCTCCCGACGGGCATGCTCAGCGTGTGGACCGGGTCCGTCGACGACGGCTGGAACGGGACGCTCGGCTGGTTCTGGGCCGCCTGTGCGGTCGCCACGTTGATCCTGTTGGTGGTGACGAAGGCGGCGCTGCGCGAGCGCGGCTACTCGGCCGTGATGGCGGCCACCGGCCTCCTCTATCTCGCCATCCTCACCGCGGTCGGCACGGACCTCGTCGCCCGGGCCGTGTTGGCGGCGTGACGTCAGGGCTGGCCGAGTGCCTCTGACCGGCGGGCGATCCGCTCCTCGGTCGCCGCCCACCGCCACACGGCGATCACGAGCAGTGGAACGGTGGTGGCCATGCCGCCGATCCACATCAGCGCGGCCGCCGTGCGTTGATCAGTGAGGGCCCGCGCGGTACCGAGTTGGGCCTCGTACGTGGGCACGAGTGGCTGGGTCGCCGAGAGCAGGATCATCCCGAGCAGCGCCCCGCCGACGCCGACACCGAACGCCGCACCGACCCGGGCGGCCGAGGCTGACCGCCCGGCACCGAGCAGCGCCGCCCACGTCAGGACGGCGCCGAGCAGGTAGGCGGCGTGCTCGAGCTCGTGCACGAGCCGGTCGTGGAGGGCCCGGTCGTAGATCGACGTGAGGTGGGTGGCGAACAACACGATCACGAACGCCAGCGGCCCGACGAGCACGGCCACCCGCCGCCAGGTCGCGCCCAATCGCCGCCCGGCCGGTACGACGGGCATCCAACGGGCGGCCGCCACGGTGTGCACCGGCCGAGCGAGCACGAGCAGCGGAGCGGCCAGGGCGATCGCCAGGAGGTGCTGGACCATGTGGCCGGTGAAGCTCTCCTCGGCGATCCGCTCGATCCACGGCGACGACGCCAGCACCAGAAACGCGATCCCGCCGACCCACGACCACAGTCGCCACGCCCCACCACCCGGATGGCGCAACCACGCCAGCCCGTAGACGGCGACGACGGCCACTGCGATGGCCGCGATCACAGCGTGGTCGACTCCGGTGTGCGCCACCATCAGCGATCGGCGTCCCGGACGAGCAGGGCCACCTGCGAGGCGACGATCGCCGCGCCGGCGATGACCATCCATGACCCGACCACGACACCGAGCACGGTGGCGGTCATCCCGACGGCCGAGCGCCAGCGGGCGCAGGCTGGCGGTCGGGTAGACGCCGACGAGGCCGGTCTCGTCGACGGCGTCGGCGTCGAGGCGGTCCTCGGGCCGGTCGAGCTGGTGTTGCCGGCGCCAGTCCCACGTCCAGCCGGCGACCAGGCCGCCGAGCCCGGCGGCGATCAGGAGCAGCGCGGTCCCGGCCGGGTCGTCGCCCACGAGTCCGTAGAGCACACCCACGGCCGCGAAGTGCACGGTCACCCCGGCCCAGAGGATGAACTCGATCCTCACGAGGTCGGCTCCGCAGGAGACGCGCCGTTGGCGGGTGGGATGCCACCTCGGGCGGCCCACGCCTCGGTCATCCCGGGCGCGGTGACGTCGGGATGGTGGCTCCAGCGCAGATCGAACACCGGACGCTCGGACCGGATCGGGGGGAGCCACGTGAAGTTGTGGGCCGGCGGCGGCGACGACGTCGCCCACTCGAGGGAGTTGGCCTGCCACGGGTCGGCGCCAACGGTTGGTCGGGTGCGGAACGACTTCACGATCGCCATCGCGAACGGCACGAACGAGATGGCGAGGATGAGCGTGCCGATCGACGCCACCAGGTTCCAGCGCTCGAAGTCGTCGACCGGCTCGTAGTCGGCGACTCGCCGGGCCATGCCGTCACGCCCGAGCAGATGCATGAAGAAGAACGTCATGTTGAAGCCGACGAAGAGCAGCCAGAAGTGGATCGTGCCGAGGCGTGTGGACAGCATCCGGCCCGTGACCTTCGGCCACCAGAAGTACAGGGCGGCGAAGACGGCGAAGACGACGGTGCCGCCCATCACGTAGTGGAAGTGGGCGACGACGAAGTAGGTGTCGTGCACGTGGAAGTCGAGCGTCGGCGAGGCGAGCATCACCCCGGTCAGCCCGCCGGCCACGAACGTGATGAGGAAGCCGAGCGTGAACAGCATCGGCGGCTCGAACGTGAGTGAGCCGCCCCACATCGTCCCGATCCAGTTGAACACCTTGACGCCCGTCGGCACGGCAATGAGCATCGACGTACCGGCGAAGAACGACAGGGCCACGTCCCCGGTGGTGAACATGTGGTGCGCCCACACCGAGGTGGAGAGCGCCGCGATGGCCAACGTGGCCAGGATCATGCCTTTGTAACCGAAGAGCGGTTGCCGGGAGAACACCGGGACGATCTCCGACACCACGCCGAAGAACGGCAGGGCGATGATGTACACCTCCGGGTGGCCGAAGAACCAGAAGAGATGCTGCCAGAGCAGCGGGGACCCGCCGGCGGTCGCGTCGTAAATGTGCGTGCCGAACTGCCGGTCGGCCTCGAGCATGATCAGGGCGCCGGTCAGGACCGGGAACGCGACGAGCACCATGAAGGTGGTCAGGAACAGGTTCCACGTGAGGATCGGCATGCGGAACAGGGTCATCCCGGGAGCCCGGAGCATGGTCACGGTGGTGATCACGTTGACCGCCCCGAGTGTGCCGGACGTCCCGGTGAGAATGAGCGAGATGATCCACAAGTCGGCGCCGAGGCCGGGTGATCCCCATTGCTCGGACAGCGGGGGATAGGCCGTCCATCCGAAGTCCGCTGCTCCGCCGTCGGTGGCGAAGCCGAGCAGCATGATCAGCCCGCCGAAGAGATACAGCCAGTACGAGAGGGCGTTGAGTCGGGGGAAGGCGAGGTCGGGGGCGCCGATCTGGAGGGGGATCAGATAGTTGGCCAGGGCGAAGGCGAACGGCACGGCGAACAGGAACACCATCACGCTGCCGTGCATGGTGAACACGCTGTTGTACGTCGACTCGTCCATCACCTGAACCCCGGGGCGGGCGAGCTCCACCCGGATGAGGCTGGCGAGGGCGCCGCCGACGGCCAGGAAGATCATCGACGTGACGCCGTAGGCGATCCCGATCGCCTTGTGGTCGGTGGTCGTCAGCCAGCCGGCGAGGGTGGTCGGGAGGGCGCGGTGACGGGAATCGGCCGGCCCGACGACGTCGTCGACGGAGATCAGGCGCAGGTTGCGGCCGGCGGCATCGAGTGTCGTCACGAGCTACCCCCCTGGTCGAGCGCCCACTGCTCGAACTCGTCCGGGTGACGATGCGCACCCCGAAGCGCATCGTCGTGTGGTCGAGGCCGCAGAACTCGGCGCAGACGCCGGTGCTCGGGAACGTGCCCGTCCGGTCGCCGACGTCGACGGTGAACGTGGTGACCTCGTCGGGGAACACGTCTCGTTTGAACCGGAATCCGGTGATCCAGAACGAGTGGACGACGTCGCGTGAGGTCAGCTCGAACCGCACCGTCGAGTCTGCAGGCAGCACCAGCTCCGGCACGACGTCATCGGTGCCGATGACCGAGGCGCCGGACTCCGGGTAGTCGAACTCCCATTGCCACTGGAAGGCAGTGACCTCGACGAGGAGGTCGGGTTCGTCGGTCGACTCGTCGATCCGCCAGAGCGACACGACGGTCAGCGCGAACAGCCCGCCCACGATCAGGAGCGGGACCGCCGTGTAGGTCACCTCGATCGGGATGTTCTCGTGGACCTGGCGCGGGAGGGAGTCGTCGCGGCGCCGGAACCGGATGACCACGATCGCGATCAGCACCGCCACGAGCCCTCCGACCGCGAGGGCGCCGATGAAGAACACCTTCCACACGCTGTCGATGTCGCGGGCCTGGTCGGTGAGCGGCGGTGGCAGACCGCCGGTCGCCAACCCGCGCACGAAGTGACCGGTCATTCGCCCGATCCCATCGTCGCCTCGGCCTCCACCACGTCCTCGGCGCCGATCAGCTCGGTCGGTGCCGGCGCGCCGTGGTAGCCGCCATCGGTGTCGCGGGCGACCGCGCCGGCGCGCTCGGTGCGTTCGGGCCCCGGGCGCGCGGCGAGGTTGCGGCACAGCTGCCAGGTCACGTACCAGGCGATCGGAGGTCCGACGACGGCGGCCACCTGGAGGATCAGCGTGACCGTCTCGATCGGGATGCCGAATGTCCCGGCGATGACGTCCTGGGATCCGCCGAGGAAGAGCACGGCGACGAACGTGATCCCGGCGGCGCCGACCGCGGTGCGAACCGGTGCGTCACGCGGTCGGTCGAGGAGGTGGTGCTCGGCCGTGTCGCCGGTGAGGCGCCGTTCGATCCACGGCACGACGAACAAGGCGCCGAAGATCAGCCCCGGCACGATGACGCCCGAGTAGACGATGTTGTTGATCATGTAGCCGAACGCGCGCGTCTCCCACGGCGGGAACAGCCGCAGCGATCCCTCGAGGAAGCCGATGTACCAGTCCGGCTGCGAGAACGAGGTCGCCGCGCCGGCGTCGTACGGGCCGTAGAGCCAGACCGCGTTGACGTGGAACAGCGTCCCCATCGCTGTGACCACGCCGGCGACGAGGAAGAAGAGGCCGGTCGACTTCATCGCGAAGGCGGGCCAGACCCGGACGCCGACGACGTTGCGCTCCGTCCGCCCGGGCCCGCGGAACTGGGTGTGCTTCTGCCGCCAGACGAGCGTCAGGTGCACGGCGACGAGCACGACGATGAGCCCGGGGATCAGGAGGATGTGCACCGGGTAGAGCCGGCCGATGATGTCGGTGCCCGGCCACTCGCCCCCGAAGATGAGGTAGACCAGCCGCTCGCCGACGAACGGGATGGCGAGGATGATCGCGTAGGTGATGCGCAACCCGGTGCCCGACAGCAGGTCGTCCGGCAGCGAGTAGCCGGTGAACCCGGCCGCCAGGCCGAGGACGAGGAGCAGGACGCCGACGACCCAGTTGAGCTCGCGCGGCCGGCGGAACGCACCGGTGAAGAAGACCCGGCCCATGTGCAGGGCGAGGGCGCCGATGAACACGAGCGCCGCCCAGTGGTGCGTCTGGCGGATGAGCAGACCGCCCTTCACGTCGAACGAGATCCGCATGACCGAGTCGAACGCGGCCGAGACCTCGACCCCCTGCAGCGGCCGGTACGAGCCCTCGTAGATCAGGTCCTGCTGGGAGCCCTCGAAGAAGAACGTGAGGTAGGTCCCCGTGATCACCAGGACGACGAAGCTGTACAGGGCGACCTCGCCCCAGAGGAACGAGAAGTGGTTCGGGAACACCTTGTGGAGGACCTTGCCGACGAACGACTCCCCGCCGACCCGATCCAGCACCGACGCCACGTACCGCTCGACCAACCCCCCCTTGCGCTCGCGGCGACGGATTCTGATCGCGATCTACCGTCACGGGTGACGGTGAATCGCGATCAGAACCGGTCGTGCTCATGCCTCGTCCCAGGCGAGGGGGCCGACGACCCGGTCGAAGGCGGCGCGGGCCACGAGGAAGCCCTGGGCGTCGACGGCGAGGGGCAGCTGGGGGAGCGACCGCGTCGCCGGGCCGGCCACCGGGCGGGCGCCGTCGAGCGGGTCGAACAGCGACTGGTGGCAGGGGCAGACGAGCTGGCGGATCGTGTCGGGCTCCCGGTTGTCGATGCCGAACAGTCCGACCGAGCAGCCGGCGTGGGTGCAGATCTTGGAGTAGGCGACCCACCCCTCGAACGCGCCGCCCTCGATCGTCCGCGCCGTGAGCAGCTCGGGTGGCATGCGCAGGAGCACCACCTGCGAGTCGTCGGTGCCGATGTGACCCTCGGGGAACACGGTGACGAGCTGGTCGAACGTCGTGCGGGTGACCTCGATCGGCGAGCCCTCGGCGCTCACGAGCCGCGATCCCGCCCGCCACGACGTGCGCCCGCGCTCGGCCGCGCGGCTTCGGTCCGAGTGAACCGATGGGTCCGACGAACCCGATCGCCATCGCGAGGAACGAGCCGCCGAACAGCCCGATGAGCAGCCGGCGCCGGCCCACGGTCTCCTTCGTCGCGGCAACCTCGGCACGCAGGTCCTCGTGTCCGGCGGCGTCCATCGTCAACGGCTGGCGCTCTTCGACGACGTGCTCGTCGAGGTCGAGGTACTTCGCCCAGCACACCAGACCGAACCCGATTCCGGTGAGCGCCGCGGCCAGCCCGAGACCGAAGAGGTCGCCGGTGTTGTCGGTCCAGTAGCCGACGGCGGAGGCGATCCCGCCCACCGCCGCGATCGTGAACGCGACCAGCGCGGCGCGGTAGGCGCGGCGGTTCGTCGGCCTCACGGCGTCTCCTCGATCGGTTCGTCCCGGCCCTCGTGCGGCGTCCCGATCCAGCGGGTGAACGCGATGATCGGCAACAGCGCGAGCAGCCAGGCGGCCAGGCCCTCGGCGACCGGGCCGGCGCCCCCGAAGTCCTCCGGCGCGGTGGTGTGCATCTCCTGAAGGTCGACGACGTAGGCGGCGACGCTGTTGATGTCGTCCTCGGTGAACGTGCCGAACACCGGCATCGCTCCGGGCCCGATGAGGACCGCCTCGCCGATCTGGGTCGGCGTGGACTCCATCAGCGACGGCGCGTGGCGGCCACCCCCGATCGCCGCGCCTGACCCCGACGCGACGTGACAGGCCGCGCAGTCGAGCCGGTACAGCTCGCCGCCGGCGGCCAGGTCACCGGCCTCGATGTCGACGCTCGGGGTGTCCGGGCCGCTCCCGAACGCGCCGGCGTAGTCCACGAGGGCGACGATCTCGGCCTCGGTGTACCGCACCGGACCACGGGTCGGCAGCACGTCGGGCGAGGCGAGCGGCATGCGCCCCGTGCGGAGCACGAAGTTGACGGCCGCTCGACCCTCCGTGCGCAGGGTCGGGCCGCGGTCCTCCACGCCTTCGCCGTCGACCCCGTGGCAGCTCGCGCAGCCGGTCAGGTACAGCGACTCGCCGACATCGTTGTCCTGCGCGGAGGGGGACTGCGCCGCCCCGGTGAAGGTGGCGAGGCCGGCGATCGCCGCGGCCACCGCCGGGATCGCGGTCAGCGCCTTCACTGCATCACCCAGATCGTGGCGAAGACGAACACCCAGATCACGTCCACGAGGTGCCAGAAGAGCGAGACACCTGTCGTCCACGTCTGCAGCGCGGCTGGGCTGCGACTGCGGACGCTGCGCACGTACAGCAGGCCCATCGCCGCCAGCCCGGCTGTCACGTGCAGTCCATGGAGGCCAGTCAGCAGCCAGTAGGCGGAGCCGTACGGGTGGGAGTCGGCGCCGAAACCGAGGTGGGCGTACTCCAGGATCTGGTTGGCGAGGAACAAGGCGCCGAGGAACATCGTGACGAGCAGCCAGCGCCGCATCAACGGCCGGCCACCCGGCCGCTCCTCGGCCCGCTCGGACGCGATCAGCGTGAACGAGGACGCCACGAGCGTCGCCGTGGCGAGCGCGGCGCGCGGCACGTCGAGCTCGACCCCTGGCGGTGGCCACGCGTCGCTCGTCGAACGGAGGAGGAAGTAGGCCGCGAAGAACGGAGCGAACAGCATCACGTCCGACGCGAGGAAGACGATGACTCCGAAGGGAGCGGTGCGCCGCGCGGCGAACAGTGGCGAGCCGCCAGGCTCCCAGCCGGGGGTCGTCACCCGGTCGGACACCAGCCTTGTCTAGCGCGCGCGAACGGCTGCACGCGTCGACGCCGCATTGGCACCTCGTTCGAGAAACGTTTCACTTGCGCACGATGTCGGGCATGATGTTGGTCATGCCTAGGCCAGTGTGGAGCGGCACGATCAGCTTCGGCTTGGTCGCGATCCCAATGAAGCTGTACAACGCGGTCAATCGCAAGAGCGTGTCGTTCAACCAGTTGGACGATCGCACGATGAGTCGGATCCGCTATCGCAAGGTGTCCGACGAGAGCGGCGAAGAGGTGCCCGACGAGCACATCGTCAAGGGCTACGAGGTGAGCAAGGGCCGGTATGTGCTCGTCGATCCCGACGAGCTCGAGCCGTTCATCCCGTCCGCGACCCGGTCGGTCGAGCTGGAGGAGTTCGTCGATCTCGACGACATCGACCCGGTGTTCTTCGACAACTCGTACTACGTCGCGCCCGACGGCAGTCCGAAGCCGTACGTCCTGCTCGCCCGCGCGATGGAGCAGGCCGGGAAGGTCGGAATCGGCCGCTTCGTGATGCGCAACAAGCAGTACACGGCGGCGATTCGGGCAGTCGATGGGCACCTGATGATGTCGACGCTGACCTACGCCGACGAGGTCGTGAAGAAGACCGCAATCGACGAGCTCGAGGGCATCGACGACGTCGACGTGTCCGACCGCGAGGTCAAGATGGCCGAGGCGTTGGTCGCCTCGCTGAGCGACGAGTTCCAGCCCGAGAAGTACCACGACGACTACCGCGAGCAGGTGCTCGATCTGATCGCCAAGAAGGCCGCCGGCGAGGACTTCGAAATTCCCGAACCGGCCGCCGAGAAGCCCAAGATCGTCGACCTCATGGCGGCGCTGGAAGCCAGCGTCGAGGCGGCCAAGCAGTCGCGCAAGCGTCATCCCACCGGGCGCAAATCCGAGGCCAAGACCAAAAAGAGCGCGTGAGTCCGGCACGTGGCCAGAGCGTCACGACGGAGGTCGAGGGTCGTCAGCTCACGCTGAGCAACCTCGACAAGGTGCTCTACCCCTCAGGGTTCACGAAGGGCGAAGTGATCGACTACCACGCGTGGATCGCGCCGACGATGGTGCCCCACCTCCGCGGACGCTGCCTCACGTTCAAGCGGTTCCCCGACGGGACCGACAAACCGGGGTTCTTCGAGAAGCGCTGTCCGAAGCACCGGCCCGAGTGGGTGCCCGTCGCGCAGGGTCCTGGGGACCGCCGGGGTGGCGTGGACTATTGCCGGATCGAGGAGACCGCGACGCTCGTCTGGGCCGGCAACCTCGCCGCGATGGAGCTGCACGCGCCGATGGCGTTGGCCGATGATCTCGACACGCCGCGGGCAGTGGTGTTCGACTTCGATCCCGGCCCCCGCACCGACATCAGCGACTGCTCCGCGATCGCGATCGAGGTGCGCGAGATCCTCGCCGCGGTCGAGCTGGAGGGCTGGTGCAAGACGTCCGGCTCCAAGGGCATGCAGTTGTACGTGCCGCTGAACACGGCCGGGGTGACGCACGAACGAGCCGCCGAGTTCGCGCTCGCGGTCGGGCAGGTGCTCGAGCGACAGCGGCCGAAGCAGGTGACGACGACGATGGCCAAAGCGGCGCGTCCCGGGAAGATCTTCGTCGACTGGAGCCAGAACGCGTTCCACAAGACGACGATCGCGCCGTACTCGTTGCGCGCCCGACCGGAGCCGACGGTCTCGACGCCGGTCAGCTGGGACGAGGTCGAGGCGAGCGCGGACGGTGACCTCGAGCTCCGTTTCGAGGCCGACGAGGTGCTGGAGCGCGTCGAGGAGCAGGGCGACCTCTTCGCCCCGGTTCTCACCGTCGAACAACGGCTCCCGGAGCACACGCCGTGACCACTCGAGCTCGCTGGTGGTTGACGGGCGTCGCGGTGCTCCTGGTCGGCGCGTGCACCGCCGAGCGCGCCGCCCCGGTGATCACTCGGCGGCCACCGCCGTCCACGACGAGCGCGCCACCGACGACGAGCGAACCAGCGACGACCACCACCACGTCGGTCGCCCCGACGACCACGACGACCACCACGCCGCCCGCCCCGACGACGACCGCGCCCTCCGATGTGCTCGCATGGAAGGCGTTCGACGAGGCGCTGGCGACCCGGATGCTCGGGAGCGGTGACTTCGCCGTGTCGGTCGCGGTCGCCGTGGACGGTGAGCTCGTGCACACCGGCGCCTTCGGCTATCGGGTGCCGCCTCCGTACCGGCCGACGGGTGGTGGCGGCACCGTCGATCGACCGAGGCCGCGCGGTCCGCGCCCCGACGGCGTGGAGCAGACCGACCGCTTCCGCATCGCCAGCATCTCCAAGGTCCTGACCGCGACCGTGGTGCTGCAGCTGGTCGAATCGGCGTACCTCAGCCTCGACCAACCGGTCGGGCAGCAGTTGGCCGACCACGTCGGCGCGCCGATCTCGGATCCCGCCGTGGCCCGAATCACCGTCCGCCAGCTGCTCTCGCACACGTCCGGTCTCTCCGGCTACCACGACCTGTTCTTCGGAGGCGGCACCGACTCGTGCGCGAGCGCGGCGCGAACCGGCCTGAGCGGACGGCTGCTCGCCCCGCCGGCGACGAGGTACATCTACTCCAACCTCGGCTACTGCCTGCTCGGCCTGCTCGTCGAGCAGGTGACCGGCCGCCCGTACGAGGAGGAGGTGCGCCGCCGCCTGCTCAAGCCGCTCGGCCTCGCCGACATGCGGATGGCCGGCACGTTCGACCCGCGACCCGCAGAGGTCCAGCACCCGTCGGTGCCGACGCGCAACTACATGGAGGTGCTCGCCGCCGCGGGTGCCTGGACGGCGACGCCGGCGGGCCTCGTCCGGATCCTCGACGCCCTCGACCCGGCCAAGCCCGGATGGCATCCGCTGTCGAAGCGCATGCTCGACCTCATGCGCCGGCCGATGCCGACGGTGCCGTACCCGCGGGGATACGACCACTGGTACGGGCTCGGGCTGATCGTGTCGACCGACGGCTCGTGGGGGCACACCGGGACGGTCGAGAGCGCGCACGCCATGGCGCTCGCCCGGCCCGACGGCGTCACGTGGTCGGTGCTCGTCAGCGGCGAGTACCCGTGGGAGACCGACGACCTGCGCCGGATCTTCGACGAGACCGTCGCCGCCGCCGGCCTCACCCTGCCCTGACGGTCCTGACCCCGCGCCCACCCCGTTCTGTCGGTCGGAAATGGCCCGATCCGGTCGTTCCCGACCGACAGAACGAAGTCAGGGTCAGTGGACCTGGCGGTCGTGGCCGTCCCAGAACGGGGCGCGCAACTTGAACTTCTGCAGCTTGCCGGTGGCCGTGCGGGCCAGCTCGTCCCGGAACTCCACCCGCTTCGGGCACTTGAAGCCGGCGAGCCGCTGCTTGGTCCACGCGATGACGTCGTCGGCCGACAGCTCGCTGCCCGGCGCCTTCACCACGAGCGCGGTGACGAGCTCGCCCCACTTCTCGTCGGGGATGCCGATCACCGCCACCTCCGTCACGTCGGGGTGCTGGAAGATGGCGTCCTCGACCTCGATCGACGAGACGTTCTCGCCGCCCGAGATGATCACGTCCTTCTTGCGGTCCGAGATCGTGACGTAGTTGAACTCGTCGATCGACCCGCCGTCGCCGGTGTGGAACCAGCCGTCCACGATCGCCGCCTCGGTCGCCTCCGGCTGCTGCCAGTAGCCGTCCATCACGACGTTGCTCCGAGCCAGGACCTCGCCCTGGTCGTCGACGACGATCTCGCAGCCGAGCGCCGGCCCACCCGCCCGGTTGAGCCGGACGGCGCGGTCGGCGGAGGACAGATCGTCGTACTCGGCCCGCCTCCGGTTCAGGGTCAGCAGCGGAGACGTCTCGGTGAGCCCGTAGATCTGGATGAACTCCCATCCCAGCTCGGTCTCGGTGCGCTCGATCGTGCGCGTCGGGGGCGGGGCGCCGGCAACGACCATCCGGACGCGGCCGCGGCCGGGAACGTCACCGTTCCACTCGGCGGCGGCGTCGAGAATCATGTTGAGCACGGCCGGCGCGCCGCACAGCAGGGTGACGCCGTGACGCTCGACGCGACGCAGGATCTCGGGGCCGTCGACCTTGCGCAGCACGATGTGCTGGCCGCCCATGCCGGTGACCGCGTACAGCATCCCCCAGCCGTTGCAGTGGAACTGCGGAAGCGTGTGCAGGTACACGTCGCGGTCGCTCACCCCGACGTGCCAGCCGAACGTGGCCGCGTTGATCCAGATGTTGCGGTGAGTGATCTGGACGCCTTTGGGCCGTGCCGTGGTGCCCGACGTGTAGTTGATCGTCGCCGTGGCGTCCTCGTCGCCGGCCCACGGTGCCGGCTCGACGCCGTTGCGGAGGAGGGCGGCGTCGGACTCGGCTCCGATGACGTAGCGGTGCTCGCACTTCACGTCGCTCAGCGCGTCGTCGAGCTCGGGGTCGACGAGCAGCACCCGGGCGCCCGAGTGCTCGACGATGTAGCGCACCTCCTCGGCGACCAGCCGGAAGTTGACCGGCACGAGGATCCGGCCCGAGCCGGAGACGCCGAACAGGGCCGTGATCAGCCGGGCCGAGTTGTGGCTGACCATGGCGATCCGCTCGCCCTGGCCGATCCCCAGGTCGTCGAGCCCGGCCGCGATCGCCCGCGCCCGTTCGGACACCTCCCGATAGGTGAGCGATCCCCACGACTCGGCCGGCTGGTTCGGCTCGTCGACGATGCCGACGCGCTCGGGGTAGAGCAGCTCGGCGCGGCGGAGGAAGTCGTTGACGGTCAACGGGACTTTCATGAGACCTCCCTTACGGTGGGGGTGCGACGAGGGGCCAGGGACGGTTGCGTTCCACGAGCAGGGCGAGCTCGAGCAACAGCTGCTCGGCGTAGTGCCGCCCGATGACCTGCAGGCCAACAGGTAGCCCGTCGAGCTGGCCGACGGGGATCGAGATCGCCGGGTTGCCGTGCAGGTTGGCGGGGAACGTGAGCTTGCCGTTGTTCCTCACCCCGGCCTCGATGCCGCCGAACGTGTCCGGCATCGGTCCGCCGGCGGAAAAGGCGACGTCGGGGTTGCTCGCCGTGATCACGAGGTCGACGCCGTCGACGGGGTCGAAGACGTGGGCCATCGCCTCGTTGATCTCCATGCGCCGCTGCTCCATGCGGTTGCGGGCCTCGGCCGAGTACCGGCCGGCACTGGCCGCGAGTCCGTCGCGGACCTCGGGAGTGAGCTCTTCGGCGCAGTCGGGCCAGGCGTCACCGAGCCGGGCGGCGATGGCGATCGTGGTACTGAGCGCCCATGCGACGCCCATCCTCGGCAGCCCGGTGTCGACGTCGTCGACCCGCTCGAGCTTGGCGTCGGCGATCAGCTCGTCGGCCGCGGCGGCGAGCAGCTCCCACATGGCGGGGGAGACGACCGCGCTGCCCCAGTCGGGCACGACGGCCACCCGCAGGCCGGCCAGCGCATCGGTGCACGTGCCGAGACCGCGCTCCCACCCGTCGACCCGCGGCAGGCTGAGCGGGTCACGGGCGTCGTGGCCGTTGGTGACGTCGAACCAGCGGGCCGTGTCGCGGACCGACCGCGATACGCAGCCGACGACCGAGGTGAGGCCGCCGAACCTCAACTCCGGGGAGCGAGGGATCCGCCCGTAGGTGGCCTTCAGCCCGAGGAGCCCACAGAACCCGGCCGGGATACGGATCGAGCCGCCTCCGTCCCCGGCCGTGGCGATCGTGACCACGCCGCCGGCGACCGCCGCGGCCGAGCCGCCGGACGAGCCGCCGGGCGTGCGATCGAGCTGCCACGGATTGGACGTGGTGCCATGGAGGCGTGACGTCGTCATGTTCATGAAGCCGAACTCCGGCGCCGTGGTCTGGCCGGCGAGCACCGCCCCACCGAGGTCACGGATCCGCTGCACCATCACCGACGTCGACGTGGCGATGTCGTCGGCGAGGGGGACGGACGCCTCGCTGTACGGCCAGCCGGCCACGCGGTCGAGCTCCTTGACGCCGATCGGGACGCCGCCGAACGGGAGCGACACGTCGGCAACTCCGGCCGCCACGGTGGCGTGTTCCCGATCGAGATGGCAGAACGCGTTGAGCGGGCTCTCGTCGATCGCCGCGTAGGTCGCCTCGAGCTCCTCGGCCGGTGACCGCTCACCTCGCCGGAACGCCTCCACGAGCGAGCATGCATCTCCTGACCACGGTCGGTCCCCCATGGGAGCGAAGGTAGTCGGCCTCCACGGTGTTCTTGCATCTGGATCAGGCGCCGGCGTCCTGACACCCGAAGTAGATGCAAGAACCAGGTGATCGGCTAGACACGCCACATGAGTCTCCCGGTACGTCCCGGCATGACGGTGCCGCTTCCCGGACCGCTGCACACTCACCGGGAGAAGCTCGCCGAGCTCGCCGACCTCGGCTACACCGACATCTGGTCGGCCGAGGCGGACAGCGCCGACGCGTTCACGCCGCTCGCCCTCGCCGCGGCGTGGGAGCCGCGGCTGCGTCTCGGGACAGCGATCGTCCCCGCCTACACGCGGGCGCCGGCGTGCCTGGCCCAGTGCGTGGCGACGATGGCCGATGCGGCGCCTGGGCGGTTCGCGATCGGGGTCGGCTCGTCGAGCAACGTCATCGTCGAACGCTGGAACGGGGTGCCGTTCGTCGAGCCGTACAAGAAGGTGCGCGACGTCGTGCGCTTCCTCCGCGACGCGCTGAGTGGCGAGAAGGTGGCCAAGCGCTACGACACGTTCGAGGTGCAGGGCTTCCGGCTGGGCATCCGTCCCCAGCAGGCGCCGCCGATCCTCGTCGCCGCGTTGCGCGAGGGCATGCTGCGCCTCGCCGGGCGGGAGGCCGACGGAGCGATCATCAACTGGCTGGCGCCGACGGACGTCCCGACGGTCGTCGGCCCGGTGCGGGACGCCGCCGATGGCGCGGAGCGCGAGATCGTGGCTCGGATCTTCGTGTGCCCGAGCGAGAACGCCGCCGCCGTTCGGGCCGCGGCCAAGTTCGCCATCGCCGCCTACCTCAACGTGCCGGTGTACGCCGAGTTCCACCGGTGGCTCGGCCGCACCGAGCAGCTCCAGGGCATGTGGGATGCCTGGTCGAGCGGCGATCGCAAGGCCGCCGTCGCGGCGATCCCCGACGAGGTCGTCGACGACCTCATCGTCCATGGCTCGGCCGACGTCTGCCGGGCGCGCATCCAGCAGTACTTCGACAACGGCGTGACCACGAGCAGCCTCGCGATCATGCCGCTCGACCCAGACGTGTCGTTCTGGGACGCGGTCCGGGCGCTCGCCCCGACGGCGAGCTGACCACGCCGCTCAAGCGGCGCGCCCGGTGCGTCGGCCGGGTGGTGCCGCGGACCGAGGCGTTTGCCGGATGGTGTCGAGACGGGCCCGGATCTCGGCAATGTGACGCAGCCCGCGGCGGCGGGTCTCGGCGTCGAGGCGGAACTGCATCGGCACGTCGGTGGCGGGGAGCAGCGTGAGCTGCTCGGGGCCCTTGGACGTGGCGGGCTTCGAGGCCGTCGAGGCGGTGGTGACGGGGCCCTTGGAGGTGGCGGGCTTCGGCGCCGTTGACGTGGTGGTACTCGTGGTGGTGATGGTCGTCGAGGTCGTCATGCCACCAGCATGAACAATGGGTGTCATGTAGTTCTTGGATCGCGTCGTGCCTGGTGGGGAGGGTGCTCAAGCTGCTACGGGTTCAACGGTGACCTTCAGGCCGAGCTGTTCGAGTTGATGGACGAGCTGTCGTTGGCGGCGTTGGGGGTCGACGCGGCGGGCGAGGTAGTCGGGGCCCATCTCGGTGTAGGTGACGTGTTCATGGAGCATCCACCAGATCGCGACGAGGAGATGGTGACCGACGGCGTAGGTGGCCTTCTCCACGCCACGACGTTTGGCGATCCGCCAGAAGCGGGCCTGCATCGAGGTGCGTCGGGTCCGCGACGCCGACCAGCCGGCTTCGACCAGCGCCGACTGCAGCCACGGGTCACCCCGGCGGGTCCTGCCCGAGCGATGCTTGCCGGCGGACTCGTTGTTGCCCGGGCACATCCCCGCCCACGACGCCAGATGCTGGGCGGTGGGGAACCGGCTCATGTCGACGCCGATCTCGGCGATGATGATCTCAGCGTTGCGCTTGTGCACCCCCGGGATCGTCATCAGCAGTTCCCGCTGGGCGACGAAAGGGCGGATCAGTTCATCGACGCGGGCATCCAGACGGGCCTCCACACCGGCGAGGTAGTCGATGTGGGCGAGCAGCTCGCGTACCAACACGGCGTGGTGCTCGTTGAACCGTCCCGGCACAACTCGTCCGCCGGGTCGCCGGGCGGCGTGACCAGGCACGATGGTCACGCCGGCAGGCCGAACCGGGTCCTGATCTCGGCCTGGATCTCGGGGATCGACCGGGTGGCGTCGATCGACGCGACGAACTCCTTACGGGAGAACAACTCGATGACCGGCTTGGTCTTGTCGTGGTACTCAAGCAGCCGGACGGCGAGCGCTTCGGGGTTGTCGTCCTCGCGTATGACGAGCGGCGACCCGCAGACGTCGCACACGCTCTCGTCCTTGGGACGGTGGGCGATGACGTTGTAGTCGAGGCCGCAGCCCGAGCAGAGCCGGCGGGCGAGCACCCGGCGAGCGACCTCGGCGTCGGGCAGCTCGAGGTTGATCACGCCGTCGATGTCGTAGCTCTCGAGGAAGAACTCCGCCTGGCGCACGTTGCGCGGGAAGCCGTCGATGATGAACCCATAGTTCCAGTCGTGCATGGCCAGGCGCTCCCGGATCACCGATTCGACGAGCTCGTCGTCGACGAGGTGACCCGACGCCACGATCCGGCGCACGGCCGCGCCCATCTTCGTGTGGTTCTGCACGTTCCAGCGCAGGATGTCGCCGACGCTGAGGTGGACGAGGTCGAGATCGTCGGCGAGCAGCTTCGCCTGGGTGCCCTTGCCGCTGCCCTGCACCCCCATGATCACGAACTTGCGCACGGCGCGAGCCTGCCAGAATCCACTCGCCCATCGATCTGGGCGCATCGATTCTCAGGGGTCGAGAAGAATCGCGCCCAGAACGGCCGCTGAGAAGGATCGCGCCCAGTTCGTGTGGGCGTGGGTTAGTCGATGCCCTTGCGGTGGCGGCCGAGGGCGCGCTCGATCTCCCGCTGCGAGTCCCGCTCGGCCATGGCCTGGCGCTTGTCGCCCTTCTGACGGCCCTTGCCGAGGCCGAGCTCAACCTTGGCCCGGCCATCGCGGAAGTACAGGCGCAGCGGAACGAGAGCGAGGCGTTCCTGGGCGATGCGCGCCTGCAGGCGGTCGATCTCGTCCCGGTGGAGCAGGAGCTTGCGGCGCCGGCCGGGGTCGTGAGCGCCGACGCCGTTGGCGAACTCGTACGGGGCGATGTGCACGCCCTCGAGCCAGAGCTCGCCCTCGCTCCAGCGGGCGAAGGCGTCGGCGAGCTGGACGTGACCCTGCCGCAGGCTCTTGACCTCACTGCCCTGCAGCACGATCCCCGCCTCGACGACGTCGAGCACGGAGTAGTCCCGGCGGGCCCGGCGGTTGGTGGCGATCGGCGCGGTGCCTGGGACGGTCATTGGTGCACCCGCGAGACGAGCGGCCAGAAGCTGCGCAGGCAGCATGCGGTGTGGCCGGGGAACGCAATGACGATCATGGGACGTTCGAGGCTACTGAGCGCGCGGCGCTGGGCGATGCGGTCTGCGGATCGCGCTCGCTACCGTTCGCCGCCGTGCTGGACATCCCCCGAGACGTCGTCGACGAAGTGGTCGCGCTCGCCCTCGAGATCTACCCGTACGAGGCGTGCGGGCTGATCGCCGGTGCGCCCGGCGGCGACCGCGTGAGCCGCTTCTACCGCTGCCGCAACGCAGCCGCATCCGCGCGCGTCTACACCGTCGACCCGCTCGACCATCTGCGCGCCGAGCGCGACGCCGAGGCGCAGGGCTGGGAGATCATCGGGGTGGTCCACAGCCACACCCACACGCCGGCCTCTCCGAGCCCCACCGACATCGCCCAGGCGCCCGACCCGGCCTGGCACTACGCCATCGTCAGCCTGCAGCACGACGACCCGGACCTGCGCAGCTTCCGCATCGTGGACGGGACGGTGACCGAGGAGCCGATCGCCGTGACATGAGTCCGATGGCGGATCGCGGCCACCGGCGGCTAGATTGTCGACAAACCTCATCGGAATTATCGGTTAGGGGCGTCCATGCTGACCGTCAGCCGCGTGAACCAGAGCGTGCTCGAATTGATCGGCAACACGCCCTTGGTCGACGTCTCGACGCTGTCCCCGAACCCGAGCGTGCGCATCCTCGCCAAGCTGGAGAGCCAGAACCCGTTCGGTTCGGTGAAGGATCGCATCGCCAAGTTGATGATCGAGGACGCCGAGCGCCACGGTCGCTTGAGCCCGGGCCAGACGATCGTCGAACCGTCGTCCGGCAACACGGGGATCGCCCTGGCCGCGATCGCCCGCATCAAGGGCTACCGGGTGAAGATCCTGCTCCCGGACAACGTGTCGATCGAGCGGCGGCAGATGCTCGAGTTGTTCGGGGCCGAGATCATCCTCACGCCGGGCGCCGAGGGCTCCAACGGCGCCGTTCGCCGGGCCGAGGAGCTCGCTGTCCAGCACCCGGAGTGGTGCCTCCTGTACCAGTACGGCAACGATGCGAACCCGCGCGCCCACTACGAGGGCACGGGACCGGAGATCTGGCGGGACTGCCCGGAGGTCACCCATCTCGTCGCCGGGTTGGGGACGAGCGGCACGCTGATGGGGACCGGCCGGTACCTCAAGGAGCGCAACCCGGACATCAAGGTCATCGCCATCGAGCCACCGCAGGGTGAGCGGGTGGAGGGCCTGCGCAACCTCGACGACGGCTACATCCCGCCCGTGTTCGAGCGCTGGGGTGGTCCCCAGCTGCTCGACCGCAAGCGGGTGGTGCGACCGAGGGAGTCGATCGAGTGGACCCGCAAGCTCGTCGAGGCCGGGGTGTTCGCCGGGCTGTCGGCCGGGGCCGCCCTCGCCGGTGCGGTCAAGGTGGCGAGCGAGATCGACGACGGTGAGGCGGCGACGATCGTGTTCATCGTCTCGGACGGCGGGTGGAAGTACCTTTCTACGGGTGCCTACACCGACGACCTCGACGCCGCCGCGTCAGCTGCTGAACGCACCATCTACTTCTGACGCCAGCCGTCGGCCGCGGTCCAGGTGAGCGATCCGACCGGTCGCGACAACGGCCGCGACCCGGAACCCACGGAGTTCTTCCCACCCCCGTTCCCCGAAGAGCGGGCCGAACCCACCGGCACGGACCTGCCGCCGATCGGCGCCGACCGGGAGCCCGAGCCGACGCGGGTGCTCCCGCCGACCGAACCGGACGCCGCGCCGACCGAGGCGATGCCGCCGGTCGGGGGCCCGTACGACCCGGGCCCGCCGTACGGGGGTGGCCCCGGGGGAGGCGGTGGTGACGACGGCGACTACGAGCCGGAGCCAGAGCCGGAGCCGTGGTGGCGCCAGCCCGGTCCGCTCGCCGCCCTGATCGCGGGCGTCGTCGCGCTCGTCGTGTTGGTGATCGCACTGCTCGTCTGGGCCGGGGACGACGGCGGGGACAGCGGCGACGACACGCTGCCCGTCCTGCCGACGAGCTCGACCCTGGCCCCGGCCACCACGGCCGCGCCGACCTCGGCACCGGAGTCGTCGACGATCGCGACCACGACCACCTCGACGACGCTTGCGCCCACGACCACGTCGACGACGACGACAACCACACCACCGACCACGACCACGACGCTGCCGCCGACGACCACCACGACGACGCTGCCGCCGACGACGACCACGAGCACGACGATCCCGGTCGTGACGGTCCCACCGCAGCCGGCGGCGACGAACTGGAACATCATCGAGAACAGCCCCGACCTGTCCGAGATGCGCGACGCGGTCGAGACCGCCGGTCTGGTGGACCTGCTCGACGGCGATCAGCTGATCACGGTGCTGGCCCCGAGCAACGCCGCCTTCGAGGCGCTCCGCGCGACCGAGGGCGGGGCCGAACTGCTCGACGACCCCGACCGCCTGGCGGCCCTGCTCCGGCGCCACATCGTCGTCGAGGCGGTCAGCGCCGGCGAGTTCCCCGGGCGCGGTCAACTCGACACCGCGGCCGACGCCGACGATTGCGCGACCCTCGGCGCCGAGGAGGGGTGCGACGTGCTCACGACCGGCGGCGACGATGAGTCCCCGCCGACCGTGGAAGGGGCGTCGTTCCTCGTGACCGACGTCGCGGCCGCCAACGGTCTCCTCGACGTGATCGACCGCGTCCTCGTCCCGTAGCCGCTCTAGCCTGACCGCCCGTGGACCGGCCCATCGGCATGTTCGACTCCGGCTTCGGCGGACTCACCGTCGCGCGCGCCGTGATCGACCTGCTCCCGGCCGAGGACCTCGTCTACATCGGCGACACCGGGCGCTACCCGTACGGGCCCAAGCCGCTCGCCGACGTGCGGACCTATGCCCGCCAACTGGCGTGGAGCCTGGTCAAGGAACACGACGTGAAGGCCCTGATCGTCGCCTGCAACACGGCCGCCGCGGCGGGCCTCGACGACCTCCGCGGCGAACTGCCCGTTCCCGTCCTCGACGTCATCGGACCGGGATCGGCGGCGCTCGTCGAGGCCACCTCGACGGGGCGGGCGGCGGTGATCGGCACGGTCGGCACGATCGCCTCCGGCGCGTACGGCATGGCCGTCGCCGCGGCGGCGGCCGACGCCGACCGGCGGGTCGAGCTGACGACCACGGCCTGCCCCGGGTTCGTCGAGTTCGTCGAACGCGGCCAGACGTCAGGCGACGAGGTGACGGTGCTCGCCGAGCGGATGCTCGCGCCGGTCCGGGCCGCCGATGTCGACGCGCTCCTGCTCGGTTGCACCCACTACCCGTTCCTCGCCCGCGTGATCAGTGACGTGCTGGGACCCGGCGTCACGCTCGTCAGCTCGGCCGACGAGACCGCCTTCGCCGCCCGCACCGTGCTCGGGCGCCTCGGCCTCCTGCGGCCGTCCGGCGGTGGCGATGTCGGCGCCCACCGGTTCCTCTCGAGCGGCGACATCGCGACGTTCCGCGACCTCGGCGCCCGTCTGCTCGGGCCCGAACTCAACCACACCGAGGCGTGGACGCCTCCGCCCGCCTGATGGCCCGGCCCGACGGACGCGGTCCGTCCGACCTCCGTCCGATCTCCTTCGAGCGTGACTTCACCCAGATGGCCGACGGTTCGTGCCTCGTCTCGTTCGGACGGACCCGAGTGCTGTGCACGGCGAGCGTCGACGACGACGTGCCGCGCTGGATGCGGGGCCGGGGCAAGGGCTGGGTGACCGCCGAGTACTCGATGCTCCCGGGCTCGTCGCCCGAGCGGGTCGACCGCGAGGCCGCCCGGGGCAAGCAGAGCGGACGCACGGTGGAGATCCAGCGGCTCATCGGGCGCAGCCTGCGGGCCGCGTGCGACATGGTCGCGCTCGGCGAGCGCCAGATCGTCGTCGACTGCGACGTGCTGCAGGCCGACGGTGGTACCCGCACGGCGAGCATCTGCGGCGGCTACCTCGCGCTCCACGACGCCCTCGCCCGGCTCGTGCGGGGCGGCCAGCTCGCCGCCCACCCGCTGCACTCCTATTGCGCCGCCGTCAGCGTCGGCATCGTCGACGGCGTGGCCGTGCTCGACCTGCCCTACACCGAGGACAGCACGGCCGAGGTCGACATGAACGTCGTCATGCTGCGCCGGGTGGACGGCGGCGAGCCGCGCTTCGTCGAGGTCCAGGGCACGGCCGAAGGGATGGCCTTCACCCGCAGCGAGCTCGACCAGCTCCTCGCCCTCGCCGAGCTGGGTCTCACCGAGATCGTCGATCTGGAGGCCGAGATGGTCTCCGTCCCGCCCGAGCTGCGGCGCTGACCGCGCGCCCATGCTGTCGCTGGTCTGCGCCTCGGCGAATCCCGACAAGGTGGCGGAGATCGCGGCCATCCTCGGCGAGAGCGTCGAGCTCGCCCCGCGTCCGGCCGACGTTCCCGACGTGGTGGAGGACGCCGACACGCTCGAGGGCAACGCCCGGCTCAAGGCGAGTGCGGTCGCCGCCGCCACCGGCCGGCCGGCGATCGCCGATGACACCGGCCTCGAGGTGCCCGCGCTCGGTGGCGCCCCCGGCGTGTATGCCGCGCGGTACGCGGGCGAGCACGCGAGCTACGCGGACAACCGGGCCAAGCTCCTCGCGGCGCTCGTCGGCTCCGCCGATCGCCGGGCCAGCTTCCGGACCGTCGCGATGGTGGTGTGGCCCGACGGCGAGGAGACGGCCGCCGAGGGGGTGTGCGAGGGCACCATCGCCGAGCGCGAGCGGGGCGAACGCGGCTTCGGCTATGACCCCGTGTTCGTGCCGGTGGAGGGTGACGGCCGCACGTTCGCCGAGATGAGCGAGGACGAGAAGCACGACCTGTCGCACCGCGGGCGGGCGTTGCGCAACCTGCTCACGAAGCTCGCGCCACGCTGACCACGAGCCCCCGGTGGTCGCTGCCGGGGATGTCGAGGTCGGCGACGCGGCCGACGACGAGCCCGTCGCTGACGAGGGCGTGGTCGAGTCGGATGAACCGCGGCGCGAGCAGGTGGTCCACCGGCCACGACGACGAGAGGCCGCGGCCGACGACCTGATGCACGTCGCGCCAGCCGTTGGCCAGGACCGCCCGGAACTCCGGATGCCACCAGGCCGCGTTGAAGTCGCCCGTCATCACCGTCGGGCCGTCGGGCGCGACCCCGGCCAGGACGGCGAGGTCGCCCGACCACTGACCGTGGTGGATCACCGGGCTCTGCGTGTGCACCACGATCACGCGAACCGGACCGGCCGGGGTGTCGACGTCACCGACGACGGTGTGGTGCCGGGTGTCCGGCGGCTCGGCCGGCGTGACCGGATGCCGGCTCCACAGGGCGGTGCCCGACGCCAGGGCGGCCGGCATCTCGACCCGGTGGGGGTAGGCCGCGGCCAGGGGCGTTTCGCGCATCACCTGGGCGTGGTGCGGCGTGTACTCGCTGAACGTGACCACGTCGGCGTCGAGCCGGGCGAGGGTGCCGGCGACGTCGGCGATCCGGGTGTTGTCGAACAGCAGGTTGGCGTGGACGATCGTCAACGGTGGCGAGTCAGCGGCCGGTTCCGGCTGGCGCCGGCGCGCCGTCAGGGGCGCGGCCGACGCGGCGCCCATTGCGGCCACCGTTCCCGCGGCGGCGGCGAGGCCCCGGCGGCCGAGCCTGGCCGAGGCGACGGCGAGCGGGAGCGCCGGGATCGTGATCCACGGCATCAGCGACCGCACCACCGTGACGACGCGTCCCCGCACGGACCTCAGCCACGGGAGCAGGGCGATCGCGCCCATCCCGGCGGTGGCGATCCAGGCGAGCGCGTGTCCGTGCCGGCCGGGCCGGCGGCTCATCCCCATCCCCGCAGGTCGATCTCCCATCGATCGACGACCGCGTCACCACGCACCAACCACGCCGTCTCGTGCAGCGCCATCGTCGGGATCGACGTGGGCCGGGATCACGCGGATCCGGTCGCCGACCGAGGGGGCGGAGTCACCGGGGGCGAACGTGAGGTGCTCGTCGCTGCAGAACCACACGGTGGCCCCCTCGATCATGGGGTTGCCGTGGTCCATGCCGAGCGCCTTGAGCCCGACGTCGGCGACCACGTGGGTCGGGCGCACCGAGATCACCGTGCCGACGACCGCGAGCGCCTGGGCGAACGGCAGCCCGAGCGTGGCGTAGTACGTGTCCATGAGGGCATAGCTGCCGGCCTGGATCTCGGTCACGCCGGTGTCACCGTGGAGGTCGTAGGTGCCGGTGCCGCCGGCCGACACGACGTCCCCGCCGACGTCGGCGTGGGCGGCCCGCAGCCGCTCCATCGCCGCCGCGACCTCGGCGCGTTGCCGCTCGCGATCGTCGAGGATCATGAGATGGCCCTCGTAGCCCATCACGCCGCGCACCTCGAGCCCGCGGGAGCGGGCGACGTCGGCGAGACGGCCGGCGTCATGCGGGTCGCAGCCACAGCGGGGCAGTCCGACGTCGACGTCGACGACACACGCGCGCACGCCGGCGAGCGCGGCGGCATCGATGGTCGTCTCACTGTCGACGGCGACAGTGACGTGGACGTCGTCGCCGAGCGCGCCGAGCGCGCCCAGCCGGCGAGGGTCGACCACCTCGTTGGCGACGAGGATGTCCTGCCCCAGCCCCGCTTCGGCGAGCCCGACGGCCTCCCGCGGCGTCGCGCACGTGAATGACGTGTGCCCGGCCGCGCGCTGGCGGGCCGCGAGGGCGGTGCACTTGTGCGCCTTGACGTGCGGGCGCAGCGCGGTCCCGGGGTGCGCCGCCGCCATCGTCGCCAGGTTGGCGTCGAGCAGGTCGACGTCGATGACCAGCGCCGGCGTCGGTAGGGCGTGCACCTCCATCGGCCGCTGAGTGTGGCACGTAGCCTGATGAGCGATCCGCCGGTGTAGCCCAATTTCGGCAGAGGCGCGGGACTTAGGATCCCGTCAGTGAGGGTTCGAGTCCCTCCACCGGCACGCTCGAACTCGCCGATCCTCGCTTTGTGTCACCGTTCTCGCCGCATGCGGCGGCATCGGTGACACAAAGCCCGGCGGGCGGGCGGGTGGGGGTGGACAGGGCGGGCGGGTGGGTGGAAGGAGGGCCGGCGGACGGGTGGACAGCGGGTGACTGGAAGATGTCACGTGGTGGCGCGCGTCCCCCGCAGAGTGGAACGGCAGGGAGAATCGTTTGCGCTCGGTCGGCGAACCGTCGAAAATGCACGCCCTACGCGTGAGAAGGCGGGCGGCCCTTGGCTCGACGATTGGGAGAAATGAACGCGCTGGTGCGTGCCGCTGGACGTCGTCGATGGCTGCTGCGCGTCGCGTCAGGCCTGCGCATCGGCATCCCGTTGGCGCTGGTCGACGCCATGCTCGTGGCCGGGTCGTACCTGTCGTTGCTCGCGGTGCGGTTCGCCGGTGACATCCCGGACGAGTACAGCGAGCAGATGTTCAAGAGCCTGCCGATCGTGGTCGGCATCCAGCTCGTGGCCAACTGGGCATGGGGCGTCTACGGCCACATCTGGCGTCACGCCAGCGTCGCCGAAGCGCGCCGGGTCGTGTTCGCCGGGGCGACAGCGGGCGTCGCCGTGTTCATCATCAATCCCTTGCTGTCGTTCCCGATGCCGCGCTCAGTGGTCGTGCTGGCGTCGGTCGTCGCGACTGCGTTCATGGGGCTCGTCCGCTTCCAGGCGCGCCTGTTCAGTTTGAAGCGCAAGGTCGACCGATCGGCGACACGGGTCGCCGTCGTCGGCGCGGGGGTCTCGGGCGCCTCGATCATTCGAGAGATGCTGGCGTCCCCCTCCAGCCGGAGGTCCCCGGTCGTCGTCGTCGACGACAACGCGCGGTCGCACGGACGATCGCTGCTCGGCGTCCCCGTCGTCGGTGGCGTCGCCACGCTCGACCACGTGGTCCGGCACTTCGCGGCGCGAGAGGTGCTCGTCGCGGACCCCACCGCCGACCAGTCGCTGCTGAAAACGGCGATGGAGGGCGCCGAGCGGGCCGGCGTGCCCCTCAAGGTGCTTCCGCCAGTTCATGAGCTGCTCACGATGACGCCGTCGGTGCGCGACGTGCGCGACCTGCGGATCGAGGACCTCCTCGGCCGGCAGCAGGTCGCGACCGACGTGGCGAGCATCATTGCGACCATCGCCGGGCGGCGGGTGCTGATCACCGGAGCCGGCGGATCGATCGGAGCCGAGATCTCGGCTCAGGTGGCGGGACACGGCCCTTCGCTCGTGGTGATGCTCGACCACGACGAGACGCACCTCCATGAGGCGGCGGCGCACCTGCCGTGCGGAACGGAGAGCCAGCTCGTGCTCACCGACATCCGCGACCGGGACCGGCTGAGGGCGGTCTTCGAGGCCGTGCGGCCCGAGCTCGTGTTCCATGCCGCCGCCCACAAGCACGTACCCCTGCTCGAGGCGGACCCGGTCGAAGCGGTCCAGACCAACGTGCTCGGCACCGCCAACGTCGTCGACGCGGCCAGCGCGGTCGGGGTCGAGCGGCTGGTGTTCATCTCCACCGACAAGGCGGTGCGCCCGGTCAACGTGCTCGGCCGCTCGAAGTGGCTCGGCGAGCAGCTCGTCGCCCGGCGCGCTCCGGCCGGGTCGCGGTGGTGCGCCGTCCGGTTCGGCAACGTCGTCGGGAGCCGGGGCAGCGTGATCCCGACGTTCGCGACCCAGATCGCCAAGGGTGGACCGATCTCGGTGACCGACCCGAGGATGACGCGGTTCTTCATGAGCGTGCACGAGGCGGTGATGCTGGCCCTCCAGGCCGCCGCCCTCTCGTGCGGGGGCGAGATCTTCACGCTCAACGTCGGCGAGCCGGTCAACATCCTCGAGCTCGCCGAACGCATGGTCCGGCTCTCCGGTCGGGTCGTCGGGGACGAGATCGCCATCGAGATCGTTGGAGCCCGCCCGGGTGAGAAGCTGGAGGAGCAGTTGCAGGACAGCGAGGAGGAGGTCCATGTGACCAGCCATCCGGCGATCACGCGGCTGGTCCCGCTGGAAATGGACGGCGACCGGCTGCGGACGGGCATCGACGACCTGGCCCGCCTCAGTGCGCTCGGCCGAGACACCTCGGTACGGCGCGCGCTGGAGGAGCTGACCACCGCCCGGATCCCGTGCCTCGACGACGTCGAGATCTCCGTCGTCGCTGACGCCAACGCCCTCGCGTTGCCGACTACGTTCGAGGCCACGGCGTGACGGATCGGAAGTCGATGGCCTGAATGGAACCGCTCGCCTACCTGCAGATCGTCAAGCGGCGGTGGTGGATCATCGTCGGCCTCGTGGTCGTCGCCGTGCTGCTCGTGTACCTGACCACGCCGGCGAGGTTCACCGACCACTACGAGGCGACCCACGTGCTCCTCGTCGAGGGTGATCGTGACAGCAGCGACAGCGGCGCGGCGAACCCCGAGGTGGTGGCGCTCTGGGCGAAGGAGGACGAGGTCCTCGCCGAGGCCGCTGCCGAGCTCGGCCTCGGCGTCGACAGTGAGCGGCTGAGTCGCAACGTCCGCGTCGCCACCGACCGCGCCGTGGACACCGTGTCCATCACCGCTGAGGATCAAGACCCCGAATTCGCCGCCCAGATCGCGAACACCGTGGCGGCCCAGACGGTGGCGTTCCTCCTCGCCCGCGAGGAGACCCGCGAGCAGGCCACCGACGAGGAGCTGGCGGCGCGTGAGACGGAACTGCGGGCGCGCATCGGCGAGCTCGACGCGGCGATCGACCGGAACCCGCTGGACGTCGAGACGCTGACGGCCGAGCGGGACGCCCTCATCCGCCAGCTGGGAGATGTCCTCGAGGCCCAGGACGTCGAGGTCCAGCCGGTGAACTTCACGTCGGTCGAGGTTCCGGAGCGGGGCTCGAAGCAGGAACGGCCACTCGGCACGAGGACCCGTGAGCAGCGCATGGTGCTCGCGGGGGTCGTCGCCGCGGTGCTCGGATTCGGCCTGGCGATCATGCTCGACCGTTCGGACACCCGGCTCCGGACGCGGCGCGGCGCCGAAGAGCATTTCGGCCTGCCGGTGATCGCCGAGATCGTCGCCTTTCCGGTGTGGTCACGACAACGCCGGCTGGCCGTCGCCCGTCAGCCGGACTCCGCGGTCGCCGAGTCGTTCCGCACGCTGCGCAGCGCGCTCATGCTGCTCGCACCGGTGGAGGGGGCGCGGCGGCAACCGCGGCCCGAGGACACGCCGACATCGAACGGTGACCGTTCGCATTCCCCCGCCGACGTCATCATGATCACCTCGGCGGGGACCGACGACGGGAAGACCACGACCGTCGCCAACCTCGCGGCCGCCTACGGCGAGAGCGGGCAGTCGGTGCTCGTGCTCAGCTTCGACCTGAAGCGGGCCCGCATGGGCCGGCGCTCGAAGGACAATCGCGAGCCGGGCGTCAGCGACTACCTCGCTAGCCCCTCGCCGCCACCGCTCGAGACGTTCATGCGGGACACGATGGTCCCGGGTGTTCGCGTCGTCGGCAGCGGGCGGGCGACGCGCCCGCCGGGTGGGCAGTTCGCGAGCCAGCAGCGCCTGCTCGACGAGGCCCGCTCGCTCGCCGACGTGGTGATCGTCGACACCGCCCCGTTGCTGGCGTCGAGCATCGGTCGCGAGTTGGCGACGATGGTCGACCGGGTCGTCCTGCTCTGTCGCGTCGGTCGGACCACGGCGGGGGAGGCGGAGCGCTCCGGCGACCTGCTCGCCCAGATCGGCGCGCCCGCCCTCGGCGTCGTGCTCGTCGGCGTCACCGCGCCGTCCGCATCCGAGTACTTCGGCTACTTCAACCTGCGCCGTGATCGTCGCGTCGTCGCCGAAGAGAAGGCGGCCGCCGAGCAGGCCGCCGCGGACATGGCCGCCACCGACACGGCCGGGACCAGCGGGAACGGGTCCACACCGCGGCCCGAGACGCCGGCGCAGTCCCCGGCGCACGACGTCCCGGCGGACGGCTGAACGGACAAGGCGAACGACGGTGAACCGGTTGGCGGTGCTCGGCGGTGAACCCGCGTTCCCCGGCGGCCTGCCGTTCGTCCGGCCCGCCCGGCCCCCGCTCGAGCGTGTGATGGAACGCCTGCGGCCGTCGTACGACGAGGGGATGCTCACCAACGGCCGGCTCGTGCGTGACCTCGAAGACGAGGTCGCGGCCCGGCTCGGCGTCGCCCACGTGGTCGCCGTGTCATCGTGCACGGCGGGCCTCATGCTGACGCTCCAGGCACTCGGCCGGCCCGGTGAGCCGGTGCTCATGCCGAGCTTCACGTTCGCGGCCACGGCCCACGCTGCGGCCTGGGCCGGTGGCGTCCCGCGGTTCGCCGAGTGCGGGACCGACGACTTCCTGCTCGACGTGGAGGACGCGGCCGCGCGGTTGGACGGATCGGCGTTGATGGTCGCGACCCACGTGTTCGGCGCGCCGTGCCACCCGGAGCGCGTCGAGTCGCTGGCGACCGCGCGCGGCGTTCCCGTCGTGTTCGATGCCGCCCACGCCTTGGGGGCGGTCCGCGGGCGCCGGCCGATCGGCGGGTTCGGGGCGGCCGAGGTCTTCAGCCTGAGCCCGACCAAGGTCGTGGTGGCCGGCGAGGGCGGCCTCGTCACCACGAACGACGCCGAGCTGGCCGCGATCGTGCGGATGGGGCGCGACTATGGCAACCCCGGGACGTACGACACGCGGTTCGCCGGGCTCAACGCGCGGCTCTCCGAACTGCACGCCGCCGTCGCGCTCGAGTCGTTGCGCGATCTCGACGAACACCTCGCCCGGCGGCGGCACCTGGTGGGCGTGTACAGCAGTGCGCTGGCCGCGATTCCTGGCGTGCGCACGCAGCAGCTCGGTCGCGATGACGAGTCGACCTACAAGGACTTCACGGTCGTCGTCGACGAGGCCACGTTCGGCGTCGATCGCGACGCGGTGGTCGCGGCACTGCGGGCCGAGGGGATCGACACCCGGCGCTACTTCTCGCCGCCCGTCCACCGGCACGAGGCGTACCGGCACGGCCCGGCCGTGAGCCTGCCGCGAACCGATTGGCTCGCGGCGCGGGTCGTCAGCCTGCCGCTCTGGCGCGACCTCGACGTCGAGGCGGTCGAGATCGTCACCGACGTGATCGCGCGCGTGCACGAGCACGCCGAGGAGGTCAGCGAGCGGGGGAGCGTCGCGTGCGTGTCCTCGTGACGGGCGGCGCCGGCTTCATCGGGTCCCACCTCGTCGACGCGCTCCTCGCCGACGAGGCCGATGTGGTCGTGCTCGACGACCTGTCGACCGGCTCGTCGGCCAACCTCGCTCCCGACGCCGAGCTCGTCGCCGGCGACGTCGCCGACCCTGCGGTGGTCGCCGCGGTGGTGCGGGGCTGCGACGTGGTGTACCACCTCGCGGCACGCGGGTCGGTCCAAAGGTCGGTGGAGCGTCCGCTCGACACGGACCGGACGAACGTCGCCGGCACGCTCAACGTGCTGGACGCGGCCCACCAGGCCGGGGTGCGCCGGGTCGTCCTCTCGTCGTCCTCGTCGGTCTACGGCGGCGCCGGCGGCGGCGGACCGACGGTGGAGGACGCCTCGCTCCGGCCGCGGTCCCCGTACGCCGTGAGCAAGCTCGCCGGTGAGCACTACGCCCGCGTCTTCGCCGACCTGCACGGCTTGGAGACGGTGGGCCTGCGCTACTTCAACGTGTACGGCCCGCGTCAGCGGGCCGACAGTCAATACGCGGCCGTCGTCCCGCGGTTCATCGACGCCCTCCTCCACGGACGCACCCCTGAGATCCACGGCGACGGACTGCAGAGCCGCGACTTCACGTTCGTCGCCGACGCCGTGCAGGCCAACCTGCGGGCGGCGACGGCGCCGGCCGACGTGGTCGCCGGACGCGTCTACAACGTGGCGCGCGGCGAGCCCCGCAGTGTGCTCGAGCTCCTCACAACCATCGCCGAGCTCGTCGGCGTCGACACCGAGGCCCGGCACATCGAGAGCCGACCCGGCGACATCCGCCACTCCCATGCGTCGATCGAGGCGGCAGCCAGGGACCTCGGCTACCAGCCCACGACGTCGCTGCGCGACGGGCTGGCCGCCACCGTGTCCTGGGCGCGGGCGGCGAACCGCACGGTCGGGAGCGTTCGGTGACCGGGCTCGCCGATCCCCTCATCGCCCGAATCGACGAGCACCGCGCCACCGTGGCCGTGCTCGGCCAGGGCCACGTCGGACTGCCCCTCGCCGTGCGCGCCAGTGCGCGTCGGCTTCACCGCCATCGGGTTCGACACCGACGTCGAGCGCGTCGCCGCCCTGAGGGCCGGCACCTCGTACATCACCGATGTCTCCGACCGGGCGCTCGGCGCTGCGCTCGCGGCCGGCTTCCGTCCGACCGGAGACACGGCCGCCATGTCGGGCTTCGACATCGCCGTGATCACGGTTCCGACGCCGCTCGGCGACGGCGTTCCCGACCTCTCCCACGTCGAGCAGGCGGCACGCAGCGTCGCTGACGCGTTGCGGCCCGGGGCGCTCGTCGTGCTCGAGTCCACGACCTACCCGGGCACGACGAACGAGTTGGTGCGACCGATCCTCGAGCGGTCCGGGTTGCGGGCCGGGCAGGACTTCTTCCTCGGCTACTCGCCCGAGCGGATCGACCCGGGCAACCCGACGTGGGGCCTCGTCAACACGCCCAAGGTCGTCTCCGGCGTCGACGGAGACTCGCTGCGCGTCGCCGAGGCGTTCTATCGGACCCTCGTCGACAAGGTCGTCGTGGTCGGCTCCACGGCCGAGGCCGAGCTCGTCAAGCTGCTCGAGAACACGTTCCGGCACGTCAACATCGCGCTCGTCAATGAGCTCGCGATGTACGCGGCCGACCTGGGCATCGACATCTGGAACGCGATCGACGCCGCCTCCACGAAGCCCTTCGGGTACCTCCGGTTCACGCCCGGCCCCGGCGTTGGCGGCCACTGCCTGCCCATCGACCCGTCGTTCCTGTCGTGGCGCGTCAAGAACAGCCTCGGGCGCACGTTTCGCTTCGTCGAGCTGGCGAACGACGTCAACGAGCACATGCCCGACTACGTCGCCACGCGCGTGATGGTGATGCTCAACGGCGAGGGCCGCGCCGTCCGCGACAGTCGCATCCTCGCCCTCGGGCTGAGCTACAAGCCGGGGACGGCCGACTGGCGCGAGTCACCCGCGCTGGCGGTCGTCGAGCGGCTGACCGCGCTCGGCGCCCAGGTCCGGGCGTACGAGCCGAACCTCCCGTCGGTCGGCCGTCCGCACGTCCCGGTCCCGGTGGTGCCCTGCACGATCGAGGAGATCGAGGCCGCCGATCTCGTCGTGGTGCTCGTCGACCACCCGGAAACCCCCCTCGACGACGTCGCCGAGCACGCCCGCCTCGTTCTCGACACCCGCGGGTGCCTCCGCGAGCGTTCCTTCCGCGGCGAGCTCCTCTAGGCCGTTCTAGACGCGCACCGGCGTCCGGCGGGGCGCCCTCTCGACCTCCCGGGGATCCGGGACCTTCGCCCGCGCCGGCATCGCGATCAGGATCAGCACGAACGGGAGCAGCTGGGTGCGCTGGCGGGTGAGCAGACCGAAGTTGCCGATCGCCGAGAAGGCGAGCACGAACAGCGCGGTGTAGGCGAGGGCGAACGCGACATACGGCCGGCTGACCGCGAACCGGGGAACCCGCACGAGGCGGGGCAGCGAGAGGATGAAGATCGCCATCAGCACCACCCCCTCCAGTGCGGCGGCGAGCGCCTGGGCATTGCCGGCCTCCCACGGGAACGGACGGAACATGACCGACAGCGCGGCGTACGGGTACTCCGACGGTGACGTCACCCGGACCGTGGCGAAGTCGGAGCCGCCGCCGGTCGACTGATCGGTCGTGCGGTCGAGCACCTGCTCGACACCGCCGCTGGTGAGCGTGTCGAGGTGGAAGAACCGCGCCGTCGCGGCGACGATCAGGATGCCGGCCGCGACGAGCAGAGCGAGACCGGCGAGTCGGCCGAGGAGGCCGAGCTGCGACGCTCGCCACGAGCGCCGGCGCAACAGGTAGGCGGCGAAGAAGGCGACGAAGACGAGCAGGGTGACGTGCGGGCGCACGGCGGCGGTGGCGGCGAGGCCGAGGCCGAGCACGAGGTATCCGTGGGGGCGGTAGGTGAGGACGAGGGCAGCTCCGTACGCGGCGAGGCCGAGCGTGAACAGCATCCAGGCTTCCTTGCCGATGCTCGACGGCCAGTACACGAGCGACGGAAGGAAGAACAGGGCGAGGACGTAGCGGCGGTGGTCACCGTCGGCGAACGCGATGCGGAACGCCCGGTAGAAGCAGAACAGACCCCAAAACCCGAGCCACCCGAAGACGAGGAATCCGCCGAGCTTGGTCGGGCCGGTGACGACGTAGACGGCTCCGGTCACGAGCCGGATGAACTCGGTGCCCACCACCTCGGGGACCTCGTCCTGCAGCACGCGGTCCCACGTGCCGTTCCAGAAGGCCGTGGCGAGGCGGGAGCCCGAGCCGTGGTAGCCGCCGGCGTCGGCGCGTCCGCCGTACACCTCGAACGTGATCGCGTACCGCACGAGCGAGCCCACCATCTTCGTCGCGAACGCGGCGAACAGGATCTTCCGCATCAGCGGATCGGGGTCGGCGCGGCTGGCGCGGAGGAGGATCGGGATGCTGATCGCGATCAGCACCGGACCGATGACCATCGCCCCCCACACGTCGTAGGACACGTTGTCCATCGCCCAGGCGAGCGCGATCAGGTAGCCGATGGCGAGCGCGACCCCGACCACGAGTGTTGCGCCGGGCATCGCGGCGGCGCGGCGGGCGACGGCGGTGCTCAGCACCGGGCGAGGGCCTCGTCGTAGACCCGCTCGATCTCGCGCACCGCCCCGCTCACGTCGAAGTCGCTCGCCCGTCGGGCGGCGTGGCGTCCGAGCTCGGCCCGCCGGCGGGCATCGCCGAGCAGGGCGCCGAGGGCGGCGGCCAGTCCGTCAGGATCCTCCGGCGGCACGAGCAGCCCGTCGTGGCCGTCGGTGAGGACCTCGGGGATCCCGCCGACGGTCGTCGCCACGCAGGCCAGACCCGTGGACATCGCCTCCAACAGGGCGATGGGCAATCCTTCGAACCGCGAGCTCAGGGCGAACACGTCGAACGCCGGGAGCAGCTCGGGCACGTCGTCGCGCGAGCCGGCGAAGACGACGGTGGTGTCGAGCCCGAGGGCGGCGACGAGCCGCCGCAGTTCGGCCTCCAGCGGACCCGAACCGACGAGGACGACACGGACCGTCGGGACCTCGGCGCGCAGGAGTCCGACCGCCCGCAGCAGGTTGGCGTGGTCCTTCTTGGCGGTGAAGTTGCCGACGGTGCCGATCACCGGCTCGTCGGCGCCGAGTCCGAGCCTGGCCCGAGCCGCCGATCGGGCGGTCGAGGCGTCGTGGGCGCGGTTCGCCTCCACGCCGTGGAGTACGACGTCGACCGGCACGCGGGACCGGATCGAGGCGGCGACACCGTCGGACACCGCGATCACCGCCCGGTTGCGCCGGTAGGTCAGGCGGTTGGCCCAGCGGGTGAGCGGGCGATAGCGCCCCCACAGGTTGTGCTCGGTGTGCACGATGGCCGGATGGCGCGGCCCGAGGGCGAGCCGGGCGGCGACGGCGGGCGACGGCATGTGCGTGTGCACGATGGCGATGTCGTGGTCTCGCACCAGCTGGCGGAGGCGGCCGAGCCAGGCGACGCTGGTCGGGCGAGGGGCATCGAGGCAGTGGACCGGCACCCCCACGCCGCGGATCTCGTCGACGAGGGCGTCCTTCCACGGGAGCAGGTACGCGACCTCCACGCGGTACCGGGCCGGATCGAGGTGCCGCACGGCGTCGACGAGCAGCCGTTCGGTGCCACCCCGCCCGAGGCCCTTGGTCAACATCAGCACACCGACGGGTTCGTCCGCAGTCTCATCCCTGTCCACGCAGTCCTCCGGGGGCCGGCGCCGCAACGACCCGGTCCGCCGCGGCGGCCAAGCGTAGGCGACCCCGTCCGCCGGCGACCAGCAGTTCGCGCCGCCCGTCCATCTGGGCGCGATCCTTCTCATTCCGGTTTCTGGGCGCGATCTCTCGCAGCCCCTGAGAACGAACGCGCCCAGATCGGTCAGGTGTCGGTCAGTTCGCCGACCAGGTCGGCCCAGCGGGCGCCGACGACGCCGATCTCGAACCGGGCCAGACAGTGCTCCCGGGCCGCGGCGCCCATCCGGTCGGCGTCGGCGAGCACCCGCTGGATGGCGGCGGCGAGGGCCGCGGCATCGCCAGCGGGCGCCAGCGCGCCGGTCTCACCGTCGACGACGACTTCGGACACCGCGCCGACGTCGAACGCCACCGCCGGACGGGTGCTGAGCCCCGCCTCGATGAGCACCCCGGGCATGCCTTCGGTCCGGCTGGAGAGGACCACCGCGTCGGCGGCCGCGAGGACGTCGCCGACGCTCGCGACGGCGCCGAGGAACTGCACGCGGTCGGGTGCATCACGCGCCGCGGTCGCTTCGAGCATCGACCGCTCGGGCCCGCTGCCGGCGACGAGCAGCCGGACGCCGGAGAGTTGGGCGACCGCGGTGATCGCCGCGTCGACCTGCTTCTCGGTGGTCAACGAGCCCACGTGGGCGACCACGGACACGTCCTCCGGCAGTCCGAAGCGCCGGCGAGCGGCCAGCCGGCGCTCGAGGTCGGGGATCGGGCAGCGGGCGGCGGAGACCGCGTTCGGGATGATGCGGATCCGGTCCGCCGCGACTCCGCGCTGCTGCACGAGCACGTCGGCCGCGCCTTGCCACAACACGGTGACGAGTCGGGCTCGGCGCAGGAGCAGCGCGGTGCGGGCCCGCCGGACCGGCCCCGCCGACCACACGGCCGGGTCGCCGATGCTCCGATAGGCGAAGGGAACGCCGGTCCCCATCAGCGCGATCGCGCACGCCGGGAGCGTGCGCGACCCGTGGGCGATGACCGCCGCCGCCGGCGTCGCTGCCCCTCGCAGAGCGCGCAGCGTCGCCGGCCCGAGCGTCCCCCGGCCGAGCACCGGGACCGGTAGGGACTCCGGATCGTCGGCTGCCGTGAGCGCGACGAGGTCGGTGGAAACCCCGCGGTCCCGCAGGTCGGCGGAGAGATCGGTCGCGAACATCTCGGCGCCGCGCCGCTGCGTCGACGAGATCACATTGAGGACATCGAGGTCGCTCACGACCGCGCCGGAGTGGCGATTAGCGCCCGGCCTCTGCGCCCCTCAACGAGTATCGTGCCCCGCGCACACGTTGCGAGCGGGCAACGACGGGTCCACGTGTGAGGAGCAGTCTTGACGGCAGTCCAGGGTCCACCGCCGGAACTGATCTTCCGGCGGCTCGTGCGTCCCGTGGCCATGGCGCGCGAGCTGTGGGACCGTCGCGAGCTCGTGGTCGTGCTCGCCGAGCGGGAGCTGCGCGCACGGTACAAGCAGACGCGCGTCGGGTTCGCCTGGGCGCTGCTCACTCCGTTCCTGATGATGGTCGTCTTCACGCTGTTCTTCAAGCGGGTCGTCGACGTGCGCACGTTCGGCGTCCCCTACCCGCTGTTCTCCTACGTCGGGCTGCTCTCGTGGACGTTCTTCGCGGGTGCCCTCGGCAAGGGCGCGGTGAGCATCGTCCAGAACCTGACGCTGCTCAACAAGGTCTACTGCCCGCGGGAGGTCTTCCCCATCGCGTCCGTCGCCACGGCCGGCGTCGACAGCGCGATCGCGGTGTCGATCCTGGGCGTGCTGTTCGCGATCTATCAGTTCATGCCCCACCTGACGTCGCTGTGGGTCCCGGTCCTGATGGCTGTTCAACTCGCGTTCACCCTCGGGCTGACGCTGCTCCTCTCGGCGCTCCTCGTCTACGTCCGCGACATCCGGCAAATGCTCCCGATGGGGCTCCAGCTCGGCCTGTTCGCGACCCCGGTCGGCTATGGCCTCGAGGTCATCCCGCGGTCCTGGTGGCCGTGGTACTCGGCGTTGAACCCGCTCGCCCCGGTCATCGACGGCTACCGGCGAACGATCTTGTTCGGCCTGCCCCCTCGGCTCGACCTCGTCGCCATTGCGTCCGTCACCAGCGTCGTGACGCTCGTGGGTTCATACCTCGCGTTCAAGCGGATGGAGACCGGCTTTGCCGACGTTGCCTGACGGCACGATCGACGCCACGCGCGTCTGGAAGCGGTTCCGGGCCGACCCGACCCGTCAGTCGCTGCGCGCCCGCGCCGCGTCGGTCAAGCGTCAGCTGGGCGGGCGCGGCCGGCGGGGGTGGCGCTGGGCGCTCGAGGACGTGGAGTTCCGTGCCGAGCCCGGCGAGGCGATCGGTCTGGTCGGCATCAACGGGTCGGGCAAGTCGACGCTGCTCAAGATCCTGACCCGCGTGATGTACCCGTATGCGGGACGGGTCGAGGTCGCCGGCCGGACGGGCGCCCTGATCGAGGTGCGGGCCGGCATCCACCCGGAGCTGACCGGTCGGGAGAACATCCACCTCTACGGCACGCTGCTCGGGCTGCCCCGGAAGATGGTGGCGGCCAAGTTCGACGAGATCGTCGAGTTCGCCCAGCTCGAGGATGCGGTCGACCGGCAGGTGAAGTTCTATTCGAGCGGGATGCAGATGCGGCTGGGCTTCGGCGTCGCCGCCTTCCTCGAGCCCGACGTGCTGCTCGTCGACGAGGTCCTCGCCGTCGGCGACACGGGGTTCCAGCAGCGGTGCATCGACCGCATGCGCACGATGCTCGCGGCCGGCACGACGCTCGTCTTCGTCTCCCACGACCTGGTGGCCGTCGAGAGCATCAGCGAGCGGGTCGTCTGGCTCCACGCCGGCCGGGTCGAGGCGGACGGGCCGGTCCGGGACGTGCTCGGCTCCTATCGCGAGGCGCTCGAGCACGTCGCCGAGATCACCGCCGACTCCGACGGCGTGGTGCAGCTCGTCAAGGCGCGGGTGACCGGCGTGGACGGCCGCATGCTGCGGACGCAGGACGCCGCCGACGTGATGCTCGTGCTGCGCAGCGCCCAGCCGGCCGCCGGGCGCGTGTGCATCGGTTGCAGCGAGGGGCCGGCCGCACCGATCTTCCTGCTCCGCCACGACGTCCACCTCCCCGACGACGACGAGGTCGAGGTGCGCTGCCGCATCGACCACCTCCCGCTCCCACGTGGCCGGTACTTCCTGTGGGTCGGCGTGTTCCTCGCCCGCGGCGAGCTGCTCGCCTGGCAGCCGGCGGCGTCGTTCGAGGTGGCCGGACCCGATCTCGACGTCGGCCCGCCCGGCATCGGGCGCCTGTCGCCGGTCCACGTGGCGGCGCATTGGGACGTCGGAGGAACATGAGATCACGCGGCCGGCCGGCGGTGCTGTTCGTCAGCATCCCCACCGGGATCGGCGGATCCACCCGGTCGCTGGCCACCGTCCTGACCTCGGTGGGTGATGTCACCGACCGCATCCTGGCCGCCCCTCCGTCGGGCCGGTTCGTGCGCCTCGTCGACGAGGAGGGCGGTGCCGACCGGCACCTGCCGATCGTGTCGTCGGGCCGGCGTCTCCGGCCTCTGCGCCGGGCGTGGACCGCCATCCGGCTCGCCGCCTTCGCCGTGCGGCGTCGTCGCGAGCTGTCGGCGATCCATGCCAACGGCCTCAAGGAGCTGAGCCTCTCGCTCCCGGCCGCGTTCCTCAGCCGTGTGCGCCTCGTCGTGTGGGTCCACAACTTCGCCGTCCCGCCGTCCGTGCGTTGGTTCGGGTGGCTCTGGCGGCTGGTCCTTCCGCGCTGTCACGTGCGCTGGGCGGCGGTCTCGCCGCTCGCTCGGGACCTCACCGTCGACGCCCGGCTCGCCACCGCCGACGAGATCGAGATCGTCCCCAACCCCATCGATCCCGCCGACGTCGTCGCCGCGGAGCACCTCGACGGCGACCAGGTTCGCGTCGCCTACCTCGGCGCGCCGCGGCAGTACAAGGGGTTCCACCTGCTCCCGGACATCATCGACGCGCTCGGCGATCCGGAGCGCGTGCAGTGGCTCGTGTTCTCGAGTCAGACCGACGACGACCTCGATGCCGCGTGGCAGCGACTGCGGACGATGGCCGCCAACGGGCGAGTCTCGATCGAGGGCAAGTTCCCCGACGTGCGCACGGTCTATGCCCGCTGTGACGTCGTCGTGTGCCCGTCGGTTCTCGACTCGTTCTGCCGCGTGGCCGCCGAGGCGATGATCAACGGCATCCCGGTCGCCGGCAGCGACCTCCCGCCGATCCGGGCCCTGCTCGGCGACGACGAGGCCGGCCTGATCTTCCCGGTTGGCGACACTCGGGCGGCGGGGGACGCGGTCGCCCGGCTTGTGGGGGACGCCCCGCTGCGGGCCCGCCTCGGCGCCGCCGGCCGCCGGCGCGCCGCGGCGTACGACCCGGCGACAGTGCGCGAGCAGCTTCTCGCCCTCTACGGGATCCCGTCCGCCGACCCGGCGTCCAGGTGACGGGTCAGCGGCGGCCGAGGGCGCGACGCACCGCTCCGGGGCCGCGAGCCCGGGCCCGGTCGAGCTGCCGGCGCAACCGGCCCCATGCGGCGGCGGCGCGGGCCCGGGCCGGCGGGTCGGGCACGGCCCGCTCGTACCCGAGGTCGGTCAACAGGTCACCGGCCACGGCCTCGAACCGCTCCCGGTCCTCCGGCGTCATCGCCGTGCGCCACGACCGCGTGCCGGCGGACAGCGGCTCGGCCAGCCGGGCGTGACGCGGGTTGTCCCGGAGCTTCGCCGGCACCTCGTCGTGCCGTTCGAAGAACCGCAGCATGTCCGGCTCGAACGGCAGGTCCAAGAAGGCGCACACCTCCGCAATCGGCGCCTCGGGTTCGGCCACGAGTTGCTCGTACCGCACCTCGTGGTACCGGCCCGCGCCGAGCTCCCCACCGGCCCGCCGCCCGGCGTCGACGCGGTCGCGCCAGTCGATGGCGAGGGACACCGGATCGGTCCGCGGCACCGGGGATCGCCGCCGCCGACAACGCGACGTCCCGGCCGTCCCGGACGATGTGGACGAAGCGCGCCTCGGGGAACATGCCGGCCAGGAACCGGATGCGCAGCACGTACGCCGGCATCTTGTCGCCGTAGCGCGACTTGCCCCGGCGCGCCGCGAAGTAGGCGAACACCCGGCGCACGGCGTCGGGATAGTCGGCGACCGGCGAGCCGTCGAGGGCGGCGCCGACATCGTCCGGCCCGAGCTGAAGGTTGCCGCGCACGGCCCGGTCGGCGAGCAGATCGGCGGCGAAGGCGTCCGTGTCGAAGCCGTGCGGTCTCTCGTATCGAGCCCGGCGCCGGCCCAGCGGGACGATGAAGCGGCCCTCGTGGGCGACGGCGAGCTCGGAGTGCCCGTCGAGCACGCGCCGCAGCACCGAAGTCCCCGACCGACCGCAGCCGACGACGAACAGGAACGGCGGCGGCCGATCAGCTGGCGCCATCGTCCATCAGGCGTAGCCGAACCGGCTCGCCGCGGAACGGGCGAGCAGCTGGTCGAGGCGGGCGATCTGCGCGGGCGTGAGCTCGTCCTGGTGGCCGCCGACCTTGCCCCGCCGCGTCTTGTACGTGGCGACGTCGCCGTGCCGACCCGGCCGCAGCTTCTCGCTCGGGAAGGCCGCGGCCTCCTCGAGCTCCCGCATGTGGTCGAACGAACCGAAGGCGACCGCGTCGGCGACGATGTCCGGTCCGACGTCGACGCCGACGAAGCGCAGGACCCGCTGCAGCTCCCGATCCGGGCGGGCGTGGAGGTCCTCGTAGCGCACGAGGAGCACGCCCGGCGTCCCCACCTGCTCGGCCCAGCGGTCGTAGAAGCGCAGCAGGGTCTCGTACCCGCCGACCCGCTCGTCGAGGAAGTCGGCCAGCGACCCGTCGTAGCCGCCGTGCCGGCCCCGGCGCTGGTGGTACAGCGACACGATGACGTCGCGGGGGTCGCGGACCAGCAGCACCACTCGTTTGCCCCGGAACCGGGACATGTCGCCGGCCACGTCCTCCGGTGCCTTCCACTGGGCGTCGTCATGGGTCGCCACGACGCACGGCACGCGTGGGTCGAGCTCGGCCAGCCGGTGCAGCTCGACCAGGTCGGCGTCGGAAGGCAGGCCGTAGTGCAGCTGGAAGGCCCGCCCGATCATCACCCGCAACCACGTCCGCCCGCACTTCGGGAACGAGACCAGGTATGCGTCGGTCCGGCGGTGGCGGTACGACGCGAGGATCCGGCGGGGCAGGATGGCGGCGATGCGCGTGCGCGCCCGACGACGGGATCCGGCGCACGATTCGGCGATGGGCCGTCCTCATCCCGCCCATCGGACCGAGGTTACGCTCCGAGGAGGCGCACGGGAGAGAAGAAGAGAGTCCGGATGTTGGTTGGCGGGTCCCCGCCGGAGCAGTTGGCGATCACGCACCGCCCCGATGGGGCGACCGAGGAGGTCGAGTTCTTCGGCGAGCACGGCCGCGTGTTCGGCTGCCGGCACGTCCCCGCGGGCCGGATCCGCGCCGGACTCGTCGTCTGCTCGCCGATCCTCTCCGACTTCGGCGCCAACTACCAGCGTGAGGTTCGACTCGGTCGGCACCTCGCCGAGCAGGGGATCGTGGTCCAGCGCTTCCACCCCCGCGGCGCAGGACAGAGCGACGGCGACGCAGTCGACCTGACGTTGGACTCGATGATCGAGGACGCCCGAGCGGCGACGCTCCGTCTCGGCGAGCGGTTCCCGGTCGACACGATCGCGGTGCTCGGCACCCGCTTCGGCGCTCTCGCCGCGGCCGCCGTCGCCGGGGAGCGCGACGGGGCTCCGGTCGTGCTGTGGGAGCCGACCGTCAGCCCCCGGCGATTCTTCCGCGAAGGACTGCGAGCCCGCTCGGTCCACCAGCTCAGCGCCGGGACCACCGGCGGCGAAGACCCCGAGGCCGAGCTCGCCCGGCGTGGCTTCATCGACCTGCTCGGCATCCCGGTCGGAGGACGACTGTTCCACACCGCCGCCGATCGACACCTGGCCGCGCTGATGGGAGGACCGCCGCGGCCGGTACTGCTCCTCCAGCTCGAGGAGCGGGACGAGCTGCGGGACGAATACCGGGCGCTCGCCGACGGCTGGACCGAGGGCGGCTTCGCCGTGACGGCGGCGTGCTGTCCCTCCGCCGAGACGTGGTGGTTCGTCCACGACCGCCTCGCGCCCGTCGGCGCGATCCTCGATGCGACCACGGACTGGCTGGTCGCCCAGCTGCCGTGACCGCTCACTGCGTTCCCCGGCCACACCGCATACTGCCTGCGCAGCTGCTGGCCGCTCGTTCGCTGGCGCTCACTCGCTCGCGGCGGTGCAGGATGCTCCCTACATGACCGCTGTCGAGCAGTCCAAGGCGGCGACCGCCGCGGTCGAGCAGCCCGTCTTCATCGCCTCGCCGCTCGGCGACCTGCTCGCGGTCGTCACCCGCCCCACCGGGCCCGACTCCGGGCTCGCGGCCGTCCTTCTGCGGGGTGGGGGCTGGCGGCCCTCGTCCGGGCCGCGGCGCACTCAGGTCCGGCTCGCCCGCCGGCTCGCCGCAGCCGGTCTTCACGGTGTCCGTTTCAGCTACCACGGTGTGGCCGAGAGCGGTGGGCGGAGCGAGGAGGTGTTCCGGCTCGACCAGCCGTTCGTCGAGGACCTCGACGCCGTGGGTCGCTGGGTCGCGAGCCAAGGGCTGCAACCGGTGCTCGTCGGCAACTGCTTCGGAGCCCGTACGGCGCTGTCGCACGCGTCCCAGGCCCAATCCGTGGCCGGGGTGGCGCTCATTGTGCCTCCGGTCCACGACTTCGAGGTCGCCCGGCGAATCGACCGCCGGCCGCTGTCGAAGCTGGCCCGCCGGGCGAGCCCGGCCCACCTCTGGCGGGTGGTGCGCAGCCCGGCCCGCCGCCGCGCCCTCCGCCGGACGACCAAGGCCCTCTCCGGGGTGGCCCGCCACCGGCTCCGTCCGGGCCGCCGGCGCGACCCGGGCTGGATCAGTCGGGGCTTCTGCCGCGAGCTGGCCGCGCTGGTCGACCGGAAGGTCCCGGTGCTGCTGGTCTACGGCGACGACGACAACTACTTCCGCGACTTCGAGCTGGCCCGGGCGGGCGAGCTCGGTGAGATCGTCACCCGGGCGGGGCCGCGCCTGGAGGTCGCCGTGGTCCCGGGGAAGATCCACGGCCTCACCAGTGTCGACACGCAGGACGCAACGCTCACCGCCGTCGAACGCTGGGTCGCCGCCACGCTCCTTCGCCGCGACCGCGCCGAGCAGGCGTGAGGCGCGGGTGAAGGTCCTGCACGTCGTCGACTCGCTCGCCGACACCGGAGGAGCGGAGCGCCGCCTCGTCGAGGAGGTGCTGGCCCTGGCGCCGCGGTTCGACCAGCGCGTCGTCCGGCTCTACGAGCGCGATCAGCTGCAGGGCCGGCTCGAGAAGGCCGGCATCCCGGTGGTCGCCATCGGCCTCTCCGGCCGTTGGGCCGGCCGCACCTGGCCGTGGGCGGCCGCCCGGCTGCACGGCGAGTTCCGGCGGTGGCGCCCCGACGTCGTCCACACCACGCTGTTCAGCGCCAACCTCACCGGCCAGCTCGCCGCCCGGCCGCTCGGCATCCCCGTGGTCTCGTCGTTCAACCGCACCGGCGAGCTCACCCTCCAGCGCGCCCTGCAACCGGGAGTCGCCGGCTGGAAGGGCCGGACGATGCAGGCGATCGCCCGCCGGGCCGCCCGCTCCGACGGCGTCCACTTCCGCGCCGTCAGCACCTACGCCCGGGACACCAACTGTGAGCTGTTCGACGTTCCGCGGGCTCGAGTGACCGTCGTGCCCCGCGGCGTCGCGGACGAACGGCCGCCGCCGGACGTCGGCCGTGCCGCGTTCGGGCTCCGTGACGGCCGCCCGTTGTTCGTCAACGTCGCCCGGATCGCGCCCGAGAAGGCGCAGCACCTGCTCGTCGAGGCCCTCGCCGAGGTCCGGCTGAAGCTGCCCGACGCCGAGCTGGCGATCGCCGGCGCCGCCGGGTCCGCCGAGCCGGACGTGCGGTCGGCGATCGCCGCCCACGGGCTGACCGACGCCGTGCACCTGCTCGGGTGGCGGGGCGACGCCGGAGCGCTGGTCGCGTGCGCCGACGTGTTCGCCTTCAGCTCGCTGTCGGAGGGCTCGCCGAGCGCGGTGCTGGAGGCGATGGCGCTCGGCACGCCGGTTGTCGCCTTCGCCATCGGGCCGGTGGCGGAGCTGACCGACGAGGGACGGCACGCCCGGCTGGTTCCGGTGGGCTCGAGCGCCGCGCTCGCCGAGGCGATGGTCGCGGCCTCCACAGATCCGGATCGCGACGCACGCGTGCGAGCGGCGCGCGAATGGGCTGAGCGGTTCACGCTCGACGAGGTGGCCGGGCGGCTCGGCGACCTGTTCGAGGAGCGCGTGCGCGTGGGGAGCCGCGGGTGACACTGGCGACGCGGCTCGACCGCGGCGTCGCGGTGGTGTCGATCGACACCGAGCTGGCGTGGGGAGAGGCGCACCGTCGCGACGGCGGTGCCCAGCGTGACTACAGCACGGAACGAACCGTGATCGCCGGGATCCTCGACGTCTTCACCCGTCACGAGATCTCAGCGACGTGGGCGCTGGTCGGCCACCTGTTCCTCGACCGCTGCGCCCCTGAGGGCGGCCGCCCCCACCCCGACATCGTGCGCCCGGCGTACCCGTGGTTGGACGGTGACTGGTTCGACATCGACCCGTGCTCGACGCTCGACGAGGCGCCGGCGTTCTACGGGCGCGACATCGTCGCGGCGATCCGCAGCTGCCCGGTGGAGCAGGAAGTCGGCTGCCATTCCTTCTCCCACCTGATCGCCGCCGAGCCGGGGTGCGGTGAGGAGGCGTTCGGGTCCGACCTCGACGCGTGCAGGGCCGTGGCCGCCGCGGACGGGATCGACCTGCGTTCCTTCGTGTACCCGCGCAACGCGATCGACCACGTCGCCGCGCTCGGCCGCCACGGCTTCCGCAGCTACCGAGGCCGGGCCACGACGGCCGCGATGGGCGGCCTCCTCCGCGCCGTCGACCGGGTGCGGCCCCTGCCCCGGTCCGCCGCGTGGCCGGAGCAGGAACCGACCGGGGTGTGGAACGTCCCGCAGACCTACCTGTTCGCGCCGGCGACGCGAGGGCGCCGGATCCCGGCCCGGCTCTGGGCGCGGAGGCCCCGGGCGAGGATGCGACTGGCGGCGAGGGAGCGGTCCCTGTTCCACCTGTGGTTCCACCCGTACAACGTCACCGCCGCACCCGAGCGGGCCCTGCGGGCGCTGGAGTCGATCTGCGCGGAGGCGGCGCGGTTGCGCGACGCCGGCCGGCTCGACGTGCTGACGATGGGCGCGCTCGCCGACCGCCTCGACGCCCCCGGCCGGTAGCCGGCGGTTCAGCCCTGGGCGATCGCGGTCGGGTCGTAGCTGCCGACGGTGAAGCGGGCGCCCTGGGGGTCCTCCATGGTCGCCACCCGGACGACGCCACCGCCGCGGTCGGTCGGCGGCGACACCACCGTCCCGCCGAGCTGCACGGCCCGTTCGACGACGGCGTCCGTTCTCTCGACCGAGAACGTGACGTTCCAGCTGGCGGCGGGGGCGCCCGCGGAACCGGGAACCGCGGTCATCCACCCGATGCAGTCGCTGAACCCGGCGGGCACCCACGGCTCGGCGTGGCGGCGCTTGATGTCCGGATCACGGATCGCCAGGAAATCGCCGTAGCCGGGCAGCCGCCACATGAACGCGTCACCGTCGGTGTCGCCACCGCCGAAGTCGACGGGGTCCGCCTTCCATCCGAAGAGCGCACCGTAGAAGCTCGTCGCCCGCTCGGCGTCGGCGGTGGCCAGGTCGGTGGAGTTCCACGTGCCGGGCGCGTTGACGAGCTGGGCTCCGTGGCGGTAGCCGGGCTGCCAGAGGCGGAACGGCGCCCCGTCGGGGTCGATGAGCGCCGCCCACCGGCCGGCCACCTGGCCGGGAGGGCCGGCGTCGACCGGGGCGACGACGACATCGGCGCCGAGCGCGGCGGCGCGGGCGGTCGTGGCGTCGGCGTCGCCCACGCTCACGTACGTGTTCCAGGTCGGCGGGCCGGTCACTCCCGGTGTCGGCGACGCGATCGCGGCAACGTCGAAGCCGTGGAGGCTTGCGACCAGGTATTTGTCGTCGAGCCCAGGGGGCAGCTTGTTCTCGAACTCCCACCCGAAGATCCCGCCGTAGAACTCGGCTGCGGCCTCCGGATCGGGCTGCTCGGAGTCGATCAGGCACGGGACGCCAGGCGGATACTCGGTGCGATCGAGGAACGGGTCGGTGGTCATGGTTCGATCATGGCCCCGCGAACCTGGACATCTCATGGCCACGTTCGGAGATCGTGACCAACGTCGCAGAACTCGGCATGCGGCCGCTCCGTATCGCCGACGTCCCGACGACCTCTGGAGATGACATGAGATCGCTGCGCAAACTGATCGAGCGGGCGGGCGCCGCGGTGTTGCCGCCGGGCGGCCGCGGCCACCTCCTCCCGCATCTGCACGGCTACCCGATCGCCCGCCCGTACGAGAACCCGACGCGAAACCCGCGGCGCCACCGTCCGGACTGAGTCTCAGGCGTCCGGTCGCTCCTTGAGGCCGGCCGCCAGCCAGCCGACGACCCGCTCGATGCGCGCGACCCGCTCCTCGGGGCGGCGCTTGGTGCGAGCCCGCAGTCGCGCCGCCACGCCGGTGCGAGCACGATGCCGCGGCCTCGATCCAGCGGCTCGACGACGGCGCGACGCCCATGTCGATGCTCGCGCGTCGCTACGGGTTGACGGCGAGGAACACGAAGGCGGCCGCGATCACCAGGTGAACCGCCGCCTCTTGGAGCGTGGCCCGCCCCGGCAGCACGGTCAGCGCGCCGACGACCGCCGTGACCGCGAGCAGCGCCATCTGCGTCGGGCCGAGACCGAGCACGAGCGGGCCGTCGAGCCAGATCGAGGCGACGGCGATGGCCGGGATCGTCAGCCCGATACTGGCCATCGCCGAACCGAAGGCGAGGTTGAAGCTCGTCTGCACCCGTCCACGCGACGCGTTGCGCACCGCGGCCGCGGACTCGGGCGACAGCACCAGGATCGCGATCAGCACGCCCACCGCGGACTGTGGCGCGTCCACCGCGTCGACCGCGTCCTCGATGGCCGGCGACTCGACCTTCGCCAGGCCGACGACGGCGATGAGGGCGACGAGCAGCAGTCCGAGGCTCACGAGCGTCTCCCGCTTCGACGGCGGCTCGTCGTCGTGCTCGGTGTTCTCCTCCTCCGCATCGGGCTCGACGAAGAAGTCGCGGTGGCGCACGGTCTGCACGAACACGAACAGCAGGTAGAGCACGAGCGACGCCAGCGCGGCGAACGTGAGCTGCTCGGTAGAGAACTCGGGACCCGGCCGGCTGGTGGTGAACGTCGGGACGACCAGGCTCAAGGTCGCGAGAGTGAGCACCGTCGCCAGCGCCGTCGCCGTCCCCTCCGAGCTGAACGTCGCGATCTCACCCCGAAAGGCGACCGCGAGCAGCGACAGCCCGACGATCGCGTTGCACGTGAGCATCACCGCGGCGAACACGGTGTCGCGCGCCAGGGTCGACGTGTCGGAGTCGGCCGACACCATGAGGGTGACGATCAGGGCGACCTCGATCACGGTCACGGCGACGGCGAGCACGAGCGACCCGAACGGTTCGCCGACCCGATGCGCGATCACCTCGGCGTGATACACGGCGGCGGGGACGGCACCAGCGAGGAACACGGCCACCAGCGCGAGCACCGGCCCGCCCGGCTTGGTGCTCCACGTCGGGATGAGCACGATCAGTGCCGCCAGCGGTACGACCGTGGTCCACCGGAACTTGCGCAACACGCCGAGGCCGCTCACCTGAACACTGTGCCGTACCGGGCGCGCCGGCGAAGGGACGCCCCGGTACGTTGCGGTGGGTGAAGCACATCGGGATCGTGGCATGCAGCGCCGAAGGGGCCGCGTTGTGCTATCGGGAGATCTGCCGGCAGGGCATCGAGCTGGTCGGCAAGCACGACCACCCGCGGGTCACGCTCGACTCGATCCCGCTGGCGCGGTGGATGCCGGCATTCGATGCCGGAGACCACGAGGGCGTGGCCGAGGTCATGTTGGAGTCCGTTCGTCTGCTTGCCGACGCCGGGGCCGAGCTGGCGATCTGTCCGGACAACTCGGCGCACCTGGCGTTCGCCTGGGTGGAGGCGGGTTCACCGATCCCGTGGTTGCACATCGGGCGGGTCGTCGCCGACCGGGCGCGCCGGGACGGCTTTCGCCGAGTCGGCGTCCTCGGGACCCGGTTCATCACGGCCGGACCGGTGTACCCCGAGGCGCTCGGCGCCGTGGGGATCGAGGCGGTTCCTCCTGACGACGAGGACGCCGAGCTGATCGATCGGATCATCTTCGACGAGCTCGTCGACGGCGTGTTCAGTGATGCGTCGCGGCGCGCCTACCAGGGCGTCATCGAGCGACTCGCCGGTCGTGGCTGCGACGCCGTCGCCCTCGCGTGCACCGAGATCCCGCTGCTCATCGCGCCGGCGGACTCGGCCCTGCCCACCCTCGACTCGACCCGGCTCCTCGCCACCGCCGCCCTCGTCGCCGCCACCCGCTGACCCCCGAGAAGCACGACGAGAGCGATCGTCGGGCTCAGTCGGCGGCCTGGACCGGCTCGGCGTGGGTGGCGCGTCTCGACTCGTACCACTCCGTACCGACCGGTTCGCCGGCCATGTTCCAACTCCACGACGTCGACGGTGTGATCGGCAGGTAGACGCCCGGCCCGACGACGCCCTCGCGTTCGATCGGGTCACCGGCGCGGCCGTAGACACGGATCCCGCGGGCGACGAACGGGTCGAACGAGACCAGGTCGTCGACGACCAGGGCGACCTCGCGGTTGCCCGCGAGCACGTTGCGGAACTTGCGGGTGGCGAGCACGGACGCGCCGGGACCTCCGACCCAGAAGTACGCGCCATCGAACTCGAAGCTGACCGGTACCACGTCCGGCTGCCCGTCGGCCGAGCGGGTTGCGAGGCGCGCCAGCGGCTGCGATCCCAGGTAGGCGAGCTCCTCCGACGTGAACGACATCGACCCACTCCTTTCGTCGCCCCCGGCGAGGTTACGAGTCGGAGCTGCTGGCGGAGGACCACGCCGCGCCCGCGGCGCTCGCCGCAAGTCATTCAGCGCGCGTGCTGATCTCGCGCCAGCGGGTCGCTGTCTCCTCGTCGGATGGGAAGAACGCCTCGAGGCGCAGCTCCTGGGCGGTGATGTCCACGGGAGTCCCGATCGTGGAGACGACCGAGAACCAGCGGAGCTCGCCGTCTCCGTACGTGAACTCGACGTCGATGACCGGCACCAGCGGGGCGATGGACCGCGGGGTCGCCAGCGCGGCCAGATCGGCGCCGGACCGGAGGTGCTGGACGAGTTCGGCCGTCGCCAGGTCCATCACGCCCCCGACCGCCTCGCGGCGGGCCCGCTCGAGGAGCGAGGGTGCGACCCGGTCCCAGTTCCGGACGGCCGAGCGCACGGGCCCGGGCTCGAGCATCAGGCGCAGGACGTTGGCGGGATCGGGGATCGGGTCCGGGGCGCACAGCCCGGCGAACAGACGAGCCGCTCCCGTGTTGACGCGGACGACGTCCCAGCGTCGGTCCATCACGACCGCGGGGTACGGCGCGTGTTGGTCGAGCATGCGTCCCAGCGCGTCCATCACCTGCTCCATCGCGGGGTGATCGAGATCGCGCTCCGGGTAGCTCGGTGCGAATCCGGCCGCCACCAACAGCCCGTTGCGGTCGCGGAGCGGGACGTCGAGGGCGACGGCGAGTCGCAGGACCATCTCCCGGCTCGGCTGGGATCGGCCGGTCTCGACGAAGCTCATGTATCTGGGTGTCGTCGCCGCGGCCGCCGCCAGGTCGAGCTGACTCATCGCGCCGCACGCGCCGCCAGTACCGGACGAGGTCGCCGAAGGCGGTGCTCTCCGCAGCCACGGAGCGGGACATGCGGGGGACGCTACGCCCGAAGCGGACTGGCGTCGCTTCCCTCGCGGGGAATGGCCGCCCGTCGCTCGGGCGCGGATGATCGTGGCCATGAAACTCAACCCGCTCACCCGTGACGCCGCACCGGCGGCGGCTCAACCGATCCTCGACGGGATCTCCGCCGACCTCGGCTTCGTGCCGAACCTCGCCGCCGTCACGGCCGCCAGTCCCACGCTGCTCGCCGCGTTCGACGCCCTGCGCCGCACGGTCGCCGACCCGACCTTTCCCGCCGTGCACCGCGAGATCGCCGGCGTCGCTGTCGGCGTCGCCGTCGACAACGCCTACGGCGTCGCGTTCCACTCCACGATGCTCGCCACCTTGGGGGTGGACGAACACGACATCGACGCGATGCGAGCAGGCACCGAACCTGCGAACCCGGTCCACGCCGCGGTCTATGCCTTCACCCGCGAGGTCGTGCGACAGCGGGGCAAGGTCGACGACGACGTGGTGGAGCGGGCCATTGACGCCGGGCTCACCGATTCCGACCTCCTCCAACTCGTCGCCGAGTGCACCTTCGCCGGACTCGTCGGGACCATCGACAACCTGGCCGGCCGCGTGCCGCTCGACGAGTTCCTTCAGCCCCGGCAATGGAAGCGGGGGTAGCGCTCGGGGCTGGCGGCCGTACCGTTCGAGGATGCTCAGCCACGACGATCAGGCGGGGTACCAGGATGTGACGTGCTCGTTCTGCGGACGTCACAACCGAGAGGTCCGCGTCGTTGCCCACGCCGACCTCGTCGTCTGCCAGGTCTGTGTCGCGGCCTGTGCCGAGATCTTCGACGACGAGGTCGGCATCGACGGCCCACCCGGTGGGTGGACCACGCGGTGGCCGCTGAAGTCGTAGACCGCCGCCGATCGGCGGTCTGCGGTCTCGATCAGCGTCCGGCCGGCTCCATCAGCTCGATGCGGTTGCCGAACGGGTCATCGACGTAGACGCGCTCGTAGCCGGCGAGTGGTTCGTCGTCGCGAACCTCGATCCCTGCGTTGCGGAGGTCCGCCACCAGTGCCGGCAGATCGGTGACCAGCAACGCCGGGTGGGCCTTGCGGGCGGGGCGGAAGTCGGGGTCGACCCCCAGGTGCACCTTCACGTCGTCATCCTCGAACCAGCAGCCGCCTCGAACCGCGAGGTGAGGCGGCTTGCGCACCTGCTGGATCCCGAGGAGCCCCTCGTAGAACGCGACCGCCAGGTCCTCGCCGCCCGATGGCATGGCCAGCTGGACGTGATCGATGCGATCGATCGGCACGAGCCCAGCCTGCCGGACGGGTGGTGGAAGCGCCACTCCGGAGCGGGCCGCGTCGTTCAGGTCGGGGTGGTCACCACGGTTTCGGCGCCGCCGGCGTCCCTCATACGGACGTCCACGACCAGCTCCTCGCCGCCACCTTCGCTCAACACCAGGACGACCGGACCCGCCTGCGACACGCCCCAGCTCGCCGTCTCCGCCGGGGGATCGGCGGCCGAAGCGGCATGGGAGCCGATTCCGTACTGGCGCCATCCCGGCGCGTAGAACACGTAGAACGTTCGCTCGCCGACGCGTGCCATCTCGACGGCGCCGGTGATGCCGTTCTCCGCCGCCTCGACGCACTCGGGCTGGTTTCCGTGGACCACCGCTCCGCCGAACTCGAGGTCCGAGCCGCACCATCCGTCGCTCGTGGTCTCGACCGTGATCTTCCACGGGATCCCGCGGACCTCGGTGCCAACGCCCGAGCTGTCCTGGTACACGCCCGCGATCACGGTTGGTTCGCCGAACGATCGATGCGAGTCGCTGCAGGCCGACACCACGAACAGCGTGGCGATCGAAGTGACCGCACCGGTCGCTGGCCTCACCCGCGATTCCCTCCCGTCCCGCCCGCGTCGCAGCATACGGGTGATCGACGCCGGTGGCTAGCGTCACGGCGGTGGAGGGCGTCCGGGTACGACGAGCGGCGCGACCCGCCGTGCGGGCCCGCTATTCCATCCGACCACGTCCACTCGGCGCCGCCGCCGAGTTGCTCGCGCTGCAGACGACCGCGGGCAACCGGGCCGTGACCCGCGTGATCCTGCAACGGCGGGCCGCCCAGGAGCTGATCGCCAAGCGGCTCCCCCTGGCGGCCCCGCGAGCGCAGGTGCTCGACGACGAGATCGTGCCGATCGGCGACGCGCCGGGGCGCTTCGACGGGTTCGCCAACCAGGCGGACGCGGTGAAGCTGGCCGAGGGATCCCCGGAGGTCACCGTCGTCGTCAGCGACGGCAAGCGCTTCCACGTGCTGCGCTCGACGGCGACGACGCTGGGCGGCAAGGCGACGGCGCCGACCCTTCCCAAGGGCTGGACCGTCATCGAGGTCAGAGAACCGACGGACACCGCACCGGACGATGCGTTCGCCCAGGACTACCGAGCGGCGCGCGATTCGTCGGGGGACGACCAGGTGATGAGGTATCGCCGCCTGCTCGTCCGGGGCACGCACCTCGCGCTCGACGAGACCGCGTGGTCGACGAGCGACCAGCGCTACGTCGAAGGCAAGGTCAACGTGGCGCTCTGGCTGCCCACGGCCGGACGGCACCTGCCGCCGAAGGTCGTCCCGACGGGAAGTGACACGCTGCCGCGCACCGCGATCCTGATCGGTCAGACGCCGTTCTCCGAGGGGCCGCTGTCGCTCCGCACGACGTTGCTCCACGAGATGCGGCACGCCTACCACCGCACTCAGACCCGGGAGCTCGCTCGTCCAGGCCTGGCGCAAGGTGCGCACGGCCGACACCCGAGGACGCCTGGGAGCTGTGGTTGCGCGGGAGGAGGAAGACGCTGCCGCTCGAGATCTACGAGACGACGAAGGCGGCCACCAACCCGACGGCCGGCAAGTCGGCGACCGAGACCTACACGCTACCTCCACGGGTTCATCTACCGCTTCCGGCGCGACGAGGCTGCCGCCGCCGACCCGGCGACCATGGACGCGGCGACGAAGAAGGCGCTCCACGGACGGATGATCGAGCTCTACGGGGTCGGCGAGTACTGGGAGAGCGCCGGGCCAGGACGCCCAGGACGCCACGCTCGACGACGGCTGGCCGCCTTCGCCGCCTCGCTGACGGCCCACCACCGTCAACATGTGCGCGAGTTCATGACCGCCAACGCCAAAGGGGTCGATCCGCGCAGCACCGCGTGTTCTACGCGCGGTTCGCCAAGCGCCTCTGAACTTCGTCGTGGGCGCCGAATTCGTGACACCGCGTGTCACCGGCGTACCGTCGGACGGGTCGGATGTCGCCTGCATCGACGCAGGCGGTGGAGCGAACGGAGCGGGCATCGATCGGGCGTCTCAAGTGGCATCCACCCAGCGACCCGTGGGCCACGTGACGGCCCTGGAGACGTCGAGCGAGCCTGAGCCGTCCGCGCCGCAACGAGCCGACGGACGAAAGGCAATCACATGAGCACCAACGACCCGATCACACCGGCGTCGTCTATCGATGCGCTGCTCAC